>NZ_JBHWUF010000005.1:358623-369440 GCF_042738325.1 Rhodococcus sp. NPDC059969 | reverse complement strand
CGCAACTCTGGCTCCCCCCTCTCCGGCTCCGCCAACGGGCGGATTTTTGTCGCTTTGGGGATAAAACCCCGCGGCCGAAATACAACGTGGGCCTCCGGGGGGTTCAATCCGCGGCTGCACCTCTTTTTGCTGTCTCGGAGAAGTCTGAATTCTCCTGTGTTTCAATGCTTTGCAAAACTACCGAATCGGTCCCAGGCTCCGATTGCCCAAATCCCTCAGGAGTTGGCGACTTTGGGGAGCGGGCTGTCGAGGTGATCGGCACCGACAAGACGGCCGTCGAGGAACGAGAGCACCCAGGTGCTCGCCTTACGGTTGCGTGCAGAGGGCAGTGTTACGCCGGCCATATCGGCCCACCAGCGCATCAGATCGGGAATGACGCCTCCTTGGCTGCAGATCACGGGTGTGCCCTCCAGCGCGGCGATCTGCAACGCACGGGCCCGAGCGGCATCGGGATCGGCCGCATAACCTTCTTCGGTCAGAAGAGGTTCCGTAGAAATCTCGACACCCAATGCCTCCGCCAACGGCATCACCGTGTCGATGCAGCGAGTACGGTCGGCCGCGAAAACGGAATCGGCGCCGAAGATTTTCAGCTGCTCGACCAACGCGGCCGATTGCTCTTTGCCCTTGGCGTCGAGTGGACGCAGATTGTCGTCGCCCTTGTATCGCTTCCGGCTTCCGGCTTTTGCGTGGCGGACGAGTAATACCGTTTTGGTGTCCGGCCGAATGGAAACGAAGCGGCGAAGAATCATTCGATCCATCGGGTACGAAAGATGATCGGCGACCTCGGCGACCGGAAGCCAATAAAGAACATCCACTTCGTTATTCGGTCCGAAATCTCCGTCGACTGCTTCTGCCGACCAGTATTCGACCCGCTTGAGTTTGCGATGCCCCGGGATCGGGTATGTCACGCCACCGAGGTGCCTGCCGAAACGTCCCGTGATCGAGGTCTCTTCGCGCACCTCGCGAACCGCCGCGGTCAGGAAGGTCTCGCCGGGGTCGAGTTTCCCTTTGGGGAATGACCAGTCGTCGTACTTCGGTCGATGTACGACGGCGATCTCGATGGCGGAAGGATCCTCAGGAGCCTTCCGCCACAGAACCGCGCCTGCGGCAAAGATGTTGGCTTTGACCGGCTTGTCGCTCATTGTGTGATCCGAGCCCGTCAAGACCCGCTGGAGGTGCGGCTGCGCATCAACGACTGCTGATGCTCGCGCACGTCCTCGCCGCGTTCGGGGGCAGCTACCCAACTGCCGTCCGGATGCAGTACCCAGCAGCGAGTTCGGGGATCGAGCGCGGAATCGAAGATGTCACCGAGTTGCTTCGACAGTTTCGGATCCTTGACCTGCACCATGACCTCGACGCGGCGATCGAGGTTGCGGTGCATCATGTCTGCGCTGCCGATCCAGAATTCGTCGGCAGAGCGGAAATGGAACATTCGCGAGTGTTCGAGGAACCGGCCGAGAATGGAACGTACTTCGATGTTTTCGCTGAGGCCCGGAACCCCCGGCTTGAGCGCGCATATTCCGCGGACCACGATCTCGACGGGGATACCGGCCTTGGAAGCGCGGTACAACGCGTCGATGACCTGCTCGTCCACCAATGCGTTGGCTTTCAATCGGATACCGGCATCGCGGCCCGCGAGCTTGTGAGCGATCTCGTTGTCGATCCGCTCGATGATCCCGCGGCGAACCCCGTACGGCGCAACAAGAAGGTTGCGGTAACTCGTCTTACGGGAGTATCCGGTCAGCGAGTTGAAGAGGTCGGTGAGGTCCGCGCCGATCTCCGGTGCTGCGGTGAGCAATCCGACGTCCTCGTACATGCGCGCGGTCTTCGGGTTGTAGTTGCCGGTGCCGATGTGGCAGTAACGACGAATGGTCGACCCCTCACGCCTGACGACGAGGCACGTCTTGCAGTGAGTCTTGAGACCGACGAGACCGTAGACGACGTGAACGCCGGCCTGCTCGAGTTTGCGTGCCCACTTGATGTTGGCCTGCTCGTCGAAGCGCGCCTTGATCTCCACGAGGGCAACAACTTGCTTGCCGGCCTCGGCGGCGTCGATCAGTGCGTTGACGATGGGGGAGTCGCCGGAAGTGCGGTACAGGGTCTGCTTGATCGCGAGCACCTGCGGGTCGGCGGCGGCTTGTTCGATGAAGCGCTGAACGCTGGTGGAGAACGAGTCGTAAGGATGGTGGACGAGCACGTCGCCGTCGCGCAGGGTCGAGAACACACTCTTCGGCGTCTCACGCTCGCCGAACGCCGGATGCGTCGCCGGGACGAACGGAGCGTCCTTGAGTGCCGGGCGGTCGACGGCGTAAACCTGCCAGAGGCAGGACAAGTCGAGGAGGCCGGACACCTCGATCACGTCGGCCGGGTCGACGTCGAGTTCACGCAGAAGCAGTTCGAGCATGTGCTCGGTCATGTCGTCCGCGACTTCGAGTCGGACGGGCGAACCGAAACGGCGACGCGCCAATTCACGTTCGAGTGCCTGCAACAGATCCTCGTCGCGATCCTCTTCGACCTCGAAATCGGCGTTGCGTGTGATTCGGAAAGCGTGATGTTCGACGATTTCCATTCCGGGGAACAGAACGTCCAGATGAGCCGAAATCAGTTCTTCCATTGGAAGGAACGAATCGATGGTGGACGAAGACGTCGTGCTCTTGACTCGCACGAACCGGCCGACGTTGTCGGGGACCTTGACGCGAGCGAAGTGTTCGCCGCGGGTGACGGAGTCCTTCACGGTGACGGCGAGATTGAGGCTCAGTCCGCTGATGTAGGGGAACGGGTGAGCGTGATCGACCGCCAACGGCGTCAGTACCGGGAAGACCTGTTCGTGGAAATGCGCCGAGAGTCGGCCGTGATCGTCGGCGCTGAGATCGGCCCACCGAACGATCGAAATGCCTTCTGCCGCCAACGCGGGGCGGACCGAGTCGAGAAACACGTGTGCGTGCTTGTCGGCGAGTTCCTGGGTGCGTCGGGCGATGAGCGCCAATTGTTCGCGTGGGGAGAGTCCGTCGGCAGACCTGACCGACAGGCCCGTCTCGTCGCGGCGCTTGAGTCCGGCGACCCGGACCATGAAAAATTCGTCGAGATTGGAAGCGAAGATGGCGAGGAACTTTGCGCGTTCGAGCAACGGCAGTGACTCGTCGGCGGCCAATGCAAGAACGCGCGCATTGAAATCGAGCCAGCTGAGTTCGCGGTTGAGGTAGCGATCCTCGGGGAGTCCGACGAGCAGTTCGGGTAGCTCTGCTTTGGTAGCTGCAGGGGGAGCGCCCGGGATGTTGGTGGCAGTCGCGACGGCCTGAGATCGAGTCGAGGCGGCCACGCCGTTCTCGTGTCGGTCGGAGCTGTGGTCTCCGTCCGACTGGTCTTCGGAAATACGGTTTTCGAGTGCTTCGCCATTGCTCACTCGTCGATCATCCCCCACAATCGCGCGGTCCGACAATCGATGAAAGAAAATTCATCGACTGTTCGACGGCGCGGCCTTGAGTCTGGTCAACGAAGCCAGTGTGGCTGGGCCTACTCCCAGTGCTCGCACAGTGTCGAGGTCGGCATGAGTGTCGACGTCGGTCCGCAGTCCCGGCCACTGGCCGGTCAGTCGCCGTGCGCCTGAATTAGTGTGTCCGCGTGCGGATTCCGGACCGAATAGAGGGTCGAGTGAGCTCTCGCCACACGCAAAGAGTGCCGAGGTGCCGGTGCCGAGGTGATCGACGACGATGGAACGTCCGCCACGTCGGGCTGCGACTACCGCCTCCGACAACTCACTCGGTTGCATGGCGGGCAAGTCGGCTTGCAGCACAACGAGGTCGACCACTCCGCGCTTGGCCCGGATATCGGTGGCCGCTGCGCTCAACGCTGCGTTGAGGGTTTCCTCCGTGCGTGGTGGGGCGCCGTTGGTTCGCGCGCCGTCGGGAGTTGGATCGGCGTAGACGGTGACGCCGACGGAGTATGCGAGAGCGGCGACGGTCGGGTCGGGGGTGACCACGGTGACACCGTCGATTGCCGAGACGGAAGCAACGGTGGACAGAGTGTCGTGGAGCATCGCCAACACGAGGTCCGCCCGCGCGTCCGAGTCGAGTTCGTCCGCGAGGCGAGACTTGGCCGATCTCAAGGACTTGACGGCAACTATCGCATGCATGGGGCGTTCGATCTCCGCGTGCGCATGCGGCGTCTCCACGACGTGTGGGTACGGGGGGTCCGCGCTGTCCATTCCTCGATCTTGCCAGTCATCGCGCTTGGTGTCCGCGGCTGCCCACCGCAGCGAGCTTCAGGCGATACTCTGTGCAGACGATTTTTCTGGCGGCGACCCGCTTCGCCGGGTAGACGGGGTGAGCGTGTGAGTAAGGCAGCTGTACTGGGCGCAGGTTCGTGGGGAACGGCGTTGGCGAAGGTGATGGCCGAGGCCGGAACCGACGTGACGATGTGGGCCAGGCGTGAAGAAGTCGCGAAGCGCATCGACACCACGCACGAGAACAGCGACTATCTGCCGGGCATTGCTTTGCCGTCGTCGATTCGCGCGACCCACCACCACGAGGAGGCGATGGCAGGCGCGGACTTCATCGTGCTGGCGGTTCCCTCGCAGTCGCTACGGGGAAATCTGGAGCAGTGGAAGGGCTCGATCGGACCCGATGCGACTCTGCTGAGTCTGGCCAAGGGGATCGAGACCGGGACGCTCATGCGCATGAGCCAGGTCATCGTGTCGGTGACCGGCGTGGAACCCGGGCGCGTCGCAGTGCTCTCGGGTCCGAATCTTGCACACGAGATCGCCAGCGGGCAGCCCGCGGCGACGGTGATCGCCTGTTCGGATTCCTCGCGTGCCCTCGCTCTCCAGGATGCTTGTGCTACCGGCTATTTCAGGCCGTACACCAACTCCGACGTCATCGGATGCGAGATCGGTGGTGCGTGTAAGAACGTGATCGCGCTGGCCTGCGGCATGGCCGCCGGTAGTGGATTCGGCGACAACACGGTTGCCAGCATCATCACCCGTGGGCTCGCCGAGACGATTCGTCTCGGCGTTGCGCTCGGCGCCAAGGCGTCGACTCTTGCAGGCTTGGCGGGTGTCGGTGACCTGGTAGCGACCTGCACGTCCGAGCTGTCGCGAAACCGGACGTTCGGCGAGCGGCTCGGACGGGGCGGGTCGATGGAGTCGGCGCAGAAGGCGACAAACGGGCAGGTCGCCGAGGGCGTGAAGTCGTGCACGTCGGTGCGCGCACTCGCTGCCGGATACGACGTCGAGATGCCGTTGACCGACGCGGTCCACCGGGTGTGCCACGAAGGCATGGCCGTCAGCGATGCGATCGGTCAGTTGCTCGGACGCCGGACCAAGCCGGAGTGAGCGAAATCGGTGTGAGTCACTTCGAGGGTTACGGGGATTCGACGCGCAGCGTCAGCGCGGTAGCGCGGGAACACGCGGCGGGTCAGCCGATGCAGCTCGGTCCGATATTCGCTGCGCCGTACCAACTTTCGGCCGACGAAGGTTCCGAATCCGATACCTACGCTCGGGCATCGAACCCGGGTTGGCGCGGACTCGAATCTGCGCTCGCGGCGCTCGAGGGAGCGGACCACGCACTCGTCATGGGTTCGGGAATGTCCGCGATCACCGCGACCTTGCGCAGCGTGCTCGTCGCCGGGGACACGGTCGTCGTGCCGTCGGACGGGTACTACCAGGTGCGGTTGTACGCGAACGAACGGCTGGCGCCGTTGGGGATCACCGTTCGGGAGGTCTCGACCCTGCAGATGGGTGACGCGAGCTTCGCGGATCTGATCGAGGCGTCGCCGGGCCGCGTGGTCGTCGTCGCCGAGACGCCGTCCAACCCGGTGCTGGACGTGGTCGACCTTCGCGTGCTCGCCGACGTGTGCCACCGTTCGGGTGCACTCCTGATCGTCGACAACACGACTGCAACACCGCTGGGCCAGCGCCCGCTCGAATTGGGTGCCGACATCGTGGTGGCCAGCGGCACCAAGGCCCTCAGCGGGCACAGTGACCTCCTGATGGGTTACGTCGCTACCTCCGATGCGGCGGTAGGTCAGCGAATCGAGCGCGAGCGACTCCTCTCGGGAACGGTGCTCGGACCCTTCGAGACGTGGCTCGCGCACCGGAGCCTCGGCACGGCAGGACTGCGATTCGGGCGTCAGTGCGACAACGCGCTTGCACTGGCCGAGATGTTGGTAGGTCACAAAGCAGTCCGGTCCGTTCGTTACCCCGGTCTTCGCGGTGACCCGTCCTTCGCAACGGCATCCGGTCAGATGAATCGATTCGGCGGATTGGTGAGCGTCGAGCTGGATACAGCTCAGGCGTTCCACTCGTTCGTCGACGCGAGTGCTCTCGTCACGGCTGCCACCAGCTTCGGCGGGATCCACACGACGGCGGATCGCCGAGCGCGCTGGGGCGATCCGGTCAGTGCGGGTTTTGTCCGAATCGCTTGTGGCATCGAGGACACCACCGATCTCCTGGCCGATATCGAGCGCGCACTCGACGCGTAGACGGACCACGTCGATGATTTCCGGTCCGGCCCGATCGCGTGCCGAAGTCGATTCGGCGGTACGGTTTGACGCGTGAACAGCAGCCGTACCCGCGTGGCCGTGATCTTCGGTGGCCGGAGCAATGAGCATTCAGTGTCCTGTGTTTCCGCCGGAAGCGTCCTGAGCAACCTCGACCCCGATCGGTACGACGTCGTACCGATCGGCATCACCGTCGACGGTTCCTGGGTGCTCGGTTCGAGCGACCCCAGCTCCCTGGCGATCAGTGGGCGAGCGCTGCCGTCGGTCGACAAGGACGGAACCTCGGTGGTCCTCAGCGCGGACCCCACCCGCGAGGGCGAGGTCATCTCCTTCGACGGCACTGACGCCGGGGCGGTGCTCGCATCGGTCGACGTCGTGTTCCCGGTCCTGCACGGCGCTTACGGCGAAGACGGCACCATTCAAGGTCTGCTCGAACTTGCCGGGGTTCCGTACGTCGGACCCGGAGTCCTGGCCAGCGCCGCCGGCATGGACAAGGAGTTCACGAAGAAGCTTCTTGCCGCTGAAGGACTTCCCGTCGGAGTGCAGGTCGTGCTTCGACCGGGAACCGCAACGCTGACCGAAGAGCAGAAGGCGGAGTTGGGCCTTCCGGTGTTCGTGAAGCCCGCTCGAGGTGGTTCGTCCATCGGGATCACGCGGGTGAGCGATTGGGAGGGGCTGGACGGGGCAATCGCTCATGCACGCCTGCACGATCCCAAGGTGATCGTCGAAGGCGCGATCATCGGTCGTGAGGTGGAATGCGGCGTCCTCGAATTCCCGAACGGTGACGTCAAAGCGAGCGTGGTCGCCGAGATCCGGATGCCGGATTCCGACGCCGATTCGGACGCGTTCTACGACTTCGACACCAAATACCTCGACGACATCTGCGAATTCGACATCCCCGCGTTACTCGACGAGTCGGTGAGCGACCAGATTCGAGAGCTGGCCGTCCGTGCGTTCAAGGCACTCGATTGCCAGGGACTCTCGCGGGTCGATTTCTTCGTGACCGAGAACGGCCCGGTGATCAACGAGATCAACACGATGCCGGGGTTCACCTCCATCTCGATGTACCCGAAGATGTGGAACGCCACCGGAATCGATTACCGCACTTTGATTTCGACGCTGATCGACACCGCTGTCGCTCGCGGCACCGGGCTTCGCTGATCAGGGAACCGCGACCGGCGCCGGGTCGAGAGGCTTCTGCTCGAGAGTCGCCGTGATGGTGTCGGAAATCTCCTGAATCGGCGTCGGGCCGGTCCCGTCGGGAACCGTGATGCCGATGTACTCACCGCGGTCGACGGCAAACCAGGTGCTGGCCGCCAGACCGATGTCGGTTCCCGAGACCTGGAACCACTGGACGCCGTTCACGACCTGGAGCGCGGCCGCCTGGTCGAACTCGGTCGGACGATCGAGCCCGCAGCGCAAGACGATCGGCTCACCTTCGCTGCGCTGCCACGCGGCTGCTCCGGCCGGGGCAGGTTCCACCAACTCGGCTTTCGTGAAGTCGTCGATCTTGTCGGGAAGCGCGCCGAGGAGAGAAACGCAGGCCTCCGACTCGGCTGCCGGCGCCGGTACGGGTCCCAGCGCTACCGGCGAGAGTTCAGGATTATTGCCCGCGACGACGGCTGCGATCACCACTCCGACGATCAGGGCCACCGGCAGTGCGATGGCAGTGGCGATCAGCGCCGGGCTGCGGCGTTCGGTCGGATCGTCCTCGCCGTCGGGGTCGATGTCGGCGTTGTCTGCGGTGGAAGTGTTGTCTGCCATGCTCAGTTCTTCGCTCGGGTCCTGGTCCAGTCGATCAGCGGTCTTGTCACTTCTGAGGGCACGTCGGTGAATCGGTAGGATTGCCGACACACGCGTGAGCTTGCAGAAGCATTCACGACCACAGCTAGAAGGTACCGCAGGCCGCTTACGAGCGAATTGCGTCGGCATTGGAGACACTCATCGCATCATCGGAGTTCACCGCATCATCGGAGTTCACTGCATCATCGGAGTTCGAATCACAGCCCACTGTCGAGCAGGTGGGGGAGTTCGACGTGATCGCGCGATCTCTGGTCGGCCGAATCCAACCGGTCACCACCGAATTGGGGCCGGGTGACGATGCCGCGATCGTGACGTCCGGTGACGGCCGCGTGGTTGTCTCGTCCGACATGTTGGTCGAAGGTCGGCATTTCCGAGTGGACTGGTCTTCGCCACGGGACGTCGGCCGCAAGGCGGTGGCCCAGAACGCCGCTGATGTGGTTTCGATGGGAGCCAGGCCGACGGCATTCACGGTGTCGCTGGGGTGCCCGCCCTCGACTCCCGTCGACGTGATCGACGGAATTTCGGCCGGGATCTGGGACGCGGCAACAGATCTGGGGGCCGGTGTGGTCGGCGGTGACCTGGTCCAGTCACCGGTGATCGTCGTGTCGGTGACTGTGCTCGGCGATCTCGGTGGCCGTCCGGCAGTTCTCCGTTCGGGTGCAAAGGTTGGTGACAAGATCGCTGTCGCCGGGCTGTTCGGTTGCTCGGCAGCGGGATTGGCACTACTGCTCGACGAAACCGAACTGCTCGACGAAGCCGGCAGTTTTCCAGATTTACTTGCCTCTCATCGTGTTCCGAATCCGCCGTATCAATCGGCCTGGGACGCCGCAGAATCAGCACACTCGATGACGGACGTCTCCGACGGATTGATCGCGGACCTTCGACATCTCGCAGAGGCATCAGACGTACGGTGCGACATCGTGTCGGCCGCGGTTCCCACCTCAGCAGACGTCTTGTCGGCGGCCGAGGCGCTCGATGTCGATCCGCTGCACTGGATCTTGTCTGGTGGTGAAGATCACGGATTTGCAGCAACTTTCGGACCGGAGGTCGAGATTCCGTCGGGATGGACCGTGATCGGTGAGGTCGTCGCAGGTTCCGGTGTCTCCGTCGACGGTTCTCTTCGCGAGAGTGGTGGGGGTTGGCACAGCTTTTCGACCACCGGCACCACTGCGGTATAGGTTGCTTTCATGGCTGTATATGCACTTGGAGACAGAGTTCCGGACATACATCCGGACGCATACGTCCACCCGGACGCGGTGGTGATCGGCGCCGTGACTCTCGCTGCGGGCACCTCGATCTGGCCGCAAGCGGTGTTGCGTGGTGACTACGGAACAATTTCGGTAGGTCTCGGATCGAATATCCAGGACGGAACCGTCATCCACTGCACTGCAATCGATGCGACCGTCATCGGTTCGGGCTGCGTCGTGGGCCACAACGCACACATCGAAGGTTCGACCATCGAAGACAACTGCTTGATCGCATCGGGGTCCGTGGTGCTCAACGGAACGGTGATCGGTACGGGGTCGATCGTCGCCGCTGGTGCGGTGGTGGCTAACAAGATGCAGGTTCCGCCGCGCAGCATGGCGCTCGGTGTGCCCGCCAAGGTCCGTGCGGGATACGAGGTTCCGCTCGGTCACCTCGACGGCAACGTCAAGATGTACGCAGCCAATGCGGCGTACTACCGCGACGCGTTGCGCAGGCTCGACTGATGGCGCCGCTTGCCGAGATCGTCGATCCAGGGTGGGCGCGGGCACTCGAACCGGTGTCGGAGCAAATCTCCGCGATGGGCACGTTCTTGCGTGAAGAGATCGCTGCGGGGCGAGAGTATCTGCCGGCGGGGGAGAACGTCTTGCGTGCGTTCACGAATCCGTTCGACGACGTTCGAGTGCTCATCGTCGGTCAAGACCCCTACCCGACGCCCGGTCATGCTGTCGGGTTGAGCTTTTCGGTCGCCCCGGACGTGCGGCCGGTTCCGCGAAGCCTCGGCAACATCTACAAGGAATATCACCAGGATCTCGGATTGCCGATACCGTCGAACGGCGATCTGACTCCGTGGTCGAAACAAGGTGTGCTGCTTCTCAATCGCGTTCTCACCGTGCAGCCGGGTCAAGCCGCTTCGCATCGTAAGAAGGGCTGGGAGCCGGTGACCGAGCAGGCCATTCGCGCTCTGGTCGCGCGATCGTCACCGATGGTCGCGATCTTGTGGGGTCGCGACGCGGCTACTCTCGCGCCGATGCTCGGCGACACACCGATCATCGAATCCGCGCATCCGTCACCACTTTCGGCTTCGCGCGGTTTCTTCGGTTCGCGTCCGTTCAGTCGTGCGAACGAGCTCTTGACCGGACTCGGAGCTGATCCGGTCGACTGGAATCTGGGTTGAACGAACTGCGTCTGAACGAACTGCCGTGGGGGGCGGGGGGGGGCGGCGGGGGGGCCGGGGAAAAGAATTATACGAGTTTTGGGTGGGTGGAGAAGGGGGGGGGGGGTGGTCGGAGAAGGCGGCACCCACGCCGCCCGCC
>NZ_JBHWUF010000005.1:276798-358613 GCF_042738325.1 Rhodococcus sp. NPDC059969 | reverse complement strand
CACGTGTCCCCTCTGCTGTCCTTGTTTGCGGGCTTTTTACCTAGCGTCTAATACAACACCGCCGCCCCCACGCGTGTCGCCCCCGGCCCCCCCACGGCAATTCGATTACGCCTGCTTTGCGGATGTGAAATCGGGGCGACGCTTGTCGACGAACGCGTCGACACCCTCGCGGCCGACGGGGCTGTTCGCTGCGATGGCGATGGACGCGGCTTCGGCGTCGAGTTGCTCGGCAAGCGAGTTCGTCCGCGACGACCGCAGCAGCGCTTTGATTCCCGAGTACGACGTGCTCGGTCCGTTGGCCAAGGCGCGGGCGAGGCGCGCTGCCTCTTCCTGAACCTCGTCGTCGCCGACGAGCCGGGTGAGGATCCCCAGCCGGACGGCTTCGTCGCCACCGATCACCGAATCGTTGAGAAGAATTTCGCGAGCGCGTGCCACGCCGACGATGCGGGGGAGCGTCCATGACATTCCGCCATCCGGGGTGAAACCGATGGAGGGGTAGGCGGGACGAAGCTTGGTGCCGGTGCCGCCGATTGCGACGTCGGCGAGGCAGACCAGGCTCATTCCGGCGCCGGCAGCCCATCCGTGGACCCCGGCCACCACTGGGGCGGTCGCGGCGTCGAGCGCGCGAACGAACACGTGGAAGACGCGGGCAACTTCGGCCACGTACTCGCCGCGGTCGGGGGCTGCGGCGAACGCACGGACGTTGCCTCCGGCACAGAAGTTTGCGCCTTCGCCGACCAGCAGGATGCTCCCGATGTCGTTTCCGACTGTCTCGAGCGCCTGCGCGCCCTGAACCAGTCCTTCGTCGTCGAGGGAGGTGCCGTTGGCGGCGGTGGAAATGGTGATGCGGAGTACGCCCTCGTCGAGGGTCACCTTGCTCAGGTCATCGATAGAAGTCACTCAACGCACATTACGGGTGTCTGACAGCCATACGAAACACGGGGACATATAGATACAGCCACATAGATACAGCCACATAGATACAGCCACATAGATACAGCTCTGCCCCCGTCACCGAAGTGACGGGGGCAGAGCCTGCAATAGTTTGTGCTCGGGCAATCAGCCCCGAGCGACCTTGCCTGCCTTCAGGCAGGAGGTGCACACGTTGACCTTACGGGTGTTACCCGGGGCAACCTCGGTACGAACAGACTGAATGTTCGGGTTCCAGCGACGATTGGTACGCCGGTGCGAGTGCGAGACCGACTTACCGAAGCCGGGCCCCTTGGCGCATACGTCGCAGACGGCAGCCATAGTCGCGAACTCCTTGTTAGAAATGAATATTGAAGTGGTTACCCTACACGGTAGGGCAGCCAGAATTACAATCCGAATATACTCGACTTCGAACCGATCCTTGACCGCTCACTGTGCAGCCGAACGTGAAAACAGTCAATCAGCAACAAACAAAGTGCAGCATTATTTCGTGTAGCCCGTTCGAGGCAACCGTGTAAGAGTAACCGCTTCCGGCCCGAATGGCCAAACCGCCCGGTAATGACGGTTGCGCAGAAGCGTCGGACTACCCTCGACTGCACCGATCACCGATCTCTTTTTCATCGTCAGTCTTTCCATCGTCGAGGGGAACCGTCAGTGGGGGAAGTGCAACGCGTCGCCGAAGAAGCGGAATCCGTCGCGGACGGACATCTGCTGCGGCGCTGGGCCCGCCGGGCGGTCGACAGTCTCCAGAAGCGCCGCGGAGAGATCAACAGCCTCAACGTCTTTCCCATCCCTGATTCGGATACCGGCACCAACCTGTTGTTCACGATGCGGGCCGCGCTCGATTCCGCCGAGACGATCGAGGACGACGTCCGCAGTGCGGGCCGCGTCGCCAACGCTCTGGCTCGGGGCGCTGTCTCCGGCGCCCGGGGCAATTCCGGCGTGATCCTCTCCCAGGTGATCCGGGGTATCGCCGAGAGCGTTCAAGGCGAGCACATCGACGGCCGCAGCTTCGCGAACTCACTGACTACGGCGACGACGCTGGCCTCACGGGCTGTCTCCGATCTGGTGGAAGGCACCATCGTCACAGTTCTGCGTGCATCGGGAGAAGCAGCGCAAGAGTGCGTCGACACCAGGACGCCGAGCGGCGAGGACCTTGCTTCCGTAGTTGCTGCCGCTGCCGACGCCGCTGCGGTCGCACTGAACAAGACGCCGGAGCAACTGGACGTTCTGGCGTCCGCCGGGGTGGTCGATGCCGGGGGATTCGGTCTCGTTCTGATCCTCGACGCTTTTGTCGAGGTGGTGACCGGGAAGTCTCAGGTCCGCGAGGATCTGGGAACACCGGACCTGCGCTCGACCTCCCTGGTCGATGTCAGTGCATTCGATCACGATTGGGCTCACAAGAGCCCGATCGAATGTGGTGATCACTCGGAGCAGGATTTCGAGGTCATGTACCTCGTCGACGACTCCGACGACGATCGGATGGCGGCGCTGCGCACGCGACTCTCCGTCCTCGGGGATTCGACGGTCATCGTCAGCGACGGCTTCGGCGGCTGGTCCGTGCACGTACATTGCTGCGATGCCGGCGCGGCGGTGGAAGCAGGCCTCGAGGCCGGAAAGGTCCACGGCATTCGCATCAGCAGTTTTCTCGTCGACGAACGCGACCAGCTGGTGGCACGGGCGGAGAGGCGATTCCCGGGCGCCGGCGCACGCGGCGTTCTGGCCGTCGTCGCCGGTGAAAGCGCGTCGGCGTTGTTCGAGAGTGAGGGCGCGACCGTTCTTCGTTGCGACGATGCGCCGGTCACACGCGCGCAGCTGCTCGGGCGCATTCGTCAGATGGAGCGAAGCGAAGTCCTGGTGCTGCCGAACGGAGCTTTGACCGCTCAGGAACTGGTCGCAGTCAGTGCCGCTGCACGCGATCCGCTTCACCAGGTCCTGCTGCTGTCGACGTCGTCGATGGTGCAGGGCTTGGCCGCCCTCGCCGTTCACGACGCCCAGCGCAACGTCGCCGACGACGGCTTCACGATGTCCGAGGCTGCAGCGGCGACGCGCTGGGGATCTTTGCGTATTGCCGTCGAGCGCTCGCTGACCTACGTCGGGACGTGTGATCCGGGGGACGCCATCGGGTTGATGGGTCACGAGGTGGTGCTCATCGGTCCCGATGTCGCCGAGTCGAGTGCGCGATTGGTCGATCTTGCGCTCGGATCCGGCGGTGAACTCGTGACCCTTCTCATGGGGGCCGACGCACCGGACGACCTGGCAGCGCAGCTCGAGGCCCACGTGATCGCGCACCACCCGGGTGTGGACGTACTCGTGTATCAGGGTGATCAGCCCGGTGACCTGTTCCAGTTGGGCGTGGAGTGATCGGACCGAGTCTGTCGGTGACTGCTGATATACGAACACCTGTGCTTATCGCGACACTGTGCTGGAGGAACTGATGGCGACGCTCGGCGACCCACTCGATCGGCTGCTGGGAAAGAAGACCGCGGAGGCGCTCGACGAGGCATTCGAGATCCGGACCGTCGAGGACTTGCTGCGTCACTACCCACACCGGTACGCGTCGGCAGGCAAGGAACTTGCCGAGAAAGAGCCGCCCGAGGGTGAGCACATCACCATCATCGCGCGGGTGGCGTCGGCAGCCGTCGTGAAGATGAAGAACCGTCCAGGACAGATGCTGAGGGTCTCGCTCGCGACCGATTCGCAGACCGTCGACGTCACGTTCTTCAATCCGCAGAAGGTGCGTCACGTCATCAAGCCCGGCGTGCGGGCGATGTTCTCCGGGACGGTCAAGTACTTCCGCGGGAAGTGGTCTCTCACTCATCCGAGCTACCTGATCCTCCCGGAACCTCGTGTCGGCGAAGAGGATTCAGTGGTTCCTCTGGCATCCATCAAGGGGGCCGGCGACCTTGCCGGTCTGGCTCGCGCAAATCAGGACCCCGGCGCAGAACTCGATCTCTCCGTCTTCGACCGGGCATTGATCCCGCTGTACCCGGCGACCCGCGAGGTCGAGAGCTGGACCATCATGCGGTGCGTGCGGCAAGTGCTCGACCAACTCGATCCGATCGAGGAGCCGTTGCCCGCCGAGACTCGGGCCGAGCACGGATTCATCGGTTTGGACGAGGCGCTGCGCACCGTGCACCTGCCAGATACCAAGGAAGACATCGAACGAGCACAGGATCGTCTGCGTTTCGACGAGGCGCTGTCTCTGCAGTTGGTCCTCGCGATGCGTCGTAACGACAATTCCGAGCGTGTGGCTCCGGCCTGCGCTCCGGTCGCCGGCGGGATCGCGGACCAGTTCGAGGAGATGCTCCCGTTCACTCTGACGGAGGGACAGCAAGCAGTCGCGGAGGAGATCTCCACCGACCTTGCCCGCCCACACCCGATGAGCCGCCTTCTTCAGGGCGAGGTCGGGTCAGGCAAGACGATCGTGGCTCTGCGCGCGATGCTGCAGGTCGTCGATGCGGGTTATCAGTGCGCGTTGCTCGCACCCACCGAGGTCCTGGCAAATCAGCACGCGCGATCACTGCGCAAGATGATGGGCTCACTGGCTGCAGGTGGTGAACTCGGTTCTGCCGAACATTCCACCCGTATCGCCCTTCTTACCGGCTCGCTGCCAGTCGCTGCGAAACGCGCAGCGCTGCTCGAAGCCGTGACCGGCGACGCCGGGATTGTCATCGGTACCCATGCGCTCATCCAGGACAACGTCGAGTTCTTCAACCTCGGGATGGTCGTGGTCGACGAGCAGCACCGCTTCGGCGTCGAGCAACGTGATCAGTTGCGATCGCGGGCACGTGAAGGCCTGAGTCCGCATCTGCTGGTGATGACGGCAACGCCGATTCCGCGAACCATCGCCATGACGGTGCTCGGCGATCTCGAGGTATCGACCCTGCGGGAGCTACCGCGTGGGCGTACTCCGATCAAGAGCAACGTCGTGCCTGCGAAGCAGAAGCCGCAGTGGGTGGATCGCGCATGGGAACGAATTCGGGAGGAC
Organism: Rhodococcus sp. NPDC059969; assembly: GCF_042738325.1. Taxonomy (NCBI): domain Bacteria; kingdom Bacillati; phylum Actinomycetota; class Actinomycetes; order Mycobacteriales; family Nocardiaceae; genus Rhodococcus; species Rhodococcus sp. NPDC059969. Next base: position 353,692 of record NZ_JBHWUF010000005.1, on the reverse strand, counting down.
GTTGCCGACGGCCGTCAGGCGTATGTCGTGTGCTCGCGGATCGGCGACGGTGAGCAGGGCGCAGGCGAAGACCAGTTCACCGAGGAGAAGCAGCCGGAGACCAAGTCGGCGGTCGACGTCTTCGAGGAGCTGTCGAGCGGCCCGCTGGCCGATCTGCGAGTCGGATTGCTGCACGGTCGACTACCTTCCGACGAAAAAGACGTCGTCATGAGCGCGTTCAACGTCGGTGACATCGACGTCCTTGTCTGCACGACCGTCGTCGAAGTCGGTGTGGACGTCCCGAACGCGACGGTGATGGTGATCGTCGACGCCGAACGGTTCGGTGTCAGTCAGCTCCATCAGTTGCGTGGTCGTGTCGGCCGTGGAAAGCATCAGGGACTCTGCATTCTCGTCACCGGAAGCAATCCCGGCGGGCCGGCATACGAGCGACTCTCCGCGGTGGCCGCGACCAACGACGGGTTCGAACTGGCTCAGCTCGACCTCGCGACCAGGCGCGAAGGCGACATCCTCGGAGCTGCGCAGTCGGGCACGACCTCGAATCTGCGGCTGCTTTCTCTCATGGCACACGGAGACATCCTCGAATCCGCCCGGGAGTTCGCCCAGGGAATCGTCGACGACGATCCATCGCTCGACGGTCATCCTGCCTTGGCTTCCATGGTGACTGCCGCGCTGGACTCCGACCGGATCGAGTACCTCGAGAAGTCGTGACGGGTATGACGACAAGCTGAAATCGAATAGCACGAGGACCGCCGGGTTGGTTTCTCGATTCAGTCCGAAATATGAGACTCCGCATGTAGACGCAAGATGAAATCGGGGTAGTTTTCTCGAATGTTCTCCAAAGTGCTCGTCGCGAACCGCGGCGAAATTGCGATCCGTGCCTTCCGCGCCGCCTACGAACTAGGTGCCGGAACCGTCGCGGTGTTCCCGTACGAGGATCGGAACTCGATCCACCGTCTCAAGGCAGACGAGAGCTACCAGATCGGGGAGAAGGGTCACCCCGTTCGCGCGTATCTCTCGGTCGAGGAGATCGTCGCCGCCGCCAAGAGCGCCGGAGCCGACGCCATCTACCCCGGTTACGGTTTCCTCTCCGAGAACCCGGATCTGTCGGCGGCGTGCGCCGAGGCAGGCATCAAGTTCGTGGGTCCCTCTGCGGAGATTCTCGAGTTGACCGGTAACAAGGCACGCGCCATTGCCGCGGCCAAAGCCGCCGGTCTCCCTGTGCTCGCGTCTTCGGAGCCGTCAGCGGACATCGACGAGCTGCTCGCAGCAGCCGAGGACATGACCTTCCCGCTCTTCGTCAAGGCTGTCGCCGGCGGCGGCGGACGCGGAATGCGCCGCGTTGCGGAACGCTCACAGCTCAAGGAATCGATCGAAGCCGCAGCGCGCGAAGCGGAGTCGGCCTTCGGCGATTCGACGGTGTTCCTCGAGCAGGCCGTCATCGACCCCCGGCACATCGAAGTGCAGATCCTCGCCGACGAGCAGGGCAACGTCATCCACCTCTTCGAGCGTGACTGCTCGTTGCAGCGTCGCCACCAGAAGGTGATCGAGCTTGCTCCGGCCCCCAACCTCTCGGAAGAGTTGCGCGCCAAGATCTGTGCCGACGCCGTCGCTTTCGCGAAGGAGATCGGGTACACGTGCGCCGGCACTGTCGAGTTCCTCCTCGACAAGCGCGGCAACCACGTCTTCATCGAGATGAACCCGCGAATTCAGGTGGAGCACACCGTCACCGAAGAAGTGACGGACGTGGACTTGGTCCAGTCGCAGCTCAAGATCGCGTCCGGTTCGACGCTTGCAGATCTGGGTCTGTCACAGGACACGATCAAGCTGCGCGGAGCGGCGCTGCAGTGCCGCATCACGACCGAGGATCCGGCCAACGGATTCCGCCCGGACACGGGCCGGATCACCGCGTACCGCACCCCGGGCGGTGCCGGTATCCGCCTTGACGGCGGCGCGACGCTCGGTGCCGAGGTCGGAGCGTACTTCGACTCGATGCTGGTCAAGCTCACCTGCCGCGGTCGCGACCTCGAAGCCGCTGTCGCGAGGGCTCGCCGCGCGGTCACCGAGTTCCGTATTCGTGGCGTCTCGACCAACATTCCGTTCCTGCAGGCGGTTCTCGACGACCCGGACTTCCGGGCCGGACGAGTGACGACCTCCTTCATCGAGGAACGTCCGCAGCTGCTGACCCTGCGTTCCTCCGCCGACCGCGGCACCAAGATCCTGACCTACCTCGCCGATGTGACGGTCAACAAGCCGCACGGCGAGCGTCCCTCTTCGGTGTACCCGCAGGACAAACTGCCCAAGATCGATCTTTCGACGCCGCCGCCCGCCGGCAGCCGCCAGCGTCTGCTCGAACTCGGTCCCGAAGGTTTCGCGAAGGCACTGCGTGAGCAGAAGGCCGTCGGCGTCACCGACACCACTTTCCGCGACGCGCATCAGTCCTTGTTGGCCACGCGAGTTCGAACCAGCGGACTGCTCGGAGTTGCCGGGCACGTTGCTCGGTTGACGCCGGAACTGCTCTCGATCGAAGCCTGGGGCGGCGCGACGTACGATGTGGGACTTCGCTTCCTGCACGAGGATCCGTGGTATCGGCTCGCCGCGCTCCGTGAAGCGATCCCGAACATCTGCCTCCAGATGCTCCTTCGCGGACGAAACACGGTGGGCTACACGCCCTATCCGGAGAAGGTCACGCGCGCATTCGTCCAGGAAGCCACCGACACCGGCATCGACATCTTCCGAATCTTCGACGCGCTCAACAACGTCGACCAGATGCGCCCTGCCATCGACGCGGTGCGTGAGACGGGAACGGCTCTCGCCGAGGTGGCGCTGAGCTACACCGGCGATCTGTCGGATCCGAACGAAACGCTGTACACGCTCGACTACTACCTGAAGTTGGCAGAAGAGATCGTCGATGCCGGCGCTCACGTGCTCGCGATCAAGGACATGGCCGGCCTGTTGCGCGCTCCGGCGGCCACCAAGCTCGTGACAGCGCTACGCAGCAACTTCGATCTGCCGGTTCACGTCCACACGCACGACACCCCCGGTGGACAGTTGGCCACGTACTTCGCCGCGTGGCAGGCGGGCGCCGACGCAGTCGACGGTGCTTCGGCGGCATTGGCCGGAACCACCAGCCAGCCTGCGCTCTCGGCTATCGTCGCCGCTGCTGCGCACTCCGAGTTCGACACCGGACTGAACTTGCAGAACGTGTGCGACCTCGAGCCGTACTGGGAGGCGCTGCGAAAGGTGTACGCGCCCTTCGAATCCGGGCTACCGGCCCCGACGGGACGCGTGTACACGCACGAGATTCCGGGTGGTCAGCTCTCCAACCTCCGTACTCAGGCCGTTGCTCTCGGCCTCGGCGACCGGTTCGAAGAGGTCGAAGCCAAGTATGCCGACGCAGACCGCATGCTCGGGCATCTGGTCAAGGTGACGCCGTCGTCGAAGGTTGTCGGCGACCTCGCGCTCCATCTTGTCGGTGCCGGTGTGCCTTCGGAGGAGTTCGCCGCAGACCCGGCGAAGTTCGACATTCCCGACTCCGTGGTCGGCTTCCTGCGCGGCGAACTCGGTACGCCTCCCGGTGGCTGGCCGGAACCGTTCCGCAGCAAGGCGCTCGAAGGCCGTGGCCAGGCCAAGCCCGAAGCGACGCTCTCCGCCGAGGACGAGGTACTGCTGGAGGGCTCTTCGAAGGACCGTCAGGCGACGCTGAACCGTCTGCTCTTCCCCGGCCCGACAAAGGAATTCCTCGAGCACCGCGAGAAGTACGGCGACACGTCGCGGTTGTCGGCGAACCAGTTCTTCTACGGTCTGCGGCGCGGCGACGAGCACCGCGTCGAATTGGCTCCCGGCGTGGAACTGATCATCGGTCTCGAAGCGATTTCCGAGCCCGACGAGCGCGGCTACCGCACTGTCATGTGCATCCTGAACGGCCAGCTGCGTCCGGTCTCGATCCGCGATCGCTCCATTGCCAGTGACGTGCCGGTGGCGGAGAAGGCCGACAAGAACAACCCGGGCCACGTGGCGGCACCGTTCGCGGGCGTCGTGACGCTCGCGGTCAAGGAAGGCCAGAAGATCGAGGCCGGCGACACCGTGGCCACGATCGAAGCGATGAAGATGGAAGCGGCGATCACCTCGCCGCGTGCCGGCGTCGTTTCGCGGATCGCGATCAGCGCTGTTCAGCAGGTCGAGGGCGGAGACCTGCTGGTAGTCGTCTCGACGGGGGAGAGCGCCGCAGAGTGACTCGCATCATCTCGGGACTCGCGGGCGGTCGACGCCTGCGAGTCCCGCCGAGCGGCACCCGTCCGACGTCGGATCGGGTTCGCGAGGCGTTGTTCAGTGCACTGGAAGCGCGCATCGATCTCGAAGGGTGCGCGGTTCTCGACCTTTTCGCGGGTTCGGGTGCCCTCGGCCTCGAAGCGCTCTCACGTGGAGCCGAGCACGTCGTTCTCGTGGAATCCGATGCCAAAGCTGCTGCCGTCATCAAGGCGAACATCAGCACTGTCGCGTTGCCGGGGGCGACGGTTCGCGCCGCTCCGGTCGCGGCCGTGGTGTCGGGGCCGAGCGCGCGCGAATACGACATAGTCATCGCCGACCCGCCGTATGCGGTGACCGACGAGGCCGTCGTGTCCATGCTCATTGATCTGCAGGTCAACAAATGGGTCGGGGAGGGCACGATCGTGGTACTCGAACGTTCGTCGCGTTCGCCGGAGACCGTGTGGCCGCAGGGCTACGAGCCGATCAAGGCGAAGAACTACGGTGAAGCTCGCATCGAGCTGGCCACCTGCTACGGTCTGGACTCATGACTGGCGCCGTCTGCCCCGGATCCTTCGACCCTGTGACCAATGGTCACCTCGACGTAATCGGAAGAGTTGCTGCGCAATTCGACGAGGTCGTGGTCACCGTGCTGATCAACAAGAGCAAGCGTGGCATGTTCACGATCGACGAGCGGATCGAGATGCTCGAAGACGCGACGAGTCACCTGCCCAACGTTCGGGTCACGTCGTGGCACGGACTGTTGGTCGACTTTGCGAAACAAGAAGGCCTCAGCGCGATCGTCAAGGGTCTGCGCGGTGCGAACGACTTCGATTACGAGCTGCAGATGGCTCAGATGAATCAGAAGCTCACAGGCGTCGACACGCTCTTCGTCGCCACGAATCCGACCTACAGCTACCTCTCGAGTTCTCTCGTCAAGGAAGTTGCGACCTTCGGTGGCGACGTCTCCGGCATGCTCCCGGCCAAGGTGCATTCTCGGCTACTCGAGCGTATCGCCGAACGAGCAGCAGAAAACAGCTGATCCCCGACACACCGACCACGACGACACCCCGTTGGCCGTTCTTCCGGCAAACTTGGACAGGAACGGGCACAGGTCCGAGTGGACCGGTGACGATGTGGGCCGAATTCGGCCGGTAGAGATTGGGGTTGCTTGTGTACCGCGTATTCGAGGCACTGGACGAACTGGTCGCAATTGTCGAAGAGGCGCGCGGTGTTCCCATGACCGCAGGGTGTGTTGTGCCTCGCGGCGACGTACTCGAGCTTCTCGACGACGTCCGGGACGCAATTCCGAGCGAGTTGGACGACGCTCAGGACGTCCTCGATCATCGGGACAAATTGGTCGGTGACGCGCGAGCCAACGCGGAGAAGACCGTCAGCAGCGCCAACGCCGAGGCGACGTCGACTGTGGAGAACGCACGCGACGACGCCGACCGCATTCTGTCCGACGCCAAGGCTCAGGCCGATCGCATGGTTGCCGAAGCACGTGCACACGCCGATCAGTTGGTCGAGGACGCAGAGGCAGAAGCGGAACGCACTGTCACTGACGGCCGTCGTGAGTACGACGCAGTGACCGGACGGGCTCGTACCGAGGCCGATCGGATGATCGAGTCGGGCCAGGCTTCGTACGACCATTCGGTGGCCGAGGGAACGGCAGAGCAGGCTCGTCTGGTCTCCCAGACCGAGGTTGTCCAGTCAGCCCACGCGGAATCTGCGCGGGTGATCGATGCCGCTCACGCCGAGTCCGATCGGATGCGTTCGGAGTGCGACCTGTACGTCGACACCAAGTTGGCAGAGTTCGAGGAGTTCCTCACGGGAACCGTTCGATCGGTCGGGCGTGGTCGTCAGCAGCTCCGAACGGGTTCGGGAGTTCCCGATTACCAGGACGACGATCGTCGTTCGGAGCGGCGCCGCTAGAGCGGATCAGACAGTCGAGGGTGGGTCGTCCGATATGGGGCGGCCCACTTTTTCGTGGACGGAATTGGGATTTGCCTTGTAGCTGCCGTATTGTGGAGTGGTTGCCCATACCAGTTTCAACAGTTAGGTGAGTTCTCTTTGTCAACGCATCGTCGTAGTTCGTCGCATCAGTCAAGTGATGCGGGATTTTTGCTGGACACGGTCAAGCTCGGTCGTCGTCCAGGGTCGATGCGTACCGTCGAGAGAACAATTCAGTCCCCGAACCGTATCGGTCTCGATCTGATCGCGATCGAAGCGGGCGCGGACATAGATCTCGATCTTCGTCTCGAAGCAGTGTCCGAAGGCGTTCTTGTCACCGGAAACGTGCACGCACCCACCAAGGGTGAGTGCTCGCGGTGCCTCGAACCGTTCACCGACACTGTGGACATCTATCTCACGGAGTTGTTCGCTTACCCGGACAGCACCACCGAGGAGACGACGGAAGAGGGAGAGGTCTACGCGGTCGAAGACGACGAAATCGACCTCGAACCGGTCATCGTCGATGCAGTCGGGCTGGCGCTTCCGCTCCAGCCTCTGTGCAGTGACGATTGCCTGGGATTGTGCTCAGAATGTGGCATTCGCCTGGCGATTGCGGAATCTGGGCATGGGCATGACATACTTGATCCTCGCTGGGCTGGTCTCGCGGCCAAATTTGGCGTGGAATCAAACACCAGCGAAAATCTTGTGATCACCGAAGCCGAGGAGAAGTAGAAGTGGCTGTCCCCAAGCGCAAAATGTCGCGATCCAACACGCGGTCGCGTCGTAGCCAGTGGAAGACCACTGTGCCCACCCTCGTTACCTGCCCCAACCGTGGCTGTGGCGAGCAGACCCTTCCCCACATCGCATGCCCGTCATGCGGTACTTACAAGGGCCGCCAGGTAACCGCTGCTGTCTAGTTCTCCCCGGAGAAAGACTATGACGAGCGAAAATACAGTTTCAGCCGCCGGCGGCGAGGGCAATCACGACAAGCTCCTCGCCGCTGTCGGCGTAGATATAGAGCCCGGTCTTCTGACCCTGGCTCTCACGCACCGCTCGTACGCGTACGAGAACGGCGGACTGCCCACGAACGAGCGCCTCGAGTTCCTCGGGGATTCCGTTCTAGGCGTCACGGTGACCGAAAATCTCTACCTGTCCCACCCGGATAAATCCGAAGGTGATCTGGCGAAGATCCGTGCCAGCGTGGTGAACATGCATGCACTCGCCGAGGTCGCCAGGACTCTGGGTGAAGGTGGACTCGGAGCACACCTGCTGTTGGGTAAGGGCGAGGAAATGACGGGCGGCCGTGACAAGCCGTCCATTCTCGCCGACGGCATGGAGTCGATTCTCGGCGCCATTCACCTGCAGCACGGCATCGAGACTGCGCGACGCGTTGTTCTCGATCTGTTCGACGATCTACTCACTCGCGCACCGCTTCTGGGCGCGGGTCTGGATTGGAAGACGAGTCTGCAGGAACTGACCGCAGAACACGGTGCCGGAGTTCCCGTTTACGAGATCACCGCTACCGGACCCGATCACGACAAGGAATTCACGGCCACCGTTCTCATCAGTGGCAAACCCTTGGGTGTCGGTGTCGGTCGTTCCAAGAAGGAAGCCGAGCAGAAGGCAGCAAGTTCGGCATGGAAGACGATGTCGGAGAATGCCGCTGCTACCGCAGTCGCTGCCGACGACGCGCCTGATCTTGCCGGCTGAGTTCACTCTTGCCTGAGCTTCCCGAAGTCGAAGTCGTTCGCCGCGGCCTGCAGTCTCACGCTGTAGGTGCGGCGATCGAGGCCGTCGAGGTCCTCCATCCCCGCGCGATCAGGCGCCACATTCTCGGTTCCGAGGACTTGATCGGCCAACTCACCGGGCAGACCATCGCTTCGGCAGAGCGTCGCGGCAAGTATCTGTGGCTGGTTCTCGAGCCTGCCGGTGTCGGGCTGGTGGTTCATCTCGGGATGAGCGGACAGATGTTGGTCCAACCTCCGACAGTCGACTGGGAAAAGCACCTACGCATTCGATTGGCCCTCGATTCCGGAGCGGATCTTCGATTCGTCGATCAGCGAACGTTCGGTGGCTGGTCGATTTCACCTCTCGTCGAGGTCGACGGAACGATGCTGCCCGAGTCGGTGGCGCACATCGCTCGTGATCCCATGGATGGTGCATTCGATCTCGAATCCGTCGTGAAAGTCCTGCGGGGCAAGCACACCGAGATCAAGCGTGCGATTCTCGATCAGACCGTGGTCTCCGGGATCGGAAACATCTACGCCGACGAATCGTTGTGGCGCGCTAAGATTCACGGCAACCGAATCGCCGAAACGCTTACCAGGCCCAAACTTCGAGAGCTGTTGACCGCGGCACACTCAGTGATGGGTGAAGCGCTCGATCAGGGCGGTACGTCCTTCGACGCTCTGTACGTGAACGTCAACGGCGAGTCCGGTTACTTCGACCGGTCACTGTCGGCGTACGGGCAGGAAAATCTTCCGTGCCCGCGATGCGGTGCGCCGATCAAGCGTGAGAAGTTCATGAATCGATCGTCGTTCAGTTGCCCGAGGTGTCAGCCGACCCCGAGGGCAAGGCGAATCGCCTAGGTCTCCCGCCCATGGGGTTCGGCGGAGTGGCAAGATTGCGTCATGGCTGAACAGACTCCCGACAACGCTGCAACCGCCCCCGCTCACACGGAGCTTTGGGTCGAACGCACCGGAACCCGCCTCTACACCGGCAAGAGTTCGCGCGGCGCAGAGGTTCTCATCGGCTCCGAATCGGTTCCAGGAGTCTTCACGCCCGGCGAACTGCTCAAAATCGCGCTCGCAGCGTGCACCGGTATGAGCTCCGACTTCCCGATTTCTCGCCGCCTCGGTGACAACTACGACGCGACGGTCCGCGTGTCCGGCGCCGCCGATCGGGAGAACGAGGTCTACCCGCAGCTCGACGAGGTCCTCGAACTCGATCTCAGCGAGTTGGATGCCGAAGCACAGCAGCGCCTCATCACTCTCGTCGAGCGCTCCGTGGACAAGGTATGCACCGTCGGGCGCACGCTCAAGGCCGGAACCAAGGTAACTCTGTCGTTCGACACGGAAGCCTGATGTCTCGCGCGGGCAGCATTGTCGCTGCGATCGCACTGGGTTCCGTTGTGGCGGTGAGTGCTCCGGCGCACGCCTCGGTCCCGGTCGACGGCGCGGCCGGTGGTTGCGGGTCGTGGACGTCGAGCGTCGTGACGACTGGCGCCGGCATGCTCGAGAATCTCGAATTCGACGGCAACGGGTCGATGGTGTTGTCGCAGTCGGCTCTGATCGGGCCGGGTGCACTGCTGAAAGTGACTCCGGACGGAACCCGGACAACTTTGGTCGGTGACGTTACCGGACCTGGCGGGTTGGTCGCGCGTGACGGATCCGTGTACTTCACCACGGGCAACTCGACTGTCTCGGGACTGTTCGGAATCGCCGACGGCAGCCTTCGTAAGGTCGACGTCGCAGACGGATCGGTGACAACGATTGCCGACGGTCTGGTGATGCCGAACGGGCTTGTGCAGCTGGACGGTAACCGCTTCCTCACTGCTCGCACACTCACCAGGCCGGGGCTCACGGTGGTCAACAGTGACGGAACCAGTTCGATCGTTCGTGAAGACCTCGGCACCGTCGACGGCCTCGCACGCTCCGGGTCGGCGATCTACGTGAGCACGACCTTCGACATGGTAACCGCCGTCCATGTCCTCGACGCAGACGATCTGGGCGGGCCGGTGCGGACGATCACGCTCCCCGGATTCGGTCCGGCAAACATGGCGGACGATCTGACCGTCGGACCGGACGGCGCGCTGTACGTCGCTTTCAATGCCGGCGGCAAAGTTGTTCGCGTCGATCCGGATTCGGGATCTTCGTGTGAGATCGCCTCGGGTCTGCCGTTCACATCCGCGGTCAAGTTCGGCGCCGGTCCGGGCTGGGATCCCAACTCGCTCTACACCACCGGTTTCCTGGGTGAGGTTCACCGTCTCGAACGTGTGGCGGGCTGAGCGTCGTGGCTGAGACAGCGCCTGTGCGGTTGACGGCGTGGGTTCACGGATACGTTCAAGGCGTCGGATTTCGGTGGTGGACCAGGGCCCGCGCTCTCGAACTCGGGTTGATCGGATATGCGTCCAACCAGCGTGACGGTCGAGTGCTCGTCGTGGCGGAAGGCGAACGCACGCAACTCGAGCGATTGTTGGAGTTACTGCGCTCGGGGACTACCCCGGGCACGGTGGATCTTGTGGTCGACAGCTGGGACCCCGCCAGGGGCGACCTGACAGGGTTCGTCGAACGCTGACCGGTTTGGCGGTAAAGTTTCCCCCCATGCACCTCAAGAGTCTGACACTCAAGGGATTCAAATCCTTTGCGTCGGCAACGACTCTTCGGTTCGAGCCGGGGATCACCTGCGTCGTCGGCCCCAACGGCTCGGGTAAATCCAACGTCGTCGATGCGTTGACCTGGGTGATGGGCGAGCAGGGCGCCAAGGCCTTGCGCGGCGGCAAGATGGAAGACGTCATCTTTGCCGGGACCTCCGGTCGGGCGCCGCTGGGCCGCGCCGAGGTGACCCTGACCATCGACAACGCCGACGGCGCGCTCCCGATCGAGTACTCCGAGGTGTCGATCACGCGCCGGATGTTCCGCGACGGCGCGGGGGAGTACGAGATCAACGGCTCGTCCTGCCGTCTGATGGACGTCCAGGAACTGCTCAGCGACTCCGGTATCGGCCGCGAGATGCACGTCATCGTCGGGCAGGGACGGCTCGCCGCGATCCTCGAATCCCGGCCCGAAGATCGACGCGCCTTCATCGAAGAAGCCGCCGGAGTCCTCAAACATCGCCGCCGCAAGGAAAAAGCGGTCCGCAAGCTCGATTCCATGCAGGCCAATCTCGCTCGGCTCAGTGACCTCACCTCGGAACTGCGTCGGCAACTCAAACCGCTGGGACGCCAAGCCGAGGTTGCTCGGCGAGCGCAGACGGTGCAGGCCGACCTGCGTGATGCAAAGATGCGTCTGGCTGCTGACGATCTGGTGACCCGTCGAAACCAGTTGAACGACCAGGCGCAGGACGAGAAAGCGGCCCGTGAACAGCACAACCAGGTGGCGGCTGCGCTGGACGAGGCCAATCTCGAACTCGGGCGCCAGGAGCAAGCTCTCGCTCGTCTGACTCCGGGATCGGAAGCCGCTGCGCAGAGTTGGTTCCAGCTTTCCGCGCTTGCCGAACGCGTCAACGCCACCGTGCGCATCGCCCGCGAGCGTGCGCGTCATCTCGACTCCGAACCCGTCGGCAACCGAGGCCAGGACCCGGACGAGATGGAGGCGCGCGCCGAACGTCTTGCAGCCGAGGAAGCCGAACTCCTCGAAGGCGTCGAGATCGCGCGAGCGGCATCGGAAGCAGCTCGTGAGCAGCTGGCAGCCACGGAAGATGCTGCAGCAGAGGCGGAACGGGCGCACATGGCGGAAGTCCGCGCCGTCGCGGATCGGCGCGAAGGTCTCGCTCGACTCTCCGGTCAGGTCGACACTCTGCGTACCCGCGTCGAATCCGTCGACGCGGAAGTGTCTCGGCTGACCGAAGCGATCGACGAGGCTCGCCTGCGTGGGGATGCCGCACAGGCCGAGTTCGACACGGTGCAGGAAAGCATCGGGGATCTCGATGCCGGTGAAGTCGGCCTCGACACCAATCACGAACGCGCCATCGAAGCTCTCGAGATGATCGACGCGCGCGTCGAGGAACTTCGCGAGGAAGAAAAGACGAGCGGGCAACGTATCGCTTCGCTCCGTGCGCGCGTCGAGGCACTGTCGATGGGCTTGCAGCGCAAGGACGGTGGCGGTTGGCTGCTCGAACACCGACGCGACGACGGCATCACCTCGCTGGCCGGATTGATCCACGTCGAACCAGGTTACGAAGCCGCGATCGCCGCCGCGATGGGACCGGCAGCGGACGCCGTCGTGGCGCAGTCGCTGGACTCGGCTCGCTCGGCTGTTGCATCGCTGGCCGATCAGGACGGTGGGCGTGCATCACTGATCGTGAGCGGTGAACCGGCGATCAAGCGCGAGGCCGAGATCGCGCCGGGTAGTCGTCATGCCGTCGACGTCATCGACTGCCCTGACGAGTTGCGTGCCGGATTGACCGCCATCCTCGATGGCGTCGTCCTGGTCGAGACGCTCGATGACGCGATTCGAGTTGTTGCTGACCACAAGGGAATTCGTGCAGTGACGCGTTCCGGCGATCTGCACGGTCCGGGGTGGATGATCGGCGGCTCGGATCGGCAACCGAGCACGCTGGAGGTGCAGGCGGCGATCGACGCGTCCGCAGCGGAACTGGCGGTAACGGAGAGCCGATCCGAGGAACTCGACGCTGCGCTGTCCGGCGCCCTGGCCGAACAGGCCGCTCGACGCGAGACCGCGGAGCAGACTTTGGCCGCGCTCAACGAGTCGGACGCTGCCATGTCCGCCATCTACGAGCAGTTGGGCAGATTGGGGCAGGCAGCACGAGTCGCCCACGCGGAATCCGATCGTTTGACCGCCCAGCGAGTGCGTGCCGAGGAGGGCCGCGGGGAGTCGCTGACAAAGCTCGCGGTTCTGGAGGAACGACTCCGCGTTGCCGAAACCGACGGCAGTGCGCCGGGACACGGCGCAGAATCGACCGCTGCCGATCGTGAAATGGCCGCAGCAGCGCTGGCGGAAGTGCGCATCGTCGAAATGGATGCTCGCCTTGCCGTACGAACCGCCGAAGAACGTGCGGAATCCGTTCGCGGAAAGGCTGATTCGCTTCGCCGCGCCGCGGCCGCCGAACGAGAAGCGCGAATTCGCGCCGAACGGGCTCTGCGCGCCAGGGCGCACGCGGCAGAGGTTGCAGCTGCCGTCGCCGAATCGGGACAACGTGTGGCGGCCGAACTCGAGACCGTCGTCGCTGCGGCTCTTGCTCACCGCGACGAGTTGGCTCGGGCCCGCTCCGAGTGCACGGCCAAACTGGATCAGGTCCGCGAGATAGTCCGAGCACTGACCGGACAACTCGCCTCGCTCACCGACGCCGTCCATCGCGACGAGGTCGCCAAGGCTCAGGCGGCGATGCGCATCGAACAACTCGAGGAGTCGATCCTCGATCAGTACGGTATCGGCCTCGACGACCTGATCGCCGAGTACGGGCCCGACGTCGAACTGCCGCCGACGGCACTCGAAATCGAGGAGTACGAACAGGCGAAGGAGCGTGGAGAGCAGGTCACCGCGCCCGCTCCGCTTCCGTACGACCGAGCCACTCAGGAACGCCGAGCCAAGCGTGCAGAGAAAGACCTCGCCACCCTCGGCAAGGTCAATCCGCTCGCGCTCGAGGAATTTGCAGCACTCGAAGAGCGGTACACCTTCCTCTCCACTCAGCTCGAAGACGTCAAGACCGCTCGCAAGGACCTTCTTGCTGTGGTCGCAGACGTGGACGCGCGAATTCTGCAGGTATTCACCGAGGCGTACGCCGACGTCGAGCGTGAGTTCGTGGGAGTGTTCGAGAAATTGTTCCCCGGGGGAGAAGGGCGACTGGTCCTCACCGACCCCTCGGACATGCTCACTACCGGCATCGAAGTCGAGGCGCGTCCGCCCGGCAAGAAGGTCAAGCGGTTGTCGTTGCTGTCGGGCGGCGAGAAGTCGTTGACCGCGGTGGCCATGCTGGTCGCGATCTTCCGGGCTCGCCCTTCCCCGTTCTACGTCATGGACGAGGTCGAGGCGGCGTTGGACGACACCAACCTGCGGCGGCTGATCGGACTCTTCGAACAATTGCGGGAGAAGTCGCAGTTGATCGTGATCACCCACCAGAAACCGACCATGGAAATCGCCGACGCGTTGTACGGAGTCAGCATGCGCGGCGACGGAATCACCACAGTGATTTCGCAGCGACTTCGCGGTCAAGACATGGCCTCGACGTAAGCCCTGCTCACTTTCCGGGTCGGAGCCTGAAACAATGGGCCGGTGACTACCCAGGCTTGGATCATCATCGCGGCTGTAGCAGCCGTACTACTCGTCGTTCTCGTTGCCGGATTCCTGCGCTACCGCAAGGGGCAGGTGTCGCTGAAGGCGCCCGAGACGAAGCCGGAGCTCGGCGCCCCCGAGAAGGACAAGTCAGGCGGCTACAAGGCCGGCGGCGGGTTCAACTTCAGTCAGGGGTCCACGGCGACGGCGCCGCCTCCGGTGGTTCCGACACCTCCGGTCGCGGAGAAGCCGCCCGTTGTCGAAAAGCCGATAGTTGAAGAACCTGTCGTCGAAAAACCGGTTGTCGAGAAGCCGGCTGCTGCGGAACCGGCTGTCGAGGAACCTGTCGCTGAGAAGCCGGCCGTCGTCGAGGAACCGGTTGCCGAAGAGCCGGTAGTAGAAGAGCCGGTAGTAGAAGAGCAGGTAACCGAAAAGCCGGTTGTCGAAGAACCGGTTGTCGAACCTGTTGTCGTTCCCGAACCTGTAGTTGTACCCGAGCCTGTCGTGCCTGCACCGCGCGTGCTGGACGAGATCGACCCGACCGAGGGCCGGCTGGACCGTCTGCGCGGACGCCTCTCCCGCTCGCAGTCAGCGGTCGGCAAGAGCTTGCTCGGTCTGCTCGGTGGCGGCGATCTGGACGAGGATTCGTGGGAAGAAGTCGAGGACACCCTTCTGATCGCGGACCTCGGCTCCGCGACCACCGAGAAAGTCGTCACCAAGCTTCGTGAGCAGATGGCGGCCCGCAGTGTCCGCACCGAAGCTGACGCCCGCGCACTACTTCGCGAGGTGCTGATCGCCGAACTGCGTCCCGAACTGGACCGTTCCATTCGCGCACTGCCGCACGACGATCACCCGGCTGTTCTGCTCGTCGTCGGTGTCAACGGGACCGGCAAGACCACAACCACCGGCAAACTGGCTCGCGTGCTCGTCGCCGACGGTCGTCGCGTAGTGCTCGGTGCCGCGGACACGTTCCGCGCCGCCGCTGCCGATCAGCTCCAGACGTGGGCCGAACGTGTCGGCGCCGAAGTTGTCCGTGGCAAGGAGGGCGGCGATCCCGCTGCGATCGCGTTCGACGCGGTTTCTCGCGGCATTGCGGACGGCGTCGACGTGGTCCTCATCGACACCGCCGGCCGCCTGCACACCAAGACCGGTTTGATGGACGAACTCGGCAAGGTCAAGCGGGTCATCGAGAAGAAGGCGTCGGTCGACGACGTTCTGCTGGTTCTCGACGCGACGGTCGGCCAGAACGGACTCGCGCAGGCACGAGTGTTCGCGGAGGTCGTGGACATCACTGGCGTCGTGTTGACCAAGCTGGACGGAACCGCGAAGGGCGGAATCGTCTTCCAGGTTCAGCATGAACTGGGTGTGCCGGTGAAGTTGGTCGGTCTCGGTGAAGGCGCCGATGATCTGGCGCCGTTCGAGCCAGGTGCGTTCGTAGACGCCCTGCTGGGCTGACGCCCCCGTGCGCCTTTTTGGTAGTTCGAACTACCAAAAAGGCGCACAGGGTTCGTAGAACCCCCTGGCGAAACCTGTTTGCAACAAAGTTGGGCAATTGGTTCACGTCTGCGAAACGCGACAGCGCCATGGACGAAACACCAGCCCAGCACTCTTCTCCTTAACGACGTGCTGCCCGGCACGTGCGACTAGGAGGTAGTAAGTGAGTACCGACGATTTGTTGGCGAACTCCGGTAACGCCGCATGGATGCTGATGGCTGCATCTCTGGTCTTGCTGATGACACCCGGCCTCGCTTTCTTCTACGGCGGGATGTCTCGGTCCAAGTCCGTCCTGAACATGATGATGATGTCCTTCGGGGCCATGGCCGTCATCGGCGTCATCTACGTTCTGTGGGGATGGTCGATGTCCTACGGCACCGAGAACATCGGGGGCATTTTTGCCAACCCGTTCGAGTTCTTCGGCCTCAAGAACAGCATCACCGATGCTGACGGCAACTTCATCGCCGGCGCGTGGGGCTACCCCAACGTCATCGACATCGCGTTCCAGGTGACATTCGCGATCATCACAACCGCCCTCATCAGTGGCGCCCTGGCCGAGCGAGTCAAGTTCGGCACCTGGCTCCTGTTCTCGGGTATCTGGGTCACCGTCGTCTACTTCCCCCTCGCACACATGGTGTGGGGCGGCGGACTCCTCTCGGGCTCCGAGGACGGCATCGCGGCAAAGCTCTTCGGCACCACGGTCAACGACGACGGAGTCACCGTCGCCAACGTCGCTCCGATCGACTTCGCCGGTGGAACAGTCGTTCACATCAACGCCGGTATGGCCGGTCTGGTTCTCGCCCTCATCGTCGGCAAGCGTCTCGGCTTCGGCAAGACCGCCTTCCGTCCGCACAACCTGCCGTTCGTGATGCTCGGCGCCGCACTGCTCTGGTTCGGTTGGTTCGGCTTCAACGCCGGCTCGGCATTCGCCGCCGACGGTAACGCCGGTCTCGCTTGGGTCAACACGACCACCGCGACGTGTGCTGCAGTCCTGGCGTGGCTCGCCACCGAGCGTATTCGTGACGGTCACGCCACCAGCCTCGGCGCAGCATCCGGTGCGGTTGCCGGTCTGGTCGCCATCACGCCGGCTGCCGGGGCGCTCAACCCGGTCGGTTCCATCTTCCTGGGCGCTGTCGCCGGCATCCTGTCTGCTCTCGCAGTCGGCCTGAAGTTCCGCTTCGGCTTCGACGACTCGCTCGACGTCGTCGGTGTTCACCTCGTCTCCGGCTTGTGGGGCACGATCGGTATCGGATTCTTCGGCACCGCAACCGGCCTCTTCTACGGCGGCGACTACAAGCAACTGGTGGTTCAGATCGTGATCGCACTCGCAGCACTCGTCTTCACCGGCGTTCTGACGACGATTATCGGCTTCGCACTCAAGCCCCTGGGCTGGCGAATCTCGGCCGAAGACGAGGCACGCGGCATCGACGAGACCGAACACGCAGAGACCGCATACGACCTCGCGTGATCAGCACGTGATTAAAGTGAATTCAGGCACTTCAGAGTTGGGAAAGGGATGAGCACATGAAGCTGATCACAGCAATCGTCAAGCCGTTCACGCTCGAGGACGTCAAGACCGGACTCGAGCAGGCCGGAGTGCTGGGTATGACAGTCAGCGAAGTTCAGGGCTACGGCCGACAGAAGGGCCACACCGAGGTGTACCGAGGCGCGGAGTACTCCGTGGACTTCGTACCCAAGGTTCGGGTCGAGGTCGTCGTCGACGACGCGGCCGTGGACAAGGTCGTCGAGGTGATCGTCGAGGCCGCTCGCACCGGCAAGATCGGTGACGGCAAGGTGTGGGTCTCGCCCGTCGAGTCGGTCATCCGGGTTCGTACCGGGGAACGCGGTGGCGATGCACTCTGACCCGAAAGGGTCCGAGAACTTCGGCCCTGGTTCCGTCGCGAAAGCGACGGGGCCAGGGCCGGTCTCGTCAGGGGGATCCGACGAAGCTGCGGACCTGGCCCGCGCACGCAAGGCCCTACTCACCGGAGGCGTCAAGAACAGGAGGCTCGACGCCCCGTCACTGCGACATGCACTGGTCGATCTGCACGAATTCTGGTTGACCACCAAGGGGACCGAACTGGGCATCAAACCGGATTGTGGGTTCGCCATCGTCGCCGTGGGTGGTCTGGGCCGACGCGAACTGTTGCCGTATTCCGACCTCGATCTGATTTTGCTGCACGACGACATGGACCCGGCAGTCGTCTCCCACGTTGCGGACAGCCTGTGGTACCCGCTGTGGGACGCGCACATCAAACTCGACCACAGCGTGCGGACGCTTCCGCAGGCGCTCCAGGTTGCGGCCACCGACATGACAGCGGCGCTCGGAATGCTCGAAGCGCGCCACATTGCCGGCGACGTGGAACTGAGCAACCTGTTGATCAGTGGTGTCCGTCGACAGTGGCGCATGGACATCCGCAGCCGGTTCGACGAGTTGATCACCCAGACTCGTACGAGGTGGGAGCGCAGCGGCGAGATCGCCCATCGCGCCGAACCGGACCTCAAGAGCGGCCGCGGGGGGTTGCGTGACGTGCAGTTGCTCAACGCCCTGTCCATCGCCCAGTTGACCGACGGGATGCCAGGACTCGGACCCAACTCGCCCGGCGGCGGTCTGGCACTTGCGCACAGGCGGTTGCTCGACGTGCGCACCGAACTTCATCGCGTTGCCGGTCGCGCCCGCGATCAACTGCGAGCACAGGACGCCGACGAAATCGGTGCGGCGCTGCGGATCGGGGACCGATTCGATCTTGCGCGCCTCCTCAGTGAATCGGCGCGCACCATCAGCTATTCGGTGGACGTCGGTATCCGTACCGCCGGAAACTCCTTGCCCAGGCGCGGTTTGTCTCGGCTGCGTCGTGCGCCGGTGCGGCGGCCCCTGGACGAGGGCGTCGTCGAGCACGCGGGTGAGGTTGTTCTGGCGCGCGACGCCAGGCCGAAGAAGGACCCCGGTCTGGTGATGCGGGTGGCGGCAGCAGCAGCCACCAACGGCATGCCGATCTCTGCGTCGACGCTCAATCGCCTGGCCGACAATGCCCCCGAACTACGTGAACCGTGGCCGAAGAACGCGGTCAACGATCTTCTTGTCGTGCTCGGTTCAGGCTCGCGTGCGGTTCCGGTGATCGAGGCGATGGACCGGACCGGGCTCTGGGGTCGACTCCTGCCGGAGTGGGGAACCATTCGCGATCTTCCGCCGCGCGACGCCGTTCACACGTGGACGGTCGATCGCCACCTGGTCGAAACTGCCGCCTATGCAAGCGGATTCACCACGCGCGTTGCCCGGCCGGATCTGCTCATGCTCGGTGCGTTGATCCACGACATCGGCAAGGGTCGAGGGGGAGATCACAGCGTCGTCGGTGCCGAACTGGCCACCGCGATCGGAAATCGATTGGGACTCTGGCCTTCCGACGTCGCGACGTTGACGGCGATGGTGCGCTATCACCTGCTGTTGCCGGAAACCGCGACCCGTCGCGACCTCGACGATCCGGCAACGGTGCAGCGAGTGGTCGACGCACTCGAGGGAGACGGGACCCTTCTCGATCTCCTGCATTCGTTGGCGGAAGCGGATTCCCTGGCCACCGGGCCTGGTGTCTGGGGCGACTGGAAATCGTCGTTGATCGGTGAGCTCGTGCGTCGTTGCCGATTGCTGATGGCGGGGGAGGAGCTCCCGCAACCAGATCCACTCGCACCCGAGCAGTTGGCCATCGCCGAGGACGGCGGGGTTCACGTCTCGCTCGTTCCGGCCGAGAATCCGCACACCTACGTCGTGACGGTCATCGCGCCCGACGCACCCGGGTTGTTGTCTCGGGCTGCCGGGGTTCTGGCGCTGCAGTCTTTGCGGGTGCATTCCGCTTCGCTGGGGTCGCATGCGGGTTCGGCGGTCAACTCGTTTGTCGTGACGCCGAGGTTCGGTACACCGCCGCAAGCGGTGTTGCTGCGACAGGAACTGATCCGAGCGTCCGCCGGTGAGCTGAATCTGCTCGAACTTCTCGACGCAAAGGACGAAGAGGCGCGGGCGGAGCAGTGGGACGACCCGATCCAGACCAACAAGGATTCGGCGGTTCCGGTGCTCTATTCGCAGGCGCCGCCGCGGGTCATCTGGTTCGACGCGCCCGGCGACGGTCACGCGATCCTCGAATTGCGCACCGAGGACCGCGTCGGCCTGCTCTGCCGACTGGCCGCAGCACTCGAACACAGTGGTGCCGATATCCGGTGGGCAAAGGTCGCGACGTTGGGTTCTTCGGTGGTCGACGCGTTCTGCCTCGACTTCGGTGAGGCAGACACCCGCGCGGCCAGAGAGCGTGTGGAAGAGGCGGTGCTCGCGGTGGTTCCGGTGCCTCAACCCAAGAAGAAAGAGGATTGACGGACCTGGTTTCGGCGGTTACGCCCGCATCGGCTGGGATCGGTGCGGGCGTAGCGGCTAGGCTGGTGCCCGAGAATATCCACGGCTAACTCGCACGACCTTCAGGAGCGCACTCGGTGTTCGAATCCCTTTCCGACAGATTGACCGGATCTCTCAAGGATCTGCGTGGCAAGGGTCGTCTGTCCGGCGCCGACATCGACGCTACGGCCCGCGAGATCCGCCTTGCCCTGCTCGAGGCCGACGTCGCACTTCCCGTAGTGCGCAGTTTCATCGCCAAGGTCAAGGAACGAGCCAAGGGCGCCGAGGTCTCGGGTGCACTCAACCCGGCTCAGCAGGTCGTCAAGATCGTCAACGAAGAGCTGGTCGAGGTTCTCGGCGGCGAAACCCGTCGACTCCAGTTCGCCAAGACTCCGCCGACGGTCATCATGTTGGCCGGTCTGCAGGGTTCCGGTAAGACCACGCTGGCCGGAAAGTTGGCCAAATGGCTCAAGGATCAGGGGCACACGCCGCTCCTCGTCGCCTGTGACCTTCAGCGTCCGGGCGCCGTCACTCAGCTTCAGATCGTCGGTGAGCGCGCGGGCGCTGCAGTCTTCGCTCCGCATCCCGGCACCTCCATCGGCGGCGGCGAGAACGCCCTCGGTGTGTCCGCTGCCGACCCCGTCGAGGTCGCCCGCGCCGGCGTCGAGGAAGCACGCAACAAGCATTACGACGTCGTGATCGTCGATACCGCCGGTCGTCTCGGCATCGACTCGGAGCTGATGGCGCAGGCCGCCGGCATCCGTGACGCCGTCAACCCGGACGAGACCATCTTCGTTCTCGACGCCATGATCGGTCAGGACGCGGTCAGTACCGCCGACGCTTTCCGTGAGGGAGTCGGCATCACCGGCGTCGTCCTCACCAAGCTCGACGGCGACGCCCGCGGTGGCGCCGCACTGAGCGTCCGCGAGGTCACCGGTCAGCCGATCCTCTTCGCCTCCACCGGCGAGAAGCTCGAAGACTTCGACGTCTTCCACCCCGATCGCATGGCCAGCCGGATCCTCGGCATGGGCGACGTCCTGAGCCTCATCGAGCAGGCCGAGCAGGTTTTCGACGCCGATCAGGCCGAAGCCACCGCAGCCAAGATCGGTTCCGGACAGCTCACCCTCGAAGACTTCCTCGATCAGATGATGGCCGTCCGCAAGATGGGCCCGATCGGCAACCTGCTCGGCATGCTGCCGGGTGCAGGCGGCATGAAGGACGCGCTTGCCAACGTCGACGAGAAGCAACTCGATCGCATTCAGGCAATCATCCGCGGTATGACGCCGGCCGAGCGTGACGATCCGAAGATCATCAACGCCTCACGCCGACTGCGCATCGCGAACGGTTCGGGCGTCAAGGTTTCCGACGTCAACCAGTTGGTGGATCGCTTCTTCGAAGCCCGCAAGATGATGGCTGCCATGGCCGGCCGTATGGGCATGCCCGGCGCCCGCAAGCAGGTTCGCAGTAAGAAGGGCAAGAAGGGCAAGAAGGGCGGCAAGGGTCCGACGCAGCCCAAGATGCGCGGAGGATTCCCCGGCATGGGCGGGTTCCCGGGTATGCCCGGCGGAATGCCGGCCGGAATGCCCGACCTGTCGAACATGCCCAAGGGTCTCGATCAGTTGCCGCCCGGACTGGAAGGCATCGATCTCTCCCAGCTCAAGCTGCCCAAGAAGTAGTCGGTGACTGCGCTTCATCTTCGGGGTATCGGTCTGCCCGATGCCCGGCCGATCGAATTGTGGATCGTCGACGGGCTGATTTCTTTCGAGCCGGTGTCCGGTGCGGAGGCGATCGTCGAATCGGGTTGGATCACACCGGGTCTCGTGGATGCGCACTGTCACGTCGGTATCCGTTACGGCGGTGGCGGCGGCGAAACCGTCGACGGCTTGCTGGGGCAGGCGCAGACCGAACGTGACGCGGGCGTGCTGTTGCTTCGCGACGCAGGATCACCGGTCGACACCAGGTTCATCGACGAGCACCTCGATTTGCCGCGGATCATTCGCGCAGGTCAGCACATCGCGGCACCCAAGCGATACATCCCGGGCCTGCCGGTCGATCTGGACGACGAATCTCAGTTGCCGGCCGAAGTCGTACGGCAGGCACGCGCCGGTGACGGTTGGGTCAAGCTCGTCGGGGACTGGATCGATCGTTCCATCGGCGACCTCGCCCCGTTGTGGAGTGACGAGATTCTGGTCGAGGCCATCGCCGCCGCTCATGCCGAAGGCGCACGGGTCACCGCTCACGTTTTTGCCGAAGATGCTCTACCCGGACTGATCAACGCCGGTATCGACTGCATCGAGCACGGGACCGGATTGACGGACGCGACCATCGAATCGATGGTCGCTCACGGCACAGCCCTGGTTCCGACGCTGATCAACATCGCTACTTTCCCCGAGATCGCGGACTCTGCCACGCGGTATCCAACCTACGCAGCGCACATGCGGGATCTGCACGCTCGTCGACACCAGACCATCGGTGCCGCTCACGACGCGGGGATTCCGATCTATGCCGGAACGGATGCCGGTGGTTCGATCAGGCATGGGCGGATCGCCGACGAGGTGGCCGAACTCCAGTTTGCCGGTCTGACGGCGCACCAGGCGCTGGGTGCAGCCTGCTGGGACGCACGGAGTTGGTTGGGCGCTCAGGGCATCGAAGAAGGAGCGCCCGCCGACCTGGTGGTGTACGCCGAAGATCCGCGCGGAAACCCCGCTGTGCTCGCGAAGCCGACGCGTGTGATCCTGCGCGGCACCCCCGTGAGTGGTTAGGGAGTCCCTGCACTCCCCGGACGCGCACAGGGTGGTTTCCGAACGAGCCCACCCATCTGGCACAATGGACCATTGTTCGTCGCAACCGGTTACGTACCGCTGCGACGGTCACAGGATAGAGGCAAAACCGGGCTCACAAATCGTGTGGGTCGCTGAATTGCACGTGACATGCGCAGCACTGTTGTGCGCGCTGAAGGAGAACTGCAGCTGTGGCTGTCAAAATCAAGCTCACCCGCCTCGGCAAGATCCGCAACGCTCAGTACCGCGTTGTCATCGCCGACTCGCGCACCCGTCGTGACGGCCGTGCGATCGAGACCATCGGCAAGTACCACCCCAAGGAAGAGCCCTCGCTGATCGACATCGATTCCGAGCGCGCTCAGTACTGGCTGTCCGTGGGCGCACAGCCCACCGAGCCCGTCGAGGCACTCCTCAAGATCACCGGTGACTGGCAGAAGTTCAAGGGCCTGCCGGGCACCGAAGGCACCCTGCGTGTCAAGGAAGCCAAGCCCACCAAGCTCGAGCTCTTCCAGGCTGCACTCGCGCAGGCCGAGAACGAGCCGGTTGCTGAAGCAATCACCCCCAAGAAGAAGAAGGCTGCAAAGGCTGACGAGGCCAAGGCAGAAGACACCGCGGCTGACGCCGAGGCTCCCGCTGCAGACGCCGAGGCTGCTGACAAGTGAGTGCCGTCGTCGCTGATGCGGTAGAGCATCTCGTGCGTGGCATCGTCGCCAATCCCGACGATGTTCGTGTCGAGCTGATCACCGGACGTCGGGGACGGACCGTCGAGGTGCACGTGCACCCCGACGATCTCGGCAAGGTCATCGGTCGGGGTGGTCGCACGGCGACCGCTCTGCGGACCTTGGTCTCCGGCATCGGTGGCCGCGGTATCCGTGTCGATGTCGTCGACACCGATCAGTAGACGGCAGTAAACAGGTGGAACTCGTAGTCGGTCGTGTCGCGAAGTCGCATGGCATCAAAGGTGAATTGGTTGTCGAGGTTCGTACAGACGAGCCCGAAGATCGTTTTGCCGTAGGTTCCGTGCTGCGTGGGCGTAAGCCGCGCGAGTCCACACTGAAGTCGTACACAGTGGAAGCCGCCCGGGATCATTCCGGGCGGCTTCTGCTGCGCCTCGAAGGTGTCAGTGACCGTGGCGACGCAGATGCGTTGCGCGGCACACTGTTTGTGATCGACAGTTCCGAACTCGAGCCTTCGGATGATCCGGACGAGTTCTACGATCACGAACTCGAAGGACTGAAGGTCGTCCTCACGGACGGCACCGAGGTCGGTTCGGTCATCGAGGTATTGCATTCCGCCGCAGGCGAATTGCTTTCGATTCGCCGCGCCGGTGAGACGTCGGGTGAATTGCTGATCCCGTTTGTCGCAGCCATCGTCACCTCGGTGTCGATCGCCGACGGCGTCGTGGTGATCGAGCCCCCCGAGGGACTGCTCGACCCGGACTTCGGTGACAAGTCGAACAGCGACAATTCGAACGCCGACAGCGACTGATCGCTCGTCATGCGTCTCGATGTAGTCACCATCTTTCCCGAGTATCTCGAACCGCTTCGTGCTGCCTTGCTGGGCAAGGCAATCGAACGTGGCTTGATCTCGGTCGACGTCCACGATCTGCGGTCGTGGACCCATGACGTGCACAAAGCCGTCGACGATTCTCCGTACGGCGGCGGACCAGGCATGGTCATGAAACCGACCGTCTGGGGCCCGGCCCTGGACGACGTGATCGGACGAGCAGATACTGACGGCCCGGATGACGCCGAGACGATTCTGGTGGTGCCCACTCCTGCCGGCGTCCCGTTCACTCAGGCGACCGCGCACCGCTGGTCTACCGCAAAGCATCTTGTCTTCGCCTGCGGCCGATACGAAGGAATCGATCAACGAGTTTTCGACGACGCAGCCAAGCGGGTTCGCGTCGAAGAAGTCAGCATCGGCGACTACGTGCTGATCGGCGGTGAAGCTGCCGTGCTGGTGATGGTCGAGGCTGTTGTTCGACTGATGCCCGGTGTTCTCGGCAATCAGCTTTCACACCAAGAAGATTCGTTTTCCGACGGACTCCTCGAAGGACCCAGTTACACGCGTCCGGCCGTGTGGCGCGACCTCGAGGTCCCTCCTGTTCTGCTGTCCGGTGATCACGCAAAGATCAAGGCTTGGCGCCATGAGCAGTCGCTGCAGCGCACGGCCGAGCGTCGACCGGACCTGCTCCCTTAGGTATTTCGCTTCAACCAGGTGATGCTCGCGCCGTCACTCAGCGATTCGGTTGCAGTCGGTGTGAACGGTGTCGGCTCGAAGTTGCCTCTGATCATCGGTATGCCCGCGCCTGCGACAAGCGGATACCTCTTGACGACCAATTCGTCGATCTCCGGTAGCAGTTCGCCGGCGAGAGTTCCGCCGCCGCAGAGCCAGATATCTTGTCCTTCCTCCTCTTTGAGAGATTTGACCAGCGCCAGGGGATCAGCGCGGACGAGGGTGATCGCGGGATCCTCGGTGTCGGGGAGGGTGGTGGAGACGACGAACTGGCGCAGATGTGCGAACGGACTGCTCACCCCGGCGGACAGCCCGGGCTCGTAGGAACCGCGACCCATGATGACGGTGTCGAAGACCTTGTTGGGTACGCCCTCCACTCCGAGGGAAGACCGCACGTGCGTTGGCACGGTGTCGGGATACCGATCGCATATCCAGGCCGTGATCTGTTCGGATACCGGGTAGAAGTCGAATTCGCCGCCGGGTCCCGCGATGTAGCCGTCGAGCGATGCTCCTACGTAGTACACAAGCTTTCGCATGAAATGCTCCGTTCGTAGTACTCTGTTTGTAGTGGTTTAACCTAGGTTCGTGTCTGGAGTGATGTCAAGTGCGAAAGAACCCGGAACGTCGGCTTGCCCTGATCGACGCGGCAATCGAGGTGTTGGCGCGAGAGGGCGCTCGAGGCTTGACCTTTCGAGCCGTCGACAGTCAGGCAGCTGTGCCGAACGGGACTGCGTCGAACTACTTTTCCAATCGCGACGACCTACT
Source organism: Rhodococcus sp. NPDC059969 (assembly GCF_042738325.1). Taxonomy (NCBI): domain Bacteria; kingdom Bacillati; phylum Actinomycetota; class Actinomycetes; order Mycobacteriales; family Nocardiaceae; genus Rhodococcus; species Rhodococcus sp. NPDC059969. Next base: position 327,887 of record NZ_JBHWUF010000005.1, on the reverse strand, counting down.
GACACAAGCCGGTGGCCGGATCTACGAGCGACTGATTCCGGACGACCTCGAGGGACTGATCGATCCCGTCAACGGCACCGATCGTGAGCGTCTGGTGACGCTCATGCTCGAAGTGGTCGAGCGGGTCACCTCGTTCGGGACAGGTTTCCTTGCGCTCATGGAGTTGCGACTGGAGGCGACGCGTCGACCGGACCTGCGTGCGGTACTGACCGTCCGCATCCGAGAAGATTTCGATCTGAACGTAGCCAATCATCTGGCGTCGGGCGTGCCCGGTGATGCGATGACCGTTCGCCTGCTCTACATGTCGTTGAACTGGCTCGCTCTGGATCGACTCACATTGCCGAACCTGTTCGGAGAGGAAGACATTCGAGCGATCGTCGAGGCGGCAGTGGATCGCGCGTTACCCCGCGAGTCGTAGAAGGTCAGTGCCGTTCGGTTGGTTTGCGGCGGAACGAGAAGTATCGATGACCGAAGAAACTCACACCGGCAACGATCAGCATGACAACAGCCTGAGCGGGGAGCGGCGGGGCGTGCAGAATCGACACTGCGAGTGTTCCGAGAATCAGATTCAGCACGAGGCCACCGGAATTGACGACGATGAACGCGCCCAGATCGCGAGCAACATGTCCGCGAACGCGGAATACGAGAGTCCGATGCAGAACAAAAGCGATGAGGACGCTGATGGAGTACGCGCCGATCACGGCCACCTGATACAGATTCTTGTTGTCGAGGATCAACGACCACATCACGAAGAGCACGTAGCCGATCGCCGTATTGGCAACTCCGACAATGGCAAACGCAATGGGTTGATGCTTGACCACCCGCAGCAGTGGGCCGGGGTTCTCGGTTGATGTGACGTCTTCGGTCATGAAGACTCGGTGTGCACGTCGCTGATCCGGTCCTTGCGTCGCGTGCGCAGATACATCCATTCGAGCACCCCGAGTCCGAGGACTCCGGCGACCATCGAAGCGCCGCCGACCTTCCATCCCGGGGGACGCCACGTCAGGACAAGTTCCGCGTCTTTCGTACCGGCTGGAACGTCCACGGTGACAAAGGACTTCGCGACGACGTCGATCGGGACAGGCTGACCGTCGATGCTCGCCCGATATCCGGGCCAGCCGAGCCGTGCGAACACAACCTTACCGCCGGTCTCCGAACTGACACGAAGGGTGCTCGACATGTTCGATTCCCCGGTCGAAACAGCCTCGACACCTTGGGCGTCGGCGATGCGTCCGTTGCGTGTCGAGACGGGGCCGTCGACGCGTTCGAGTACCGAGATGTAGTTCTCGTGTCCGGGGTAGTCGACCCATTTCCATCCGTCGGGAGCCGGGTTCTTGCGTGCATCGGGATAGAGGGCGTTTTGCAGTACGACGCGGTCCACGTTCATCAGATCGACGATGGTGCGGCCAGTGGTGGGTTCGACGGTGAATGCGCGTCGGAAGGCGTCGGGGCAGACACTCATGTCCCAGCGCATGCAAAGCAGGTCACCGAAGTAGAAGTGCCCGTTGGGGGTGTAGCCGCTGGTGTAGGTCAGTTCGAGGTCTTTGGGGTAGTTGCCGAAGGCCAGGGAACCGTACGCTCCGTCGAGTGTTCGCTCGCCGGGGCCGATGAGCGCGCGGTCGCCCAGTTGTAGTGTCGTGCCTTCGAAGTCGGGGAAGGCTTCCTTCATCTCCGAGCGGGATTCGGGCAGGTTCCAGCTCATCGGGGTCGGTTGTGCTGCTCGAACCTGGGCATAAGCGATGGGGGAGACCGCGACGATCGCTACGAGGCATGCGAACGCAGTGCCCTTGGTACGGCCGAGCCACACCGTCGCGGCGCCGAGGGCAACGACGGCGACGGCTGAGATCACATGCCATTTCGCGAGCCCCGGGGCTGCCGAGGCGGACCGAATCAGCAGCAGGCCCACGAGGATTCCCGCCGCAACGCAGCGCCCGCGCAACTTGTCGGTCGTGGCGTAACGCCCGAGCAGGATGCACACCAGAAGCAGAAGGCCGATGGCCACCATCGGAAGCACGCGTGCGGGCCACCGCAGCGGGCCGATCGTGCTCGGCCCGGCAGTCCACATGAGGACGGCGACGGTGAAGATCCCGACGGCGGTCAATTCGCGTGCCGCGGCGCGTGCCTTGCCCCAGTCGATGAACGCCAGGGCCGGAATGAGGAACCAGGCGATGTAGACCATGGGCATGGTCTGGATGTATCCCCACCACGAGGTGAACGCAGGCATGGTGCTCGGCAGGCTCGCGTTCAGCGATTCCGACCACGGAACGGCAAGGAATGCGTCGTTCTTGACCTCGGATGCACCGCGCCAGGTGACGTCGGCGGTGAGCAGGCTCGGCAGATACGTCGCGAGCCCGGCCAGAGCCGCACATGCGGACACCGCCAGAAGCCGCAGCGACGGTAGCCAACGCCGCTGATAGACAACTTCGCCGATTGCGACCGCGCCGATCATCAAGCCGGATTCGACTGCGGGGAAAACATATTGGACCGACATCGCGAGATACAAGAACACGAAGGTCGGGATCGGACCGCTCTTACCTCGGGCATAGCGGATTGCCGACGCCCACGCCTGAACCATCCATGCAGTGCCGGTGAAGGCAGTCATCCAACTGGCCGAGTCGAAGAACAGCAGGAAACCGGTGAACGGAATCGAGACGCCGGCGACCGCAGCCCACGTGGGCTTCGAACCGTACTCGAGACAGATCCGATAGACGCCCAGCGCAAGAATGATCGCGAAGATCAACTTCACGATCGTCGCGTACAACGCCAAGTTGTCGAAGGACGGTGCGATCAGGTCGATCAGGAGTTGCGGTGGATTGAGAAGGCCCGCTTCCTCGATCGCGTAGTTGCCCGCCATCCAGTTCTCGGGGACGAGTACCGGGAGGTGTCCTTCTCGCAGACTGCGGCCGAGCATGACCCACAGCGGTGCGTACTGGGACTCGGTGTCGTCCGTGTAGAAGTGACGAGCATTCGCGAGCACCACGGCCAGGTAACCGGCGATGACACCGACCGCCGTGACGGCGCCCCACTTGTACACATCGGCCCGGGCGAGAGTGCGAGTTTCCACCACGAGTTCCAGACCTTAACAGGGCAGGTCGGGCGTACGGAGACGCGAGCGCGTCACGCGCCGCCGGCATCCGAAGTCAAGACATCTTTGCGTGTTAAAGTTCGCGACGGTGTGGGCCCGATCGTGCCTGTCTCTCGGCGCCAGTCGAGCCCCCTGAAGGGAGTGGAAGCGAGTGCACTCGATTTCCGTCGTAGTGCCCGTTTATCAGGGCGAAAAGACGATCACAGCGCTCGTCGAGGAGTTGGACGCCCTGGGCGCACCGAGTACGACGCCCGGTGGTGCGCAGTTCTCGGTCGACGAGATCGTGCTGGTCCACGACAACGGCCCGGACCGCTCCGACGTCGTGTTACTCGAATTGGAGCGCCGTTTCGAGCAGGTGCGTGTCGTGTGGCTCAGCCGCAACTACGGCCAGGACGCGGCGACCATCGCCGGCATGGCCGCTGCAACCGGCCAGTGGATCGTGACGATGGACGAGGACGGCCAGCACGACCCGGTGCACATCGGGGCTTTCCTCGACACCGCGCTGACGGAGCGATCCGATCTCGTGTATTCCAAACCCACGAACACCCGCCCTCACGGATTTTTGCGGAACCTGACCTCGCGCGGCGCAAAGATCGTCTTGGCGACGGTGTTCGCGTTCCCTGATTCGACGAGATTCGAAAGTTACCGCCTGATCCGCGGTGACATCGGTCGACAGTTGGCCGGCGTCGCCGCCAACGGCGTGTATCTGGACGTCGCGCTGACGTGGGTTGTCGGTAACACGGCCACGGCCCCGGTGACACTTCGAGCCGAAGGCCGCGAGGAATCGGGATACAACTATCGCCGTTTGTTCTCGTTGTTCTGGAAGATGGTGTTGTGTAGCGGAACCCGCGGTCTGCGGCTGGTCAGTCTGCTCGGAGTCACCCTGGCGTCAGCCGGTGTGATCATGGCCGCGGTGATCTTCATCCAGGCCATGACCGGCGACAACAACGACCCCGAAGGATGGGCGTCGATCATCATGGCGCTGCTGGTCTGTTCAGGTGCGATCCTGTTCTCGCTCGGGCTGATCGCCGAATACCTCGGTGTGGCACTGCACGTCCTCGTCGGAAAGCCGCTGTATCTGACTGTCGATTCACCGCGGCCGGGAACCTCGATCGATCGGCGTACTCGTGAGCACTGATCGAATCATCTTTTCCCGCCCCTATCGGGCCTCGAACGAATTGTCGAATCTGGCAACGGTTCTGGAGTCCGATCACATTCACGGTGACGGGCGTTTCACCAAGTCCGCGACTGCAGCCATCAAAACGATTACCGGATCCACGCATGCCCTGCTGACCACCTCGTGCACGCACGCACTCGAATTGGGTGCCCTGCTGCTCGAATTGGGCCCGGGCGACGAGGTGATCGTTCCGAGCTTCGCGTTCAGTTCGGCGGCGACCGCCGTCGCGTTGCGCGGGGCCACTGTTGTTTTCGTCGACATCGATCCGAGTACCGGCAACATCGATCCGGCGTGCGTCGCGGCGGCGATCACCGAACGCACCAAAGCAGTACTTGTCATGCATTACGGCGGGGTCGCCGCCGACATGGAACCTCTGCTCGACCTCGCGGAACTTCACGGCGTCGCGTTGATCGAAGACAACGCACACGGGCTCGGCGGAAAGTGGCGCGGGCGCGCGCTCGGCACCATCGGAACAATCGGAACGCAGAGTTTTCACGACACCAAGAACGTTCATTGCGGCGAGGGTGGCGCGCTGTTGCTCTCCGACGATCAGCTGATGACCCGCGCCGAAATCATCCGTGAGAAGGGGACCGACCGTGCGCGTTTCCTGCGCGGCCAGGTCGACAAATATTCGTGGCAGGACATCGGGTCGAGTTATCTGCCCAGTGAACTCAATGCCGCTGTCCTCGACGCACAACTCTCCGAGTTCGACGCGATTCAGGCGGCCAGGCATCGCGTCTGGGATGCCTACAGCGTGAGTCTGGGCGAGTGGGCGTCCGCGAATGATGTCGTGCCCATGGCGGTCCCTGATGATCGCGAGCACACCGCGCACCTGTTCTACCTCAAGATGCCGACCGAAGAGAGCCGTGACGGCTTGATTCGGCACCTTGCCGGTGACGGAATCGTGGCGCCGTTCCATTACGTTCCGCTGGATACGAGTGCGGCTGGTGTGCGCTATGGACGAACACCGGAGCCGTGCGTGCGTAGTGCCGAGTTCTCGGCGTCGATCCTTCGACTGCCGCTATGGCCGATGCTCACGTCCGAACAGCAGGAGCGGGTCATCAGTTCGGTGCTCGAGTACAAGCAGGCTTGAGGACGAACACGACCGCGCGGATCGAATCAGGGCCCGGAAGCTTCGGGCATCGCCGAATCCGCGGTCGTGGATGCCGCCGCCCAGTCGTCGATGCTTCCGCTCGGGAAAAGTATCTGCGTGACGCCGGTGACCGTGTCGCGAGCGTGCAGTGCACTCTCGTCGTCGACGGCATCAGTGAACGAGGTGTCGGGATAGAAGCTGTCCTCGTCCGTGTACTGGACGTCTTCTCGCGAACCGATCGCGATGATGTATCGGTTGTCGTCACCGACGATGCCGGTGGACAGATGGATCCACTTGTCCTCGACACAGCACATCCAGCCCTGTTTGACTCCTATGACCGGCTCGCCGAACAGGGCCTCGGGCAGGCCGAACCTCTGGTCGTAGCCGTCAGTTCCTTCGGGAGTGGATTGCCGCAGGTACTCGACGAACTGGTCGACCCGTTCGGGTCCGAGTTGGTCGGAGTCGTCGAGGACGGCGTTGTAGAAGGTGACCAGGTCACGGGTCGTGGTCTCGGTGTTCCACCACATTCCGTCCCACGGCGGCGTCGTCGCGGTCAGTGCGTAACGCTCGGCGACGCGGGTGATCACCTCTTGACCGCCGACCTCGTCCCACAGGAGGTTGGCTGCAGTGTCGTCGGAGGATTCGAGCATCGCCGCCATGAGAGTGCGGTCGTCGTCCGTGATCGGTCGCTCGCCTCGCGCGTCCTGATGAAGTAGATCCTCCGCGATGAATAGCTTTGCCACCGAGGCGGTTTCGATCTGCTGGTCGCCTGACGCATCGAGGTACTTGTCCGAGGAGCGGTCGAGGATGGCGATGGAGACGTCCGCGCCGCGCCCGAGCGCCGCCACCTGAGCTTGCGCCAGTCGACCGTCGAGAGTCTCCGCGACCGGAACACTGGTGTCGGGAAAGGCGGGGGTCTGCATCGGATCATCCGGGTTCTGTCCACCGCTGCACGAAGCCGCAAAAGTAACTGCGGCCACCATTGCGGCAATCCGGACGTACCGCGTACTCATTTGTTTCCCCCGGTAGCCCTGACACGGCACTGTTGCCGATCTTCTTGTCTCAGGATAGCGGTAGGGTCGGATCTCGTGATTCTCAAGACCGTGAACCAGCGCATTGCCGAGGAACTCGACGTCCGCGAAGGCCAGGTTGCAGCAGCAGTCGACCTTCTCGACGGCGGAGCCACGGTGCCCTTCATCGCCCGGTACCGCAAGGAAGTCACCGGCACGCTCGACGACGCCCAGCTGCGACTCCTGGACGAGCGGCTGCGGTATCTCCGCGAGCTCGACGACCGTCGTGACGCCGTGCTCACGGAGATCGACTCTCAGGGCAAACTCGACGATCAACTGCGCGGTCAGATCATGCTGGCCGAGACAAAAGCGCGGCTGGAGGACATCTACCTCCCCTTCAAGCCGAAGCGGCGCACCAAGGCGCAGATCGCCCGCGAGGCCGGCCACGAGCCCGTCGCCGATGCTCTCATCGGAGATCCCACCACCGATCCCTCGCAGTATTCGGACGAGCAACTCGACGGTGCCCGGTCGATCCTCGTCGAGCGCTTCGCCGAGGACGCCGATCTGGTCGGTGAATTGCGTGAGCTGATGTGGAATCGCGGCCAGGTCGTCTCCTCGGTCCGCAAGGGCAAGGAATCCGATGGCTCGAAGTTTGCTGACTACTTCGAGTTCTCGGAACCGTTCTCCAAATTGCCCTCGCACCGCATCCTCGCCGTCCTGCGCGGCGAGAAGGAAGAAGTGCTGTCGGTGAACATGGCTGCCGACACCGAAGAGCTCGCGCCGGGGGAGCGCACGGTCTACGAAGGCCGCATTGCGTCGCGGTTCGAGATTGCCGACCGTGGCCGTGCCGCAGACGGGTGGCTCCTCGACACCGTGAGGTGGGCGTGGAAGACGAAGTTCGCGGTCACGCTCGGTATCGACACTCGGATGCGTTTGCGCCAGTCGGCCGAAAAGGATGCCGTCGACGTCTTCGCCACCAACCTCAAGGATCTACTTCTCGCGGCTCCCGCAGGCGCCCGGCCCACCATGGGGCTCGACCCCGGATTCCGCACCGGAACCAAAGTTGCCGTCGTCGACGGAACCGGCAAAGTTGTTGCCTACGAGACGATTTACCCACACCAGCCGCAGAACAAGTGGGACGCTGCTCTCGCGACGCTTGCCGGGCTTGTCGCCAAGTACGGCGTCGAACTGATCGCCATCGGCAACGGCACGGCTTCACGCGAGACCGACACGCTCGCTACCGAACTGATCAAGAAGACCGGCGCGCCCAACCTGACCAAGATCGTCGTGTCAGAGGCAGGCGCGTCGGTGTACTCGGCTTCGGCCTATGCGTCGCAGGAACTTCCCGACCTCGACGTCTCGATTCGCGGTGCGGTGTCCATCGCGCGTCGCCTGCAGGATCCGTTGGCGGAGTTGGTGAAGATCGATCCCAAGTCCATCGGTGTCGGTCAGTACCAGCACGACATCACCGAATCGCTGCTCTCCCGTTCCCTCGACGCCGTCGTCGAAGATGCCGTCAACTCGGTCGGCGTCGACGTCAACACTGCGTCCGTGCCGCTGCTCGCTCGGGTGTCCGGAATTGCAGGCTCGCTCGCGGAGAGCATCGTCGCGCATCGGGACCAGAACGGTCCGTTCAAATCCCGCAAGGGACTCAAGGACGTCTCACGATTGGGGCCCAAGGCATTCGAGCAGTGTGCCGGCTTCCTCCGGATCGCCGACGGCGACGACCCTCTCGACGCGTCGAGCGTCCACCCGGAGGCGTACCCGGTGGTTCGCAAGATCGTCGCGAGTGCCGGCGGGGACGTGCGCACCGTGATCGGAAACTCGCAGGCACTTCGATCGGTCAAGGCGTCCGACTACGTCGACGAGCGATTCGGTCTGCCGACCGTCACCGACATCATCTCCGAGTTGGAGAAGCCTGGACGAGATCCGCGACCCGAGTTCAAGACCGCGACTTTTGCCGCAGGCATCGAAAAGGTCGCGCACCTCAAGCCCGGTATGACGCTCGAAGGTGTGGTCACCAACGTCGCGGCCTTCGGCGCCTTCGTCGACATCGGAGTTCATCAGGACGGTCTGGTTCACGTCTCGGCGATGTCACACAACTTCGTCAAGGACCCACGAGAGGTCGTCAAATCGGGTGACGTCGTCAAGGTGAAGGTTCTCGAAGTGGACGAGGCGCGCCAACGCATCGGGTTGACGCTCCGACTCGACGACGAGGTGGGCGCACCCCGCAAGTCCGAAGGCCCGCGAGGTGGGCAACCTCAGCGACAGGGCCAGCCTCCGCGTCAGGGGCAGGGCCAGCAACGAGGTGGCGGAGGGCGACAGGGTGGACGCGAGTCGCGTCCGGACAACCGTGCGCCCGTCGCAGGATCGATGGCCGACGCGCTGCGCAAGGCCGGATTCGGCAAGTAAAGCCGTACGCCGGGTTTTCGAAGTCCGTATCGTCACAATCGAGTCGGTTCGCGGTATGAATCCGATCAGGGTCGGATCATGAATTCGGTGAAGGGAGGACAGTGATGCGGGAGTGGCTCGAGCGAGAGATCATCGCCCATGGCCGATTGCCGCTGCTGTTCTTCCTTCTCGGGTTCCTGTCCGCCTTCCTTTTCATCCGCCTGAGCGTCCGGATGATCCGCGCGAAGGTGAAATGGTGGCCGGGCAACATCGCGCCGGGCGGTCAGCACGTGCATCACGTCGTATTCGGTGTGATCGCCATGATGATCTCCGGTGGTGCGCTGATCGCGGTCTACGTCGACGGTTCGCAGACCACCGGTGCCGTACTGGCGGCGATCTTCGGTATGGGTGCGGCGTTGGTGCTCGACGAGTTTGCACTGATCTTCTATCTGAAGGACGTGTACTGGTCCGAGCAAGGTCGGACCTCGGTGGATGCGGTCTTCGTAGCGATCGCCGTGACCGGTCTGGTGCTGTTGGGTTTCCGCCCGCTCGAACTGCTCGACGTCGCCGGATTCCGTGAGGAACGAGATCCGTGGATCAAGTTGGTCTTCGTTTTTGTCGCGTTGATCAACTTCGCCTTGGCCGCGATCGTGATTCTCAAGGGGAAGATCTGGACGGGGCTCGTTGGCCTGTTCGTCTTTCCGTTGCTGGTAATCGGCGCGCTTCGCCTGAGCCGGCCGGGTGCGCCGTGGGCACGCTGGCGATACACACGGAAGCCGAAACGGATGAACCGCGCTCTCGAGCGTGAACGGAAATGGCGTCGGCCCGTCATCCGCGCCAAGATCTACGTTCAGGATCTCATCGCCGGATCGCCGAGCGTCGAACATGCCATGACGGCGGCCGAGCAGGAATTGGACCACACCATCCACGCGGCTCCGCCGCCACCGATTTCCCCGCTGGTGTCCGCGTCTGGCACAATGGACGGGTTGCCTGGACCAGGCAGCAGCACTTGATCTGGGCACGAACCAGACGAGCGCCGTTTCGGGAGACCGAAACGCGTGCCGCTCGGTTCCTCTGCTCCTGCGAAATACAAGGATGACATATGAACACCCTGGACTTCCTGGACAAAAAGTCGCTTCGCGACGACATCCCCGAGTTCCGTCCCGGCGACACGCTCAACGTGAACGTCAAGGTTATCGAAGGCTCCAAGGAGCGCGTGCAGGTCTTCAAGGGCGTCGTTATTCGTCGCCAGGGCGGCGGCGTTCGCGAGACCTTCACCGTCCGTAAGGTCTCCTTCGGCGTCGGCGTCGAGCGCACCTTCCCGGTTCACAGCCCCACGCTGGCCTCCATCGAGGTTCTGACCCGCGGTGACGTCCGTCGCGCCAAGCTGTACTACCTCCGTGAGCTTCGTGGCAAGAAGGCGAAGATCAAGGAAAAGCGCTGATCTTTCCGATGAGCCCGGCACCGCGTACGCGCGGTGTCGGGCTAATCTGGTTTCTGTGGCAGATTCTTCGAAGGAGCAGGCATTGTCGTCCGGACCCGAGAATCACGAGGGATCAAGCGGTTCCGAGGAACCGACCTCACATCGGCCGCAGAAGAAACAGCGATCGTTCCTGCGAGAACTCCCTGTTCTGATCGGCGTTGCGCTGGTACTCAGCATCGTTCTTCAGGCATTTGTCTTCAGAGTTTTTCTCATCCCATCCGAGTCGATGGAACCGACACTGCACGGCTGTGCGGGATGTACCGGTGACCGCATCGTCGTGGAGAAAATCGGATACCGCTTCGGCGATCCGGAACCCGGCGACGTCGTCGTCTTCAAGGGACCCGATTCGTGGAACACGAAGTATGTGTCCAATCGGTCCGACAACGTTGTCGTCCGCGGCATTCAAGAGGTCGGTTCGTGGGTCGGCCTCGTCCCGCCCGACGAGAACGATTTGGTCAAGCGAGTGATCGCAACCGGCGGCCAGACCGTCGAATGCTGTGACGATCAGGGCCGAGTGCTGGTCGACGGCAAACCACTCGACGAGCCGTACATCAAGATGGACTTCCCGTTCACTCCGGGAACACAAACGTGTGACACCGAACTGAAGTCGGGGCGCTGCTTCGGACCGATCACCGTGCCCGAGGGACACGTATGGGTCATGGGTGACAATCGGAGTAATTCCGCCGATTCGCGCTACCACGTCGACGACGAGTTCCAGGGAACCGTCCCGGTCGACAACATCATCGGTCAAGCACGATTCATCGTCCTTCCCCCGTCGCGAATGGGCGGCATCGATGCGCCTGATATTCAGGGCAATTGAGTTGTCGGACCGTACACATGGATTCGCTTAGTTCCGAATAGGCAGAGACAGTGAGTAGTTGGCCCCCTCGCGTTGTCATTCGCAGATCGGCAGGTCTGCGGACGATGGAGTCTGCGTTAGCGCGAACCGGACTCGGCCCGGTCGCCGGCGTCGACGAAGCCGGTCGCGGAGCGTGCGCTGGTCCGCTCGTCATCGCAGCGTGTGTCCTGGCACCGAAACCGCAAGCGGCACTGGCGCGTCTGGACGATTCGAAGAAGCTGACCGAACGTGCTCGCGAGGAGCTTTTCCCAGCCATCAAACGCTTGGCATTGGCGTGGAGTGTCATCGCTGTTCCCGCCGCGGAAGTCGACCATATCGGTATTCACGTCGCGAACATCGAGGGGATGCGGCGAGCAGTTGCGGGCCTCGACCTCGAACCGGGCTACGTCCTCACCGACGGATTCCGGGTTCCGGGTTTGACGGCTCCCTCACTGCCGGTCATCGGCGGTGACGGCGCCGCCGCATGTATCGCTGCGGCCAGCGTTCTCGCGAAGGTGACCCGAGATCGCGTGATGACCGAGATGGACAACACTCATCCCGGATACGGCTTCGCAATTCACAAGGGATACAGCACGCCCCTGCACATGGACGCTCTCGACGAGCTGGGGCCGTGCCCAGAGCACCGCATGACCTACGCCAACGTGGTGGCTGCGGGAGTCCGGTTGGAACAACGTGCAGGCCGTACGGGATGATGGAAGTTCAGACGAACTGGGAGGACTGGCTAAACCGATGAGTGCCGAGGATCTCGAGAAGTACGAAACCGAGATGGAGCTGTCGCTCTACCGCGAATACCGGGACATCGTCGGACAGTTCTCCTACGTCGTGGAGACCGAACGACGTTTCTACCTGGCCAACACGGTCGAGTTGCTGCCCCACAATTCAGACGGGGAGATCTACTTCGAACTGCGGATGTCCGACGCGTGGGTGTGGGACATGTACCGCCCGGCGCGATTCGTGAAGTACGTACGCGTCGTGACGTTCAAGGACGTCAACATCGAAGAGCTGGACAAGCCGGATCTGCGCCTTCCTGACTGACCTGCGCTTGCCTGACTGCTCGACAACGAAGTGCCCCGCCGATATCGGCGGGGCACTTCGTCTTTCGCGGAGTTGCGCAGGTCAGTTGCCCTTGACATTCAGGATCTGACGCAGCGTGTGCCGAATCTCGACCAAGTCCTTCGCGTCGTCCATGACGACGTCGATGTCCTTGTAGGCACCCGGGATCTCGTCGAGGAACGCCGCGGAGCGCTTGTATTCGATTCCGACCATTGCCTTGTCGAGATCTTCGATGGTGAAGGTCTTGCGTGCCTGGTTACGCCCGTACACCCGACCCGCGCCGTGGGGGCTGGACTTGAACGACGGTACGTTTCCCTTCCCGACGACGACGTAACTCGCCGTCCCCATCGAACCGGGGATGAGCCCGGGCGTGCCCTCGTCTGCCTTGATCGCACCCTTACGGCTCAGCCACACACCCCGGCCCATGTGGAATTCCTTCTGCGTGAAGTTGTGGTGGCAGTTGATCCGCTCGATCTCGTCGATGATCGTGCCGTCACCCATGAAGTGCGCGAAGTCCTTCACGACGCGGTCCATCATCTCCTCACGGTTGAGCAGAGCGAAGTGCTGAGCCCAGTTGAGATCGGTGATGTACGAGTCGAATTCGGGTGTCTTCTCGATCAGGTAGGCAAGATCCGGATCGGGAAGGTTGATATACCACCGCTCGCACAAGTCCTTGGCGATCTTGATGTGATGCTGTGCGATCTTGTTTCCGATACCGCGGCTACCCGAGTGCAGGAACAGCCAGACGCCGTCGCTTTCGTCGAGCGTCACCTCGATGAAGTGGTTACCAGAACCCAGCGTTCCGAGCTGAAACCTCCAGTTGTTCTTGAACTTGTCGTAGAAGGGCAGACGATCGCCCGCCATGGTCTCGAGTTCTGCGATGCGGATTTGCGCCGTGTCGCTCAGCGTCTTGTTGTAGACACCCGCCGAGAGTGGAACGGAGCGTTCGATGCTGTGGCGAAGAATGCTCAGGTCGCGGTCTTGCAGGTCGCGTGCGTTGAACTGGGTTTTGACTGCGATCATTCCGCAGCCGATATCGACTCCGACGGCGGCGGGCATGATTGCGCCTTCCGTCGGAATGACCGAACCCACCGTCGCTCCCGCACCGAGGTGCGCATCCGGCATCAATGCCAGATGTGGACGGACAAAAGGCATCTGGGACGTGCGCAGCGCTTGCTCGCGAGTATTCTCGTCGAGTATCGATGCCCAGTTCCACAGCCTCTTGGTGATCTTCTCCATCAGATTTCTCCCACATAGTTCACAACCGAACCGATCGGTCCGGTGTGTCGTGCAGGAATGACCATGCGCTCGGTCAGTGGTTGTGTGCAACCCCTTTTCAGGTGCGCAGGCCGTCTGCGAGTTCGTAGATTCGTCCGACGTACTTCTCCTGGAAGGCTTTTCGGGCAGCGTCTGCTTGTTGTCGCTCGCCCATTCTGGAGTAGAGGTACTCGAGTTGAACCAAGCTCTCGCCGATGTCGACGCGTCGCTGGTCGAGAACCGTCAGTTCGTCGACCAGTCGAGTCAGATCTAACGCGGTGCCCGGTACCTCGTCCATGGTGGTCCTCGATGTTCGTGGGTTCGTCCTGACTTCGAGGCTAGCACTCTTCGAACATAGTTTCGATACCTGTCCTGTTTGTTTACTTCGACAACGTGGCGGTCAGTTGGTCGATGGCATACGGAATGCTCAGGACTGTGTTGCCGGACATCGCCGCACCAACCGGTGGATCTGCGGTGTATCGCACGACTACCGCGCTTCCGTTCTTCACGGCGGGTAGGCGCTGGTAGAGGGTGTTGCCGGCGAGGGCCTTCTCTCCCTCCGGGTCGGCCATCACGATCAAGCGGTCGACTGACTCGAGGATGTCGTAACGCTCGTTCGGAAGCCAGTCGCCGAACTGTTCGCCGACAAATGCGTCGACCGTCGGCGGGAGGGTGAAGCCGAGCGAAGAGAGGAAGATGCCACGTGGGTCGTGCGACGAGAATACGTATCCCTCGGGAGTGTCGAGGTTGACGATCGTTGCGGTTTGCCCGGAAAACTCCGGGTGTGCAGCGCGAGCGGTGGCAAACGCGTTTTCGGTATCCGTGATCAGTTGCTGAGCTTGTGGTTCTTTGCCGAGGGCGCGCCCGGCGGTGAGCGTCATGTCGGTCCACGGCGTTGTGTACGCGTCGTAGTCCTTGCTCTGTGCGACAGTCGGCGCAATCGAGGTCAGCTTCTTGTAGGTTTCCGTGTCGATGTCGGCGTACAGCGCAAGGATCAGATCTGGTGCGAGGGAGGCGATTTGCTCGAAGTTGAAGTCTCCGCCGCTGTTGATGTAGGTCGGAGTCTTTCCCTTCCAGTAATCCTTCGTCCACGGCCAGCTTTCATCCATGCCGGACCCCCACCATTCGGCCATGCCGACGGGTTCAACTCCCAAGGCGAGCAGTGGTTCGTGATCGGTGTATCCGAGTGTCACTACCCGCTGCGGTTCGGCATCGATGGTCGTCGAACCCTGTGCGTGCTCGATCGTCACGGGGAATGTGTCGTTGCTCTGGGTCGCTGATGCGGTGTCGACGCCTTGCGAGGTTCCACAGGCGGTCGAGAACCCGACGATCGCGGCCGTCGTGAATAAGGCGGCGAGGATTCGGGTGCTACGTGAGGGCACGTGCATGCTCCTTCGAAGTGGTGGGCGAAGTGATCTGAGTTCCGCGTGAAGTGCTGAACTGGTCGCGTCAGCAATAAAGTGAGGCTAACCTTTGCAGGATCGTCGGTCCATCCTTCAGGATGGACTCGGATACGCCCAGAAAGACGCAAAATGTCCACTATCGAGTACTCGACTCGTCCAAAGTCCTTGCTAGCGCTACCCGATAGTCGCGGACGGACATTCAAAGATTTTCAGGTCTACACCAACGTCGTCGACGGAGTGACTGCGTACGGAGCTCATCGACACCCCGAGCATCAGATCGCCTGGATGAGTGAAGGGACGATGCAGATCGCTGCCGGAGGCAATGTGTGGCACCTGCACAGCGAGCACTTGGTCTGGTTGCCGGGCACCGTTCTCCACGACATGACACTTCTGACGGAGGGGTGCATGATTGCGGCCTATGCGCGTCCGGATCTACGCCCTGCCGGGCCGCGGTGGACTCAGCCACTTGTTCTCGAAGTCGATGCTCTGTCCGCTCAATTGCTGCGCCATCTCGCCGACCGGACCATCGATGATGCTCGGCGGTTGATGAGTCAGGAGTTGCTCTACGACATTCTTGCTGCCGCGCCCGAACGGCACGACGTCCTCGCGGTTCCTCGCAATGCTGCGGCGAGTTCGGTTTCTGCCCGCATCCTTGCCGATCCGGCAGACTCACGGACGCTGGGGGAGTGGGCGGGCGAACTCGGGGTCAGTTCCAAGACCTTGATGCGTGCCTTTGTCGCCGATACCGGGATTACCTTCGGGCAGTGGAGAACTCGAGCACGCATGTACGCATCACTCGAGATGCTCGCGCGGGGTGAGGGTGTCAATGACGTTGCCCCGCAGGTTGGTTACCGTACCAGCAGTGGGTTCATCGCCGCATTTCGGGAAACCTTCGGTACGACGCCGGCCCGGTACGGCGGAAAGCTGATGCGGTGATTTGCTGATGATTTCTTGAACTCGGTTGACGGCAAAGCTTTGTTCGGCAACGTAGAAATGGGCCGAGCTACCAGCATCTGCTGGTAGCTCGGCCGATTTACTAATCTGAACTGAGTCAGCTCATGTTGCCGAGCACATTGCCCAAGACACCGCTGATGACATTGGTCATCGACCCCTGCGGGTCGGTCAGGGAGCCGAATACCTGGCCTGATCCGGAGTTGAGTGAGCCGAAGCCCATGTCCTCGAGGCTTCCGGCGCCCGCCTCGACGGGGTTCGGCTGCCGGATGGTGACGCACACGCCCATCGGGTTGATGTTCCAGTCGCCCGCCGCCAGCACAATGTTGGTGCCGGCGCCGCTGTCGAGCTGCGTGCCTACAACTGCGTTATCGGGAACTTTGTAGGTGGTTTCCAAAGCGATGACGCCGCCGCCCGCAGTGGTCCATCCGCCGCCCTTTGCCACCACGGAGTTGTTGCCGACAACGACGGTCTTGGTGACGTCGTCCCACTTCTGGTCGCCGATAAGCCATTTGACGTTCAGGCGAGCCTTGACCAGCTGGAATCCTGCCGGGTGGAAATCGCGGATCTGATTGACGAGGGCTCCGGAACCGGAAACCTTGGTGATGTAGGTGACCGTCTGACCCGCGGCGACCTTGCCATCGCCGACAACCTCCTTGCTGACGGTGTACGGCGTTCCGAGGGAACCGGCCCAACTGTCGGTCACCGATTGGTTGAGCGCGCAGGCCGGCGCTGCTTGTGCCACCGAGGCACCAAGTCCAACAGTGACGCCGGCGGCGATGAGAACGAGGGAAGTGGTGGTGGCTACTGCGTGGCGTAGTGAGCGGCGGGCCATATAGAACTCCATTCAGCGGGGTGCGTGACGGTTTGAGCAAAACTGTAACTAGTTCTACTGGACTTTTGTCCAATTTGTGGGGATTTCAGAAAATTGCCGGAATGTGCGTCGTTGTTGTTGTGCCGCGCTGCCGAATTCCACAGGTTCTGGGTTGTCCACAGGTTGGTTTTGGGTGGCTTGGTTTTGTGGTGGTGGGTTGAGGCTGGTGGTTGGGACGCGTTTCGTATGGGGCGGGCGCGCGGGGTGTGAGTGGTGGGGGCTGCGATGGCGGGAAATATGGCGTTGGGGGCTCGGGGCGAGGATGTGGCTGTCGAGTTTCTGATCGATGCGGGTTTGGAGATTGTCGAGCGTAATTGGCGTTGCCGGTATGGCGAGTTGGATGTTGTTGCGACGTCCGGTGATCGGTTTGTGTTCGTGGAGGTGAAGACTCGCTCGGGTGTCGGGTACGGGAGTCCGGCGGAGTCGGTGACGTTCGCGAAGCAGCGTCGGATTCGGGACCAGTAGGCCGATCAAATCTTCGTACGTGTTGCGGTGGATAACCCGACAGCGCGGACAAACTCCGTTGGTGTCGTGGTAGTCCGTAGTGTGCCGGGACATATCCAGACAAGCAATACAGCGGGTGACAGTTGCGCTAGTCATCGCCGTTCATCATCTTCTCGATCTGCTTATGTCGGAGCCGGCCCAATACGGCTTCCGCATCATCGACATTCTTGATCTTGATTCACACCGACACGAACCAGTCTCGGCTCTTCCCCATCTCATCGGCGAGATCGCTTATCTCTGTAAAGACTCGCTCTAGGGGATCGATAGGTTCATCGCCGACGATCTCAGCTTCTACAGGATCTTGCTTCGGTGCTGGGGTAGGAGCTGGTGTCTCCGGCTCCTCAACGGACTCTTGGGTCTGCACCTCGAACTCCCCGCTAATCTCGCCCTCTACGTACACAGGAGTGCCGTAGAAGACGTCTGGCGTGTAGAAGTGGACTCCGTTGCTTAGAGCACGGGCGAAGCGCATGTTCATAGGGAACTTCTGCCAGGTTGGATTCCGCGTGAGGCCAGCTCGTTTGGCGTCGTTGATCGTCCATGTGGACTTCCCGAGCGACACGCTTTTGCCGGCTATGAACTGGAAGAACTCAAGGGTGCACTCGTCGTTGGACGATGTCACTACCCGGTAGTCATACTTCGGATGCTTCTTGACCTTGGCAGCCATGAGGTTGGAACTCATCTCTGCGTTGCCGTTGATGATGTTGATGCCCCTCATGCTTGCGAAGGGTTGGATGCCAAACTCGATACCCGCGACGATCTTTACGCAGGCCTGGGACAGTTGCTTCAACTGATTGGTGCCAGATTCGGTCTTGAACATGCCTGACTCAATGAACATCGAGGACTAGCTGTTGTGGGTATGGACGTAATGCGAAACGGTGGGGCATCGTCTACCTACTGAACGCGGAGCGATCATTCGGAACACGATCATCGGCCTGGACGCGGTCAATCCGGCGATCACGGACGCAGCACGCGGTGTGAGACGATACATAATCCGTACACGAACGAACGCCAGGAGCTCGTGGCCAAGCTCGACGCTCTGGGTGCGTCTATCGAGTATCGGCAAGACGCGTTCACCAGCGCAGACCGTAAGACGGACGTCGAAACGGCAATAGTCCATGTGAAGATCGAGCAAGCGCCACAGAGAGACATACTCAAGAACCTGGCAGAGACGAAGCAGGTCGAGGAGCGCGAGCACACTACCTCTGACCTCGTCGACGGCGATGCACTGAGGGGTGCAGTGCGACGTTACGAGATCGAGGCAGAGTCTGGCCTCAAGTTGATCGATGAGTACAACGCGCTCAACCAATACCTACGCGGAATTTTGAGACGGATGGCCGGCACTCGTACCCGATCCTTCAGCTCAAAGTGGATGGAGATACTGGCAACACCAGACAGAAGTTTGTGGAGCGTCTGCGGATGAAGTACTGGCAGCAGGCCTTCAGCATCGGGGACATGGCGCGGTTCTTCACCTCGAAGACGCGCGAGGCGTACCAGGCGAAAGTGGCCGAGCTAGCTCGGTACGAGTTCAATCTTGCCAACATCAAGCAGGTGCAATCTGACCTCGCCAGCTCAATGCTCGTGAGTCTCGATGACTCGATCGTGCAGCTCTTCGACAGTTTCTGCAGCCAGTACTGGGACGAAGCGAGCAACAACGTCCACTATTACAACGGGTGGAAGACCAACAAGGCCTACAGAGTCAATAGCAAGGTGATCACCGGCTCGACGCGTGGGGCTGGGGTGGAACATTTACCCGCGCTACAACGTCAACGAGCACCCTGGCGGACATCGGGAAGGGGTTCGCTTACCTCGATGGGAAAGTGTTCGAGCCCGAATTGATCAGTAGCGTGCTCGAAGAGACTAAGCGGACGGGGGAGAGCCGGAACGTTGATACCCCACACTTGGTGGCGAGCTTCTACAAGAAGGGCACGACGCATATCGTCTTCAAAGATGCGGACTTGCTGAAGAAATTCAAATATATCGGGTCGCAGCGTAGAGGCTGGCTACCCCCGAACTATGGCAAGAAGAGCTACACGGCCATGACCAGCGACGAGCGTGCCGTGGTGGATGATTTCGAGGGTGCGGAGGCATACGCCGAGACTGTCCAGCGGATCGAGTTCTACGAGTCACGGCCTGCTATGGGCTGGGCGCTGGGCTCTAACTACTACATCTTGCGCTGGTGGTTTCCCCTCCCGGCGCTTTTCCATCTCGGCAAACTCCCGGCGTCGGCGCTCGTCCCAGGTCATCGTGTGGTTCTCTTCCATGCGACGCATGTATCTCGTCCGCGAGACGCTGTCCTTGCGCTCCTGCTGCAGCTCGCTGAGTACGCGGAGGACCTGGTAGGTGAACCCCGATACGGCGGTTTAGTAGTAAGGAGGGGGAAGCGGTTGGTTTCGATGAAGTGACGCCGTTCAGACTCATCGAAGTCATCCTGCTCAGGCATGCGTACATCAAACACCACACATGGGCGTACTTGCCGATCACCTACAGGTACGTCCAACCTTGGGGCATCGGTCTGTCAGCCTCATGTGTGACCATCATCTGTATGGACCCAACCACCGACAACGTCACTCGCTTGATCGCGCACATCAACGCCCTCGGTCTCGAGCCCAAAGAGGAGGAGCGGAAGTGGGACCACATGGGTGCACTCATCACTGACGCTGCACTCCAGCCGCGGACGAACTACAAGACGACCGTGTGGCCACGCGCAAACAAGGTGTGGAGGGAGTGGCCAGACGCGGACACGTTGAGCGGCTTCCTCAAGCGACTCGATGCGGAAGACTTGCCCTCGTTCCTCAAGTGGCGGCGCTCGTCTCCCAAGTTGCCGAAGATTCAACACACTGCCATGGCACTGGATGAACTTGGCGTAGAGACGGTTGCGGATCTGGCCACTAGGTTCCGTGATCCAGTCCTGGAGGCGGAGACGCGGAAGACGCTCAGGCGTGTGAAGCATGTCGGGCCGAAGACGCTGGACTACATCGCTATCCTTACCGGGTCCAACAACCACGTCGCCGTCGACCAACATGTCCAAGCGTTCGTGGCAGATGCCGGCGTCCCTGGCCTGGACTACGACTCAATCGGTTCGCTCGTGAAGGCGACCGCTGACGAGATGGGCTTCAGCCCCGGAGCTCTGGACGCTGCGATCTGGAACCACATGAGCACGCGGGGCAAGGCTTGATCGGCATACTCAAACTATGGAGCTGACGAACACAATTCCCACCGTTAAGCCGGGGCAGTCCCTCTACATCGGCCGGCCGCATTCAAGGGACTGGCGGGAGGCGCTGAAGGATCACTGGGAAGTGATGGCCGGCGGAGCCCCGAAATCGGTCTGGGTCGTTCCTGAGTGGACCTTCAAGAAGGGCGACATCCTCGTGACCTACATGCAGACGCGTCCCTCGATGGTTGTGTTTGTCGATCGTTTCACTGAGGACGCAGCCGAGTGGCAGGACTACATACCGTCGGACACCTTGGCGCTGTTCAAGCACGGCATTCCGCTCGGAGTCGTCGCCGAGCACACGGGCATCGATCTGAGTCAGCGGTTCAAGCTCGATGAATCCGAGGCGAGAGCCGTGCTCAAGGTGTTGCGCCGGGAGCACAAGGCCGACGTCGGCGTGTTCGGCGACAGCAGGATGGCGGATCTGATCTAGCGATCTGGTTGCAACCCTGTTGAACGGACGACGGACTTACACCGCACACTGTCGGTGGGCCGAGCTGTCAGATCAACTCGGCATACTCTCCACCCGCGACGGTTTACAACAAGCTCGCGTACCAGCGCGGTGAGCTGCTGAGTAAGCAGCATGCCCCGCGCAACGTAGAAGCCCGGCTTGCACGCCGATTCAACGGCGAAGTAGGTCGTCTGAACAAGTGGGTCGAAGAGGTGCGAGCCGAGACCAGCGAGTCAATTCCGTACCTGGACTCCGACGCCGCACGCAAGGGTGTCCGCATACTCGTGCTCTTCCAAGACCCGTCGGGAGCTGCCGAGGGTGACTCCGGCTTCATCAGCAAACACAACAACGAACCAACGGCGCGCAACTACTACGGGGCCACCGAGGCAGCCGGAGGCCCATACGACATCACGTTGAACTGGAACGTCGTGCCGTGGTGGTCGACGAACAACCCGCTGTTCCCAGCTCGCACAGTGAGCAAGGAGGCTCCGCGTGCAGCGCCGTACCTCGTCGACTTCATCCGGCTGTTGAGTGAGCCGCCCCGCGTACTGGTGTTGTCAGGGGACAAGGCGCAGAAGGCATGGGATCGGATTGCTTCGAAGATCGATGCTGAAGTAATCCGTAACACCGTTATCCTCAGGTGCCCACATCCGAGTCCGTTGTCCTACAACGCCACCAACAGCGGTGACGGTCGCAAGAACTACCTGCACATCATCGAGACGTTCCGGGAGGCTGCGAGGATCGCGGGCTAGTTGCTCGGGTGCTCCGAAGAAGTTGGGTAATCGGTCGGTGCCCGCAAGTAGAGTCCTGAGCATGACTCCTGGCAAGACGACCCCGCCGTTCGCCCTCATGTCCGAGGTGCCGCGTGGTTACTAGTAGGAGAGGTTGGTTCGAGTGGGACGACGATAACCTGATTCCCGGCAACCGTAAGGACGGCGGGCTTCACAACAACCTTTACGACTCTGACGGCAAGCTCAAAGGGAGTGCCAGATTCATCCCGGATGACGAGCCAGACCCCGTGGTGGTCAACAAGCCGGCCAATCCGCATGGCACAGAGCAAGAGCAGCGGCAAGCCCCTCAGGGCCTTGGAACCCTTATTCGGGGAGAGGTTGCCGAGATTCTTGTCGATATTGTGAAAGGTGTAGCCAAGGACCTCGTCGTGGAAGCGACACCCCACGCGAGAAGGTTGTGGGAGGAGAAGGCTCTCCCTGCCATTGAGGCACGACGTGCAGAGGCAGCGCACGATGCCAGGCTGTTATGGAACGAGAAGGCCTTACCACTTTTTGAGCGACAAGTTGGACGACAACGCGAAAAGTTTGCGGCGCGCACGACGAAGAAGGCCGCAGCCAAACAACCCATCGTGATTGAGGGCGAGGTCGTTCCCAGCGAAGAGCGACGGGATCGGTAATGATGAGAACGGCACCTGATAATTCGTAAGGTGCCGGTGGTCTGGCGTTACTAACTCATCCACACCCGCTTATAAAAGTTTTGCAATAAAATGCACTATAGCGCATAGTAGTACCGTAATATAAGCGGAGACAACTGAATAATGAATAACCGAATCAATCGAATAGCGAAGCTTCCCCGCAGCGAGAAGCTTATCCTCGCCGCAAGTACATATCGACGTGACAGAGGAGATCGTCGTGAAGGTCATCCTCGACAAGCAGGTGGACTGGAAGGACGACGTTGACCATGAGCAGCACGTCAAGAAGCACCTGCGCCGTCTAGTGGAAGAGCGCTCAAACGATGGCCGTTTGTACGCACCAGGCACCATTCGTTACGCGCTCGCGAACCGGCTGGAGATCTGAGCGTCAAATGCGCCTCGGCAGTGACCATGCTCTCCGCATTTCTTGCCGCGATCCCATACTCGACCGACATCGCCGCACTGACCGCGACTCGTTTACTCGTGCGTACTCGATACGAATGCCAACGCAATAGCAATGTCGTCTGAACGTATGAATCCCGTGGCTAGCGACGCTATCTGGTGCTATGTTGGCCCGCGGGTTGGGGATTAACAATGACAAACAGAAACGGGTCGAATAGTGCGCTCTCTTGTGAACTCTCTGGTTGCCGTGGCCGCTCTCTGCCTTTCGCTGGCAGCCTGCGGCTCTGGTGACAGCACGGATGGGTCTGCCGCCTCCGGGGGGATCAGCGGAGGTGCAGGGCTTCAGTATGGAACGGATGAGTACACGGCAGCGCGCATCAAGCTCTACGAGGATGCTGACCTGATCGAATCAGGAAGGCTAACGGCAGATCATCTGCCGTGGGACCCCAATGGGCCTACTGTCAGTATCGCCGACCTCAAAGCAACCCTCCGCCAAGCTACGCTGCTCGACACCGTCCCGGAAACCCGGGACGGATATGCCGACTTCAACAACAAGCTTGATAACTTGGTTCTCGCTGTGCGGAAAGTCTGCGCGGAAGAATTGACCGGATGGGATGCAGCTGAGTATATCGACGAGACAATTGCCTACCTGCGCTTCGGCAGCAGCTTGGGTAGTAGCCCTGTTGATGCCAGCGGCGGAGTCCAGTGCGAAAACAACAAAGTAGTCGGTGGTACGGGCCACCCCGTCTTCATCAACCATGACCAGGATAACTACACCTTCATCGGTGGACTGGTGGTGCAAGAAGCTCTTGTCCCATAGGTCTATTGACCAATCATTCCGACCCTGCAATGTGAAGGGTATAAGTGGGAACCAACAATCGATGTCGACAACTACATACAAGAACGTCTCTGAGGCCGACCAGACTCTGGTCGGCTTCGGCGTTGTTCGGGCCGGTGACACGGTCGAGACGGAGCAAGAGATTAACCACCCTGCCTTCGAGCAGGTTGACGCAAAGGCGGTGAAGAGCAAGAAGGAGGTACGGGTAGATGAATGACGGAACTAGCGGTAACAGTGGCTATCTCATGATTGGGCGTGAGTCGACCATCGGCGTTCCAACAGCCACGATACACACCGTCCCACCCACTGAAGAGACGCTGACAAGCATATTAAACATGAACGTGAGTCGCTTGTCTTCGGCTCCAAAGCGGCACGCCTCCTGATCCCTCCCGGCATCCGATGATATGGCGGTGATAGTTACCGCCCTTGCCGAACCAATGAGTGCACCGCTTAACTTCGACGCTCTGCTCCCACGGATAAGCATCACGAGAATCGGGGGCGTTAATCGCAGCGGCGAGTTCGGAGCCTTGATGTACCCCGATTTTCGTGGAGTTGCGGTATTTGACTTCATGCCGCACTTCGCTGGTTCGGAACTGTTGTAGCGCGGTCTGGCTGGGCTTAGGTAGTCGATAACACCGCCCGCGCGACGTGCGATTGACAAGCATGATCGGAAACTCGGCTGATATTCCCGAAAAAGTCTTGTTCTGGTACCCGTTCTTGAGATCGTTTGCTGCATGGTGGAATCCGTTCTGACATCGTGCGGTCACCTCGAATCGCACAGCCGTGACGTGGACAGCCAAGTTGGGTCCAAGCGGGACTGCCTCGACCTTCAATCGCGCAGCCGCTCTCAGAGGATGAGTCTTCATCACACTTATTCGCGTGGTTGAGTGCGACGTCGGTCAATTCGACCGTCACACCAGTGCCCCAGTCACCACGTGCGGTGATCGAGCGAGAGTCGAAGCTCGCAGCTGCGTCCCCCTTCTTAGTCGTGAGTTAACCGGCGAGGGGACCTCTGCTGGCGATCTGCCTGTGGTGATTGATCTTTGCCGGGCAGAGCCGTGCTCAGGGTCCAGGCCAGGGGGAGTTCATCCACAGGTTCTGGGTTGTCAACAGGTTGTTTTTGGGTGGCTTGGTTTTGTGGTGGTGGGTCGAGGCTGGTGGTTGGGACGCGTTTCGCATGGGGCGGGCGCGCGGTCGTGTGAGTGGTGGGGGCTGCGATGGCGGGAAACATGGCGTTGGGTGCTCGGGGCGAGGATGTGGCTGTCGAGTTCCTGATCGATGCGGGTTTGGAGATCGTTGAGCGTAATTGGCGTTGCCGGTATGGCGAGTTGGATGTGATTGCGACGTCCGGTGATCGGATTGTGTTCGTGGAGGTGAAGACTCGCTCTGGTGCCGGGTACGGGAGTCCGGCGGAGTCGGTGACGTTCGCGAAACAGCGTCGGATTCGGGTTTTGGCGATGCAGTGGCTCACTGATTCGGGCCGGTCGTGGTCGAGGGTGCGTTTTGATGTGGTTGCGGTGTTGATCGGCCGCGACGGCGAGCCTTCGGTCGAGCATTTTGTGGACGCGTTCTGATGGCGTTGGGGCGGGCGCATTCTGTTGCGGTCAGTGGCGTGGACGGGCAGATCGTGGAGATCGAGGCGGATATCGGGCGCGGGTTGCCGGCGGTGCATTTGGTGGGTCTTCCGGATACGGCGTTGCACGAGTCGCGTGATCGGATTCGGGCGGCGGTGACCAATTCTGGTGAGGAGTGGCCGGACAGCAAGGTGATTTTGGCATTGTCGCCGGCGACGTTGCCGAAGGTGGGCAGTGTTTACGATTTGGCTTTGTCGTTGTCGGTTCTCGATGCGGCGAAGAAGTTGCCGCGGAAGTTGTTGCGGGAGACTGTCTTTTTGGGGGAGTTGGCGCTCGACGGTCGTTTGCGGTCGGTGCGTGGTGTGTTGCCTGCGGTGCTTTCGGCGAAGAGGGCGGGGTGGGGGACTGTCGTGGTTCCAGCTCGGGCGTTGGCTGAGGCGGGCCTGGTGAAGGGGATCGAGGTGCTGGGCGCTGACGATCTGTCTGCGGTGATCGGGTGGTTGCGTGGTGAGTTGGCGCTGGCTGTTCCTGATGTTTTCGAGCGTGCTGATGCGGTGACGGTGCGGGATCTGAGTGAGGTTGTCGGGCAGACGGATGCTCGGTGGGCGATCGAGGTTGCTGCGGCGGGTGCGCATCATCTGATGTTGACGGGTCCGCCGGGGATCGGGAAAACGATGTTGGCGCAGAGGCTTCCGGGGATTCTTCCGCCGTTGACGGAGGGGGAGTCGTTGGAGGTGACGGCGATTCATTCGGTGGCGGGGGTGTTGCCGGAGGATCGGCCGTTGATAGATATGCCGCCTTTCATTGCGCCGCATCACAGTTCGTCGGTCAGTTCGCTGGTGGGTGGTGGTAGTGGGATGGCTCGTCCTGGTGCGGTCAGCCGGGCTCATCGCGGCGTGCTGTTCCTCGACGAATGTGCCGAGATCGGGGTGAAAGTGCTCGAAGCGCTACGCACGCCACTCGAAGACGGGGAGGTGAGAATTGCCAGGCGGGACGGAGTTGCTCGTTACCCGGCGCGATTCCAGCTCATCCTGGCCGCGAATCCGTGCCCGTGCGCGCCGCCCCGAGACGCGGATTGCGTCTGTGCACCCGCGGCACGTCGCCGATACCTGGGTAAATTGTCCGGCCCGTTGTTGGACCGAGTCGACATCAGGGTCCGGATGCAGGCCGTTGCAACCGGAGCGCTGATCGACGAAGTGGGGGAAAGCACCAGCGATGTTCGTGCGCGCGTGGCGGCAGCTCGAGACACTGCGGCCCAGCGGTGGAGTGAGTACGGGTGGCGGACCAACGCGGAGGTACCAGGGCCGGCGCTGAGGCAGAAGTTCAGACTCTCGCGTGCTGCGTTGGCGCCAGTGGAACGGGCGCTGCGCAAAGGGGTGATCACAGCTCGAGGGGCGGACCGAGCGTTGCGGGTTGCCTGGAGCGTCGCCGACTTGGCAGGTGAGGCGATGCCCGGACCAGATCAAGTTGTCACTGCACTCGACTTCCGAGACAGAGGATTCCAATGACTGCACACGATCCACGACTACTCGCTTGGGCATATCTGTCCCGCGTCGTGCAAGGGCCCAGCGCGTACATGTCCATGTTGATCGACGAGCTCGGGATCGAAGAAACTGCGAGGGCGGTCCGCACCGGCGATCTGCCACCCGCGATCGAGGAGAAGACGCGAGCGCGCGCTCACATCGACACAGCCCAGCGAGACCTCGACCTGATGGCGGCGATGGGAGGCAGACTCGTAACACCGAACTGCGCCGATTGGCCGGCGTGGCGAATGCTCTCCTTCGACGGACTCGATGCCGCCGCCAGCGAGATCGCGCCATTTGTGTTGTGGGTGTTGGGGTCTGGGGATCTGGTAGATCTGACCGAGAGATCGGTAGGGATTGTCGGCACGCGGGCCTCGACTGCGTACGGCGAACACGTGACGGCAGAGATTGCCGGTGACCTGGCTGTCGACGGATGGACCGTGATTTCCGGGGCGGCCTTCGGTATCGACGGGGCCGCGCACCGCGCTGCATTGGGCGTAGGGGGAACCACAATGGCTGTCTTGGCCTGTGGCGTGGATCGTGCCTATCCGTCAGGGCATGCGCGACTACTCAAACAGATAGCGAGTTCGGGTGCAGTGATAAGTGAATATCCACCGGGCACAACACCTGCAAAGTTCCGGTTTCTGGCAAGGAATCGACTGGTTGCTGCATTGTCGGACGGAGTAGTGGTGGTCGAGGCCGGATGGCGCAGCGGGGCACGCAATACTGCCAATTGGGCTCGGAAGTTAGGCCGCCCCGTGATGGCGGTGCCCGGACCGGTTACCTCGGCATCGTCGACCGGATGTCACCGGATGATCCGCGAAGGTGAAGCGCACCTCGTCTCCAATGCCGTGGACGTAGTCGAAGCCTCGGGTCCGTTCGGTGTGGGTGATTCCGCGGAGGATGTCGCCGCGACGCGTGACATCGACGCATTGCGAGGCAATTCTCGATTGGTGTACGAAGCTTTGCCGGGAACAGGTTCCCGTAGTACCCGTGAGTTGTCCGAGGAATCGGGATTGCTCGTAGCTCAGGTTCGTGCAACTCTTCCTCTGCTCGAACTCGAGGGGTTTGCGAGTTCTGATTCGAGTGGTTGGTTTCGGACGCGGTAGCGCGAGAACTTCATTCTGCTCTTCCTGTGGGCAGGTGGCGATGCTCACTAACTGTTCCTGCGATTGCGAAACGTGAATACCCTCGCGATGCTGGTAATTGCACGTCAGGGCTGTTTTTCGTGAACTTGCTCGGCTGTGTGCAGCGTTATTCTCGACCCTGCTATCTAGACCTGGCGGTGAATTTCAACGGGCCTCAGGAAAGTCTCAGGTCAATGTGCTTAGTCGTCTGATTAGTCTGGATCACAGTGAAGGCTGGTATTGATTGGTATGTCGTTAACCCGCTGCTAATTCGGACCATTGAGTCTGTTCGGAAATGGCAGAGGTTTTCGGACTTCTTTTGTTCATCAACGCTCTATCTGTGTATTGTGAAGGAGAATTGAATCGATCATTGAAAGAGGAGTGCAATGGCTGAGAAGCTGATTCGGCAACTCATCGACGACCTTGACGGTAAGCCGATTGACGATGGATTCGGTGATCGAATTGAGTTCTCTTACCAGGGAACGGATTACGTGATCGATCTGCGCGCCACCAATGCGGAGAAGTTCGACGCGGCGGTGAAGCCGTTCGTCGAGGCGGCTGCGAAGGTGAGCGGAAAACGCGGTAAGAAGGCTCAGGCTGCATCTCCGCAGGCCACGTCGGGTTCCGGACGCTCCAAGGAGACGCTCCAGGCCATTCGCGACTGGGCGGGTAAGAACGGTTACGAAGTTGCTCCGCGTGGGCGTATCAAAGCGGAAATCATCGACGCTTTCGATGCTGCACACTAGGCTGAATTAAATACCTCCTCTGGCTCCTGGCGAACCTCGTCAGGAGCCAGAGGCGTATTGTGACCCGGAAGCGTATTTTACTGTTGCTTTGCTAATTTCTCCGATAGTGATGTCCTGCCTGATCATCCGCTGGTTCGTGAGCCGATAATTTGGCTGCCATCACATTTACCGGGCAGAGTGGTCGGTTTATTTCGTTGCTTACCCTGATCTGTCCGCGCGCTGGACGGATTCACCGCGGAGGCATTTTGCCCGTGCACTGCAATTGTCGTGTACCTTAGTTAGGTAACACTAACTTTCGGAAGGATCTTTCTGTGGCCAAGCCGACAACTGCATTGACGGTTCTGCGGACCGAACAATTGACTCCCCATATGGTGCGAGTGTTTCTCGGGGGATCGGGCTTCGAGTCGTTCACTCCCAGCGAATACAGCGATTCCTATGTAAAGATCGAATTCGGCACGCCTGATCAGCCGGTACTGCGTACCTACACGATTCGTTCGTACGATCTTGATGCCAAAGAGATTGCGATCGATTTTGTCGTCCACGGTGACATGG
The DNA here is from genome assembly GCF_042738325.1 of Rhodococcus sp. NPDC059969. Lineage (NCBI taxonomy): Bacteria > Bacillati > Actinomycetota > Actinomycetes > Mycobacteriales > Nocardiaceae > Rhodococcus > Rhodococcus sp. NPDC059969. Next base: position 298,900 of record NZ_JBHWUF010000005.1, on the reverse strand, counting down.
GAGTTGCAGGCCCGTGGGCCGCGTCAGTTCAGCCGGGCGCGGAGATTACCCTGCGTGGACCCGGTGGCGCGTTTTCGCCGTCACCAACCGCTGATTGGTATCTCTTCGTCGGAGACGAGACCGCAATACCCGCTATTTCGGCGTCGATAGCGCGATTGGCGCCGAATGCGGTCGGCTACGCCGTTGTCGAGGTCGGGGGACCGGAAGACGAAATCGCACTCGATGCCCCAGAAGGTATTGCCGTGACCTGGCTGCATCGCGGGGCATCGTCCGACGCGGTCGGCGAAGAATTGGCGGGCGACAACGCTCCGGTTGTCGCCGCGGTCAAGACGCTCGAGTGGTTGCCGGGCGAACCGCAGGTGTTCATTCACGGTGAAGCGCAAGCCGTCATGCACAACCTCCGGCCGTACATTCGCAAGGAACGAAATGTCCCGGCGTCGGCTGCTTCTATTTCCGGCTATTGGCGTCGTGGTCGCACCGAAGAAGGCTTCCGGGTCTGGAAGTCCGAACTCGCCGCGGCCGAAAACTAACTCGCGGTGGCCTTGCCGCGAGTCAGCAACACGAGCGCAACGGCCGCGAGAACTCCGAAGGTGGGAATTGCGATTGCCATCGGCACGGCAGTGTCTTCTCCCGCAATTCCCACCAACGGCGAAACCAGCGCTGCCAAGCCGAACTGGCCCGCTCCCATCAGGGCTGAACCAGTTCCGGCCGCGTTGGTGACCTCTCCTTGGGCGAGAGCGGTTGCATTGCCCATGATGAACCCGATGCTCGAAATCGCCACGAACAGCGGGACCAAGATCAGCCACGTGTTCGTGGAACTGAAAACCACGCTGGTACAGAACAATACGGCGCCGCCCATGAGGAGCAGGCACACCCCGAAACGGAGTAACGTGCGAGCTCCGACGCGACCGAGCAGGCGAGTGGTGATCATCGCTGCCGTGACCATTCCGGTGGCGTTCACTGCGAACACGATCGAGAATTGTGACGGACTCATCCCGAGAACGTTCTGAACGACGAACGGTGACGCGGAGATGTACGCGAACAATGCGCCGAATCCGAAGACGAATGCGAGTGCATATCCGAGGTAGTGCCGATTGCGGACCACGTATCGCAGATTCGAGATCAGTGCCTTCAATCCGCCGCCGTGGCGTCGGTCGGGCGGAAGTGTCTCGGGAACAAGCAAAACGACACCAGCCACCATCACAGCGCCCGCGACCGCCAGGACCCAGAAGATTCCGCGCCATCCGACGGGGCCGAGGAGTGCGCCGCCGATCAATGGCGCGACCACGGGGGCGATACCGCCGATGATCATCATGATGCTGAAGAGTTTCGCTGCGTCGTCGCCACGTGCTCGGTCGGCAATACAAGCGCGGGCGAGAACGATGGCAGCGCCTCCACTCAATCCCTGGACGAGTCGGGCGCCGATGAGAAACTCGATGTTCGGCGCCACAGCGCATGCCGCGCCGCTCAGTGCTGTGATGATCGTCGCGGCCAGCAGTATTCGCCGCCTGCCAAGCCCGTCGGAGATCGGACCGATGATCAGTTGGCCGATTCCGAGGCCGGCCATGAAGGTGGTCAGTGTCAGCTGAACGCTGGCCGCAGTAGTGTCGAGTGCATCCGCCATCAAAGGTAGGCCGGGCAGGTACATGTCGATGGACAGTGGAGCGATTGCGGAAATCAGTGCCAGTACACACAACATCTTCAGAGGAATTGCTCGATTCACCGATCAACCCTATCGGCGAGGCAGCTTGCAGTTTCAATCGCGGCGGGCGAGCGTGTGTTCATGACTGACGCATTGCCGGCGAGCTTGAGTGGTCACCTCGATGCGTATGCCGAGCACCTCCGACTGAGCCGAGGGCGGTCGGAACACACGATCCGTGCCTACGTCGGTGACGCGCGGGCATTGCTGACCCATTTCGCTGCGGGTTCGGCGACTGCAGATCTCGATGGCCTCGACTTAGGAGTCATGCGCTCGTGGTTGGCTGCCCAGAATGCCGTGGGAACGGCCCGGACGACGGTCGCTCGACGGGCGTCGTCGGCGCGCGGTTTCACGGCGTGGCTCGCGCAGACAGGACGCATTCCCGTCGACCCCGGTACGCGTCTGGCGGCCCCACCTGCTCGCCGCACATTGCCGACGGTGCTGCGTCAGAGCCAGGCCCTCGACGCAATGGATGCGGCCGAAAGCGGTGCGCAGCAACAAGAGCCGCTCGCCCTGCGGGACCGGCTAATCGTGGAGTTGTTGTACTCCACCGGAATTCGCGTCGGCGAGTTGTGTGGACTGGACGTCGAGTCGGTCGACGCCGATCGACGCCTGCTGCGTGTGCTCGGCAAGGGAAACAAGGAGCGATCGGTGCCCTACGGCCTGCCCGCAGAATCGGCACTGAACGGATGGCTGGAGCACGGAAGACCCGCACTGACTTCGGATCGGTCTGGGCGGGCATTGCTCCTTGGAGTTCGAGGCGGCCGGCTTGATCAGCGTCAGGCGCGTTCGGTGGTCCACGAGACCATGGCCGCAATTCCAGGGGCCCCCGACATGGGTCCGCACGGGCTCAGGCACTCGGCTGCGACACATTTGCTCGAAGGCGGTGCAGACCTTCGTGTGGTGCAAGAACTTCTCGGGCACGCGAGTCTGGCGACCACTCAGCTGTACACGCATGTATCGGTCGAACGGCTTCGATCCGTCCACGATCAGGCCCATCCGCGCGCCTAGATTGTGAAGCGACGCGAGTTCTCGACGGGTATTTGGTAGCGTCGCAGGTCAGAAGAGTGAACAATCGGCAAAGTTCGATCGTCGTGTCAAGACACTCGATTACATGCGATATCCGGGGGATTCGTGAACCGCCAAGATGTGAAGCACCCGCCGAACAGTGGCCAACCGGCCTGGCTGTCCGAAGCGCCGCAACCGGCTCCCGTGCCGGTGTCGACGCCGGAGCCGGCGGCACGACCGCAAGAGGCCTGGGCCGCGCCGCCGCCGCCGTCGAGCCAGCAGCAGGTGACCAACCAGGACCTGGTTGCCGAAGCTTTACTGAAACGCCCTAAACGGACACCGCGAGGTGGCTGGCGAAGAGGATTGCATCGTGCGACCGGGGGCGTGGTCAATCTGGGGGATTCGACCAACGAACAGCGCAACCGCGCACTGGCCGCCAGAATCGAGCAGCCGATACGCAACGACTACCGAATAGCGTTGCTCTCGCTCAAGGGTGGCGTCGGCAAGACAACCGTGACGGTCGGACTCGGTGCGACGTTTGCTTCGCTGCGTGGCGACTGCGTCGTGGCGGTCGACGCCAATCCCGACTTCGGAACCTTGGCGCAACGTGTTCCGCTGCAGACAAATTCGACAGTGCGCGATCTGATCGCCGCGAGGCCGGACATAAAGAGCTATTCGGACGTACGCGCGCACACATCTCAGTCGCCGAGTCGTCTCGAGGTCTTGGCCAGTGAGCAGGATCCGGCGATTTCGGAGGCGTTCAGCGAGGCCGACTATCGCCAGGTCATCGACATCTTGCAGGTCTACTACAACATCATCCTCACCGATTGCGGTACCGGGATCATGCACTCGGCGATGAACGGCGTTCTCGATCTTGCCAATTCGTTGGTTCTCGTCAGTTCTCCGGCAATCGACGGAGCGCGAAGCGCAGCGGCAACGCTCGATTGGCTTCAGTTGCATGGATACGGTCATCTGGTCGAACGGACCGTCGTCGTGATCAGCGCCGCCCGACCAGGGTCGAGCGTGATCGACATGGATGCGTTGGTGGACTACTTCATGCGTCGATGCCGCGCCGTCGAGGTCATTCCTTTCGACGAGCATCTCGCGGAGGGATCGGTCATGGATCTCGACCTGATGCGACCGGCCACCAGGCGAGCATTCATGGAATTGGCAGCGATGGTTGCCGACGATTTCGCGGACGCCGTGGGTCGGCACGCCGTCTCCGAGTGGCACTGACTCAACCCCATCGGTCTCAACCCCCGGTCAGTGGCTTGAGTCTGAGCGGTTGCGACCGAACCAGTCCGAGTGGATCGAGATACTCGCGCCCTCTGCGCAGGCCCCAGTGCAAACACGCGGCGACGACGCACCCGTCGTGCCCGGGTTCGAGGGTTCCGATCACCGCCCCGGTTGCGATGCGTTCACCTGCTCGAACGTCGGCCGCGACGGGTTCGTAGGTAGTACGTAGGCCGCCGTCGTGATCAATCGACACCGTCGGCTTTCCTGCGACGACTCCCGCGAACGCCACGATGCCGTCGCCGGCCGCGAGGACGGATTGGCCGGCACTGCCGCCCAGATCGACGCCGCGATGACCAGGCAGCCAGTTCTGGGCCGGTTTGTCGAAAGCGCGTTCCACACGCGGCAGGGGAGTGAGCGGCCAGTCGAAACGCGCCTCTGCCGTCGCCGTGCTTACGGCGACACAGCAGAAAATCACGGCGACGACCACTCCTCGTCGGGCTCCGCTCAACATCGTCATTGCTTGATCTTGCGTGGAGTCGCGCTCGCTTCAATGCAGATCAGACGGGTAATCCACAGGATGGCCGCCGATCCACAACCGCCGGTTCGGTCTGTTGCTTCCGGGGTGGTTATGGCATCGGGAGACGAGGACGTACACTTGTCGAGCGGTCTGTGTTCGCACAGTCCGACTTCGCGCGCCCGCGCACGTTTTCCGGCCTCGGCTGGTCCTGGTTTTCACGAAACAGGTCCGACGGCCGTGCGGGTGCCAGGGCAGGGATCACCCGATCGCCTGCATCAACCGGATTGAAAGTTTGAGGTACACAGCCATGGCTGTCGTAACCATGAAGCAGATGCTCGATAGTGGAACCCACTTCGGACATCAGACCCGTCGCTGGAACCCGAAGATGAAGCGATTCATCTTGACCGACCGCAACGGCATCTACATCATCGACCTCCAGCAGACGCTGACGTACATCGACAAGGCGTACGAGTTCGTCAAGGAGACCGTTGCCCACGGCGGCACCGTTCTCTTCGTCGGCACCAAGAAGCAGGCGCAGGAGTCCATCGCTTCCGAAGCGACTCGCGTCGGAATGCCCTACGTCAACCAGCGTTGGCTCGGCGGCATGCTCACCAACTTCACCACCGTCCACAAGCGTCTGCTTCGCCTCAAGGAGCTCGAGGCAATGGAGCAGACCGGTGGATTCGAAGGTCGCACCAAGAAGGAAATCCTCATGCTCACGCGTGAGATGACCAAGCTGGATCGCACCCTCGGTGGTATCCGCGACATGGCCAAGGTTCCTTCCGCGGTGTGGATCGTCGACACCAACAAGGAGCACCTGGCAGTTGCCGAGGCTCGCAAGCTGAACATCCCGGTCATCGCGATCCTGGACACCAACTGCGACCCCGACCTCGTCGACTACCCGATCCCGGGCAACGACGACGCCATCCGCTCCGCAGCACTGCTGACCAAGGTTGTCGCTTCCGCGGTTGCCGAGGGAGTGCAGGCACGTGCAGGACTGAGCGCCGACAAGGACGCGAAGCCCGAAGCCGGCGCAGGCGAGCCCCTCGCCGAGTGGGAGCAGGAACTGCTCTCGCAGGCAGCTCCGGCCGCAGAGGCTGAGGCAGCTCCCGCTGCAGAGGCTGAGGCAGCTCCGGCTGCAGAGGCTGAGGCAGCCCCCGCCGCAGAGGCACCGGCCACCGAGGCCTGATTCGTTGAAACCGGCCCTGACCAAGAGTTCTTTTGGTCAGGGCCGTTTCACCGTTAGGCCGTGCTCACCGATAGTCCTAGGTCCGAAACAGACACATGAGGAGGCTCGCTAATCATGGCGAACTACACCGCCGCTGACGTCAAGCGGCTCCGTGAGCTCACCGGCTCCGGAATGATGGCATGTAAGAACGCACTCGCAGATGCAGACGGCGATTTCGACAAGGCCGTCGAGCAGCTGCGCATCAAGGGCGCGAAGGATGTCGGAAAGCGCGCAGAGCGCACCACCGCTGAGGGTCTCGTCGTCGCCAAGGACGGCGTCATGATCGAGATCAACTGCGAGACCGACTTCGTCGCCAAGAACGACGAGTTCATCAAGCTGGCCGACGCCATCGTGACCGTCGCTGCCGCTGGCAAGCCCGCCGACCTCGACGCACTCAAGGCGCTCGAGCTCGACGGCAAGACCATCGACACCGTCATCCAGGAGCAGTCCGCGAAGATCGGCGAGAAGCTCGAGCTGAGCCGCGTCGCTTCCTTCGACGGCCCCGTTGCCGTGTACCTGCACAAGCGCAGTGCCGACTTGCCGCCGGCCGTCGGCGTGCTCGTCGAGTACACCGGTGAAGGCGATGCCGCAGCCGAGGCTGCTCGCGCAGCTGCAATGCAGGTCGCTGCACTCAAGGCCAAGTACGTCACGCGTGACGAGGTCCCCGCGGAGATCGTCGCTTCCGAGCGCCACATCGCCGAAGAGACCGCTCGCGCGGAGGGCAAGCCCGAGCAGGCTCTGCCGAAGATCATCGAAGGCCGCGTCAACGGCTACTTCAAGGACGTCGTGCTGACCGAGCAGTCTTCGGTTCAGGACTCCAAGAAGACCGTCAAGGCGATCCTCGACGACGCCGGCGTGACCATCAAGCGCTTCGTGCGTTTCGAGGTCGGCGCCTCCGCTTAATCGGAGCCCGTACACATGGACCCCGCCAGAAGAGCATTTGCTCTACCGGCGGGGTCTACGTGTACCTGGGGCCTCCGATGAGGCAGGATGGGAGTGCCTTGGGACTAGTCCCGAGGGCTTTCTGTGTCACCGTCGCCGATTCGGTGACAGAAGAAGAACGAAGGACCCACAGGGTCTTGTATCGAACTGAGGAGAACAATGTCCGAACCTGCCAACGAACGTCCAGGATTCAAGCGGGTCCTGCTCAAACTCGGCGGCGAAATGTTCGGAGGCGGCAAAGTCGGTCTCGATCCCGACGTGGTCACCAAGGTGGCTGAGCAGATCGCAGAGGTCGTTCGATCAGGCGTACAGGTTGCAGTGGTCATCGGCGGCGGAAACTTCTTCCGCGGAGCGGAACTGCAGCAGCGTGGCCTCGATCGCGCGCGCTCCGACTACATGGGCATGCTCGGCACCGTCATGAACTGCCTCGCTCTGCAGGATTTCCTGGAGAAGGCCGGCGTCGATTCTCGTGTGCAGACTGCCATCACCATGGGACAGGTCGCCGAGCCGTACCTTCCCCTTCGTGCACGTAGGCACCTCGAGAAGGGGCGCGTGGTCATCTTCGGTGCCGGGATGGGTATGCCGTACTTCTCCACCGACACCACTGCTGCGCAGCGCGCGCTGGAGATCGGTGCTGAGGTAGTGCTGATGGCCAAGGCTGTCGACGGCGTCTACTCGGCCGACCCGCGTATCGACCCGGACGCGACGATGTACGAACAGATCACGCACCGCGAGGTCATCGAGCGTGAACTCAAGGTCGCGGACGCAACGGCGTTCAGCCTGTGCATGGACAACTCGATGCCGATGATGGTGTTCAACCTCCTCACCGAAGGAAACATCGCTCGCGCGGTGTCCGGTGAGAAGATCGGCACCCTGATCAAGTCGTGAGTGAACCCCGAAAAATGATGCAGAACAACATGGAGGAACAGCCGTGATCGATGAAGCGCTCTTCGAGGCAGAAGAGAAGATGGAAAAGGCTGTCACGGTAGCCAAGGACGATCTCGGCTCGGTTCGTACCGGACGCGCCAACCCCGGTATGTTCTCGCGCATCGTGATCGACTACTACGGATCGATCACACCGATCACGCAGCTCGCGAGCATCAACGTCCCCGAGGCGCGCATGGTCATCGTCAAGCCCTACGAGGCTTCGCAGCTCAACGCGATCGAGACGGCGATCCGCAACTCGGATCTCGGAGTAAACCCGTCCAACGACGGCAGCATCATCCGTATCTCGGTTCCGCAGCTCACGGAAGAGCGTCGTCGTGAACTGGTGAAGCAGGCCAAGTCCAAGGGCGAGGACTCGAAGGTCACGCTGCGCAACATCCGCCGCAAGGCGATGGACGAACTCGGCCGGATCCAGAAGGACGGCGAAGCCGGCGAGGACGAGGTCGGTCGCGCAGAGAAAGAACTCGACAAGACCACGGCGAAGTACGTGCACACGGTCGAGGAACTCGTCAAGCACAAGGAAGCAGAGTTGATGGAGGTATAGCCTCCTCGTTTGCAGTGTTTGTCGTCGGGAGTAGATCAGGGAGTCTGGGTGCACGCACAAGAGGGAACCGCCGGTGGTCCCGTCACGGACGGGCCTACGGGCGGCGCTGAGGGCGCGCAACCGCCGAAGTCGAAGGCAGGCAGGAACCTACCTGCCGCCATCGGCGTCGGAGCCGGTCTCGGCGCCCTGGTCATCGGCACTTTGATCTTTCTGCCTCCGGGGTGGATCGCTGTAGTCGCGATCGCGATGTTCATCGCGACGTGGGAGGTCACCACGCGGCTTCGTGAAGCCGACATCGAGGTGCCGCGAATTCCGCTGCTCGTCGGAGGGCAAGCCACGATCTGGCTCGGCTGGCCGTGGGGACCGGTCGGAGTGCTCAGCGGATTCACCGCGACTGTCCTGGTGTGCATGGTGTGGCGGTTGTTCGACCACGGGCTCAAGGCGACTCCGAAGAACTTCCTGAGAGACACCTCCATCACGGTGTTCGTTCTGGCGTGGATCCCGCTGTTGGCGTCCTTCGGTGCGTTAATGGTGCTCGAAGACGACGGCCCGGGTCGTGTCTTTGTCCTGATGATCGGCGTCGTGTGTTCCGACGTCGGCGGTTATGCCGCGGGAGTCCTGTTCGGAAAGCACCCGATGGTCCCGGCGGTGAGCCCGAAGAAGTCCTGGGAGGGATTCGTCGGCTCCCTCATTTTCTGCGTCATCGGCAGCCTGCTTTCGGTGACCCTGATCCTCGACGCGAACTCGATGATCGGCGTCCTGCTCGGCGTGGTGCTGGTGGTCGTCGCGACGGTCGGTGACCTGATCGAATCGCAGATCAAGCGTGAACTCGGCATCAAGGACATGGGAACTTTGCTTCCCGGCCACGGCGGAATCATGGATCGCCTCGATTCGCTTCTGCCGTCGGCATTTGTCACCTGGCTGATTCTGTACGCACTCGTCTGATTTCTCGTGCGTGATTTCTTCTCGGGCCGATCCAAGCCCATCCCCAGTCCGAACATCTGGCACTGGCCGGACGTCTACGAGGTCGAGAACCGTGCGCAGGACGTCGACGGTTCCATCTGGGCCGCGATGCGAGCCCAGGTCGACTGGTCTGGACTCGACGTCGTCGACGTCGGCTGCGGCGCGGGGTTTCACCTACCGGAGTTCGCTCGTACCGCGCGCCGTGTTGTCGGAGTGGAGCCGCACGCGCCGCTGGTGAAGGCCGCGCGAGAACGAACCCGTGATTCGGCGTCGATCGACGTGGTCCAGGGTTCCGCAGAGTCCACGGGTCTGGTCGATGCTTCCGTCGATCTCGTTCATGCCCGAACGGCGTACTTTTTCGGCAAAGGCTGCGGCCCGGGAATTCGTGAGGCGATGCGCATCCTGAGGCCTGGGGGAGCCCTGCTGATCGTGGACCTGGACGTGAGCTCCGGCCCGTACGGAGAGTGGATGAGGGCGGATCTGCCCAAATACGATCCCGCGGCCGTCGAAGCGTTTTTCGAGGCTCAGGGATTCTCTCTCACCCGTGTCGACGCCCGGTGGGAGTTCGAGAATCGCGACGACTTGCGGCGAGTACTCGGGATCGAGTTCACCGAGAAGACCGCCGAGCGTGCGTTCTCGCAAGTGACGGGATTGGCCTTTGCGGTGCGATACCGGATCCATGTTCGATTCAAACCGCGGTCACTCGAACTTTCGTGACCGGGCTCGAACGGACGAACGTCAGGCGCTCCGACGTGAGCGCCTGACGTTTTCTGGACCGATTCAGTAGTAAAGGTGATTAGTGATTGGTGTGGATGTGGAACAGGGTGGCGAGCTTGTGGATCTTCTTTGCCTTGGCGAGCTTGGGCAAGTCACTCCCGTCGCGTACGCGTGAGCCATCTTCGCCGAGATCGTCGATGACGTTCTGTGCCCAGATGGCGTCGGCAACGGAGGGGCTCAGGCCGGCGTTGACGGGAGCCGTCTGCGCGGTGGTCATGCAGAGCTTGCCGGCCATGCCGAGCGACAAGGTGATCGCGCAGTCTCGGGCGAGCAAATCCGGGTCGGGGCCTAGCGTGGGGCCGTCGATCGGCGGAGCGATACGAGCGGCGCGACTGGCGATTGTCAGTCGCGAGCGCGGGTACGACATCGAGGTGGGCGAGTCGTCCATCCCAGTATCGCGACGAAAGTCTCCGCTGCCGAATGCAAGACGGAAGATTCCGTCGGTGCGTGCAATCTCGGGAGCAGCTTCGAGTCCCACCGCAGATTCGACGAGGGCAAGAATCTTGGTGCCCTCGGGAAGTCGTTCGGCGGTGGCGTCGGCCTGCTGGCCGCTTTCGGTCTTCGCGAGCATGACACCCTCGAGTCCGGGGAGGCCCGCAAGTACGGCGAGATCCTCTTCCCAGAACGGTGTCGTTGCGTCGTTGATCCGAACCCACGCGTGATTGTGTTCGCTCAGGAATGCGACGACATCGCGGCGAGCGGCCGGCTTGTTGGGCGCGGTGACGGCATCCTCGAGATCGAGAATGACGGCGTCGGCGGCGCTCGCGAGAGCGGCGTCAAAAGTGTCCGGTTTGGATGCGGGGACGAGGAGCCAGGATCTTGCCTGTTGCGGGGCAATACGCGAGGTCACAGGTCTCTCCATGTGAGTAGTCACATCAGGGCCTTTCGGGTGATTTCCACGACAACAATGATGCCTGCTTACCCGCGGGTAGACCCAATTGCGTAACTAGATTTCAGTCACATCTGCCGCTTGGCTGCGCGCCGGATCTGAATGATGCGAACCCCGCCTGCCAACGCCATGATCAATGCGCCCGCGATCGCGGAAAGCAGGATCGTGATTCCGAGCGGAAAGTCGATTTGCCAGGCCAGGATCTTGACGGAGACGCTCTCGAGGTTCTGCAAGATGAACACCAGCAGCATGATCAGCACGATTGCGCCGATGACCAGGCCAACCCACGTCGTCGCAGCCCTGGTCCGGTCGGTAACCGCGGTTCCGGTCGGCGTCGGTTCAGGCGTCGGGTTCGGTTCGGGATCGTGTTTTTCGACTGCCTTGTCCTCGCCCACCTTCGGAAGTTCCGGGTCGGGACCGAAACCGTCGGCGGGGCCGTACACGGGGGAGTTCGACGGATCCTCTGGTGTGGTTGACATGACATGATCATCACGCAACCTGCGCGAAGTTGCACGGGTAATCCGGCCACAATCGGGTGGCAGTGGGGTAGCACCCCAAAACAATGGGACAATGGTGTAACTATGGCTGCCTCTCTTCCCCTCGTTTTCACTGCACCCAAGCGCGGAATGCCTCCACGGCACCTCGCCGATCTCGATTCCGCCGAGCGCAAAGAAGCGGTGAAAGAGCTCGGCCTTCCCGCTTTCCGGGCCGATCAGCTGGCGCGTCAGTACTACGCTCGGCTCGAAGCAGATCCGGAAAAGATGACCGACCTCCCCGCATCGGTACGCGAAAAGGTGGGGGATTCGCTCTTCCCGACTTTGTTGACGCCGATCAAGCATCTCGCGTGCGATTCAGGCGACACACGCAAAACCCTGTGGAAGGCCCATGACGGAACGCTGCTCGAGAGCGTCCTGATGCGCTATCCCGATCGGGCGACACTCTGCATCTCGAGTCAGGCAGGCTGCGGAATGGCCTGCCCGTTCTGTGCGACGGGTCAGGGCGGCCTCGACCGCAACCTTTCGACTGCCGAGATCGTGGATCAGGTTCGCGAGGCGGCAGCAGCCATGCGCGACGGTGAAATAGCCGGCGGCCCCGGCCGCTTGTCGAACGTGGTGTTCATGGGCATGGGCGAGCCGTTGGCGAACTACAAGCGTGTGGTGGCGGCGGTTCGCCGCATCACCTCGCCCGCACCGGACGGACTCGGCCTGTCGCAGCGGTCGGTCACGGTCTCGACCGTCGGCCTCGCTCCCGCGATCCGCAAGCTCGCCGACGAAGGCCTGAGCGTCACGCTGGCGGTATCGCTGCACACGCCGGACGACGAACTGCGCGACACGCTAGTGCCGGTCAACAACCGTTGGTCAGTGTCGGAGGTGCTTCAAGCCGCGCGATACTACGCAGACAAGACCGGCCGCCGTGTCTCCATCGAGTACGCGATGATCAAGAACGTCAACGATCAGCCGTGGCGTGCGGACATGCTGGGCAAGAAGCTGAAGAAGGCGCTCGGCGGGTTGGTGCACGTCAACCTTATTCCGCTCAACCCGACTCCGGGCAGTGAGTGGGACGCGAGCCCGAAGGACGTCGAGCGTGAGTTCGTGCGTCGGGTCATCGCCCAAGGCGTCTCGTGCACGGTGCGCGATACGCGTGGCCAGGAAATTGCCGCAGCCTGTGGCCAGTTGGCCGCCGAGAACTGAGACGCTCCAGGTCTGAAACGTTCTAGGCCTGTAACACGTAAAGAGAAGGCCTCCACGAACTTTCGTTCGTGGAGGCCTTCTCTTTGTCAGGTCTCTAGCGCGGGCGGCGACGGATGACGATGTCGCGGACCAGAATGAAGATCATCAATCCGGCGGTGCCGATGAGCCACAGATCCTCGACCTTGCCGTGATGGTTACCGATCATCATCAGAAGCAGGAATATTGCGAAGAACCATCCGAGGAAACGGAAAAACTTGAGTCCTTCACCACTCCACCCCCATGCGGCAGAGGGAACCTCGGCCTCATCGACGTGCGAGACCACGACGGGGGCGCTGGACTTGACGTCCAACTGGGTATCGGCCACGGTCGATCCTCCTGCTCATTCGGTTGCACTACTGCCCAATATGGTGACATACGACTGCCTGTCGTACGTAGTTGGGCGTCGATAAGGTTGTTCTCAGGTGTTATCAGGAACAATGGGCGAGTGCAGGAAACCACACGTACCCGCGTCCTCCTCCTCGGCAGTACCGGTTCGATCGGTACCCAAGCGCTGGAGGTCATCGCTGCCAACCCTGATCGTTTCGAAGTAGTCGGACTGGCAGCGGGCGGCAACAACGTCGAATTGTTGGCCGAGCAGATCCGTGCAACCGGCGTCACCGACGTCGCCGTCGCCGATCCTGCTGCCGCCGCTGCTCTGGAATCGGTGACGGCTCGCTCGGGACCGAGCGCAGTGACGGAACTGGTTCGCGACAGCGGCGCCGATGTCGTCCTCAATGCGCTCGTCGGTTCGTTGGGACTCGAACCGACCCTGGCGGCTTTGAACTCGGGTGCGCGTCTGGCGCTGGCGAACAAGGAATCCCTTGTCGCAGGCGGAGCGTTGGTGACCAAAGCTGCCGCACCCGGCCAGATCGTGCCGGTCGACTCGGAGCATTCGGCGTTGGCCCAATGTCTACGTGGGGGAACGGGCGACGAGGTGGCGCGGTTGGTTCTCACCGCCTCCGGTGGGCCGTTCCGCGGCTGGAGCGCCGAGGATCTCGAAAATGTGAATCCGGCTCAGGCGAAAGCGCATCCCACCTGGTCGATGGGACCCATGAACACCCTCAACTCGGCAACCTTGGTCAACAAGGGCCTCGAGCTGATCGAGACGAATCTGCTGTTCGGGATCGACTACGACCGCATCGACGTCACCGTGCATCCGCAGTCGATCGTGCACTCGATGGTGACCTTCTTCGACGGTTCGACGCTGGCGCAGGCAAGCCCACCGGACATGAAGCTTCCGATCGCCCTCGCGCTCGGCTGGCCGGACCGTATCGAAGGTGCGGCGTCGGCATGCGACTTCACAACCGCCTCCACCTGGGAATTCGAGCCGCTCGATTCGTCGGTGTTCCCCGCCGTCGATCTCGCGCGAAGTGCAGGCAAATCGGGCGGTTGCTTCACTGCGATCTACAACGCGGCCAACGAAGTGGCGGCTCAGGCATTCCTCGACGGCGTCATTTCGTTCCCGGCGATCGTCCGTACGGTGGCTGCTGTTCTCGACGATGCAGGTCAATGGTCCGCGGAACCGGTTACCGTGGACGACGTTCTGGCCGCGGACGGCTGGGCACGCACACGAGCGCGTCAGCTCGTGAAGCAGGAGGGCTAGAACTTTCATGGTTTTTGCACTGGGCGTAGTGCTGTTTGCCCTCGGCATCGGCGTGTCCATCGCCCTGCACGAAGCCGGCCACATGTGGACGGCCAAGGCTTTGGGAATGAAGGTTCGCCGCTACTACATCGGCTTCGGACCGAAGATCTTCTCGTTCCGTCGAGGTGAGACCGAGTACGGACTCAAGGCACTGCCGCTGGGCGGATTCTGCGACATCGCAGGCATGACGGCTCTCGACGAGATGACGCCTGAAGAAGAGCCGCACGCGATGTACAAGAAGGCGGCGTGGAAGCGCGTCGTCGTCATGTCCGGCGGTATCGCGATGAACTTCATTCTCGGGTTCCTCCTGATCTACGCATTGCTCCTCGGCTGGGGCCGAACTGAGCCTGCTCAACCAGTGGTTCAAGAAGTCACGTGTGTGGCCCCCGATCAGTTGGGTCAGGACGGCAACTTCGAGCTGACAGCGTGCTCGGGTGGGGGCCCTGCGGGCGATGCGGGCTTGAAATCAGGAGATCGGATCACCGCAGTCGATGGAACGTCGACGAGTACCTTCCCCGAGGTGGCAGCAGCCATTCGAGGTGTGGATGGGCCCATCACGTTGTCGGTTGATCGCGATGGAGAGGCATTGTCGATCACGGTCGTTCCCGAACGCGTCCAGCGATACGTGAACTCCGCCAGTGGTGTTCCCGTGAAGCAAGAAGTATCTGCTGTCGGAATCGGTGGACCCGGCTCGGCGTTGGTCGAGTACAACGCGCTCACGGCTGTTCCGGCAGCCTTCGACTACACCGGCCAGATCATGGTCGACTCGGTGAAGGCGTTGGCTGACATTCCGTCGAAGGTGGGGGCTCTGTGGGAGTCGGTCACGGGCGGCGAGCGGGCGCAGGACACACCGATCAGCGTGGTCGGCGCCAGCGTGATCGGCGGCGAGGCTGCTGATCGAGCTGAGTGGCCGATGTTCGTCGGCCTGCTCGCGTCGATCAACTTCTTCCTCGGCGTTTTCAACATCCTGCCGCTGCTGCCGCTCGACGGCGGGCACATCGCGGTGGTCTTCTACGAGAAGATCCGCGATTGGTTCCGCGCCCGCCGCGGCCTGATCCCGGGCGGTCCGGTCGACTACACGAGACTCCTTCCGATTACTTACGTATTCATCGTGATCGGTGGCGCGTTCATGTTGCTGACACTCACGGCTGACATCGTCAATCCGATCAAGATCTTCTGACCGTGTGAGCAGGGCGACGGTTGCCGCGCGGTAGTGCGGTGATCGCCCGGCTAAACTTGCAGTGAAGCTATGAAAGAAGGCACAGACGTGACCATCCCTATCGGACTGGGAATGCCCTCGGCACCCGCAGCGATTCTTGCTCCTCGACGCAAGACTCGGCAGCTGCAGGTCGGCACGGTAGGTGTGGGCAGCGATTTCCCCATCTCGGTGCAGTCCATGTGCACCACGAAGACGCACGACGTCAACGCAACGCTCCAGCAGATCGCCGAACTGACCGCTTCCGGATGTGACATCGTCCGTGTCGCCTGCCCGCGCCAGGAAGATGCGGACGCTCTGGCGACAATCGCGAAGAAGAGCCAGATTCCGGTTATCGCCGACATCCACTTCCAGCCGCGCTACATCTTCGCGGCAATCGAGGCGGGATGCGCTGCGGTGCGCGTCAATCCCGGCAACATCAAGGAATTCGACGGCCGCGTCAAAGAGGTGGCGAAGGCCGCGGGCGATGCCGGCATTCCGATCCGCATCGGCGTCAACGCCGGATCGCTCGATCCTCGCTTGATGGAGAAGTACGGCAAGGCGACGCCCGAAGCGTTGGTCGAGTCTGCGCTGTGGGAAGCCGGGTTGTTCGAAGAGCACGGCTTCGGTGACATCAAGATCTCCGTCAAGCACAACGATCCGGTGATCATGGTCGAGGCTTACCGACAACTCGCCGCCAAGTGCGACTACCCACTGCACCTCGGTGTCACCGAGGCGGGTCCGGCGTTTCAGGGCACGATCAAGTCCGCGGTCGCCTTCGGTGCGCTGCTCGCGGAGGGCATCGGCGACACCATCCGTGTGTCGCTCTCAGCCCCGCCGGCCGAGGAAATCAAGGTCGGTAACCAGATTCTGCAGTCGCTGAACCTGCGTCCGCGCAAGCTCGAGATCGTCTCATGCCCTTCGTGTGGCCGTGCACAGGTTGACGTCTACACACTGGCCGACGAGGTCTCCGCGGGTCTCGAAGGCATGGAGATTCCGCTTCGCGTGGCAGTCATGGGCTGCGTCGTGAACGGACCGGGTGAAGCGCGTGAGGCCGACCTCGGTGTGGCGTCCGGCAACGGCAAGGGCCAGATCTTCGTCAAGGGCAAGGTCATCAAGACGGTGCCCGAGGCGCAGATCGTCGAGACGTTGATCGAAGAGGCGATGAAAATTGCCGAAAGCATGGAGGGTGACGCTTCGGAGGGTGCGCCGGTCGTCACCGTGAGTTGAGTGATTGCCGGATGAATCTTCCCCGTCGGTGTCAGGTTCGTGGCAATCTGAGTGCATCATGATCGGGTAGTGATATTCGTGGACGCGCAGTCGAGTCGAGGGGGTTGACGGATGCTCAAACTCCTCGGAGCCAAGCAGGTCGGAAGTCGAGATCTCGACGACGTCCGAGCGGTACTCGACGCCGATCCGGTCGCGGCCTGCATGATTGCCGCGCGCGTCGAAGAATGCGGCGTCGACCCACGAATGATTCACGGCGAGCTGTGGAGTCGAGGCGGGCCGTTGTCCTCCCTGTGCTTTGCCGGGGCAAATCTGGTTCCGCTTCGGGGCGATCCGGGTGACATTCGAGCATTCGCCGACCGTGCCTGTCGGATTCCACGCATGTGCTCCTCAGTGGTCGGTCGCGCCGAATTGGCGTTGCCGCTCTGGGAAATGCTCGAACTCGATTGGGGAACTGCGCGGGAGGTTCGCCCCGAACAACCGTTGCTCGCGGTATCCGAGCCGCTGGCATGCCCGTCGGATCCTCTGGTCCGGCAGGTCCGCTCCGACGAACTCGACATCTACCTGCCTGCCGCGATCGCGATGTTCATCGAAGAGGTGGGCGTCGATCCGCGTGCCAACGACGGTGGGCGCGGCTATCGGCATCGTGTCGCAAGCCTGATCGCCGCCGGGCGAGCGTGGGCGCACATCGAGGACGGCCAGGTCGTTTTCAAGGCGGAGGTCGGTTCGATGTCCGCGCGCTGTGGCCAGATTCAGGGCGTCTGGGTCAATCCCGAGTTTCGCGGACAGGGCTTCGGCATGACCGGAACGGCGGCTGTCGCGGAGTCGATCATGGCGACCGGTCGCATTGCGAGCCTGTACGTCAACAGCTTCAATACGATTGCGCGGTCGACCTATTCGCGGGTCGGGTTCCGACAGGTCGCAACTTTCTCGACGGTACTGCTCGACTGACCGCACACGGTGGTTGCAATGGTCGCGCCTACCCTGACCGCGTCGGTTGCCGCCCTAGTATGGGGCTCGATGAACACTCGGCATTTCTCTCGTAGTCGCTCGGCCCAACTGTTGGCCTCCTGCACCGTGATTTTCTTGGCGGTGGGGATCAGTTCGTGTACTCCGAAACCCGCCGGCCCCGAGCCCGTCGCGCAGCAGTTCCTGAGTGCGTTCGGTGACAGAGACATCGACGAGGCAGCAAAATTTACGGACCGGCCTGATTCTGCCGGACCCGTGTTGAGCGATACCTGGGATGCGCTTCAGGCCGAGTCGATGACCGCTGAGACCACGTCGGTGAAGATGAACGGAGACACCGCGACGGTCGGCTACACCTACGAGTGGCATCTCCCGAAGGACCGCGTCTGGACCTACGACGGCGAGCTGCAGATGGGTCGCAAGGACGGCGACTGGTCTGTCCGGTGGAGTTCGACGGACGTTCATCCCCGTCTCGGTGACAAACAGACGATGTCGTTGCGGGCAACCGCTGCGCCGAGGGCGAGGGTCAACGAGCATTCGGGCACGGACGTCCTCGTGCCGGGAATCGTCTACCGCGTGAAGTTCGATCGCTCGAAGAGCAACGACATCATCGGCTCCGCGAACAGTCTCGCAAGCGTTCTCGGGCGATTCGATTCGTCGCTGACGGGTCAGTCGATCGCGGAATCGTCGACGGCCGTCAAGGGCGACTATCTGGTGACCAGGTTGCGTAGTGACGACTACGACCAGGTTTCCGCGCAACTGGGAGCCATATCCGGGGTTTCGGTGTCGGACGAATCGGATCTGGTCTCGACCGACCCGGAGTTCGCACCTGACCTGCTCGGGCAGATCAAGAAGACGATCATCGACGAGGTCGACGGCAAGGCCGGCTGGAGTGTCGTCACGGTCAACCAGAACGGCGTCGACACCGACGTGTTGACCGAGACTGCGCCGCAACCGGTTCCGTCGTTCAGTATCAGTCTGGACCGCAACATCCAGATCGCTGCGCAACGCGCGGTGAACGTGAACAAGGATCAGGCGATGATGGTGGTCATCGAACCGTCGAGCGGTGCCATTTTGGCCGTTGCGCAGAACAAGGCAGCAGACCGCGACGGACCGGTCGCGACGATGGGTCAGTACCCGCCCGGTTCGACGTTCAAGATCATCACGGCAGGCGCCGCAATTTCGACCGGTCAGGCGACCCCCGACACGATGGTGCCATGCCCGGGCCGAATCGAGATCGGCGAGCGCAGCGTCCCCAACTACAACGAGTTCTCACTCGGCACGGTGCCGATGGCAACGGCCTTCGCGCGTTCGTGCAACACGTCCTTCGCGAAGCTGGCCAGCGAGATGCAAGCGGACACGTTGACCACTGCCGCAGCGCAGTTCGGTATCGGCCAGGACTACAACGTGGTGGGATTGCCGATCGATTCCGGTTCGGTGCCACCGGCGTCGGATCTGGTGCAGCGGACCGAGGACGGATTCGGTCAGGGCAAGGTCGTCGTCAGTCCGTTCGGAATGGCGATGGCGGCGGCGACGGTCGCGAACGGTTCGACACCGGTGCCGCAACTGATTTCAGGGCGCGAAACCACCATCGACGGTGAGCGCCCGGCGATCACACCGGCCATGGTCGACGGTCTGCGCGGAATGATGCGACTCGTCGTCACCAGTGGTACCGCCGAACGCGTCGAAGATCAGGGTGAGGTGTACGGCAAGACCGGTGAAGCCGAGGTCGACGGGGGATCGCACGCATGGTTCGTCGGCTATCGCGGAAACCTGGCCTTCGCGACTCTGGTTGTGCGGGGCGGAAGTTCGGACAACGCCGTCGCAGTCACCCGCGACATGCTCACCGCCCTGCCGGAAGGTTACTGACCCGTCAGGGGAGCAGTCCCAACCTCCGGGCGGTCACCACGGCTTCGTGGCGTGAGCTGGCGTCCAGCTTTCCCATCGCGCTTCGCAGATAGCTCTTGACTGTTTCAGGGCGAAGGGAAAGCCGTTGGCCGGCTTCGATGTTGGTACAGCCGAGTGCGACCTGAGAGAGAACGTCCACTTCGCGCGGGGTGAGCGTGACGTCGGATTCGGCGTCGGCGGTAGGACGCAGCAAGTTGGCCAAACGCTGGGAGAGTCCGCGGAGTTTGGTCTGCAAGTCGGTGTCGGTGACGGTCTGGGCGACACTGCGTAGTTCGGCGTGGACTCCGCGGATCTCTTCCGAAGACATACCGTCGGCGGTAGTCGCGGCGGCGGCCTGCAGTAGTTGCAGGCGACGATCGACTTCGTCGCGGATGGCGAACTCCATCCCGAGACGCCGGGACGCGCCGACCATGACGTCTGCTGTGCGGTCACCCAACGGAGCGGAATCCCGGATCGCGGCGTAGAGCACAGCGCGCGATTTTCCCGAAACCATGACCGGAACGGCGATGATCGAATGCAGGCCCTCGCTGAGAACAGGACGGTCGAAGTGATGAGTGATGGACTGCGAATTGCCGTAATCGTTGACGGTGATCGGTGAACCCTGGGCTACGACGCGTCCGCCCATGCCCGAGCGTGGCGGGATGGCCAAGCCCTTGAGGTTGTTTGTGCGGGTGCCGACGAATTCGCTCAGGTGCAGGGTTCCGTCCTGGACCTCGCCTCCGAACAGCACGGGAACAACACCCTGAGCTGCAATGGTTCGGAGTTCACCTCGCATTGCGTCCCCGTCGCGGGGACGCAGAAGTGACGAAGCATGTCGATTCACGCAGGTACCCCTTTCTGGGGGTAGTGAAGTTCTCTTGTGAGCTAGATCATAGGGGGCGAACAGTACGTATGACGAGCCGCCAACGTAAGCGGTCGGGCCAACCATACGACGATCGATAAGGAGCAAGTTGATGAGCACCGATCCCACCGCACGGGTGCGCGAGCTGCTGGACCAGTACGACACCCCGCATGCCAGCGCCGCAGAATTGCTCTGCGATCGGCATCCCGCGGATGGCGTTGCATTCACCGTCGTCGAGGCAGACCTTAGCTCGGTGGACCTCACTTACGGTCATCTACGTGAGCAGTCGGCGCGTTTCGCAGCAGCTCTGGCGGACCTCGGAGTCGAGCCGGGAGACAACGTAGCGACTCTCATGGGCAAGTCTGCGGATCTCGTGGTCGCGCTCCTCGGAATCTGGCGCCGCGGCGCGGTCCACGTGCCGTTGTTCACGGCATTCGCCTCGCCTGCCATCGCATTCCGCTTGACGGCCAGCGGTGCGAAGGTCGTCATTTCCGACGCCAATCAGCTCGACAAGCTCGCGCCGGGTGAGGACATCCCCGCCGACGCGGCGTGGCAGGTCATCGTCGCCGGCGGCGCGGCCGGGGACGAATTGGACTTCGACGCCCTCCTCGCAGCTCAGGATGCAGAAGACCCGAAGGGCGCTGCTCAGGCCGTCGGCGGAAATGCACCGATGGTGCAGTTGTTCACCAGCGGCACCACGGGAACACCCAAGGGCGTGCCGGTTCCGGTGCGTGCGCTCGCGTCGTTCCACGCCTACCAGGAGTTCGGCCTCGACGTCCGTGAGGACGACGTGTTCTGGAACGCCGCGGACCCGGGCTGGGCGTACGGGCTGTACTACGCGTTGCTCGGCCCGCTTGCCGCCGGAACGCGAAGCATTCTGCTGCACGCCGGATTCTCCGCGCCCCTGACGTGGCAGATCATCGAGAAGTTCGGTGTCACCAATTTTGCGGCCGCTCCGACCGTGTACCGCAGTCTGCGTGCCGACAAGGCGCCGGTTCCGGAAGGGCTTTCGCTGCGCCGCGCGTCCTCGGCCGGTGAGCCCTTGACTCCGGATGTTGTTGCGTGGTCGAAGAACTCGTTGGGCGTCGAGGTCCGTGATCACTACGGCCAGACCGAGCACGGCATGTTCATCGTCAACGCGTGGGCCAACGGGCTCCGCGAGGATGTGCGCCCCGGATCGATGGGTCGTCCGTTGCCGGGTTGGTCTGCTGCTGTGCTGGAAGACAATTCGGATGACATCGCACCGGCTCGCACTCAGGGCCGCGTGGCGATCGATACCCATAACAGCCCGTTGATGTGGTTCACCGGATACGTCGATGCTCCGGAGAAGACGAAGCAGCGATTCAGCGAAGACGGCCGCTGGTACATCACCGGTGATGCCGGAATGACGGACGAGGACGGATTCTTCTTCTTCTCCTCGCGAGATGACGACGTCATCATCATGGCCGGCTACCGCATCGGACCCTTCGACGTCGAGAGCGTGCTTGTCATGCACGAGCACGTCATCGAGGCCGCCGTCGTGGGCATGCCCGACGAGTTGCGCGGTGAGGTCCTCGAGGCGTTTGTCGTTCTCCGCGAAGGCGTCGACGGCGACGACGAACTCGAGAAGGAACTGCAGACGTTGGTGAAGAAGAAGTTCGCGGCGCACGCGTACCCGCGCACCGTGCACTTTGTTCCGAACCTGCCCAAGACCCCGAGCGGCAAGGTTCAGCGGTACATCTTGCGGAAGGGCTAAACCCCTGCTGTGGGGCGGTTTTTAAAACGGGGGGGTTTTTAATTTGCACAACCACGTGATCGCCCACCGGTTATTGCGTCCACCCAAAAGGGGGAGAGGGTGGAATTTTA
>NZ_JBHWUF010000005.1:0-276788 GCF_042738325.1 Rhodococcus sp. NPDC059969 | reverse complement strand
TCCTAACCCCCCCACCCCCCCGCGGGGAATGGTTCTGCTTTAATTCTGGCGGTTGGCAAACCCCCTTGGTGGGCCATTTTATCACCCGGGGGGTTTAAATAACGCCCCACAGCAAGGTCAGCGCCGACGGATTCTGCCGACCACCATGAGGGCGATCAGGGTGACTGTGAGCAGCAGTGTCGTATTTGCTGCGGCAAGAAATACCTGGCCGCGGTCGGTGAGTCCGAAGATACTGACCGGCAAGGTCTTCCATGTCGCCGGGTAGACCATGACCGTTGCGCCCAGCTCACCCATCGACAGTGCGATAGAAAGCCCGGCGGCCGCACCCAATGCTGGGAGCAGCAGCGGTAGCGTTACCCGCGTCAGCACCCGCGCTGGGCCGGCGCCGAGTGATTCGGCAGCTTGACGGTAGGCGGGATCGAGCCGTTCGAGCGCGGCCGATACGGAACTGAAGGCAAAGGCAAGCACCAAAACCGTGTGAGCGAGAATCACGATCCACTTGGTACCGCCGAGCAGTAGTGGGCGCTCGTTGAAGGTGATGAGCAGACCCAAGCCGATCGCGACCGACGGAACCGCAATCGGTAAATGGAATACGGCATCGGTGATGCGCCGCGGCCACATCGGTGCCTCACGAGAGGCCAGCGCGGCCCACGTTCCGACGATCAGTGCCAATACTCCCGAGATGAACGCAGTCTGCAAGCTGACGGTCAGACTGGCGAAGTTCTCGTCGGACAGCGCCGTGGAGAAGTTCTTGCCGCCGAGATTCGACGGGAGTGGCCCCGTCCACGATCCGGCCAGCGCAGCCGCGACGACGGTGGCGATGGGTGCGACAAAAACTACCGCGACGACGAGGGCGAAGAATCCGAGAACGAAAGCCCTAGAGCTTCGTGTCCACAGCAGCATGGCTGCCTCCCATTAATCTGTTGAAGGTGAATCGGTAGAGGCAGTACAAGCCGAGTGAGAGTGCGACCTGGACGGTCGCGATCACTGCCGCGCCTGGCAAGTCGAAGGTGACGATGCCACGGGTGTAGATGAGGACCGGCAGAGTTACGACGTCTTTGGCTCCGGTGAAGAGCACGATGCCGAATTCGTTGAGTGTCAAAAGAAGTACGAGCGATCCACCGGCCAGGAGGGCCGGCCACGCTTCCGGCATCACCACCTGTCGCAGAACTCGTACGGGTGACGCTCCGAGGCTGGCTGCGACGTCGAGTTGTTCACGCGGAATCTGGGTGAATGCCGCAAGAAGTGGACGCACGACAAAGGGCGTGAAGAAGGTGATTTCGGCCGCGATCACACCCAAGGGAGTGTTGAGGAAATTCAGGGGCCCATTCGCGTCGCCGGTGATGCGGACGATCAAGGCGTTGACGGCGCCGGCCGTGCCGTACAGGAACGTGAACGCCAATGTGATCAGGAAAGACGGCAGCGCGAGCACCGTGTCGATCAATCGCCCCACCACCTTGGATCCGGCGAATGGAACGAAGGCAAGCACCAAGGCGAGGAAAGTGCCGAGGACCAGGCAACCCAGGGTCGACGCCACGGCGATGTGGATGGTCCGCCAGAGCGCGGTTCGGAACAGTTCCGATCCGAGCACCGAAGACCACGTGGACAGACCGGTGCCGTCTGCGGTGCTCAGCGATTCCGTGAGGACCCGCGCGGTGGGATACACCGCGAACACGAGCACCAGAAGCAGTGGCGGTAGCGCCCACCCGATCCGGCGCCACGGAATCGGGTCTTTGTGTTGGGTCATAGCGGTTTCGGGGCGTTCCAAGGTTGTGGTCATGGCCGGCGATCCGCCGGAACCAGAACGCTGCCGTCCGTGGGCAAGACGACGCCGACCTCGGTGTCGACCGGTCGTTCGTCGTGGCCTGCAACATCCGCGTCGACGCGGACGTTTTCGAGGCCACGGACAGCCAGTGTCAGACGCGTCGTCGAACCACGCCAGACGCTCGAGACGATGCGTGCCGGGAACGATCCTCGTGCGCCGACGCCGGTCACCACTACCGCGTGCGGACGAACACACAGGTAGGCATCCATGTCGGACTCCCACTCGATGCGCCCGATCTCGGGTTGAGGGGCGTGAGCAGTGAACGGAGCGCCACCGATCGAGACCAACGCGGAGGTACCGATGACGCGAGTGACCGTGCAGGGCAACAGGTTGGCGCCGCCGAGGAAGGCCGCCGTGAAGCTGGACGGCGGACGCTTCCACAAGGCCTCCGCGGTGTCGATGTCCGCGAGTCTGGCATTGCGCATCACTGCGATTCGGTCCGCGAGCGCCAGGGCTTCACTCTGATCGTGCGTCACGTAGAGCATGGCTGTGTCAGGTAGTGCGGCACGCAGTCTCGCCAGTTCGCCGAGCATGCTCTCGCGAAGTTGAGCATCCAGGGCGGCCAGCGGTTCGTCGAGGAGGAGTACTCCGGGACGAATAGCCAACGCGCGAGCGATGGCAATCCGCTGCTGTTGACCGCCGGAAAGCTCACGCGGCAGACGCTTTCCGTACGCCGACATCCCGACCATGTCGAGGGCTTCGGCCACGCGTGGGCCGATCTCCGACCGCGGCACACGGTGGGCTCGGAGTCCGAAGGCCACGTTCTCGGAGACCCTCATGTGTGGGAAGAGCGCGTACGACTGAACGACGACGCCGATTCCTCTTTGTGCGGGAGGGAGATTGGTGATGTCTCGGGTGCCGAGCTTGACCGAACCGGACGTGGGGCGGACAAATCCCGCGAGGGCCTTCAAAGCGGTCGACTTGCCGGATCCACTGGGCCCCAGCAGTGCCACAGTTTCACCCGGCGCGACTCGTAGATTGAAATCGACGAGGGCGTGGGTTGCGGTCTTTCCGCGGCCGTAGGCGACGTTGACGCGATCGAAGGTGATGGCCGGAGCGGAATGTTCGATCGCTCCGTGAATACCGACGGTCTCGGGGAGCGTCCGCCCCAGTCTGGTTCTTGCCATGATCAGCTCCCGGTGGCTTTCTGGTAGGCGGCGATGTCGGCGTCGAGCGAGCTGAGGACGTCGTTCCAGTTCGGGGTCCACACGTTGACGCCCTGTAGAACTCCGGAAGGCGTGTTCTTGTCGGTGGATTCACCGGTAGCGCTTCGGACGTCCTCGCGGACCGATACGCCGAGTGCGTCGGTGGCGACGGTCTTCTGGGATTCTTCGGAGAGCAGGAATTCCATGAGCTTCTTCGCTTCTTCGCTGCTCGGTGCGCTCTTGGCGAGCCCCATCACGTAGGGCAGTGCAATGGTGGTGCGAGTGCCGTCGGCTCCGGCGGGGAAGAAGATGTCGAACTTCGATCCGTCGTCCGCGATCGAAGCGAGGTTCATCTGGACGTCACCGTTGGCGACCAGCAGCTCTCCGTTGCTGACCTTGGGCTGGAGCTTTCCGGTCGAGGACGAGGGGCCGACGTTGTTTGCCTGGAGCTTTCCGAGGTAGTCGAGTGCTCCTTCCTTACCCATCAGGTGCTGGAGCAGCAAGAGCACCGCGGTGCCGTCGCCGGCCTGGCCGGGCGTGGAGTACTGCAACTTGCCCTCGAACTGATCTGTGAGTAGGTCGTCCCAAGATTGTGGGGCGGGTGATGCAGTCGGATTGGCAATGAACGAGAGGTAGTTCTCGACGACGGGTACGTACTTGCCTGCGTCGTCCTTCTCGCCGGCCGGAACGGCGGAGGTGTCGATTCCGCTGGGCTCGAGCAGACCTTGCGCGTCGGCCTTCTGAATGAACGGCGGCAGGGTGATGATGACGTCGGCCTGTGGGTTGGACTGCTCCTTGTCGACGCGGGAGACGACCTCGCCGGAACCGGCTTCCACCAGGTTGACAGCGATGCCGGTCTGCGCGGTGAAGGCGTCGAATCTGCCCTTGTACCAACCGGACAGGCCGTCGGCGCTGTAGACGGTGACGGTTTCGGTATCTGATCCGGCGGCAGTGCCGGTTCCACCGCAGGCTGTGGTGAACGAAAGGACGGACACGGCGAGAGCGGCCGCAGCGATGCTCGGGCGTAGACGCATGACGATTCCTTTTTCGGAGGTGAGATCAGGGGTGGGTGAGGAGTTCGGCGAACTCCGTCACGGACGGGACGATGTGGGTGGCACCGGCGCCGCGCAGTTGTTGCTCGTCGTGAGCGCCGGTCAGAGTTCCGGCGACGATGGTTGCGCCGGAGCGAATGCCGCTGAGCACGTCGTTGGACGTGTCGCCGAGTACGGCGATCTGGTGGACGTCGTCGATCGAGAGTTTGAGCAGCGCAGTCAGAATCAAGTCAGGGAACGGGCGACCGCGACCGGCTTCGGCGGGGGAGAGGGTGAGATCGGCGAGGGTTTCCCAGCCGAGCGCGACGAGGAGTTTATCCTGCGTCGATCGACTGAACCCGGTGGTCAAGGCAACTTTGATGCCGGCCTCGCGGAGTTTGGTTATTGCCTTCTCCGCGCCGGGGATCGGCTCGGCGAGCCCCTGGTCGATGAGGGAGTCGTACGTGGTTTCGAAGGCGGCGTTCGCGGCCTGGGCGCGGTCTTCGTCACCGAAGATCGCGCGGAACACGACGATCTTCGACTGGCCCATCGTGTCGAGGACGTACTGGCGAGCGGCATCGGCTTCCGGGCCTTCGTCGGGCAGTCCGCCGGCTTCAGCGGCGGCAGCGAAGGCGCGAAGAACCAGTCCGTCGTCGGCGACGGTGGTGCCGGCCATGTCGAGAACGGCAAGGGTGATGGGAGACATGAGAAGTCTTTCTTGTCAGAAGGATTCAGAGACCGAGCTGGTCGGCGGTTTGTTCTGCCAGTGCCGGGCCGAGCGTCATACCGCGGCCACCGGGGCCGGCAACCACCCAGACGTTGTCGGCGGCCTGTGCGCGGTGAACCAGTTGTGAGGGGTCGAGGCACTGGCTGTAGACGCCCGCCCATCGCTTGACGATGGGCGGAAGATCGTGTCCCAGAAGGGTTTCCACCACTGCGGACAGATGGCGATACGGCGCCTCGTCGACGTCGAAGTCGAAGGGTTCCTCGTACTCGTGGGTGTCGCCGATGGTCAGCCCGCCGTGCAAGCGCTGCACGCACAGGAGCTGCATGCGGTGCGCCTCGGCAGTCGGTTCCTGCGGCTGCACGGTGCGAAGGTGATCGAGGGCAGATCCAGCGAAACCGGGGTAGTAGCGGAAGCTGTCGCCGTCTGCGATTGCGGTGGTGAGCTTTTCGCCGAGTGGGGCCGTCTGCATCATCTGTAGGCGCACACGGCGCAGGGGGAGATCTCCGGCGAGATCGCGAGCCAATCCGCCGAGTGTTGCTCCGGGGCAGACGATCACGTGATCGGCGTCGAAGTTGCGACCGTGGTCGTCGCGGATGTGTACGCCGGTGCTGTTCGTCGTGATCTCACGAGCTTCTGTTCCGGCATGGAAGGTGTAACGGCCGCTGGCATCGAGATGCGACCGGATGGCGGGGAGCGCTTGCCGTGATTCGACTGCAGCGTCGAGGCTGCAGTGCAGTCCACCCAGGAACTTCCCTCGGAGTGCTGGGTTGACGGCACGAACGGCGTCGGGATCCAGGAGCGCGAACCCTCTGTTGTGAGCGTCCGGCGGAGAGAACGCTTCCTGCGCGACCGCGACTTCCTCCTCGGTGCGCATGAGGGTGATCGAACCCGCCGGTCGGTATCCGACGCCGGGGACACGGGCGGCAAGGTCTGCCCACAACTCGCGCGAGCGCAGCGCGGTCTCGAGTTCGTTGGGAGCTCGCCCGGATACCCAGACGAGTCCGAAGTTCCGTACCGTGGCACCGCGGGCTTCCGGCTCGCGTTCGAGATGAACAACCTCATGTCCCCGGCGGATTGCCTCGTCGGCGTGCGCCGTTCCGAGGATTCCTCCGCCCACAATCAAAATTCGCATGTAGAGATAGTGACGTTTGGTCTAGACCAATAGGGGGAATCGAGACGAACTCCAGGTTAACAATTGGTATAGACCGAATTCTTGTACGCTTGCGCCATGAATCAGCAGACGTCCACCGGGCCGGGGACCTCGAGCGTCGTGATCGAGCCGGAGCTGAAGTACTACCGCGTCCGCACCGAGATCGAGACCATTCTCGGTGGGCTCGCGGAAGGTGATGCCGTCCCGTCGGAGCGGGAACTGGCATCGCGGTTCACGGTCGCTCGTGAGACGGTCCGTCAAGCGCTTCGCGATCTGCTCGTCGAAGGACGGATCGAGCGGCGTGGGCGAGGCACCGTCGTTGCGAGTCCGAAATTGGTGCAGCCCCTCTCGCTTCGTTCCTACACCGAGGGCGCGCTGAGCGCTGGGCGAGTGCCCAGTCGTGAAGTCGTGACCTTCGAACGAATGTCGGCCGACGACGGTCTCGCCACTGAGTTGGGTATCGAGGTGGGCGACACCGTCGTTCATCTCGAGCGTGTCCTCTTCGCCGACGGCGAGAAGATCGGACTCGAATCAACGTTCTTGCCGGACAGCAGGTTCGGTGAGATGCTCGACGCCTTCGATGCGACGACATCGCTGTACGCTGCCATCCGCTCCATCGGCGTGGTCTTCGCCTCCGCTACCGAACGGATCGAGACGGTACTTGCCTCACCGCGTGAGGCGACGCTCGTCGAGTCCACCACCTCGATGCCGATGCTTCTATTGCACCGGACGTCCGTCGACCCGGAGGGCGTGCCGATCGAGCGGGTGCGCTCGCTCTACCGCGGCGACCGTATTGCCTTCTTGACGACTCTGCGCGAGTAGTCGGGGCGTTGAGGGGTTCTGCTGGTACCCGGAACGGCAGGCACTCCCGCCCTCGTGCAACCTGGTCTGTACTGGACTCGTCAAACGAGAGGACAGTACGCATGAGTGACAAGAAGATCTGGTTTGTTACCGGCGCAGGCCGGGGCATGGGAATTGACATTGCGCAGGCGGCCCTTGCCGCCGGGCACGCGGTGGTGGCAACGGGGCGTGATGCGGACCGCGTTGCTGCAGCGATCGGTGAGCATGACGACCTGTTGGTGATTGCCTTGGACATCACCGACGAACAAGCCGCATATGCTGCGGTGGACACGGCAGTTGCACGATTCGGTGGAATCGACGTGCTGGTGAACAACGCCGGAAACTTCTACGCCGGGTTCTTCGAAAATGTCAGCCCGGCGCAACTTCGCGCTCAGATGGAGACCAATTTCTTCGGGCCGATCAATGTGACACGGGCGGTGTTGCCGGTGATGCGTCGGCAACGGAGTGGACACGTCGTGACCGTCAGTTCTATTGCGGGCCTGCGCGGTCAGGAATTTTGCGGAGCCTATGCTGCGTCGAAATTTGCGTTGGAAGGCTGGATGGAGTCCTTGCGATTCGACGTCGAGCCGTACGGTATCGGCACGACTATCGTGGAGCCGGGATTCTTTCGCACCGAACTGCTCGTCGAAGGTGCGTCGTCGATCTGGCCGGAGCTGTCGATCGCCGACTACGACGCTCGGACCGGCGAGACCGTGGAAGCGTGGAAGAGTATGAACGGCTTCCAGGGTGGGGATCCGGTAAAACTTGCGTTGGCGCTTGCGACGCTTGTCGATTCGCCGTTTCCTCCACGTCGTTGGGTTGCCGGAGCCGACGCGGTATCCGCGGCTGAGCAGAAGGCCAACGAATTGCTTGATCAGGTCGAAGCCCACCGTGCGCTGTCGTCGTCGCTTGCTCATGACGATGTGACGATATGACGATCCAGCCGGAAGCGGTCGGGTCACCCATGTGCGCTGAACATGTCCAGGAGCCGTTGGGGTGCGTTCTCGCCGAAGCACATGTCCAGACCATCAGCCGACTGTTGTGCCGATGCGGCGCTGCGCGGGAAGAGTCGCTCTTCGTAGGCAGCGAGTCCTTCCTCCGTGTCGCTGTGTGACGTGATCGCTTGACCGAGTTCGGCGCCGTCGAGCATTGCCAGGTTCGCGCCTTCTCCGGCAAACGGCGACATGACGTGGGCCGCGTCCCCGAGCAGTGTGACGCCGGGAGTGCGACTCCAGCTGTGTCCGATGGGAAGGGCATGGATGGGACGAGGGGTCAACGAGCTGTCCGCTTCGACGATCATCGACCGGAATGACTCGTCCCAGTCCGAGAAGTGTTCCAGCAGAATCTTCTTCGCAATGTGGTCGTCGGAGAAATCGACGCTCGAAGCCCAACTCTCGGGAACTCGGAGGGCAGCGTAGATGTGCAGACTGTTGTCCGTCTCACGATGGGCAAGGAAGCCCTTGTCGGCACTGAGCGCGAACATCATTCCGCCGCCGACTGTTTCGGCGGATTCCGCGTGCTGGTTGTCAGCGTCGTGAAGGTCGAACTCCACGAAGGATATTCCGGTGTAGGCAGGAGTGGCGTGTGAAACCAGTGGACGGATTTTCGACCACGCACCATCGGCGCCGACCAGAAGATCGGTGGTGAAGTGGGAGCCGTCCGCGAGATGAACTTCGTGTCGACCGTCCGGCAGTGCATGCGCGCCGCGCACTTTGGCTCCCCAATGGACGGTGTCTTTCGGCAGCGATCCGAGTAGTAGGTCGCGCAGTTGTCCGCGGTCGACTTCGGGGCGGTCGCCGTCTCCCTTGTCCTCCTCGCTCAGGTGCACGACGGCATTTCGATCGAGAACGCGCATCTGTTCACCGCCTTGATGAACGAGTGCGCAGAACTCGTCGTACAGACCGGCGGCACGAAGTGCGATCTGGCCTGAGTCCTCGTGGATGTCGAGCATCCCGCCTTGAGTTCTGGCCGTCGGTCCGGATTCGAGATCGAATACCGCCGAATTGATTCCGTGCTGATGGAGGACTCGGGCGAGTGTGAGGCCACCGAGGCCGGCGCCGATGATTGCGATGGGGTAGTGGTTCATGGTGGGTTCCTAAGAAGTGAGTGGGGTGTTCTCGATGCCCGTGATGAGCGTTCGGAATCCCCAGGAGAGGCGTGCGGTGGGTTCACCGGCAAGTAGGGCTGTGGAATGGCTCGCGACGAGGGGGTGCGTCTGCGGGTCTGCGTGCTCGATTGCGTCGGTCAAGGCGTTCCACCGGGCGTCCGTGTCCGAGGCGTTGTTCGGCGCCGAGTGCTCGGCAGCAGTGGACGTCGCGTACTGAAGTAGTAGGTCCACGCCCCAGGCGGCTTGAGCCGAGGGAACCGTGCCCTCGTCGAGCAATGCCAACAGGCGTTCGAGCAGGCGTACGTAGTGAACTCCGCTTGGCCGCGAAACAAGAGCCGACTGGGCAAGGCCGGGATGATCGAACAATACGGCCGTGTAGGACGTCAACACCCGTTCGAGGCGCGCTTGCCAAGTGCCGGAAGTATTTTCGGCGAGGTCGACGACTCCGAGCAGCTCATCCAGAACCGCGGCGTGCAATTCGGCTGTGTTTCGCACGTACACGTACAGCGACGCGGGTCCGGTGTCGAGTTCCAGGGCGAGTCGACGCATTGTCAACTTCTGCAGCCCCTCCGAGCGCAAGATCTCCACCGCCGCACTGACGATGCCCTCACGTGTCAGTGCGGGTTTGGCCGGGCGATTGCGTCGGCTCGACGGACTTGCTGGGTGAGTGGGCATGGCTCCACCATACACGAACATGTTCGTAACGAACATGTTCGTTGAATCACGCGATGGGTTACATACCCGTTCCACCGGAAAGCATCGCGATCGTCAGCAGGATGCCGCCGACAATCCCCACAAGCGGGTGGTCACTGTTGAGTAGCCAGTCGTTCAACGATCCCATGAGCGCCTCTTTCGGGTTCGATCTGTCGATGATCGAGCCTATCGACAGATCGAACCCGATATGTCACTTTTATCCGATTGTCGGTTGGGTCGGAGTGATCAGCCGTAAACGTGGTCCGGGCTGATCAGCTTGGTGATGGGCACCATCAGAGCGCTGGTCAGGTCAGTCTCGCCGTCGATATCGGTGTTGATGAAGACGACCAGGGTGGTGTCCTTCTCGGGCAAGTAGACCGAGACTGTCTTATAGCCGGGCAGGCTTCCGTTGTGACCGATCCAGCCGCCGCTGTTGAACAAACCGAGTCCGTACCCGGAACTGTCGTCCCCTTCGCTCAAGTTCACTGTTTGCAGGCGCTGCTTCTGAGTGTCGTCTGAGAGGAGATCGCCCTTGGCCAAGGCCGGAACCCAGATGCGCATGTCGTCCAACGACGAGATCATCGCACCCGCGGCGCCGCCCCACGACGGATTCCAATCCGTTGCCGCGGTCACGGATTCGTCGAGCGTTTGGTTGGTGTACCCCTGTGCGTGTGGGTTCGGGAACGCGTTGGTGGTGGGAAAGCTGGTGTGCTCCATCCCGAGTGGTGTCGCGATCTTGGTGTCGATGACTTCCGACAGTTTTGAGCCGGAGACCTTTTCGATCACCATTCCCAGCAGAATAGTGTTGGTGTTCGAGTAGTCGACGGTGGTCCCTGGTCGAACCTGAAGTGGGAGATCCTTGACGTACCCCACGAGCTCTTCAGATGTGAAAGCTCGGCGAGGATCCGAAAGATATTCCATGACAAACTGTTCGGACGTCGTGTAGTCGACGAAGCCGCTGCGCATCCCCGCCAGCTGTCGCAAGCTGATCGCATCACCTTCCGTGACGCCATCGACGTACTTGGAGATCGGATCATCGAGACCGATCTTGCCCTCGTCGACCAATTGCAGCAGGGCGGTCACGGTAAACGTTTTGGTGACGCTGCCGATCCGGTGGTAGAAGTCGGTTTCCATCGGCGCCTTTGTCGCCGTATCCGAGACGCCTGCAACCTTGACATAGTTGCCGTCGGGTCCCCAGATGCCCACCATCGCACCGGGAATCCCGGTCGAATCAACCGCTGCGTCGATGATCGCATCGAGCTGGTCGGTGACGGCAGAGTCCATGACCTTCTCGGATGTGGCTGTCGGATTGTCTGTGGATTTGTCCGTGCTGCAGCTGATTACAGCCCCGGCAACCATGGCGCTGCACAGGCCGACGAGCATGATGCGTCTTGCTCCGATTTTCATGAGTCGAACTCTGCCTGTCCGACGAGGCGTGCACATCGACCCTCGGTACGGCTGCCGCAGTCCCCAGGTACCTCCTCAACCGGTACCGGGGGACTACGGAACCCCTGCCTGAACCCCTGCCTGAACCCCTCCCTGAACCCTTGACTTGGGTCAGAGTCCGCCGTCGAAGAACGCCGCCAGCGCGGGTGCCGGGTCTGCCGCGGTGCCCATATTTGCTACGCCGACAACGATCAATCCCAGCGTGAACAGTGCAGTGAGAAGACCGATCGACCCCGACACGAATCTCGTCCGTCTGTCGGATCGCGCCGTTCTCGCGAAGCGTGCCCACACGACCACAGTCACGGTCAGTGATATTGCTGCCGCGATCAGCGCGATCACCGCCATGGCCACGTGATACCGCGCGAAGTCGCTGATCATCAGTTCGAGGACAGGGCTTTGCTGGTTTCCGGTGCCCGTCGACTGAGCGAGCTGTTGGCGGACCTGCCCGACAGTGTCGCCAAGTGCCCCATCCGCCTGGGCCACGGGCAACATCGAGATCAGCGAAGAGAAGGGTGCAACGACACCTTGGACATTGGCCATCACGAGCACCGAAGAAAACATCGCGAGGAGCGTGACCAGCCCTCCCGCCGAGACGAATGCGAGTTTCCTTCCAGCCGTCAGAGGGCCGGCGTTCACGAACGACGCCTTGAGCATGCGGCCGAGTGCGAGCAGAACCGTCAGCAGGATTACCGCGATCACTGCCTTGGCCACGTGGTACCGCATCCAGTAATCGACAGCGGACTCCAAGCTGGGAGAGAAGGCTTGGACACCGGAACTCCAGTACTCGACGAACGCGACACGGACCGTCTCGACGAGTTCCCCCTGGTGTGCATACCCATCGCCCGGCCTACCGGTCAGCATGCCCGGGCCGAAAACGAAGGCAGCGGAGACAACGGCGACCAACGCGATCAGCGCGGCGATCTTGCGACCGGAGGCCTGCGTCGAGCGCGACGGCCCCGCAGTGTTGTGCCGTGAAGAATTGTGCAGTGGGATTCCTCCAGCGTGATGAGCGATCATCTGGTAACCGTCCACAAAGTCATGTCACCGAGTGTAGAAATCGGTACACCGGACTTCATCGTTCGAGAGGATGATATTTCCGGCGACGGCGTCCGCCCGCCCTCGCCGCTGCCGTCGACATCCCCCTCAGCACTCGACGACATTGACGGCGAGCCCGCCCTCACTGGTTTCCTTGTAGCGCACGGACATGTCGTTTCCGGTTTGTCGCATGGTTTCGATGACGGTATCGAGGCTCACCACGTGCGTTCCGTCGCCCAGGTATGCGAGTTGAGCCGCGGTGACCGCAGTCGAGGCAGCGACGGCATTTCGTTCGATGCACGGGATCTGGACCAGACCACCGACCGGATCGCAGGTCAGGCCCAGATGGTGTTCCATGGCAATCTCAGCGGCATTCTCGATTTGTCGTGGCGATCCGCCCATGACGGCGCACAGACCGGCCGCCGCCATCGCACAGGCGGCTCCGACCTCACCCTGACACCCGGCCTCCGCCCCGGAGATCGAGGCATTCGCCTTGATGATCGATCCGATTGCGGCCGCAGTGAGGAGAAATGTCCGAACGTCGTGAACGCCGGCGCCGGTCGCGCGTATGTGGTGGTAGAGCACCGCAGGCACGATGCCTGCCGCACCGTTGGTTGGGGCCGTGACAACGCGGCCACCTGCTGCATTCTCTTCGTTGACCGCCATGGCGTAGACGGTCAGCCACTCGCGTGAGGAGGGTGCGCAGTTGCGTTGTTCCAGTTGGCTCTTCGCTGATTGTGCTCGTCGGCGAACTCCGAGTTTTCCGGGCAGCACACCGACGGTATGCATGCCGCGCTCGATGCAGGCGCGCATCGCGGACCAGATTGCGTCGATACCGGCGAGCGCTCGGTTCTGGCCGTGCATCGCGATTTCGTCTCCCAACGCCAGTTCGGCGATAGTTCCGGAGCCACATTCCGCCAGTAGCTCTTTCGCGGTGCGATAGTGGGAGTCGATCGGGTGCGTGGGTTCTTGCGTCTGCGCTCCCGTGCGCACTACGAACCCGCCACCGATCGACAGATATGTACTCGTGTAGACGATTTCGTGACCTTCGAATGCCGTCAGGGTCATCGAGTTCGGGTGCCCGTGCCGGCGAACGAGCGGTTCGAACACCATGTCGTCACGAGTGAAAACGACGTGTCCGAGTGAGCCACCGGCGAGCATCACCGATCCACCGTCCGACAGTTCGGCAAATGGGCCGTGCACGTCGGCGGGCTCGCACGTTTCAGGATCCAACCCACGAAGTCCCGCGATCACGGCGTCGGGAGTGCAGTGGCCAATACCCGTGGCCGCGAGAGAGCCGTGCAGATTGCAGCGAATTCGGTCGACCGGATCGGTCAATCGGGCAGATTCGAGTTCGCCGACAAAAGCGTGGGCGGCTCGCATCGGACCGACTGTGTGTGAACTGGACGGTCCGATGCCGATGGAGAAGAATTCGAGAGCGGAAACGTAGACGCCATTGGTGCTCATTCGGCACTCGTGACGGTGGTCGCTCCTGACTCGCGCTGGGCCGCAATCGTCAGTAGATCGGAGCGAGAGTCTCCGGTAGCGGCTCGGATCACCGTGCGCGCCATTGCAATTGCTCCGTGTAGAACAGCTTCGTCACCCGCTGAGGAGCGGGCATCAGCGGCAAATTCGATCGTGTGAGGAACTCCGGTGACACCGCGCAACGCGATCATCGGGTGGATCGAGGGAACCGCCTTCGAAACGTTGCCCATGTCGGTCGAACCACCGGTCAGGGGAGTTCGGGCGGCCGCGATGCGGCCCAGGTTCGCGATCTCCTCGTCCCAGATAGTTGCCAACACCGGATGTTGAACCAGTTCCTCGTAGCGAGGTTCGGCGCGTTCGGTTGACCAGGCGCAGTCGCTGGCCACCGCGCCGCCCTCGAAGCAGGCGAGCATTCGACGTTTGGCGTCCAACAGCACCTCGAGATCTGCGGCCCGAACTTCCGCTCGGACCAGAGTCGAGGCCGGGATGATGTTGGTGGCTTCTCCGCCGTGTTCGACGTAGGCGTTGAGTCTGACGTCGGAAGGGAGCTGTTGACGGAGGAGTCCGATGGCAACCAGTGCGATCGTGGCGGCGTCACCTGCGTTGATGCCCTTGTGTGGTGCGGCGGCCGCGTGTGCGGCCCGTCCGGAGTAGGTCACGTCGAAACGATCGACTGCTTGCGTTCCGGTGACAGTGCAACTGACGTCCTCACCTGCAGCGCCGTGGACCATGATCGACATTGCCGCGCCCTCCCACGCGCCGCGTTCGAGGAGCAAGACTTTCCCACCGCCGTGTTCTTCGGCCGGCGTACCGAGGAGGACAACAGTCAGCCCGTGGTCCTCCGCGACCTCACCGAGCGCGATGGCTGCGCCCAGTCCGGCGGCGGCGATGACATTGTGTCCACATGCATGACCGATGTCAGGGAGAGCGTCGTACTCGGCGCAGACGACGACGCGGAAAGGGCCGGAGCCCCGAACCGCTTCGAATGCCGTCTCGAGGCCGTGGGCGGCGCGAGTAACCGTGAAGCCGGCTTCCTGCGCGGCGTCGGCCAAGAGGGCCGATGCACGATGCTCTTCGAATGCCAACTCCGGGTGAGCATGGATGGTGTGGCTGACGTCGATGAGGCGTGATGCCCACTTCTCGATCGTGTTCGAAACAGAGTCCGTGGGGGTGAGGGTGTCGGCTATGGACATGGATATGTCTTCCTTTCAACGTCTTTGGTTGTCAGCATCTTTGGATCGCGGTGTCTTCGGGTGCAGTTCTAGTGCCAGAGGCCGAGTGCGAACTCCGCGACGACCACTGAAAGTAGGTACGAGGCGAGGATCGCGACGATTCCGACGGGGACGATCTTCCAGCCGATCGTCTTGAGCAAAGGGAGGTCCTTGCCGAGGCTGAGACCTGCGACAGTCAAGGTGAGGGTGCAGATCGAGAGAAAGTCGACGGTACCGACGGTGCTCGAGACGAAATCGCCGATGGGGGACCATGGCGTGGTCGCCAACGCGCCGATGGTGATGATTGCGATCATCGCCGCGATCTTTCCGCGTGTCAGACGGGCGACCCCGACGCCCAGGAGCAACAAGCCGGTGAGGATCAGGTATCCGACGATGATCGAGCGAGACATCCCACCCGCCGCGATCGAGGAGACAATGACTCCTCCGACGAACAGAATCGGAATGACAGTTGCCAACGGCACGGTGACGCTCGGAGCAACTGCTCGGGGAGCAGTCCGGGCTTTCTGTTCGGTGGTCACCTTCGAGCGCTTGGTGAGTACGCCGTAGATTCGATCAGCAAGGGGGAGTGCGACATACATGCCGACATACACGCCCAGGAGACCGGTGATGATGTTGGATGTGGCCGCCACGGCGAGTACCTGATCGGCCATCTCGGGGTGCGCCGAGACGACGCTCGCGGCAGCGGCGGCCATCATCGAGCCGGATCCGACTCCAGCGCCCATCGCCAACGCGAGGGGGTCGAAGATGTTGAAAGAGGTAGCCAGCGATGCGATCAGGCTGATCAGCACGGCACCGAAGAGCGTGCCGAAAACGTACATCGACAGGACCCCACGGTACTGGTCGGAATCGGGGCCGTATCGTTCGCTGACCATCGCGAAGGAGCCCTCACGGTCGATGGAGAACGTTGCTCCGACGGTGGCCGGTCCCATCCGAAGGAGTACCGCCAGTGGGAGTGCGAGCGCGATCGTGCCGAACAAGTGCCCCAATTCCTGTAGCAGGAGTGCGGGGCCGGCGTCGAACAACAGTTGGATGTTCGGGCCGATGGTGAAAGACAGTCTTGCGCAGAGCAAGAGAACCGCAAGACCCATGATTGCCGACGCTGCGGCCTGAAGGTCGAGGCCGAGGGGTTTCCACTTCTGGCTCGAGACGACACCGCCGGCGATCAGTCCCCACACCATGGGCAAGATGGTGATAGCGGCAGCGCCGACGGGAATCACTGCGGGGCCGATCAGTTGGGCGCCTGCCGCAAGAGCGAGGAGCAGAAGCACCACGATCCACAGCCGTGGCGATCTCATGCCGAAAATGACCTTCTGCGTCGTGGCTGGGGCGCGAACCGGAGAATCGTCATGCGAGACGGGAAATGCTTCGGTCATGTCGGTGTCTTTCTCGAGGGGCGAACGAACGCAAGACGTGAGCGTTCTCGAGGTTCAGGATTTGGTGGACTATTGATGTCATGAAGTTAGGATCAACGCGTTTCGATCCTGTTTCGGTGCAGCATTCTTCTGAAAGTGAGGTCCCCGGTGCAGGATCAGATGCTCAAGGACGAAGATCTTCGACTGTTGAACGCATTGCAGATAAGGCCGCGAGCGTCGTGGTCCGAGCTTTCGCGTGCCATTGGTTCCGATCCGGTGACACTGACCAGGCGTTGGGAGCGTCTTCACTCGCAAGGGATTGCCTGGATCGCTGCTTACCGTGGGGGTCCCATCGTGTCCGCGACCGCACTTCTCGAGATCGAATGCGCACCGGCGCAGACCCTGCGCGTTGCCGAACAGATCGCGCACGATCCCGAAGTACTCACAGTTGATCTCACAACCGGCAATCGGGATCTGTTCGTCACCCTCACGTGTACTGACCTCGATCAATTGTCGAGGTACGTCTTGGAACGAACCCAATCGCTGCCGATGATCACCGCGATGCGAACACAGATCGTGTCCTCGGCGAACTCCGATGCCCGAAACTGGCGTCTACGTGCTCTCGACGCGGACGAAATTGCCGCGCTCGAGTCGACCCCGCCGGCGAAGATTCGTGGTGTTCGAGCCAGCGAAGAAGAACAGTCGCACCTGTTCGAGATCCTTTCTCGCGAACCACGAATTACCGTCTCTGCCCTCGCCGCAGCGCTCGGGGTAACAGCGGCCCGCGCCGGGGCGCTCCTGTCGCATGAGCTGTCGACGGGGCGACTGGTCGTCCGCACGGAGATTGCTCGGCCTTACTCCGGCTGGCCGGTCTATGCCTGGTACTTCTTACGTCTCGACGCGCGAAAGGAGGCAATTGCCCAGCGTCTTGCTCACCTGCGAGAAGCGAGGCTTGTTGCTTCGACTATCGGCAGCTACGACATCGCAC
Source organism: Rhodococcus sp. NPDC059969 (assembly GCF_042738325.1). Taxonomy (NCBI): domain Bacteria; kingdom Bacillati; phylum Actinomycetota; class Actinomycetes; order Mycobacteriales; family Nocardiaceae; genus Rhodococcus; species Rhodococcus sp. NPDC059969. Next base: position 259,732 of record NZ_JBHWUF010000005.1, on the reverse strand, counting down.
TGGCGGTGTGGCTTCGCTCGATCGACGACGTGCAGCGATTGGAAGGTTATCTCGCCGAACAGTTCCCGGGCGTATCCGTGGTAGACCGATCGATAGTCCTGCGCACGCCGCATCACCTCCATCGGACGATCGATGTGTCGGGTCGAAGCATGCCCAAGCATGGGTGAGGTGCACCGTGTCCGTGCGTGGCGGCATGCTCGCTGACTATTCGGGGATGGTCACGTCGACGATCAAGCCGTGGTGATCGGAACCTTCGATCTGGATTCGCTCGAGCGACTTCGCCTGTGCGCCGCGCAGAACTACGTGGTCGATGCCGACTATCGCAGGGAATCGCTTGTCGGCGGGGTAGGTGGGAACGATGCCGACGCCCAATTGGTCTGCGGCGTCGGAGTAGCCGACGTCGAGGAGGTCTCGGAATTGTTTGTGCATGAAGGTCGTATTGAAGTCACCGCTGACGATGACGGTGTCCTCGGCGGCAGCGGCGTCGAGCGCGTTCCGGAGAGTGCTCAGCTCGGCAGTCCACACGTCGGGCGGGGTGACGTACGCCGGTCCGGGGTGTACCGCCAAAAGCGTGAACGGGGTGGAGAAACCCACTGTTGCAACAAGATTAGTGGGTCCGAAGCCGTTCAGCTCTCGCGTATCCGTCAGCGGGAAGCGGCTGTAAATCCCTGCTCCACCGCCGCCGGCGTTGTCCGGCATCAAGAAGCGGTACGGCAATAATTGTTCGAGGCCCTGATCTCGCAGGGATCCTTCGAGTGATTCGGTCAGTTCCTGAACTGTCAGGACGTCGACTGCCTTCTCGCGCACCGTCGCAGTCAAACTGGCAGGATCTGCCTGCCCGAACAGAAGATTGGCCTGCATCACCCGCAGGGACGGCCCGTCGATTTCGGAACCGTTCGCGACGTACAACGGGCTGATCACCGAAGCGCCGGTCGCTATGAGCGCAACCGAGATCGCCAGGAGGATCCAGCGCCGAAAGGCCAGGCAGATCAGAGACGCGACGAGTGTGACTGCAAGCAGAATCGGGACGAAAGAGGCCACGGCGATCAACGGGTTGATCGGTTTGGAGGAGTACAACGCGATCAGCGCGACAACGCCGACGGCAATGCCGCCCACACCGGCGACCTGAGCGATACGGCGTGCCGGAACATTGTCCGTCCTGAATCCCATACCGAACGGTACCCAAAACGACCGATGCTCCCAACTTCGTCGTGCAGTCAGTCGCTGTTCCTGGCGCGGAATGCGCTCACCGCAGCCTCGAGTGTCGGGAAGAAATGCGTCGAATCGAACCGATCCCCGACGCCGAATCGGATGAGTCGATCCTTGATCGGACCTTTCATCTCCGCGAACGCCAATCGAATTCCTTTGCCTTCGAGGAATGTATCCAGATCGACGAGTTCGTCGACAGCCGTGGTATCGAGTCCGGTGATCGGTTCGGCGGCAATCACCACCCACTCGACCGGGTCCGGCGCCTTGGCGACGACGGAGCGAACGTACTCGTCGAAGATCTCGCCGTTCGCGAAGAAGAGTGGAGCGTCGAACCTCACCAACACCAACCCGGGGATGCGATGCCCATCTGGATGGCGTTCGACGTCGTGGAAGCCGGCCAGGTCACCGGTTTCGACGAGTTCGGTTCTGTGCGGTTGCCACACCTGCGCGATGACTGCCGCGAAGGACAGTCCGATCGCAACCAGGATGCCTTGAAGCACGCCGACCAGCGCGACTCCCAGGAATGCCGCGACAGCGAGGCCGAATTCGACAGTGCTCATCCGCCACATTCGAACCATGCCGCGTACGTCGATCAGCGCACACGCGGCGACGATGACGACGGCGGCCAGTGTCGCATCGGGTAGATAGGCCGTGAGTCCGGGAGCAACGAGCACAAAAACCAGTACGGCGAGCGCCCCGACGACGCCGGCCAATTGCGTATGCGCCCCGCTCTGTTCGGCTACCGGAGTTCGTGACCCGCTCGCCGAGATGGGGAATCCGCCGAAGAGACCGCCGGCCACGTTCGCGACACCGATTGCCTTCATCTCGGTACTGCCGTTCACGTCCTCGCCGTGTCGTGCGGCGAAGGTGCGCGAGAGAACGCCGGTGTCGGCAAAGGCAATCAATGCGATACCGGCCGCCGGCCCGATCAGATGGCCGACGTCCTGCCAGGTGACTCCGCCGACAGAGGGGAGGGGAAGTCCTTCCGGCAGTGCTCCCACCATGCCGATGTCATCGGTGAGACCGGCGACGGCGGACAAGACTATTGCCGCGACAACGGCCACCAGCACGCCGGGCACAACAGGTACCCAGAGTCGGAAGGCGACGATGACAACGAGTGAGCCGACACCGATGGCCGCAGCGAGTGGGTCGACATCGCCACCGATCAGGGCCTTCCCGATTTCACCGATTTCACCGAGGAGGCCCGATGCGTCGACCGAGAATCCGAGCAGCTTGGGAATCTGACCTACCACGACAACGACTGCGATGGCGTTGAGGTAACCGAGGCGGATCGGTTTCGAGAGGAGTTCGGTCACGAAGCCCAGACGAAGGAATCCGCCGATCACGAGGATGAGTCCGACAAGAATGGCGAGAACCCCGGCGAGTGCAAGCGCGTTCTCCGAATCGCCGACCACAGCCAGCGGTATGACCGCGGCGGCGATCAGCGGTGCCAGCGACGAATCAGGTCCGAGTACAAGAATTTTCGACGGTCCGACCAGCGCGTACGCGAGCAGCGGCACAATGGTGGCGTACAGCCCGGCGTACGCGGGCAGTCCGGCGGCTTCGGCGTAGCCCATACCTGCCGGGATCAGCAATGCCGTCAAGACGAGTCCGGCAGTGATGTCTGTTCGCAGCCATTCGCGGCGATACCCGCGGGCAGTCGCGATGCCCGGTAGCCGACCTAGATTCTCCGCCCACATCATCGTGTGATTGTCCCTCCCTCAGCGGAGTACACGCGCGCGTTCGGGGGCAATCGCGGCGGCCGCGGTCATCGGGACAGGTCGCTGCGCGAGGCGGCGGCGTCGGATCGCCTTCTCCAACTCGACGACAACCGGGATGACCAGCGACCATCCGAGGCAGGCGAGCCATTGGGCGCCGGTCAGTGAGGTGGTCATGAGGAGTTCCTGGAGGACACCCGCCTCGACGGCAAACACGGTGACGACCGTGGGAATCGTCAGGATTTTGACAGCACCGAGAACCGGCGGAACGAGACCGGACTCGGGATCGCGCCGCATGGTCAACCCCGCGAATATGGAACCGAGAGACAGGACGACGAATGCGGTGGTCATGGGGACATTCGCTTCGGTAGTGCTCATTTCACCCGGTGCGAGAAGCATCGCCGCGAGGGTCACGGCAAATTGCAGGACGCCGTACGCGAGCCACTGTCCGACCGCGCTTCGATGTGCGATCGGCATCTTGGGATCACGTGGCGGCTTGTTCATCAGATCCGGAGGCGGCGGGTCGAGCATGATCACGGCAACGGGGAAGAGCGTGATGAAGAAGTGTTGGAACAGCACCATCAGCGGCGTCAGCGCGACACCCTCGTTGATGTTGAAGATGCTGGCAGCGAGGAAGAGGAGAACCAACGAGAAGAGCTTCGACATTTGATAGCGGATGTACGAGACGATCTTCCCGTAGATGTTGCGGCCCAAAGTGATCGCAGTGATGAGTGTTCCGAAGTTGTCGTCGGTGAGCACCATCTTGCCCGCCTGTTTGGTCACTTCGCTGCCAGAGCCCATGGCGACGCCGATGTCTGCCTTCTTCAACGCGGCGGCATCGTTGACGGCATCGCCGGTCATTGCGACGACGGCGCCACTGCGCTGCATGACATCGACCAATCGAAGTTTGTCCTGCGGGGTGACTCGGCCGAACACGTGCAGGTTCGGCAATGCGGTCGACAGTTCGTCGTCGGTCATCGCTTGTACATCGCTTCCGCTCACGGAACCCGGGCCGAGCCCGAGTTCGGCACCGATTGCGGCGGCGGTGACGGCATGGTCGCCGGTGATCATGCGGACCTCGATGCCGGCGCGGTGCGCGGTGCGCACCGAATCGACTGCCTCCGGCCGCAGCGGGTCGATGATGCCTGCCATGCCGACAAACGTCAGGTCCTCGACAAAGGACATGGGGTCCGCCACGACGGCTTCTTCCCGTCCGTCGAGTCGTCTGACAGCGAAAGCCAGCACCCGAAGACCCTTCTCGGACATGGACTGATTTGCTGCCGTCAGCTCGTCACGGACTTCGTCGATCGGTACCGGTCGACGGCCGGGGAGGAAGGCCGAACCACACCGAGCGAGGACGACGTCAGGCCCGCCTTTGACCAGTTCGACGAACTGACTTTCGCCGTCGACTTCGAGATGGTGGTACGTCGCCATGAACTTGTACGCGGAATCGAACGGAACCGTTGCGACTCGCGGATAAGTCCGTCTGGTGAGTGGGGCGTCGGCACCGATCTTCGCCGCGAGCACCACAAGTGCGGCCTCGGTCGGGTCGCCGACAACCTCTCCGGAATCGGAAACCGTTGCATCGCTGTCGAGGCACAACCCGTAGGCGAGGAGTGTGAAGTCGGGTGGTGCCTCGCCGGCAACCTGCGTGATCCTTCCGGTCTTGGCGTAACCTTCTCCGTCGACCGTGTACCACCGGCCGTGGACGTACAGCGATCGCACGGTCATCTGGTTCATGGTCAACGTGCCGGTCTTGTCCGAGTTGATCGCACTGGTCGCGCCGAGTGTCTCGACATCGGTCAGGTTCTTCACGACTGCCTTGGCGTCTGCCAGTTGACGGGCACCGTACGCCAGCATCGCCTGAACGAAAGTTGGTAAGCCGGTCGGTATTGCAGAGACCCCCATTGCGATACCGAGCAGCAGAAGCGTTGTCAGATCCTGCCCGCGAATCAGTCCGATGGCGACGATGACGATCACCGCCGTCCACGCGATGATCCCCAGAAGTTTTGTGAGAGAGTCCAATTCTCGTTGCAGCGGCGACTTTCCCGGGGCGACCGCCGACAACATCGACGCTATCTGGCCGATCTGCGTCTGCATCCCGGTCTCGGTGACCACCATGGTTGCCGTGCCGCGAGTGACCGAGGTGTTCTGGAACACCAGATTGCTCCGGTCTCCGAGAGGAATATCCTTATTGCTCAGCGTTTTCGGGTCCTTCGGGATCGGTGCGCTTTCACCGGTCAGTGCGGCTTCTTGCGTCTCCAGGGTGGTCGAGGCGAGCAACCGTCCATCGGCGGCGATGATGTCTCCCGCCTCGACTTGGACGACGTCACCCGGCACCAGTTCGGTAGCGTCGAGCTCAATCAGGTTCCCGTCACGAATGACCCGCGCTCGAGGTGTCTGCATCTTGGCGAGCGCGTCGACGCTGGCCCGTGCCTTCAACTCCTGTCGAGTTCCGAGGACGATGTTGAGCACGACGAGCACGGCCACCACGATTGCTGTCGGTACTTCACCGATGGCGATGCTGACCGCAGCAACGGCGACCAGCATCAAGTTCATCGGATCTTTCAGCTGCAACAGTGCGATCGACCACGTCGACGGAGGTGGTGTCGACGTGATTTCGTTCGAACCGTATCGTCGTCGGCGCTGGTCGGCATCAGCCGATTGCAGCCCGCGCTCCTGGTCCGACTGCAGTGCGGACACGACTGACTCGCCGCTCTGCGCATGCCACGGCGTGGGGCTCATGACCGCACGTCCTTTCCTTGGCGATCGTCAATACCGGGTCGGAATCCAGTGCAGCGGTTGTTTGGGCGTCTGGTAGCCGTGGGCCTTCTGCCGCTTCGGCAACGTGATGTCCGTCGATTGCAACGGTTCGTAAGGGATCTGACTCAGAATGTGGCTGATGATGTTGAGTCGCCCGCGTTTCTTGTCGTCGTTGTTCGCGACATACCAAGGTGCCCAGCCGGTGTCGGTGAAGCGAAACATCTCGTCGCGGGCACGCGAGTAGTCGTACCAATGACTGAACGACTTCAGATCCAGATCTGACAGCTTCCAGATCTTTCGAGGGTCGTCGATTCGGCTTTGCAAACGCAGAAGTTGCTGCTCTTCGCTGACCTCGAGCCAGTACTTGAGCAGAATGACGCCGGATTCCACGATCGCGCGCTCGACGGTCGGAATGAGCTGGAGAAATTGATGTGCCTGTTCTTCGGTGCAAAAGCCCATCACCCGTTCGACACCGGCACGGTTGTACCAACTTCGGTCGAAGATGACGATCTCACCAGCCGCCGGAAGATGCGGGACGTAACGCTGGACGTACATCTGCGAGTGTTCTCGTTCGGTCGGGGCGGGCAGCGCAACGACCCGGAATACTCGCGGACTCACTCGCTCGGTGATGGCCTTGATGACACCGCCCTTCCCCGCGGTATCTCGGCCCTCGAACACGACGCAGACCTTGGCGCCAGACGATTTGACCCACTCCTGCAAAGCCACGAGTTCGCCGTGCAGAGGCTTGAGTTCGCGGCGGTACGCCTTGTTCTTCATCGGCTTTTCTGCGACGGGTGCCGCGTTGTCGTGAAGAATCGACGCCGTGTCGTCGCGGCGAGTCCGAGCGTTCTTTCCCACTTCGACTCCCTGCCATCGTGAGCGCATCGTGAGCGTGCGGGGATCGTCCGCTCGTATGTGTATGCCCCGTATTCGGTCAACCTATTCTCCCCATGATCGAGACCCGAATCGTGTTGTTTTCGAACCTGTTTCGAGTCTTGACGTGCTCGTCTGGACGGACGACCATTAATGGATGACTGGCGACGAAGAGTTGCTCCACGTCGAGCGGGTGATCACTCGCCTGATTTCCCGCTATCCCGCCGTTTCGCCAGCGGAGATCGAAGCCAGAGTGCGCAAAATTCACGAGCGCTTTGTCGGCTGTCGGATCCGTGACTTCGTACCTCTCCTCGTCGAAAAGGCGGCCACACAAGAGATCTTGAACAGGAGAATCGTGATTCCGATACTGGATGAGCGGTCGGCGAGCCTCAACTCACTCGAGCTGTAGCCGGAACGGACGTCGTCGGCGCATACTGAAATGACCTTGGACCAGGGAGTTCTGGCCGCATGCGGATTTCAGGCGCGGAACGTCAGTCTCCCGACTCCTGATGTGGAAACCGAGTACAGGGAGCGTTGACATGGAAGGCTTCTGGGAATTCTTCTGGTTCATCTTCGTTTGCTTTGCGTTTGTGGCCTACTTGAGTGTGCTGTTCTCGATCATCACCGACTTGTTCCGTGATCACGAGACTTCGGGCTGGGCCAAAGCTTTATGGATGATTTTCCTCTTCGTCATTCCATTCTTGTCCGCGATGATCTACGTGGTCGTGAAGAATGACGGAATGACGAGGCGGTCGATGGAGGCCGCCCAACAGCACATACACGCGCAAAGTGACTACATCCGAACCGTCGCCGGCAAATCTCCGACTCAGCAGATCGCCGACGCCAGAGAACTTCTCGACTCCGGTGCGATCAACGAACAGGAATTCCAGGCCGTCAAGGCAAAGGCGCTGGCGTAGTTTTCACGTCTTCCTGTGCGGCAGTGCGGGCAGGACGAACCAGCACTTCCAGTGCGACGAGTGCGACCAAGGCAATGATGACGATCCAACCCACGACCAATCCGGTGGGGTAGCGCCAGAAAAGCAGCAACAATGCGGCGATGCCGATGATTGTGCAGCGCAGCGGAACACGAAGCTGATTGGCCCACCGCTCGATCTGATTCGGCGTACGTCCGCTCGCAGAATGGCGGACGAAGTCCAACGCCTGCCCGTAGCCTCGACGAACGGCGATCGCCGACGACGACCCACCGACGAGGTAGGCGCCGAGTCCCACCACCACGCCAAGGACCGCAACCGCGCGCAGGCTCGTCCGCAGCGGCACCAGGACAGTGTCGATGACCGCTGTGGCGGCGTCGGGCGAGAGAATGTCGGTGGGGACACTGTCGAGGTAGATTGCACGCCCGATCAGAATTCCGATCGCGAGAACAAGCATTCCCAAGGCAATCGACAGGCCGACCAGGGACAGCGCACGGAGCCTTCGACCGCTGGGGGCAACGGTGACTGCGGCTGCGGCGCAAGCGATTCCCAGCCATGGCAACACCGACGACACTTTGTCGAGTGCCGAGACAGCTCGCTGCGCCTTCACCAGTTCGGGGGACTGGAAGAGTACAAATTCCTTGTCCACGGAGGGGATTTTGTCTGCGAAAGCGAAGCCGCGATCGGTCAAGGCCGTTTTCACCCGGTCGATGATCGTGCTCAGTGAAATGCTGACAGTTCCGCTCTGGTCGACCTCGACGGAGTCGGGGCCGTAGTTTCCGGTCATGACTGCGACGAGAGAGTTGTGCGCCGCTCGGTTGGCTTGAATCCACAGGTCTTCGAACTGCTGCGTCTGTATGAGCGAGCCCACTGTGTCGTGGACGAAACTCTTCGCCTGGCCGGCGATCACCGGTGCCAAACCCACCAATGCCTGGTCCACGCGAGGAGCGTTGGCTGCGAGATTTGAAACGTCCGTCAATGCGGTGAGTGCCTCGGTGGTGAGCCCTTCGACGTCGACGCGATCGAAGATCTCGTCCGTGACTTGATTCGTGATCTCCGCTTGCACGGCTGGATTCTCACCCAGCGGCGCTACCGTGCTGACGTAGCGGTCGGTGTCGAGGATCTGACTTCGGACGAAGCGGGTGGTTACCGACAAGACGGCGAGTAGTGCCACCAGCACCAGCAGGATTGTCACCGGTATCCACCGCAGCCCGTGTCGAGGTGGTCGGGAGACTTTCTCGACGGTCGTTTCGCGGGCGCTGGGAGTCTGCTCGCGAAGTGTTGTTACTTCTTCGCGTAACCGGGCTAGTTCGGCACGTTCGTCCTCGTGGAGTGGGCCGTCGCTCGTGCCGTTTGCCATCGTGTTCCTCTCCGGAGGGAAACTGCTGCCGCACAGATGAAAACGTTGAACTCGAGGGGTGGAACCGAAGGTGTGGCCTCAGATCACGTCGGGATTCCATGTCGCGACAGCCCAGATGACGAACACGTCGAGCGCGATGATGGTGATCGACCACCACGGCGAGTGGGGTAGCCACAGGAAATTCGCGAGGATCGACAGCGAACAGAAGATTATCGCGCCTACCCGTGCCCACGTCGCGCCGGTGAAGAGCATGATTCCGACAGCGGTGACGAGCACGCCGAGTGCGAGGTGAATCCATCCCCAGGAGGTGAGGTCGAATTGGTACGCGTATTCAGGGCCGACGACAATAACGTCGTCCTCGGATATCGCCGAGATGCCTTGGAGAATTTCGAGCACACCGACAGTGACGAGGAGAACCGCTCCGCCCAGGGCGCTTCCTTTTGCTACACCCTGCTTGACCAGTGAATCCTCGGACATGACCGCCCCTAGATTTCAAGTGCGAAATTGCCTGGCATAACTCCGTATTCCGACCTTTTACGGTGGTGAAGTAGCCCGTCGGAGGGCAAATCAAACATTGAGCGCTGCACGGCATTGCGATATTCATTCGCCTACGAATTCGAAAGAACCTACCGTGTCGGCATGGATATGGCGGACGTAGGTGAGGCGACGACGACTGCACCGGAAATGATTCGGACGGATCGGTTGGTGCTTCGTACCTACCGTCCAGGCGATCACCGGGATCTCCTCACCTTCTACGGGCGCAGCGACGTATGCCGGTATTTGCTGAACGATCCCTGGGATCTCGCGGAGGCTCGAGAGGCTGTGCAGAGCAGGATCTCTCGTCGTGACCTTGCTGCCGGAGCGGTAGCACTTGTCGTTGAAAGTGACGGCATGGTTGTCGGAAGTGTGAGTGCCTGGCTAGTCGAGGAATCGGGTTGCACAGCCGAAACCGCGCACACGGCTGAAGTCGGGTGGGCATTCTCGCCCGACTTCGGCGGCCGAGGATTCGCGACGGAAGCTGTGACCGCTCTGATCGACCTGGTGTTCGCAACACCCCGATTACGCCGTGTGGTCGCGCAGATGGATGCGAGAAACGAATCCTCGGCACGACTCGCGCGGCGAATCGGGATGCGGCGAGAGGCGCATTTTCGGCAGAACGCGTGGATCAAGAACGAGTGGACCGACACTGTGGTTTTTGCAACGCTGCGCAGTGAGTGGCCTTCAAATCTCTGATCAGGAGGGTCGAGCTGCTACTTCGCAACCAGTTCGGTCAACTGGGGTACCAGCTGGTCGGTTGCCCACGGGACGCTCAGAACACTGACGTACATGGTCGCGGCCGTCAGGCGATTGTCGGTGATCCACAAGTCTTTTCCGTTGGCGATGACCGGCCACCGTGCGAACAGAGTGTTGGCCAACGTGCTGTCGACCTCCGACTGATCGCTTGCCCAGCCGAGATAAACGTCGGTGTTGATCGTGTCGAGCTTCTCCATGCTGATGCCGAACAAGAACGAGTCGCCGGCGAAGTTCTTGGCGCCGTTCACTACGTCGGGAGCGACTGTGAGCCCGAGGTTTTCGACAAACTTGACGCGTGGATCGTCCGGGCCGTAGATGGCGGTTTCGGTTTCTCCTTCGCGGATATAGGACCCGAAGGCAAAGGTGACTCCGTTGAATTCGGGATGGCTCGCCTTCGACTCCTGAACCGTTTCCTCAACCGACTTGATCAGCGCTGCGGTCTGAGCGGGACGGCCGAGGGCCTTGCCTACATCGGTGGCGAGGTTTTGCCACGAGCTCGGCTGGTATGGCTTGGTGTCGTAGGGAAGGGTAGGTGCGATCGAGCTCAGCCGCTGGTAATCCTGCTCGGAGAAGCCCGAGTACGGGGCAAGAATCAGATCGGGCGCGGCATTGAGAATCTGCTCGAACAGAAGCTCACCGCTGTCGGAGTAGTACGGCGCGGGGGTGGGCAGCGTCTGGCCTGACTTTTCGAGTTCGGCCCGCGTCCACGGCAGGAACCCGTCGGCGTCGCCGGCCCACGAGTCCTTCTGCATCGCGATCGGGGTGACGCCGAGGGCGATGACGGTGTCTGCCGCCGCGGAATCGAGCGTGAGGATCCGTGTCGGTTCCTTGTCGATGGTGGTCTCGCCGAATGCGTGTTTGATCGAGACGGGAAATGCGCCGTCCTCGACGGCGGATGCCGACGAACTATTCTCCTGGGCGTCCGATGACGACTGTGTGCAGGCGGTCAGAGGCAGTGCCGCCGCCAGCATCAGCGCAACAACGATTTTTCGCCTCCGCTGGGGACGAATTCTCTGACGGGCAGATCTGAACACGCGAAACTCCTCGGGATTGATCGGGGAAGTGCTTGCACGACTCATCGCAGGTGCATATGAGAGCAGGCTTACCTAAGCGAATGTAAGGCGCGTTCGTGTAGCGAAGGGGCCAGCAGATGTCGACAACAGGTCAGGCTCGAGTCAATTGACGGCGGCGAGGGCATTGCCGGGGGTGTAGCCGACCGTCTTACGAAACGCAGCGATGAAGGAGCTCGACGTCCCATACCCGACTCGACGGCTCACGGAGTTCACACTCATTCCGGTCCCGAGCATGCCGAGGGCTGTGCTCATGCGAACCAGAGTGCGCCACTGCGCAAAACTCAGGGCGAGTTCCGCGGCAAAAATCCTGGTGACCGTGCGTCGGCTGAGGTTGAGAACGTGCGCCCACTGATCGAGTGATCGATCGTCGGCGGGGTCCGACAGCACCTTGTCGACGAGTATCCGTATCCGCGGATCGCGGGGGATCGGCACGTCGAAATGCGGAGCCGATGCGGGAGTGAGGAGATCGACGCAGACCTGCTGCGCCCGAAGGCGTTGTTCTGCAGGCATTCCGGTGTGCGCGAGGTGGATGAGCAGTACCCGGGCCGCTTCACTCAACGTCACGATGCACGGTTCGTTCCAGGCGGGAGTCCACAACTCGGGCGTGAAGAGGGTGGCACGGAAGGCGACGTGGGGATTGGCCTGACCTTCGTGGAGGACTCCGCAAGGGATCCACAGGCCGACGCCGGGCGTGACGGTCCAGAGTTGATTGTCGATGATCATGTTGACCACGCCCCGGTCGGACCAGATCAGTTCGTGCTCGGCATGAGCGTGCTGTGGCCACCGGGTGATGTGGTCGGTCTCGACGATGTACGTCGTCAGTTGAAATGGCGCCGGGACGGCACGCGCCATCGGAGTATGGCGGTCGGTTTCCCGCACGTGGGGACCGTCGTCCAGGTGTGGACCGTCGTCGATTTCACGAAGGGCAGGGATCAGCACCGCGGACTACCTCCAGAGCAAAGTTAGGTAAACCTTACACTGAAATGTGCTGGGCTCAGTGACCCGCTCCGAGTTCGATGAGAAGCACGCCTGCGGCGATGAGACAGATCCCCACGATCATCAGCCTGGTCAGCGGTTCGCGAAAGAGAATGCGGGATGCGATTGCCGTCAGTGCCACCCCGCACGCCGTCCAGATGCCGTACGCAACGCCGATCGTCAGGCCTGCGTCGAGTGCGAGTGTGAGGAAGGCAAAAGCGGCGAGATACCCCACGGTGACAACTGCAAGCCAGCGCTTGTCGCTGCCGTCCTGCGACGCCATCCTCAGTGAGAGTGTTGCGGTGACCTCGGAAATAATCGCAGCGATCAGAAACACGAAGGTCATGCCGGGTCCGCCGGTCCGCTGTCGGCAGCTGCCTGAGAGCCGAGTTCGACGCACAGCACTCCGCCGATGACCAATGCAATCCCAACGCCCATGGTGGCTGTCAGAGGATCCCCGAAAAGGACGGTCGCGAACACCGCTGTCAGGACGACACCAGTTGCGCCCCAGATTCCGTATGCAACACCGAGTCCCATGCCCGCGCGTAGGACGAACGACAAAGCGGTGAACGCCGCCAGATATCCGGCGACGACCACGACGTACAAGGCGGGGTGATCGAGGGCCGCGCGCAACGACAGCGTCGCAGACACCTCGGTCAGGATCGCGGTGATCAACAGCAGCCATTTCTTCACGGGTCGGATTCTGTCAGGCTCGCTGGATTTCGGTCGCACACGGATTTCGGTCGCGCACTACTGTTGCGCCATGACGTGCGTGCTGCTCGGCGGAATCCGCGACGGTGACATCCGCCACGACGCGTCGGTTGGCGATGTAGCCGCGACGCCGATTCTCGACTGGGGCAACGGCGACGTGGCCCGCCTCTACGACGACATTGCGGGAGGTGCAATCCAGTCGGCGCGGGAGTTCGTGGTGTCGGCGCATCGCAGCGTCGGCGCAAGGATTCGGGCGGTCTACGGGCTCGACGACCGGCAACCTGTGTCGGTGACATTGAGTCGAGGACGCGGATCGTGCAGTCAGAGACTTGCAGTCGTCGAAGCGTTGGCTCGCCGCGACGGTACCGCCACCCGAGTACGCGGTCTCGTACTCCGTGGGGAGTTCTGGTATCCAAGATTTCGGCATCTACATGCGGTGATTCCGAAATCAGTGCTGCTGGCTTGGCCGGAATTCCTGGTCGACGAACGCTGGCGGGATATCTCCGAGATCGTTTCACCTGCTGCGCTCTCATATGTGGAACCGTTCACGAACGCCGGCAAGGAAACTCTGTTCGACGCGATCGGACGTGCTCCGGTCAGTTGGGGTAAGTCGGTTTCATGTGATTGCTTGGACTTCTCCGAATTCGTCGGCCGTGATCTGGGCACCTTCGAATCCCGTGACGAACTCTTCGAGAAATTCGGACAGACGATGTCGACCCCCGCCAGGGTCCTGCTCGATCCTGCTTTCCGGAACTGGAGTGCATCCGGCTGACGTGCGACGCGAGGTCTAGGCTGTTCTGCATGTCTGTGCGCACCCCATTGGTCCCTGGAACCGTCTCTCCCGTCCTCGCAGTGCCCTCGAAGATCGAGCGGCCCGAGTACGCGTGGAAGCCGACCGCCAAAGAGGGCAACGAGCCCTGGGTTCAGACGCCGGAGACTATCGAGGCGATGCGCATCGCCAGCAAGATCGCCGCAGGCGCACTCCAGGAAGCCGGCAAGGCGGTGGCTCCCGGTACCACGACCGACGAGCTCGACCGCATCGCACACGAGTTCATGCTCGACCACGGCGCCTACCCGTCGACGTTGGGCTACAAGAGCTTTCCCAAGTCGTGCTGCACGTCCCTCAACGAGGTGATCTGCCACGGAATCCCGGACTCGACCGTGATCCAGGACGGCGACATCGTCAACATCGACGTCACCGCATACATCAACGGGGTACACGGGGACACCAACGCGACGTTCCTTGCCGGTGATGTGTCCGAGGAGAACCGCTTGCTCGTCGAGCGCACCCACGAGGCAACGATGCGAGCCATCAAAGCCGTCAAGCCCGGCCGCGCGCTCAACGTGATCGGACGCGTCATCGAGTCGTACGCCCACCGCTTCGGGTACGGCGTCGTCCGGGATTTCACCGGGCACGGAATCGGTGAGACCTTCCACAACGGTCTCGTGATCCTGCACTACGACGAGCCCGCGGTCGAGACCATCATCGAACCGGGCATGGTCTTCACGATCGAACCGATGATCAACCTCGGTGGTATCGACTACGAGATCTGGGAGGACGGCTGGACCGTCGTCACCAAGGATCGCAAGTGGACGGCACAGTTCGAGCACACCCTGGTGGTCACCGAGAGCGGTGCAGAGATTCTCACCCTGCCTTGAGTTCGGAGATGCATGGCGCTCTGCTGGTAGCGGGCACAACGTCCGACGCCGGCAAGAGCGTTCTGGTGGCCGGATTGTGTCGCATGTTGGCGCGTCGAGGCGTGCGAGTCGCGCCGTTCAAGGCACAGAACATGTCGAACAATTCCGTCGTGACGCTCGACGGCGGAGAGATCGGCCGTGCGCAGGCCCTTCAGGCACGGGCGTGCGGGCTCGAACCGAGTGTTCGATTCAATCCGGTGCTGCTCAAGCCGGGCAGTGACCGGACGTCGCAGCTTGTCGTTCGGGGCAAGGCGACGACCACGGTGGGTGCTCGCGACTACATGCAGCATCGCCAGTGGCTTCGAGGAGTCGTGGCCGAGGATCTCGAATCGCTTCGATCCGAGTTCGACGTCGTGATCTGTGAAGGCGCCGGTTCACCGGCCGAAATCAACCTACGCGCAACGGATCTTGCCAACATGGGGTTGGCAGAGGCCGCACGGATTCCGGTCATCGTCGTCGGTGACATCGATCGCGGCGGCGTTCTGGCCCATCTTTTCGGCACCGTAGCGGTGCTCTCGCCGAGCGATCAGTCGTTGATCGCCGGGTTCGTGATCAACAAATTCCGCGGCGACGTTGCCCTGTTGGAACCCGGCCTCGAACAACTGCACAGCCTCACCGGTCGGCCGACACTCGGCGTGATTCCCTTTGCCGACGACCTCTGGCTCGATGCCGAAGACTCGTTGGGGGTGACCGGGAATGCTCCCGTCGGCCGACCGCGTCCGCCTCTGGGGGATCGGTGGTTGAGCGTCGCCGCGATCAGGCTGCCGAGGATCTCCAATTCGACGGATGTCGAGGCGCTGGCATGTGAACCGGGCGTTGCGGTTTCGTGGATCACCGACGCGGCGCGTATTCGTGACGCGGACCTCGTGGTGATTCCGGGGAGCAAGTCCACTGTCAGTGATCTCGAGTGGTTGCGCAGTACCGGTCTGGCCGACGAGATCATCGCTCGCGCAGGTCGCGGGCAGGCAGTGCTGGGAATCTGCGGTGGCTATCAGATGCTGGGCAAGTCCATCGTCGACGACGTCGAATCGGGATC
Source organism: Rhodococcus sp. NPDC059969 (assembly GCF_042738325.1). Classification (NCBI taxonomy): domain Bacteria; kingdom Bacillati; phylum Actinomycetota; class Actinomycetes; order Mycobacteriales; family Nocardiaceae; genus Rhodococcus; species Rhodococcus sp. NPDC059969. The sequence goes on along the minus strand of NZ_JBHWUF010000005.1, from coordinate 244,091 downwards.
GGGTACCACGGCGGGTCTCGGACTGCTGGATCTCGAGATCGAGTTCGCGCCCGACAAGGTACTGGCGCAGGTGACCGGCACGGCAGACGGTATCTCGGTGTCCGGGTACGAGATTCATCACGGCCGGGTAGTCCGCAACGGCGACCGTCCACTGTTGGAGGGTTCCGAAGGCGCACCGGAAGGCAGCGTGCGAGGGTCTGTTCGAGGAACGCACTGGCACGGACTCCTCGAAAGTGACGACTATCGGCGCAGTCTGCTGGGGGAGATCGCGGTTACCGGTTTTGTTGTTGCACCCGACACCTCGGTTGCCGCCGTGCGCGAGCAACAACTCGATCTGCTTGCCGACCTTGTGGAACAGCATCTCGACCAGGATCTGCTCGAGAAACTGATCAACGGCGGCGCGCCGCGTGGGCTCCCCGTCATTGCCTCCGCACTCGACGGCTGAGAGCGCTCCCGCAGGCGTCGATGTGGACGTCTGCGTGGACGCGGTAGAATAGCCAGGCCTCACTCCCGCGACGGCTCCCTAGTAGGAGTGTGCGCGGTGGCAGATCAATTCGACGGCTTGCTGGCCGACTTCAGTGACGAGGTGCTGGTCGACTCGGCAATGCTCGGCGATCACGCAGCCTTCGATGTCATCGTTCGCCGATACGGCCCGCACTTGTATCGATTTGCCCGTCGACTGCTCGCGAGCGAGAGTGACGTCGACGACATCGTCCAGGAAACGTGCGTTGCCGCGTGGCGCCAACTTCCGGGGTTTCAGCGGCGCTCGAGCATCAAGACGTGGTTGTTCGCGATCTGTTCTCGCAAGATCGCGGATTTCTATCGAAAAGTCGGCTCCTGCGCCGCCGACGTGGACGAACTCCGCGAAGAAGCCGATCCCCGATTACGCGATCCGAGCGAAGAAGTATGCGGCACAGCATTTCTCGACGCCTTGGAATCCGAACTCGATCGCCTGCCCCTACACCAGCGCGCCGCCTGGGTCCTGCGGGAAGTGGAGGGTATGACGTATCCGCAGATCGCGACAGTTCTGGAACTGAGCCCGGACGCGGTTCGCGGCCAACACACTCGGGCGAGAAGAAATCTCGGCGCCGCACTCCACCGATGGCGATGACAGCTCGCCGGTTTGCCGGGTTTTGTCGCCGAACTCACTCTCCTTCCTGCCCTCGAAACTGGAAGAATGCTTCGTCGTGGATACCGCTTTCGACCCCAGAGGCTTCGACCCGCGAACCGAGGATTCGGTCCCGTCGGTGATGCCGGACGACGCGACGGCAGCCGGCGCTGACGTCGCCGTCGAGGCTGCGGAAACTCGACTGACTGCAAGCGCGGTCCGAGAGTTGCTGGCAGCGCTCGGGGGAAGTATCGGCGACGAGGACGAACTCGTGATCCTGCTCCAGCGCGCCGTCGAAATCGCGAACGACGCCATCGACGGGGCCGACAGCATCGGCGTCACGATCGATCTGGCGGGACAGACCTACACCGCCGTTCACACCGATTCGCGGACTCTGCGCGTCGACATCGAGCAGTACGACGCCGGCGACGGACCGTGTCTGCACGCAGCCCGAACCGGTGAAACCGTTGTCGTCGACGCCGAGAGAAGTGCGGAACGCTGGCCACGGTTCGCGGCGGCGGCGAAAGACGAAGGAATCAAGTCATTTCTCGCGGCGCCGCTCTTCACACCGGATCAGCGGCTCGGTTCATTCAACCTGTACGGACGCGCTCCAGCGGCCTTCGACAGCGTCGACGCGGACGTCATGGAGATCCTCACGACAACAGTCTCACGTGCGATCGGCGACTTCTCTCGCTTCAAATCTGCCAGGGCGGTGGCTGATGCCTTGCAACGCGCGCTCGAGACCCGGGCGCCGATAGAACAGGCCAAAGGCATGCTGATGGCCATCCATCGGATCGACGCCGACACCGCATTTCACATGCTGCGCAAGCAGTCTCAGACCACGAACACCAGGTTGCGTGACGTGGCAGCCGAGATCGTCGAGACGTATTCCGCGCCGCCAACCGCGGTCTAGTTCGACGGAGACCGACGTACAGCCTCGAGCGCGACGACGACGCCCGCGGCGACAACCACGTGCATCAGAGCGAGCATGACCGTGCTGGCGGCGTCGAAGTCCGCGGCGATCGTCAGAGCGATGGTGCCGAGCGCAAACACCGCACCCACGACCTGAGCGATGCGGATGATCGGCTCCCACTTCAGTGAGATCAACATTGCGAGCGACAAACCGACCAGCAGCGGCACCACCGTCAGTGTGATGACCCCGCCGGGAGCTACGCTCGCCACCTTTCCCTGATCTGTCATCTCGAACGATCCGCCCAATGCCAGGCCGATCAACCACAGGATCAGGTTGGCGACGAGGGCAATGACGGTGGCCCCGAGTACGGCACGCGGCTTGGTTAGGTGGAGGTTGTGTGCGGTTGACGCGATTGCAGACATGATGTTCTCCCGGTTCGATGCCATGGTCTTGTGACGGTGTAGTGATGTAGACCTGCGGACCCGGAGAAACTCATCGCCGGGCAGCTACCGCGGATCGGTGATGGGCACGGCGGTGCCCGTGACCGCGATACCGCCGTCGACCGGGATCTCGACCGCGAGAACGCTGGGTCGCCCGACGTGTCGGCCCTGGTGGATGGTGATCCGGCGAGGAGCGGCCGCGGGATCAAGTTCGCGCAGGTAACCGCCGGTCGACGCCGCTGCAGACCCGGTCGCGGGATCCTCGACGATGTTTCCGACCGGAAACAGATTTCGAGCTTCGAAGGTGTTGTCGTCGAGGGGATGCAGGATCGTCACCGTGCCCGCCCACCCCTGCGCGTCCATCAGAGTTCGCATTGCGGATGGATCGAAGGTGAACTCGTCGAACGTCCCCTGATCCCGAAGGACAACGATCGGGTGCGTGTTGCCGGCGTACGAGAGCATGGCGGGATACCGCTGGTCCAGTGCAGACGAATCGACGCCGATCAGCCCGAGCAGTGCCGTCAACACGGCATGATCGATCGGCGTGACCGACGGTTCGACGCTGGTGAAGGTCGCGGTGGATCGCCCGTCTTCGTCGGTCGCCGTGTCGATGGATACCGGTCCGATCGGTGTTTCGAATGTGAAGGTCCCGCTGCCGTCGCGCTCGGTGAGTGCTACGGCTGTCGCGATGGTGGCATGACCGCAGAACGGTACTTCGGCGATGGGGGAGAAGTAGCGGATACGGCTGTGGCGCGGGTTGTCTCCGAGTGCCGGTTCGGTGAGAAACGCCGTCTCTGCATACCCGATTTCGGCTGCAACAGATTGTAATTCGGAGTCGTCGAGCCCACGGGCGTCGAGCAGCACGCCGGCCGGATTGCCGCCGGCGGGATCCGAACTGAACGCAGTCAGCCGGAGAATGTCGCGAGAATTTGCCATGCCGACCATCTTTGTCCGCCGCCGTCGATCGGGGGAAGAGCAGTCGCGCGATTGCGGTCCGCAATCTTCGAACTGGACTGCCTCCGGAACAAACCGGCCGCACGGCGTCGTTGGTGCAGTTATGAGCAATGACACAGGCACTGACGACGCGTTGTTCGCACTTGTGGCCGAGGGAAAGCAAGGAGTGCTGGCGACCGTCAAACGCGACGGCCGCCCACAGTTGTCCAACATCATTTACCGGTGGGACGTCGAGTCGAAGACGGCTTCGGTGTCCATCACCGCAGATCGTGCCAAGAGCCGTAATGCCCTGCGTGATCCGCGGGTTTCCCTCCACGTCAGCGCGCCCGACTTCTGGAGCTATGCCGTGATCGAAGGACTTGCCGTGGTGACACCCGCGGCGGCCGATCCTCACGACGAAGTGTCGGACGCCTTGGTCGAGCTCTACCGGGACATCAGCGGTCAGGAGCATCCCGACTGGGAGGAGTACCGCGAAGCGATGGTGGCGGAGCGTCGACAGATCCTCACGGTGCGCGCTGATCACGTCTACGGAATGACGCGGCTCCCGAAGCCGTCCGGCACCTAGCCCCGCGCCCTCACTCGAGTTCGGACTGTTCGGACCACCCCCACTTCGAGCGAACGGTACGTCCGTCGCCTCAGATGCGCCGAAAGCCACTTTCGCTCAGTGGGGAGGTGGTGCAGAGCGAACAAATCGGACTCGCAGGCGGTGGTGAGAATGTATGAGTGGTCATACTTCTGTCGACTCCAGGGTCCTCCACAGTGTGGATCGCGTACCGTTTCCAGACATGGAATTGACTCGAGTAGCGGTGGGCAGTGGTTCGTGCACCGTTCGGATCGACGGGCCGGTCAGCAAGCATGCGGTACTCCTGCTCCCCGGCAAGGGCGACCCCGTCGACTTGTACGACGATGTGTGTGAGCGACTGCATCATTCGGATCTGCGGACCGTCGCGGTGGAATCGATCGAGAATCTCGACGAGACATCGGCAGTGGTACTTCTGGACGAGTTGAACATCGCCTGGGTGAACCTGGTCGGTCACCGGGAGGGAGCTGATCTCGCCTGGCTGTTGGCGGCACGGCAGTTCGGCCGCTTCGCGAGTCTGATCGCGGTGGACCGCGGACATCCGTCGGCGAGCGATATTGCCGGCGTTCCACCGGTCGAGGTTCCGACTACGGTCGTCGTGGGCAGTGGGGGTCGGGCCATTGCCGACGCCAGCGGTCGTTTCGTGTACTCCGATTTCCGCGTGACGGAACTTCCGGGTGTCGACGACGTCGTGAAATCGGCACCGGCCGAACTCGCAACCGAGATCGTGCTGCGTACCAGCCCCTGGTGAAACTCTGACATGCGAAAAGGCGGGCACTCCCATTGCGCGGAGTGCCCGCCTTTTGTATGTCGTACGGGGTGCGGGGGCTCAGATGTCGAGGCCGAGCAGCGCGTTCTCGACTACTTCGGCCAGGGCCGGGTGGATCCAGTACTGGCCGCGCGCCATGTCCTGAGCTGACAAACCGAAGCTCATCGCCTGGATGAGCGGCTGGATCACCGTCGGAGCCTGCGTACCCATGACGTGGGCACCGAGAATGCGTCCGGTGCCGCGCTCGGCGATCACCTTGCAGACACCCTCCTGATCCTCCATCGCCCACCCGTACGCGACGTCTCCGTATGCCTGCACCTTGACGCTGATGTCGAGTCCGGCGTCGCGGGCCTGCTTCTCCGTCATGCCGACATCGGCGATCTGCGGGTCGGTGAACACTGCGGCGGGTACGAAGCGGTGGTCGGTGCTGCGAAGTCCGGACGTGTCCTTCCATGCATCCTGAAGGAGGTTGTGCTGAACGACTCGCGCTTCGTGATTGGCGACGTGCTTGAGCTGGTACGGCGACGAGACGTCACCGAGCGCGAAGACGCCCTCTGCGGTGGTGCGTTGGTATTCGTCGACCACGATCGAGCCCTTGTCGTCGAGGTCGACGCCGGCCTTGTCGAGACCGAGTAGGTCACCGTTCGGCGCACGACCCACCGCGACGAGGAGAACGTCACCGGAAACAACTGTGCCGTTTGCCAGTTCGACGGCGATGTTGTCGCCGTCGCCGCGTACCGACGTGAGGGGGGAGCCCAGATGGACGTCCCACTTCTGTTCGGCCAACTCGGTGAAACGCTCGGAGATCTCGTCGTCGAGGTGCCGCAGCAGTCGCTGGCTGCGACCGATGATCGACACGCGAGAACCCAACGCGGAGAACACGTGTGCGAATTCGGTGGCGATGAATCCGGAGCCGACGATGACCAGGTGCTCGGGAAGTTCAGGCAGTCGCATGATGTCTTCGTTGGTGTAGTACTTCACCCCACTCGACGCGATCTCTTCCGGGATGATCGGGCGTGACCCGGCCGCGATGACCACCTGATCGGCGGTGATCGTCTCGCCGGTTCCGGTGTCGATCGTCTTCTCGCCGGTGAACGTCGCGTGGCCGCGGTAAACGGTGGTGTTGGGGCTGTCTTCGCTGCGATACCGCTCGCCACCTGCAGAAATGGGATCGATGCGGCCGAAGACGCGCTTGACGATGTCGGACCAACGGACGCCGTCGAGCGTGGCGTCGACGCCGTACTTCTCGGCAGTGGTGATGGTGCGTGCCACCTCGGCGGCGTAGACGAACATCTTGGTCGGGATGCATCCGACATTGAGGCACGTGCCGCCGAACGTGCCCTCTTCGAGGATTGCGATCTTCTTGCCGTCGAACCGCTCGTCGGGCAGCGAGTTTCCGGATCCGCTGCCGATGATTGCAAGGTCGTAGTGCGTCACTGCGCGATCTCCTGTGTGTTGCTTGCGGTGCTTGCCGAACTTTCTACCGCCTGCGTGAGGTGGCCGTCGAGCCACTCCAGCCACAGGTCGAGTTCGGAAAAGGCTGTGGCCAAGGGCTTCTCGGTGGACAGGAACACGTCGTGACGGGCGCCGTCGATCGGGACGATGCTGGTGCGATCGCCGAGGCAACCGGCCCAACGTGCGATCTGCTTGACGTCGAGCACAGAATCCGCCAGGTCGACGCTCGGGTTGTACGCCTTGGCGAACTGCGACTTCTTCGAGCGCAGAATCAGTGCAGGCACCCCGATGTCGAGGCCGCGGTGCAGTTTTGCGTGACCCGCTCGGACGGCCCGCATCCAGCCGAAGGTGACGGGGCAGCCGGCCAGCGGCTTCCAGTCGAGGTTGTAATCCCAGACTCCGTTGGCCGAAACGTGAAGACTGGAACCGTAAGTCGGTAGCCCGGTACCGGGGATCACGGTCTTTGCCGAGACCCGACCGAGGGCGTCGATAGCGGTGGTACCGACGTTGCGAACCACCGAAGGTCCCTGAAGGTCGAACCACGGGCTGTTGAGGACTAGACCGCAGATTCCGGCTCCGGCGCTGCCACCGGGCTTGCGCTGCAAGCGGTTCAGCCACAGCGGAACGATCAGACCACCGGTGGAGTGCGCCATCAGCAGCACCTCGCTGCCGTCGGTCTCGTTGCCGACGATGCGCAGCGCCTCGTTCAGTTCGGCGTCGTAGAGCGCGAGGTCGGAGACGTAGTGCGCTGTGTGTCCCGGCTTGAGGGACCGGCCGCACTTACGCAGGTCGAGTGCAAAGAAGGCGTAGCCCTGCTCGGCGAAGTGCTCGGCAAGGTGCTTCTGGAAGAAGTAATCGGTGAAACCGTGCACGTACAAAACGGCACGGCGTGTCTTCACCGCCTCCTTCTGCGGTTGGTAGCGGACCAGTGTCGCGTCCACCTCGCCTTCGCCGTCCGGATCCGTTCCGAGCGGGATCGTCAGCTGCTGATATCCGTCACCGAGGACGTCTGGAACCCAAGTAGTCACAAATCACAATCTAATCGTCGTTTCGAGTGCGCGTTGTAGAGCACAATTGGGGGTGGTGAACCGCGCGTGTACGCACGGGTAACCTGTTCGGCGTAACACAGCAGGCGGATGCGCGCACGGCTAATGACAAGGAAGTCGATTCTCCAGTGTCGAATCAGAACGCGGTAGAGACGAAGACGGATGTAGTGCTCGTGGGCGCAGGCATCATGAGTGCCACGCTGGGCGCATTGCTGCGCCAGCTGCAGCCCGATTGGTCGATCTCGACCTTCGAGCGGCTCGATGCCGTCGCAGCCGAGAGCAGCGACCCCTGGAACAACGCGGGAACCGGTCACTCCGCCCTGTGTGAGCTCAATTACACTCCGGAGAACTCGGACGGCACGGTCGACATCAAGAAGGCCGTCAACGTCAACGAGCAGTTCCAGGTGTCTCGCCAGTTCTGGGCGCACGCGGTCGAGCAGGGCGTCCTGACTCAGCCCAAGGAATTCATCAACCCCATCGCTCACGTGAGCTTCGTTCACGGTGAGGCCAACGCCAAGTACCTGCGTGCTCGCTACGACGCACTTGCCGGCCACACGCTCTTCCGCGGTATGGAGTACATCGACGATCCGGCCGAGTTCAGCAAGCGTTTGCCGCTCATGGCCAAGGGACGCGACTTCTCCGAGCCCTTCGCACTGAACTGGAGCCAGGACGGCACCGACGTCGATTTCGGAGCGCTCACCAAGCAGCTCATCGGCTACATTGGTAAGACCGGCGGCAAGATGTACTTCGGTCACGAGGTCACCAACCTGACCCAGAACTCGGACAAGTCGTGGACCGTCAAGGTCACCAACCGTCGTACCGGTGAAAAGCGCACCGTTCGCTCGCGCTTCGTGTTCGTCGGAGCTGGTGGTGGCGCCCTGCACCTGCTGCAGAAGTCGGGCATCAAGGAAGCCAAGGGCTTCGGCGGCTTCCCGGTCAGCGGTGCTTTCTTGCGATGCACCAACCCCGAACTCATCGACCAGCACAGCGCCAAGGTTTACGGCAAGGCCGCCGTCGGCGCCCCGCCCATGTCGGTGCCGCACCTCGACACCCGTGTCATCGGCAACAAGCCGGGTCTGCTGTTCGGTCCCTACGCAGGTTGGTCGCCGAAGTTCCTCAAGCAGGGTCGCGTCACGGACTTGCCCGGCTCGGTCAAGCCCAACAACATCCTCTCGATGCTCGGCGTCGGCGTCAGCGAGCTCGGCCTGGTCAAGTACCTGGTCAGCGAACTCGCCAAGAACGAGGCCGGTCGCATCTGGGATCTGCGTGAATTCGCGCCCAAGGCGCAGGCGCAGGACTGGGAACTGATCACCGCAGGTCAGCGTGTCCAGGTGATCCGCCGGGCCAAGGGTAAGGGCGGCGTCCTCGAATTCGGTACCGCTGTGGTCGCCGCTGAGGACGGTTCCATCGCCGGTCTGCTCGGTGCTTCGCCCGGTGCTTCCACGGCCGTCCCGGCGATGCTGGACGTACTCGAGCGCTGCTTCCCGACCGAGTTCCAGGGCTGGAAGGGCAAGCTTCGCGAGATGGTTCCGTCCATCGGCGTCAAGCTCACCGACAACGAGGGCCTGTTCAACCAGGTGTGGGATTGGTCTTCGAAGGTCCTCGAACTCGATTCCGCCGGAGCTTCCGGATCGGCTCCGGTCGCGGATACCGCCGCGACTGTGTGATAGTCCAACCCATGACGGCAACAGCAGCTTTGAAGCGTTCATGGGCACTCGATCTCGACAACAAGACGTTCTACGAGTTGTTGAAGCTTCGAGTGGAGGTCTTTGTCGTCGAGCAGGCCTGCCCGTATCCCGAGTTGGACGGGCGGGACTTGCTGACGGAGACGCGTCACTTCTGGCTCGAGCAGGACGGCCAGGTGGTGTGCACACTCCGTCTGCTCGAAGAGCACGACGACGGCAACAAGAGCTTCCGAATCGGACGTCTCTGCACGTCGCGTCAGGCGCGCGGTCAGGGCCACACGACCCGCCTCCTGCAGGCCGCACTGGCCGAGGTCGGCGAAGCGCCGTGCCGGATCAATGCGCAGACCTACCTGGTCGAGATGTACGCCAAGCACGGATTCAAGGCCGACGGCGAAGAGTTCATCGAAGACGGCATCCCGCACACCCCGATGCGTCGTGGTGGGGGAGAGCCCTTCGTGGCTGTCAGCTAGTTTGTTCGAGATTTGACCCTGGTCGGCTCATGGGAAAGTGAGCCGACTAGGGTTTTTTCGATACCGAATGCTCGCGGGGAAGTCCTGTTCGATTCAGGCGCGGTCCCGCCACTGTGAAAGATCTCTCCTCTACCGATCGTCCGGGAGATCTCAGCCAGGTTGCCGCGACATTCGAGTGCAGCCAAATTCTCGGCGAGGAAACCGAGAGGTGGAGGGATATCGACGTGCGAAGTGAAGAAGATCGACCAGTAGCGGGCTTCCCGTTCAGTGCTGTGGTCGGCCAGGATCAATTGCGATTGGCGCTGATCCTGTGTGCTGTGCATCCGGGGATCGGTGGAGTCCTGGTTCGCGGTGAGAAGGGAACTGCCAAGTCGACGGTCGTGCGCGCGCTGACTGCGCTGCTGCCGGCGGTCGACGACGCCGGAACGACGCGACCGGCCCGCTTGGTGGAACTGCCCGTCGGCGCCACCGAAGACCGGGTGATCGGGTCCATCGATCTCGAGAAGGTTCTCCGTGACGGGGAACGCGCTTTCCAACCTGGACTTCTCGCGGCCGCTCACCAGGGCGTTCTGTACGTCGACGAGGTGAATCTGCTTCACGACCACCTGGTCGACGTGCTTCTCGACGCCGCAGCAATGGGACGGGTTCACATCGAGCGTGACGGCATCTCCCATTCGCATCCGGCCAAGTTCGTACTCGTCGGCACGATGAATCCCGAAGAGGGAGAACTGCGTCCGCAGTTGTTGGACCGTTTCGGTCTGGCGGTCGATGTCGCAGCTTCCCGCGACGTCGACGTTCGCATGGAAGTGGTGCGTCGCCGCCTCGACTACGAGCGTGACCCCGAGGCATTTGTCGCTCGGTACGAATCAGCCGATCAAGAGTTGGCAGCCGAAATCCATACGGCGCGTAACAAACTGGACTCCGTCGAGTTGAGCAATCGGGAGCTGCGACGGATCGCCTCACTGTGTGCGTCGTTCGACGTCGACGGAATGCGCGCCGACTTGGTGCTCGCGCGCACCGCGACCGCCCATGCCGCGTGGCGAGGCGACAGCGAGGTCACTGCGGAGGACGTGCGAGTAGCAGCGGAACTGACGCTGCCGCATCGCCGCCGCCGTGACCCGTTCGACGAGCCCGGCTTGGATCAGCAGCAGTTGGACGATGCACTCGAGCAGGCTGATCAGGATGCCCGGTCGCAGGTCGAGGACGACGCGCGCGACGGCGAGCCCGAACCTCCCGAGAATCCCGACGGTCGCGGCCCCGAAGATGGGGGACCAGGCGATGAGGGCCCAGATGATGACGGCCCTGAAGACCCTGACGGGCCAGGTGGGGGAGTGCGCGCTACTGAGCGACCCTCGGCTCCGCCCGCCGGCGAGTTCAAGGCCAAGCTCCTCGAGGTTCCTGGCGTCGGCGAAGGTGCTCCGGGACGCCGCTCGCGATCCATGTCGTCCCGCGGACGGGTCGTGCGATCCACCCGGGAGCGGGGTCACGGGTTGCATTTGACGAGTACGGTCTTCGCCGCAGCCGAGTCCCAAGTTGCGCGCGGTCGTACTGCGGGGCGGTTGCGACTGGCACCTGATGACCTTCGCGGCGCGATTCGTGAAGGGCGAGAAGGCAATCTGATCGTCTTTGTTGTCGACGCCTCGGGGTCGATGGCAGCTCGCGATCGGCTCTCCGCGGTCACAGGTGCGGTTGTCTCGCTGCTCCGCGACGCCTACCAGCGCCGCGACAAGGTCGCCGTCATCACTGTTCGCGGCCGCGACGCGGAGCTCGTCCTGCCGCCGACGTCTTCGGTGGACATCGCCGTTCGCCGTCTGCAGTCCATGCGTACCGGCGGCAAATCCCCACTTGCAGAAGGATTCCTGCGTGCCCGCGAGGTGGTTCTGCGTGAGCGCCTTCGTGACCCGCAGCGCCGCGCTCTCGTCGTCACGCTCACCGACGGCCGGGCTACCGGCGGCAAGGATGCGCTGCATCGCGCCCGCGTCGCCGCGCATCTTCTTGCCGACGCGTCAGTCGCGTCCATCGTCGTCGACTGCGAGACCGGCCTCGTTCGTCTGGGCTTGGCGGCCGAGTTGGCCCGAGAACTTCGTGGCGGATACGTCCGCCTTGCCGAATTGTCAGCGCAGCAGGTCGCGGGTGTCGTCCGCGCCGCAGCCTAAATCCGAGCTCAGGAGTTCACGATGCCCAAGGGTGTTCCCGAGACAGTTCCCGACGACGGTCTGACCACGCGTCAGCGTCGTAACGCACCGGTGCTCGCCGTGCACACCGGCCCTGGAAAGGGTAAGTCCACTGCCGCTTTCGGCATGGCGCTGCGCGCCTGGAACCAGGGGTTCGACATCGGCGTCTTCCAATTCGTGAAGAGTGCCAAGTGGAAGGTCGGTGAGGAAGCCGCATTCCGCGCCCTCGGAGACTTGCACGACGAAACCGGCGTCGGTGGGCCGGTGCAGTGGCACAAGATGGGCGAAGGCTGGTCATGGACACGCAAGGCCGGTAGCGAAGAAGACCATGCCGCTGCCGCCGCTGAGGGTTGGCAGGAGATCGCGAGAAGGCTTGCAGGCGAGGAACATCGATTCTATGTCCTCGACGAGTTCACCTATCCGCTCAAGTGGGGCTGGGTCGACGTCGACGAGGTCGTGCAGACACTGCGCGATCGTCCGGGCAACCAGCACGTTGTCATCACGGGACGCGACGCCCCGCAGGCGTTGATCGACGCCGCCGACCTCGTAACCGAGATGACCAAGATCAAGCACCCCATGGATGCCGGCCGAAAGGGCCAACGGGGCATCGAATGGTGAGTGTTTCCACGCCGGCCGTGGTGATTGCCGCCCCTGCCTCGGGTAGCGGAAAAACCACGGTGGCAACGGGATTGATCGGTGCGCTCCGGCGGTCCGGCAGCAGCGTCGCGCCTTTCAAAGTGGGGCCGGACTACATCGATCCGGGTTATCACGGGCTCGCAGCGGGTCGACCTGGACGCAACCTCGACACTGTCCTGGTGGGCCCGGATCGCATCGGCCCGCTCTACCGGCACGGAACAGGCGGCTGCGACATCGCAGTGGTCGAAGGTGTCATGGGCTTGTTCGACGGCAAGATCGACGAGGCCAACTCGCAGCCGTCGGCCGAAGGATCGACGGCGCAGGTCGCGTCGATCCTCGGTGCGCCGGTGGTTCTCGTGATCGACGCCCGTGGACACAGTCAGAGTCTGGCCGCCGTACTGCACGGCTTCGCGACGTACGACGCGGGTGTGCGGATCGGCGGCGTCATCCTCAATCGTGTGGGCAGTGCTCGCCACGAACAGGTGTTGCGGCACGCGTGCGACAAGGTCGGCGTCGCAGTGCTCGGAGTTGTACCGCGGTTGACGGAACTCGAAGTTCCCTCCCGTCATCTCGGGTTGATTCCGGCGGCAGAGCACGGCGCGGCCGCCGTGGCCGCGGTGGACGCGATGTCCGACCTGATTGCCTCGCACGTCGATCTCGGCGCTGTTCGCGAGCTGGCCGCATCGAACGTGAGTTCAGGTGCGTGGGATCCGGTTGCCGAAGTCGGCGAACACGGCGACTCTCGGCCTGTGGTCGCCATGGCTGGTGGACCCGCCTTCACCTTCGGCTACGCCGAGCACCGAGAACTGCTGTCCGCTGCCGGCGCCGACGTCCAGGTGTTCGATCCGATGCACGACGAGCTTCCCGCACGAACTGCCGCTCTGGTCCTTCCCGGCGGTTTCCCGGAAGAGCACGCGGTAGATCTTGCGGCCAATACCGTTCTGCTGCAGCAGGTTCGTGACCTGGCGGACGGCGGTGCGCCGATCCATGCGGAGTGTGCCGGTCTGCTCTACCTTGCTCGCAGCCTGGACGGTCACAGCATGGCCGGTGTTGTCGGGGTGGATGCGACGTTCGGGAAACGCCTGACCCTCGGGTACCGGGAAGCGGTCGCGATCAGCGGATCGAGCCTCTTCGACGCCGGCGCCCGCGTCACCGGGCACGAGTTCCACCGAACCTCGCTGGTCTCGGCCGACGCCGACGGGTGTGCAAGTGCATGGGGTTGGCGGCCGTGGGACGGCGGTAGCGTCCGCGAGGGATTCATTCGCGGCGGTGTCCACGCGTCGTATCTGCATACTCATCCGGTGGGGCAGCCCGAATCGATCGCGAAGTTCGTCGATGCCGCCCGAGGATGACCTCTGTCTTGGCATTGGATTCACGACGAGTGCCACCGCGAAGGACATCGTCACTGCGGTGAACGCCGTACTGCGAGGGCGTTGGAAGATCGTGGTACTCGCCACTGCGACGGCAAAAGCCGAGTCCCCGGCTCTGCTGGCAGCGGCCGATGAACTGAACGTCCCGATTGTAAGTTTTGCACCGGGCGTGCTTGCGCGCGTTCAGGTTCCGTCGCCGTCATCTCGCGTCGAGAACGCGATCGGGACGCCGAGCGTTGCGGAAGCGGCCGCGATCCTCGCGTCCGGGGGCGGCCGGCTCGTGCTGGCCAAGACTGCCAGGGATGGAGTGACCGTAGCCGCGGCCCGTAAAGTTCCCTCCAGCTTGAACAATTCTGACGACGAAACGGAGTGCGAGTGAGCGAGTCCACCGCAGACGAGACCAACTACCTGGTCGGCCTCAACCTGACCGATCGACGCGTGGTCGTGTTCGGCGGTGGCACGGTGGCTCAGCGCCGTCTCGGACTGCTTGTCGCATCCGGTGCCCGTGTTCACGTCATCAGCCGCGCGTTCACTCCAGCGGTCGAAGGCATGGCCACGGCCGGGCAGATCACGGTCGAAGAGCGTCCGTACGCCGATGGTGACCTCGAAGGTGCGTGGTACGCCATCGCGTCGACCGACGAACCGGAAACCAATGCGGCGATCGTCGCCGAAGCGGAGCGTCGCCACATATTCTGCGTGCGCGCCGACAACGCGAAGCACGGCACCGCGGTAACTCCCGCCAGCGCCGAGTACGACGGTATGAGCATCGGAATTCTGGCCGGCGGCGATCACCGTCGTTCGGCAGCGGTCCGCACCGCCGTCGTCGAAGGTCTTCAGTCGGGCGTACTCGCCGATACGGCCGAGCCTGCCGCTGCGGGCGTAGCCCTCGTCGGTGGTGGCCCCGGTGACCCCGATCTGATCACCGTGCGCGGACGCCGGTTGCTCGCTCGTGCCGACGTCGTCGTCGCCGACCGATTGGCTCCACCCGAGTTGCTCGCCGAACTGGGTCCGGACGTCGAGGTCATCGACGCCGCGAAGATTCCGTACGGCCGCGCCATGGCTCAGGAGGCCATCAACGCCGCACTGATCGACAACGCCAAGGCCGGGAAGTTCGTCGTCCGACTCAAGGGTGGGGACCCGTACGTCTTCGGGCGGGGATACGAAGAACTCGAAGCGTGCGCCGCCGCCGGCGTTCCGGTGACCGTAGTGCCCGGAATCACGAGCGCGATCTCGGTCCCGTCGGCCGCAGGCATCCCGGTCACCCACCGCGGCGTCACCCACGAGTTCGTCGTCGTGAGTGGGCACGTGGCTCCGGATCATCCGGATTCGCTGGTCGACTGGTCGGCGCTGGCCAAGCTGCGCGGCACGATCGTGCTGCTCATGGCGGTCGAGCGCATCGATCAGTTCGCCAAGGCGCTCGTCGACGGTGGACGCCCGGCAACCACTCCGGTCATCGTCATCCAAGAGGGCACACTTCGTACTCAGCGTGAGGTCCGTGCCGATCTCGCGACCGTTGCTCAGCGCGTCAAGGACGAGGAGATCAAGCCTCCGGCGATCATCGTGATCGGGCCGGTCGCGGGCTTTTCTGTCGACGCTGGGTAACGTGAAGTCTTGTGTCTGATTCCCTGAGATCCGAAAACGCTGCTGGGTCCGAAAACACCATGACGAAGTACCCCGTGGCAACACGGGCATTCGGACTGGCGATCATCGTCTTGAGCGGTATGCAGTTGATGATGGTGCTCGACGGCACGGTGGCGTCGTTGGCCTTGGCTCGGATCCAGGAGGACCTCGATCTCAGCGACTCCGGTCGGAACTGGGTCATCACTTCATACGCACTGACCTTCGGCGGACTGATGCTGCTGGGCGGCCGGCTGGGTGACACCTTCGGGCGCAAGAAGGTGTTCCTCAGCGGAGTCATCTTGTTCACGCTCGCTTCGCTGGCATGTGGTTTGGCTACCAACGAAGCGATGTTGGTGGCGGCCAGATCGGTCCAGGGCGTCGGCGCAGCGATCGCCTCACCCACTGCGTTGGCACTCGTGGCGACGACTTTCGCGCCCGGCCCCGTAAGGAATCAGGCCATCGCGATCTTTGCTGCCATGACCGGAATCGGTTCGGTGACAGGGCTGATCATCGGCGGTGCACTCACCGAGGTTTCATGGCGGTGGATCTTCCTGATCAACGTCCCCATCGGACTGATGATCATCGGGTTTGCATTCAAGGCCTTGGTCGAGACCGGAGCTGAGCGACTCAAGCTGGATGTGCCAGGGGCAATTCTTGCGACTGTGGGCTGCACCGGAATCGTTTTCGGGTTCACCGAAGGCCCCGAGATGGGTTGGACCAGTCCTGCGGTTTTGGGTGCTCTCATCGGGGGAGTCGCACTGTTCGTCGTCTTCCTCCTGGTCGAACGGCGCGCCGAGAATCCACTGTTGCCGTTCAGCCTCTTCAAGAACAAGAACCGCGTCTTCACGTTCATTTCACTCGCCTTGATCGGTGCCGTCATGTTTTCGCTGGCGCCGTTCGTGGCGCTCTTCGTCCAGGACATCCTCGGGTACAGCCCGTTGCACGCGGGTCTGGCTTTTGTGCCTTTCGCGTTCGGGCTGGGTGCGGCAGCATTCGTCGCGTCCAAACTTGCTGTTCGCGTACAGGCACGATGGCTGATCGTGACGGGTTCGCTGCTGACGTTCGTGGGACTTCTGTACGGGTCGACGTTGGACGAGACGACCACATACATGGGCAATCTCTTTGTTCTCGTCGTGGGAATCGGCTTCGGTGTGGGTTTGGCCGTCGTTCCCCTGCCGCTGTGCGCTATCGCGGGTGTTGGCCCACAGGACATCGGTCCGTTGACCGCAATCGCACAGGTTGCGCAAGTTCTGTTCGGTCCCGTCGGACTTGCGATCGTGGGTGCGATGGCGACGTCACGAACCCTCTCGCTCGGAGGTGTGAGCGGAGTCGCTGCAGACATGACTCCCTCGCAGTTGTCGGCGCTGAGCGAAGGCTACGTCTTCGCCCTCTTCGGTTGCGCGATCTTCGCGGCCTTGGCAGCGATCTCCGCACTGTTCATCAAGTTCACTCCCGCTCAGGTTGCCCAGGCGCAGGCGGCGGAGAAGGCAGCTCAGGGAATCGCCTGATCAGTCCTGTTTATCCGCTTCGCTAGCCGATACGATCGTTGCAGGACGTGCCGAGAGTCTCGACGAATCGGGGTGCCGTGATGCGGATCGCGGACATATTGCGAAACAAGGGCAACAGCATCGTCACCATTGACGCCCACACGACGGTGAACGGGTTGCTGTGCGACCTCGCTCGTCACAACATCGGCGCCATGGTGGTGATCGACGATGGTGCGGTTGTCGGGATCATTTCCGAACGAGACGTCGTTCGACGCCTGCACGAGCGCGGACCTGATCTTCTCGGCACACCGGTCTCCGAGGTCATGACGGCCCTGATGTACACGTGCATTCCGGCAGACGCCGTGGACAGCATTGCCGCGATCATGACCGAGCGTCGAATCCGCCACCTGCCGGTGATCGAGGACGGCAGCCTGCTCGGCATCGTGAGTATCGGGGACGTGGTGAAGAGTCGCATCGACGAGCTCAAGAGTGAACGCGATCAACTGGAGTCGTACATCGATCAGGGCTGATCGATAGGTCGTCTCACGGTGACTACTCTCGTGTGATGGCTGCAATCGAGGAATCCACAGCAGACCCGGTCACCATCGTGGCCGGCCTGGAGAGCACCTTCGCTGACGAACTGGGCGCTCTGACCGTGCCGTGGCATGGTGCTGCCGCGCCTGACCCGCAATTGCTCGTTGTGAACGAGCGGCTGGCTGCGTCGTTGAGATTGGACGTGACAGCGCTGCGAAGTGTGGACGGGGTTGGCGTCTTGTCCGGGGCGACGGTGCCGGTCGGGGCCACACCGGTGGCGATGGCGTACGCGGGTCATCAGTTCGGTGGATACGCACCAATTCTCGGGGACGGTCGGGCGTTGTTACTCGGTGAGCTCGTGAGCAGCGACGGTCAGCGAGTGGACCTGCATCTGAAGGGCTCCGGGCCCACGCCGTTCTCTCGGGGCGGAGACGGGTATGCGGTCGTCGGGCCGATGCTGCGCGAATATCTGGTCAGTGAGGCGATGTATGCCCTCGGTATCCCCACTACGCGCGCGCTGTCGGTGGTGGCGACGGGTCGGCACGTTCGCCGCAGCGGCGCCGAACCCGGAGCTGTGCTTGCACGGGTTGCGTCGAGCCATCTTCGAGTGGGGACCTTCGAGTTCGCGGCCCGGCAGGGCGAGGTCTTGCAGCCGCTCGCCGACTACGCGATCGCCCGCCACGACCCGGAGTTGACCGAACTGCCCGCAACGGGGGCGAACAATCGCTACCTGAGGTTCTTCGAGGCGGTGGTCGAGGCGCAGGCGTCACTGGTGGCGAGGTGGATGCTCGTCGGTTTCGTACACGGGGTCATGAACACCGACAACACGACAATTTCGGGGGAGACCATCGATTACGGTCCGTGCGCCTTCCTCGACGCCTTCGATCCGGCGGCGGTGTTCAGCTCGATCGACCACGGCGGCCGCTATGCGTTCGGCAATCAGCCCGGTGTCTTGAAGTGGAATCTGGCGCGCCTCGCGGAAACACTGTTGCCGCTGATCGATTCCACACCCGATGATGCGATTTCCGCGGTGTCAGCAGTTCTCGACACCTTCGACGAGCGCTATGAGGACCACTACGCGGCCGGTATGGCGGCAAAGCTCGGTTTGGCCCTGCCGATTGTCGATCGGACGCTTGTCGACGATCTGCTGACGTTGTTGGCGGAACACGGTGCTGATTGGACGGGCAGTTTCCGCGTTCTCGCCGACGAATTGCGCGGAAATTCGGCGCCCCTCGACCAACTCGTGCCACGGGAGCACATCGCGCCGTGGTTGCAGCGGTGGCGCGGCGCCCTGGCGGAACAGGGACATGGGGCTGTGGAGACCGCTCGCGCGATGGATCGCGTCAACCCGCTGTACATTCCGCGCAATCATCAGCTCGATGCTGCCCTGCGCGCCGCGAACGACGGCGACCTCGTTCCATTCGAGAAGCTGCTGGAAGTGGTCACGCACCCGTTCGACCGGCGCGACGAGTGGGCTGCCTACACCGAGGCGGCCCCGCAGTCCTTCAGCGAGACGTTCCAAACCTTCTGCGGCACTTGACAGACAGACGAATCCATCAATCCGTCAGGATGATCAATTCACGCTCCGACGCGATCTCCACTCGCAGTCCCGCTTTCGACGCCACCCGCGCAACACCTTTGATGTCCGTGGGTTCGGCACGCGAGACCACAAGCGCACGGGCGAGCAGACCCTTGTGGTGCTTGTTGAAATGACTGACTACCGTGCGGGTGCCGTCCGGCTTTTCGGTGAGCACGGTCGCGATCAGCGCGTCCGGAACCGGTCCCAGGTCTTGGTAGGTACCCGATCGCAGATCGATCACAAGTCCGTCGGCTTCGGCGGCCAACGCCTTCGGCAGTTCCGGCTTCCACAGTGAGCGGAGCGTACCCATCCCGGGCAGTTTGGACCCACCGGAGAGGCGGTACGCGGGGATCAGATCACCGGCGCGGACCGCACCGAACAGGGCGGAACCGATTGCGATCCGATCGAGAGCCTTGGCCTTCTGGGCGCGGGTGAACGACTTGGCGTCGAGTGCGTCGAAGAGCACCCCGGTGTAGCGCTGCAGCGCGGGCCGCGTCGCGGACACCCACAGCTTGGCGTTGCGCTCCACTTCGTCCGCTTGCGTCGGACCAAGGCCGAGCGCTTCGCACGACGCCTCGACGTCGGCGGCCAGATCGACCAGCGTCTGAACCAGCAATTCGCGCGTTTCGGTCAACTGGGGCATCGACAGTTCGGCCAGATCGAGGGGCGCATCCTTGCCGCCGTCGGACTTGGTTTCTGAGGGAGGCAGCAGTACAAGCACGCTGTAACCGTACCGAGGCCCGCTCGGCCGACTGCGGCGACTATCCTTACACCTCGTGATTACCCGTCTGTCCCACCTGTTCCTGCGTACCCTGCGTGACGATCCCTCGGACGCCGAAGTTGCCAGCCACAAACTGCTGGTTCGTGCCGGCTACGTGCGTCGTATCGCTCCAGGCGTCTACTCGTGGTTGCCGCTGGGATTGCGGGTGCTGCGCGAGGTAGAGCGTGTTGTCCGTGAAGAAATGAATGCCATTGGCGGACAGGAAATCCTGCTGCCTGCGCTGCTCCCGCGCGATCCTTACGAAGCGTCGAACCGCTGGACCGAGTACGGCCCCAACCTGTTCCGCCTCAAGGACCGCAAGGGCAACGACTACATGCTCGGCCCGACCCACGAGGAGCTCTTTGCTCTGACGGTCAAGGGTGAGTACAACTCCTACAAGGATTTCCCGGTCACCCTGTACCAGGTGCAGACCAAGTACCGCGACGAAGAGCGTCCGCGTGCGGGCATTCTGCGCGGTCGCGAGTTCCTCATGAAGGATTCCTACTCCTTCGACCTGACCGACGAAGGCCTGACGGAGTCATACCAGGCGCACCGCGGCGCCTACGAGAAGATCTTCACGCGTCTGGGCGTCAAGTACGTCATCGTCTCGGCCACCTCCGGTGCCATGGGCGGCAGCGCGTCCGAGGAGTTCCTCGCCGAGAGCGAGATCGGCGAAGACACCTACGTCCGCTGCCTCGAATCCGGTTACGCCGCCAACGTCGAGGCCGTCAAGACGGTTGTTCCCGCCTCGATTCCGTTCGACGGGCTGCCCGAAGCGAAGGTGTACGACACCGCGAACACCCCCACCATCGACACCCTGGTGGACTGGGCGAACGGCGCCGACCTCGGCCGTACGGTCACCGCGGCCGACACCCTCAAGAACATCATGGTCAAGACCCGTCTGCCCGGCGGCGAGTGGGAACTGCTCGGTATCGGCATCCCCGGCGACCGTGAGGTCGACGAAAAGCGACTGGAGGCTTCACTGGAGCCGGCCGAGTTCGTGATGATCACCGAGACGGACTTCAAGAACAACCCGTTCCTGGCCAAGGGCTACATCGGCCCGAAGGCGCTGCAGGCCAACGGTGTTCGCTACCTCGTCGATCCGCGCGTCGTCGACGGCACCAGCTGGATCACCGGCGCCGACGAAGACGGCAAGCACGTGGTCGGCCTCGTCGCAGGGCGTGACTTCACGCCGGACGGAACCATCGAAGCTGCCGAAGTTCGCGACGGCGACGCCTCGCCCGACGGAGCCGGTGCGCTGGTCTCGGCTCGCGGCATCGAGATCGGGCACGTCTTCCAGCTCGGCCGCAAGTACACCGACGTGTTCACCGTCGATGTCCTCGCCGAGAACGGCAAGCCCGTCCGCCCGACCATGGGTTCGTACGGCGTCGGCGTCTCGCGCCTGGTTGCCGTCATTGCCGAACAGCACCATGACGAGAAGGGCCTGCGCTGGCCGGCCGAGGTCTCACCGGCCGACGTCTACCTCGTCATCGCGAACAAGGACGAGACCGCTCGGGAAGGTGCCGAAGGCCTCGCCGCGCAGCTCGACCGCGCCGGTCTCGAAGTGATCCTCGACGACCGCAAGGCATCGCCGGGCGTGAAGTTCAAGGACTCCGAGCTGATCGGTGTTCCACTGATCGTTGTCGTCGGCCGTGGTTGGGCTGACGGCAAGGTCGAAATTCGCGATCGCTTCACTGGTGAAAGCCGTGAGATCGACGCCGACTCGGCGATCGAGGAGATCATCAGCGCAGTTCGCGGCTGATTCGAATAGGCGTCAGGGCCGCCGCAGCCACCTTCCGAGGCGTCTGCGGCGGCCCTTCTTTTCTGCCACAATCGAGCCTATGGAACGCGAACCGGATTGGGCAGAAGTCGACGGCTATCTCGTTTCCACGTTGGTAGGTGAAGATCCGGTTCTCGACGCGGCACTCGTCGCCAATTCCGAGGCCGGTCTCCCGCCCATCGACGTGGCGCCGAACCAGGGCAAGCTCCTCAACCTTCTGGCGCGAATGTGCTTGGCGCGCAATGTTCTCGAGATCGGAACGCTCGGCGGATACAGCACGATCTGGCTCGCTCGCGCGGTCGGTCCCTCGGGCCAGGTCATCACGCTGGAATTCGATCCCACCCACGCGGATGTCGCTCGGGCGAATATCGAGCGTGCCGAACTGGCTGACCGTGTCGACATCCGCGTCGGCGCTGCGCTCGACAGTCTCCCGTTGATCGCGAAAGAAGAGTTGGGACCTTTCGACTTGGTCTTCATCGACGCCGACAAGGAGAACAACACCGAGTACGTGCGGTGGGCGTTGGCCCTTTCGCATCCCGGAACCGTCATCATCGTGGACAACGTCGTGCGTGGGGGACACGTGTCCAACCCGGATATCGACGACGAGCGCGTCAAAGCGAGTCGAGCGGTGTTGGAGATGATCGCGGCCGAGCCGAAACTCGACGGCACCGCCATTCAAACCGTGGGTTCGAAGGGATGGGACGGGTTTGCCGTTGCAGTAGTGAACGAGTGAGCGCAGACTCGAAGCGGTGAGGATGCTGGGGGCAGCAAAGGCGGCATGGCGATGGGTGCGCAGTGCTCCCGGTACCTACGTTTGGTTGCTGGCCCTGCTGTTCACCACACTGTTCCTGCGGCATCTGCCCGACAATGTCGAGGAGCGTTTTCTCGGCAAGCG
This sequence comes from Rhodococcus sp. NPDC059969, assembly GCF_042738325.1. Taxonomy (NCBI): domain Bacteria; kingdom Bacillati; phylum Actinomycetota; class Actinomycetes; order Mycobacteriales; family Nocardiaceae; genus Rhodococcus; species Rhodococcus sp. NPDC059969. The sequence continues at coordinate 221,836 of NZ_JBHWUF010000005.1, read as the reverse complement.
CTCGACCAATCTGCATCACCTGGCCGAAGACCCGCTACGAGTCCTGTTCTCGAGTGCCTTCTGGCTCGAAGGTGGCGGTTGGTTGGGATACCTGGTTCTCTTCACCATCTTTCATGCAACGGCTGAGCGTTGGCTCGGGACGTGGCGGTGGCTGTGTGTTGTCGTCATCGCCCACGTCGGAGCCACGTACATCAGCGAAGGTGTTCTGTACGAAGGTATTCGGCACGGATACGTGGCGGAGTCGGCGGTCAACACTCTCGACGTGGGTGTGAGTTACGGTCTGGCCGGCGTCATGGGGATTCTGGTATATCGAATCGTCGATCCGTGGCGATACGTCTATCTCGCGGGGTTGCTGCTCTTCTACGGTGTACCTCTGATTTTCGCCACCAATTTCACCGCCATCGGCCACATGTCTGCGTTGTTGCTCGGGTTGGCGTGCTACCCGATCACGCGCGCTCGGGCCGGCACGTGGAATCCGATGGACCTGTGGCATTCGCGAAGAATCGCAGGTCTTCCATGAATCGCACCGCGGAAAGTTACCCGCTGGTAGTTTAGCGTCATCGACGAAAGGTAATGACGTGTCTGGCACCGATGGACTGCTCTTCAACCCCCATACTTACGACCCCGCTCAGTTCGATCCGGAGACCCGCCGTTTGCTGCGAGCCACCATCGAATGGTTCGAGAGCCGCGGCAAGAAGCAACTTCTTCAGGACGACCTCGACGCCGTGTGGGTCTCAGACTTTCTCGAATTCGTCGGCAAGGAGAAGTTGTTCGCGACGTTCCAGACTCCGGCGGCATTCGCCGACGGTGACGAGAACCGTCGTTGGGACGGTGCCCGCAACGCAGCTCTGAGCGAGATCTTCGGTTTCTACGGGCTGGCGTACTGGTACGCGTGGCAGGTCACGATCCTCGGACTCGGACCGATCTGGATGAGTGACAACGACGCTGCGAAGAAGCGTGCAGCGCAGGAACTTGCCGACGGTGGTGTCATGGCGTTCGGGCTGTCCGAGCGCGACCACGGCGCCGACGTGTACTCCACCGACATGCTCCTCACTCCCACCGACGGTGATGTCGTCTTCCGAGCGAGCGGCGAAAAGTACTACATCGGAAACGGCAACGTCGCCGGAATGGTGTCCGTGTTCGGGCGTCGTACGGATGTCGAGGGTCCCGAAGGCTACGTGTTCTTCGTCGCCGACAGCGCACATCCGAACTATCAGCTCGTGGATAACGTTCTGCGCGGGCAGATGTATGTCAGCAACTTCCGCCTCGAGGACTACCCGGTGCGTGAGGAAGACATTCTGCACACCGGCGTCGCCGCATTCGAGGCCGCACTCAACACGGTCAACGTCGGAAAGTTCAACCTCTGCACCGGCTCCATCGGGATTACCGAGCATGCGTTCTTCGAGGCAATCACTCACGCACAGAATCGAATTCTCTACGGCAACCCGGTCACGGACTTCGCCCACGTTCGCGCCGCCTTCGTCGACGCGTACTCACGTTTGGTCGCGATGAAGCAGTTCAGTGCGCGGGCGGTCGACTACTTCCGCAGTGCCAGCCTCGAGGACCGTCGCTACCTGCTGTTCAACCCCATGACCAAGGCCAAGGTCACCTCCGAAGGTGAGAAGGTGGTCGGGTTGCTGCACGACGTGATCGCGGCCAAGGGTTACGAGAAGTCCACGTACTTCCGCGAGGCAGCGCAGATGATCGGCACACTGCCCAAGCTCGAGGGCACCGTCCACGTCAACGTCGGTCTGATCCTCAAGTTCTTGCCGAACTATCTGTTCAACTCGGCGGAGTTCCCGGAGGTCGTCACTCGCGACGACGCCGCCGACGACGAGTTCTTCTGGAATCAGGGGCCTACCCGCGGCGCTGCGAAGATTCAGTTCCACGAGTGGAAGCCCGTCTACGAGAAGCACTCTTCGATTCCGAACGTCGCTCGTTTCTACGAGCAGGCGATCGCGCTCACCGAATTGCTCACTGCTGCAGCGCCGGACGCGCAGCAGCAGAAGGATCTCGATTTCATGCTCAACGTCGGGCACCTGTTCTCCCTCGTCGTCTACGGTCATCTGATTCTCGAGCAGGCCGAGATCACCGGACTCGACGCCGACGTCGTTGATCAGATCTTCGACTTCCAGATCCGCGACTTCTCGGGATACGCGATCGCACTGCACGGAAAGCCCTCGTCGACGCCGGAGCAGCAGCAATGGGCACTGGCCGCGGTGCGTAAGCCCGTGGTCGACGGCGAACGCTTCGACCGGGTGTGGCAGCAGGTCAAGGCGTACGACGGTGCGTACGAGATGCGCGCATGACCGCCCCGGTGACGCGCGAGCAGTTGATGACCGTCGTGGAGGGATCTCCGAAAGCCGTCGGCGCGCATGACCGCTCGACGTGGGTTGCCCTGTTTGCCGGCGACGGGCAGATAAACGACCCTGTTGGTTCGCGTCCGCACAACGGTCAGGCGGCGATCGAAAGCTTCTACGACACGTTCATCGCCCCCAATTCGATCACTTTCCATGTCGAGCGCGACATCGTGTGCGGCCGGACGGTGTGGCGCGATCTGAGCCTCGCTACCGAAATGTCGACCGGAGTCGTTCTCGACGTTCCGATGCACTTGCGTTACGACTTGGTGGGGGAGCCCGATTCCTTGCGGATCGGAACACTTTATGCGCATTGGGAATTGGCGACGATGTTGAGCCAGCTCGCTACTGCTGGTGTGGCAGGGGTGAAGGCGGCCGCGAAGTTGACCCCGCAGCTGCTCTCGAACCAGGGGATCGGCGGGGCGCTCGGGTTCTCACGCGGCATCTTCGGAGTTGGAGACAAAGGCAAGAAGGCAGCGTCGCGGTTCCTCGATGCGGCCGCCGTCGGCCGGACGCCGCCGGTACCCGTCGAGCTTCCGGCGGGCACACAGTTGTCCAACGCTGATGTCAACGCTCTGCTGACGGGCGTGACGAAGAGCAAGATGTTGGTTGCCGGTCGAACTGTGACGGCGAGCGTCATCGTGTGCGGGGAACCAGCCATTGCACTGTTCGGCTTCGAGGCGAGCGGTCATCGCCTCAACCGGGTGCGTTTCTTCACCGAGAGCTGATATCGAGAGCCCTCCACATGCAGGTCAGGCTCGGCGCGCCACTCCGGCGCGCCGAGCCTTTCGGGTTCCGGTTGTTGTCAGAGGGCCCCGAGATCCGCGGACAGCCAGTGCTGCGGGTCCATGAAGATCGCCACCTGCTCGCCCAACTGAGATCGTGCGAAGTCGAGGTATCCGTCGACCTTGTCCGGAGTCAGGTAGCGCCGCGAGACTTCGACCAGCATCTCGTCGGTGCCCGGAACGATCTTGTCGACGGATCCGCTGACACTGACGTAACGGATTGTCGGATCAAGCCTTTCGGCCATCAACGAGAAATGACCGGCCGACGCGATGAGCTGCGCTTTTCGCGAATCCTTTCCCGTGAGGATCCACGGTTTCCCGCCGGGTGAGTACAGGTACCAGATCGGGACGGTCAACGGGCCGCGTTCGGGACCGTCCGATACGGACAGCGCCCCGATGTGGGGCTCGGACAGAAACTGTTCACGCTCATTTTCGGAGAGTGCCATTCCTCGAGATTACCGCGACGTTTGACATGGCGTTGTGACTCCGTACACAATCGACGTGCTCATTATGAACAGGCGTTCGCAATGCGAACATCGATCTGGACTACTGGATCTGAACCGGTAGCGAACGCCCACAAGCAGTGAATGTCGAGGATCCGATGACCGCACCGCATACGCAGTCGAGTTCAACCACCGGTTCGCGTCGGGTGAGTGCCGCAATGTGGGTAGCACCGTTGTGTTGGATCGCTGTGCTCCTGGACGGATTCGACCTGGTCGTACTCGGCGCGGTGATTCCTTCGCTTCTTGACTACGACGCATGGGGATTGAGCACAGGCACGATCACGATGATCTCGACCTTCGGGCTCGTCGGCATGACCATCGGCGCCCTCGTCATAGGCACTCTCACCGACGTCATCGGTCGACGCCGCGCGCTGCTGTACGCCGTTGCTGCCTTCTCGATTCTCACTCTGTTGTGCGCAATTGCGCCGAACCCCTTCATCTTCGGTCTGCTGCGCTTCCTGGCCGGTGTGGGACTGGGTGGCGCCCTGCCGACTGCATTGGCTCTGGTCAACGAATTCTCGAAGAAGCAAGGCGGCGGATCTGCGTCGACCTTGCTGATGACCGGCTATCACGTCGGCGCCGTTGCCACCGCCGCGCTGGCGCTCGTCGTGATCGAACCTTTCGGTTGGCGAGCGATGTTCGTTGTCGGCGCACTTCCTGCCGTCGTCCTGATTCCGCTCATGTTGCGGTATCTGCCGGAATCTCCGTCGTACCTTCTCGCTCACGGAAAGCGTGCCGAAGCCGAGGAAATCGCTGCCCGTTACGGAGTTGAACTCGAGGCCGCGCCTACCTCTGAAGATGGGCGCGCCGAAGCTGCCAATCCCGTTCGCGCACTGTTCTCTTCGAAGTTCCTGCGCAACAGCATCGCTATCTGGATCACCAGTTTCATGGGCTTGCTGCTCGTCTACGGATTGAACACGTGGCTTCCGACAATCATGCGTGAGGCCGGTTACAACCTCGGGGCGTCGTTGACGTTCCTTCTGATCCTCAATGCCGGAGCTGTCGTCGGACTGTTGATCGCCGGGGGTGTCGCGAACAAGATCGGCCCGCGTACCGCCGCCATCGTGTGGTTCGCCGGAGCGGCATTGTTCCTGGCACTTCTAAGCGTGAAGGTGTCGTTCGGGATCTACGTGATGGTCTTCCTCGCCGGATGCTTCGTGTTCAGTGCACAGGTGTTGGTCTACGCCTTCACCAGCGCCAATCATCCTCCTCAAATTCGCGCGACAGCGCTCGGATGGTCGGCCGGTGTCGGTCGGGTCGGTGCGATCTGTGGCCCGATTCTGGGCGGAGTTCTCCTGGGCGCGGGCTACGCCGTGCCGTGGGGCTTCTATGCATTCGCGCTTGTCGGTCTGCTCGGTGCAATTTCGATCTCCTGCACACGGGTACGCATCTGAAATACCAGTTTCGCCGGTTGGTGTGCTACTGCTATCGTAAAACATGAGTACCAAGAGTAGCGCTATCGTCACGCCGCAGGCACTGCTACCGACGACATCGTCTCGATCCGGTTTGTGGTGGGGCCTGCTCGGAGTGCTGGCGTTCTCGTTCACCGTTCCGCTCACGAGAGTCGCCGTCGCGGATCTCGACCCCTTGTTTGTCGGTGCGGGCCGCGCCGTCGTCGCCGGAGTCCTTGCGATTGTGATGCTTTCGGTAACTCGCGCGACGCTTCCGACGCTTCGGCAATGGTTGCGCATCGCACTCGTGACCGTTGGCGCGGTTCTGGGGTTTTCACTGTTCACCACGTTTGCGTTGCAGACATCGCCGGCAAGTCACGCGGCGGTGGTGATCGGTCTACTTCCCGCGGCTACTGCGGTTTTTGCCGTCGTTCGAGGAAAAGAGCGCCCCAGCCCGGGATTCTGGTGGGCAAGCGCCGCCGGTGCGGTGTCCGTCGTAGGGTTCGTGGCCGTCGCAAACGGTGGACTCGGCTCGTTCCATCTCGCTGACCTTCTTCTGTTCGCCGCGGTTGTCTGTGCAGCGCTGGCATATTCGGAAGGTGCGTTGCTGGCTCGCGAGATCGGGTCGTGGCAGACGATTGCCTGGGCATTGATTCTTGGACTGCCGGCAACGATTGCGTTGACGGTGGCGTCCATGGCACAGGCCCCGGTCTCTGCCGATACGAACTCGTGGCTTTCGTTTGCCTACCTGGGGTGCGTGAGTATGTTTCTCGGGTTCTTCCCCTGGTACCGGGGCCTGGCGATCGGTCCCATTTCCACAGTGAGCCAAACACAGTTGGTTCAACCGGTACTCAGCATCGCGTGGTCGGCGCTGATACTCGGTGAGGCGTTGTCACCCTCGATCATGGCCGGTGGCGTCGTCGTGATCGTGTGCGCCTGGCTTGCTTTGAAGGCCCGAGTGGCAGCGCCGCGTGCTGTGTCGGCACGCGACGCGCCTACTGCTGCAGATGGCTCAGAAAAGCGGCCCGCCGCCGAAGGCACTGCGATGTGACGCCGGTTGTTTCCCGTTGGCGTCGGTGATCCCGTATTCGACAGCCGTTTCCGCGGTGATCAGAGTGTGACCGCTGCGCGCGTTCACTTCTGGATCGTTGGCCAACGCGGTGATGACCTGACCGACGAATTCGGGGGTTTCGGCCTCGGCCAGCGAGAAGCCTTCGAAGCTCTCGATTCCGCTCGCTTCCATGCGTTCGTTGCGGATCAATCCGAGCCAGAAGGACAGCGCGGTGACGCCGGTTCCCTTCAATTCGACGGCCATGTCCGCAGCCATCTTGTCCAAGCCTGCCTTCGACATGCCGTACAGCACCGAGTGCAGGTACCCGCGGGTCCCGAATGACGAGATGTTGCCGATCACTCCGCTGCCCCGGGGAACCATCAACTTGGCCGCTTCCACCGAAGCAACGTAGTGGGCGCGTAGCCCGATCCCGATCAGCGAATCCCAATCGTCGATCGGCCTCTTCCAGAACGGATCAGCGAAGCCTGCATAGCCGGCCGGGTTGGCCCAGACGTTGTTGACCAGGAGATCGAGGCGCCCGGACTGTTCGTCTGCGATACGGGCAAACAGGTCGACGATCTGCTGATCGTCGCTGTGATCGCACTGCACGGCAATGCCGTGACCACCGCGCTCGGTGATCTCCGCTGCGGTGCGATCGAGCGGGCCGTCGGCGCCGACGGTTCCTCGTGCCGTCACGTACACCGTCCAGCCGTCGCTTCCCAAGGCGAGGGCAATGCCCTTACCGACGCTTCGGCTGGCACCGGTTACGAGCGCAACTTTTCCGTTCGTCGTCATCGCGGCCCACCCAACGAACCCTCGGCGATGTCAGCGTCAGGGGACAGTGGAGTGGTGATCGACCACGTCTCCGTGAAGTGGCATTGACTCATTTTCCACACACCGTCCTCGATCACGTATTTGTCGTCGTATTCCCCGGTCATCAACTTCTCGGTGCGTCCGACGGTGTCGACCTGGCGGAACTGCAGGGTCCATCGACCTACCGCGGAAGTCTCCGAGGTCAGTGCGATATCGGGATGCAATCCGTGATGCATGTCGAGGACCGCGTACCGGCCGTCGACCTTGCGGAGGGCGATCTTCTCGAAGATGTCCGCCATCGGCCCCGCGTCGTCGAACGCGCCGAGACGGCCGTAGTCGATCGACGCTCCGGAACGGATGAAGCTGTTGCGGAACTGAACTGGATCCTTGGCGTCACAAGCTCGCCAGTAGCCGTGCTTGAGCTTCTTGATTTCCTCGATCTGTTCGAGCGCGTCGAGGCGTTGTGCGAGATCCAACGTCGGTCCTTTTCGTCTGGGTTTCCCGGAGACATGTCGGATCGACTGTAGGGTGTCCTCAGTCACATGTGTGTAGTTTTTCCCAGTGACCGGTCAGGAATCGGTGTCGGTTTCGGTTTCGCTCGAGGATTCGTCGCCGGTGAGCGTGATCGCAGTCGAGTCGCTGAAGACGCTGCCCCAGAGCTCGCCGAGGGCCGGATCTTCTTCGGCGTGTTCGGGCGCCATCATTGCGAGCAGATTGTTGATCAGCATCCCGTTCGCGATGAACAAACGCGCTTGCTCGGGCGTGCAGCCGGTGCGCTCGCGCAGCAAGGTGTAGATGCCGGACATGGCGTTCCGGGATACGGCGGCGACGTCATCGGTGCTGGTGGCGAAGCCGTGCAACATGACAAGTAGTAGATCTCGGTCGAGAACCAGTTCGCCGTAGGCGGATCCGAGCTCGGCCCAGAACTGCGGATTGCTCGGATCGATCGTGACCGTATCCAATTTGTCGTTGAACGTGCGCACGATTTCGTCGAGCGCGCGCGTGAACACCGCGTGGAACAGATCTGCCTTGGTTCCGAACATGCGCACGACGTAGGGCTGTGAGACACCGGCTTCCTTGGCGACGGCGTCCGTACTGGTTCCGGAGTATCCGCCCTTTGCGAATGCTCGCGTTGCCGCGGCAAGGACGAGCGCGCGACGTTCCGGTGCGCTCATCCTGCGGGTACGTGGTTCAGCTGCACCGATCGACATGTTGACACGTTATCACCGGATAGCTTAGTTTCGACTTAAGTAATCATTCGATGCCTTAAGGCACCTTCACTTGAGGAATCACGATGACCGTTTTGACGAAGTCCGGATCGGACGCCGCATCCGGGTCGGAAAGCAGTGGAGGACGTAAGGTTTCGATCGCGATAGCGATGGTTGCTGCTTCTCTGCCCATGTTCATGGCCACCCTCGACAACCTCGTGATGACGAGCGCGCTGCCGGTGATCGAGAAGGAACTGAACGCGTCCGTCGGGCAACTTCAGTGGTTCATGAACGCGTACACACTCTGCTTTGCGACGCTGATGCTTTCGGCGACGACGCTCGGCGATCGGTGGGGGCGCCGCAAGATGTTCGTGTTCGGGATCGGGCTGTTCACGGCGGCGTCGATTGCTTCGGCGTTGTCGACGACACCGAGCCTGCTGATCGCGGCCCGAGCTTTTCAGGGCGCCGGCGCTGCCGCGATCATGCCGCTCTCGCTCACTCTCCTCGTGGCAGCGGTGCCGGAAGCCAAGCGCGCCATGGCAATCGGCGTGTGGGGTGGAGTCTCCGGACTGGGAATCGCGATGGGTCCGGTTGTCGGTGGGGCAGTAGTCGACGGGTTCTCATGGCAGGGCATCTTCTGGATCAACGTGCCGGTTGCGATCGTCGCTGTTCCTCTCGCGCTGTACGCGTTGCGCGAATCGACCGGTCGCACAAAGCCTCTCGATCTTCCCGGTGTCGCGCTCGCCGGGCTCGGCGTGTTTCTGGCGGTATGGGGAATCGTTCACGGCAACGACGAGGGCTGGGGATCCTTCGGAGTGGTGGCGTCGCTGGTGGGTTCCGCAGTTGCCTTGGCGCTGTTCGTTCTTCGCGAGATGAAGGCGTCGCATCCGGTGATGCCCCTACGTCTGTTCCGCTCGCGCAGCTTCTCGATGGCGAACGTCATCGGCTTGACCTTCTCGATCGGTATCTTCGGGGCGGTGTTCCTTCTGTCGCAGTATCTCCAGATCGTGATGGGTTACAGCCCGTTCCAAGCAGGCCTGCGGACGCTTCCGTGGACGGCAGCGCCGATGATCTTCGCGCCTCTCGCCGGTTTTCTGGCACCGAAGGTCGGGCTCCGTTCGCTCCTGCTGACCGGGCTGTTGCTCCAGGCCGGAGCCCTGTTCTGGTTGGCCGCGTTGATCGGTCCGGACGTGACGTACGCGTCGCTGGTTCCGGCGCTGCTGATGGCTGGCATCGGCATGGGCTTGACCTTCGCGCCGAGTTCGACCGCGGTACTCGTCGACATGGACGAGCCCGATCACGGAACGGCCAGTTCGACGAATTCCACGCTTCGTGAGATCGGTGTTGCTCTGGGAATCGCAGTTCTCACCGCAGTTTTCCTCGCCGCCGGCGGTGCGCTCACTCCGCTGGGCTATGGCGATGCACTGACACCAGCTCTGCGCGTCGGCGGTTGCTTTGTGTTGGTCGCGGTGGTCGCGGCGTGGTTCGTGCCCTCGCATCGAAAGGCCTGAGCACTGCTGTGCGCCTTTGTTAACCGCCGGCGGTTAACAAAGGCGCACAGCAGTTTACGAAGCCGGGTCCCCTGGGAACGCTGAGGTGGCCGGAGCGGTTCCCAGTGCGGACCGCCAACCGGCACCGCGGATTGCCGCATCGGTGAGGCCGTCGATTCCGAACGTGCGGAGTTGGTCGGTGTCGACTTGTTCGACAAATGCCCGGTAGGTCACGGCAGTGTCGGCTTCGATCTGCGCAGCCAGTTGCGCTGCGGTAACGGCATCGGTCACCGGGAACGGAATCTCGTAGGCCGCCGCGGCTGTCGGCGGGGTCTCGCCGGCTTCGGTCGAGAGTGCCACCAGAGCATCGCGTCGAGCGCGGTGCGCAGCTGTATGCGTGGCAACTTCGTTGACGCGGGCAGGGTTCGAAAACGCGGCGACTACTCCGTAAGCGAAGATCGCGGCATTCTCGGATTCGATGGCGGTCAGCAAGGCAGAGCTCTCGGATCGACGGGTGTGCGAGGTGATCACGGAAGCAACACCGCAACCTGGGTTGAACACGACGCGCTGATCGAGCCGAGCAAGCCTGCGCGATAGCCGGACATCGTCCGCGCCAGGTCTGCGGCACTGCGCGCCGAATCGGCCAGCGAGGTACCCAGCGCGTCGACGCCCGTAGGAGCGTTCGCGGCCGAGGTCGACGGCGATGCAGTGGTCGTGGCGCTGCCGCCCGCTGCCCGCGCGATCTCGGCGTCGAGTTCGAGTGCATGCGCTGTTCGTTCGGCGCTGATCGTCGTGAGCGAGGCCGACTTGTCCGGTGCAAGAGCGATCGCGGCGGTTGCCGCTGCCGCGTCCGAACGGGCTCTCTCGGCCTGGGCCGTCAGCTGGTCGACTTCTGCAGCCGCCTCCGCTGTGCCGTCGTCGGTGCAGGCGGACAAGGTGAAGGCTGCAGCGCCCAACGCTGCTGCGGTTCCCGTCATCTTGATCGCACTCCGCCGGGAGAGTGGGGTAGTGGTCATGGGCGTCAGCACCAGTCCATCGTGCCAGGTGGTCGGCCGATCGTTCGAATCCGCGGGTCGTGTTCAACTGTGACGTGCGTCGGGCACTCTGGTCACGGAGGCGCGCAATGAGCGGTACTCTTGGATGCTTGCAGCATGTGGCACCTGGTGTCTTTTCATGCTCGCAGCCGCCCACGTCGACCGTCGACACAAGTCGGACAATCGACGACAACTGAAATGAGGAGTTCGCGAGATGCCGGTGCCATCCAGGGAGAGGGTGATCGAGCTGATCTCCGAACTCGTGCACGCCCAGGGTTACGACGTCGAAGACGTAGTCGTGACCAATGCGGGCAAGCACAGCGCGGTGCGCATCATGGTCGACAGCGATGCCGGGATCGAACTCGATGCCGCCGCAGAGGTCAGCAGACTCGTTTCGGAACTCTTCGACAGTCTCGAGGAAATCGGTGAAACGCCGTACACCCTCGAGGTGACCTCGCCGGGAATCGATCGTCCGCTGACGCTCGAGCGTCACTGGCGTCGAGCGCGGGGACGTAAAGCGCGCATCGATCTGGCCGGCGAGACCGTGGTGGGCCGTATCGGAACGTTGAACGAGGATTCGGTTGCGGTTGTCATCGGTGGGCGCGGCGGACTGAGCGTGCGAGCGATTGCCCTGGCCGACGTGCAGAAGGCAGTCGTTCAGGTGGAGTTCTCCAAGCCCAGTGAGGCGGAGTTGGAACTCGCGGGCGGCATCCCGGAGGGCCGTGCAGTCCCGTCGGATGCGGTTGATGTCGGTGTCGACGGCGCTGAAGACGACGAAGCAGAATTAGAAGACGTAGAAAACGAAGAAGGGTTCGACAAGTGAATATCGACATTGCAGCGTTGCGAGCGATCGAAGCCGAAAAGGGTGTCTCGATCGAAACTGTGATCGCCACGATCCAGACCGCGCTGCTGACGGCGTATCGCCACACCGAGGGGCACAAGCAGAACGCTCGGATCGACGTCAACATCAAGACCGGTTCCGTGCGAGTGATGGCGCACGACACCGATGCAGACGGCAACATGATCGGCGAGGAGTGGGACGACACTCCTGAAGGATTCGGCCGGATCGCGGCGACAACCGCACGCCAGGTCATCCTGCAGCGCCTGCGCGACGCCGAGCACGAGCGCAGTTTCGGTGAGTTCTCCACCCATGAGGGTGAGATCGTCGGCGGTGTCATCCAGCGTGACACGCGAGCGAACTCTCGTGGAATGGTCGTCGTTCGCATCGGCAGCGAATCCAACGGCGCAGAAGGGCTGCTGCCGCCGGCAGAACAGGTTCCCGGCGAGAACTACGAACACGGTGAGCGCATCAAGTGCTACGTCGTCGGAGTTGCTCGCGGCGCCCGTGGCCCACAGATCACCCTGTCGCGGACCCACCCGAACCTGGTACGCAAATTGTTCGCCCTCGAGGTTCCGGAGATCGCAGACGGCAGCGTCGAGATCATCAACGTCGCGCGTGAAGCGGGACACCGTTCCAAGATCGCCGTTGCCTCACGCGTGCAGGGACTCAACGCGAAGGGCGCGTGCATCGGCCCGATGGGTCAGCGCGTCCGCAACGTCATGAGTGAACTCGCGGGGGAGAAGATCGACATCATCGACTTCGACGAAGATCCGGCGACCTTTGTCGGCAACGCACTTTCCCCGTCGAAAGTGGTCTCCGTCACTGTCGTCGATCCCGAAGCTCGTGCGGCCCGTGTCATCGTGCCCGATTTCCAGCTCTCGCTGGCCATCGGAAAGGAGGGCCAAAATGCCCGCCTGGCTGCGCGGTTGACGGGTTGGCGTATCGACATTCGTAGCGACGCGGCACCCGCTGGAGATGCGTCCGAGCGGCCCGCCACGTCCAACGGATAACGGTGGAATGCAGTGATCGAGACGGTTCGGCGGTAGAGTGGACAATGGTTCGACGTGAGTCCTCGGATTCTGCGCGCGTGAAACCCGGTTCGCCGGTCAGAACGTGTGTGGGGTGCAGGGAACAAGGGTCGGCTGTCGATCTGTTGAGGGTCGTGGTTGGTGAGCAGGGGCCGGAGGGTTCCCCGCTGATCCCCGACGTATCGCGAAGACTCCCCGGTCGAGGTGCATGGCTGCACCTGGATCCGAGTTGTCTGAGCCTGGCAGAGCGGCGCCGAGCATTCAGCAGAGCACTGCGAGTGTCCGGAAATCTGGACACGTCCGCTGTCGACCAACTGGTCGACGCAGTTCACACAAAAGCAGTACCTCTCGAGAAGAACAGGCACAAGCACTCATGAGCACACCGTGAAGCACCAACGATGAACGTCCATCGGCGATAACCCGAGGTCGTGCGGGACCCACATCTGTGGGATGCCTCCTGCTCGACCTCATCAGTGAGGAGAGCAGTGGCAGGCAAGGCCCGCGTGCACGAGTTGGCTAAAGAACTCGGTGTCACCAGCAAGGAACTACTCGCAACGCTCAAAGAGCAAGGCGAGTTCGTGAAGTCTGCGTCATCCACAGTGGAGGCGCCCGTCGCCCGTCGTCTGCGGGAGTCATTCCCGTCGGCCGGCGGAGCAGAAACCAAGACCGAGACCGGCGCATCCGCTCCGGCCCGCCCCGCGGCAAAGCCCGGTGCACCGTCGCCGTCAGCTGCAAAGCCCGGCGCCCCGCGTCCCGGCCCCAAGCCGGCCGCACCCGCACCAGCCGCTCCCGCAGCACCGGCACCGGCAGCCCCCGCGGCTCCCGCAGCCGCTGCTCCGGCAGCACCGTCGGCGCCGGTCCCCACCCCGACGTTCAACGCTCCGAAACCAGCGCAGCCGGCACGCCCGGCTCCGGCTGCTCCCGCAGCGTCGGCACCGGCAGCCCCCGCGGCTCCGGCCGCACCGTCCACCGGCGCAAAGCCCGGCGGACCGCGTCCGGGACCGAAGGCACCTCGCGTCGGTAACAACCCGTACTCCTCGGCTCCCGCCGAGCGTCCGGCACCTCGTCCGGCTCCCGGCGCACCGCGTCCGGGTGCAGGCCAGGGCGGTTCTCGTCCGGCTCCGGGTCAGGGCGGTCCTCGTCCGGCTCCCGGCCAGGGTGGACCTCGTCCGGCTCCGGGTCAGGGCGGTCCCCGTCCGGCTCCCGGCCAGGGTGGACCTCGTCCGCCTGCAGGTCAGGGCGGACCCCGTCCCAGCCCCGGCTCCATGCCTCCTCGCCCTAACCCGGGTGCAATGCCTGCTCGTTCCGCTCGTCCCGCGCCCGGTGGCGGCGGACGTCCGGGTCGTCCCGGTGGCGCTCCCGGTGGTCGTCCGGGTGGCGGCGGCGGTGGATACCGCGGTGGCGGCGCTCCCGGCGCCGGTGCCGGTGCAGGTGCTCCCGGTGGAGCAGCTCCGGCCGGTGGATTCCGCGGTCGTCCCGGCGGCGGTGGCCGTCCCGGTCAGCGCGGCGCAGCGGCAGGTGCATTCGGTCGTCCCGGCGGAGCAGTTCGCCGTGGACGTAAGTCGAAGCGGGCGAAGCGCGCCGAGTACGAAAGCATGCAGGCTCCCGCAGTCGGCGGTGTCAGGCTGCCACGCGGCAACGGTGAGACCATCCGTCTCGCTCGCGGCGCATCGCTGTCGGACTTCGCGGACAAGATCGATGCGAACCCCGCAGCACTCGTGCAGGCGTTGTTCAACCTCGGTGAGATGGTCACGGCAACTCAGTCGGTCAACGACGAGACGCTGGAGCTGCTCGGCGGCGAAATGAACTACGTCGTGCAGGTCGTCAGCCCGGAGGACGAGGATCGCGAGCTGCTCGACAGCTTCGACCTCACCTACGGCGAGGACGCCGGCGGAGAAGAGGACCTCGAGTCCCGTCCGCCTGTGGTGACCGTCATGGGCCACGTCGACCACGGTAAGACCCGTCTGCTCGACGTGATCCGTAAGGCGAATGTCCGTGAGGGCGAAGCCGGCGGCATCACGCAGCACATCGGTGCCTACCAGGTGCTGACCGAGCTCGAGGGCAACGAGCGTCTCGTGACGTTCATCGACACCCCGGGTCACGAGGCCTTCACGGCCATGCGTGCTCGTGGTGCCAAGGCCACCGACCTCGCGATCCTTGTTGTCGCAGCCGACGACGGCGTCATGCCGCAGACGGTGGAAGCGATCAACCACGCCCAGGCGGCCGACGTGCCGATCGTGGTCGCGGTGAACAAGATCGACAAGGAAGGCGCGAACCCGGACAAGATCCGGCAGCAGCTCACCGAGTACGGACTGGTGGCCGAGGAATACGGCGGAGACACCATGTTCGTCGACATCTCGGCGAAGCAGGGCCTCAACATCGACGCACTGCTCGAAGCAGTGCTGTTGACGGCCGACGCCTCCCTGGATCTGCGCGCCAACCCGGACATGGACGCTCAGGGTGTTGCCATCGAGGCGCACCTCGACCGTGGCCGCGGCCCCGTCGCTACCGTGCTCATCCAGCGCGGAACGCTGCGGGTCGGCGACTCGATCGTTGCCGGTGATGCTTACGGCCGCGTCCGCCGCATGGTGGACGAGCATGGTCAGGACGTCCACGAGGCACTGCCTTCACGTCCGGTCCAGGTCATCGGCTTCACGTCGGTCCCCGGTGCAGGTGACAACCTGCTCGTGGTCGACGAGGACCGTATCGCTCGCCAGATCGCAGACCGTCGCAACGCACGTAAGCGCAACGCGCTTGCAGCGAAGAGTCGTAAGCGCATCAGCCTCGACGATCTCGATGCAGCTCTGAAGGAACATTCACAGCTGAACTTGATCCTCAAGGGTGACAACTCGGGAACCGTGGAGGCCCTCGAAGAGGCTCTCCTCGGAATTCCGATCGACGACGAGGTGCAGTTGCGCGTCATCGACCGCGGTGTCGGTGGCATCACGGAGACCAACGTCAACCTGGCTGCTGCGTCCAACGCGATCATCATCGGCTTCAATGTCCGCGCCGAAGGCAAGGCAACGGAGCTGGCGAACCGCGAGGGCGTCGACATTCGCTACTACTCGGTGATCTACCAGGCCATCGACGAGGTCGAGAAGGCGCTCAAGGGTCTGCTCAAGCCGGTGTACGAAGAGGTCGAGCTGGGCAAGGCAGAGATCCGCGCCATGTTCCGTTCGTCCAAGATCGGCAACATTGCCGGTTGCTTGGTCACGTCGGGCAGCATCCGTCGCAACGCCAAGGCACGTCTCATCCGCGACAGCAAGGTCGTCGCCGAGACGGTCACCATCTCCTCGCTCAAGCGGGAGAAGGAAGACGCAACCGAGGTTCGCGAAGGCTACGAATGTGGTTTGACCGTCACCTATTCCGATATCAAGATCGGTGACGTTCTCGAGTGCTACGAGCTTCGCGAGAAGCCGCGCGACTGATTATGTCGACACGGGCGTTGGGGCGGACGCACGTGAGTACTAGCTGACATGGACTCTCTCGGACTTGAACATACAAGTCCGGGAGAGTCCATTCGGCTCTGTCTAGGGGGAAAATGTTTGTAGGGGCACTGGAGTTCGACATCCTTTTCGGCGATGTCCACTCACTCAAGGAAAAGCGTTCGATGCTGTCGCCGATCCTGACGGAACTCCGTCGATTCGGCGTGAGTGCAGCGGAGGCAGGGGAGCAGGGACGCCTGCGTCGTGCGCTCGTCGGCGTCGGTGTGGTCAGCTCGTCCGTCGATCACCTGCACGATGTTCTCGATCATTGTGAACGGGCAGTGGCCGAGCGTCCGGAGATTCAGTTGCTGGCAGTGCGAAGGCGTATCTTCGGCCCGGAAGACTGAGCGTCACCGATCGGCGTCAGTGAGCCACGTTTCCAGGCGGCGTACCGAATCGAGTTCGTCGGCAAGGGATTCGGCGTCTCCGGGGCCCAGTGTGACGGCGTCCACCGCATCGCGTATTTTTCGCGCAATCTCGATTTCGCCCAGCGCAATGGCGATCTCGGCGCGAGCGGTCAGCGCTTTCACCAGATCCACCGCGTCGGCGCCAGGGAATCGACGTAGTCCGACGTCCAGAACCCGAGCGGCAGTGCGATCGTCGTTCTTGAATTCCCGAAGAATACGGGCGTTGTCGACGACCCTTGCCAACCCTTTCAACGACTTCGATCCGCCGTACTCGAGGTCTTCAGGTTCGTCACGCTGAATGAAGATGATGTTGTTGCCCGAGGGATCGACGACTGTGAACCGACTTTGACCCGGCCGGAAGCGCGTGATTCGAGGCGCGCCCTTGGCGAGGACCTTGCCGTAGCTCGACACGTCCGCGCACGGGAGAAGTGGGACGGTGGTCTCGTTCTCGACTACGGAATCGATATCGGTCTCAGGACTCTCCTCGATGCGATCAGGGTGGGGCCGATGTGTCGATGCTCACGCCCGATGCACCCGGTTGCCGTGGAGATCGACGACGGCCCTGCCAGCGGTGTGAATGTGGTCGAGGACCTCTGCGTATGGTGATTTGGTTGCCGGGTAGCCGATGGACGAGACTGTTGTCGGTAATAATTCTTGTTAACCAGAACTTTGATCGATCGAGTCACCTCGAATCGAGTGGCCAGGTAGAGGAGACTGACAGTCATGGTAGATCCAGCCCGGGCACGCAAGTTGGCAAAGCGTATCGGAACCATCGTCGCGACGGCGATCGATCACGAGATCAAGGATCCGCGACTCGCATTTGTGACCATCACGGACACCAAGGTCACCAACGATCTGCACGACGCGACGGTGTACTACACGGTCATGGGCGAGAAGGTCGATTCCGCGCCTGATGTGGAAGCCGCAGCCGCAGGTCTCGAGAAGGCCAAAGGTGTTCTGCGCTCGAAGGTCGGTGCCGGAACCGGAGTCCGCTTCACACCGACTCTGACGTTTGTCGCCGATACTGTTCCCGACACCGCGCGTCATATGGAAGAACTGCTGGCCCGTGCCAAGGCCGCCGACGACGAGGTCGCCAAGGCGCGCGAGAACGCTCAGCCCGCCGGAGATGCAGATCCGTACAAGGAGCCGCGAGCAGCTGCAGACGAAGACGAGGCGTCGCCAGATGTTCGTGAAGCCGACTGACGCGCACCGAGAATGACGATCACCGCACTTTCGGACGTCGACCCCTGCGAGGCGAAGTTCGCACAGGTGGCCGAGGTTCTCGAAGCAGCACACACGGTGACAATTCTCTGCCATGTGCAGCCGGATGCGGACACGATCGGTAGCGGACTTGCACTCGGCCTCGTTCTCGAGCGTCGGGGCGTTTCGGTGCAGGTCGCGTTCAGTCGGCCGTCGGCGCTGCCCGAGTCGATGGGTGATTTCCCAGGTGTTCACTTGCTTGTGGCGCCCGCCGATGTTCGTGAAAGCGTCGATGTTCTGGTGACCGTGGATGTCGGGAGCGAGGGCCGGCTCGGTGAGTTGGCGAGTCGACTCGCCGGCGCGAATCGCACGATCGTCCTCGATCACCATCGCTCCAATTCCGAATTCGGAACGATCAACGTCGTCGACGAAACCGCGGCTTCGACGACGGCACTCATCGCACGCTTCTTCGATGCGTGGGGAGTTGCGATCGATCGCGATCTTGCGCACTGTCTCTATGCCGGACTGGTCACCGACACCGGCTCCTTCCGGTGGGGTGGTCCGCTTCCGCATGTGCTCGCGGCGCGTTTGCTGGCGACCGGCATCGACGGCGACGCGATTGCGCGCAAGCTGCTCGACACCCATCCGTTCGGGTGGTTGCCGATGCTGGCTTCGGTACTCGGGTCCGCGGTGCTGGTCCCGGAAGCTGCGGACGGCCGTGGGCTGGTGTACGCGGTGATCCGACGCAGTGACATCGGCGATCTTCGTTCCGAGGAGATCGAGAGTGTCGTCGATATCGTGCGAACCACTTCGGAAGCCGAAGTTGCCGCAGTACTCAAAGAGTCGGTTTCCGGAAGCTGGTCGATCTCGTTGCGGGCAAAGTCGGCGATCGACGTGTCGGCGGTCGCTGAAAGTCTTGGTGGTGGCGGGCACCGGCTATCGGCCGGATATACATCGACCACTTCCAGCGACGAGATTGTTGCCGCGCTCGTCGCGGCACTCGGCTGAATCCGCGGCATTGAGCGAATCCGACGCCACCTCGGCGGGATCTTCAGCAGCTGATTTCGACGTCACTGGACGACGAATCTTTTCCCTCGCCTTTCCGGCGCTCGGGGTGCTGGCGGCCGAACCTCTCTATCTGTTGTTCGACATCGCCGTGGTCGGCCGACTCGGGGCGCTTCCGCTGGCCGGGTTGGCGGTCGGTGGTCTGATCCTGTCGTTGGTGAGTACGCAGCTGACCTTCTTGTCGTACGGGACGACGGCGCGCGCGGCACGGCTGCACGGAGCGGGCCGCGAGCGCGACGCGGTGGGCGAGGGCGTTCAGGCGACCTGGCTGGCGGCCGCGATCGGCTTGGCCTTGGTAGTGATCGTGCAGGTGATCGCCGGCCCGTTGACTTCGGCGGTGGCCGGGACTCCCGACATCGCCGCGGCTGCGGAAAGTTGGCTTCGGATAGCAGTATTGGGTGTACCTCTGATCCTGGTAGCCCTGGCCGGCAACGGGTGGATGCGCGGGGTTCAGAACACGGTGCGACCGCTGCGGTTCGTCCTTGTCGGCCTGGGTATTTCGGCGGTCTTGTGCCCGATTCTCGTTCACGGTTTGCTCGGTGCTCCGCGTATGGAACTCGAAGGGTCGGCTGTCGCGAATCTGGTCGGCCAGAGCGTTTCGGGTGTCCTGTTCGCCTGGGCGCTCTTTCGTGAACCGGTCTCCGCCCGACCGCATTTTGCGATCATGCGGGCGCAGATGCTGATGGGCCGTGACCTGATTCTGCGCAGCCTCGCATTCCAAGCGTGTTTCGTCTCTGCGGCCGCGGTGGCGTCGAGGTTCGGTGCTGCCGTCGTGGGTGCGCATCAAGTTGTCCTCCAACTGTGGAACCTGGTTTCGCTCCTTCTCGATTCATTGGCCATCGCCGCTCAGACGCTCATCGGAGCGGCGCTCGGCGGCGGATTCGCAGCCGCGGCGAAGAAGATGACCTGGCGGATCACCGCATGGTCGACGGTATTTGCCGTGGTGCTCGCAATCTTCTTTGCCGCCGGCCACTCCGTGATCCCCGGACTCTTCACCTCTGACGCCGAGGTGCTCGGTCAGATGTCGATCGCGTGGTGGTTCTTCGTCGCGATCATGCCGGTAGCGGGAATCGTGTTTGCACTCGACGGTGTTCTCCTCGGTGCCGGCGATGTGGTGTTTCTGCGCAACGCGACCATGCTCTGCGCAGTTCTCGGGTTTCTGCCCGCGATCTGGCTCTCCCTCGCCTACGACTGGGGTCTGGCCGGAATTTGGGCAGGGCTTACCGTGTTCGTA
This sequence comes from Rhodococcus sp. NPDC059969, assembly GCF_042738325.1. Taxonomy (NCBI): domain Bacteria; kingdom Bacillati; phylum Actinomycetota; class Actinomycetes; order Mycobacteriales; family Nocardiaceae; genus Rhodococcus; species Rhodococcus sp. NPDC059969. The sequence continues at coordinate 201,944 of NZ_JBHWUF010000005.1, read as the reverse complement.
GTACTTCGGATGGTCGCGGTGTCGTGGCGAGCGTTTTCCGGCAAGTGGGCAGTGACAGGTCCGGCGACGGCGAGGCGCGGAAGTTCAACTGAGGAAGCAGAGGGATCGTGGCAGCAAAGTTGATGGCGGTGAGCGACATTCATGTCGGTCACAACGGCAACAAGCCGATGACGGAAGAACTGTTTCCGGATTCGCCTGACGACTGGCTCATCCTCGCCGGTGACGTCTCGGAGAAGACGGACGACATCCGGTGGGCGTTGAAGCTCCTTCGCAGCCGATTCGCAAAGGTCATCTGGATTCCGGGCAATCACGAGCTGTGGACGACCGCCAAGGATCCGGTTCAGATTCACGGAGCGCCGCGGTACGAATACCTGGTCAACATGTGCCGCGAACTCGACGTCATCACGCCCGAGGACCCGTTCCCGGTCTGGGAGGGGGACGAGGGGCCGGTCACGGTCGTCCCGATGTTCCTTCTCTACGACTACTCGTTCCTGCCCGCAGGTGCGCGGGACAAGGAACACGGGCTCGAGATCGCGCGGGACAAGAACGTCGTCGCCACCGACGAGTTCCTACTCTCGCCGCAGCCGTATGCAACGCGCGACGCGTGGTGCCGGGCGAGAATCGAATACACCCAGGCACGGCTGGACGCGCTCCCCGAAGGCACAAGAACCATTCTCGTAAACCATTTCCCGATGGTCCGGCAGCCGACGGACGTGCTCATGTATCCGGAGTTCGCATTGTGGTGCGGAACCACTGCGACGGCCGACTGGCACGTGAAGTACAACGCGGTGTGCTCGGTGTACGGACACCTGCACATTCCCCGAACCACGTACTACGACGGCGTCCGCTTCGAGGAAGTGTCACTCGGATACCCGCGCGAATGGCGTCGGCGCGGTCTGCCGGAGAAGCTGTTGCGTCAGATTCTTCCCGTGCCGGAGTACCCGCCGGGAACGCTCAACAAGTGGGGTGGCCACTTCAAGGTCACGCCCGAGCAGGAAGCCGAAGTCGAGCGCATGCGCGCCGGACGCTGAGAGGTATCGCTACGTGATCGAACAGATTCTTCCCGGTGGGGTCGCGACGGCCGAGGCCTTCGTCGATCCGCCCGGTCTGGTACCGCATCCCAGCGAGGAGGCGTTGATAGGCCGCGCCGTCGAGAAGCGTCGTCGCGAGTTCGTGACTACTCGGCACCTTGCGCGTCAGGCGATGGGCAAGCTCGGTGTTCCGTCTGCAGCCGTCATGCGCGGCGAGCGTGGGGCCCCGCTGTGGCCGCAAGGAGTGGTCGGGAGCCTCGCCCATTGCGACGGTTACCGCGGCGCTGTCCTGGCGTACTCCATGCAGGTCCGCTCACTCGGGATAGACGCCGAACCGCACGGCCCGCTGCCGGACGGGGTTTTGCCCGCGGTCAGCATCGAGGCGGAACGAACGTGGCTGGGTGCCCAGGAGACCGGCGGTCCGGTGCATTGGGATCGAGTGCTCTTCTGCGCGAAGGAAGCCACGTACAAAGCGTGGTTTCCGCTCACCGGGCGTTGGCTGGGGTTCGAGGACGCCCACATCACGTTCGAGGCGGATTCGGAGACTTCCGGAACTTTCACGTCACGTCTGCTCGTCCCCGGTGAGGCGACGTCCGGTCCGCCTCTCACCTCTTTCGACGGCAGGTGGTTGGTGTCGGACGGGCTGATCCTGACGGCAATTTCGGTGCAGTGAGCGCGACTGGCAGAATCGGCACACGTGTCAGCTCGTGAAAAGCCTTCCTCCGGTCTTGTCGGCGCCGGAATCCTGATCGTCGACAAAGAGGCGGGTATCACCAGCCACGACGTGGTCGCTCGGTGCCGCAAGTTGTTGAACACCCGGAAGGTGGGACACGCCGGGACGCTGGATCCCATGGCGACCGGCGTCCTTGTTCTCGGCGTGGAGCGTGCGACCAAGTTGCTCGGACTCCTGGCGCTGACCACCAAGGCGTATTCGGCGACTATTCGTCTCGGGGCATCGACGGACACGGACGACGCCGAGGGGGAGGTCCTGACTTCCGCAGACGCTTCGCAGGTGACGGACGCGGAGATCGCGGCGATCGTGGCCACGCTGACCGGAGACATCAAGCAGATCCCGGCGAGCGTGAGCGCTATCAAGGTCGACGGTCAGCGCGCACACGCACTGGTGCGAGCCGGAGAAACCGTCGAGCTCGCGCCTCGCCCGGTGACGGTGTCGACTTTCGAGGTTCTGGCTCGGCGAGGTGTCCCGGGAGGATTCGTCGATCTGGATGTCGACGTGGAGTGCTCGTCCGGTACGTACATCCGCTCGCTCGCACGGGATCTCGGTCGTGAGTTGGGCGTCGGCGGTCATTTGACGGCACTGCGCCGCACCCGCGTCGGGCCGTTCACTCTCGAACATGCGCGCACGCTCGAAGATCTGGCGCAGCAGCCGGGTGTGAGTCTCGACATCGATCAGGCCGCGCAGACGGCCTTTCCCCATCGGCAGATCACCGCAGAAGAAGCCGAGGCGATCAGCCAGGGGCGCTGGCTCGAGCCGATCGGGATCAAGGGGATCTGTGCGGCCATCGATCCCACCGGTCACACGATTGCGCTCCTGCAGGAGAAGGGTCGACGCGCCAGCTCGGTGATGGTCGTGCGGCCGGCGACGCTGCGCGGATGATCGTTCGCGAGCGTGTCGACGGCGACCTCGACGGTTGCGTCGATGTGCTGGCGCGGGTCCACGAGTGCGACGGATATCCGAGCACATGGCCGCTGAACCCGCACCGCTGGCTCAATTCGCCCACACTGGTGCAGGCGTGGGTCGGTGAGAGTGACGGCCGTGTTGTCGGTCATGTCGCCGTCGACAGCGAGGTCGGAGGTGCGCCGGTAACCGCGGGATCGACAGCTGTGTCGCGACTATTCGTTCATCCCCGTGTACGCGGGAAGGGCCTGAGCGGTGCGCTACTCGACGCCGTGACGGATTTTGCAGCCGCGAGTCAGTTGGGACTGGTGCTCGACGTCGTCGACGATGCTCTGCCGGCGATCGCGCTGTACGAGCGTCGAGGTTGGGAGTACGTCGACGAGAGGCTCGCCGACTGGACCCGGGAAGACGGCGTCCGGCCTGTGGAACGTCGATACCGGTTGCCGCCCTGAGCGGTTAGACAAGCCAAATTGCTTGAGCGACTGGGCTTCCCAAGTCGATGGTGTTCGGGCTGTCGCCGAGTCGCACGGATACGGTACCGGCGAAATCGCGGCGCTCCTCGACGGTGATCTCGACATCGAGACTGACGCCGACGGAATCGAAGTACCGGAGCATTTCGGGATCGGAATCGGAGATCCGGGCAACGCGGCCCCGTTCGCCGTTGGCGAAGTCGCTGAGCTGGCGGGCCGGGGGAGTCGGTACCGAACCATCGGTGGCGGGAATGGGATCACCGTGTGGGTCGCGTTCGGGGAAGCCGAGTTTGGCGTCCATCCGGGAGATCATCAAATCGGAAACGGCATGCTCGAGGACTTCGGCCTCGTCGTGGACTTCGTCCCAGCCGTACCCGAGTTCCTGAACCAGGTAGGTCTCGATCAACCGGTGTCGCCGGACCATGGACACAGCAGCGGCGCGGCCGCTGTCCGTCAGAGCGATGGAACCGTAGCGGGCGTGATCGACCAGGCCCTGATCCGAGAGTTTGCGGATGGCCTCTGACACGGTCGAGGCCGAGACGCTCATCTTCTCGGACAGGAGCTTGGTGGAAACCCGTTCGTGGGACCACTCCTGGATCGTCCAGATGACCTTGAGGTAGTCCTGAGCCACCGACGAGAGCGCGAGCGTGTCGATTGCCGCGTCGTGTGCCGAAGTGTTGTCGCTGTCCGACGCCGATGATGCTTCCGAGGTTCCGGTCTTGTGAGCTGCCACAACGCTTAGCTTAGGCTACGAAATCCGGAACTTCCGTACGTGAGCGGCAGCACAGCGGTGATTCGCTGGGCGGGTCCGAACGTGACCCGCCGCTAGTGGACCCGTAGGCTGCCAATCGTGCTGAGATGGCGTGGTCTCGACGAAGTTCCGGCCGATTGGGGTCGTTGTGTGCTCACTATCGGTGTGTTCGACGGTGTGCATCGTGGGCATGCCCAATTGATAGCGAGAGCGGTTACCGCTGCCCGCAAACGTGGTGTTCCGAGCGTGTTGATGACGTTCGACCCGCATCCCATGGAGGTTGTGCGGCCGGGTAGTCATCCAGCCCAGTTGACGACGCTGCAACGGCGTGCGGAATTGGCTCAGGATCTGGGCATCGACGTCTTCTGCGTGATGCCGTTCACCGCTGATTTCATGAAGCTGACGCCCGAGCGCTACGTCCACGAAATTCTCGTCGAACGCCTGCATGTCGCCGAGGTGGTGGTGGGGGACAACTTCACCTTCGGCAAGAAGGCGCTCGGTAATGTTGATCTCCTGCGTGAGATGGGCGCTCGTTTCGGCTTTGCTGTCGACGGCGTCCAGCTGCTCGCCGAGCATGCGGTGACGTTCTCGTCCACCTATATCCGCTCGTGCGTCGACGCTGGCGACATGGAAGCGGCTACCGAAGCTCTCGGCCGTCCGCATCGTGTCGAAGGTGTAGTCGTGCACGGTGACAAGCGTGGACGCGAGTTGGGATTCCCGACGGCGAACGTTGCACCGCCGATGTTTTCGGCCATTCCGGCCGACGGTGTGTACGCAGCGTGGTTCACGGTGCTCGGCGCCGGTGAGGAACTCGGAACCGTCGTTCCCGGTCGTCGATACCAAGCCGCAGTCTCTGTAGGGACCAATCCGACGTTCTCCGGCCGGACCCGCACCGTCGAGGCCTACGTACTCGACACCGAAGCCGACCTGTACGGACAGCACGTCGCGGTCGACCTGGTTTCGCGGATTCGCGGGATGGAGAAGTTCGACTCGATCGAGTCGCTCGTCACGGCGATGAACCGGGACGTCGAACGCGCACGCGAAATCTTGAGTGAGGATGCAGAGCGCAGCGTGGGTTGAGCCCCTCGTTAGTGGCGGCGGCCACATTCGCTGTAGGCGTGCGAATGCGCCGCATTACTGCTGGTAGGATCTTCTCTCGGTGCGTGCTGCGGTTTGCGGTGGCCGCGCCCGATCTAGTTCCTTTCACGCAAACGTCATTACAGGAGTGAATCAAGTGGCATTGACCACGGAAGAAAAGAAGGTCGTTCTCGGCGAGTACGGCTTGCACGAGACCGACACGGGATCGCCCGAAGCGCAGGTGGCAATGCTCACCAAGCGCATCACCGATCTCACCGAGCACCTCAAGACCCACAAGCATGACCACCACTCGCGTCGTGGACTGCTCTTGATGGTCGGTCGCCGTCGTCGTCTGCTGAAGTACGTGGCAAAGACCGACGTCGCTCGCTACCGCACGCTCATCGAGCGTCTCGGCCTGCGTCGCTAGATTTTTCTCACGACGCTGATCGAAAGCAACACGGCACGCTTCGGTTTGCCGAACACTCCGTCAGCCGGCGAAGCCACGCATATACTGGGCTTCGCTGGCTTTCGGCGTTAGCTGCCGCAAGGCAGTTTCCGCTGTCGGCGCACATGCACAGTTGTCAATGCGCAGTTGTGCAGAGCGAAGTCAGCACACCGTATGCACCAGAGAACGTGGTGTCGGTTGTCGGTAGTGGTTCTCCGGACCGGGCAAGTGCCCGAAAGCTCCGGCGGACTTCGATCGACGGCCGCCCGAACGTCGTGACGTCCCGAGGCAGAAATCGCTCGCATAGTAGGAGCGTCTGCAATTCAAGAGGGGGACGTCCCTCGGTGCGCAGTTTCCACCAGGAGGGTGGAAACGCCCGCGCGGGTACGGCGAAGACGAGAGGGAAGTGAAGAGAAAAGAATGACAGACAATTCCGTAGTAGAGGTCGACGAAGGCGTGTTCGAATCCACCGCCGTGATCGACAACGGGTCTTTCGGTACCCGCACCATCCGTTTCGAGACCGGACGCCTTGCTCAGCAGGCCGCCGGCGCCGTCGTCGCTTACCTGGACGACGAGACCATGCTGCTGTCCGCCACGAGCGCCAGCAAGCACCCCAAGGAGCACTTCGACTTCTTCCCCCTGACGGTGGACGTCGAAGAGCGCATGTACGCAGCGGGCCGCATCCCCGGTTCGTTCTTCCGTCGTGAGGGGCGCCCCTCCACCGACGCGATCCTGACCTGCCGCCTCATCGACCGGCCGCTGCGCCCGTCGTTCGTCGACGGTCTCCGTAACGAGATCCAGGTCGTCGTCACGGTCATGAGCCTCAACCCGCAGGATTTGTACGACGTCGTGGCCATCAACGCCGCTTCCGCGTCGACGCAGATCGCGGGCCTGCCGTTCTCCGGCCCCGTCGGTGGCGTGCGTGTTGCACTCATCGTCTCCGAGGACAACAAGGCCGGCCAGTGGGTTGCATTCCCGACGGTCGATCAGCTCGAGAACGCCGTCTTCGACATGGTCGTTGCCGGCCGCGTCGTGTCCGGTAGCGGTGACAACGCCGACGTCGCGATCATGATGGTCGAGGCCGAGGCCACCGACAACGTCATCGCGAAGATCGCCGACGGCGCTCAGGCACCGACCGAGGCCATCGTCGCCGAAGGCCTCGAGGCCGCCAAGCCGTTCATCGCACGCCTGTGCGCTGCACAGGCAGCTCTGGCATCCAAGGCTGCAAAGCCCACGGGTGACTACCCGGTCTTCCCGGCGTACCAGGACGACGTTTTTGCTGCCGTCGAGGCCGCTGCATCCGAAAAGCTCAATGCCGCACTGACAATCGCCGGCAAGCAGGAACGCGACGACAAGACCGACGAGGTCAAGGTCGAGGTTCTCGAGCAGGTTGCACCGAACTTCGAAGGCCGCGAAAAGGAACTGGGAGCAGCGTTCCGCTCGCTCACCAAGAAGCTGGTTCGCCAGCGCATCCTGCGCGATCAGTTCCGCATCGACGGCCGCGGCGTCACGGACATTCGTTCGCTCTCTGCCGAGGTTGCGATCATCCCGCGCGCACACGGCTCCGCACTGTTCGAGCGCGGCGAGACCCAGATCCTGGGTGTCACCACTCTCGACATGGTCAAGATGGCGCAGCAGGTCGACTCGCTCGGTCCCGAGACCAGCAAGCGCTACATGCACCATTACAACTTCCCGCCGTACTCCACCGGTGAGACGGGCCGCGTCGGTTCGCCGAAGCGTCGCGAAATCGGTCACGGTGCACTCGCCGAGCGCGCTCTCATGCCGGTTCTGCCCAGCGTCGAAGAGTTCCCGTACGCGATTCGCCAGGTCTCCGAGGCTCTGAGCTCCAACGGCTCCACCTCGATGGGCTCTGTGTGTGCTTCCACGCTCGCACTGCTCAACGCCGGTGTGCCGCTGCGTGCTCCGGTTGCCGGTATCGCCATGGGTCTGGTTTCCGACCAGGTCGACGGTGAAACCCGCTACGTGGCTCTGACCGACATCCTCGGCGCCGAAGACGCTTTCGGTGACATGGACTTCAAGGTCGCAGGCACCAAGGACTTCGTCACGGCTCTGCAGCTGGACACGAAGCTCGACGGTATCCCGTCGCAGGTCCTCGCCGGCGCATTGTCGCAGGCGAAGGACGCACGGACCACGATCCTCGAGGTCATGGCGGAAGCCATCGACACCCCGGACGAGATGAGCCCGTTCGCTCCCCGCGTGACGGCCATCAAGGTCCCTGTCGACAAGATCGGCGAGGTCATCGGCCCCAAGGGCAAGATGATCAACTCCATCACCGAGCAGACCGGTGCCAACATCTCCATCGAAGACGACGGCACCGTGTTCGTCGGCGCCACCGATGGACCGTCTGCACAGGCCGCGATCGACATGATCAACGCCATTGCCAACCCGCAGCTCCCCAAGGTCGGCGAGCGGTTCCTGGGCACGGTCGTCAAGACCACCGCCTTCGGTGCCTTCGTTTCGCTCCTGCCGGGACGCGACGGACTGGTGCACATCTCGAAGCTGGGCAGCGGTAAGCGCATTGCCAAGGTCGAAGACGTGGTCAACGTCGGATCCAAGATCCGCGTCGAGATCGCCGACATCGATGCTCGCGGCAAGATCTCGCTGATCCCGGTCGAAGAGGGCAACGACGAGGCTGCCGCTCCGGCCGCCGACGAGGCTGCTTCCGAGTAGATCTCACTTCGTACTCTGATGCGGCCCCGCGCGGATTTCCGTGCGGGGCCGCATCTGTACTGTCTGTAGACACGAACCTGTAGATACCTGATTCACCACTTGCACCGAGGACTGCTGAACCTTTTCATGGCAAAGACCACCCCCAACACCACGCGCAGCCGCAGCGCTGTGCTGAAATCGCCGATCGATGCGAAGTCTCCTGAATCGGGAGTGCAGCGCACGGTCCTTCCCGGCGGCCTGCGCGTCGTCACCGAATTCATCCCCGGTGTGCGTTCGGCCTCCGTCGGCGTGTGGGTCGGAGTCGGCTCCCGCGACGAGCAGCCGAGTGTGGCCGGTGCCGCGCATTTTCTCGAGCACCTGCTGTTCAAATCGACGCCGTCACGGACAGCGTTGGACATCGCGCAGGTCATGGATGGTGTGGGCGGCGAACTCAATGCATTCACGTCGAAGGAACACACCTGTTTCTACGCGCATGTGATCGACGACGACCTTCCGATGGCGGTGGACCTTGTCGCCGACGTCGTGCTGCGCGGGCGTTGCAGAACCGCGGACGTCGACGTCGAGCGGCAAGTAGTGCTCGAAGAGATCGCGATGCGCGACGACGATCCGGAAGACTTGCTCGGCGACGCGTTCCTGACCGCGTTGTTCGGCGACCATCCTGTCGGCCGTCCGATCATCGGTAGCGTCGAATCGATCGAGTCGATGTCGCGCAATCAGTTGCATTCCTTCCATGTTCGGCGTTACACGCCGCAGCGGATGGTGCTGGCCGTAGCGGGAAACGTCGACCACAAGCAGGTTGTGACGCTCGCTCGCCGCGCATTTGCCGGGCATCTCGAGCGTGGGGTCAAGCCGGCGCCGCGGCGCGAAGGCACTTTGCGTTTGCGAACGATGCCTGAACTGAGCTTGACCCATCGCGACAGCGAGCAGGTCCACCTTGCGCTCGGGGTTCGTGCGTTCGGCCGGCACGAGGGCCATCGCTGGGCGCTGTCGGTTCTCAATGCCGCAGTTGGTGGCGGACTGAGTTCTCGTCTCTTCCAAGAGATTCGGGAGAAGCGGGGGCTCGCGTACTCCGTCTATTCCGGCGTCGACACCTTCGCGGACACCGGAGCGTTCTCCGTGTACGCGGGTTGTCAGCCGGAGAACCTCGGGGAGGTTGCCACGGTGATCCGCGAGGTGCTCGCGAACGTGGCGAGGGACGGAATCACCGATGCCGAGATCGCCCGCGCCAAGGGATCGCTGCGCGGCGGATTGGTTCTGGCACTGGAAGATTCAGGCTCACGCATGAACCGTATCGGTCGCAGTGAATTGAATTACGGCAACCATCGCAGTGTTGCGCAGACGCTCGCGACCATCGACGCAGTCACCTCCGAAGAGGTGCTCGAGGTGGCGCAGGTGCTCTTGACGAGGCCGTTTGCAGCGGCCGTCGTCGGCCCGTACAAGCGGGTTCGTGACCTCCCCGCGTCGGTACGCGGGATCGTGGGCAAGTAGCTCGAACAATCGAAATCGGGGTGTGCAGTTGAAGATCCGTGGTGCAGTGCTCGAAGAGATCGGCCGGGAGCGTCCCTTTGCGGAATCGACCCCGATTTCGATTTCGGACCTTGATCTCGAATCCCCGGGCCCCGGCGAGATCCTCGTCAAGATCGAAGCTGCCGGGCTTTGTCACTCCGACCTCTCCGTGGTCGACGGGAATCGCGTGCGTCCCGTGCCGATGTTGCTGGGACACGAGGCTGCTGGTCGAATCGTCGAACTCGGCGACGGAGTCGATTCGCTGTCGGTTGGCGCCCGCGTCGTGATGACATTTCTTCCGCGGTGCGGTGATTGTGCGGGATGCGCCACCGACGGCCGGATGCCGTGCACGGTGGGCAGCGCCGCCAACAACGACGGCAGTTTGCTCGGTGGCGCGCAACGACTGCGGCGCTCCGGCGAGAACGTCAAACATCATCTCGGTGTTTCGGGTTTCGCGACGCATGCTGTGGTCAACGCCAAGTCGGTTGTTCCCGTCGACGACGACATCCCGGCCGAAATTGCAGCCGTACTCGGCTGCGCGGTGTTGACCGGAGGGGGAGCGTTGCTCAACGCGGCCAGGCCTCGCCCGGCCGATACGGTGATGGTCGTCGGATTGGGCGGAGTCGGGATGGCCGCAATTCTGACGGCGCGCGCACTCGGGGTCGAGAATGTCATCGGCGTCGACGCACTGGAATCGAAGTTGGCCCAGGCCCTGGAACTGGGCGCGACCGAGGTCTTCACACCGTCCGGGTTGTCCGAGAGTGGTATCCGCGCAGACATCGTCGTCGAGGCTGCGGGAAATGCTCGGGCCTTCGAGACCGCGGTGGCTGCGACGGCAGCGGGTGGCACGACCGTCACGGTCGGGTTGCCGGCGCCTGACGCGCGCTCGTCGATCTCACCTCTCGGGCTGGTCGCCGAAGCGCGGACCATCATCGGTAGCTACCTGGGATCTGCGGTCCCGTCCCGCGACATCCCGATCTACGCGCAGTTGTGGCGCGACGGGAAGCTACCGGTCGAGAAGCTGATCTCCTCGCGAATCGAATTGGCCGACATCAATTCGGGCATGGACGAACTTGCCGACGGAAAAGCAATCCGACAGGTCATTATCTTCGAATCGGAGTAGCGCCACGCTGGCGTTATGCAGGTTTTTTGCGACTGCAACGAGATGAGAATCCACGCGAGCCGCCCCGGAAAATCGTTACCTCCTGTAACGCTCATCTCGTACTGGACGACTACTCGAATGACGTTGCGTGACGCCCCGGGGGTCGGTCGTACGTTTTCCAAAAGCTGATTGGGGAGAAGATATGCCGGTTCGTGGGTTCTTTTCGCGACATCGAATACTGGCGGGTGCAGTAGCGCCTGCAGCGCTCGGCGTGGCCGCGTTGGTGGCGGTCGCAGTTGCCGTGGATTCTCCGCAATCACAGACGATCGAGACCGAGTTGACCGCGTCTGTCACCGAGTGCCACGACACGGTCGGGATCGGTGTTGCCGGTCGCGGTGACACGCCGGTCGAGGGCACGACGAAGATGCTCGTCGGTGCGGATGGAAAGACACTCCTGCCGGCGGCGCTCACAGACGACTACAGCAGCCACTGGGTAGACGGGGTACTCAAGGCGCCCGCCGGTTCGGTCAAGGACGGCTCGTACGCCTCCGTCTACATCGCGTACCCCGCCAACATGGACAGTTACGAAGAAGCCGTGACTACGGGCGCGGACAATACGCGAGCTGTCATGAAGGCGATCAGCGCCGCGTGCCCGAACACGAAGTTCTCGATTGTCGGGTACAGCGAGGGCGCTGACGTCGTGCGCCGCGTCGCGATGGACATCGGCTCGGAGTCGAGTACCTCCGGCATCAATCCAGACAACGTCGTTGGTGTTGTGATCTTCGCCGACGCTGGTCGACTCGCGGGTGAGGGACCATTCCCCGGCGCGAAAAACCCCTACACGAACCCTGACGGTTTCAACGAGAAGTATCAGGACGGAAAGAACACCGCTTCCGGATCCGGGGCGCTGCCGGGAACCAGCGGAGATTTTGGTGCCCTGAACGGCAAGATTGCGTCCTTCTGCTCTGACGGTGACCTCACCTGCGCAGCCCCCGAGAACATTTCACTGCTGATCCTGGCGGCAAACGTCGGTCGGCAGCTCAATGTCGATCAGTTGCAAGCGCAGAATCTGACGCCGGCCACCGGCATGGATATCGCGGTGGTGATGGGACGCGTGATGTTCGACGCGTTCAACGACATCTCGAGCAATCCCACCTGGATGCAGAGCGACGAAACCTTCCTCCAGGTCTTGCTGAAGGTGTCCGACCCGGCATACAAGCCGAGCGAGGCCACCACCAAGCCAGTCGCGAAGGACTCGGTTTCCACTGAGGAAGTGTCGCCGTTGGCGTACCTGCCGCAGAAGCTGTTCAAGGAAATCGTGGGGCTCATCGCCACGAACCAGAACACGATCCCCGTAGTCATGAACGACCCGTACGGCCTGACCTTGGGTCCGGACGTCGGCCACCACTTCGACTACTGGCGTGATTCGGATGTTGGAAACGGAAAGCCCCTGACATCAGCGGAGTACGCAGCCGCGTGGCTGACCTATCTGGCCAAGCAGGCTCAGGACGGCAAGCCTGTCGATTCGTCGGCGAAGCCGACCGCCGAAGAAATGGCGAATGCCATCGATGCCTTGGCTGCCTCACCTCCGGTTACCGACTCGGCCAAGACCACGACAACCACGGCCGCAGCGGTACAACCCGCACCCGCTGGTTCGGAATCTGCAGCATCGGTTCCCGCGGCTCCGACGACGACATCCGTTGCCCCGGCTGCGTCGCCGAGTGTGACTTCAACCGTGGCGCCGTCGACTTCAGTCGAGTCAAGTGCGCCGCCGACCGCGACCGTGACGACGACAACGACGACGACGACGCAAACTGCGGCCGGGTAACCGTCAGGTTTCCGTTCGTCACGAATAACGCTGTCACAGGCTGCGATCCGCAATTAGTTGCGGATCGCAGCCTGTTTTCGTGTACGGGTTCCGTACGCCGACCGTTGGTGCTTATCGTGGAAGGGAGGTTTCCGGATCACGAATCGTGGGTTTCACCGTGCACGAGCTGTCTATTGCGCAGAGTGTGGTCGAAGCCGTGTGTGAGCGTGCCGGCGAGCGACGAGTATCGAGCGTGCGGCTGGAAGTAGGGCAACTCTGCGCGGTGGTTCCACACTCCCTGTTGTTCTGCTTCGACGTCGTCACTGCGGGTACTCACGCCGAAGGTGCCAGCTTGCACATCGATCAGATTGCAACCAGCGCGCGATGCAAAAGCTGCGGCGTGACGTTCTCGCCGCCCGACATGTTCTTGCTGTGTGAATGCGGCAGTGCTGATGTCGAGGTGCTTGCCGGCCGAGAGTTGCGGATCCTGTCGATGGAAGTGAGCTGAGCATGTGCGCGACGTGTGGGTGCGGGGACACCACAGGACCCCGGGTGTCGGTAGTCGCAGACGGAGAACACGAGCAGGAACAGGGTCATGGTCACGGTCACGGGTATGACCATGAGCACAGCCACCCCGACCACACTGTGATTCTCGAGCAGCAGGTGCTTGCCAAGAACGACGGCATTGCCCTGCACAATCGTGAGTGGATGCGGGCGCGCGGAATCACGGCGCTCAACATCATGAGTTCGCCCGGCGCGGGGAAGACGACGTTGCTGGCGCGAACGATCCGCGAACTCGAACGGCAACGACCTGTCGCAGTGATCGAAGGTGACCAGGAAACCCGCCTCGATGCCGAACGGATTCGCGAGACCGGTGCGTCGGTGGTCCAGGTGAACACCGGGGCCGGTTGTCACCTCGACGCGGAGATGGTCGACCGCGCACTACGCGCCCTGGACCCCGCAGACGAGTCGCTGCTTCTGATCGAAAACGTCGGAAACCTGGTGTGCCCCGCGCTCTTCGACCTGGGCGAGGAAGGCAAGGTTGTCCTAATTTCGACACCGGAGGGGGATAACAAGCCGAAAAAGTACCCGCACATCTTTGCCGTCGCGGACCTGGTCGTGATCAACAAGATCGACTTGCTCCCATACGTCGAGTTCGACGTCGGTGCCTGTGTCGCACAGGCGAAAATCCTCAATCCTGCTGTGCGCGTGGTTGTTTTATCTGCGACGACAGGTGAGGGCATGGACGAGTGGTACGAGTGGATCGGTAGTCGTTCGGCGATTTCTCCGGTGGCCGTTGACAACTGATCTGCTCGGGTAGTTAATGAAATGAGTGGGTGCCACGCAAGTGGGCCGAGGTTCGACTCCGGTGGCGTCAGCGTTTCGGTGCCGCGGCAATTCGAGGCCACAGAGTTTTGAGGCCATAGCGTGTCAGGCCGGTGGCGGCGCCGAGAATCAGGCGCAAGTGCACCCGTGAAAGCGGCTGACATGGACACACAAAAATCGACTGCTGGCACCACGGCGGAACCTGCCTCCGAAAGCGCAGCTACCCCCGCAAGCGCAGCGGCCAAAGCGGAAGAAACTCTGATCCACGTGCTGTGGATCAATGCCGGGCTCAGTTGCGACGGTGATTCGGTGGCGCTGACTGCCGCCACGCAACCCAGTATCGAGGAGATTGCGCTCGGTGCGTTGCCCGGCCTGCCTCAGGTAGCGGTTCATTGGCCGCTCATCGACTTCGAATGCGGACCGCAGGGTGGCGCTGACGATTTCCTGGAGTGGTTCTGGAAAGCCGACCGGGGAGAACTGGAACCCTTTGTTCTTGTTGTCGAAGGATCGATACCGAACGAGAAACTTCACGACGAAGGGTACTGGTGTGGTTTCGGGAACAATCGCGAAACCGGCCAACCGGTCACCACGAGCGAATGGCTCGACAAGCTGGCACCGAAAGCCACTGCGGTAGTTGCTGTCGGCACGTGTGCGACATACGGCGGAATACATGCGATGGCCGGCAATCCGACGGGTGCGATGGGTGTGCCGGACTATCTCGGGTGGACCTGGAAATCGAAGGCGGGCATCCCGATCGTGTGCGTTCCCGGGTGTCCCATTCAGCCGGACAACCTCTCCGAGACCCTGACCTATCTTCTGTACATGGCCACTGACCAGGCGCCGATGATTCCCTTGGACGAATCCCTGCGCCCGCAGTGGCTTTTCGGTGCCACCGTTCACGAAGGCTGTGACCGTGGCGGATACTACGAACAGGGCGAGTTCGCGACGGAGTACGGGTCACCGAAGTGCATCGTCAAACTCGGGTGTTGGGGACCGGTCGTGAAATGCAATGTCCCCAAACGCGGTTGGATCAACGGAGTTGGCGGGTGTCCCAACGTCGGCGGGATCTGTATCGGGTGCACGATGCCGGGGTTCCCCGACAAGTTCATGCCGTTCATGGATGAACCGCCCGGCGGCAAACTCTCCACCAATGCGGTGGGAATGTACGGGTCCGTGATTCACAGTCTGCGCCGGATCACCGGTCACACGTTGGACAAGGAACCGCACTGGCGCGAGCGCGGGTCGAAGTTGCTCACCGGTGCAACGCGTACGTGGTGACCGACCGGATACATTCAAATCAGTTCGTGAGCAACGTCTCTGGGAGGCACTGCAATGACGGCCATCGTTCCCGAACCCACCTCGACTGCGGACCGCGACGGTCTAGTCGAGATGGCGTGGGACCCTATCACCCGAATCGTCGGCAGTCTGGGCATCTACACCAAGATCGACTTCGCCAATCGCGAAGTGGTGGAGTGCCACAGCACGTCGTCGATTTTTCGTGGGTATTCCCTCTTTATGAAGGGGAAGGACCCGCGCGACGCGCATTTCATCACCAGTCGTATCTGCGGCATCTGCGGTGACAATCACGCCACGTGCTCGTGCTACGCACAGAACATGGCGTACGGCGTCAAGCCGCCGCATCTGGGCGAGTGGATCGTCAATCTCGGCGAGGCCGCCGAGTACATGTTCGACCACAACATCTTTCAAGAGAATCTGGTCGCAGTCGATTACTGCGAGAAGATGGTCTCCGAAACGAATCCCGGTGTGCTGGCGCAGGCAGAGAACACGCGCTGCCCGCACGAGGATCAGCATGGTTATCGCACGATCGCCGACATCATGCGGACCCTCAATCCGTTCACGGGTGAGTTCTATCGGGAGGCGCTGCAAGTCTCGCGTTCGACCCGTGAAATGTTCTGCCTGATGGAGGGTAGGCACGTCCACCCGTCGACGCTCTATCCCGGTGGCGTCGGCACGGTCGCGACGATCGAACTGATGACGGACTACATGTCGAGGCTGATGCGGTACGTCGAATTCATGAAGAAGGTCGTGCCCATGCACGACGACCTGTTCGACTTCTTCTACGAGGCGCTGCCTGGTTACGAAAAGGTAGGACTGCGGCGGACCCTGCTGGGTTGTTGGGGTTCGTTCCAAGACCCCGAGTACTGCAATTTCTCGTACAAGGACATGACCGACTGGGGCCGGAAGATGTTTGTCACTCCCGGTGTTGTTGTCGACGGCAAGCTGGTCACAACAGATCTGGTGGACATCAACCTCGGTATCCGAATCATGCTGGGCTCCTCGTATTACGAGGACTGGAGTGATCAGGAGATGTTCGTCAAAACCGATCCGCTGGGTAACCCGGTCGATCGCAGGCACCCGTGGAACCAACACACCAACCCCCACCCGCAGAAGCGGAACCTCGAGGACAAGTACAGCTGGGTCATGTCTCCGCGATGGTTCGACGGAAAAGACAATCTCGCTCTGGACACCGGCGGGGGAGCATTGGCTCGTCTGTGGAGCACCGCTCTTGCCGGCCTGGTCGACATCGGATACCTCGAGTCGACCGGACACAGTGTGAAGATCAATCTTCCGAAAACAGCGTTGAAGGGTCCGGTCTCGCTGGAGTGGAACATTCCAGAACACGGCAGCAACACTCTCGAAAGGAACCGTGCGCGAACCTATTTCCAGGCGTACGCAGCGGCTGCTGCCCTTCATTTCGCCGAGAAGGCGCTTGTCGAGATCCGGGCCGGCCGCACCAAGACGTGGGAGTCGTTCGAGGTCCCGGACGAGGGTATCGGCTGCGGATTCACCGAAGCCGTCCGCGGAGTTCTCTCACATCACATGGTGATTCGTGACGGAAAGATCGCGAACTATCACCCGTACCCACCGACGCCGTGGAACGCGAGCCCGCGCGACAGCTACGGAACCCCCGGTCCGTACGAGGATGCCGTGCAGGGTCAGCCGATCTTCGAGGAGAACGATCGAGATCACTTCAAGGGCATCGACATCATGCGGACCGTGCGCAGTTTCGATCCCTGTCTGCCGTGCGGCGTCCACATGTACCTCGGCGGCGGTAAGACCCTGGAGAAGTTGCACTCGCCGACGCAGTCCGTGACCGGGGAGTGATCGATGGAACAATCGGCCGACTACTGGCGCGGAGCAGGTGAGCGTATCGAGACGTTGTTGCAGGCCAATGCCGGTGCAGGCCCGGTGGCCAAAGATCGCGCCGAGCAACTGGTGCGTGAGGTCGTGCAGTTGTACGGCGCAGCACTCGAACGCACCGTCGCGCTGGCGGATCCGGCCACGATGGATGCGATGGTTCGCGACGATCTGGTGTCCAGCCTGCTACTGGTGCACGGACTTCACCCGCACGACGTGGAGACCCGCGTCCGCACTGCGCTCGACAGCGTCCGTCCGTACCTCGGTTCGCATGGCGGCGACGTCGAACTGATCGAGGTGGCGGGCGGCGTGGTGCGACTACGGCTTCTCGGGAGCTGTAACAGCTGTCCTTCGTCCTCGGTCACCCTCGAAACCGCCGTTCAGGATGCGGTGCAGGCGGCGGCACCCGAGACCACCGGAATAGACGTCGAAACACCCGACCCGCACGAGGTGAAGTCGGGTGTGATCTCGGTCGAGTCCCTGTTCTCGCACGTACACGCCGACGGGGGAGGTGCGCACTGGGTGGAGGTCCCCGAATTCGCCGAAGTCGACGTGGGCGAGGTCGCGGGGTTCCGGGTATCGGGCACCGATCTGTTGGTCTGTCGCTCCGGTGACGATCTGTACGCGTATCGCGACCATTGCCCAGTGTGTGAGCACTCGATGGCGGGGGCTGTGCTCGAACGCATGATGGGTCGACCTGCCCGAGACGCCGCCGTCCTCACCTGTCCGACGTGCGCTGCTCACTTCAGTGTGTACGGAGCGGGAGCGCGGGTAGGCACCGGCTCCGAGCACCTGGCGCCTGTGCCGGTGTTGATTCGCGACGGGGTGCTCTCGGTCGCGCTTGCTGACGATTCAGCGATACCGGTGACCTAGCCGTGAACGCAGCCCGGTCATGAAAGTCACTGTGGGAGAGGTGCTCACACGAATCGCCTCGACGCGTGCCGTTCCGACCGGACCGCGGTGTGAGATGTGTGCGGCGGGCATAGGCGACGAACACCAACACGTCGTGGACGTACAGGTTCGGAGCCTGATGTGCGTGTGCCGTCCCTGCTATCTACTTTTTGCGCCGGTCGACGCGGACCTTCGATACAAGGCGGTTCCCGATCGGTATCTCGAATTTCCGAACTTCGACCTCGGACCTGGACGGTGGGAGTCTCTGGAAATCCCCGTCGGCCTGGCATTCTTCTTTCGAAACTCACTCCTCGACAAGTACATAGTCTTCTACCCGGGGCCGGCCGGAGCTACCGAATCCGAGTTGCCCATCGACTCGTTCGAGACTGTGCTCGCGGAGAATCCGGGGCTTTCGCAGATGCGGGCCGACGTCGAGGCGTTGATCGTGTCGGTGCCCACGTCAGGACAATCGCCGAGATGCTTTGTTGTTCCCATCGACGCCTGTTACGAACTGGTGGGACGATTGCGCACCGTGTGGCGTGGATTCGACGGTGGCCAGGATGCCGCACGCGCAGTGGACGAGTTCTTCGGGCGCGTCGAGGCGCGAAGCAGGTCGGCATGACTGTTCTCGACTTCTCGGTCGACGACGTGGAGGTGGAACCGTACGCGGTTACGCCGAATCTGACGGTGAGATTGAGGATGTCGGAATCCACCGGCGCGACCGTCCGTGCGGTGGCTCTGCGCGCGCAGGTTCGAATCGAACCGCACCGCCGGCCGTACTCAGACGCGGAAGGCGAAGGTCTGCGCGATCTCTTCGGTCCGCGGGAGCGTTGGTCGAGTACTCTGCGCACCTTCCTGTGGATGGAATGCTCCACGGTCGTTCAAGGATTCACCGGAACCACGGTCGCGGCCTTACCCATGGCGTGTACGTACGACTTCTCGGTGACGGCGTCGAAGTACCTGCACGCACTCGGTGACGGAACGATTCCGATCGTGGTTCTACTGAGCGGAACCGTATTCACCGACGGGCAGCGCGGTTTCTCGGTCCAGCAGATCCCGTGGGACAGATCTGCTGCCTACGAATTGTCGGTCGACGTGTGGAAACAGCTGATGGCCACGCATTATCCGGCCTCTGGTTGGGTACGCCTCGACCATGAGACGATTGCCGATCTCGTGCGATTCAAGGCAGCTCACGGCCTCACGGACCTCGATTCAGCCGTGCGTCAGTTGCTGACGGCGAGCCAGGTGCAGCGATGACCCGAACGGAGATGGATCACGACGTTCGGGCCGTGGCCGACGCTGTCCTGTACGAGGGCTATCTTCTCTATCCTTACCGGGCAGGCTCGGCGAAGAACCAATCCCGTTGGCAGTTCGGGGTTCTCGGACCGCCAGGTGCCGCCGAGGTCGGAGTCGGCGAGGAACCGTCGATGTCCGCGCAATGCCTGCTCGGCGAATTCGAGGGGAGGGGCCCTGCTGCCGACCCCGTCGAAGTGACTGCGAGTGTGAGATTTCTGCATCACCAGTCGCGGACGGTAGAACGACTCGGTGCCGGCGGCGCGTGGATCCCGGTCGATCGGTTGGTAGTCGACGAGCGCGAGTCGATCTCGTGGGACGAAGCCACCGAATCCGAGATCGTGTTGGGTCCGTGGGGTCTGGACGAGCTCGAGGCCGGCGTCGAAGAAACCTTCTGTGCGGCGGGGGTTGTCGACGGAGAGACTTTGTCGGACTCTCGGGGCAGGGTGGTCGGACGGATCGTTCGGACGAGGCTTCCGGTGAATGGCTTCTTGGCAGTGAGCGCCTCCGCCGGGGGCGGACGCACGGTGATTTCCGTGAAGATCATGAACGCCACGAGCGTCGACGCAAGGGACAAGGGCACGGCCACGGCGCAATCGATGCTCGGCACTCACGTCATTGTGAACTGCACAGGCTCGAGGTTCCTGTCGTTGTTCGAAGACGCAGATCACTCGGAGTCGCTGCGGCAAAATCGATGTTATCCGGTGCTTGCGGGGACCGAGGACCCCGCTCACCCTGGTACGTCGCCCACCGTTCTGGTGTCACCGATCATCTTGTACGACTTTCCCGAGATTGCGCCGCAGAGCGAGGGATCTCTCTTCGATTCGACAGAGATCGACGAAATTCTCACCCTGAGAATCCTCGCCATGACCGACGAGGAAAAGGCGCGGGCGCGGGCAACCGACTCCAAAGCTGCCGACATCATCGACCGATGTGAGCGCTTGACGGACGATGATCTAGCCGGCCTGCACGGTGTGCTGCGAGATCCGCACGCCGGTTCTGATCTGATACCCGAGGTGCCTGACGGCGTGGACTGGTGGACCCCGGAAGCCGACACCAGTGTTCAACCACGCACCGACGCAGTTCTGATCAACGGCGTCCGCGTCTGTGGTGGAAGTACAGTTCGGCTTCACCCCTCACGTCGCGCCGATGCTCAGGACCTGTTCTTCGACGGCCGGATCGCCCACGTCGCCACCATTCATGAAGACGTGGACGGCGACATTCATGTTGGGGTGACACTCTTGGACGATCCGGCCGCCGATCTGCACAACTGGTACGGCCGCTACCTGTACTTCGCGCCGGACGAGATAGAGCCGATGCCGCGAGACAGCGCGAGTTGACGTACTTCAGAGCTATCGGACTTCACAGCTATCGAGAGGAGAACTCGCCATGAGGAACATGGGATTGCTGTCGACGGCACTTCTCGGCGCCACCGCGATCGCAGCCGCGGTCGTTCTGGTGGTGTCGATGCCGGACATCCAGCGCTATCTGCGAATGCGAAAGATGTAAAACGCTGTGCGCGTGCTGATTGCAGGTGTCGGAAACATATTTCTCGAAGACGACGGATTCGGCCCCGAAGTTGTTCGAGCGCTGCAGCATGAGATTCTCCCGTCGGGAGCTCGCTTGGTCGACTACGGGATTCGAGGCGTGCATCTGGCCTACGACTTGTTGGAGTCGTGGGACGCGCTGGTGCTGATCGACGCCTTACCGGTGACCGGAGTCCCGGGGAAGCTCGCGATCATCGAAGTGGACCCCGAAAGTGAAGGTCCGCAAGGAGGTTTCGACGCGCACTCGATGCATCCGAGTTCGGTGTTCGCCAGTCTGCAGGCCCTCGGCGGAACACTCCCGCGGACGTTCGTGGTGGGGGCACACGCGAAATCGACTGGCGACGGAATCGGATTGAGTGCAGAGATGCGTGATTCGGTCGGGCAAGCCGCCTCTGCGGTGATGGCACTCGTCCGGTCGATCGACGTGGATTGTGATGCCACCACATTGGGGCCGGAGGTGTGAGTCATGTGTCTGGGGATTCCGGGACGGGTACGCGAACTACTGGACGGATACGGCGGTCAACTCGCCCTCGTCGACGTGGAAGGTGCACCACGCAAGGTCAACATCGGAATGCTCGACGAAGGCGCCGTCACGGCAGGTGACTGGGTGGTGATCCACATGGGCTTTGCAGTCGAGAAGGTCGACGAGCAGGGAGCACGCCGCGCTCGGGCCGGCCTCGAACTGATGGGCCGTGGTGATCATGACGGTGAGATCGACGACTCCGATACTCGTACGGGCGAGGTCGGGACATGATGATCGCCTGCCGTGTCATCGTTCGTGGCGTAGTCCAGGGGGTGGGATTCCGGCCGTTCGTTCATGCGATTGCCACCGAGCTGGGACTCTCGGGTTCGGTGGGAAATTCTGCGCTCGGTGTCGTGATCGACGTCGAAGGCGACGGAGAGGCAATCGATGCATTTGTCGCTCGGGTGCGCAACCGCCCCCCGCCGCTGGCCCGGGTGGAGTCGGTAGAGCGCGAGGACTCGCGGCCGGTAGGTCGTCAGGGGTTTTGCATGATCGAGACGGATGCAGGGTCGGTCGGGCGAACCTTGGCGCCGGCCGACGTCGGGATCTGCGACGATTGCCTCCGCGAACTGACCGATCCGAGCGATCGACGATTTCGTCATCCCTTCATCACCTGTACCAATTGTGGTCCACGATTCACGATCATCGAGTCGCTGCCCTACGACCGGGCCGCCACGACGATGAAACGGTTCCCGTTGTGCGCGACCTGTGCGGCGGAGTACGTGGATCCCTCGGACCGGCGGTTTCACGCGCAACCGATTGCCTGCCCGGAGTGCGGTCCGACGCTCTCATTCGTGGAACGGGGCACGGACGAGGTGAGCGGCGAGGCCGCACTGCTACGAGCCCGATCGCTACTACGAGACGGGAAGATTCTTGCTGTCAAGGGGATTGGAGGGTTCCACCTGGCCTGCGATGCCCACGATGGTCGCGTGGTCAACGAATTGCGTGAACGCAAGCATCGAGCAAGCAAGCCGCTGGCGGTGATGGTGCGAGATGTGCGAGAAGCCGGAGAGCTGGGTGCGGTCGGGGATGCCGAGTCCGATGCCATGTCCTCGCGCGAGCGTCCGATAGTGCTGGTTGCCAAAGCGTCTGGCTATGCGCTTTCGCCCTCGGTTGCGCCCGGAATTCCGGATATCGGAATCATGCTGGCCTACAACCCGATTCAGCATCTTCTTCTGGGTTTGGCCGGAGATGCTGCGGGCCCGGCGGTGTTGGTCATGACATCGGCGAACATCGGTGGAGAGCCGATTCTGTACTCCGACAACGATCTCGATCGATTGGGCGACTTGGCCGACGGGGTATTGACCCACAACCGTCCGATCTTGATTCCGTGTGACGACTCGGTGATGCGAATAGTGGACAGCCGACGACAGTTGCTTCGTCGCTCGCGCGGATATGCTCCGCTGCCCGTCACCGCGCCGTTCGACGTACCGCCTACCTTGGCGGTCGGGGCCGACCTGAAGAACACCTTCTGTCTTGCAGAGGGCGGATATGTGTGGCCGAGTCAGCACATCGGAGACATGGGCGACCTTGCTGTTATCGACAGTTTTGCTGCGTCGGAGAGTCACTTCGAATCGATCACGGGAGTAGTACCGCACCAGATTGCCTGTGACGAGCATCCGCGGTATCACTCGTCCTCGTGGGCTCGCAGTCGTAGTGGTGACCGACCGGTGCGGGTCGTCGGGCATCACCACGCACATGTGGCTTCCGTGATGGGGGAGCACGTCCGGGACGGGAGCGAACCAGTTCTCGGAATAGCGTTCGACGGCACCGGTTACGGGGCGGACGGCGCAGTGTGGGGAGGGGAACTACTGCTGGCGACGTACAAGGGTTATCGCCGTCTCGCGCATCTGGGATACGTACCGCTGCCCGGTGGCGATGCCGGAGTGGAACGGCCGTACCGAATGGCGCTCGCCCACCTGTGGCATGCGGGGTTGGACTGGGAATCCGACCTCGCGCCCGTGGCAGCCTGTCCGCCCCGAGAGCAGTCGGTCCTACTTCATCAGTTGGAGACCGGTTTCGGGTGTGTGGACACCTCCAGCATGGGGCGGTTGTTCGACGCAGTCTCCTCACTGACCGGGGTCCGGCAGCGGGTCGACTACGAAGCGCAGGCTGCCATCGAGTTGGAGGGGGTTTCCAGGGGAGTCGACAGCGCCGGTTCGCGGTACACCTTCGACGAGGTGCAGTCGGACGACGATTCGTGGACAGCAGATCCGCGGTCGGTCATTCGGGCTGTTGCCCGCGATCTCCGGGAGAAGGTGCCCGCCGAAGTGATCGGCGCCCGTTTTCACGAATCCGTAGCGCACCTGGTGCTCGAGTGGGCAATTCGTGGTCGGGAATTGGCGGGAGTGGACGAGGTAGTACTCACCGGAGGTGTCTTCCAGAACCCTCTCCTGCTCGTTCGGGCGTGTGCTCTGCTCGGAGCCGCTGGATTCATGCCGCTGACAGGACTGGAGTTGCCACCGAACGACGGCGGTCTCGCCTACGGCCAAGTGCTGGTCGGGAGTTCGTCATGAGGTCAGGAGTTGTGCCATGTGCCTAGCCGTACCGGGACGTATCGAGTCCCTGGAGGAACGCGACGGAACGACGATGTCGGTGGTGAACTTCGGTGGCGTCCGAAAAGAAGTGTGCCTCGAGTACATTCCGGGCGCCCAAGTCGGCGAGTACGTCGTGGTGCACGTCGGATTTGCCATCCAGCGACTCGACGAGGAATCCGCTCGCAGCACGCTGGCGGAATTCGAGCACCTCGGTGTACTCGAAGAGGAATTCGGTGACGGGTTCGAAAGGGCTGCCCGGGCCGCGGGGATCGAACCGAAGGAGAAAGAATCATGAAGTATCTGGACGAGTTCTCCGATCCGGAACTGGCCAGCAAACTGCTGGATCAGATCCGCGCACTGGCCACACGGCGATGGGCGATCATGGAAGTGTGTGGTGGTCAGACACATTCGATCATCAGACACGGCATCGATCAACTACTTCCGCAACAGATCGAGATGATCCACGGACCCGGATGCCCGGTCTGCGTCACCCCGCTCGAGATCATCGACAAAGCTCTCGAAATCGCGGCAAGACCCGATGTCATTTTCTGCTCCTTCGGGGACATGTTGCGAGTTCCGGGGAGTTCGTCGGATCTGTTCCGGATCAAGAGCGCCGGCGGCGACGTGCGCGTGGTGTACTCACCGTTGGATGCTCTGACTGTTGCCAAGGAGAATCCGGACCGGCAAGTGGTGTTCTTCGGGATCGGATTCGAGACCACCGCGCCGGCCAACGCCATGACCGTCTATCAGGCCAATCGCCTGGGTATCGAGAACTTCTCGCTACTCGTCTCGCATGTTCTGGTCCCGCCGGCGATGGCCGCGATTATGGACTCGCCAGAGTGCCGCGTGCAGGCATTTCTGGCGGCCGGGCATGTGTGCAGTGTGATGGGAACGTCGGAGTACCCGGCGCTGGCCGAGAAGTACAAGGTCCCGATCGTCGTCACCGGATTCGAGCCACTGGATCTGCTGGAGGGCATCAGAAAGACGGTGCTGCAGTTGGAATCGGGTCGATACGAGGTCGAAAATGCCTACGCCCGTGCCGTCACGGCCGAGGGCAACACCGCAGCGAAGGCGATGCTCGAGGACGTGTTCGCGGTGTCGGATCGGACCTGGCGCGGCATCGGATCGATCCCGGACAGCGGTTGGCAGTTGGCACCGAAGTATGCGTATTTTGATGCCGAAGAGCGTTTTTCGGTGACCGATATCCATACTGACGAGTCGAGTGTCTGCCGTTCCGGAGAAGTGTTGCAAGGTTTGATCAAGCCACACGAGTGCAGTGCCTTCGGGAAGGAATGCACTCCGCGGAATCCGCTCGGTGCCACGATGGTGTCGTCCGAGGGGGCATGCGCTGCGTACTACCTGTACCGGCGCCTGGAACTTCAGGAGGCGGGTCATGCCGGCTGAGGAGACCGCTGTCGTGGACTTGTCGGCGTGGGTCTGCCCACTGCCGCTGCGTGATTCGCCGAATATCGTCATGGGGCACGGTGGTGGGGGAGCGATGTCCGCCGAGCTCATCGAGCATCTGTTCCTGCCCTCGTTCGGAAGCGCTGCCGATGCAGAACTCGGTGACTCGGCCGTATTCGACGTCGGCGGGGTCCGGCTCGCCTTCTCGACCGACTCGTACGTAGTGAAACCCATGGTGTTTCCCGGTGGAACGATCGGTGACCTTGCTGTCAACGGAACGGTGAACGACCTGGCGATGGCGGGAGCGCAGCCATTGGTGATGTCGACGGCATTCATCCTCGAGGAAGGGACTGCGCTGACCGACATCGCGGGAATCGCGAAGGCACTCGGGCAGGCCGCGCACGTTGCCGGCGTCCGACTGGTGACAGGTGATACCAAGGTTGTCGATGCCGGTCACGGCGACGGAGTCTTCATCAACACCGCGGGAATCGGGATTGTCGCCGATGGTGTGGACATCAATCCCACCCGCGCACAAGAAGGTGACGTCGTGATAGTCAGCGGCGACATCGGCGTTCATGGAGTGGCCGTGATGAGTTGTCGTGAAGGTCTCGAATTCGGGACCGAGGTGCGCAGTGATTGCGCTTCCTTGAACGGCGTGGTCGCCGACATGATTGCCACAGGCGTCGACATCCATGTCTTGCGCGACCCTACCCGGGGCGGAGTTGCCGCGACCCTCAACGAGATCGCTCAGGCGTCGAACATCGGGATTGCGCTGGTGGAGCGAGATCTTCCGATTCCCGCCGACGTGCGCGATGCCTGTGGGCTACTCGGCTTGGATCCGTTGTACGTCGCAAACGAGGGCAAGTTGATCGCTTTTGTTCCACGCGAAGATGCCGACCGAGTTCTGGAAGCGATGCGCGCCAATCCACTGAGTATGGGAGCTGCCGTGATCGGGGAGTGCGTGGCCGAACATCGCGGAATGGTGGTGGCGCGAACAGCATTGGGAGGCAATCGGGTAGTGGATTTGCCGGCGGGTGAACAACTTCCGCGGATTTGCTGATGACTGCCGTCGATATGGACGGGCCGGCGTTGTTTGCTCGTTACGCGTATCCGCCGAACGAGTTGGGTTACTGCGGACCCGACGATCCTTCAGTGCTGCTACGACAGGCCCACGGCATCTCGGCGAGTGGCGACCGTGACCGCGCTCGTCAATTCGACGGTGCGTGGCCGTACCTCGAGGCCTTGGCCGTAAGTGCGGGCATCGACGACCCCCTGGATTCGCGAGTGATCGAAGCCTATTGGGTGGGAGGTGATCTCCTCGACTCTCTCGATTCGGGGAAGTTGTTGCAGCACCTGAGGACGGCCTTCGGTAAACGCGAGAACACCGGGTTCCTCCCCGTCCTCGGGGATCGGGACCGCGCGCTCGCTCACCACAGCTTTCACGTACTTCTGGTGTATCCGTGGGTCAAACTGCTTCGGAAGCGCGGTGAGGTCCCACTGTCGGTCCTCCAGAATTGCCGGATCAGATGGGGAGTGGTCGAGGACGTCGGCGAAGAGCACGCATTGGTGATTTCCTCCCCGCTCGAGTTCGACGGTGAGAAACTCGCACACGGCACGCCGGTAGCGCAGCGAGTGCGATGGAGCGTAGACGGCCGCTCACTCGCGGCGACGCCAGTTCCGGGTGCCGTGGTGACGATGCACTGGGATTGGCTGTGCGACAGCATCACTGCCGAGCAGTCACTGGCGTTGGATGCCGCGGAAGACTCGGCATTGCAGATCGCGAACCAGATGCTGTCGACCGATAGTTGATCGTTGGTTCCTCTCCCGGACGGAGGCTACGGTGAATTGGAACAACGCGGTACCGGACAGCGCAGTGTGGTTGGCAGAGGCCTTCGCGATCACGGTTGTGGCTCTCGTGATCGCCGGACTGCTACTTGGCCGGTACACCCGCTGGGGCAACCAGTTTCGTCGAATGGCATGGCCCTACTTCGATCCCCAGCGCACAGTCCTTCCACTGTTGATTCTCGCGTCACTGCTGTTGCTGACGATTTTCGGTGTCCGCGTGACAGTGTTGTTCTCGTACTGGTACAAGGATTTCTACGACGCCATCCAAAACCTCGACGAGACCGCTTTCTGGCACTACCTGCGAGTGTTCGCGATTTTGGCAGCAGTCCACGTCGTGAGTTCCCTGGTCGTCTACCTGGTGGGCCAAACACTCGATATCAGCTGGCGCAGTTGGCTCAATGACACACTGACCGACGATTGGCTCGACGGCCGCGCCTACTATCGCGGAAATTTCTTGGAGAACCCGGTCGACAATCCGGATCAACGTATTCAGGCAGACATAACCGCGTTCGTCACGTCGTCCCGCACGTTGTCCATGGGCGCCGTCGCCGCAATGGTGTCGATCGTCAGCTTCACCAAGATCCTGTGGGATCTGTCCGGGCCTTTGACTGTTTTCGGTGCCGAGATTCCGCGAGCGATGATCTTTCTCGTCTACATCTACGTGTTGGTGACCACGGCACTCGCATTCTGGATCGGCCGGCCTTTGATCATGCTGAACTTCTTGAACGAGAAATTCGGCGCCACCTTCCGGTACGCGTTGGTTCGACTACGGGAATACGGCGAAAGCATTGCCTTCTATCGCGGAGAGAACGTCGAACGACGCACGCTCGGACTACGATTTGCCGCAGTGATCCGCAATATGTGGGCGATCGTCTTCCGGACGCTCAAATTCAGTGGCTTCAATCTGGCAGTGGATCAGACAGCGGTGGTGTTTCCGTTTCTGGTCCAGGGATCTCGATTGTTCAGCGGGCAGATCACTTTCGGCGACGTGATGCAAACTGCTCAAGCATTCGGCCAGGTGCACAATTCGTTGTCGTTCTTTCGAGAGTCCTATGCCGATTTTGCAAGTTTCCGGGCCACACTGATCCGTTTGACCGGGCTCGCCGATGCCAATCGGCGTGCTCGCGCACTTCCCGTGCTCGACGCGTTCTCCTCTGGCAGTCATTTGGTTGTTCGGGGACTCGACGTGCGCACGCCGGGTGGCGAGGCATTGATCTCCGAACTCGACTTGTCACTGGGGCCCGGCGATGCACTGCTGGTGAAGGGTCCGTCGGGTAGCGGCAAAACCACGCTGCTCCGCAGCATCGCGCAGTTGTGGCCGTACACAAACGGTTCCGTGACCACCCCGGTCGGAGACGTCCTGTTCCTCTCACAACGGCCGTACCTACCTTTGGGTTCTCTGCGCGCGGGTTTGGCATATCCGGACCAGTTGCCCTCAGGTCAGCCGAACACCGGGCGCTCGAGCTTCGACGACCGCAGGCTCCACGACGCGCTCGCCGAAGTGCACCTCGCTCATTTGATCGGTCGACTCGACGAGGCTGCTGATTGGACTCGAATTCTGTCGCCGGGTGAACAACAACGGTTGGCGTTCGCCCGAGTCCTCCTGATCCGACCGCGAACCGCATTTCTCGACGAGGCGACATCCGGAATCGACGAAGGCCTCGAGTACACGCTCTACGACATCCTTCGCCGTGAACTGCCCGACAGCATCATTGTCAGCGTCGGCCATCGCAGTACTCTCGACGTTTTTCACAACCGACAACTCGAACTGCGCGGTGCGGGACACTGGACTCTCACTGATCACGAAGGCTGAAAAAACTTTCGGCGGTCGGATTCTTGCGACAGGCTTCGGCTGGGTTACCCGCCGCGCCGCGATCGATCGAAGACACCGACCGTCACGAGGTCGAAGGGTTGCGGAAGTCGTTTGTGCGCTGGAGCACCCAGGCCGCAATCCTGGTCCGCGAGCCGTACCCCAGTTTGTTCAGTATGTGATCGACGTGGCCGTCGACAGTGCGCTGAGAAATGACCAGCTTGTCCGCGATTGCTCGGTTGGTCAGGCCCTGTGCGACGAGTTCGGCCACCTGCTGCTCCCGCGGAGTCAGCATTTCGTCGGCCGCCGATTTTGGTGATCCTCCGGGCGGTTGCTCTCTCAGCGCGCCGGCCGCTGCGTCGTCGAGAGTCAGAGCTCGACCATGATCGAATGCTGTTTGAAACACCCTGTCTCCGAGCCGGTTACGAGCCTCGGTCACGCTGTTTTCGTGGTACGGGACCATGCTCCTGAAGGTGTCCATCGGGCTGCCCGTGGCGGTGAACAGCGTGTCGGCAGCTCCCATCAGTGTGGCTGCCAGCTTCGCGTCCCGGTCGACAAGCGTCCACGCGATTTCCTCGAGGCACCATGCACATCCGAACTGGTTACCCAGCCCTCGCAGCAATCGGAGAGAATCTTCGAGTAGCTCGATACCGCGAGCGTGGTTGCCACGACGCCACAGGGCGGATCCGTAGTCCGACATCGCCATCGACCGCCACAAGATTTCGCCGCGCGATTCGGTGAGGGCCAACTCCTCCTCGTAAATGTTTGCAGCCCGGTCGGTTTCGCCGAGTGCGTCGACGACGAAGGCGAACCAGTAGAGCGCGGGTACCAGACGGGCGATGTCGTCGTTTGCCCGGAATGTTGCGACAGCCTGCTCGAGGTACTCGGCACCGCGCACGAGATCGCCGTCGGCGACCGCGACGAATCCGAGCGTGTACCGCGCCAGTATGCGACCGTCGTCATTCCGCTGCATCTCGGCCTGTCGCCGAGCCTCTTCGGCAATGCTTGTCGCTGAAGCGATATCTCGTTGGAGGGCTGCCAGCAGTGCGCCTGTCGCGGCGGCCTCGACTACCGCTTCACCGATTGTGCCCTCGGTCAGTTCGGGCACCTCGGCCAGGGCGCGACCCAACCAGTAGCGACCTTCGTTGAATCGACCACGTGCAAGCCAGTAATCATGCAAAGCGCTTGCGGTACGCAATGTGGCTTCGACCGAGTCGGGTTCGGTCAGACCGAATTCCAACGCGGTGCGCACGTTGGGTAAGTCGCGGTCGATCCGCGTCATCCAGTCGATTTGGTGCGGCCCCGTCCAGTCGACTCCGGCGCGGAAGACGAGTTGCCTGAACCACTCACTGTGCCTGCGCTGCAGCGAGACCCACTCGTCGACTGACACCAGTTCACGCCCGTAGTCGCGAAGAGTCTCGAGTAGGCGGTAGCGTACGTACGAGCCGTTTTGTTCACGGATGAGGATCGACTTGTCGACAAGGGACATCACGAGATCGCCCAAGTCGTCGTTCTGTGCTTCGTCGGCGAGAATTCCTTCGACGGACCCGAGATCGAAGCTACCCGCGAATACGCTCGAGTTCGCCCACAACGACTTCTCCGGCGGCGTACACAGATCGAAGCTCCAGTCGATGCTCTGTGCAAGCGTTTGTTGACGCGCTGGAGCGTTCCGGCTGCCCCGCGTCAGCAGTTGGAAGCGGTCGTCGAGTTTTTGCAGGATCTGATCGACCGACATCGCCCTCAGTCGGGCAGCCGCCAACTCGATCGGCAGCGGTAGTCCCTCCAACCGGCGGACGATCTTCTCCACAGCCGCGCTGTTCTCGCTGGTGATGCGGAAGTCCGTCACGGAGGAACGTGCCCGCTGCTCGAACAGCATCATCGCATCACCATCACGGGTGTCGGTTGGCGACGGCGCCTCGGTGGGAAATCGCAGAGGCGGCACCCGTAATACCATCTCGCCGGGAATGTCGAGCGGTTCTCGGCTGGTCGCCAGAAGTGCCAATCGGGCACAGCACCGGAGAAGTTCGGCGGCGGTGTCGGCCACCCAGCCGATGAGGTGTTCGCAATTGTCCAGAACAAGCAGGACACGTTCGTCGACGAGACGGCCGATCAGTACCGATCGCGGTGACCGCGTAGATCGGTCTTGTACTCCGAGTGCGGCAAGAATCGTCTGATCGAGAAGTGCCGGCTCCCGCAGTTCGCTGAAGTCGACGAACCAGACGCCCCCGGGGAACGCACGGGAGGAATCATCGGCGGC
This sequence comes from Rhodococcus sp. NPDC059969, assembly GCF_042738325.1. Taxonomy (NCBI): domain Bacteria; kingdom Bacillati; phylum Actinomycetota; class Actinomycetes; order Mycobacteriales; family Nocardiaceae; genus Rhodococcus; species Rhodococcus sp. NPDC059969. The sequence continues at coordinate 170,833 of NZ_JBHWUF010000005.1, read as the reverse complement.
ACGGAGCGCCAAGCGGGTTTTGCCGACCCCACCCAGGCCCGTAAGGGTCACGAGCCGGTAGTCCGACAGCAGGCGCCGGACTTCTTTGGCCTCGGACCGACGACCGACGAAACTGCTCAGTTCGATCGGTAGGTTTCCTCGTTTTGCCGCCATGAGAATCGCGCCGAATTTGTATGTGCTGAGTGGATTGACCCCACACAGTGTACGCGGAATCGCGTGTGTGAAATCTGTCAACGCACCACCGGTGTTCGCCCGTGATTGCCGTTGGGCCGAAGCTTTTCGGTGCATGACGCGGAATAGCGAACACCTTCCACCGACGTAGTTCGCGCCTCATTCGAAAGGGATGAGAGGCGCATTCCATCTTTCTGGCGCGCTTACGATTCCGGCATGAAACGTGTGTGGGAAGGTGTGCGGCGCTATGGCAAGACGCTGCATTCGGTCGGGTTGTCGTTCGGCTTGGTGTTTTTCGTCCTCTCGATGAGCCCGTCCCTCTTACCGCGCGCGTGGTACCTGCAGGGCGTGGCAACTGGTATTTCCGTCGCCACGGGGTATGGCATCGGTGTGAGCGTGGCGTGGATGATCCGCAAATGCGGAGTCGAACCGACATGGTCGGATCGGACCAAGAGGATCGGATGGGCCGTACTCACCGTTCTGGCAGTGATATTGGTGCCTCTCTTTCTGATCTTGGGTTCGTGGTGGCAGCAGATCGTCCGTGATCTGGTCGAGGCACCTCGCGTCAACCGGGCGAACTATCTTCTGGTGCTGCTGATTTCGATAGCGGTGTGGTTGATCTTGCTCGAGGCGGGTCGCGGTCTGCGGCATCTCACCAGAAGTCTCGCTGCTGTTGCTCTGCGGTTTGTTCCCAAGGAAGCGGCGAAAGTCGCAAGTTTGGTCGTCGTCTTCGCGTTGGCGATCTTCGTCGTCAACGGCGCCCTCTACAACGGGCTCATCGCGTTCGCGAACTGGAGTTTCTCCGGAGCGGACAACGACACACCAGATGGTATCGATCAGCCTTTGATCGCCGAACGCAGTGGTTCGCCGATGTCTGCCGAGGCGTGGGATTCACTGGGCAAGGAAGGACGCACCTTCATGGGTAGCGGGCCGTCCGCTGGTCAGATTGCCGCGGTGACCGGCCGAGACGCGAAGCAGCCCATCAGGGTGTACGCCGGGCGTGAGTCGTCCGATTCCGTCGACGGCGTCGCGCAGCGGGTCGTCGCCGAAATCGAGCGCACCGGCGGGTTCGACCGTGCCGTCCTGGCAGTGGTGACCACCACCGGCCGCGGCTGGGTCAACGACGACGTGGCGTCCGCCTTCGAATACGTCCAGGGCGGCGACACCGCCATCGCGGCGATGCAGTACTCGTTCCTTCCCAGCCCCTTGGCATTCATCGCCGACCGCGAAACCCCGATGGCCGCAGGCCGGGCGCTGTTCAACTCTGTCTACGCGAAGTGGATCGATCTGCCGCTCGACAAGCGTCCCAAGCTTGTCGTTTTCGGCGAGAGCCTCGGATCGTACGGGGGACAGGCCGCGTTCGCGGGAGCACAGGACATGGCGACACGTGTGGATGGGGCATTGTGGTCGGGCACTCCGAACTTCACCGCTCAATGGCAGGAGATCACGGGCAGTCGTGACTCCGGCTCACAGGAAGCCGTGCCGGTGATCGACGACGGGCAGTCGATCCGTTTCGCTGCCTATCCGGAGGATCTCGAACTGGATGCGCCGTGGAACGACTCTCGCGTTGTGTACTGGCAGCATGCCAGCGACCCGATCGTCTGGTGGTCCTTCGACCTGCTACTGAACAAACCGGACTGGCTTGCCGAGCCTCTCGGCCGTGATGTCGATCCGGGAATGACGTGGATACCGTTCGTGACGTTCTGGCAGGTGACACTCGACATGGTCTTCTCGGCTGACGTGCCGCCTGGTCACGGGCACAACTACGGAGCCGAGGCGGCGGATATGTGGGCGCAGATCCTGCACCCCGAGAACTGGTCGCAGTCGGACACCGACGCGATTCGCGGCGCCTTGACGAACAACTTTCAACCCACCAAGTAGTAGTGCGGAGTACGGACCTCGCGACGGTGTCTCGTCGTTGGACCGGGAGTACTCGCTCTTGATCGTTCGATCACTGTTTGTCAGCTATCTAACAAGGAGCGCGATGCATTCATCAAGAACACTCGTAGCTGCGGTGGCGCTGAGCGCGATCACTGTATTTGCCGGGGCTGGGTCCGCGGTTGCCGCGCCGGCGATCGGATCTGTCGACTTCGGTTCGTCGAGCGGATCCGGAACCGGTTCGTCGAGCGGGTCCCATTCTGGTTCTGTCGATTTCGGATCCGGCGGACCGGACGTCGAGCATCCGGTGTCGACCTGCTTCTGGTCCGTGCCGATCAATCCCGAGCGCGCGGACCCGCAGCTCAACTACGCCTTTCCTGACACCGCGGCGATCTATTGGGCTGCGCAGTTCACAATCCCCGAGGATGCCGAGTTGGTTATCCGAGGGCAGTATGCGCATGCGCGCTATCAGTCGTTGAACTCGTACAACGCGGCAACCGCTATGCCGACCGCCGTCCTCAATGACATTTCGACTGCTCCGGACGCAGGCTCGCGCAATACCTATCTTCCCGGTGCCGATCGATCGAACGAAGGTGCCAGGTCGTACACGGCTTCCGTCCTCAACGAGGCCTCGCCTGCTGAGCCGAAACCCAACACCTTGTATGCCGGTGTGCCAGGTCAGGGCCGGATAAGCCTGCTTTATCGCATCTACCTGCCGGACAATGGGCGTGATCTCACCGGGGGCGTAGGGCTGCCGGAGCCAGAGCTGCACCTTGCCGGTGGTCAGGTGCTGCGGGGGCAGGATCTGTGTTCAGCGGTCGGTGCGGACAACGGAATCTTGAAGCCGGCTTCGCTGCCGCTGGACACGTACAAGGCATTGCGTGACCAACCGGGCAAGCCTGCGACATTCCCTTCCGAGCAGACACCTGTCTGGCGGGCGTACTACAGCGCCGAGTTCACGCTCGGCTGTACCTATCTCGGCAAATGCGATGGCACACCCCAGCGGGTGGGCGGGCAGTACTCCAACATCGACAACAGCTACGTCACAGCCGAAGTCAACCGTGGGTTCGGCGATGTTTTGGTACTTAGGGGAGAGTTGCCGAGGACTCCGAAGACGACTACCGGCGCAAAGAATCTCGACAGCGCTGTCGACATGCGGTTCTGGTCTATGTGCAGCAATGAATCGCTGGCAACGACGAAGGTAGCTACGTGTCTGTTCGACGAGCAGATGGCCACTGATGCGGATGGTCGCTACACGATTGTCGCGTCGCTGCCTGAAGACCGACCCGCAAACGCTACGAAGGAATGTGGGGTGTCATGGCTGTCGCTCTCGCCGGCCGGTGATGGCGCGGGGCATCTCGACGATTCCCTTCTGATCATGCGGAACATGCTGCCGGCCAAGGACTCCAGTCACGCCGCACACGATACCAAGACGCCCGGTGACGAGAAGGCTGTGATGGCGCAGTACTTGCCGGACGGGCAATATACGTCCAAGCTCGCGTTCGAGGAGAGTGGCTGCGCGAAGTAGACCGACTGACTCTAGGAGTGAGTTCAGCGCCTGGGATTGCGTCTGGGCGGTCCTCATCGACGGTGTCGGCTGCGCTCAGTTGCGAGCGCAGCCGACACCGTTTGGCGCCTGTACGCGTCAATCGATTGGACGAGGGCAGTGCCAGTTTGCGTTGGCGATGCACATCGCGAGTGAATCAAGGAGGGCGGTTCGGGCACTCATCCCTTTCGAATGAGGCGTAAACGATGCAGGCGCACAGGGTGTCAGCATTGGCGCGCAGCGGTATCGACTGCGCCCCGATGAGAAACGAGTTTTGACATGGGTTCCGTTATCGGAGATCTCCTCCCCATTGCGGTCGGTGTCGCCGTATCGCCGGTAGCCGTCATCGCCACTATCTTGATGTTGCTCTCCAAGCGAGCGGGTAGCACCAGCGTGGGGTTCGCCGTGGGCTGGTTACTCGGAATCTTCATCGCTACAGTTCTTTTCGTGATTCTGTCCAGTGCCATCAGCACTTCGGACGATGGACCGTCTGCCACGGTTTCGTGGATCAAACTAGCCCTCGGTGTCCTCCTGTTTACGGTCGGGGTCAAGCAGTGGAGGGGGCGCAGCGGCGAGCACGAAACACCGACGTGGATGCAAGCCGTCGACGAGATGACCGCGGTCAAGGGCTTGGGCCTCGGATTCGCGCTCGCAGCGATCAACCCGAAGAACCTGCTCATGTGCATCGCGGCCGGAGTGTCGATCGGTTCGGCATCGCTGGCGACCAGCGGAGTGATCACCTCGATCCTCGTCTTCACGATCATCGCCAGCTCAACTGTCGCGATCCCGGTCATCGGATACCTGGTGGCTGCTGATCGCCTGCGCGAGCCGTTGGCCAATCTCAAAGTCTGGCTCCAAGACAACAACACCACGGTGATGAGTGTGTTGATCCTGGTCGTCGGCGTTGTTCTGATCGGCAAGGGAATCGGCGGAATCTTCTGACACCCACTCTTTCACGTGGTGTGAACGCACAATTCCCGGATGATCGTTCGATCAGGCTGGTTTAACCGCGTAGTCGCCGTCGGCGTGGCCGATCAGTTGCCATCCGCCCTCGATCGGGGACAGTCGGACGTCGGAGAGATTCGTGATCTCGAGCTGTGGCCGGTCGGTTCCTGGGTACCAGGCCTCGACCCTTCCGGAGCCGGCCCCGGTAAACCCGTTGCGCGACACCTCCGTCAGCGTGCCGGGCGCTGCTCGCGGATACGCTCGCGAGAGTGGAACGGCGAATCCCTCGACGAGCCCCAGTGATTCACCGGACGGGCAGTCGATGCGATTCAGATTTCCCTGTGGCTGGTGGGTATTGCCGTCGCGAACGGGGTGGGGGTCACCGCACGCTTGGTTCCATGACCACCACGCGCCGCCCATCCGGTACTTGTCTGTGGCGTCGACGAAGCGTTCGACGTCTGCTCCCTGCTCGTCGGCGTCCCCGAACCAACCCCATTCGCCCGTCCACAACGGGGCGTCGTACCAGGCGGCGGCGCCGTCGGCGATCCGAAATCCGTCTTCGATCGCGGGGAATTCGCTACTGACCGTGATGGATTCGCTGTAGAGGTGGGGCGAGAACACCACCAGAGGATCGGTCAGGTACTTGCGCGGGGGCAGTGCGTCGAAGCCGAATGCCGACCAGATCGCACTGGGTTCGAAGAACACGAGGTGCGGGAACCCGCCTGCTTCGGCTTGCCGGATGGCGTCGGTGGCGCGCTGGTAGAACTGCCCGATCTGGTCTGCTGCAGTGAAGGGGTCGCGCAGACCGGGGTTCGGTTCGTTCAACAGGTCGTATCCGGCCACCGCGGGTTCGTCTTTGAACTCCGCGGCCAACTTCGCCCACGTCGCCACCAAGCGACTCTGGATTCCTTGCTCGTCGTCGTAAAACGCCTGGAAGGCATGGGCGATGGCCGGCGCAGCTTCCCGGAGCCCGCCGATGTTGCAGGTTGTCCATCCGCCGGTCAGGGTTGCCCACTCGGGTGCGCCGTCCCAGCCGACCCCCGGCCGCATGAATGATGGGCACGACTGGTCGCTCGGGGTGCCGACGTGCGGGCCCCATGCGTCCTGGTGCATGTCGAGAACGGTGTAGATGCCGTGGTCTTTCGCATCCTCGACCGCTGCGCGAATGCGGTCGACGTACGCAGTGTCGAATGCTCCGCGGGTCGGTTCGAGGAGTGACCACGCGACGTTGAGTCGTACGACGTTGAAGCCCAGAGCTGCCATGTGCGCGAAGTCCGTTCGTCCCAGCGGAGTAACGGTGGGTAGTCCGGTGCCGTTGGTTGCGTAGTCGTTAAGACCGTTGGCGTTTACGCCGCGTAGCAACACCGTTCGTCCGTCGACGTCCTTGATAGTGCGATCTGCGACGGTCAGTTGGGGGAGGGACCAGCCCGATTCCGGTGGTGCGGCGTGAGCGGCCGGAGCTGCAATCTGAAGTGCCAGGATTGCAAGGGTGGCAAGCAGCAGCGCGCGCATCCGTAAACCTTTCTAGACAAACGTCCAATTCCGAGATGAGGCTAGCGTGACAACGCCCTTTTCCGGCGCGCTTTGCTCATACCTGCCACGGTCGCCTTGTTGCCGAGTACACGTCGGCTACGTGCTGTTGCTGGAGGTGCGATCATTGTCGACAAGTCTCGACCCAAGGGAGCCCCGGTGAAGCTTGCATTGACCGATCTGATCGAACGAGTGTCTCGTGACGATGCGGCGAGTACCCGAGCGTTCTACGAGTCGCGGCCCGCCGGCGTCGGTCCGAGTTCACTGCAGGAACTGCTTGTGGTGCGAGCCTCCCGAGTGGTTGACCCAACACCCGCGACCCGGGCAGTTGAACACACGCTCGACATCGAGGGCCGATCCGTCTCGGTGCGTGTAGTCACGCCGAAAGACGGCGATGTCAACGGGATCTACCTATATCTTCCGGGTGGTGGTTTCTACATGAGTTCAGCGGCTAGCTCTGACGCTCGTAGTATGAGACTTGCCGACGCGATCGGAGTAGCAGTGGTTACCGTCGACTACCGGCTTGCGCCGGAATTCCCCTGGCCGGCAGCGCCGGACGATTGTGAGGCAGCCGCATTGTGGCTGCTTGACGTCGCTGCCGAACGGTTCGGGACGACCAGGCTCGCCATCGGTGGCATGTCGGCGGGAGCAACCTTGGTGACGACGACGTTGCTGCGCCTTCGCGATCGAGGTCTGGCCATGTCATTTTCGGGTGCGGTGCTGGAAGCGGGCACGTACGACGTCAGTGCCCAGACTCCCGCTGGCCGCACCATCGGCGACGAATACTTCATCGAAGCCTATGTGGGCCATGTCGGTGACCGCACTCTCCCGGATATTTCTCCGACATTCGGCGACCTGAGCGGCTTGCCGCCGACCCTCGTTGTCGTTGGATCAGAAGACGTGGTCCTGGCTGAGAACCTTGCGATGGTGGCGCGACTGTCGGCGGCCGGAAACGACGTCGACTTGCGTCTCTATCCTGATGTCCCGCATGGATTTACAAGCCATCCAACGCCTGTTGCCCGCCGCGCTGCGCTCGATATAGGTGCTTGGCTTGGGCATTGTCTCGACGCCGAGCCGGCGTGACAGGCAGGGGCGTGGTTCAGCGTGCAGTGGACACGGGACTTGCGTTCGATGTCAGATGTTGGCAAGTGTTTGACGATGAAACAACTCTAGGCTCACCATCGATTTCATCAGGCCGTCAAGTGTTCGCGCATCCCATCCCGTCAGATGCTGCCAGCGGTCGAGTCGATAAGTGACAGAGTTTGCATGCAGATGGATGTCACGGGCGGCAGCGCTGACGGAGAACCCGCTTCGGGCGAAGGCGCGGACTGCATCCATCAGATGTGAGTGCTCTTCGGCCACGGCCGCCCCAGCCTGCAGGAGTGGCAGAAGCTCGTTCTGGTGGGCGGCAAGGGTGGCGATGAGCCATTCATCGGTAAAACTGACCGTCGTGCCCGGCGCTGTCGCCAACTGCACTGTGCGCTCGGCATCGGTGATGCTTTGAGCTGCGCCGACGAGTCCGACCCGGGGCATCCCGATACCTATTGACGTTCGTGGATGATCTCGCATGATTGCGTGGATGACGTCTTCGATCGGTTCGCCCTGACACATCACGATTACTCGGGTGCCGTGTCGACTGCATTGTGCGACAACGTGCACGGAATCCAGGGTTCGTTGCAGGTGTTCCACTTGTGCTTCTGACCATTCGTCTTCGACGACCGATAGCGCTTGGAACGATTTCTGTGGATCGAACCCGAGGGTTTGTGCCAGCTCTCGGGCGCTGCTCATTTCCATATCCGTTGCACTGTGCAGTGTTTCGAAGAATCGATAGCGAATGCCGGCGCGAATGGCCTGCTCGCTGCGCGTCGCCTCGGAGTGTCCGACCGCGACTGCGCTCGTTGCAGTGTGAACGAGGTCCCAGAGTTTGCCGCCCGCCTGCAGCAGTTCGTGTGTTGGTTTCGTGGACCGCTCGACCATTGTGTTCCAGAGCTCCCGAGAGGCAATGTGATAGGTCTCGATGACATTGGAGAGCGGGAGCCCTTGCATCGCACGGCGGCGCCCGAGCTCGCGGTTTCGGTCGGTGTCTTCTGTGGTGAACGTTTCGTTCTCGGCAACGGCACACAGCATTGCGGACAACTGTTTACGGATGTAGTTGCCTTGCTCGGCCACTGGTACCGCGGAGTAGGCCGGGAGTTCGCTGCGAATCTGCTGTACCGCGCGCTCGGTGAGCGCTTCGAGCTCGTCGGAAACCTCGCGACACAACCGGCGGATCGTGTCCTCTTCTTCGACGTCGGACACGTTCACCGGCTTCTCCTTCATGCGTGCTTGGTGCGTCCCGTGAATATCACGAACGAGCGTCGCGGATTCTGGGGTTCGCCCATGGTCCCGCCATAGTGACGGGAGGCACACTCAACGCTAGACCGGACGACGATTCGACGGCAAAACGCCCCTCGCCTCATCTGCTCCGGATCGATCAACGGCTAAGGAGCCACAATCATGTCCAACGAGGCGAAGAGTGCCTTGCTCGCAATCGGAGTTCCGTTCGTCGGGGTGCTGGGCGGGATAGTTGCGCTCTCCGAATCCGAAATGACTGTTCTCGGATTCCCAATTTTGTTCGCGTGGCTTTTTCTGTGGATGCCCTTGACTTCGCTATGTCTCCATTTGGCATGGAAGTTATTCGACCGCAAGGACTTCGAGGAAGCGGAACGAATCGAACTGGCTCAGGCCAAGGCCGAGATCGGGGATCCGACATGATCGCTGCAACATTTACGCTCGTGCTACTCCTCGCGCTCGGCGCCGGGGTGCTTTCACGCCGTGGAAGCAAGAAGGAGATCTCCGACTACCTGGTGGGTGGGCGATCGTTCGGTCCCGTACTGGTTTTCATCCTGGGGGCAGGTGAGGCGTACAGCATCGGCACGCTCATCGGATTCCCCGGCGGCGTGTACGCCCACGGGGCAAGCTACGGCGTCTGGTTCATCGGATACATCTTGCTTGCCTACCCGATCGGATACTTCTTTGCGCCCTATCTCTGGCGGGCAGGCAAGCGGTACAACGCGATGACGCTACCCGACGTGGCAGGGCGGCACTTTCGCTCGCGCGGACTGGAACTGACAATCGCGATTGCCTCGGTAGTCTTCCTCATTCCCTGGGGGCAGTTGCAGCTTGCCGGCCTCCAGGTCGCACTGAGCGGACTGGGCATCACCATCAACCCGACGGTGGCGGTTTTTGTCGGCGCCGCGCTTGCTCTCCTCTTCCTCCTGCTTTCGGGTGTGCGAGCACCGGCGTTCGTGTCCTACGTCAAGGATGCAGCTCTGCTGTTGGGAGCGATCTTGATCGGACTCGCCGCCACGGCCAAATCGGGCGGCATCACGAAGCTCTTCGCTGATGCAGCAACGCATGGGGCCGGGCAGGCTTCGCAATCCACCGTCACCGGTTCGTCGCTGACCTTCGTGCTCACCACAATCGTGTTCCAGTCACTCGGCTTTTTCGTTTTCCCGTTCATCGTGCAGGCGGTGTTGTCGGCGAAGTCCGAGGCAACCCTCAAGCGAGTCGCCCGATTCAACCCGCTGTACATGCTCATGTATCCCTTCCTCGTCGCTGCAGCCTTCGGCGCAATTTCGTTGCTGCCGAACAAGCTCGAGGGCGCAGAGTCCAATGAGGTGCTCCTGCAACTGTCCCGCCTCGTGCTCCCGGACTGGCTGACCGGAGTGGTGGCGGGTGGTGCGGCACTGTGCGCGATCGTGGTTCTGTGTGGTTCGGCGCTGGGAATCGGCTCGATCGTTTCTCGGAACATCGTTCCTGGAATACCCGAATCAAGTCAGCGAGTGTGGGTGCGTGGGGTGATCGTCGCCTATCTCGGCCTCTCGCTGCTCCTCACGCTCGCCGCACCCCAATTGCTGCTGACGCTGGTGAACACCGCGTACTACGGGGTGACCCAGGCCGTGGTGGTGTTCGCGACGATGATCTTCGGATGGAAACTGCGACCGGCAGCGCTCGCGATGGGCGTGGTACTCGGCGACGTGGTGGTGCTCTGGCTGTACCTCGACACACACGGAGCGGTATCGACGTGGTTGTCGGACCACGGCATCAACATCGGTGCCGCAGCCCTCGTGCTGAACGTGTTGTTCGTGTTCGCTACCCGGCTGATGTGGCCTCCTGTCGAAGCGGTTTCGGGCCTCCGCGCAGAAAATCGATCGGCACCAGCGCCTTGCCCCGTCACCCCGACTGCGAAGGCGGATATCTGATGACCAGGACATTACTCACTGCAGATGCAATCCTCACCCACGATGCGGCGTCACCTCAGGTGGAGGCCCTTGTCCTCGATGGAGGCCTGGTTGTCGCCACCGGAAGTCGAAAGGACATGGGGGAGCACGTCGGACCGCAAACTCGTCGGCTCGATCTACCTGGCGCAACTGTGATCCCGGGGCTCATCGAGTCGCACATTCACCCGACCTACTCCGGCTTGACTGACGGATGGGCTGATTGCCGGACACCCCCGTGCGCCTCGATCGCGGATATCCAAGCGGCGCTGCGGAACTCCGCTCCCACTCACGGCTGGATACGTGGATGGGGGTACGACGACACCCAACTTCGAGAAGGTCGCCATCTCACACGCGATGACCTCGACGCAGTCTGCACTGACCGCCCGATAATCGTTCTGCACATCTCGGGGCACTTTGCGGTGGCAAACACCGTTGCGCTCGCAACTGCAGGTATCGACGAATCGACGGTTGATCCCGAGGACTCGCAGTTTCCGCGTGGGGCGGACGGGAGGCTCACCGGGATGGCCTGGGAAATCGATGCCGTGGCCCGGCTGAGCGCCGCGATCCCAGACCTGACAGAGGCGGAGGTGCAGACCGCGCTGCTGCGTAGCTTGACGCTGGCGCGTTCGCGGGGAATCACGACCGTGCACGATCTCGGGGTCGGCCTGTCGGCGGGCATGCAGGAATTGGCCGCCTATCGTGCCCTGGACGCCATGGGCCAGATGCCCGTGCACACGGTTGGCTTCCTTCGGGGTGATCTCGCGATCGCGGAACTGGAGGGAGGGAACATTGCTTTCGCAGCTAATCCGGACCCAGGGTCACGCTTCCGTTTGGCCGGCGCCAAATTCTGGGCGGATGGGTCCATTCAAGGGTTGTCCGCAGCTCTGCGGACCCCGTACACGTGCAGCCCGAACCATCACGGTGATCTGCTCTATCCTCAGGAGCAACTCGACGCCATGGTTCTCCGGGTCCACCGCGAGGGAGGGCAGGTCGCGGTGCACGCCAACGGCGATGCGGCCGTAGCCGCCGCTATCTCGGCTCTGCGAAGTGCACACTGCAGCGACAATCGTCGAGCGCGGCACCGTATCGAGCATTGCCAGGTCAGTGGGCCTGCGGACCTGGAAGCGATACGTGATGCCGAGATCGGGGTGAGCTTTTTCGTCAACCATGTCTTTCATTGGGGCGATCGTCACCGTGACCGTTTCCTCGGTCCTGAGAGAGCCGGCAACCTGGACCCGCTGGCGTGCGCCGATGACATCGGCTTGAAATTCGGGCTGCACTCGGATTGCCCGATAACTCCGATGGATCCCCTCCAGACGATTAGGACCGCTGTGAATCGACTGACCATGGGCGGTGCCGTGCTTGGCTCCCACCAACGGATCGGAGTGCAGCGTGCAGTACAGGCCATGACCGTGGACAGTGCGTACTTAGTTCACGATGAAGGACGGGCAGGGATGCTGGCGCCGGGTCGCCGTGCGGACCTTGTCGCACTCGACGGCACTCTTGCTGCTCTGGCAGATGCTTCGATCGCCATTCCGCAGCCTGCACTGGTCATGGTCGACGGCCGGTAGCTCGTTAGATTGATTTCTTCGCAACGGTTGCCAGCTCGATGTCGAGATTTGTGCAGTTGCTCGACAGTGAAGTTGTTCAGCGACGGACAGATACGGGTGCCGCCGCGGCCGCGGTCTGTCGTTCGAGCGGGTCCAGCGTGGTCGATGGAACTGCAGTGACGGGATTGTGTTCCTTCCCGCATGATGGCGGCTGTCCGGGCACCTGAACACATGTCCGGTTTCTGGGCCAAAGTCGGGACGAGGAGCGCGCCGCCCTTGTAATCTCGCACGTGGTTTGCGGGGCGCGGGGTCCTCCCGCACAGCGAGTGAGAGGATCAGAATGACGACTGCTTACGCGCGCCGCCGAGGGGTGCGCCCTTTCGGAATTACCCTCGCTGCACTGGTTGCCGTGGGTGCGGCCCTGACCGGTCCCACACTCGCCTCCGCCTCGAGCGACGACCTGCAATTGGGTTCGAGCCAGTTCGGATCGTCCGGGGAGCAACCGCCGCTGCCGGAGATCCCACCGCCGTCCGCGGCCGAGATCAGGCTCGACGAGGCGCGGAACTTCCGCGACATCGGCGGCTACCGGACTACCGACGGCAGGACCGTCCGGACAGGCCTGGTGTTCCGTTCCAACAAGCTCAGCTCGCTCAATGAGACTGATCTGGCAAAACTCACCGCCGCGAACCTGACCCTCGACGTCGACCTGCGCAACGCCTCCGAACGTGCGGAGGATCCCGATCGGATCCCCGCAGGGGTCACCTACCAGGTCGCCGACGTCGTCAGCATCGAACACGGCATCGCGTTCCACGAGTTTGTTCCCCTGACCCTCGGTCGCGCGTTGATCGACGGCGCTGTCAAGGGAACCTCGAACATCGGCCAGAGCATCGGCTACCCGTTCATGGTCAACTACCGTGGTTCCGATGTCGCCTTCCATGACCTGCTGACTGCGATCGCGAACAACTCCGACGGCGCATCCGTCTACCACTGCAGTGCAGGGAAGGACCGCACCGGTTGGGGTACCGCGATCCTGCTGACCATTCTCGGTGTCCCGCGTGAGTTCATCAGTGCCGATTTCATGGCGTCGAACACGTACCTGGGCCGGGACGACGCGGTGGACCTGTCGTGGCTCGATGCGGCGTATGCACAGGTCGACCGACTCTACGGCGGTATGGATACTTACGTACGGGAGGGCCTCGGCGTGGACCAGGGCACTATCGACTCTCTGCGCGCCAAGCTTCTCCTCTAGGGGCAGCCCCACACCTCGGCCTCTTGCCCACTCGGACCCGCTGCTGTCCCAGTGCGACTGATGGTTGCGGAATGCGTACTTGTGGGGCACTGCTCCCGTGGTGGGCCCGAGGTTTCTTGGCCGTGTGCGATCACCAAGTGGCGCAAGCACTTTGCTGGCAGAAAGCGAGCCTGATCATGCACTCGAGGCGGGCCAATTGGTCAGCATCGAATCGAGTGCCTCAAGGATCCTGGACCAGCTTTCGGCGCTGTCCGGTGCGCTGTGGCTGAACGATCCACCCAACTCGAGGCTGGCGTACCCATGGAAAACGCTGCCGAGCAATCGAACTGCGTGGGTCTGATCGAGATCGGTGAGGTTGTACCCGCGAAGAATTGATCGCATCATCTGCGAGTGTCTGAAGCCCGCGCTCGCAGCTGCGGCCTCCGGTGTGAGGCGCATCTGTGACGCGGCGTATCGGCCGGGGTGTGCCCTCGCGTAGTTGCGGTACACGTTCGCGAAGGCGGTCAAGGCGTCGCGGCCGGACCGACCGGCCACGGCGTCGGCAGCCTCGTCGGCCATCTCCTCCAAGGCGAGCAGCGCGATTCTGGTTTTGAGGTCGTTCGAACTCTTCACGTGCGAGTACAGGCTTGCCACCTTGACGTCGAACGCTCTGGCGACCGCCGATACGGTCACCTGCTCGAAGCCCACCTCGTCGGCCAATTCGGCGCCCGCCACGGCGAGGCGTTCGGGTGTCAGTCCTGCGCGAGGCATGTCCGTGGGTCCTGTTCGTCGAGAAGTGAAACCGCTTGCCTAAATAGTATAGGCAAATTACTGTGTGCTGTAGTTAAAACCTTCGCAACTTATCTACAGGTGAATGAGATGAACAGCCAGAGCAGCTGGATTACTACCGCAATTTCCGAGGACATCGTGCGCGGAGCCCTCGAGCTCGAGCGGACCGAACGCGGTGTGCTGACGCACCGTCTGCCCGCCAGGGCTCGCACACAATTCGCTGACGGGCAGATGGCAATGGCGCAATCACAACCGTCCGGAGTGCGGCTGGTGTTCCGAACCAGCGCTACGGCCATCGAACTCGACACTCTGCCGACGAAAATGATCTACAGCGGTGCCCCGCCGAGGCCACAGGGTGTGTACGACCTGCTCGTCGACGGCGAACCAGCCGGGTCCGCAATCGCTGAGGGCGGCAACACGGTGACGATCGACATGGCGACCGGTACCGCTCAGAGACAGTCCGGACCCGTCAGCACCATCCGCTTCGCGGACCTGCCTGCGCGATCAAAGGCTGTCGAGATCTGGTTGCCGCACAACGAAACCACCGAACTTGTCGCACTACGGACCGACGCCCCACTCGAACTCGCGGTCGAGACGAAGCGTCGCGTGTGGCTCCATCACGGAAGCTCGATCAGTCAAGGCTCCGGCGCTGAAAGTCCCTCCCGCACTTGGCCTGCTCTCGCAGCCTCCCTCGGCGGCGTGGATCTGATCAACCTCGGGTTCAGCGGCAGCGCCCTGCTGGACCAGTACACCGCCCGCGCTATGCGAGACACCGCAGCTGACCTGATCAGCATCAAGATGGGCATCAATCTGGTCAACTCCGACGTGATGCGCCTGCGGGCCTTCACGTCGGCAATGCACGGCTTCCTCGACACGGTCCGCGACGGTCATCCAGCGGCTCCACTGCTGGTCGTCTCGCCTGTCTATTGCCCGATTCACGAAGACACGCCTGGGCCTGGTGCATTCGATTTCGACGCGCTTGCCAGAGGCGCAATGCGATTCGTTGCTACCGGCGATCCCGCCGAGCGCGCAGCCGGAAAGCTGACGCTGCGCTCTATTCGGGAAGAGTTGGCGCGCATCGTAACCCAGCGATCGGCGGATGATCCCAATCTGCATTACGTCGACGGCTGCGATCTCTACGGTGCGGCCGAGAACGAAGAGTTGCCGCTTCCCGATCAGCTCCATCCGGACGCTGCGACGCACCGCCTCATCGGCGAACGCTTTGCCCAATGTGTATTCGCAGACGACGGCGCATTCGCACGCACGGTGTGATCGCGCAATCCGGTTCGATCGGATTTCACACGATTTGACCCTGACGTAGCGTGAGGGCTCACGATGACTTCATGACCGATACTTACCCAGCATTCGACATCAGCCCCGTCCCTGTCCCCGCTACAGATGCCGTGCCTCCGGAACAGTTCCGAGGTCTCTACGGAATGCCCATGTTCGTGTCGGTTCCGACTTCGAATCTGGCCGAATCGGCCGACTTCTGGATCCGTGGGCTCGGTTTCTTCGACCTCTTTTCGGTACCGGATCGACTGACGCACCTGCGACGCTGGGCATTTCAAGACGTTCTGCTCGTGCCCGGAGAACGGTCAGATTCATCACCGTCCGTCAGTGTGAGCTTTGCGTGTGTGCTGAGTCAGATCGATCAGATAGCCAAGGCGTGTGAGGAATTGCGGCCCGGATGCACCAGCGGTCCACATCTGAAGCCGTGGAATTCACTGGAGTTGGAGATTGTGACACCGGAGAACGCGCGCGTGATCATGACGGCCGCTCGTCCGTACGACCCGAACAGTGCCGAGGCCGAGCATCTGCGAGGCATGGGAATTGACGGACCCGACGACTGAGCGGCGGTCTGACGCTGTGGCCTCCCGAACCGCGTCTGTCAGACTGGATGCCGTGACGGAGCAACTCTTCGGAGACGACGCAGACAGCGCTCTCACCGTCGGTGCTGCCGCATCACGACTAGGCATAACCGTACGTACCCTTCATCATTGGGACGCAATCGGTTTGGTGCGCCCGTCCGGGCGCAGTGACGGGGGCTACCGGCTGTACACCGACGCGGACCTCGGCCGCATCGGCCGGGTGCTTGTCTACCGAGACGTGGGCTTGTCGCTCGACGAGATCGGGATATTGCTCGATGCGCCCGCAGCCGACGTGGACGAGACGCTGCGTGGGCAGCGCGCCGAGTTGCGGCAACGGATAGCCGACTTGGAGGAACTGGGCGAGTCCTTGGATCGCATTATCGATGCCAGGAAGTCGGGTGTGCTGCTGCCGGCACACGAGCAGGTCTCGATCTTCGGCCGACACTGGCAGCCGTCATGGGGACCTGAGGCGCACGAGCGTTGGGGTGACAGTGCGCAGTGGGCGCAGCACGCGGAACGGTCGGCGGGTAGGACCGCTGAGGATTGGCAGAAGATTGCCGACTGCGTCGAGATGCTCAACGAAGACCTGGCGCTGGCGTGCCGGTCCGGTGTCGAACCGGGAAGCGCCGAGGCGAATTTGCTGGCCGAACGACACCGAGCGTCGATCGGCGTCTACTTCGACTGCACACATTCGATGCAGGTGTGTCTGGGACGGATGTACGTGGCCGATCCCGGCTTCTCCGAGTTCTACGACGCGCTTTTCTACGACACGGTCGAGACCGGTCTGACAGTGTGGCTCCGCGCTGTCATCGATGCGAATGCTCGGGCCAACGGAGTTGACCTCGAATCGGCGACGTGGGTGTGAGTGAGCTGGTGGTCGCTCGTCAGTCCAAAGACGCGCAGGCGGTGCACCACGGTCGGCCGTCGACTCCGGGGGCACGATGGGACACTGCGATGCGCGCGGCCAAAATGCAGCTTTCGTTGTCGTGATAGACGTCGAGATCCGAAGGAACCGTCGAGTGGAACGCCGGGACCTTCATGTCTACCTCCGTTGTGGCTCGCCAGGGAGTTGGCTCGTTGCGGCAATCCTCCCACCACAGAGATCATCTCGCCTGTCGGCAGAAGCAGGGCCGTTGCTCGGCCAAATTGCCAGGGGTCGACACGTGCGGTCCCGTCCTCGCGATTGTGCAGCCCCGCAGTGACTTACAGGTGTGAGTGATTGGTCGCCTTGCCGGCCGAACAGATGCGCACTGCGCGCGCGGTGTGATCTTCGACGGCGCTCACCGCAGAGAATCCCGCAGGGATAGGCTGGACGGATGCGTGGAGAGTACAAGGTTCCTGGTGGAAAACTGGTCGCGGTCGACGTCGAGGTGGCGGACGGTCGGCTGTCCGAAGTCGCAGTCTCGGGGGACTTCTTCCTCGAGCCCGACAGCGCGCTCGACGACATCAACGCGGCGTTGCGCGGAATGCCCGCCGACTCGGATGCAGAACAGTTGGCGCATGCCCTCTCCACTGCGCTCGACGAGTCCGTCTCGATGATCGGCTTCACGCCGCAGTCGGTCGGCATCGCGATCCGGCGCGCACTCGGCCACGCCACGAGCTGGGCGGATCACACGTTCGACCTCATCCCGCCGGTGGTTCTCGATCCCGCGATGCACGTCGCGCTGGACGAGGTCATCGCGCGTGAGGTCGCATCGGGTGAGCGTCCGCCGACATTGCGTTTCTGGGACTGGGACTCGCCCTTGGTCGTGATCGGATCGTTCCAGTCCGTGCGTAACGAGGTCGACTCCGAGGCGGCTGCGCGGCACGGCATCGGGGTGGTGCGCCGAATCTCCGGTGGCGGCGCGATGTTCATGGAACCGGGCAACTGCATCACGTACTCGTTGGCAGTACCGGCGTCATTGGTCGAGGGATTGAGTTTCGAGCAGTCCTACGCGTTTCTCGATCAGTGGGTCATGGGAGCGCTTGCCGAGGTCGGTATCAACGCTCGGTACGTGCCGCTCAACGACATCGCCTCGGACAAGGGCAAGATCGCCGGCGCCGCTCAGAAGCGATTCGCGTCCGGCACCGTGCTCCATCACGTGACCATGGCCTACGACATCGACGCGGAGAAGATGACGCAGGTGCTGCGAATCGGACGAGAAAAGATGTCGGACAAGGGAACCAAGAGTGCGGCCAAGCGCGTCGATCCGCTGCGTTCGCAGACCGGAATGACGCGTGCAGCAATCCTGGAGTCGTTTGCGCAGCACTTCCGAGGTCAATACGACACCCGCGACAGCGACTACACGGACTCGGAGTTGGAGCAGGCGCGCAAGCTGGTGGAGACGAAATTCAGCACCGAAGAGTGGACTCACCGCGTCCCGTGACGCCGTGACCCCGAGAAACCGGGACGAGACCCGAGAGGTCTCGTCCCGGTCGACCTAGGTAGCCGGAGTCGCTGAGTTCGCGCCGAGAAGTTCAGCGTCGTCGGCGCGGGAGTTCCGCTTCGGAATGGTGAAAGTTGCGCTCACGCACAGGATTGCGATGACGAAGCACGCCAGTGTATACCACAGGTTCCCGATGGGATCTCCAGCGCTGGTGGAACCGTCGACTGCGTCGAAGAAGTCGGGAAGCGCACTCGCCCACAGGATTGCCATGACAACCAGGTACACCACGCTGTAGATCTGGACGAACTTGTTGGTGTGGGCAGGAGCGTTCGATTCTACCGAGCGCAGGTGCGTCCATTGGCGGACGAGAACCACTATCGCGACCACCGTGAGGACGGCAAGTTCCGCGGCGTAGAGGAACCCGCGAACGGTGTCGCTACCCATTCCGAAGACCGTCGCCGGGAGCGGGAGGATGAACGTTCCCAGTGACGCCAGAAGGCCGATCACGATGGTGCGCCATACCAATTGAAGTCCCGAGAAGTGCTTGCCGGCATCGACGTGCCGCCCGACGAAGTACTGGACGCAGAATGCCAGCGACATGGGCCACAGAGCGGCGAAGACGACCACGCTGGGCAGTGGAACCGCGTCGAACATGGGTTGGTTGATCGGGTTCGACGTCGACCACTCCCACCAACGCAACTGGGGTCCGAGGTGGTCGAAGATTTCGTAGAACGCGTGGTGGACGAAGCCGACGCAGACTGCGCCCAGTAGTGGACCGTATTTGCGGAAAACGCCGAGCATTCTGACTATTTCGAAGGCCAACGTCGCCATCAGTGGATAGATGGCAACGATGTACAGCGGCAGTCGGCCCCACATGAAGTCGACGGTGAACACGTTGTGCGCGAACATCGTGTCCACTTGTTCTTCGATGCCGAATGCCGCCGGGAAGTACAGCGGAGGCTCGATGATGAACAGGTAGGCGGTGGCGCCGAACCAAAGGACCAGGTTGGTGGGGTCGCCGTTGCGGCGCAGTCGCACGATCGCCAAGACCAGTGCGAGCACCGAGCCGACGATGATCGTCCATTCGAGTACGGGCAGGGTCCAGTTCTCCAGCGCCGCCGGGTTACGGAACTCGACGAGTCCACCTGCTTCCTGACAGGAGAAACCGAGTTCTGTTGCCAGTTGGGCAAACGTGGGGGAGCAGTGCTCTGCCATCAGTTGGCCCCTGACGTGATCGACTCTTGTGCCTGAGATTCAGCGGTGTACCAGCGTGTGCAGTCGTAGCCGTCGTCGTAACGCTTGAACCACTGGTCGGCGAGTGCGGGGAGTTTCTCGAGGTCCGGGTTGTGATTGGGCATCTGGCTGCGGAAGACACCGCCGAGTGCGACGAGTTGTTCTCCGAGTTGAAGGTGATCGAAGGCGCGAGGCATCGTGCCCTTGGTCAGATACGGAGCGAACGACGTCAGAATCTTCTGCTTGGTGCGGTGGGTGGCGAACATCGACAGTGAGTCGACTTGCCGCTCGGAGAGCGGAACGTGCTGGTTGAAGCCTGCGCAGGCGATGCGAATCACCTTCATCACGTGCGCGAAGATCGACGGTGCCATCCGCATCCGGTAAAGCTCGCTTCCGACAACGGAATTGAAGATGATCAGAGCCGAGCTACGATGCTCGACCTCCTCGACGAAGTGCCAGATGAACAGCGACGCGACGCGGTCGTCTCCCGGGCGGAACAAGGTCGCCTCGTTGTCGAGCATCAGCTTGAACACCGGCGTGAAGGTCGCCTCCAGATCAGCGGTGTATGCGAGCCGGTAGTTCAGCGAGGTTGCCTCGGTCAGTAGATCGAATTCACCGATCACGGCGTCGAGTGTGTTCTGCAGTCCGGGGTATCGCCTGATCAGAGCCTTCACATGCTGGCGGTGCGCGGTCGAGTGATGGCCTTCTTGACGCATGAACGCCACGGCTTCCTCGGCCACCTCGGGATCGCTGATCCGCGACTTGGTCTGCATGATCATCTTCACGATCATCTTCTCGAAACCGATGGCCAGGAACGAGACCGCGTTGGACATGCTCGACCAGGCCGGGTTCTCCGGGTTCCACAGGAAGGGAACGTCATGATCCTCGAATCCGAAATCCATCTTTCGGGGCTGAAGGTTGGTCACTTGTCGAACCTCGTCTTTCGGAGGGGCTGGTCAGGTGGCCGCTCTGGCACTGGAAGCCACGTGTGGCGGTAATCATACATATTGGTGTGCAGTTGTATGTTCACTTTCGCCGACGGAGGGAAATTCAAGCGGTCCGGATGCAAATCTCGCCTGTGTTAGCCTGTGGCTCTTGGACTTCGAGCGCAAAGACATGGTTCGAGCCTCGTTCGAGCGAGGAAGTGGGCAGTGGCACGAAGGCGTGGGTGGGGCGGCAATCCACCGGACAGTGACGAAGATGCGTCTCGTCGCATTGTCGAGGCCGCGGTCGAGCTGATCGGACGGACGAGTTCGGAAATCAGTATCGGCGACGTCGCCGAGTCGCTGGGCGTGATCCGGCAGACCGTGTATCGATACTTTCCCAGCGCCGACGCTCTGATGAGGGCAGCTGCGATCGCGTCGGTCGACGGCTATCTCGATCGACTGACCACGCACGTGAGCGGCATCGAAGACCCCGTCGAGGCGATGACCGAGGGTGTCGTCTACACCCTGACCCAGGTCCACCGAACGCCCCATCTCGGCATTCTGCTCACAAGCACGAATTCGAGTCTTCATCCCGAAGGTCTGACCTCTCAGGAGGCGCAGGCCTTCGGAATGGCGATGATCACCCGCTTCGACGTGGACTGGCTGAGCTACGGATACGACGACGCATCACTTCAGGAACTGGTCGAATACGTCCTGCGGACTATGCAGTCGTTTTTCCTCGCGCCCGGCGATCCGAAGCGGAGCGACGAGGAACTGCGGCGATACTTACGACGCTGGATGGGTTCCGCGATCATCGCGCAGTCGGGTTCGATGAAGAGTGACCCGGTCAGCGCAGAGTTATCGTCAAAGCGACCGCGCTCGCGCACGCAACAATGACTACGACCAAGGCGAACAGGTCGGCCAGCTGAGGGCGCTTGGGGTACGCCGCGATCAATCCGGTGCCCCCGCGAGCGGAGATCGCTTCGCCCATTTCGGCAGATCGCCGAATTGCCACCGACATGGTTGTGGTGATCAGGTCGACTATCGAGTTGTCGGCAGCGCTGTTCACCACAGCTTTCGGGCGCAGTCGCCGTGCTGCAACGAGAGTGAGCATCTCGTCGATCAACAGCGGAAGCGAACGAATGCAGAGGGCTGTCGCGATCGCCCACTCGTCGACGGGAATCTTGAAGAATCGAAGCGGTCGGCCCAGAGTGGCCAGGGCAGGGGCCACATCGCTCATCGACGTCGTCCACGCCAACATCAGTGAGACACAGAGCAATACAAGGCCGAAGGTCACGGCTTGCAGGTACAGGAACACCGCGTCGAGGCCGATCGGAAGGTTGATCAATGCGCCGAGCAGAATAAGCGCCCACAGCCACCACGGAGGGTGGGGAACTGCTGTCGGGGGAATGCGTCCGATCACCGCGGTCAGCAGCAGCAGTCCGAGCACGACGCCGATCGTCGGCCAGGACGGTGTCACAACCACCACGATGCTGACGAGTACGACGGCCACGATCTTCGTTCCGGCCCACAGTCGATGGACCGGAGAAGAAGTCGGAACTTCACGCAGGAGGGTGGTCACGTTGTCGATCCTTCCAAAGCTGCGCCGGCGGACGGATCGAGTATGCGACCCTGCGACAGTCGAATCGTTCTGCTGCACACGGCATCCATGCCGTCGACGTCGTGGGAGATGACGACAACTGCTGTTCCGTTCCGACGAATCCAGCGGAGTACGTTCAGGATTTCGTGGCGGCCGGGTGGATCGAGACCGGCGAGAGGTTCGTCGAGAATGAGCACTCGGGGTTGGCGGACGAGGAGACCGGCCAGCACGACGCGTCGCATCTGCCCGCCGCTCAACTCGTCGATACTGCGGCCGGCGACGTGACGGTCGAGTCCGACGGCGTCGAGCGCCCAGGACACTTGTACGGATCCGATCTCCGGACCACCGGCGGCCTCGATGTCTTCGGCGACGGTTCGGCGTTGCAATTGCAGCCGCGAATGTTGGAACGTGAGCCCGACGGTGCCTAGTTGGCGCGAGACAGGTTTGCCGTCGAAGACTGCGGTTCCCTTGCTCGGTGTGATCAGGCCGGCCATGATCCAGGCCAGAGTCGATTTACCGGAACCGTTGCCGCCCAGGATCAGTAGCCCGTCCCCGTCGTCGATGGTCAGGTTTACCTCCGACAGTGCACGTCTCGACCACGGAGTCCGGTCGTTGTAGGTGTGCGTCACATCGGTGAGTTGGAGGACCGTGCGAGTGCCGGCCGGCCAAGGCGCGGCGGGCGGACCTGCAAACGTCGACGTCATCCAACCGGGTTGGTGGTCGATCTGCCGTCCGCGTTGCAGTTGAATCACCCGATCTGCCGCGCGGGTGTCGGCGTGGTGATGTGTCACGAGTACCACGGCCATGGGATGGCGTCGTGGAAGTTCGGCGAGGAGTGCGACCAATTCCTCCCGGCCGGCCTGATCGACCATCGCGGTGGCTTCGTCCGCGATCAGGAGAGCGGGGCGCCGCGCCAGAGCGGCAGCAACCGCCAGACGTTGCATCTCGCCACCGGAGAGCCCCGAGGTCTCGCGCATACCCATGCCGGCGAGCCCTACTTCAGCGAGCAGTGCATCGACGTCGGGATGTGACTCTGGGGGAAGCCCCCAGACGACGTCGTCCGCGACGCGGGTTCCGAGGATCTGGCTCTCCGGGCGTTGCAGGACGACGGCGGTTCCGCCCTGTCGGCCGAGGCCGGCGGACCCGGGTCTCGTCAGGGCCCCGATGGTCGGTGCGCGACCGGCGAGCAACCGGGTGAGTGTGGACTTGCCCGAGCCGTTGTGGCCGACGACAGTGACGAACTCTCCGCGTCGGACGGTGAAGTTGACATCGACGAGGGCCGGCGTCGATGCACCCGGATAGGTGAAGCCCACGTGATCGAAAGTCACCGGCAACGGATCGATCGGACGGTCGTCGGGTGTTGTCTCGAGTGGGTCGGACGAGGGGAGTGCAGCCAATCGATCGAGGACGGCACCGAGGACAAAATAGGAGATGACGGTGCTCAGGACGATCCCGGAGATGATCGACGCGGCGATCCACAACCACCAGTAGTCGATGATCGAGCCGATGCTGTTCTCGATCCACTCGGCTGCCCCGACCAGGGAGGGCGCACGCTTCAAGATTGTGGCCACACCCAGCGCGGTGTTCTCGAGCGAGTTCAACAACAAGTTGCGCAGGGGCGCGAGAACGAGCAACAAGACTATGGAGAACAACGCCAGCGCCGGCCCGATGACAAATGACGACAGCAATGCGGAGATGAAGCCGAGACCACGCCGCTTGACCGTGCCGATGATTCCGCCGAGGAGGGCGCACAGTGCCACCGCCCATGCTGACCCGGAACCGGCGGCGACAAAGGCGACCGCAGTAGCCGACACTCCGGCCGTCACTACCGCACGGACCCGAAAGCGCTGGGCAACAATTCCCATCGGAACCGCAGCCACGAGGTTGAGGGCGCTGGCCATGGGGATGACCGTGGCGATGACGGACAACGCGACCGTGAATCCAGCCATGACGGCACCCGTTGCCAACTCGAGTGGTCGAAGGCTGCCGGTTTCGCGGACTTGCGGACGGTTGCTCACCACGTCCAGTGTGCCAGTGGTGACATAACTCCTGCCCGACTGATGGTGAGCGCATCAGCGCGATTGCGTAGGCTTCACCTCAAACAATGCATCGGACGGAGCGTGGAAGACGTGAGTGCAGCACCCATCAGGGTCGGGGTTCTGGGAGCCAAGGGCAAGGTCGGTCGAGCGATCTGCGAGGCAGTGGAAGCTGCTCCCGATCTGGAACTTGTTGCGCAGGTCGACACCGGTGATCGCATCGAGACGTTCGTCGACGCCCGCACTCAGGTAGTGGTCGACTTCACTCACCCCGACGTCGTCATGGGAAATCTGGAATTCCTCGTGGCCAACGGAATTCACGCTGTGATCGGCACCACCGGTTTCGACGAGTCCCGGCTCGCGACTGTGCAGTCCTGGCTCGACGCCCAGCCGGCAACGGGTGTTCTGATCGCGCCCAACTTCGCCATCGGTGCGGTGCTGTTGATGCGTTTCTCGGCCGCGGCGGCGCGCTTCTTCGATTCCGTCGAGGTCATCGAACTTCACCATCCCAACAAGGCCGACGCGCCTTCGGGCACCGCATACAGAACGGCCGCCATGATTGCCGAGGCTCGCGCGGAAGCAGGCGTTGGACGCAGTCCTGACGCCACCACGACCGAACTCGAGGGTGCGCGCGGAGCCGACGTCGACGGCGTCCGGGTTCACTCCGTGCGCATGGCCGGCCTGGTTGCGCATCAGGAAGTGATTCTCGGAACGCAGGGCGAGACGCTGACCATTCGGCACGACTCCATCGATCGGAATTCGTTCGCGCCGGGCGTTCTGCTCGGTGTTCGTCAGATCGGTTCGCATCCGGGTCTGACGGTCGGTATCGATTCCTTCCTCGATCTATGAACAAGACCACCCGCACCCTCGCGCTGATCGTTGCGATCTGTATCGCGCTCGCGGTGTACTTCGTGCTGCTCGGTCAGCGCGGAATCCAGCTCATCCAGGACGGCGGTGGCGCCGCAATCGGTCTCGGGATCGGAGTGCTGATCCTGCCGTTCCTGGGGCTGTGGCTCGTCATCGCCACGCTCCGTGCGGGGTTCACGCACCAGCGTCTCGCGCAGCAGATCCACGACGAGGGCCTCACGGTCGACGCCTCTTCGCTTCCGAAATTGCCTTCGGGTCGGATCGAGCGAGCGGCCGCCGACGAGTTGTTCGCTCAGATCAAGGTCGACTGGGAAGCAGATCCGGACAACTGGAAGCAGAACTTCCGACTCGCTCGCGCCTACGACTACGCCGGTGATCGAAGCCGGGCGCGGGAAACCATGCGCCGGGCAGTGGAACTGGAACGTCGTTCGCGAGGCAAGTAGTTTCCTCTGCTGAGACCAGGGGATCGGTGAGGTGCTAGCGCTCCGGAACCGTTGTGGGAGAAGACGGATCCGGAGTGGTGGGGTCGAATGGCGGCGGGTTGTTCGGGTCGAAGCTCGTTACCGGCACCGAACACGTCGCGCCCACTTCGGGATACGTGTTCGGATTGACCCGCAATGCCGAGACGAATTGATCGATGCGAGCGTCCTCGGCGTTGTCGAGCTTGAGTTGACGGCCCCATGACTGCAGCGAGATCGGCGAATCCAGGGTCGGGTACGGCGACATCAGTGTGTAGCTCATGCCCTCGACTCGCTGCGCCAAGCGGGTCTGATCCTCGCCCGAGACGAGGTCGGGGTTGTACGTGATCCACACAGCTCCGTGTTCGAGAGAATGAACCGCATTCTCGGTCCGAATCGCTTGCGGATAAACAACTCCGGTGCAGTTTGCCCAGACCGAATCATGACGGCCGCCGAAAGGCGGTGAATGCGTGTACGCCACACGTTCGTTCGGGCGTACGTGTTGAGCGGCTGGGTAATCGACCGCGACAACTCCGTCGATGGCTTCGGACGGATCCGGGTTGTCGACGCTCGGAACAAACGCATCCGGACGAGGTGTTCCTTCGACGGAATTCGCGCACGAAGCCAGCGCGAGAACTGCCGAGATCGCCACTGTCGCTCGAAGTTGTTTGTTCACTCGGTCATGATAGCGGCGTCCGATCGGTTTCCCTGGGACGTGAATCGACTACGAGCCGAGAGAGCCGCTCGCACCGCCCGACAGTGCGATGTCACTGGCACCGCGAAGAATTCGCAGCGGCGGCAACGGCCCTTTGTATGCCTCGGAACCGCTGATCAGATCACCCGCAGCGTCGAACGCGATCGCTTCACCTTGTGGCTCGTCGGGAAGGGGAACACGAATCGGTTTGGTGGTCAACGCTTTCACGACATCACCATCGGGAGCTGAATACAGGTAGACGTCCGTGTACGTGCGAAGCGCTACTACCGTGCCGTCCTTGCTCACAGCGCCGCCCGTGACGGCCATCGTGCCGGCATGAGGAACCGGCCCACCGGAAGTGAGGGTGGGTGTCATCATCAGCTGGCCCACTTCGGCCAATATGGTCGGCGACGACGTACTCAGATCTTGAACATGCTGTCGCTCAGCGGTTGTGTAGACGACGCTTGCGCCGAAATAGTCCTTGGTGACGATGACGGGAAGGCCGTCGCTCTGGATCAACAGTGTCTCGGCGTCGTGCGCCCCGTCCGGATAAACAAGGGGGTAGGAGGTAGCGGTACCTGAAGTCGGATCGAGTTCGATCAGCCCGATCGACGTTCGTACCGCGTTGTTGTCGCCGATGTCTGCCAGCCACAGATGGCCGTCAGGAGTCGACGAGAGATCCTCGACATCGACGCGAGGAGTGCCCACATTGATCCAGCGCTGAACGTGGCAGTTCGAATCGAGTTCGGCGACGCGATCGTCAGAGCCGCTGTCGCCGATTGCGTACATCCCGGCCGCGGTGACGGTGAGTCCGGACAGCTCGGAAAGGCCCGCATCGATGGGTGTGCACAGTGCGTCGAAGACGCGCGAGGCCTGGTGCGCCGCCGCCGGAGCAGCGTGAACGCCGACGATTGCGGCGGCGAGAGCAACCGAGCCGGCAGCCGCGGAGATCGAATGGGCAAGCGCGCGATTCCACATCACAATTTCCACATCACAATGGAGTCCTTCTTGCCGAAAATCGGGACTTAGTACCCAGACAATACTGGACGTCCGTCTCGGTTTGTCAGAAAGAGCAAGAAATGGTCTACGCCTCGACGTCGTGATGCGTCAGTGGTTCGCCGAATGAATGTGGGTGCCGGAGGGGATACTCGACTCACCGGCGATCGGCGACAACGAGCAGGAAGTGACGAAGCGATGGCGAAGAGTGATCCCGAAAAGCAGAGTGATCCCGAAAAGCAAGGCGCAGACTCCCCGTCTCAGTTGATCGACAAGCGAATCGAGGAACTCGGAGATTGGCGGGGCGAGACGCTCTCGCGGATACGCACTCTGATCAAAGAGACGGATCCGGATGTAGTGGAGGAATGGAAGTGGCGAGGAGTTCCGGTGTGGTACCACGCCGGAATGATCTGTACCGGTGAGACGTACAAGAGTGCAGTCAAGGTGACTTTTGCCAAAGGCGCATCACTCGAGGACTCCTCAGGTCTCTTCAACTCCAGCCTCGAGGGCAATACGAGGCGGGCGATCGACTTTCACGAGGGCGAAGCCGTCAACGAAAAGGCGTTCAAGGCACTCGTTCACGCCGCGATTGCCCTGAACACCTCGAAAAAGTGACTTCTTGTCAGAGTTGATATTCAGCGAGGTCGAACGCGCTGAGTAGCGTGCGGAATTTTGTACTGGTCTCTCGCAGTTCGGTTTCAGGATCGGAAGAAGCGACGATGCCGCCACCGGCGTAGGCCCGCGCCGAGAGGCCGTCTGCTGCGATCTCGGCGCAACGAATAGCTACCATCCACTCGCCGTCTCCAGTCCGGTCGCACCACCCCACGGCACCGGCATAGAACCCACGATCGGCTTCGGTTGCGGTGATGTGCTCGCGTGCGGCGACCGTCGGTGTGCCGCAGACAGCCGGAGTCGGGTGCAGCGCCATTGCCAGTTCGAGAGAGGTCAGGCTCGGGTCGATCAGGACTCCTTCGATCTTGGTCCCGAGGTGCCACAGTTGCGGTGTCCGAAGGATTTCCGGTGCGCTGGGTGCATTGAAGGACGTGCACAGTGGTCCGAGTATCGCGCTGATGGAGTCGACCACAAACGCGTGTTCGGCGAGATCTTTGGTCGACGCGCGGAGTTGCTCGGCATTCGCCGGGTCCTGATCCGAATTCGGGTGGCGCGCAATCGAGCCCGCCAAAGGGTGGCAGGTGACGACGCCGCCTCGCCTTTCGATCAGAACCTCGGGCGTCGAACCGACCAGCGAACGCCCGCGGTACTTTCCTCCGGCGGGGGACAGGTCGACGCAGAAACCGTTGTGCGCGTGATCGAGTGCAATCAGTGTCTCGGCCAGAGCGACGGGGAAGATCGTGGACTCGGCCTCGAGTGTCAGGGAGCGTGCGAGGACAACTTTGTCGAGTTCGCCTGCTCGAAGATGTTCGATGGCTACGCGGACCCTGTCGGTGTGGATCTGCGGGCTCGGTTCGAATCCGGCAACTCGCGCAGTGGGGAGAGCCTGAATGTTCGAGTGATGGAGATCACCCCTGACTCGCGTGAAGCTCAGTGGCGCAGTGAGGGCGGACGGCGTCTCCGAAGAAAAAGGAAGGGCGCCGACGACCGAGTCGATACGCCCGGTTTTGAGGGCTTCAGCCGCGTCGAAGGCCGAGTCGAATTCTTCGACTACTCCCGAAGTGCGGATCGACGTTTGCCTACGTGAGAGCAGGAAAACGGAGTCCGATTCATCGTCAGTCCGGTTGTTGCGCAACGGGAACTCGGATACTTCGGCGAGTGCTGACATGGACACCCTTCCAGTTCGATCGGAACATCTGCTATGTTGAGGCTAGCCTAAGTTTGCGCGATTTACGTCGCCACGATTTCTGTCGATGGGGACAGAAATTGTGGGTGGCGGACGCGTTCGTGTACTCGAATTTGTCCGCTACTTCACGGCAACGGTCGTCGCTACCTACGGCGCGGTTTTGCGGCACGTTCGCGTCGAATCGCCGTAGTGTCGGACTGGTGAAGACGCTCTTGGTGGTTCACCACTCACCCTCGCCTGGAACACATGAACTTCTCGATGCTGTTGTGGCCGGTGCCCACGATCCTGATATCGAGGGTGTTGAAGTCAAGGTGATTCCGGCATTGGCTGCAACGGTGCCCGACGTATTGGGTGCAGACGGCTATATCTTCGGAACATCGGCGAACTTCGGATACATGTCCGGCGCCTTGAAGTATTTTTTCGACACCACCTACTACCAATGCCTCGGTGCGGTAGACGGCAGGCCGTACGGGTTGTGGGTTCACGGCAATAACGACACCGCTGGTGCGGTCGCTTCCGTGGACAAGATCGTGAAAGGACTCGGTTTGAATCGCGTAGCCGACATTCTCGAAAGTGCTGGCAGTGTTGACAGATCGGTCCGAGAGCGATGCTATGAATTGGGGGCAACGGTCGCTGCTGTCATGACTATCTGATCGATTATGCGATTCTTCGCCGGTGGATTTCGAAAGAGAAATTTCCGGTCGTCGAGCTTCTTAGTTTAGGCTACCCATATTCGGTGAGTGCTGCTCCCAGCAGCCTCTAGTGGAACGCCCCGGTATTCGTGTGCCGGGTCACGTCACAAACTGAAGAATCCACATGGGAGACGGCTCAGTGCGAAAGAAGAGTGCAGGAGAAAGTAGGACAACCTCCACGCCACCGTTGGCGATACGGAGTTGGCGACGATTCGTGGCCATCGCAGGGTTGCTGATTGTCGCTCTCGTGGCGATGATCGGTTGCAGTAGCGATTCGAACGACGAACCGACCAAGGCTGCAGAGCCCACGACCCGCGTGATCGAAACCGAGAAGGGTTCGGTCACCGTGCCCGCGTCGGCGGAGCGCATCGTGGTTCTGAGCGGCGGACTCGCCGGATACCTGTACGCCCTGGACGCACCGGTAGTGGCCACGGATACTCGCGTCCTCGGTGTCACCAACTTCGAGGGCGGATTCCCGCCGGCATGGTCGGATGCCGCAAAGGCGCAGGGCACCAAGGAATTGCCTGCCGGCGAGCAGCTCAACATCGAAGCCGTCGCGGCAGCTGAACCCGACCTGATCATCGGCGGTGGCCAGGGAATCACCTCTGTTCAGTCCGAGGAACTCTACGATCAGCTCACTGCTATCGCACCCACCGTCCTGGTCCCCAAGACGGTCGCCGCGTGGGACAAGCAGCTCGAGATCGTCGCCGACGCCGCTGGCCGTTCCGACCAGGTTCCGGCACTGATGAGCGCGTACGAGGACAAGGTCAAAGAGGTCAAGGGCAAGATCAAGGTTCCCGAGGGCAACGTCGTCTACTTCCTCTCGGTCTCGAGCAACAAGCCGTACCTCGTGCCACCGACGGCCGCGCTGCCCGCGATGCTCGCCGAGCTCGGTTTCAAGGCCGACGACGTCATGGCCAAGGCCGGCAACCCGCAGCTCTTCGGCTCGGGTGACTCGTTCGAGGTCAGCCCGGAACTGCTCTCGCAGGTCGCCGATGCGCCTGTCGCCTTTGTCATTCCGGTATCCGGTCGCCCGATGGCCGAGCTTGCCACCGATCCGCTTTACTCGCAGTTGCCGTCGTTCAAGGCAGGCACGACGTTCGAGCTCCCCGCCAGCAGCTACCGTCCTGACTACGACGGCGCAATGGCTACCCTCGACCTGATCGGCCAGACCTTCGCATGACTCGATTCGGTGGGCTGGTGATCGATGTTTCACCCTTGCGCACCAGCCGTCCCTTCAGGTACGCCTTTTCCGCACGATTGATCTCGCTGCTCGGGATCGGACTGCTCGTCGTAGCCGTCCCCGCGCAGACGTACCAGCTCACCGGGTCGACTTTGCAGGTTGCCGGAGTGTCCACGGCGATGGCCATCGCCATGTTCTTCGGCAGCCTGTTCGGCGGCGTGCTCGCTGATCGTTACGACCGGCGACGCACAATCCAGTTGGCCCGCAGTGCTGCGGGTCTCGGCTTTGTCATTCTCGGGTGCAATGCGCTTATGCCGCACCCGTCGATGTGGGTCATCTACGTCGCGGCCGCTGTCGACGGCTTGGCCGGCGGTGTCAGCAGCTCGGCCTTGATGGCTTTGATGCCGATGTTGTTGCCGCGCAACAAGATGGCTGCGGCCGGCGCGTTGGTAGCGCTGACCACCGACATCGGGACGATGATCTCGCCGGCAATCGCCGGCGTGATCATCGCCTCCGGCGGCATCCCCGCGACATACTTTGTTGCCGCGGTGGCCACCGCAGCAACTGTCACGTTGTTCCAAGCCATCGGCCCTTCCCCTGCGCCGGGCACGAGTCACGAAAGCCCGATGCGCGCTCTCGTGACCGGCGTGAAATTCGCCGGCACGCACACAGTCATTCGCGGCATCCTGATCAGCGGACTGTTGGTCATGTTCGTCAGCGGACCGATGGTGCTGCTGCCGGCATTCGTCGACCAGGTTCTCGGCGGCGGACCCACCATGCTCGGTCTGCTCTACGGCGCACCCGCTGTCGGCGCTGTGATCGGTTCACTTACCAGTGGTTGGACGGGACGGGTCCACCACAACGGCGCCGCCATGTTGATCTCTGTTGCGCTGATGCCTCTCGGCCTGGTGGTACTGGGTGCGTCGGGAGCAGCGATCGTATCGTTCCTGGGCCTGGCCGGCTTCGGCCTTGGCCGCGCACTCAACGACATTCTGAGATTTGCAGTCCTTCAACAGAACACGCCGGACGAATTGCGCGGACGCGTGTCCAGTCTGTGGGTGGTGCAAGCCGTCACGGGTACGGCGATCGGTTCGATGGCAGCCGGGTTCCTCGGGCAGTGGCTCGAGCCTGGCGCTGCGCTGCTGGCCTTGGGTCTCGCCGGTCTGACATTGGGCCTGCTGCTCCTGGCAGCATTGGGTTCGGTGCGCCGGGTAACTTCGGAGATCAACGAAGTCGATCACTCCGAAAACACTGTGCCGGTGGGGAATGCTCCGCCGGAAAAGGAAGGTAGTTCATGAACCGAGGAGACCACCTCGCGACCATCGCCGAAGTTCTGGCGGGAACCACCGGCGCAAAAGTGCCGTACCCAATCGGTATTCGCGAACTCGAAGTTGTTCGCAGCGAAATGGTCGGGACAGGACTGTTGCGTCTGACCTTGGGTGGACCGGAGTTGGCGGGCTTCGAATCGCACGCTCCCGACGAGCATGTCCGCCTGGTCTACCCGGATGCAGACGGAACTTTGCGACTGCCCGAACGAGACGGATTCAGCCTGAAATGGCCTCGTCCGCTGCCGATTTCGCGTGAGTACACCGTCCGTCGCTACGACGCCGAAGCAGGAGAGTTGGACCTCGATTTCGCGCTCCACGAAGGTGGGTACGCCTCTGACTGGGCTCAGGCCGCAACGATCGGCACTCGGGTGCACGTGGCCGGGCCGCCCGGCGGCGTCGTGGTTCCGTGGACGTACGACCGCTACCTGCTCGCCGGCGACATCACCGCCCTTCCTGCCATTGCTCGTTGGCTCGAGATGATGCCCGCTGCTGCAGCTGGGTGGGTGTTCGTCGAGATCACCGACCCTTCGCAGGAAATCGAACTCACCGTTCCGGAAGGCGTCGAGGTGCGATGGCTGCACCGCGGCGACGTCCCAGCCGGTCACTCGGATCTGCTCGAGCAGGCAGTGCGGACGGTCACCGTCCCCGAGGGCAAACGCGTCTACGCCTGGATCTCCGGTGAGGCCACCAGTCTCAAGCCGATACGCAGATTCGTGCGCGACGAACTCGGCCTGAGTTCGGGCGACCACCTGATCACGGGCTACTGGAAGCGCGGAGTCGCGGACTTCGACGAGGACGACGACGACCACTGAACATCGGTTGACGCCGGTTTCGGCATCGTCACCGCGACAACGAGTCCGACAATCGCAACGATTGCCGCTACTCCGAAAGCCGTGGCGAATGCCGAGTGCTGGGGAAGGCCGCCTGACGATGTCGCGCCCGCGATGATCCCGGCGGCAATCTGGGTTCCGACGGCGGAACCCAACGATCTGGCGATTGTGATGATCGCCGTGGTGACACCGACTCGGTCTGCCGGTGCGCTGTCGGCGGAGATGACGAACACTGCCGTCGACGCGGCGGCAACGCCGGTACCCGCCAGGATCAGCACCACAACGATCTGCCACATTGTCGTTGCAAAGACGCCGACGGCGCCGCTGAGGCCGAGGAAGGCAACTCCCGCTACTGCAACGGCTTTCGTACCCACACGTTGTGCCAACTTTCCGGAGATCACCGAGGCGATCACCGCTGCGCCGTAGCCGATGCACAGCAGGAATCCGATGGCACTGGTCGACGCGCCGCGGCCGAATCCGCTCTCCTCCGGTACGGCGAGTTGTTGCGGAAGTAGATAGACGACTGCGCCGTAGGTGAACCCGAAAACCACGCCGACGACCACAGCGCTCCACATCGAACGATGCCGCATCATCGTCAGGTCGACCATCGGCTCGTGTGTCCGGCTCTGATACCTGGCCCAGATCGAGAACACCGCAGCGGCAGCGAGAACAAGCAGCATCGACGTCGGTGCGCCCCACCCGTTGCTCGACGCGCTCGCCAGCCATGCTGTCAGCGTCAGCAACCCCAGGGCCAATCCGGCCGCTCCCGGCCAATCGAGTCGGCCGCCGATGTTCGAGTTGTGATCCCGTGGTGTGCTCACGGCAAAAGCAAGAGCGCCGAGGAGGACGAAGGCGGTCGGCACTGCGTACATCGCTGTGCGGGAGATGTTTTCGGCTACCGGTCCCGCCAGCACGACTCCCAGAGCCCCGCCCGCGACGACGACGGCACCGAGCAATCCGGTAGCAGTTTTCAGTTGTTCCGAGGACAGAGTGCGTCGCAGGACCACGAAGCTCACGGGCAACAACCCGAGCCCAAATCCCTGGAGAAACTGGCCGAGGACAAATAGCGGGAAGATCGTTGCGAGAGCGGACACACTGCCGCCGAGGACGACGATGGTCGTGATCGCGAGCAACGTGGGACGGGCGCCGTAAACGTCGGCTATTCGGCCGGCCATCGGCGTGACGAGAACGGTGCTCAACGTCAGAGCGACGGATGCCAACGCCCCGACGTCGGCACTCACCCCGAAGTCCCTCTGTACCAGGGGGAGTGCGGGGACGATGATGCTTTCGAGAGCGGCGACCGCAGCGATCAGCAATGTCAGGCTGGCAATTGTTGCTACCGGTCGCTGCCGATTTCCGGAGTTGCTCTCAGTGGTCATCGGGCTCTCTTTCGATCGGGGAGTGAGGAGCTTCTGGACGCGACGAAGCGCCACCCCACCAAGAGTCCGGAAGGGTTGTGGCACTGGTTGTATC
The DNA here is from genome assembly GCF_042738325.1 of Rhodococcus sp. NPDC059969. NCBI lineage: Bacteria > Bacillati > Actinomycetota > Actinomycetes > Mycobacteriales > Nocardiaceae > Rhodococcus > Rhodococcus sp. NPDC059969. The sequence goes on along the minus strand of NZ_JBHWUF010000005.1, from coordinate 136,586 downwards.
GGGCAGTGCAGTAGAGCCTCTTGTTATTTCGTTACGCGTATCGTTATTGTGGAGAAATGTAGTCGGAGTCAGCGCACAAAGCAAGAGTCGAATGGGGCGGAAGTGGCGCCAGGTATCGCGAGACCACGACGGGCGAAGTTCGCCGTCGCCGTCGGCCAGTGTCAGGTGATGTGACGATCGGGCCTATTTCTCGACAAGCATGACGCTGGTCACCAAAATGATTCTGCGAGCAGGGAGTTCATCTGCCGGACACATCCAAGGTCCCCGTTTGAATGCCGGGTTTGTTAGCTTTCTGCCTGTGACGCGACGTCACGGAAAGTTCACGAATTACGGAGGATCACCATGGGTTCCATTTCGACGATCATCGGCATCTTCGAGCTCTACAAGCTTCTCGAGCCGCTGCTGAGCTCGCTGAGCTGATTCAGGTGTGAGATCCGCTGTCGAGCCGGGGCGCCGAGGGACTCGGCTCGACAGCGGACGTCGACGATTCGGCCGCGATCAGGATCCGTGGAACGGATGTCGGCACCGGCAGAATTCCATCGCTCCGGTGTAGTGGTCCATTACCAGTATTTCTGCGCACCGAGCGGGCTGCGGTGCGAGCCTGAGGCAGCGCTCGATCCATCCGCGCTCCAGCGAAGGGGCGGGATGTGTGCAGTTCGTGCATCGACCGGGACGTTCTGCGACACGAACGGAACCATAGTGCTCCGGGGGCATGCAAGCATCTTGGTGGTGCGAGGTTTCAACGACAATGGTTCCGCTCGAGCGGAAGCAATGTCACGAAAGCGCCGGCGGCGACGTGCGAGGACCGAGAATGGCTTGCCTGCGCTCCTGGCTACCTGACGATCCGAATGCACACTGCGTTCTTCGGTGTAGCTGGGAATACTGCGCCGACACTCGGTCTTTCAAGCGTCGATCATGTGGTGGTAACCGCGAACAGAATCCGATCCGGTTCGCGTTGCATGCGGGTGATCGCGACGCGGCCGCCGACCCATGCACCAAGGGCGCCAATCGCAACAGCAACAGGGACGGCGCAATAGTTCACCGGGGTCGGCAGCAGCGCTCCGAGTAGCACCCCGGGCGCCGTTGTCGCGGCGAAGATGACGATGGCGAGGATGATCAGTCCGAAGGACGAGCCGTTGAAGGACCCGCGGGTATTGAGGGAGAACGTCTTCTTCATCTCCGGAACCGGGTAGGGGGCCTTGGCGGATATCATTACTGCCAGCCCTGCGCCGACTCCGATCATCGAAATGCCGACGGCGATCGGCACGGCCAGTCGGTCTGTCCCGAGGTCTCCGAAGACGCGTACGGCCGTCGTCGCGACGACCGCGAAGGGTGTCATCACGATTACCCAGGCGATTTGTCGGCCCCGAACGTCAGCGGCAGCGGCTTCGGGGATCATCACCAGATGCCACATCGATGCGCCGTCGAATCCGTACAGATTCGATCCCGCCGCCATCGCCAGGTAGATCACGAACCACGCACCCCATGCGGCGGAGAACGGAATCGACGGCGAGACCAGCGGCCCGAAGCCGGAAAGCAGCGTCATGATGGCGACGGAGAGCAGTTGCGTTCGTCGGCGCATATCTCCGCGCCAGAGCGAAAGCTCGCGGGAGATCACGGTGCCCAGTCGGGATGCGCGCCAACCGGTTCGAATGTCACGCCCCTCGTTCTTCAATTGTACGGAGGTGGCGCCCGCTGATTCTGCGACCTTCCCGTTGAAGTAGCGAACGACCAGGCGTTGCCATGACCACAGCAGTGCGAGATCGACCAGCACCAGGGCGAGTAGCGCTCCGGCGGCGAGGAGCCAGGCACCACCTGCTGCTGCGTCGACACTGGTGATTCCCCACGCGAACGGTATCGAATGCGCGACCGTGAGCGGCCACGTGACATCGCCGTCCACGACCGTGCCGAGTCGACTCTGCAGCGGAAACTGCAGCAGATACAGCCCGCCGAAGAACGCGCTGAAGGCCAACAGTGCCAGTTCGCGACTGCGCCGGCTCCGTAGGAGCTGCGACATCGTCAGCGTCGCGACACGTGAGGTTCCGACCATAAGCAGGACCGTTGCGGGCCACGCGACAATGGCCAGGGGCAGTGCGGCAGAGTGGTGCGTCGCTGCATAGATCGGTATCGCTGCGGCAGCCAACGCGGTAATCGGCACTGGCATGCCGATCAACGAAGTTGCGAACAGTGCTCTGGCGAGTCGGGCAGGTTCCAGGGGGAGTAGTTGGAAATGTCGTGGGTGCAGATTGTCGTCCGAGAGACCGGACATGATCGGCATCAAGATCCACATCACGCCGATAGCGGACAGTGCGAGACTGGTTGTGCCGCCGACGAGTTCGGGAGCATCGCCGCTCGTTCCCGACGCTCGCAGGCACAGCAGCGTTGCCCCCAGAACCCCGAACAGCGCTGCAATGACTTTGAGTACAGCTCTTCCGCCGGTGAACTGGCGTTTGTAGAGGGTCACGCGCATTCGAAGGATCGTGCGCCACACAGAGGCCGACGTGTTCCGGTGCGTCGGTGAAAAGCTGGTGGTGGTCATGCGCGCATCCAGGACAGTCCGTCCGGATTGGGACTGCGGCTACCGACAAGGCGAACGAATGCCTCGTCTAGTGTGTTGTCGCCGCGCACCTCGTCGACCGTTCCTGACGCCACTACACGACCGTCTGCGATGACTCCGATGTGAGTACACAGTTGTTCGACAAGGGCCATAACGTGACTGGAAAGAATGACCGAGCCGCCCGAGTGGACGAACGAGAGCAGAATGCTCCGAATTCCGGCCGAAGAAATGGGGTCGACAGCTTCGAACGGCTCATCCAGGACCAGCAGGCGAGGACCGTGCAACAATGCCGAGGCCAACCCGATCTTCTTCGTCATGCCCGCTGAATAGTCGGCGATGACCGTTCCACCTGCATCGGCAAGGTCGAGAGCGGCCAACAATTCGTCTCGTCGCGACGCGATGACGTCCTCTGGCATGCCGCGCAGGCGTCCGAAATAGGTGAGCAGTTCGTGACCGGTGAACTGGGCGGGCAGGGCCAAACCGTCGGGTAGAACGCCGAGCAGACTCTTCGCTGCCACAGCGTCGTTCCACACGTCGTAGCCGTACACCAGGCTGCGACCGTAGTGCGGGCGGAGCAATCCGACAGCCATCGACAGTGTGGTCGTCTTTCCCGCTCCATTCGGCCCCACCAGGCCGAACAACGAACCTGAGGGCACCGCGAGGGAAAGGTCGTTCACAGCAACTTTCGCGCCGAACGCCATGCAGAGGTGTTCCACCTGCAAAGCCATCGGTCCGGGAGGTAACTGTCCTGTCTCGGGGAGAGGGTGCATCGATCGAGGGTAACTGTCCGGAGTGCTCTGCGCGGAGACGGAGGGAGTGATGCAGGCTGCGTGCATCGAATGTCATTGGTAGGGGGCTGGTTGCGTCATGAGGCGCTGGTTCACAAGGGGAGCGGATGGCAGGAGTCGAACCTGCGTGGACGGTTTTGCAGACCGCTGCCTTGCCTCTCGGCCACACCCGCATTGATCCAATTGTGTTCGTAGTGAACAACAATCGCCATGATTGCGATCAGGGTGAGTTGATCGCAGCGTGACGGGTTGCAGGCCGGAAGGCAATTGCCGGGCTAGAAGCGCGAGAACACCGCGACGAGGAATTCGGAATTGTCCTTGAACGGGCGCAGATCCCACGTGGAGAGCAGCAGATCAGCCTCGAGGCCACTCGCGGCCGCGTCGGCGAGAAACTCGGGGAACTCGTAGCCACGGCCGGCCCCGAATCCGATAACCACTCGGCCGCTCGGAGCGAGATGACGAGCGAATCCCGCCAGTACTGCTTGCCTGGTGGACGGGGCGAGAAATGCCATCACGTTGCCTGCCGACACGATGACGTCGAAATCTGCCTCGACACCGCGGGCCGGCAGATCGAGTTCGGCGAGATCGCCGACAAGCCACGTCGGGCCGGAATGGTCCTCCTCCGCGGCAGCGATGAGAACCGGGTCGACATCGACTCCGACAACCACGTGACCGACGTCGTGCAGGTAACCGCCGAGTCGGCCCGGCCCGCACCCTGCATCGAGAACCCGACCCCCGCGTCCGAGCATCGCGTCGATCAAACGTGCTTCCCCGACAATGTCCTTGCCGTCCGCTCTCATGGAACGGAAACGCTCGACATATCGTGTGGAATGCGTCGAGTCGGCTGCAGTGATCTCTTCCCACTGGCTGGGGGTGCGCTCGTTCGGGGCCTGTGCAGTCATCTTCCGAGGGTACCGACAGCTCACCTGGTGCCGACGACCGTCCCGTCTGCGGCATATCCGACGAGGGTTGGTCGCGGGAAGGTGAGCGTCAATGGAATCCAACCGTAGAAGCGGTCTTCGGCAAGAACAGTCGGATAGATCTTGCCGTCAGCGGTGTGGAGTTCGGCCCGAACGGCTCCTCCCGCCCCTGCGTCGTAGGTTGCCTCGTGCGGACCGGCAACCATGATGCCGGCTCCGCCTCCGAATGAATCTGCGCCGTAAAAGTCATCGCTAGATCTGCAGCCGTGTCCGAGGCTGATGAATTTCGACGGTCCAACCTTGTCGACGTCGGCTGACGCCTCGAAAACCGGGGCGACGCACCTCCATCCGTCCGCGCCGTGGGCAACGAAGACGCTGAACAGAGATCCGTCAGGTCCGGGGATGGACCCGACCCGCTCGGCGGTGGACGGATCGATTCCGCCGTTGGTTCCCGGCATGGTCTGCCAACCCGAGTACATGTCGGTGAACGGTTTCGGCATCATCACCGTGGCAGCAGTGCAGCCCGCCACTCCCGCAGCGCAGATCGCTGCGACGAGAACGATGACACTGACTCGGCGGCGCGGAGCTTTGGTTGCCCCAATGTTGTTTTCGGTAGCCATAATTCGGGTGCGGGCGGCAGTTTGGACGTTCGCGGGCCAGAATTCGGCGGAAACCGTATCGGTCGGCCGCAGCTTCTCGAGCGTGGTCAGCAGATCTTTGCTCATGGGGTACTCCCGTGTTCAGCGGCAGCGCAAGGTCGGGCGGTGTTCATCGGGATTACGGAGACGGATTCTGAAGTCAACCCGGCGCGCAATCGACGCCGAGCGCGAAAGAGACGAACATGCATGGCCGGAACCGAACACCCGGAGACCCGCGCGGCTTCGGTGGCGGTCAATCCGTCCCAGGCAGTTAGGAGCAGGGCTTCACGTTCGGTGACGGTGAGTGTTGCCAGTGCTTCGAGCAGTTCCGTGCGTTCGGTGACAGTGACGTCGGCGCCCGGCGTCGATGCCGCAATCTGCTCGATGCGTCCCATCTTCTCGGTGAGCGCGTCAAGGCGCCGAACGCTGCGACGGTTGTTGTTCACGGTGTTTCGAGCCACCACCAACAGCCACGGCAGTGCCTGCTCGGGCACTTCGTCCAAGCGTCGCCAGGCTACGAGGAATGTCTCGGCGACAACTTCCTGCGCGCTGTGATGATCGACGTGGCGGTAGGTGTACGCGAACACACGATCGGCGTAGGCGTCCCACAGGGCATTGAACCGCTCTTCGTCTCTCGGCGGCGGCTGTTCCTCGGATTTCGGGGTCATATGAAGAGATGTCCAGCTGGTTGCTGATCCTTACAGTCTCTGAGCTAATGGACGGTTTGTCGTATTACTCCGGCCGAGAACTCCGACTGTCAGAAGCAACAGAGCGAGGATGTACAGCGTCATGATCCAGATGCCCGCAGCGGCAGGCTGCCACCTGTTGGCCTGACCGAGCAGGATGAGGGCGTCGGAGACGAGGAAGAGAGCGCCGCCGATACCGGTGATCGTGTTGTACGCCAGTGCGGTTGATGCAGTTCCCACCAGGATTGCGGCGTACACGGGGACAGCAATTCGAAGTTCAGGTTCGAGACCGGTCCAGGTGTACGACACAAGAGCGATTCCAGCGACGGTGTAAGCGCACAGAAACCATGGCCGCCTTCGTATCTCCCGAAGAGCGCCGCTTGAGAGAAAGAATCGGATGAAGCAGAGGTGACCGATCGCGAAGGCTGCCATCCCGATGACAAACGTGCTCTCCCAGATCAGGAACAAATCTCCGAAAGCACAGGCAATCAGTGCCGCAGCCACAATTCGAGGTCCGCGGCGGGCGACAACCCAGGCAGCCAGAATCGGAGCGAGCATGACCTTGGTGATCCCGTCCCAGGGCGCAGCATCAGCGGCATTGAGGATCAGATGGACAATCGCTACCGCTGAAAACCCCACGAACCATGGCGACCGGATGGTGCTCGGCAGTCCGGCGTCCCAATCAGATTCACGCATCGGCTCAGTGTAGGAAGTCCGCTGCACGCTCGGCGAGGTCGAGCGCCGGCTGGGGGAGTATGCCGAGGATGAGCGTGACACCGGCGCCGAGGCCGATCACACTGCTGGTCAGTGCACTCGGCACCACGACGGTCGGAGCGTCTGCGGCCGATTCGGTGAAGAACATCAACACGATCACTCGCACGTAGAAGTACGCGGCGATCGCGCTGCACAGGACGCCGACGATCACGAGAGGTGCGGCACCACCCTCGGCGGCCGCGCTGAACACGGCGAACTTTCCGATGAACCCACTGGTCAACGGGATCCCGGCGAAAGCCAACAGGAACAGTGCAAACACAACCCCGACCAGCGGTGAGCGCCGGCCCAATCCGGCCCAGCGCGAGAGCGTCGCGACCTCACCGTCTGCGTCCCGAACCAGACTCACGACTGCGAACGCGCCCACTGTGCTGAATCCGTAAGCCAGAAGGTAGAACATCGCCGAGGCCAGGCCGGCGTCCGAATCCGCAACCACAGCGGTCAGAATGAATCCGGTGTGCGCGATGGCCGAATACGCGAGCATCCGCTTCATGTCGGTCTGCGTCACAGCGACGATCGATCCGACAACCATGGTGAGTATCGCGACCGCCCACATCAGTGGACGCCAGTTCACGTATTCGTTGGGCAGAGCCACATAGAAGACACGAAGGATGGCACCGAATGCGGCGATCTTGGTCGCGGTCGCCATGAAACTGGTGATCGGCGTCGGCGCCCCTTGATAGACGTCGGGAATCCACGAATGGAACGGCACCGCACCGACTTTGAACAACAATCCCACGGCCACGAGTGCTGTCCCGAGCCACAGGAAGGCATCGGTACCCGACCCGATGCGTGCTGCGTCGGCGATACCGGAGAGTGTGACCGTCCCGGCATAGCCGTACAGCAACGCGATTCCGAAAACGAAGAACGCCGACGAAAATGCTCCGAGGAGAAAGTACTTGAGCGCAGCTTCCTGGGAGAGCAGACGACGTCGACGTGCCAGACCGCACAGGAGATACAGAGGCAGTGAGAAAACTTCGAGCGCAACGAACATCGTCAGTAGATCGTTCGAAGCGGGAAAGAGGAGCATGCCGCCGACCGCGAAGAGCGTGAGCGGAAAGACCTCGGTCTGGGCGATACCGACTTTGACCGCTTCTTGTTCCGCAACACTTCCCGGGACGCTCGACGCTTGAGGGGTGAAACTGCCGAGCGCGTCGTGTTGCGCGATCACCTCGGCGGTGTTGCCCGAGCCTCGCTCGGCGACCAGCAGTACTGCGGGGATCGACACGAGAAGGATCGTGGCCTGCAGGAAAAGGGTCGGACCGTCGACCGCTACAGAACCCATCATCGCCGTCGACCGCGTGCCGGCGAGCAGAAGCACTGCCACGAATGCGGCCGCCAAGCCTGCGACACCGAGGACGAGTTGCACGGGGTATCGAAAACGCCGGGGTGCAAATGCCTCGATGAGAACGCCCACAATCGCAACACCGAACACGATCAACATCGGCGAGAGCAGGCTGTATTCGACACTGGGTGACGCCGTGCCGGCTGAGCCGAGGACGGTCACGTCGTTGAAGGAACTCATTTGTGGGCACCTCCTTCGTGGTCGGCGACGAGCGGGGTCGGCGCCTCGTCGACCGCTGTGTGACTCACTGCAGGAGTGATGACGTCCAAGGCAGGCTTGGGGTAGATGCCCAGTAGCAGCAGGAGAGCGATCAGAGGGGCGACCACCACGAGTTCGCGTCGAGCGAGGTCGCGGATCGTTCCCTGCCCTTCCTTCACGGGTCCGCCCATCATGCGCTGATAGAGCCAGAGGATGTAGATCGCGGACAGCACGAGCGCGGCGGTGGCTGCGATAGCGGCCACGTGGTAGCGCGAGTACGTTCCGATCAGCACCAGGAACTCACTGATGAACGGAGCCAGACCCGGCAGCGACAGCGTTGCCAACCCCGCAACGAGGAATGTGCCTGCCAGGACGGGTGCGACTTTCTGGACGCCGCCGTACGCTGCGATCGATCGAGTACCTCGCTGTGAGACGAGGAATCCCGCGATCAAGAACAGTGCCGCAGTGGAGACTCCGTGATTGACCATGTACAGCGCGGAACCCGCCTGGCTCTGGCTGGTCATCGCGAAGATTCCGAGAATGATGAAGCCGAAGTGTGAGATCGACGTGTAGGCGATCAGTCTCATCACGTCTGTTTGCGCGATCGCCAGTATCGCCCCGTAGACGATCCCGATCACGGCGAGCGTGATGATCCACGGTGCAAAAGTCGACGACGACTCCGGGAACAGTTGAAGGCAGTACCGAATCATCGCGAAGGTGCCCACCTTGTCCACGACCGCCATCATCAACACCGCTGTCGACGGAGTCGACTCCACCGCGGAGTCGGGCAACCAACTGTGCAACGGCCAGAGAGGTGCTTTCACCGCGAACGCGAACATGAATCCGAGGAACAAGGCGTTGAGCACCCCGGGGCCCACGCCGAGTTCACCGCTGCTTGCCGCTGAGGCGATCGCCCGGAAGTCGAAAGTACCGCTGGTGAAGGGACTCTCGTCGCGAGTGGTGACCACGTACAGACCGATGACGGCAGCGAGCATGACCAGGCCACCGAGGAGGTTGTAGAGCAGAAACTTCACGGCGGCGCGAGATCTACCCACTCCACCGAACCCGCCGATGAGGAAATACATCGGTATCAGCATCGCCTCGAAGAAAATGTAGAACAAGAGAATGTCCAAGGCGCTGAACGAAATCATCACCATGGACTCGACAACAAGGATCAGGGCGAAGTAGGTGTGCGGCATTCTCTTGGGTGATGCCGGGTCTGCCGGGACGTCATTCCAGCCCGCGATCAGAAGTAATGGAACCAGCACGGCGGTGAGAAGAACCAGAACGAGAGCGATCCCGTCGAGTCCAAGTGTGTAGCTGGTACCGAAAGCCGGTATCCAGCTGTGGCTTTCGACAAACTGAAATTGTTCGCCGCCGCGGTCGAACGCAACTCCGAGAACGGCGGCGACCACCAGGACCGCCACGGACACAGTCAACGCGAGAGACTTGGCAAATTGGTACGACCGTGCCGGTAGGGCGAGGACTACACCCGCTCCGATGAGCGGAAGCAGCCAGAGCACCGTCAGCGCAGGGAAGCCGGCATTTGTCACAGAGTCGCTCACCGCCGCTTCGATCACCACAGTGTCACCGCCATCATTGTCGCGACCACGAGTGTTGCTCCGACAAACATCACCAGCGCGTACGAGCGAACAAACCCGGTCTGTAGCTTCCGCGTGAGCGCAGACAACCCGGTGACTACCACCGCAAAGCTGCCCACCACGCCGCCTATTCCCTTGGTGTCGACCACTTCCAACGACTTGGTGAGTTGTCGACCGGGCTTCATGAACACCGCCTCGTTGAAGGCATCGCCGTAGAGATCGTGGCGAGCCGCAACGGTCAACGGGGAGGCCGGAGTCGGCGGCGCGAGTGGAATCTCGCGGGTGGCGTACTCGCGGTAAGCAATCGCGACGCCCGCGGCAACTGCGAGCAGCGCCAGCGCGGTGATGGACCATGCTGGTATGGGCGGTTCGACGTGATGGGAGCCGACTACCGGTTCGAGCCAGTTCTGCAAGCTGGACCCGATGGTCAGGAGCATGCCGGCCCCGACGGACCCCACCGCCAAGATGATCATCGGAGATGTCATCACCGCGGGAGATTCGTGAGGTTTCTGGTCTTCCCAGCGGGCCTTCCCGAAGAAGGTCATCAGCATCACACGGCTCATGTAGAAGGCAGTGAGCGCTGCGCCTAACAGGGTGACAAGGCCCAGCACGACACCCTTCACGCCGCCCTCGCCGATCGCAACTTCGATGATCTTGTCCTTGGAGAAGAACCCTGCGAACGGCGGAACACCGATGATGGCAAGGTAACCGAGTCCGAAGGTGACAAAAGTCAGTGGCATGAACGCTCGGAGTCCGCCGTAGCGCCGCATGTCGGTTTCGTCGTTCATCGCGTGCATCACCGAACCTGCGCCGAGGAACAGACCCGCCTTGAAGAATCCGTGGGTGATGAGGTGCAAAATCGCGAAGGCATACCCGGCCGGCCCGAGACCCGCGGCCAGGACCATGTATCCGATCTGACTCATGGTCGATGCGGCGAGCGCTTTCTTGATGTCGTCTTTCGCGCAGCCGATGATCGCACCGAACAAGAGCGTCACTGCACCGACGATGACAACCACGTGCTGAGCGTCGGGTGCGAGATCGAAGATCGGATTCGAGCGCACGATCAGGTACACACCGGCAGTGACCATCGTGGCGGCGTGGATCAGCGCCGATACAGGGGTGGGGCCCTCCATCGCGTCGCCGAGCCACGACTGCAGCGGCACCTGCGCCGACTTCGCGCACGCAGCGAGGAGGAGCATCAGACCGATCGCTGTCAGGACACCTTCGCTTGCACCCGATGCGTCGCCGAAGACATTGCTGAACGAGAGCGATCCGAATGTGCTGAACATCAACATCATTGCGATCATCAAGCCGATGTCGCCGACACGATTGACGACAAATGCTTTCTTCGCCGCGGTCGCCGCCGATGGCTTGTGCTGCCAGAATCCGATGAGCAGGTACGACGCCAGACCGACGCCTTCCCAGCCGACGTAGAGTCCGAGGAAATTGTCGGCGAGCACCAGGAGCAGCATCGCTGCCAGGAATAGATTGAGGTACGCGAAGAACTTACGACGCTCGGGGTCGTGCGCCATGTAGCCGACGGAGTAGATGTGGATCAGCGAACCCACACCCGTGATGAGCAGGACGAAACACATCGACAGTTGGTCCAGCTGTAGTCCGAACTCGACTTGAAGACTGTCGACCGGGACCCAACTGATCAGGTGCTCGGTAACGGTGCGGTCGGCGGTGTCGCGGCCGAGCATCGCGATGAAAAATACTACTGCCACGACGAACGACGCGAGAGCCATGACGCAGGCGAGTAGGTGACCCCACGCGTTCGTGCGGCGACCGGCCAGCAAAAGAACAGCGGCGCCGCACAGCGGCAGGGCGGGGAGCAACCAGATGGCGGACGTGATTCCTCCTGACATGTCAGTACTTCAGCAGGTCTGCGTCGTCGACGGATACAGAACGCCGAGATCGGAAGATGATCATGATGATTGCCAGGCCGACGACGACTTCGGCTGCAGCGACCACCATCGTGAAGAAGGCGAAAATCTGGCCGTCGAGATTGCCGTGCATACGCGCGAAAGTCACGAACGCCAGATTGGCGGCGTTGAGCATCAGCTCGATGCACATGAACACCACGATGGCGTTGCGTCGCAGGAGGACTCCCGCAGCCCCGATGGTGAACAACAGGACCGACAGATACAGGTAGTTCTCGGGATTCATCGCGCAGACTCCTCACCGGTACTCGGATCCGGGGATCGTGGAGTGAGCGCACTGCTGACGGAGAGTGTCGAGAACGATCCGTCCGGCAACAAAGCCGGCATGTCCACCGCGTTGTGTCGTGCGTACACACCGGGGCTCGGGAGTGGAGTGGCCGAGCCTTTTTCGGGATTGTTCTCATCGCTGCCCAGGTACGCGAACCGTTGCTGCGAGAGTTCGCGTTGGCTGAGTGTGGCTCCGGTCTTCTCCCGATGCGCGAGCATCATGGCGCCGAGTGTCGCCGTGATCAGTAGTGCGCCCGTCAGTTCGAAGGCCCAGACGTAGCGGATGAAAATGAGATCGGCGAGTTCGTCGATGTTGCCCTGCTCGAGTCCGGTGAAGCCGGTGAAGCCCGAGATCGACGCATTACCGAGGCCACCGATGAGCAGCAGCCCGAATCCGACGCCGATCACGATCGCGCTGACTCGTTGTCCCCGTAGAGTTTCGATCAAGGAATCCGAAGAATCCACGCCCACCAGCATCAAGACGAACAAGAACAACATCATCACTGCGCCGGTGTAGACGACGATCTGGACGACGCCCAGGAACAGTGCACCCTGCACGATGTAGAACACGGCCAGGATGATCATCGTCGTTGCAAGGAAGAGTGCAGAATAGACGGCTTTGGGAGCGGCCACGACACCCAAAGCGCTGATCACCGCCAAGGTTCCGAGGATCCAGAACTGCACCGCTTCGCCGGTGGAGGTCGAAGTCATCGTTCCCTCCGCCAGGATCGTGGTCGTGACCGCCGCGATCATTTCTCGGTCTCCTGGCTCGGCTCCGGTTCGGGTGCTGCTTGCTCGGCAGCTGCTGCGATGTCGCCGCGGTAGTAGTCGTCCTGAGTTGTGCCGGGACGCAGCGCGTGTGGTGGTGCGGTCATGTCGGGCTTCAATGGTGCGAGGAGGCGGTCCTTCTCGTAGATCAACCCGGCTCGGTTGTCGTCGGTCATCTCGTACTCGTTGGTCATCGTGAGGGCCCGAGTGGGGCAAGCCTCGACGCAGAGGCCACAGCCGATGCACCGCAGGTAGTTGATCTGATACACCTGCCCGTAACGCTCACCTGGGGAGAACCGTTCTTCTTCGGTGTTGTCAGCGCCTTCGACGTAGATTGCGTCGGCGGGGCAGGCCCACGCACACAGCTCGCACCCGATGCACTTCTCGAGTCCGTCCGCATACCGGTTGAGTTGGTGGCGACCGTGATATCCGGGGGCGGTGGGGCGCTTCTCCTCCGGATAGAACTCTGTCTCGGGCTTCTTGAACATTGTCGAGAGCGTCACTCCGAAACCCGCGATAGGTCCGAGGAAATCAGGCATGGGAGTCCTCCGATGTGTCGGAAACATCTGTCCGCCGCGGCGGTGGCACGTTCTGACCCGGTAGTTTTCGGTCCGGCACCGTTTGACCAGACAGCGTTTGACCAGGTATGGGTGGAACCGGGAAGCCGCCCGACATCGCATCGAAAGGCCGGGTCCCCGAATCGGGCACCAACGCGGCGGTTCGGCGACGGCCCCGGTAGGTTCCGGCCAACACCATGAGCAGCGCAGCTCCGAGAACCAGTGCGACGCAGAGCAGTACGAGCCACGTGTTGTAACCCTCGTTGCGGAAGGCGCGAACAGTCGCGATCACCATCACCCACACCAAGGCTGCGGGGATGAGAATCTTCCAGCCGAGATTCATGAACTGGTCGTAGCGCAACCTCGGAAGGGTGCTGCGCAACCAGATGAATACGAAGAGGAAGCCCCACACCTTGGCGACAAACCACAGCACGGGCCACCATCCGGAATTGGCTCCGTCCCACAGGTTGAATGGGAATGGTGCATGCCACCCGCCCAGAAACAGCGTCGTGGCCAGAGCGGACACCGTCACCATGTTCACGTATTCGGCGAGCATGAACATCGCGAACTTGAGCGAGGAGTACTCGGTGTGGAACCCACCTACCAGTTCGCCCTCGGCCTCCGGAAGGTCGAAGGGCGCTCTGTTGGTTTCGCCGACCATCGCTGTCACGTAGATCAGGAAAGACGGCAGGAGGAGAAAGACGTACCAGGCACCTTGTTGGGCACTGACGATTCCGGACGTGGACATCGTTCCGGCGTAGAGGAAGACTGCGGCGAAGGACAGTCCCATCGCTACCTCGTAGGAGATGACCTGCGCGGTCGATCGAAGTGCGCCCAGTAGTGGATATGTCGATCCCGAGGACCAGCCGGCAAGCACGATGCCGTACACACCGATCGAGGTCACGGCGAGGATGTAGAGAACTCCGACCGGCAGATCGGTCAGTTGCAGGGGTGAAAGGGTTCCGAAGATCGACACCTGCGGACCGAACGGAATGACGGCAAAAGCCATGAACGCGGGCACGACTGCGATGACGGGCGCGAGGAGGTAAATCGGTTTGTCGGCTCCGGTAGGAGTGATGCCTTCCTTGAGGGCGAGTTTGATTCCGTCGGCGAGACTTTGGAGCATTCCGCGGGGGCCGACGCGGTTCGGTCCGACACGCATCTGCATACGCGCCATGACTTTTCGTTCCGCGTAGATCGCCACCAGCGGAGTGAGTACGAGGAACACGAAGATGGCGAGAGCCTTGCCGATCACCAACCACCACGGGTCGTGCCCGAACGCCGACAGGTCGACCGGAGCGGCGACGGTATCGGCGTTCGCGAAGTACTCGTAGCCAGTCATTGCGCCGTCACCTTCGCGATCCTCACCACGGACCCCACGGAGGCGCAGAGCGTTTCGTAGACGGTGCTACCCGGTGAATTGAGCGGCAACCAGACTGTTCGAGGCGGTAGCTCGGTGATCTCCAACGGCAATGTGACGACGCCGGATTCAGTCGATACGGCAACCTGATCGCCGCTCACGGCGTCGATCTCGGCCGCGGTCTCGGCCGACAAACGCACGAGCGGGGACCGTGCAGTACCCGCCAGGTTGGGCTCGCCGTCCTGCAAACGGCCGTTGTCGAGCAACATCCGCCAACTCGACAACACCGCCTCGCCTGGCGCCGGTGTGGGCACGGTGCCTACGGGTACCTGAGGTGAAGTGGGGCGCAATCCGGACCACACCCCGAGGCGGCGTATCTCTGCGCGCGCGGAAGCTGCGTCGGGCAAGCCCAGGTCGATACCCATCTCGGCTGCGATCGCGTGAAGGACGCGCTGATCTGGCATGACTCCTGTCGTTCTCAATGCGGTGTCGAACACGCGCTCGCGGCCTTCCCAATCGAGGAAGGTTCCGGGCTTCTCGGCGACCGGCGCCACCGGGAAGACGACGTCGGCGAGTTCGGTGATTTCGCTGTGACGGATCTCCAAACTCACCACGAACCCGGCGGCTTCGATCGCGGCTCGTGCCTTTGCCGGGTTCGGGAGATCACCCAACTCCACGCCGCCGACAAGTAGCGCCGCGGTCGACCGCCCTGAACCCAGGAGGCTGGAGACATCGCGACCGTCGGATGCCGGGACGGAGGCGCCCCACATCGATTCCACCTCTTGACGTGCCGCCGGGTCGGCAATGGGGCGTCCACCGGGAAGCAATCCCGGCAACGCGCCGGCCTCGACGGCGCCGCGATCACCAGCGCGGCGTGGGACCCAAGCCAAACAAGCTCCCGTCGCTTCGGCGAGACGTACCGCCGCCGAGAAGCCGCCCGCCACCTCACTGAGTCGTTCGCCCAGCAGGATCACTGCGCCGGGTTGTCGGAGGAGCTGACCATCCGCACTTCCAGGGCCTGCCAACGAATCCATCAGAGCTGCTTCACTTCCGGGAACGGTCCGAAGCAAAGCACCCCCCATCTTCTGCAGGCCTCGCGTGGCGAACGGCGCGCTGGCGAGCACTGTTGTCTTGCCGAAACGAGCGGCTTTGCGTAGCCGCAGGAAGATGATCGGTGACTCCTCCTCCGGCTCGAGAGCGACCAGCAACGCGGCCGGAGCTGATTCGAGATCTTGGTACGTCACCGACTCTTCGAGCGTGCGGCCCGCGACGTGAGCTGAGAGAAAGCTGGTCTCTTCGGCTGAGTGAGCGCGGATCCGGAAGTCGATATTGTTGGTAGCGAGAGCAACTCGCGCGAACTTGCTGTAGGCGTACGCGTCCTCCCGAGTCGAGCGTCCACCGACGAGTACGCCCGCGTCGCCGTGGGCCTGCGCGAAGGTTCGCGCAACGAGGTCGAGTGCCATGGGCCACGACGCCGGAATCAATTCGCCGTCAGCGTTGCGGATGAGGGGGGTGGTGATCCGATCGCCTTGGGTCGTGTACGTGAAAGCGAAACGTCCCTTGTCGCAATACCACTCCTCGTTGACGTCGGGGTCGTCCCCGGCGAGACGGCGAAGAACCTTGCCGCGACGGTGGTCGGTGCGCTGGGCACAACCGTCGGCGCAGTGCTCGCACACGCTGGGGCTGGACACCAGATCGAACGGTCGCGCCCGGAATCGGTATGCCGTGCTGGTGAGTGCACCGACTGGGCAAACCTGAATGGTGTTGCCCGAGAAATAGGACTCGAAAGGCTCGTTGGCGTAGATCCCGACCTGTTGAAGCGCACCGCGCTCGAGGAGATCGATGAACGGGTCGCCGGCGATCTGGCCCGAAAACCTTGTGCACCTGGCACAGAGGACGCAACGCTCGCGGTCGAGGAGGATCTCGGACGAGAGTGGGATGGGCTTGGGGTAAGTCCGTTTCTCCTCACCGAACCGCGATTCCGTGCGACCGGTCGACATCGCCTGGTTCTGGAGCGGGCACTCGCCGCCCTTGTCGCACACGGGGCAGTCCAACGGGTGGTTGATGAGCAGGAGTTCCATCACCCCCCGTTGCGCCTTCTCCGCCACCGGCGACGTGAGTTGCGTGGTGACGACCATTCCGTCCGCAACCGGTGTCGTGCAGGACGCCACCGGCTTGCGTTGACCTTCGACCTCCACGATGCACTGGCGGCACGCCCCGACCGGATCCAGAAGGGGATGATCGCAGAACCGCGGAATCTGGGTGCCGATCATCTCTGCAGCGCGAATGATCAACGTGCCCTTGGGAACCTGAAGTTCTCGGCCGTCGATAGTGAGGGTGACCAGATCAGCAGGCGGTGCCGTATCGGCCTTGGTAGCGTCGGCTGCAGTCATGAGACGAACGCTCCTGTCGCGAGAACGGACCGGCGAGGATCGAACGGGCATCCGTTGCCGTCGAAATGCGCGACGTATTCCTCGCGGAAGTAATTCAGGGAGGACATGATCGGGCTGGTCGCTCCATCACCTAACGCGCAGAAGGACTTTCCGAGGATCGTGTCGGAGATGTCGAGAAGTTTGGTGAGATCGGCTTCGGTTCCTGTTCCGCCTTCGAGTCGCCGCAGGATCTGCACCAGCCAGTACGTGCCTTCCCGGCACGGCGTGCACTTACCGCAGGATTCGTGGGCGTAGAACTCGGTCCATCGCAACACCGCGCGCACGATGCAGGTTGTGTCGTCGAATATCTGCAGTGCCTTGGTGCCCAGCATCGATCCCGCGGCGCCGACGCCCTCGTAGTCGAGTGGGACATCGAGGTGTTCCTCGGTGAAGATCGGTGTCGAGGATCCGCCGGGAGTCCAGAACTTGAGGGTGTGGCCGGCCCGAACGCCACCTGCGTAGTCGAGAAGCTCTCGCAAGGTGATGCCGAGCGGCGCCTCGTACTGGCCGGGCGTGGTGACATGACCCGAGAGCGAGTACAGCGTGAATCCCGGTGACTTCTCACTTCCCATCGACCGGAACCACTCCGGACCGCCGAGGACGATCGACGGAACACTTGCGATGGACTCGACGTTGTTGACGACGGTCGGGCAGGCGTAGAGGCCTGCGACAGCGGGGAACGGCGGCCGCAAGCGAGGCTGACCGCGCCGCCCCTCCAGGGAATCGAGAAGGGCTGTCTCCTCCCCACAGATATACGCGCCGGCTCCGGCGTGAACGACGAGATCCAGATCGAATCCCGAACCGAGGATGTTTCGGCCGAGATATCCGGCCGCGTAGGCCTCGGCCACAGCAGTCTGTAGGCGTCGCAGGACAGGGACTACCTCGCCCCTGACGTAGATGAACGCCTTGGCTGCTCGAATTGCGTACGCCGCGATGATCACTCCCTCCACCAACGTGTGGGGAGTCGCCATCATCAATGGCATGTCCTTGCATGTGCCAGGCTCGGACTCGTCGGCATTGACGACGAGGTAATGAGGTTTGCCGTCTCCGGGCGTGTCTTCGGAGACCTGCGGGATGAAGCTCCACTTGAGGCCCGTCGGGAAGCCGGCGCCACCGCGCCCGCGAAGGCCCGCGTCCTTGACCGTCTCGATCACGGCATCGGGGGAGCCGTCGAGTGCTGTGCGTAGGGCCTGGTAGCCGTCGTGACGAAGGTAGCTGTCGAGGGTCCACGAGTTCGGTTGATCCCAGTGACGACTCAGAACGGGGGCGAGTGTCATGTCACTTCCCTTCGCCGGGAGCGTCGACCGCGGAAGCCGGGCCTGGTCGGTTGTCGTCGAGAGATCGGCTGACACGCAGTCCGGCAAGAGTCGCCCCGCCGACGGTCTGCGCTTCGGCCGCTTCGATTCGCGTATCCGGGAAACCGGCCAGGGTGCGTGCGGTCTGTCGGAACGAACACAGCGTCGCACCGCGACTGGGCGTCACGCGCTCTCCGGCGCGTAACGCATCGACAAGTGAGCGCGCCGATTCCGGAGTCTGGTTGTCGAAGAACTCCCAGTTGATCATCACGACGGGCGCGTAGTCGCACGCCGCATTGCATTCGATGTGTTCGAGGGTGATCTTGCCGTCGGACGTCGAGATGGTGTGTCCGCCTTCGTCCCTGGAGCCTGCCGAGCCCAGGTGCTCTTCGAGCGCCGCGAGGATGTCGTCACCGCCCATGATCGCGCACAGCGTGTTGGTGCAGACTCCGACCAGATACTCTCCCGTCGGACCACGGCGATACATGGAGTAGAAAGTGGAAACGGCGGCGACCTCAGCGCCCGTCAAACCTAGCTTGGCGCTGCAGAAATCGATCCCGGCCGGCGTGATGTACCCGTCCTCCGATTGCACGAGATGAAGGAGCGGCAGGAGGGCCGATCGACTGGTTATCGCAGCGGCGTCAGGCTCGCGATAACGAGCGATGACGGTGTCGGCATCGGCGTCGAGTCGGGCGAGTACGTCGGGGGGATAGCTCGACCGTGCGCCTGGGCGTACCAATTGAGTGGGTTCCTCCGGTCGCGGTCCGAGTTCGACGAACACCCGCGACGAACCGTTCGGGCCGGTCATCGGTCCACTCCGCCCATGACGGGATCGATACTGGCGACCGAAGCGATCACGTCGGACACCATGCCTCCCTCACACATCGCCGCTACCGCTTGAAGGTTTGTGAACGACGGATCCCGGAAATGGACGCGGTACGGCCGGGTTCCCCCGTCGCTGACCATGTGCACCCCCAGTTCGCCACGCGGAGACTCCACGGCGACGTACACCTGACCGGGCGGCACGCGGATGCCTTCGGTGACCAATTTGAAATGGTGAATCAGACCCTCCATGGACGACTCCATGATCTTGGCGATGTGCTTCTGCGAGTTGCCGAGGCCATCGGGTCCGACGGCGAGATCGGCAGGCCAGGCGATCTTCTTGTCGTCCACCATGACCGGCCCCGGTTGCAGCTTGTCGAGGCACTGCTCGACGATCTTGAGGGACTCCTTCATCTCCTCGACGCGGATGACGTACCTTCCGTAGCAGTCGGATCCGTCGTGCGTGACGACATCGAACTCGTAATTCTCGTAGCCGCAGTAGGGCTGCGCTCGACGCTGATCGTGGGGGAGACCTGTGGCGCGCAGGACCGGTCCCGTCACTCCGAGCGCCATGCAACCGGTGAGATCGAGATATCCGATTCCCTGGGTGCGGGCCTTCCAGATGGAGTTGTCGCTGAGCATCAGTTCGACGTCGCGCAACCGTTTCGGAAGGACTTTCAACAGTTGTCGTACCTTCGCCACCGAGCCGTCGGGTAGATCTTGCGCGAGACCGCCAGGCCTGATGTACGCGTGATTCATCCGCAGTCCGGTGATCGTCTCGAACACGTCCAGAATCAGTTCGCGTTCGCGGAATCCGAACAACATCGCCGTCACGGCGCCCAGTTCCATTCCGCCGGTCGCCAGGGCGACAAGATGTGAAGAGATCCGATTGAGCTCCATCATCATCACGCGAATGACGGTGGCTCGCTCGGGAATGTCGTCGGTGATGTCGAGAAGTTTCTCGACCCCGAGGCAGTAGGCGGTCTCGTTGAAGAACGGTGACAGGTAGTCCATCCGAGTAACGAAAGTGACGCCCTGCGTCCAGTTCCGGTATTCGAGATTCTTTTCGATTCCGGTGTGCAGGTAGCCGATTCCACACCGTGCTTCCACGACGGTCTCACCCTCGATTTCGAGAATGAGGCGCAAGACGCCGTGCGTGGACGGGTGCTGCGGGCCCATGTTGACCACGATCCGCTCAGCCTCGCCGGTTCGCTGCCGGGCGGCCGCGGTGACGATGTCGTCCCAGTCCTGACCGGACGCCGTCACGATGGTTTCCGTCGTAGCGCCGGCGCTGCTTCCTGTCGTGTTGTTCATCAGTTGTACGACCTACGCTCGTCGGGTGGTGGAGTCTGGGCGCCCTTGTACTCGACCGGGATACCGCCGAGCGGATAGTCCTTCCGCTGCGGGTGGCCTTTCCAGTCGTCGGGCATCTCGATGCGGGTCAATGCCGGGTGACCGTCGAAGACGATTCCGAAGAAGTCGTAGGTCTCACGTTCGTGCCAGTCGTTGGTCGGGTAGATCCCGACGATCGACGGAATGTGCGGATCGGAATCCGGCACAGACACTTCCAGCCTGATCCGGCGATTGTGCGTAATGGAGGCGAGTGGATACACGGCGTGGAGTTCGCGACCGGTGTCCTGCGGGTAGTGCACTCCGTCGACACCCAGGCAGAGTTCGAAGCGAAGATCCGGTTCGTCGCGCAGTCTGCGCGCGACCTGCGGGAGGTGAGAACGTTCGACGTGCAGCGTCATCTCGTCTCGAAAAACTGTTACTCGCTCGATTGCGTCAGTGAAAGTGTCACCCGCGCTGCGCAATGTGGCGTCCAAGGAGTCTGCAACCTCGTCGAAGTATCCACCGAACGGTCGAGAAGCCTTGTCTTCTACAGAGATCGGAGGGGCAAGACGGCTGTAGCCTGAGGTGTCGCCACTGCCGCGGACCCCGAACATCCCTCTCGCGCCGGTGTTGCCCGAGGTCATCGCAGCAACCCCTTCATGTCGATGGTGGGGGTGGATGCCAGTGCGGCGCGCTCGGCTGCCGCGCGAGCCTCTTCGCGGTTGACGCCGAGGGGCATCTCCTGAATCTTCCGGTGCAGCTCGATGATCGCGTTGAGGAGCATCTCCGGCCGCGGCGGACAGCCGGGCAAGTAGATGTCGACCGGAACGATGTGGTCGACGCCCTGTACCACTGCGTAGTTGTTGAACATTCCGCCGGAAGACGCGCACACACCCATGGCCAGAACCCATTTCGGCTCGGCCATCTGGTCGTAGACCTGACGAAGTACCGGGCCCATCTTTTGACTGACCCTCCCGGCCACGATCAGAAGGTCTGCCTGGCGCGGCGACGCACGGAAAGCCTCCATGCCGAACCGTGCCAGGTCGAAGCGGCCGGAGGTGGTTGCCATCATCTCGATGGCGCAGCACGCGAGCCCGAAGGTGGCAGGCCACAGTGATCCTTTGCGGACGTACCCGGCAAGGCCTTCGACCGTTGTCAGTAGAAATCCGCTGGGGAGCTTTTCTTCGAGACCCATATCCGACTCTTTTCAGTCGTAACAGCTTCGGTATGACCGGTTTTGTCTGATTTCTTTGTGTTGATCGTGTCTTCGTCCAGCTAGTCCCAACCGAGACCGCCTCGTCGCCATTCGTATGCGTATGCCACCGAGACGTTGACTATGAAAAGGCCCATGGCCGCGAGACCGAACAAGCCGAGCGAATCGAAGTGCACGGCCCACGGATAGAGGAAGACGATCTCGATGTCGAAGATGATGAACAGCATCGCCGTCAGATAGAACTTGACGGGAAACCGGCCGCCACCAGAGGCGCGGGGTGCCGGTTCGATTCCGCATTCGTAAGCTTCGAGCTTTGCCCTGTTGTACCGTTTCGGGCCGACCACGGACGCGAGAACAACCGACACCACGGCGAAGGCCATCGCGATGACCCCGAGAACGAGAATGGGGATGTAAGCGTTCATGTCACCCGAACTCCTCTCTGCTGTGCGGATGTCCGCCTAGCCCGAAGGTGCCGTTAACCCGAAGGTGCCGTTAACCCGAAGGTGCCGTTCGATTTCGATACTGCCAGCAATTCGATACTTATGTGACCTGCGACACCCACACTAGGGGAGGCCTCCGACATTGGGTTGATTTTCGGGGTGCCGAGTTTCGCTCTCGAAAGTCCGAAGTAGTCGGCGCCGCAACGAATCACCGCTGCAACGGGTGCTCACCGGCTTAGTTGCCGACGGAGAAGCGCGATGACGGTGGAAGCGAGTTCGATCGGATCTATCGGCTGCGGCACTGAGGCTTCCGCTCTCGACCACGACGCCAGCCATGCATCGTCGGGTCGACCGGTCAGTACGAGGATCGGTGGACAGTCGGCGATCTCGTCCTTGAGTTGTTTCGCCACGCCCATGCCGCCGGCCGGACTGGCCTCGCCGTCGAGGATGGCGAGATCGATTCCGCCGGCATCGAGCTTGTCGACGACGATCGGCGCCGTCGCGACCTCGACGTAATCGATGGTGGGCATCGAGGGATGTGGACGCTCGCCGAGTGCGAGCCGGACTTGCTCGCGCGTGTGCGCGTCGTCGCTGTAGACGAGGATGCGCACGGGTGCCATGGAGTTGGGCTCTGCGGTCTCGGCGGACACGCGGCCGACGTTACTCCGGGCAGTCCCCGGCTACCGGCGAATCTTCAACATCGGCAAGAACTTCCGCGAAATCGCAGCTCGGCTTCACAGCAAACGGCCCCTACCCGGCGATGAACGCCGAAGTAAGGGCCGCCTGAATTGCGTGTGCGCTCAGAAGTTTTCGACGAACTTCGTCAGGCCCTTGCTTGCCGTTTCCAGGGCCGTCTTCTGTGCCTTCTTCACCAGGAAACCCGGCAGCGGGATCTTGGGATCGATGGTCAATTCGAAGGTGACTTTGGTTCCACCGTCGGTGGGCGTCAAGATGTACGAGCCGTCCTGCTGGTTCTGCTGGCCGCTCTCGACGAGGGTCCAGGTCACCTTCTCGTCGCCCTCGAAGGTGTAGTCGACTACCTGCTCGTCGTTGATTCCGAGAATGGACACGGCCATGCGAACGCGATGGGGGCGACCGTCGTCGTGGGTGCTCTCGATGGTGATCTTCTTGTGCGCAGACGACCACTCCGGCAGTCGATCGACCGCGGCGACGGCCTGCATCACCGTTGCCGGATCAGCCTTGATCTCGAATTCCTTGACGCCCGAAACGGCCATGAACGTGCTCCTTCTCGCCTTGCGGCAACGGTTCGTGATTACTGCAGTTGCGCAATTAGATCATTCGGCGATCGGGGTGGCGTCGAACTAGTCCATGCCGTTCTTGCGCATCTGGTCCCGTAGTGCGCCCTGTACGGCCTGTGAAACCCACGAGTTGAGGGAGACTCCGTTCTGATTGGCTGCCTCCTCGGCGCGGGCCTTGATCTGCTCCATCATCCTCAACGTCACTCGGCTGATATCCCCGCTGACGTCGTCGAACGAGTAGGTGGAGTCCTTCTTCTCGTCGTCTGCCTTCTCGTTGTCTGCGGCCTCGCCGCCAGTCGAACCGGGCGGGCGAACGACATCGACCAGCAACTCGCTGCCGTCGAGATTGACCTTGACCTCTCGATCGCCGAGCTTCGCCCCGATCTCCTTGGCCAGCTCAGTTGCCGCGGCCAGCAAGACCAGGCGGACCGAGGGTTCGATGGCGGCGGACAGCGACGCCGCAATCCGGCGCGTGTGATCGTCGCCGAGTTCGGCTGCGGTGACGAGGTCGTTCTGCAGCTTTGCGGTGTACTCCGAAATGTCCATGACACCAGAGTGGCGTCAAAAGTGACGTCAGTCAAGGATGCTTGTGACGTCACTCGATCTGGAGGGTGGTCGACCGCTATAGAGTTGCCCCCGCACCTGAGGCGAACAGCGTCCGGGTTTCGTGCTGGTTGTTTCGTGCTTGTCGAGGAGTGGGTTGTGCCGAACACGGTGTCGCTGAAAGTGCAGTTGGTGGCGAAGTCCGAGTTCTTCCCGCCCGAGGACATTCCGTGGGAGACGGATGCCGACGGCGGCGAAGCACTTGTCGAGTTCTCCGGTCGAGCCTGCTATCAGAGTTGGTCCAAGCCGAACCCGCGCACGGCAACCAACGCCGGCTACCTGAGGCATCTGCTCGAGGTCGGACACGTTTCGGTGCTCGAGCATGCAACCGTGAGCTTCTACATCACCGGTATCTCGCGCTCGTGCACTCATGAATTGATTCGTCACCGGCACTTCTCGTACTCGCAACTCTCGCAGCGATTCGTCCGCGAGAACGATGCGAACGTCGTCGTACCTCCGGCTGTCGAAGGCGATCCCGAACTCGAAGCGCTGTTTCTGTCGGCCACCGACGAAAGCCGTCGCGCTTACGGTGAACTGCTCACCGCCCTCGAAGGGAAACTGCAATCGGTGCCCGGCGCCCCGATGCGAGGGAAGCAAGCCAGGCAAGCTGCGCGCTCGGTGCTGCCCAACGCCACCGAGACTCGCTTGGTCGTGACCGGGAACTATCGGGCCTGGCGGCACTTCGTCGAGATGCGTGCCACCGAACATGCGGATGTGGAGATCCGGCGAGTCGCGGTCGAGTGCCTGCGTCAGCTTCGCGACGTCGCGCCAAATGTGTTCGGGGACTACGAGATTCTCCGCGGAAGCGACGGATCGGAAATCGCCGTCAGTGCATTTGCGGCCGAGTCGTGACTCGTGTGCAGAAGTAAGAGCTGAACCGGGTAACCTTCTGACCATGACCTACGGTGATTCCGCTTCTCTTGTCGAGCGTCCGTTCGGCACCATTTCCGTTGCGATGGTGACCCCGTTCACTGCCGACGGGAAGTTGGACGTCGACGCGGGAGTGCGCCTCGCAGCCCATCTCGTCGACAACGGCTGCGACGGCCTTGTCCTTGCCGGTACCACCGGTGAATCTCCCACCACCACCGAGTCCGAGAAGCTCGACCTGCTCCGCGCGGTGATCGACGCCGTCGGCAACCGCGCGAAGATCGTCGCAGGCGCCGGCAGCAACGACACCGCCCACAGTGTCGAACTCGCCCGTGACGCGGCTCGCGCCGGAGCGCACGGTCTGCTCGTCGTCACCCCGTACTACTCGCGTCCGCCCCAGGCCGGACTTTTTGCACACTTCACCGCCGTCGCCAACGCGACCGACCTGCCCGTCATGTTGTACGACATTCCGCCCCGCTCCGTCGTCCCCATCGAGACCGAGACGATCCGTCGACTCGCCGAGCACCCGCGGATCAAGGCTGTCAAGGACGCCAAGGGCGACCTCAACGCCGGCGCAGAGTTGATCGGCACCACCGAACTTCAGTTCTTCTCCGGTGACGACCCGCTGAACCTGCCGTGGCTCGCTGTCGGTGCTACCGGCTTCGTCAGCGTCATCGGCCATCTTGTTCCGGGTCGCCTCCGCGACCTTCACACCGCGTTCGTGTCCGGCGACATCGCCCGCGCCCGCGAGATAAACCTCAGTTTGATCCCTGTGATTCGTTCCGTTGCCCGCCTCGGCGGTGTCAGCGCTTCGAAGGCGGGTCTGCGACTCATCGGAATCGATGTCGGAGAACCACGCCTTCCGCAGGTTGCACCCACTAAAGAGCAGATCGACGGTCTTGCCGCCGATCTGCATGCGGCAGGAGTTTTGTAAATGACCCGTCCCCCCCGACGTCGTAGTGCCAGTCGTCAAGCCGGTCCGCCTTCGCCTCCGGCTCCCGAAACGGCCGCGAAGGCCGCACCGGTAGAGGCACCAGCTGCGCCGGCGGCAGAAGCGGCCCCCGCCGCAGCCGCCCCGCCCAAGAAGGCCGCAGCAACCAAATCCGCAGCGACGAAGTCTGCAGCGACCAAGTCCGCTGCCACCAAATCTGCTGCACCCAAGAAGTCGACCGAAGACAGGTCGCCGCGCAAATCTTCCGGCGGCAACCGTCCGGCAGCGTCGAAGGCGGGCAACGGGCGCGGAAACAAGCGCCCCGAGAACCGTCCGGCCGTCGATCCCACGGGTCGACTCGGAACACCCCCGAAGGCGCCGGCATCAGGTCTGCGCATCGTCGCTCTCGGCGGCATCGGTGAAATCGGTCGCAACATGACGGTGTTCGAGCACCGCGGCAAGCTGCTGATCGTCGACTGCGGTGTGCTGTTTCCCGAGGACCAGCAGCCTGGCGTCGACCTGATCCTCCCGGACTTCCGCTACATCGAAGACCGTATGGACGACGTCGAAGCCGTCATCTTGACTCACGGACACGAGGACCACATCGGTGCTCTGCCGTTCTTGCTGCGCCTGCGCGCGGACATTCCGGTCATCGGCGCGAAGTTCACTCTCGCCCTCGTTGCCGCCAAGTGCCGCGAGCATCGCCTGCGACCGAACCTCGTCGAGGTCGTCGAAGGAAACACCACCACCCACGGCCCGTTCGACTGCGAGTACTTCGCCGTCAACCACTCGATTCCCGACGCCCTCGCGATCGCGATTCGCACCGACGCCGGCGTCGTACTGCACACCGGTGACATCAAGCTCGATCAGCTGCCTCTCGACGGCCGCCTGACCGACCTCGCCGGTTTCTCCCGACTGGGCGACGAGGGTGTCGACCTGTTCCTCGTGGACTCGACCAACGCCGAGGTCCCGGGATTCGTCACGCCCGAGCGTGAAATCGGGGGAGTGCTCGACAACGTCATCGGCAAGGCGAAGCAGCGCGTCATCGTGGCTTCGTTCGCCAGCCACGTGCACCGCATCCAGCAAGTCGTCGACGTTGCCGCTCGGTACAACCGCCGCATCGTCTTCGTCGGCCGCTCGATGGTCCGCAACATGCAGATCGCACAGGATCTCGGCTACCTCACGGTGCCCGACGGCCTGGTCGTCGACATCGACACCGCCGCGACGCTTCCCGACGATCGTCTGGTTCTGATCTCCACGGGTTCGCAGGGTGAGCCGTTGGCAGCGCTCTCGCGGATGGCACGAGGCGAACACCGCCAGATCAACATTCGCGCCAACGACCTGGTCGTTCTCGCGTCCTCGCTGATCCCGGGCAACGAGAACTCCGTTTTCGCCGTGGTCAACGGTTTGGCCAAGCGCGGTGCCACCGTCGTGACGCAGCAGAGCGCCAAGGTTCACGTCTCGGGCCACGCGTCCGCCGGTGAGTTGCTCTACCTCTACAACGCGGTTCGGCCCACCAATGCCATGCCTGTTCACGGTGAATGGCGCCACCTGCGTGCCAACGCCGCACTTGCCAAGGCCACCGGCGTTCCGGAAGAGCGCATCGTATTGGCCGAGGACGGCGTCGTGGTCGACATGGTCGACGGACTCGCCGAGATCGTCGGACGGGTACCGGTCGGACACGTATATGTAGACGGTCTGTCCGTCGGTGACGTCGGTGAGCCGACGCTTTCCGATCGCCTGGTGCTCGGTGAGGGCGGCTTCATCGCCATCACCATTGTCATCAACGAGTCGACGGGCCGCGCGGTCAGCACTCCCGAGGTGTCCGGTCGCGGTTTCTCCGACGATCCGACAGCCCTCAAGGCCGCCGCGGATCTCGTGGAATCGGACCTGGCACGGTTGGCGAGCGAAGGCGTCATCGACGCTCATCGCATCGCGCAGTCCGTGCGCCGAGTCGTCGGACGCTGGGTCGCGGACAAGTACCGCCGCCGTCCGATGATCATTCCGACGGTCATCGCGGTTCCGTAGATCGGCACAGCAGGTCGCTTGCGCTCGAACCCGGTCCGGTTCGAGTACTTTGGCGAAGGTGACCTTCGCTCATGACGAACGACTCGCCCTGGTGGACAGCATGGTCGAATTCGGCCCCGATGCTCCGACGCTGTGTGGGGAGTGGACCAATCGTGACCTGGCAGCACATCTGATCGTCCGGGAGCGGCGTCTCGACGCCGCTCCCGGAATCATGTTCAGCCCTCTGGCCGGTCACACCGAGAGCGTGCGAAAGGCCGCAGCGGCGCGTCCGTGGGAGGACATCCTCGATGACGTTCGCAGCGGGCCGCCTCGGTGGTCGCCGATGTACTGGCTCGACGCGCAGGTCAACACCACGGAAATGTTCGTCCACCACGAAGATGTACGACGCGCACACCTGAACTGGGCGCCGCGACCGCTGTCGGAGGGTCGGCAGGCTCAACTGTGGAAGTACGCGCGGCAAATCGGCAAGATGGGCTACCGCAAAGCCGCTGTCGAGGTGATTTTCGAACTTCCGTCCGGGGAGAGCGCGGTCGTCCACAAATCCGGCTCTCGCAGTGTTGTCCTGCAGGGTGAACCTGCCGAGTTGCTGCTTCACGCTTTCGGTCGCAACGAAGTGCAGATCGAAGCAAAAGGCGAACTCGGCGACGTTCAATCGGTGATGGCGCTCGATCGCAGTTTCTGATGGCCTTCTTCTACCGGAGTAGAACTCGACAGACGGGTTGTGAAGATCACGTTTCGCACTCGCGACCTGTGTTGCTGGTGTTGCGGATGGTCCAGATGGGGTCGCACAGACTAGCCTGAACTCCATGGCAGGTAAGTCGAGCGCCCGGGGATCCAGTACAAGCACGTCCACGTCCAGGGCATCGACCAGGTCGTCAGCGTCTGCGCCGAGCGCGCGGGCGACCGCAAAACCTCGCACATCGCGCACCACAAGGACCGTCTCGACTCCTCGAAATGTCACGACGTCGGCCAAGGCCGGTGGCCGCCCCGCTTCGGGGAAAGGCTCCAAGCCGGCTCCGAAGAAGTCGTCCGGTACGCCTTCGGCTTCGCGCCGACCCGTGTCGAAAACGTCTCAGCGGGCCAGCCCGTTGGCGGCGGTCGGCAAGGGGATCGGCGCCGGGTGGTCCCTGGCTGCCCGCGGTGTCGGCGCCACTACGCGCACGGTCAGCAAGGTCGGCGAGATCGAAGCCGGCCATCGCCGCGACGGAATAGCGCTCGGCCTGATCGCATTCAGCGTCGTCATCGCCGGGGGAGTCTGGTTCAAGGCCGGAGGTCCGATCGGCGGTGGCATCGACACTCTCGTGCGTGCGATCTTCGGCGCGGCTTCGGCTGTGCTCCCCATCGTCGGCGTCGGCCTCGCGATCCTGTTGATGCGCACCGAACCCAAACCTGAGATCCGACCTCGACTGATCATGGGATCGCTGCTGGTCGGTCTTCCTGCACTCGGCCTGTGGCACATCATCTCCGGATCGCCGACAGACGCGACCGGCCGCTCCAACGGCGCAGGTTTTGTCGGATACGTCGTGGGAGGCCCGCTGACCAACGGCCTCACCGTCTGGCTGTCGGCGCCGCTGTTGGTCATCGCCGCCGGATTCGGAATCCTGCTTCTGACCGGAACGACTCTGCGTGAGGTTCCGAGCAAGTTCCAGTCCTTCTTCGGTGCCTCGTATCGCTCGGACGAATACGGCGACTACGGATCCGAATTCGACGAGGACGGCGAGCACCACTACGGCGAATCTGCTTACGATCCTTCGCTGTTCGACGCCGACGGCTACCCGGTGGACACCTACGCCGAGCCTCCGCTCAAGCCCGCCAAGCGGACCAGCCGGCGCGCGCCGATCGACAACTATCCGACGGACGAGTTCGAATCCGGAGACAAGAAGACCGAAGTGCTCGGTCTGTGGAACGCCGACGAAACCGCAGAGCCCGACGAGCCCGTCGTGGCTGCGGCAGCGCCCGTCGTGGAGACGCCGGCGCCGCGCCCCAAGGTGCCGGCACGTTCGGTCCCCATCGCCAAGCCCGTGCCGAAACCCGAACCGGAGCCGGAGGAGAAGGAACACTTCGTCACCGATCGCGTCACCGACGGCGACTACAACCTCCCACCGACGACGTTGCTGATCGAGGGTGATCCGCCCAAGCTCCGCAGTTCTGCGAACGACGCGATGATCGAAGCGATCAGCGAGGTCCTCGAACAGTTCAAGATCGACGCCGCCGTTACCGGATTCACCCGCGGACCGACAGTGACGCGCTACGAGGTCGAACTCGGACCCGGCGTGAAGGTCGAGAAGATCACTGCGCTCGCCCGCAACATCGCCTACGCGGTGGCAACCGACAACGTCCGCCTCCTCGCCCCCATTCCGGGTAAGTCCGCGGTGGGTATCGAGGTACCGAACTCCGACCGTGAAATGGTTCGCCTCGCCGACGTGCTGAACGCGCCGAGCACCAGACGCGATCACCATCCACTGGTGATCGGTCTGGGTAAGGACATCGAAGGTGACTTCGTCAGTGCGAACCTCGCGAAGATGCCCCACCTGCTGGTGGCAGGTTCGACCGGCTCGGGTAAGTCGAGCTTCGTGAACTCGATGCTCGTGTCACTACTGACCCGGGCGACGCCGGAAGAAGTACGGATGATCCTCATCGACCCCAAGATGGTCGAGCTCACGCCGTACGAAGGTATCCCGCACCTGATCACGCCGATCATCACTCAGCCCAAGAAGGCAGCGGCCGCGCTGGCCTGGTTGGTCGAGGAGATGGAACAGCGCTACCAGGACATGCAGGCCAACCGAGTGCGTCACATCGACGACTTCAACTCCAAGGTCAAGTCCGGGGAAATCACCGCGCCGCTGGGCAGCGAGCGCGTCTACCGTCCGTACCCGTACATCCTGGCGATCGTGGACGAGTTGGCGGACCTCATGATGACCGCTCCGCGCGACGTCGAAGAAGCAATCGTCCGCATCACCCAGAAAGCCCGCGCTGCCGGTATCCACCTGGTGCTGGCAACGCAGCGCCCGTCCGTCGACGTCGTCACCGGCCTGATCAAGACCAACGTGCCTTCGCGTCTGGCGTTCGCGACGTCCTCGCTCACGGACTCGCGAGTCATCCTCGATCAGCCCGGCGCCGAGAAGCTCATCGGTATGGGTGACGGGTTGTTCCTGCCCATGGGCGCCGGCAAGCCGACCCGTATGCAAGGCGCGTTCATCACCGACGAGGAAATCTCTGCGGTTGTCGACTTCGCGAAGAACCAGGCCGAGCCCGAGTACACCGAAGGTGTCACCGCACAGAAGGCCGGGGAGAAGAAGGACGTCGACCCCGACATCGGCGACGACATGGACGTCCTCTTGCAGGCCGTGGAACTGGTGATCACGAGTCAATTCGGTTCGACGTCGATGCTGCAGCGCAAGCTGCGCGTCGGGTTCGCCAAGGCCGGTCGACTCATGGATCTCATGGAAAATCGTGGCGTCGTCGGCCCCAGCGAGGGCTCGAAGGCGCGCGAGGTTTTGATGAAGCCTGAGGAACTCGACGGTCTGCTGTGGTCGATTCGCGGTGGCGACCCGGACGAGGCACCCGCAGACGAGTAGCGACACCTCGGCGGACAAGCCGTCGACAGACGACCGGAGGAACCCGTGCATGTGACGCCGTTGGCTTGGGGAATCACGATCGTGGTGATCCTCGGCCTGTTCGTCTTCGACTTCTTCGCCCACGTCCGCACGCCACATGCGCCCACGTTCCGGGAGTCGGCATTCTGGTCGACGGTCTACATTTCGATAGCCATAGTCTTCGGCCTGGTCGTGATGTGGATCTGGGGTACGACGTACGGCGGTGAGTACTTCGCCGGCTACGTCACGGAAAAGGCGCTCTCGGTAGACAATCTGTTCGTCTTCGTGATCATCATGTCGACGTTTGCCGTCCCGCGAGAGTTCCAGCAGAAAGTCTTGCTGATCGGCATCGTCCTCGCGCTGGTGATGCGCGGAATCTTCATCGGAGTCGGCGCGGCCGCCATCAATGCGTACAGCTGGGTGTTCTACCTTTTCGGTGCATTTCTGATCTACACCGCGTACACCCTGATCCGCGATCACGGCCACGAGAAGGAAGCCGAGGAGAAGCGCGACAGTCGCATCATCTCGCTCGTGAAGCGGGTGCTGCCCACCACCGAGGAATACGACGGCGACAAACTGATCACCCGGATCGACGGCAAGCGCGTCGTGACGCCGTTGTTGTTGGCGCTCATCGCAATCGGGTTTGCCGACGTGCTCTTCGCGCTCGATTCGATTCCGGCGATCTACGGTCTGACGCAGGAACCGTACCTGGTGTTCACCGCCAACGCCTTCGCGCTGATGGGCCTACGACAGCTGTACTTCCTGATCGGCGGGTTGCTCGAACGACTGGTTTACCTCTCGTACGGGCTCTCGATAATTTTGGCGTTCATCGGCGTGAAACTGGTCCTGCACGCGTTGCACGAGAACACGCTCTCGTTCGTCAACGGCGGTGAACACGTCTCGGTGCCGGAAATCTCGACGGCACTCTCACTCGGAGTGATCATCGGAGTGCTCGCGGTGACAACGGTCGCGAGCCTGTTGAAGACTCGCGACCGGGCCGGGGAGTAAAGCCGGGGCCTGTGTCCGTCAGGCGCTGAACTGGCCCAGAACCGGCACCCACTCGGTGATCCGGACGTTTTCGATCAGGTCGGCGATCGCGAACGGATCGTGGGTGAAGAGAAGCGAAACGGTATCGGTGTCCGCGGCGTCGACGATGATCAGCGCGCCGTTTCCATCTGCAAACGGACCTGAAGACAACACGATCGAGCGGGAAACCAGATCGGCGAGCCACGCGCGGTGATCGCTGCGGAGTTCGTCGCGCTGAGGATTCTT
The DNA here is from genome assembly GCF_042738325.1 of Rhodococcus sp. NPDC059969. Taxonomy (NCBI): domain Bacteria; kingdom Bacillati; phylum Actinomycetota; class Actinomycetes; order Mycobacteriales; family Nocardiaceae; genus Rhodococcus; species Rhodococcus sp. NPDC059969. The sequence goes on along the minus strand of NZ_JBHWUF010000005.1, from coordinate 104,097 downwards.
CTCGGGCGCATAGGTGTATTCGACGAGGAACAACGACATCGTGAACCGCTTTCGGGACGGGGATCGAGACAGGGATGTGTGAAGAGTCTGAACGGTTCAGAGAGTGAGGAGCATGCGAGTATTGCCGAGTGTGTTGGGTTTCACATAGCTCAGATCGAGGAACTCGGCGACGCCGGCGTCGTAGGAACGACACATTTCGGCATAGACCTCGGCGGTGACGGGAGTGCCGTCGATCTCCGCGAATCCGTGACGGTGGAAGAACTCGGTCTCGAACGTCAAAACGAACAGTCGTTCCAACTCCAATTCCTTGGCGACCTCGATGAGTTTGTCGACGACGTGGAAACCCGCACCCTGCCCCTTGGCTGTCGGATCGACTGCGACGGTGCGGATCTCACCCAGGTCTGCCCACAGCACATGCAGTGCGCCGCAAGCGATTACCTGGTCACCCCGCTCAGCGACCCAGAACTCCTGGACAGCCTCGTACAGCGTCACGAGATTCTTCTCGAGCAGGATCTTGCCGGCGTAGATGTCGATCAGGCGCTTGATTTCGGGGATGTCCGACGTTCGCGCGCGACGCACGATCAACTGGCTCTCGGTATAGGTCGGCGCGGTCGAAGTCATGTGGTGCACATTAGTCAATGGCCCTACCGATATTCTAAGTCGCGTGCCTGTCCGCCCCACGCAATTCCCGCGCCGCTCGGCTGTATCCCGGGTTCGGCTCACCGCCCGTGCGGTGATCCGATGAGTACCCCGCGCGATCAGACCGACGCCCATCGCGCCGCCGTCGGTCCGTCCGACGGCACACCTGTCGCGGACAACCCGGTTCCGTTGCTGAACATCGCCAACATTCTCACGATGGTGCGAATGGTTCTCGTTCCGGTGTTTCTCGTTGTTCTGTTCGTCGACGGCGGACACTCGACGTGGTGGCGTCTCGGAGCGATGGGCGTGTTCATCGTCGCCGCGATCACGGATCGGATCGACGGCCAATTGGCTCGGAAGTACGGTCTGGTCACCGATTTCGGCAAACTCATGGACCCGATCGCGGACAAGGCCTTGATCGGAGCCGCGCTCATCGGGCTCTCGGTTCTCGGCGATCTGTCGTGGTGGGTGACCGGAGTGATCATCGCCAGAGAACTCGGAATCACGCTGTTGCGGTTCGCGGTCTTGCGGCACGCGGTCATCCCGGCAGGCAAGGGCGGCAAGCTCAAGACACTCGTCCAGGCCGTCGCGATCGGCTTCTACCTCTGCCCGCTGCCGAGCAGTTGGGACATCGTCAGCGGACTGCTGATGGCTGCTGCCGTCGTACTGACGGTGGCGACGGGAATCGAATACATCGTGCAGGCGATCAGGCTTCGCGCCGGAGTTCGCGCAGTCGAGTCATGACCGACCCGCTGCTCGGACTCGGGGTGGTCGAACTCGTCGACGCCCTCGCCGCCGCGAGGCAGACTGTCGCCGCCGCTGAATCTTTGACGGCCGGATTGTTCACGGCTGCGATCGCGTCGGTGCCAGGGTCGAGCGCGGTGCTGCGTGGGGGCCTGGTCGTGTATGCGACCGACCTGAAAGCAACGCTGGCGGGCGTGGATCCTGAGCGCCTGGCGTCGGACGGTCCCGTGTCCGAGAGCACCGCCGTGGCCTTGGCGCTCGGCGCCCGGACGAGGTGCGGTGCCGACTGGGGAATCGGACTGACCGGAGTTGCCGGTCCGAGCGAGCAGGACGGACACCCGGTCGGAACGGTGTTTCTCGGGATCGCCGGCCCGGACGGAACCGAATGCGTACCGCTCGCGCTCGGCGGCGAACGGTGGGAGATTCGGACAACGGCAGTCGCGACTGCCGTGTCGCGGTTGCGTGATCGTGTCGTAGAGCGTGCGGCACGATAGGCTCGGGAACCAATCGGATGTGTTCGGACGTTGACGATTGTGAAGACGTACGACCATGCACGATGAGGTCACGGATGAAGGAGGAGCGAGATGGCGCTGCTATTGCGTGAGGCAATCGGTGACAGTCTCCGGCGTACGCGCGTTTCGCAGAGCCGCACGCTACGTGAGGTGTCGAACAGCGCGCGTGTGAGCTTGGGCTATCTGTCCGAAGTGGAACGTGGACGTAAGGAAGCATCGAGCGAACTGTTGGCAGCGATCTGTGATGCGCTCGCAGTCCCGCTGTCCGACGTGCTGGTCGATGTGAGCGAGACCTTGGCCACCAAGAAGAGCTCTCCGGTAGCTGGTCGACAGGTCGCCGAACCTGCCGTGTCGGCATCCGGCACTGTCTCGGCTTCCGGTTCGCCGACTATCGCACGCGACACTCGCGTCGTGATTCCGGCACCGAACGCTCGAAGGTTGGCGGCGGCGTAGCCACTACCGGCCGTAACCGATAGATTTTGTACGTAACCGCCGGTTTCCAGCAGGTGGGGTCAGAGCAGATAGGGCGCAGCCCTTGTTTCGGTGCGCGACGGTCGCGCTCCGGGTCGCGTTCGGCGCGGCGCATCAGATGGAGGCAGGATCAAACCAATGGCTAATCCTTTCGTCAAGGGCTGGAAGTACCTGATGGCGCTCTTCAATTCGAAGATCGATGAGAAGGCAGATCCAAAGGTTCAGATTCAGCAGGCGATCGAGGACGCACAGCGCCAGCATCAGGCGTTGTCCCAGCAGGCTGCGTCGGTGATCGGTAATCAGCGTCAACTCGAGATGAAGCTCAGCCGTCAGCTCGACGAGGTCGAGAAGCTCAACGCCAACGCGCGCCAAGCCGTCAATCTTGCCGATCAGGCTGCTGCTGCCGGCGACAACGACAAGGCGATCCAGTACACCAACGCCGCCGAGGCTTTTGCGGCTCAGTTGGTGACGGCCGAGCAGGGCGTCGAGGATCTGAAGGCACTGCACGACCAGTCCTTGCAGGCAGCCGCTCAGGCCAAGAAGGCCGTCGAGCAGAACGCGATGACCCTGCAGGCAAAGGTTGCCGAGCGTACCAAGCTGCTCAGCCAGCTCGAGCAGGCCAAGATGCAGGAGCGCGTGAGCGAGTCGCTTCGTTCCATGGACAGCACGCTGTCGGCTCCCGGCAACACACCCAGCCTCGATGCTGTGCGCGACAAGATCGAGCGCCGCTATGCTGACGCACTCGGCTCAGCCGAGCTCGCCCAGAACTCCGTCCAGGGCCGCATGATGGAGGTCCAGCAGGCCTCGGTTCAGATGGCGGGGCACAGCCGCCTCGAGCAGATTCGTGCGTCCATGAAGGGCGAGGCACTGCCTTCCGGCGGTGCAGCAGCCACTCCCGCGACTCCGTCCGTCGAGAAGCAGCCCCCGGCTGCCGGTCAGACCGGGCAGTAGCCGAATCCTCGATGTCGGCAGTGATGCTCTGATGTTTTCTTCGCGAGACGGTCGATCTGGGCGTGAGCCCCGGTCGGCCGTTCCCGTTTCCGTATCCGGCGCTTTCGGAGCGTTGGGACGCACTGCGGACACATTGCGTGAGGTCGGTCTGTCTGCGGCGGATGCCGCTCGGCGGTGGCAGGATCCGCGCGCCAAGTTCGAGCGCAAGCGTGCCCGTGCGCGTCGGCGCGCGCAGCGTTGGGGTTTCATGTCCGGCGGATCAGTGGTCGGCACGGCAGGCCTCGCGGTTGCGTCGGCCCCCGAGTGGTCGGTGGTCGTGGCAGGCGGGGGAGCGGCACTGTTCGCGGTTCCCGCCGTCATCGCGGTCGGTCGTTACCGTTCGATGAGCTCCGGTCCACCGCCGTCGGCGCCGATTCGCCGACGATTGCCACCGTCGTCGTCTCGTGCCTTCATTCCGATGTCGCGCCTCATCGGTGCCGAGACGTCGCTGTTCGAGATTCTGAGTGTTCTCAGACGCGCCGACACCATCGACCCCGGTGAGCTGGACGAAATCACCGCTACCGCCGATTCGGCACTCAGAGCGATGTTCGCGGTGTCTACGGACGTGGTGGCGATGGAACGTGCGGTGGCCGCAACGCCCAAAGTGACTGCGCCTCTGGATCCCACCATCGACGGCGCAGTTCGTGAGTTGCAGTCGGGGTTGGACCAATACGAGGATCTGGTGACCTCAGCCGCCGCGCTGACTGCGCCTCACAGCCCTTCGGCGCTCGTGGGATTCAACCGGGAACTCTCGGCGCTGCACGCGGCCGCCGAGCGACTTTCGGCGCTTGCCGACGCCATCGGCGAGGTCGACGACATCACCCGCAAGTACAACTGACAGCCCTGGTCTGATCGGCGCTCAGTCGTCGGCGCCGCGGGCTGCCAATGCTTCACCCATCGCATCTGCGGTCATCAGGGTGCCGACGATGACCGGCACTGCGAAGGAGCGCAGCGAGAAGCCGAGCCCTCGTGCCTTGCGTGCCTCGGACACCTGTGTGATGACCTCGAACATCAGCGGAATGCACCGGATTGTCATTGCCAGGAGCAAGGCGATCCGTTCGGGATTGACGCCGAAGCGTCGCAAGGGTGTCAGGAATCTGGTGATCGCGTCGAGCATCTCCGAGATCCGCGTGGTCAGACCCATGATCGCCGCGAAGGCGATCGAGATGATCAGGACGCCGCACACGACGGCCGCTCGCTGCCACCCCGCGACCACCAGCTGGAACGCGCCGATGAACAGCAACATCCACAGTGCGGGTCGCAGCTGCCGGATCGCCGTCATCGGCGGGATGCGCGCAATGACGTACAGGGCGACGACGACGATCGCGGGAGCTGCCAGTTGCCACGGCTCACGTACGAAGATCGAGACGGCGAGGATCGCCACGACCAATCCGAGGAGCTTGATCCCCGTCGGCATCCGATGCAGGAGTGACGAGCCCGGGCGATAGACGCCGAGTGTGGTCACGAGACCAACGACCGGTAATGGCCGATCGAGTCGGCGGGGAAGCCGTCGGCGACGACACGGCCTTGGTCGACAACCAACACCCGTTCGAAGGATTCGAGGAGATCGAGTTGGTGGGTCACGACGATCAGCTGCTGATCGAGTGACTCGAATACCGAGCTGATGAGTCGCGAGTTGCGAAGGTCGAGGAGCGTGGTGGGCTCGTCGGCGACGAGTATGTTCGGCTCTGTCACCATGATGGCCGCGAGCGCGAGTAGCTGCTTCTGCCCACCGGAAAGCTGGTGGGTGGGATGGTCGGCGTGCCCGGCGAGACCGTAGCGCTGCAGGACCGAGCTGACCTTCGCGGCGCGCTCGGTTTTACCCAAACCGCTACGGCGGAGCGAGAATTCGATGTCCTCGGCCACCGTCGGCATCACGATCTGATGGTTGGGATCGGTGAAGACGAACCCGACCTGCTTGCGTACGTCGCGGCCCTTCTTCGCGGTATCCAGGCCGTTCACCTGGACGCGCCCTTCGGTTGGAACGACCAGGCCGTTGATCATGCGAGCGAGGGTCGACTTGCCGCTTCCGTTCGCACCCACGATCCCGATTCGCTGCTCGCTCAGTCGCAGATTTATCTGCTGCAGGACTGTTCGTTCACCGAAGCTGTGGCCGACGTTCTCGAAGACGATCTCACTCATCGGAGATTAATTCGCCACCACGGTCTTGGTGGACGAGATCACCGAATCACGCAGGAGCGCCGGATATGCGCGATGGACCTGGGACGCGACGAGCGCGGTGACCACGGCCTTTGCTGCGTCGAGAGGAATGAAGGCAGCATTGGCCGACCAGGCGGCCACGAAGCTCATGTGTCCGCGGACCATCATTCCGACGATGCCGAAGGCGTAGAGGATGACAACCCCGCCGAGAAGATTGATGCCGATGCCCGCGATGATCCGGTACTTGGGCAGCATCTTGGCAGTCAGCCACCCGATGACGAATGCCGTCGGGATCCAACCGATGAGGAATCCGGCTGTCGGGCTCGAAAGAGACACGAGTGCGGTGCGACCGCCGGCAAGGACCGGTAGCCCCACCAGTCCCAGGGCGATGACCGTCAGGACGGCGAGAACACCCTTGCGCGGTCCGAGCAGAGCGCCGGCCATCATGACGCCCATGGACTGAAGTGTGATCGGTACGCCGGAAATGCCGATGTTGATCGACCCGGGTAGGCCCAGCGCGATGATGAGTGCGGCGAAGACGGCTACATGCGCGAGATCGCGAGCGGGGAAACGGGTCGTAGACACTGCGGACGTGCTCCTTCGGCGTACGGGATGGAACTTCGCGAGTTTACGCCAGTCGCACGCTGCAGTGGGTTGGACACCTGACCTGCGTGAGGGGCGGTCTCGGGGTGAACCCTGATCTTTACCTGAACTTGCCGCTGAGCTGCTGCTTTGTCGCGCCAGACCTGTCAGGCTGGTTCTACGGACGACGCAGCACCTGTCCGATTCGACCGATTGTTCAATGGCCCATTGGAGGCAAGCATGTTTTGGAAGATCGTTTTGGCCGTCGTACTGGTGTGGGTTGCACTCGCGGTGGTCGGCGCCCTGATCAAAGGGCTTTTCTGGGTTCTGGTGGTCGGCGCGGTCGGCTTCGGAATCTACTTCCTGGTGAAGGCGATGTCGGGAAGTGACGACAATTCGCCCGCTTCGCGGTTCTGACAGGCAAGATCGGCCCTATGGAAAACTTCCCCGAGGACTGGCAGCGCGCGATTGTCATCGTTGCGCATCCCGACGACATCGAATACGGCGCAGCCGCGGCGGTGGCGCAGTGGACGGATCGCGGCAAGGACGTCCGATACGTGCTGGCCACGCGAGGTGAGGCCGGAATCGCTGGTCTGTCGCCCGCGGAGTCCGGCCCGGTCCGTGAGGAAGAAGAGCGCCGCTCGGCCGCGATCGTCGGTGTCACTGAGGTGGAGTTCCTCGGACTACCCGACGGTCGTCTCGTTGAAGGCCTGGAATTGCGCTCGACTCTTGCCGCTGCAATTCGTCGCCACCGTCCGGAGTTGGTGGTCACGATGAACTTCTCGCACACCTGGGGGCCCGGCTACCTCAACAGTGCGGATCACCGCGCGCTCGGGATCAGCGTCCTGGATGCAACTGCCGACGCAGCAAACGAATGGATCTTTCCGTCATTGACGGCTCAGGGGTTGGCGCCGTGGTCCGGCGTTCGGTGGGTCGCGGTGAACACGATGACTCCCACACACTGCGTCGACGTGACGTCGACGGTCGACCGCGCCGTGGATTCGCTCGCGGAACACGCACGCTATCTGGCGGCATTGAGTTCTGTGCCGATCCGGGAACAGGCCCGCGCACAGATAGATATGGTCAGCGGACCGAAGCCTGGGTTTGATGCCGAGCGCGCAGTTGGTTTCGAGTTGTACTATTTCTGATGAGCTTTGAGCGAGAAAAGTCGCAAGTCCCGACGGGATTGCCGGTGACTTGTCCGGTATTGTGTTACACACGATGGTAATCCGTAACGCAGATGACCCAATTGCCCCTCGCAAGGCCGACGGTCAGCGCATCCCCAGCCGCGAGATCGACGACGTGATTCTCGACGCCGCAAGATCGTGTGTCCTCGATTTCGGAATGCAGCGAACCACACTTGCCGAGATCTCCCGTCGAGCCGGCGTCAGCCGACCTACGGTCTACCGGCGTTGGCCGGACACGCGGGCCGTGGTCGCGGACCTGCTCACCCGGGAGATCCGATCGGTGCTGCCCGAGGTGACCCTCACCGGGTCTGCGGGCACGTTGCTCGTGGAGGCGATCGGTGACGTCGTCGGCCAGATCCGCGACCATCCGCTCTTCGTGAAAATTCGGCAAGCCGATCAAGAGTTGCTGACCACGTACATCGTGGACCGACTCGGCGCGAGCCAGAAGTCGATTCTCGAGCTGATCACCTCCGTCGTCGCGGCCGGTCAACAGGACGGTTCGATTCGTGAGGGAAGCGTCACCGAGATCGCGGCGATGGTTCTACTGATGGCACAGTCCGTTGTCATCTCCGCACCGACTCTCGAGGCTGAGCTTTCTTCCGACGCGTCTGTCGAACAACTTCGATATGCGGTCGCTGCGTACCTGGCACCTGTCAAGAATTCGGGAGAATAGCTGTGAGCCCCCTAGGTTCAGCAGGCAGTGATTCAGCAAGCGGTGATTCAGCGCTCAATGCACAGCGGCGTACTCGTGAGCTCGAGCAGTTGGCGAACGGCGATTCGGTCGACGTCCTGGTTATCGGTGGCGGAATCACGGGCGTCGGTGTTGCTCTCGATGCCGTGACTCGTGGGCTGAGTGTTGCGCTGGTCGAAAAGCACGACCTCGCGTTCGGCACCAGCCGTTGGAGTTCGAAACTGGCGCACGGCGGCCTTCGGTACCTTGCTTCCGGCAATGTCGGCATCGCCCGTGAAAGTGCGGTCGAGCGCGGAATTCTCATGACGCGCACCGCGCCGCACCTGGTTCGCGCCATGCCTCAACTCGTACCGCTGTTGCCGGAGACGTCGTTCTTCGGAAAGGCCCTGGTGCGTACCGGTTTCCTGGCCGGTGACGCTCTGCGCATGTCGGCGCGAACCCCGGCGTCGGTACTACCCAGATCACGGACGGTCAGTGCTGCTCGCGCTCGCGAATTGGCCCCTGCGGTCAAGCAAGAGAATCTACGCGGCGCCTTGACGGCCTTCGACGGGCAGCTCATCGACGACGCCCGTCTTGTCGTCGGCATCGCGCGAACAGCGGCGTCCCACGGCGCGCGAATCCTGACCCGGGTCGGTGCGTACGACGTATCCGGAACATCGGCCACCTTGCGCGACGAGTTGACCGGGTCCGAGTTCTTGATGCGTGCCCGCGTCGTGATCAATGCGACCGGGGTATGGGCTGATCAGGTCGACTCCAGCATCACTCTTCGCCCCAGCCGCGGAACGCACCTGGTGCTCGACGCGGCGCGATTGGGGAACCCCACTGCAGCACTGACGGTGCCGATTCCCGGCGAGACCAACCGATTCGTCTTCGCCCTACCCGCGCAGCTCGGCCGGATCTACCTAGGGTTGACCGACGAAGCAGCGCCGGGGCCGGTGCCCGACGTGCCGACGGCGTCCGAGGACGAGATCGACTTCCTGCTCAGCACCGTGAACACGGCGTTGGAAGTTCCGCTGACACGTGCGGACGTTTTGGGGACTTTTGCGGGTCTGCGCCCCTTGCTGGACACCGGTGAAGGCTCGACTGCCGACCTCTCCCGCAATCACGCTGTTGTTCGTTCGGCTTCGGGCTTGGTCACGGTGGTGGGCGGCAAGCTCACGACGTACCGCAAGATGGCCGAAGACGCTGTCGACGCTGCGATCGAGGTCGGCTCGCTGAATGCCGGTGCGTGTCGGACACGCGCGTTGCCGCTGGTAGGTGCTACATCGGCGGCGGATTTGAAAAAGATCAAGGCTCCCGCCTCCCTCGTGGCGCGATACGGCACCGAAGCGGAGTTCGTTGCCTCCGCGAGCAGTGATCGTCTTCGGCCGGTTGCGGACTTGGAGATCTGCGGCGCCGAGTTCGATTTCGCCGTATCGCACGAAGGTGCCCTCGATGTCGACGACGTCCTTGATCGCAGGACCAGAATCGGATTGGTGGCTTCGGATCGCGAACGCGCACTGGGTGCGGCAGAACAGGCGTTTCACTCGGTGTGACACTCTGATCCGGTGCGTGTAGCCGTCGTTGCCGGGCCGGACCCGGGTCATGCTTTTCCCGCAATAGCGTTGTCGCTGGCGTTGATCCAGGCCGGCGACGACCCCATCCTCTACACCGGGACCCGGTGGGTGGAGGCAGCGCGAGCAGCGGGTGTGGAAGCGGAGCCTCTCAAGGGCTTGGCTCCGAGGCCGGGAGACGACGATCTCGATGCAGGCGCTCGGATTCATTCGCGCGCCGCCTATATTTCCACCGAACTGCTTCCCGACCTGAAATCCGTCTCCCCGGATCTTGTCGTCTCCGACATCCTTACTGCCGGAGGTGGATTGGCCGCGGAACGGCTGGGCATCCCGTGGGTGGAGCTCTCGCCTCACCCGTTGTACTCACCCTCGCGCGGTCTGCCGCCTATCGGCAGTGGGCTCGCGCCCGGCGTCGGAATTCGCGGTCGACTCCGCGACACCCTGATGCGCGCAGCGACGGGACGTTCGATCAAGCAAGGGTTGGCCCAGCGCTCGCAAGCCCGTGTCGGTGTCGGACTGCCCGCTCTCGATCCCGGCCCTCATGCGCGGCTGATCGCAACGCTTCCGGCACTGGAAGTGCCTCGCCCCGACTGGCCGGAGCACGCACACGTCGTCGGACCGCTTCTCTGGGAGCCGACCGAGGTCATTCTGGATCCACCGCCAGGTGACGAACCGCTGGTCATGGTGGCGCCGTCCACGGCACACACCGGCGCAGTGGGAGTGTTCGAGGGCACGGTCGAAGGACTCGACGGCGCCGGTGTCAGGCTGATCGCGTCGATGCTCGACGGAGCTGAAGGCGAGCATCCTGATTGGGTTCGTGCAGGTCTCGGACGCCAGGACGCGATGCTGCGTGACGCGGCGGTATTGGTGTGCGGCGGCGGGCACGGCATGTTGGCAAAGGCGCTGTTGGCCGGAGTACCGACCGTCGTCGTTCCTGGGGGAGGGGACCAGTGGGAGCTGGCCAATCGCGCTGCGCGGGCAGGCACGTCGGTGATCGTGCGGCCTGCGGATGCGCAGTCGATTCGCGATGCAGTACTACAGGTTCTTTCCGATGAGCGATTCACGGAAGCGGCGAGGGCGGCTGCCGCTACTGCGTCGCAGGTCGTCGATCCGGTCGTGGTGTGCCGACAGGTGGTCAATGGCGGTGTGTCGGCGTGAGCCGACTGTGCCTGGGTGCAGATACATCACCCTGTGGACTACGGTGGCGGCTGTGCGGTTGACCGAATTTCATGAAATGGTGCGCGAAGAGTTCGGGCAGGTACGAGGCGACTCGATGCTGATCGACCATGTACTCCAGAGTCTCGACGGAATGACTGCCGCGGAGGCCGTCGAGGCAGGTTGGGAGCCTCGCGAAGTGTGGCGTGCGCTCTGTGTGGAGTTCGACGTACCGCCCGCCCGCCGCTGATTTTTTCGGCGTGTCGAACGTCTCTCGTCTTCTGTTCGAACACGTGTTCGTCTATGCTGGAGCTGTTCGGTGGTGACGCTCCTTTCGTAACTGCGAACTTTCGGTTATCGACAAGCACAGTGTTGGACAAGCACATTGTTGGACAAGCACAGTGATCGACAAGCGCGAAAGCAAGATCGAAAAGTCTGTCGGTGGCCGGATCTACTCTGATCGCAACACACCAACAGGGTCGGCTCAGGCAGGCGCTGAAGAGACGGAGTCTGCTCAGGCAGGCACTGAAGACTGAAACAAGGATGGGGATCACGATGGCACCACAGGCACCTGATCGGGACAAGGCACTCGACCTCGCGTTGGCGCAGATCGACAAGAACTTCGGCAAGGGTTCGGTGATGCGCCTGGGTGAGGGTGTCCGCCAGCCCATCGCCGTCATTCCCACCGGTTCCATCGCGCTCGACGTCGCGCTGGGTATCGGCGGACTGCCGCGTGGCCGCGTCATCGAGATCTACGGCCCGGAATCCTCGGGTAAGACCACCGTGGCACTGCACGCAGTTGCCAACGCTCAGGCCAACGGCGGCATCGCGGCCTTCATCGACGCGGAGCACGCGCTTGATCCTGACTATGCAGCCAAGTTGGGTGTCGACACCGACGCGCTTCTGGTCTCGCAGCCCGATACGGGTGAGCAGGCTCTCGAGATCACCGACATGCTGATTCGTTCGGGCGCCCTCGACATCGTCGTGATCGACTCCGTGGCCGCTCTTGTTCCTCGCGCCGAGATCGAAGGCGAGATGGGTGACAGTCACGTCGGCCTGCAGGCTCGACTGATGAGCCAGGCGCTGCGCAAGATCACCGGTGCCATGAACAACTCGGGCACCACCGTCATCTTCATCAACCAGCTTCGCGAGAAGATCGGCGTGATGTTCGGTTCTCCCGAAACCACCACCGGTGGTAAGGCACTGAAGTTCTACGCTTCGGTTCGCCTCGACATCCGTCGCATCGAGACTCTCAAGGACGGTACCGACGCAGTCGGTAACCGCACTCGCGTCAAGGTCGTCAAGAACAAGGTCGCTCCGCCGTTCAAGCAGGCCGAGTTCGACATTCTCTACGGTCAGGGCATCAGCAAGGAAGGCTCGCTCATCGATATGGGTGTCGAGCACGGGTTCATCCGCAAGTCCGGCTCCTGGTACACCTACGAAGGTGACCAGTTGGGTCAGGGCAAGGAAAATGCTCGTAAGTTCTTGCTGGAGAACACCGATATCCGCGACGAGATCGAGAAGAAGATCAAGGAAAAGCTCGGTATCGGTGCTGACGTCACTGCAACCGACGAAGCTCCCGCCGACTTCTGAGTTCAGTCATGAGCTTCGACGACGGTGACAACGGCGAGAATGCTCGTGAAGAGTACGGCGCGCCTCGGCGTCGATCCCGTCAACGATCCGAGAAGCCGTCGCAACGCACAGAAGGTGGGACGGAGGCGCAGGCCAAAGATGCTTGCCTACGCCTCCTGACCGACCGGGCGCGCAGTCGTTCCGAACTGGAAACAAAGCTGAGCGGGCGCGGCTTCGAACCTGAGATCATCACGAACGTTCTCGATCGGCTCCAGGAAATCGGCTTGATCGACGACGCAGACTTCGCGAATCAGTGGGTTCATTCGCGCCACACGTACTCAGGCAAGGGAAAGCGCGCCCTGGCAGTCGAACTGCGGCTCAAAGGTATCGACCAGGATGTGGCTTCCGAAGCGCTCTCACAGATCGATCCGGAAGACGAGCGCGAGCGAGCAGCGGAGCTGGTTCGGCGGAAGCTGAAGAACAAGCCCGTCGACGATCGCGACAAGGTCACGCGCCGACTGGTCTCGATGCTTGCTCGCAAGGGATATTCAGCGGGGATGTCGTACGAGGTGGTCAAGGCCGAGATGGCTGCCGCAGAGTCGTAGGCAACCAATGCCGTAGGCAAACAATGCCGTAGGCAACTAATACCAGGAGCGGGGTGTGTCACCGAATTCGGTGACACACCCCGCTCCTCGTGTCAGTGGAACAGCAGGTCGATCAGCTCACGGCTTGGTCAAGTCCATGCCCGGAACCGAAACGGCTGGGTCGGCGGACGGCGCCGCGATGGGGCCCTTACCCTTTCGCTTTCCCGAACGCAGGCGCTTCTCCACCTTGGTTGCCAGGAAGGTCAGAGCCGAGTTGAGAGCGATCATGATCGCTGCGACCACGATGAGCGCCGGCAAGAAGTTTCCGTAGAAGGTGCCGAGCTGTTGGGCCTGACGCACCAACTCGACATACCCGATCAGGTAACCGAGGGCGGAGTCCTTCAGCGCCACGACCATCTGCGAGATCAGTGCCGGGAGCATGGCGGTAACCGCCTGGGGGAGCAGGATCGTCACCATGATCTGCGTCTTGCGCATGCCTAGTGCCTTGGCGGCCTCACTTTGCCCTCGTGGGAGTGAGTTGATTCCGGCACGGACGATCTCGGCGATCACTGACCCGTTGTACAGAGTCAGACCCACGACGACTGCCGCGAGTGCGAGGTACTTGGACTTGAAGACCTCGTATTCGGCGAACACCTGATACGAGAAGATCATCAGAATCAGAACCGGTACTGCTCGGAACAATTCGACGATGACGCCGCAGATCTTCCGAATGATGTTGTGCTCGGAGAGCCGGCCGATACCCAGGGCAGAACCGAGGATGAGCGCGAAGACGATGGACATCGCAGCCGCGATCAGCGTTCCCCGAATGCCGGGTATCAGATACGTTGTCCACGAGGTGGATTCGAGGAACGGATCCCACTTCGCTGCTGTCAGCTGGCCCTTCTCGTCGAGTGCGCGGTAGACGACGTAACCGATTGCGACCATGAGTGCAGCGACGACCAAGGACGCGAATCGGTAGAGATTTCGCGCTCTCGGACCGGGCGCGTCATAGAGAACTGTTGCGCGGTTGCTCATCGTGAAACCTCGAATCGCTTGCTCAGCTTGCCGAAGATCAAGCCCATGGGAAGTGTCAGGATCACGAAACCGACAGCGAAGATTCCACCGACGACGAAGATCGCCGCTTCGTTCTCGATCATCTTCTTCATCAGCGCTGACGCCTCGGAAACGCCGATCACCGCGGCGATGGTCGAGTTCTTGGTCAGTGCGATCAGCACGCTACCCAGCGGTGCTGTGACCGCGCGAAAAGCCTGAGGCAGGACGATCAGCCGAAGATTTTGTGCAAACGACAGACCGAGTGATCGGCCCGCTTCGGCCTGGCCGACCGGAACGGTATTGATTCCCGATCGAAGTGACTCACACACGAACGCGGCAGTGTAGACACTGAGGCCGAGTACGGCGAGTCGGAAGTTGTTGTCTGTCAAGAACGTCGGTGAGTCCGACTTGGCGAGGTTGACTCCGAGCGTCTGCGAAAGACCGAACAGGCAGAACAGCAGAATCAGTGTCAGGGGGGTGTTTCGGAACACGGTCACGTACGCGGTACCCAGGAATCGGGCGACCGGGACCGGTGACACGCGCATTGCCGCAATCAGGACACCGATGATGACGGCGCCGATCGCGGAGAAGAACGTCAGCTGGATCGTGGTCCAGAAGGCTTCCAGAATCTGGTCGCCGTACTTGCTCAGAAGGTTCACTTGCCGTCTCCCCAGATCACGGGATCTCCGTTGGTGGCGTCACGCGCTGCGGCTCCCGAAGTGGGGAGCCGCAGCGAGATTGACGGTGAAAAAAGCAGGTCAGTAACGATCAACGGTGGGCGGTGCCGGGATGGGGTAGCCCGAAGCGCCAACAGTGTTGTTGAAGGCTTCTTCCCATGCGCCGGTGGAGATCATCTTCTCGATGGCGTCGTTGATCTTGCCGCGACCCTCGGAATCGTCCTTGGCCAGGCCGACACCGTACTTTTCGGTCGTGAACGGTTCTCCGACGACCTTCAGCTCGCCCGGGTACTGGGCAGCGTAGCCGGCGAGGATGATGTCGTCGGTGGTGACAGCGTCGACAGCGCCGTTACGCAGAGCCTCGACACAAGCGGAGTAGGTGTCGAGCGGCTGGAGCTGGACGTCCTTGGCGTAGTTGTCCTGGATGTTCTGCGCCGGAGTGGAACCCGACACCGAGCAGAGCTTCTTTCCGCCGGTGAGCGAATCGGGGCCGGTGATGTCGGTGTTGTCGGAGCGAACGAGCAGCGACTGGCCCGCGATGAAGTACGGGCCGCCGAAGCTGACCTTCTCCTTGCGTGTATCGGTGATCGAGTAGGTGGCGACGATGTAGTCGACCTCGCCGTTCTGGATCAAAGTCTCACGCTGAGCCGAAGGTGATTCCTTGAAAGTGATGCCATCGGGCTTCACGCCGAGTTCGTTGGCGATGTACCGGGCCACCTCGACGTCGAAACCGGAGAAAGTGCCGTCCGGATTACGCTGCCCGAGGCCGGGCTGATCGAACTTGATGCCGACGGTGAGGGTGCCGTCGGAAGCGCTCTCGGTGATCGACTTGTTCTCCTCGCCGCCACCACAGGCGGTGGCAGCGAACGCGATAGCCATGATTCCGATTCCGAAACGGACGGAACGATTGATCTTCATGAAGATCCTCTCGGTTGTCGACATGCAAACGGTGCAGTCGAGATGAAAAGTGCAGTCGAGCGAGTTGTCTTGTGGACGAGAGCAGGACTGTGTCGGAGGGGGGACTGTGTCGGAGGGGGGACTGTGATCAGTGAGTGAGGATCTTGCCGAGGAAGTCCTTGGCCCGATCCGACTTGGGATGAGTGAAGAACTCTTCGGGTGTTGTGTCTTCGACGACCTGACCGTCAGCCATGAACAGCACACGATCGCCGGCCTTACGTGCGAAGCCCATCTCGTGCGTGACCACGAGCATGGTCATGCCTTCCTTGGCGAGGGAAGTCATGACATCGAGGACCTCGTTGACCATCTCGGGGTCGAGAGCGGAGGTGGGCTCGTCGAAAAGCATCACCTTGGGCTGCATCGCAAGAGCGCGAGCGATCGCGACACGCTGTTGCTGGCCACCGGAGAGCTGTGCCGGGTACTTGTCAGCCTGATTGGCGATACCGACGCGCTCGAGCAACGCCTGCGCCGTCTTCTTGGCGTCGTCCTTCTTCGCCTTGCGGACCTTCATCGGTGCGAGCATGACGTTCTCGAGGATCGTCTTGTGCGCGAACAGGTTGAAGGACTGAAAGACCATTCCGACGTCGGCACGAAGTGCGGCAAGTGCTTTGCCCTCCTCGGGGAGCGTCTTGCCGTCGACGGCGATGGTGCCCGAGTCGATGGGTTCGAGGCGATTGATGGTGCGGCACAGAGTCGACTTACCGGAGCCCGACGGACCAAGGACGATCACTACTTGGCCCTTGGGTACCTCGAGATTGACCTCTTGCAGGACGTGAAGTTCCCCGAAGTGTTTGTTCACCGAGGTCATCGAAATCATGGATGTGGAATCGCCGGAGGTGGTCGGCGTCGTCGCATCGTCGGCTTGGGTCATAAACGAGAACCTTAGGCGTAGTTTGCGTCGACGCCCGTGATTTCGCCATGGTTCTTGCCATATGTAATGGAAATTTTACTGTGACGACGTTTATGTCGCGTTTCGGCTGTTTATCAGGGCGTTATTACGCGTCGTAGTGGACGTGAGCTAGGCTGAAGCGTGTCACTGATCGACGAAATGTCCCCTGCACTTCCGGAGCCGACTGCAGTTCCGGAGCCGACTGCGAAGTCTGTTCGCACCTACGAGGTGCGGACGTACGGCTGTCAGATGAACGTCCACGATTCCGAGCGACTGTCCGGTCTGCTCGAGGACGCCGGGTACTCGAAAGCGGAGACCGGAACCGATCCTGACCTTGTCGTCTTCAATACGTGTGCGGTTCGTGAGAACGCGGACAACAAGTTGTACGGCAACCTCAGCCAGCTCGCCCCGAACAAGGAGGCGAACCCCGACATGCAGATCGCAGTCGGTGGGTGCCTGGCTCAGAAGGATCGTGACACCGTCGTCAAGAAGGCACCGTTCGTCGATGTCGTCTTCGGCACCCACAACATCGGCTCGCTGCCCGCGCTGCTCGATCGTGCGCGTCACAACCAGCGTGCCGAAGTCGAAATCCTCGACGCACTGGAGGCCTTTCCGTCGACATTGCCGGCCAAGCGTGAATCTGCCTATGCGGGATGGGTTTCCATCTCGGTGGGTTGTAACAACACGTGCACGTTCTGCATCGTTCCGGCCCTGCGTGGCAAGGAAGTGGATCGGCGTCCCGGAGACATTCTGGCCGAGGTTCAGGCGCTCGTCGACGAGGGTGTCTCCGAAGTGACTCTGCTCGGGCAGAACGTCAACGCCTACGGCGTGTCGTTCGCCGATCCGGAGCAACCGCGCGATCGCGGCGCCTTCGCCTCCCTCTTGAAGGCGTGCGGACACATCGACGGCCTCGAACGTGTGCGGTTCACGTCCCCGCACCCGGCGGAGTTCACCGACGACGTCATCGAAGCGATGGCAACCACCCCCAACGTCTGCCCGCAGCTGCATATGCCTCTTCAGTCCGGTTCGGACAAGGTTCTCAAGGCGATGAAGCGCTCGTATCGCAAGTCGAAGTACCTCGGGATCATCGAGAAGGTGCGCGCCGCAATGCCACACGCCGCCATCACCACGGACATCATCGTCGGGTTCCCGGGGGAGACGGAAGAGGATTTCGCGGAGACGCTGGACGTCGTACGCAAGGCGCGATTCTCGAACGCCTACACCTTCCAGTACTCCAAGCGCCCGGGTACGCCGGCGGCCGAGATGGCCGATCAACTTCCCAAAGAGGTTGTCCAGGAACGTTATATGCGATTGCTCGCGGTTCAGGAAGAAGTGAACATCGAGGAGAATCGCAAACTCGTCGGCACCGAGGTGGAACTCTTGGTGGCAGCAGGGGAGGGCCGCAAGAACGCAGCGACTCACCGCCTCAGCGGTCGTGCGCGAGACGGTCGCCTGGTGCATTTCCGACCTGAGGGAAACCTCGACGGCACAATCCGACCCGGCGACGTGGTGACGGTCGTCGTCACCCACGGAGCCCCCCATCACCTCGTGGCCGATGACGGGGTGCTCACGCACCGTCGAACGCGCGCCGGTGATTCGTTCGAAAAGGGCATCACACCCAAGACCCCGCCCATCGGCGTAGGTCTCGGACTACCGAAGATCGGTGCCCCAGCCCCACAACCCGTCCAGATGGGATGCAACGCATGACCTCGCAACACGAGAACAAGACACCTCAGCCGGGCGACGACGCCTTCGAGGGCTACCGCAAGGATCTCGACGACGCAGAACGCAAGGTCGCGGGAGAAATCGATCCGGGTGCACGCGCCATGGTTGTCGCGGTTGCGGTGCTCGTGCTGGTCGGAACCCTTGCGCTGCCCCACACGGGAGTTGCGAACGGCTGGGATGTGCTCGCGTACAACCAGGACGCGGAAACCGAACGAATTGCACTCTTCTCACGCTTGTTCGTGTGGTTCGTCGTCGTCTTCGGCATCGGATTCTCGATGCTCGCGCTGGTCACGCGGCGCTGGAGTCTGGCCTGGGTCGCACTCGCCGGCAGCGCCGTGGCGAGCGCCCTCGGCATGATGGCCGTCTGGTCGCGTCAGACCATTCCTGCCGGTTTCAATGTGGCAGGGCCGTCGATCGGGCTGGTCATCGGATGGTTTGCCGTGGTGTTCTTGACATTCCACTGGCTCAAGGTGGTCTGGACACGAACCAACATTCAGCTCGCTGCCGAGGAACAACGCCGGATCGCTGCGGCTGAAGCCGAAAAGCATCAGGAATGGAACGTCGGCTGACACAGCGGGCCGTCTGTCCAAAGCGCAAGACAACGCCGGCTGACTCTTTCGGGGTCAGCCGGCGTTGTGGTTGTCTCAGCAGCTCGTCGTCGATTACTCGTTGACAGCGCTCTCGGCAGCTTCGGCCCACTCGCGCCACTGCTTTGCCTGAGCTAGAGCCTTCTCGGCGTCCTTCGTCTTTCCGGCAGCCTGAGCCTTGGCGGCCTGCTCCTCGAACTGGCTCACCCGCTCCTTGAACTGCGCGACGCGGGCCAGCGCTTCCGGATCGGTACGACGCCACTCGGCGTCGACTGCGTCGCGCACCTTGGTTTCGATGGCCCGGAGCTTCGCTTCGAGTTCCTGCATTCGTTCGCGCGGCACCTTGCCGATCGCGTCCCACTTCTCCTGCAGGTCTCGCAGCGCTGCACGAGCGTTCTCGAGTCCGTGTGCCGGATCGATGTTCGCGTTCGCAGCGAGCAGCTCTTCCTTCGCGACTGCGTTCTGCTCGAATTCGGCGTCGCGCTCGGATGCAGCAGCGTTGCGTGCGGCGAAGAACACGTCCTGAGCGCCCTTGAAGCGCTTCCACAGGTTGTCGTCGGCCTCGCGCGGTGCGCGGCCGGCAGCCTTCCACTCGCTGAGCAGATCGCGGAATTCTCCAGCTGTCTGTCCCCATTCGGTGGAGGTCGACAGCTTCTCGGCGCGCTCGACCAGTTCTTCCTTCGTCGAACGGGCGCTCGCACGATCGCGATCGAGTTCCGCGAAGTGGGCTCCACGTCGTCGGTTGAAGGACTCACGAGCCTTCGAGTACCTCTTCCACAGTGCGTCGTCGACCTTGCGGTCGATTCCGCGAATCGTCTTCCACTCGTCGAGAATCTCGCGCAGTCGATCACCCGCGGTCTTCCACTGGGTCGACTCCGAACCGATCTGTTCGGCCTCGACTGCGAGGGCCTCCTTGCGGGCGGTGCTCGCCGCGCGAGACTGTTCCTTCTCTTCCTTCGCGTGCGCCGCGGCCTCGTCGGATCCGGCGATGATCACGTCGAGTCGGCGGGCCAAAGCGTCGAGGTCACCGATCACGGCGGCGGTCGAGAGGGATTCGGACAGAGCGATGGCGGCAGCCTTGGTCTTCTTTGCGTCTCCGGCGCCCGACGTCAGTCGCGCCTCGAGCAGCGAGACCTCGGTCGCGAGATCGTCGTAGCGACGACCGAAATGGGCGAGGCCCTCGGTGGCGTCGCCGGCCTGCCACGAACCGATCTGACGTTCACCGTCAGCGGTCTTCACCCAGGCGGTGCCGTCTTCCTCGACGCGGCCGAATTTGCTCGGATCGCTGGTTGGTGCAGCGGTGACGGCATGCGAGGCCGCCGGACCGGGGCGAGGTGCTCCGGGGCGGGGCGCACCGGGGCGTGGTCCACCAGGTTTGGGTGCTCCGGGTTTGGGAGCAGCCGGGCTCGGGCTGGCCGAACTGCTGTCGGCGCCGGTGGTGGGTTCACTGTTCTCGGTCATCGGTCCTCGTCTCTGCCGCGCGTCACGGCTGCCTGATCGCATTCCTGGTTCCATTGAACCCGGTACTCACGTTCTCCGACTATTGAATCAGGTAAGAGGGTGTGAGGTCGCCACCTCGGGGTCGACTAGCGTGGCAACTGTGTTGACTTCCGCTGTTCTCGTCCCCTCGGCGCCGTTGCTCGTGCCGGAATTGTCCGGTGATTCGGCCGAGTCCGCCCAGGTGCGCGCTGCGGCATCGGCCGCCGTGCGCCGGCTGTCTCACGAGGCAGTTCAATGGGTAGGCGTCGGTGTCGACTCCGAGAAAGCAGCTGACGAACTCTGGCGAACTGGCGTCGGACGTGGACAGATCGGGACTTTCGCCGGATTCGGCGCCGATGTCCGGACGTCTCTGGACGCAGATGCGGCAGGCGAACCGGTGCCATCACTCGAACTCTGCGCCCTCGTGGCCGGCTGGCTGCGTGCCCAGACGGACGTGGAGTCCACCGTCGACATGCACGTTGTCAGCCCGGAGGCGTCTGCGAGTGAGTGCCGTGAATTCGGGTATCAACTCCGCAAGCAACTCGACAGCGACGATCGACCGCAGGGACTTCTGATCGTGGCTGACGGTGCATCCACATTGACGGCAAAGGCTCCGGGAAGCTTCGACGAGCGTGCGGCGGGTGTGCAGTCGATCATCGACGATGCCCTGGCTGCCGGTGACCCGGAGGCACTTCTTGCTCTCGATCCGCAGCTTTGCCGCAGTGTCGGAGTTCAGGGGCGTGCGGCATGGCAGGTCCTGGCCGGTGTCTTCACGGACTCGCCCGGGTCAGCTCGTCCTCGTTCGACGGTGGATTACAGCGGTGCGCCGTTCGGTGTCGGCTACCACGTCGGGACGTGGCGGCCGTGAACGTCCCTGAAGAACTTCGCCCGATTGCAGTTGTCGGTCCGACGGCGTCGGGAAAGTCCGATCTCGCATTGGCGTTGGCCGAGGAATTCGGCGGCGAGATCATCAACATCGACGCGATGCAGCTCTATCGCGGTATGGATATCGGGACGGCGAAACTGACGCTCGCCGAGCGCCGTGGGATTCCTCATCACCTGCTCGACGTTCTCGACGTGACAGAGACCGCCACCGTCGCGCGTTATCAAAGCGACGCGATCGCGGTCGCCGAGAACCTGATCGCGGCAGGCAAGGTTCCGGTGATCGTCGGCGGCTCCATGATGTACGTCCAGTCTTTGCTCGACGAATGGTCTTTTCCGGCAACGGATCCCGACGTTCGTGCAAAGTGGGAAGCGGTGTTGGCCGAGGGTGGGGTCGATGCGGTGCACGCGGCCCTCGTTGCTGCCGATCCAGTCGCGGCGGCGTCGATACTGCCGACGGACGGTCGGCGGATGGTTCGGGCGCTCGAAGTCGTCGAACTGACAGGTCAGCCCTTCGCGGCCTCGGCGCCTCAGATCGGTGACCCTCGTTGGGGGACCCGCATTCTCGGCGTGGATCGTGACACCGAAGAACTCGACGCCCGGATTCGCTTGCGAACGGAGCTGATGTTCTCAGGCGGACTTGTCGACGAGGTTTCCGCACTTGTCGAGCAAGGATTGCGTGAGGGCGTCACAGCGCCGCGAGCGATCGGCTACGCGCAGGTGCTCGCATATTTCGACGGCGAATACGATCTGGCCGAGGCGCTCGAACGGACGTTCATCGGGACGCGGCGCTACGTTCGCCGCCAACGATCGTGGTTCCGTCGTGACACCCGCGTGCAGTGGCTCGACGGTGCCGATCCGGAGCTGGCCAACTCCGCCTTCGCGGCCCTCGCAGATCGCGGTCTGTAACACGGTCGAGCCGATCAGCTATCTTACAGTTAGCTGTTCGCGATCGATCCGTTTCGCGATCGACGGAGTGAAGGGCAACGAACATGGCGCAGACCGGGACACACGCGCGTCCGACACGTCGACGCGCGGGCCGGTTGCCGCTGGTTCTTCTGCTCGTCACATTTCTTGCTGTCGGCGGGGTGTTGATCTACTTTGCGGTGAGTGCGGCCGGGAAACCCATCAGCGCGCCTGTTCCCGAAGCGCCGTTCGACGTAGGAGCCCCAACCGATCCGGGGGCAACGTGGGCGCCCGCACCCACAGATCTACCGCCGAACACCTTGGCGATTCCTGACCTGGATGTGCGTGCCGACATCGTGACCAGTGGGTTCGGTGCGAACCGCGGAATGATCCTTCCTCATCCTGACAAGGTCTCGCACTTCACCAACGGTGTGCAGTTCGGATCTTCGGAGGGTATGAATCTTGTTGCCGGTCACGTCGACGACGGTGATCGCACACACGGCGCTTTGTGGGCGCTGCACCAGATCGAACCGGGAACACCGATCTACGTGAGCGACGACGCCGGAACGATGTTCACCTATCACGCAGCGAGCCTGAAACTGTACGAAAAGGTGGCTTTGCCTGCGGAGTTCTTCTCCGAAACTGGTGCGCCCAGGCTGGTCCTCGTGACCTGCGGGGGCGAGACGGTGCCCGACCCCTCGTTGCCGTCCGGATTCACGTACGAACAGAACGTGGTGGTCACCGCGTTACCCGCGTAGGTCGGTCGGTACGTCCGGATAGGATGGCGACCATGGATTTCAGTAAGGGCCACGGCACGCAGAACGACTTCGTCGTTCTCCCTGACCTCGACGTTCGGATCGATCTCGAACCGGCGCGGGTTTCCGCGTTGTGTGATCGTCAGCGTGGTCTCGGCGCCGACGGCATCCTCCGCGTTGCACGGGCAGGCGCTCTGACGGACGCGGGCGTGCTCACCGCGCTTCCGGACGGCGTCGCTGCTGAAGACTGGTTCATGGATTACCGCAACGGCGACGGATCCACCGCGGAGATGTGCGGAAACGGCGTTCGCGTGTTTGCGCACTATCTCAAGGCCTCCGGCCTGGAGAGCACGGACGAGTTCGTGGTCGGCAGCCGCGCGGGAGCGCGTCCGGTCGTGGTGCACAGCTACGACGCCACACGCGGCGACGTGACCGTGGCGATGGGCCCGATCAAGGACCTCGGCACCAGTTCGGCAACAATCGACGGCCGCGTCTTCTCCGGCGTCGGCATCGACGTCGGCAATCCGCATCTGGCGTGTGTCGACGAGCATGTGACGGCCGAGGTTTTGAGTGCACTCGATTTGACTGTCTCTCCGGGCTTCGACCCCGGGTTCTTCCCGCACGGGGTCAACATCGAGATCGTGACACCGATCCACGACGGTGGGGTCCACATGCGCGTTCACGAGCGCGGTGTGGGTGAGACTCGTTCCTGCGGAACCGGAACGGTCGCGGCTGCGGCTGCGGCGCTGAAGTACGACGGCCGCGAGGAGGGTTCGGTCCTGGTGCGCGTCCTCGGCGGCGAAGTGCAGGTCACCGTCGAAAGCGGCGAAGGGTCCTTGCGAGGGCCCTCGGTTCTGGTGGCGAGCGGAACGATCAGCGACGCCTGGTGGCAATCGCTTGTGTGATAACGCCCGCGTGAAATACGCCTGCAGGAAATACGGATGCATCGTGTCAGGGTTTCGTGGGACCATGGATCTTGTATGACGAACACACAGGAAAACGAAGAGTCCACCGCTCGCGAGCAGTCCGAGTACGCGCAGGCCGAATACACGGCAGCGTCCGCATCGGACAACCCGTCGACCGGTGAGATGCAACTCGCAGATCGCGGCGCCCTACGCCGCGTGGCCGGTCTGTCGACCGAGCTCGAGGACGTCACCGAAGTCGAGTACCGCCAGCTTCGACTCGAAAGAGTTGTCCTGGTCGGCGTCTGGACGCAGGGAACAGCCGAGCAGGCTCAGGCGAGCATGACCGAATTGGCCGCACTTGCCGAGACGGCCGGTTCCGAGGTCCTCGAAGGACTGGTCCAGCGGCGCGACAAACCCGACGCCGCCACGTACATCGGTTCCGGCAAGGCGCAGGAACTGCGCGAAGTCGTGTTGGCGACCGGTGCCGACACCGTCGTCTGCGACGGTGAACTGACGCCTGCCCAGCTCACCGCGCTGGAGAAGATCGTCAAGGTCAAGGTCATCGACCGAACGGCTTTGATTCTCGACATCTTCGCCCAACACGCCACTTCCCGTGAGGGCAAGGCGCAGGTCGCTTTTGCTCAGATGGAGTACATGCTCCCGCGTCTGCGTGGTTGGGGCGAGTCGATGTCTCGCCAGGCCGGTGGCCGCGCCGGAAGCAACGGCGGCGTGGGTCTACGTGGTCCGGGTGAAACCAAGATCGAAACGGACCGTCGCCGTATCCGTGAGCGCATGGCAAAACTGCGCCGCGAGATCAAGGGCATGAAGGCCGCTCGCGACACCAAGCGCACACGTCGACTGCAGAGCGACATCCCGTCGATCGCCATCGTCGGATACACGAATGCGGGCAAGTCGAGTCTGCTCAACTCGCTCACCGGATCCGGTGTGCTCGTGGAGAACGCGTTGTTCGCCACGTTGGACCCGACAACCCGACGCGCTGCGCTCGACGACGGCCGTGAGTACGTACTGACCGATACGGTCGGTTTTGTGCGGCACCTTCCGACTCAGCTGGTCGAGGCATTTCGCTCGACCCTCGAGGAAGTGACCGACGCGGATCTGCTGCTACACGTCGTCGACGGCGCGGATCCGTTGCCGACCGAGCAGATCAAGGCTGTGCGGGAAGTTGTGACCGACGTTCTGCGCGAGACGGATTCGAAGGCTCCGCCGGAGTTGATCGTGGTCAACAAGATCGACGCGGCAGATCCGGTTACCTTGACGCAACTGCGTGGTCTGCTGCCGGGCGCGGTGTTCGTCTCGGCGCGGACCGGAGAGGGAATCGCCGAACTGCGAGCACATCTCAGCGAGGTTCTGGTTCGGCCGGAGGTCGAGGTCGACGTGCTGGTGCCGTATACGCGCGGTGATCTGATGGCTCGAATCCACTCGGACGGAACGATCTTGGAATCGACTCACGAAGAGGCGGGGACGCGGGTGCACGCACGCGTGCCGCAGATGTTGGCCTCGGCTTTGGTGGAGTACGCACCTAGTGCGTAGTTTCGGCGCAGTGGTCTCGGCGCTTGCTGTGACCACTGCGACTGTGCTGCTTCCCGGAGCGCTCGCACAGGCGTCGTCGTTCGAACCGAGCGAGTTCGCCCCGCTCTGTACACCTACTGATCCTGCGCTCCAGGAGTTGTCGGGGATGGTCGTCGTCGACGATCGGATCTACGCGATGGGCGACGGCGGCAGTGACGACTACGTGTTCGAGATGGATCTGAACTGTGTTGTCCAGAAACAGATTCCGGTCCCGATCGATCCCTACGACGTCGAAGATCTTGCGGTCAGTGGTCGGACGCTCGTTCTGTCGGACACCGGAGACAACCTCCGAACCCGCGAAACAGTGGCGTTCATCACGATGGACCTCGATTCAGGCGACGGTACGTTGCACCGCCTGACGTACCCGGACGGTGCGCACGACACCGAGTCGATTCTGCTCGACCCCGACGGCCATGTCTTTGTCGTGACCAAGGAATTGTTCGGCGAAAGCAGTGTCTACACACCGGTCGGGGATCAGAAACTGAGTGACTTGGCGCAGCCCGGCCCGACGCCGCTCGAGCGTGTCGGAGCCGTGTCCCTCGGACCGGAGAAGCCCGTGTCGGTGATGTTCACCGGGGGAGCTGTGTCGTCGGACGGTTCGGCGATCGCACTTCGGAGTTACTCCGACCTGTACCTGTACGAAGTCGTGGACGGCGGAATCGGCGCGACGCTCACCGGTACCGAACCCCTGCGGATCGCGCTCCCGACGGAGCCTCAGGGTGAGGCGGTGGCATTCAACAATGCGGGCGATGTTCTGATCGGTTCGGAATCTGCCGGTGGAGCGTTGCCGCCGGTGTACGTGATGCGCGCGCTCGTGGACGCGACGGAAGCGACGGCTGACTCGTCTGCCGGTTCGGTCGGTGTCGGGGTCGATCCGTGGACATTCGTGTGGGCTGGACTGGTCGCGGCAGGATGTGCGATCGGGGCCGTGGCGTTCGTGAGATTACGACGACGCCGCTGATTCCCGAAAGTTCCACGAATTCGCAGACCGCCGGTAGATGTGGATACTGGAACGAATGCACGGGCATCAACTCCTGACGCGGCTCTCGCGTATGTCACTCGAGCACGGACACATCACCGCCGCGCTGCTCGTGGGTTCCGTCATCGTCGGCGTAGGTGCGCTGCTTCTGCTTCGGTGGTTGCCGCGTAGGGCCGCGTTAGCCGCGCTGGGTCTGTCAGTGGGCGGGTCGGCCATCGCTGCGATGTTGGTGTGGCTCAGCTTTCGGCCGTTGCCCGCGCAGCTACCGGCGTCGAGTTTTGTGTGGATAGCGCTGGCGATGTTCGGAGTCGTCGGCGCCGCACTTGTTCTCCTTCGGCGCCCGGGGCTTGCTCGTGGTCTTTCGGTGACGGCATTCGCCGGGCTGGCCGCGATCGTCGCGGTAGGTCAGGTCAACGCTGCGACCGGCACGTATCCCACACTCGGCTCACTGGTCGGGCACTGGCCGGTCGGCTCGGTCGAGAATGTTGCCTTCGATTCACTCCCCGGGGCCGAACCTCGGGTGCAGCGGGGACTGCCCACCGAAACTCATTGGCAGGTTCCGGTGCGGATGCCAAGCAACGGTGTCGTGACGGAGGCGGCGATTCCGGGAAACATCTCGGGATTCGACGCGAGGCCTGCGACGCTGTATCTCCCGCCGGCCTACCTTGCCGATCCGCGTGCCGAGTTGCCCGTCCTGGTGTTGGTGGCAGGTGAGCCCGGCAGCCCCAGCGACTGGCTCGACAGTGGCCGGCTCGCGACCACCGTCGACGCCTATGCGTCGAGGCATTCCGGGCTTGCTCCCGTGGTGGTGGTCCCCGACGCGTTGGGGGACTACGACGCCAACCCCGGCTGCATGGATTCTGCGCTCGGCAACGTCGCGACGTATCTGGACCAGGACGTCCCGAACTGGATCGAATCGAACCTTCAAGTGAATCCGGATGCAACTCAATGGGCTATCGGCGGGTTTTCCTACGGTGGAACCTGCGCGATCGAGATGGCCGTGAACTTCCCGGACCGATACCCCTCGTTCCTGGACTTCTCCGGCCAGGACGAACCGTCGACCGGTGATCACGAGGACACCGTGGCGGCCATGTTCGACGGTGACGAAGACGCGTTCGACGCAGTCAATGCCCGAGACCTGATGGCGCAGAATCGGTATCCGCAGTTGTCGGGTGTATTTGTCGCGGGTGAAGACGACGACACCTACCGTCCCCAGCAGGAGATCATGTACGAGGCTGCGCGGGCCGCCGACATGAACGTGGAGTACTACACCCTCCCCGGTGGACACTCGGGTGATGTGTGGGGCACTGCTCTGGAACTCGAAATGGACTGGTTGGGCCGGACACTCGCACTGACTCCGTGAGAGTGTCCGGCCCACTACACAGCACCGGCGGAAATCGGGTCAAGCGTCGAGATCAGCGGCTACCAGTTCGGCGACCTTGGCGAGCGCGTCGGCGTCGTCGGATTCGATCGTGACTTCGGTGTCCTTGGCGGCTCCGAGCGTCATGATCATCAGTGCCGAACCTGCATCCACGGGTTCGCCGTCGGCGACGGCGAGGGTGACCGTGGCGCCGGAGGCTCCGACTGCTTCGGCGATGAGGGCGGCGGGACGGGCGTGCAGGCCGACTGCGGAACCGACGGCAACTGTCTTGCTGGGCATGGGATCTCCTCGTTGTAGAGCTGTCGTTGCGGACGTTTTGGGGTGTTCGGGCGGATCTGGTGACTTCGGTGGTGACTGCAGTGTTGCCTGCTGTCGATCATGCCGCAGCGGGCACGATTTCGGGGTCGAGTTCGGCATCGGAGGGCCCCTTGCGGAAGAACTCCTTGGCTCCGACGACAGCGAGCGCAGCTACCACGGTTCCCGCGGCGAGCGAGACGAGGAACCAGCCGATGCCGCCGACTGCGAAGAAGACGAAGATCCCGCCGTGTGGAGCGCTGAGAGTGACGTCGAAAGCCATGATCAGTGCGCCGGTGACGGCGCCGCCCGCCATCATCGAGGGGATCACGCGAAGCGGGTCGGCAGCGGCGAACGGAATCGCGCCCTCGGAGATGAATGCTGAACCGAGCAACCAGGCAGCCTTACCGTTCTCACGTTCGGCTTCGCTGAAGAGCTTGGGACGCAACACTGTCGAGGCAAGTGCCATGGCGAGCGGCGGAACCATACCGGCGGCCATGACTGCCGCCATGATGCGCAAGGTGGCGGGGTCGTTGACATTGAGTCCGGCGACGGCGAAGGCGTAAGCCGCCTTGTTGACCGGTCCGCCGAGGTCGAAGCACATCATCAGGCCGAGAATGATGCCGAGGAAGATGGCCGAGCTGCCGGACAATCCGTTGAGCCAGTCGGTCAGACCGGAGGTGATCGCAGCGAGCGGACGACCGAGGACGATGAACATCAGCGCTCCGACGACCAGCGTCGCGAACAGCGGGATGATCACCACTGGCATCAGGCCTCGAAGCCACTGCGGGACGGCGATCCGGCCGATGTAGAGCGCGACCACACCGGCGATGAGACCACCGACCAGGCCGCCGATGAAACCGGCACCGACGAACACGGCGACCGCGCCGGCCGTGAAGCCGGGAGCGATGCCAGGCCGGTCGGCGATGGCAAAGGCGATGTAGCCCGCCAACGCGGGGACCAGGAAGCTGAATGCCAACGAACCGATCTGGAACAGAACTGCGCCGAGATAGGTGGCCAGACCACCGTCGGGAAGGTTGGTGATCGAGTTGTTGAGAACGATGTCCTTGGCAGGACCGGAGATCTCGTATCCACCGAGCAGGAAGCCGAGTGCGATCAGCAGACCGCCGGCCGCGACGAACGGGATCATGTAGCTGACACCGGTCAGGAGGACCTGACGGAGGTGGGTGCCGAACCCTACGGAACCGGCATCGGAATCCGCAGCCGCGGCGGCAGTGCCGTCCACGGTGGCGGCGGCGGGATTCTCGGAGGCGCGCAATGCTTCTGCAAGCATCTTGTCCGGCTCGTTGATCGCCCGTTTCACACCGGAAGCGACGACGGGTTTGCCGGCGAATCGTTCGCGGCCCTTCACCCCGACGTCGGTGGCGAAGATGACAGCGGCGGCTCCGGCGATGACCGACGGGTCCAGCGGGGTGCTTCCGCTCGAGCCCTGCGTTTCGACGTGAACCTTGACGCCGGCGCGTTCACCCGCGGCGACGAGTGAGTCCGCCGCCATGTAGGTGTGAGCGATTCCGGTCGGGCAGGCGGTGACCGCGACGATGTGACGCTCCGCGGTCGCTGGTGCCGGGGTCTCGTCGGTGGCGTGTTTCCCGGCGGAAACAGGTGGCGGAGGCGTCACTGCTGCGGTCTTCGGGGCGGAATCCTTCTGTGCGGAATCCTTCGGTGCGGGATCCTTCGCTGCGGGATTGAGGACCTCGTCGACCAAGCGCACGATCTCGTCCGGCGTCGATGCTTCACGAAGTGACGTGACGAACGCGGGCCGAACGAGTGCTCGGGCCAAGGAGGAGAGCAGCTTCATGTGCTCGGCTCCGGCGCCTTCAGGTGCCGCGATCAGGAAGACCAGGTCGGCGGGGCCGTCGGGTGCGCCGAAATCGACCTTCGGATCGAGTCGAGCAAACCCCAGGGACGCGGCCGAGACGGCCTCGGCGCGGCAGTGAGGAATTGCGATTCCGCCGGGCAACCCGGTCGCGGACTGAGCTTCGCGAGCGAGTGCTGCATCGACCAGTCCCGCGGCGTCGCTCGCCCGACCCGCAGCAGTCAATCGCGCTGCGAGAGAACGAATGACATCTTCCTTGGTCGAGCCCAGGTCGGTGTCGAGTGAGATCAGATCGGGACTGATGATCTCCGGGCCGGAACTGCCGGCTGCGGTGGTATCGGACATGTCAGGTTCCTTAGGGCGTCAGGCGAGTTCGGTGGGGACGGGGATGGGAGAGGCGGCATCTGCTGCAGATACCGAAACCGCTGCCAGATCGATCTGTTCGGGTGTGGGAAGGGTTGTGCCGGGAAGGGAGGCAGCGGCGCTTCCGTAGGCGACCGCGTGACGTAGCCGCTCGGATTCCGAGCCGCCGCCCGCTTCGGCGAGGATGTAGCCGGCCAGCGACGAATCGCCTGCGCCGACGGTACTGACTGCGACAATCGGGGGAGCGGTGGCGATCCACGCGCCGTCGGCCGTGACGAGGACGGCACCGGCTGCACCGAGCGTGGCGAGCACACTGCCGACGCCGCGGTCGACCAATCGCTGTGCTGCCGTGATTGCAGGCCTGGGATCACCGTTCTCTGCAGCACGTTCGAGGACGTGGCCGTCGACGCCGGTCAGTTGCGCGAGTTCCTCGCCGTTGGGTTTGAGCAGGTCAGGTGCCGAGCCGGGGAAGCCTTCGGCGAGCGCCGTCAGTGGAGCGTCCGAGGTGTCGACCGCTACCTTGCACGGGTGATCGCGCAGCGCAGCGACAAGTTCGCCGTACCAACCGAGCGGAACGCCGGGGGGCAGCGATCCGGACAGTGCGAACCACAGCGCGGTATCGGCGCGAGCGATCAACTCCTGAGCCAAAGCGTCGAGCGTCGAACCGGACAGTGTTGCGCCGGGCTCGTTGATCTTCGTCGTAGTCCCGTCTGGTTCCGCGATGGTGATGTTGGTGCGCGCCAGACCCGTTGTGGCGACGCCGATGTGGGGAATCTCGCCGGCCGCGAGCGCCGAGAGTAATGGGTCGCCGCCGTTCCCCGGTAGGACCGCGAGGACGTCGAGGTCGGCTGCGGCGAGAACACGTGCGACGTTGACCCCCTTGCCGCCTGGGTCACTGCGAGTGGAGTGCGCGCGTAGGACGGAGCCTCGTTCGAGCCGTTGCTCGAGTTGCACGGTCCGATCGATACTCGGGTTGGCTGTCAGTGTGACGATCATGCGATCACCACCTCGATTCCGTGGTCGTGGAACTCGGATGTGTCTGTGGGACTGATGTCTTCGTCGGTGATGAGGACGTCGATGCTGTCGAGTGGGGCGAAGCTGATCAAGTGCTCGCGGCCTACTTTGGTGGAATCGGCCACCACGACAACATGATTGGCGGCTTTGACCATCGCTCGTTTGACCGCGGCCTCCTCGCTGTCCGGCGTGGAGAGTCCATGCCCGACGCTGATCGCGTTGGTTCCGATGAAGGCGACGTCGACCCGCAACGTGCTCAGCAGTCGTAGGGCGTCCTCGCCGACCGCGGCTTGCGTCACCCCGCGTACTCGTCCGCCGAGCAGGATCAGGGAAATCGAGTTCATCGACGCCAGTCGGGCGCCGATCGGGACGGAATTGGTGACGGCTGTGAAGTCGTTCTCGGTCGGTAGTTCGGGGATCATGCGGCCCGTGGTCGTGCCCGCGTCGAAGATCACGCTGCCGCCGGTGGGGGGAAGGTAGGTGACCGCACAGCGGGCGATCCGGTCCTTCTGTTGCGCGCGGGTCTGATCGCGTTCCGCCATGCCCGGTTCGGTCACGTGGAGGGATCCGGTCGGAACGGCGCCGCCGTGCACGCGCCTTATCTGTCCGATCCGTTCGAGGAAGGCCAGATCGCGACGCACGGTCTCGGTGGTTACACCGAAGGTCTCCGACAGAGCCGCCACGGACATGCGTCCGCGCTGCGACACCATGGTGCCGATCGCTTGTTGGCGTTCTTCCGCGTACACGTTCACTCCGATTCCGAAATGTGATCCGACGGTGCGGTGTGGATCACAACGAATGTTGCTTTATGTTGTTTTACGCCCGAGTGTGTTGACATGTCAAGAGTTGGGAGTAATCTTCGTCACAACGAAGGTGTGGGCTTTACGCGCTCGAGGTGCTCCGGTGTGACACCGGGCCCATCGCTCAAGGAGGACAGATGACCGAACAGCTCAATCGCATCACCGTGCACGGCACTCCCGTCGTGCCCGGAATTGCCTACGGCCCGGCTATCTGGCCGTCCAGCCGACCAGAACTTGTCACCGATGCGCCGGCCCTCGACGAGGCGGATCGAGAGGCCGCCGCCGATGCCTTCGCCGCAGCGGCGAAGGCTGTCGAGAACCGCCTTCTCGGACGGGCAGCCGAAGCCACGGGCGCTGCCGCAGAGGTCTTGCAGGCCAACGCGGCCATGGCAGCCGATCGAGGCTGGATCGGAGCGGCCAAGAAGTCGATCGCGGGCGGAGTTCCTCCGGTCCAGGCGGCGATCGCGGCGACGGAGCAATTCGTGGTGTTGTTCACCAAGGTCGGCGGTGTGATGGCGGAGCGCGTCACCGACCTCGAGGACATCCGCGATCGCGTGATCGCAGAACTCTCCGGATTGCCCGAACCCGGAGTTCCGATGCCCGAGACGCCGTCGGTGCTGTGCGCGGACGATCTTGCTCCCGCCGACACCGCCGGCCTCGATGCAACCAAGATCATCGGACTCGTGACCATCTACGGCGGCCCGACCAGCCACACGGCAATCATCGCGCGGCAGTTGGGCATCCCGTGCATCGTGGCCGCGAAGGAATTGGAATCCGTACCGGCAGGAACACCGATTCTGATCGACGGAACCACCGGCGACGTGATCGCGGAGCCGGATCCCGAGCAGGCGCGCGAACTGGTCGAGCAATCCCGAATCGATCGCGAACGCGTCAGCACGTGGACCGGACCCGGCCGGACGTCGGACGGCCGGCCGGTGGACGTCCTCGCCAATGTCCAAGACGGCGCCGGCGCTCGGGCGGCGGCGTTGACCGCAGCGGGAGGTATCGGGCTCTTCCGGACCGAACTCTGTTTCCTCGGCCGTGAGACCGAACCGACCGTTGACGAGCAGGCGGCAATCTACGCCGAGGTTCTCGAGGCATTCGCGGGCAAGAAGGTCATTATTCGCACGTTGGACGCGGGTTCGGACAAGCCACTCAAATTCGCCAACCACCAAGAGGAAGCGAATCCGGCACTCGGCGTTCGTGGGGTCCGAATCGCCTGGCAGGACATGGGTATTCTCGACCGCCAGCTCGACGCGATCGCCGCAGCCGCGGCGTCGACGAACTCTTCGCCGTGGGTCATGGCGCCGATGATCGCCACCCCGGCTGAAGCACAACGCTTTGCCGACGCGGTGCGGGCGCGCGATCTTGTTCCCGGTGTGATGGTGGAGATCCCGGCGGCGGCGCTGCTGGCCGACCAGATCCTCGAACACGTCGAGTTCCTCTCGATCGGTACCAACGACCTCGCTCAGTACACGATGGCCGCTGATCGAATGTCCTCCGAACTCGCCGACCTGACCGACCCGTGGCAGCCCGCCGTGCTCGCCCTGGTGGCACGTACGGCCCAGGCTGGTCAGGCGGCAGGCAAGCGCGTCGGGGTCTGCGGTGAGGCGGCTGCCGATCCGCTGTTGGCATGCGTACTTGCCGGTCTCGGTGTTTCGTCACTGTCGTGTGCTGCGGCGTCGGTTGCCGGGGTGGGAGCGAAGGTCGGGTCCGTCACCATGGCGCAATGTGAGGCGGCTGCGGCGGCGGTGCTGGCAACCGGTGATCCGGTGGCGGCACGCAAAGCGGCGGCTGACGCAATCAGCTGAAGCGGTTTCGTCGGTCTCGGTCGGCGAGCGAGTGCCTGACCTCTAGTATTTCGACCTGTGATCGAACGAGAAACAATGACCGGGGCCGGCGGAATCGGCTGGACTGTCCATGGCGACGGCAAGCGGATCGCCGACGGCGCCGTCGTGGCGCCGGATGAACGACTGAGTTGGCCGCGCACCATCGGGATCGGGATGCAGCACGTCATCGCGATGTTCGGAGCGACACTGCTCGTTCCGACCATCACGGGCTTCCCCGTCACCACGACGCTGTTGTTCTCGGGTATCGGCACCGCGCTGTTCCTACTCATCACCCGGGGCCGGATCCCCAGCTACCTCGGTTCGTCGTTCGCGTTCATCGCCCCACTGACAGCGTCGGCAGGATCGGGGCCGGCGGCACAGCTCGGCGCCGTCATGGCTGTCGGCATCGTGTTGATGTTGATCGGCGTCGCCGTACGTCTGATCGGCGGTCGGGTCATCGACGCGGTCATGCCACCGGTGGTGACGGGTGCCGTCGTCGCGCTGATCGGTCTCAACCTCGCTCCGACTGC
The DNA here is from genome assembly GCF_042738325.1 of Rhodococcus sp. NPDC059969. Classification (NCBI taxonomy): domain Bacteria; kingdom Bacillati; phylum Actinomycetota; class Actinomycetes; order Mycobacteriales; family Nocardiaceae; genus Rhodococcus; species Rhodococcus sp. NPDC059969. The sequence continues at coordinate 69,825 of NZ_JBHWUF010000005.1, read as the reverse complement.
GGCCGGTTCCTTCGAATCGCAGCCGTTGATCGCCACGGTGACGCTCTTTGCGATCCTGCTCGTCACGGTCGTGGGGCCCGGTCTGCTCGGCCGGTTGGGCATTCTGGTCGGCGTAGTGATCGGCTGGGTCTTCGCCGCGGTCGTCGGCGGACTCGACAGTGAACGAGTGTCGGCTCTGCGTGATGCGGACTGGTTCGGGCTGCCGAGTCTGCACGGACCGTCGTTCGACTGGTCGGTGATCGTGCTCGCGCTGCCCGTGGTGATCGTTCTGGTCGCCGAAAACGTCGGACACGTCAAGGCAGTGTCCGCCATGACAGGTAAGTCGCTCGACGACCTGGCCGGCAACGCACTCTTTGCAGACGGCCTCGCCACTACCTTGGCAGGTGCCGGTGGTGGCTCCGGAACCACCACGTATGCCGAGAACATCGGCGTGATGGCAGCGACCCGGGTGTACTCGACCGCTGCGTACTGGGTAGCCGCCGCCACCGCCGTGATCCTGGCATTCTCGCCCAAGTTCGGTGCGCTGGTCTTCACGGTTCCGAACGGGGTCATCGGCGGCGCGACGATGGTTCTCTACGGCCTCATCGGCATTCTCGGTGTGCGTATCTGGATGGACGCGAAGGTCGACTTCACCGATCCGGTCAACCTGACGGTCGCTGCGGCTGCGCTGGTCGCCGGCATCGGAAACTTGACGTTGACCATTGGTTCGGTCGAGCTGGGCGGCATCGCCTGGGGGTCGATCGGCATCCTTGTCGCGTACCCGATCATGCGGTATCTCGCCAAATTCCGTACTTCGAGTAACAGATAACCGCTACAGTCACGAATCGTGATCGTTCGGGTCATCGACGGGTATCGCAACAGGTTCTACCGTCGGAGGCAGTGACGTGGGCCCGCTAACTTCGGCGTGCCCGGTCTCAGCGTAAACATCCCGACCGGGTACATCATCCCCACCGGGTACATCACTGAAGTGCCGTATATCGAATTGCAAGGAGTCGGCGTGGAGCGCACCCTGTTCGAACCGGAACATGAACTCTTCCGGGAGTCGTACCAGAAGTTCTTGGCACAGCACGTTGCACCGAACCACGAGAAGTGGGAAGAACAGAACATCGTCGATCGTGATGTCTGGGTCGAGGCCGGAAAGCAGGGCTTCCTGGGAACCGCGGTACCCGAGGAATTCGGCGGCGGCGGCGTCAAGGATTTCCGCTACAACGCGATCATCACCGAGGAAACCACCAAGGGTGGCTTCAGTGGTATCGGCTTCACACTGCACAACGACGTGGTGGCGCCATACCTCCTCGACCTGAGCAATGACGAGCAGAAGCAGCGTTGGCTGCCCGGATTCGCGTCGGGCGAGCTGATTTCCGCGATCGCGATGACCGAACCGGGTACCGGTAGCGACCTGCAGGGCATCAAGACCAAAGCGGTTCGCGACGGGGACCACTGGGTTCTCAACGGCTCGAAGACCTTCATCACCAACGGCATCAACGCCGACATCATCATCGTCGTCGCCTGTACCGACCCGGACAAGGGAGCGCAGGGCTTCAGCCTGCTCGTCGTCGAGCGGGACATGCCGGGCTTCGAGCGTGGACGCAACCTCGACAAGATCGGCATGAAGGCTCAGGACACTGCCGAACTCAGCTTCACCGACGTGCGCGTTCCCGCCGCCAACTTGCTGGGCGAAGAGGGAATGGGCTTCTTCTACTTGATGAAGAACCTTCCCCAGGAACGACTCTCGATCGCAGTTGTTGCCGCTGCCGCAATGGAATCGGTTCTCGAGAGCACGATCCAGTACTGCCGCGACCGCAAGGCATTCGGCAAGTCGATCGGCAGCTTCCAGAACACCCGATTCGTACTGGCCGAACTGGCAACGGAGACCACCGCGGTACGCATCCTGGTGGACAAGTTCATCGAGCAACTCAATGCCGAGAAGCTGACCGTGCAGGAAGCTGCGATGGCGAAGTGGTGGACCACCGAAGCTCAGGTCAAGCTGATCGACCGCTGTCTCCAGCTGCACGGAGGCTACGGCTACATGAAGGAATACCCGGTTGCCAAGGCGTACATGGACTCTCGTGTGCAGACCATCTACGGTGGCACGACCGAGATCATGAAGGAGATCATCGGGCGTTCGCTGAATCTCTGATTCCGATCATGCGTCGCTGATCTTCACCAAAAACTCTGGGCCCCGACAAATGTCGGGGCCCAGAGTTTTTCGATCGGGGGTGCGAGCGAACTCAGATCTTCCGCATGACGGTGACAACCTTGCCCAGGATGACAGCGTTGTTGCCGGGAATCGGTTCGAAGAGTTCATTGTGCGGCATCAGCCACACCTCCTTCTTCGTGCGCTTGAACGTCTTGACGGTGGCTTCACCGTCGATCATGGCGGCCACGATGTCACCGTTCTCCGCCACGTTCTGCTGGCGGACGACAACCCAGTCGCCATCGCAGATCGCTGCATCGATCATCGACTCGCCGACAACCTTGAGCATGAAAAGCGAACCCTGGCCGACGAGCTCACGGGGGAGTGGGAACACGTCCTCCACGGCTTCCTCGGCGAGGATCGGTCCGCCGGCGGCGATGCGGCCCAGGATGGGGACGAACGCCGGCTCGGGTAGTGGGTCGGCGCTGTTGTACTCGCCGGAATGCTTCGACACCGACGCAATGGCGGTATCGGCAGCAACCTCGTCGAGACCCCGAACATCGACGGCGCGAGGCCGATTGGGATCGCGCCGAAGGAAGCCCTTGCGCTCCAACGTCCGCAGCTGATGTGCGACCGACGAGGTGGAGGTGAGCCCCACTGCATCACCGATCTCGCGAATGCTGGGCGGGTAACCGCGCTCGGTCACGGAATCGCGGATCACTTCGAGAACGCGCCGCTGGCGCTCGGTGAGGGTCTCGCTCGACGGAGACGGAACTGCAGAAGCTCCTGCCTCCGCGGCACTGCTGGAGCGATCGTCCTTCATGGCCTGTTGCCTCCGTGTCTAGAGAAAGTGCGTGTCTGAAGAAAGGGCGTGTCTGAAGAAATGGCATGTCTGTAAAAGCGTCTGGCGTAAATCGTGTGGTGCGTATCGCGCGGAAACTTGTCGGTGCCCCCTGCCAACATTCGAGCTGTCGACAAACACGGAGGCTTTCGCAATTCCCGCTGTGTGGTCTGACACGAATCTAGCCGGATTTGCTCGCGTTTTCAAACATCTGTTCGATTCGTGTCGTTCGAAGTAGAGACATTGTCGGCCAAGCGTGGTAGAAATTCGAACATGCGTTCCATCGAACGCATGATCGAACACATCGATCGGTGTCGACCAGCGGAGGTCACGATGGGTAACGCAGCAGTTAAAGGCAACAGGGTTTTCGACGATGGGATCGGTTTCGACGGCACGTCGGCGTTGAAGTATCACCCGTCGTTCTACGGGCCCGATGCTGATGATGCGGCTTTCGAAAGGCGCGGCACCGCCGAAATGCGGGGTGTGCCCAGGCATGTCGAAGACGAACCGCGGGTGGCCGTTGTTCGTCGTTTCCCCGTCACAGGCGGAACGTCAGGTTCGCGTTCGTTGCGTGAATCTCCTCGCCGATGGGACAGCGAGCAAGATTCGTCACGCCCGTACGGAGGCAGTTTCGCGCACCGAAACAGGGTCGGTGTCTCGCGGGTCGAGCACGAAGTGCAGGCCGAGGACGTCAGTTGGAAGACGATGTTCCTGGGCGCCGTGTTCACTGCGATGGCCGTTTTGGCGCTGGTCGGGATCGGCGCTTTGTCCAGTGGTGATGTTGCTGCGACAAACGGAGCGACCGATGTGGTTCGCGTCGCTGCGGGTGAATCCCTCAGTGATATTGCTGCCAAGGTTGCGCCTGGCCAGGCTGTCGGCTCCGTGATCGAGCAGATCATGGATCTCAACGCGATGTCGAGTTCCGGACTGGCCGTGGGGCAGACGCTGATCGTGCCGGCCTCGGGTCGCTGACCCATACCCGTAGCAGGCGGGAGCGTACCGAGCGTGAGAGCAGTCCGTTCGCAGCGAGTAAGCTGTCCAGTTGACAGTCCCACCACCTCGGGTGGTCGCGTTGAGTACGTGGATCTGCTCTGTAAATCGTCGGAGGATTTGCAGTCGGTAGCGAATCTGAGTTGCGGCCATTTCGGCGACAACGAAGGAACCCCGATGCATTGCCCGTTCTGCCGGCACCCTGATTCCCGAGTGGTCGATTCGCGCGAGGCCGACGAGGGCCAGGCGATCAGGCGGCGCCGTTCGTGCCCCGAGTGTGGACGTCGATTCACTACGGTCGAGACGGCAGTGCTTTCGGTCGTGAAGCGTAGCGGCGTGACGGAGCCGTTCAGTCGGGAAAAGGTTGTCAAAGGTGTGCGGCGCGCATGCCAGGGTCGCCAAGTGGACAACGATTCGCTGAATTTGCTGGCGCAGCAGGTGGAAGACGCCGTGCGTGCTTCGGGTTCTGCCGAAATTCCCAGCAACGAGGTAGGCCTCGCGATTCTCGATCCGCTTCGAAATCTCGACGAGGTTGCGTACCTGCGGTTTGCATCGGTGTACAAATCCTTCAGCTCTGCCGCGGATTTCGAACGTGAGATCACGGACATGCGCGAGCATGCCGAGACCCGTGCCGCCGACAAGGCTCCCGGTGCCGAGACCGTTTCCGTCGATTGAGGTCTTCGCCTCAGGTAACGCTGAGAGCACAAAGCGGTATTAGATAACGCTGAGAACACAAAGCGAACAAACGAACAAATCGGGCATGTTATTCGCTTAGTGTCTACCGGGTACGTTCGTCCGCATCTCGGATCTTCACGGAGGCGTTATGAACTTAGTTGCAGTCCTCGGAGTCGTGAACAGCCTGGTGACCCTCGGGTTCGCCAATACTGTTGCCACCTTTGGTGGTTTCCTCACCAACGTCAACATTCAGACAATCTACTGATCGCGCAATCTCACCGATCACGCTGAGCATCATCGCTTGATCGCTTCGATAGCTTTCAGGACTCGCTTTTCGGAAATCGGTGTGGGTGTACCGAGGGACTGCGCAAACAGGCTCACGCGCAGTTCCTCGATCATCCAGCTGATCGCGTCGACATCTCGAGCAGTGCGACGCTCTTCGGGCAACGAACCCAACAACCGGTCGTACGCTGCGTACACCCGGTCGAGGACATCCATCGCCTGCTGATCTCGTTGTGCGCTTGCAGGCAGAGCTTCGAGTCGGAATTTCGCTGCGGCAAGATATCGCGGCAAATCGCGTAGGCGCGCTGAGCCCAATTCCGCGACGAATCCCGGAAACAACAGTGAGGTCAACTGTTCTCGGACGTCGTCGGCTGCCTCGCCGCGGGAGCGGTCGAGGACGACGCTCAGTTGGTGTGCTTGTTCGAGGATCGGGACAATCATGCGCAGGATCGCGGAGACGCGTCCTGCCAGTTCGGAGCGTGCGATCTTCACCAGGGCTTCGAACGCCTCAGGTGTGCGTACCGGTCCACCGTGGGCCGCAATCACTTCGTTGGCAGCTGCCACTCGGCAATCGTCGACGAGGGCCTCCAATCCGCCGTCTGGATTCTGGCCAAGCGCCAGACGCTGAGTGTTCGACAAGCCGGCGGTCACTGCCTTGAGTTGGGTGGGAACGGCCGCCAGAAGGAGCGCTCGCGTTCCCTCCCTCATCGCCTGCGCCTGCGCAGCCGGCGTACTCAGGACACGGACGGCTACTCCGCCGTTTTCCGGCACTAGCGCTGGGTAGCCCGTCACCTGCTGTCCACCGATGGAACGGGTGATGGTCGGCTCCAATGCGCCGAGTGTCTCGGACGTCCAGACGGCAGCGGCTGCTCGTTCGGTTCCGGTGGCCGCCTTGGCCACTTCCTTCTGCACGCGCGGTGCGAGCGTGCGTCGTAGCTGCGCCAGATCCTTGCCCTTCGCGAGGACCTTGCCTGATTCGTCCTCGACGACAAACGTCATCTTGAGGTGATCGGGCAGCGCGGCCGGATCGAAGTCCTTGGCGCCGATCTGAATTCCGCCCAAATGCGAGAGTTCGCGGGCCATTGCGGTCATCAACGGCTCGGATCGAGGTTTGACTGCTGCCAACGCTGCGGCGGCGTAGTCGGGTGCCGGCACGACGGCGCGTCGAATGTTCTTGGGCAGCGTCTTGATCAGAGCAGTAACCAGATCGACGCGCATACCGGGGACCAACCAGTCGAAGCCGACCGGCTGAAGCTGCGCAAGTAGGCCGACCGGGATGTGTGCGCTGACGCCGTCGTCGTCCTTGCCCGGCTCGAATTGGTAAGTCAGCGGGAACTGCATGTCGCCCTGGCGCCAGGCGTCCGGGTACTCCCCACCCAGTACGGCAGCCGCGTCGGAGTTGACCACGGTTTCCGGGGTGAAGGTCAGCAGACTCGGATTCTTGCGCCGCTCGGACTTCCACCACTGGTCGAAATGCTTGGCGGATACGGCTTCCTGGCCGATGCGTTCGTCGTAGAACTCGTAGAGAGTCTCGTCGTCGACGAGGATGTCGCGGCGGCGCGCACGGTTCTCGAGCTCCTCGACGTTGTCGAGGAGTGCGCGGTTCTCGTGGAAGAACTTGTGGTTCGTCTGCCACTCGCCCTGCACGAGCGCATGGCGGATGAAGAGATCGCGTGAGGCCTCGGGATCGATTCGCGAGTACGTCACTGCGCGGCCGGTCACCAGCGGAACGCCGTAGAGAGTGACCCGCTCGTATGCCATCGCGGAGCCGCGCTTGGAGGACCAGTGCGGTTCGGAATAGGTGCGTTTCACCAGGTGCGGGGCGAGCTTTTCGGCCCATTCCGGTTCGATACGCGCGGACATGCGCGCCCACAGCCTCGACGTTTCCACGAGTTCGGCGGCCATGACCCAGCGTGGTGGCTTCTTGAACAATCCGGATCCGGGGAAGATCGCGAAGTGGCTGCCCCTCGCGCCGAGATAGTCCCGCTTCTCACCTTCGCGCAACCCGATGTGCGAGAGCAATCCGGCGAGCAGTGACTGATGGATTGCGTTCTCGCTTGCGGGGGTGTCGCCCACGGTCCAGCCGAGACCGCGGGTGATCTGCCGCAGCTGCCCGTGCAGATCCTGCCATTCGCGGATACGGAGCCAGTGCAGGAACTCGTTCCGGCACATCTTGCGAAACTGGTTGGAGGACAGATCGTTACGCTGTTCACGTAAGTAGTCCCACAGTTTCAGGTAGGCCAGGAAGTCGGAGTTCTCGACGTTGAAGCGGGCGTGCTTTTCATCGGCGGCCTGCTGGAACTCGGCGGGCCGCTCGCGAACGTCCTGGATGGACAACGCCGCGACGATGACGAGGGTTTCGTGAAGGCACCCGTTGTTCTTGGCTTCCACCAGCATTCGTGCCATTCGCGGATCTACCGGAATCTGGGCCAATTCGCGGCCGACCGGCGTCAGTTCGGGGTGGCTGGCCTCGGAACCTCGCGCAATGGCGCCGAGTTCTTCGAGGAGTCCGATTCCGTCCTTGACGGCGCGCTGGTCCGGCGGCTCGACGAAGGGGAAGGCAGCGATGTCGCCCAGACCGAGGGCCGTCATCTGCAAGATGACCGATGCGAGATTGGTCCGCAGGATCTCGGGCTCGGTGAACGCCGGCCGTGACTCGAAGTCCTCCTCGGAGTAGAGGCGGATGCAGATTCCTTCGGCGACGCGGCCGCAACGTCCGGAACGCTGACGAGCTGACGCCTGCGAAATGGGCTCGATCGGCAATCGTTGAACCTTGGTGCGCACCGAATATCGAGAGATGCGCGCGGTTCCCGGATCGACGACGTAGCGAATGCCGGGCACGGTCAGTGAGGTCTCTGCCACGTTGGTGGCAAGGACGACGCGTCGGCCGGTGTGCGGCGAGAACACCTTGTGTTGCTCGGCAGCAGACAACCGCGCGTACAGCGGGACGATTTCGGTGTTGCGAAGACGCCGGTCACGCAAAGCGTCTGCGGTGTCGCGAATTTCGCGTTCGCCGGAAAGGAAGACCAAGATGTCGCCTTCGCCCTCCGAGCTCAGTTCGTCGACAGCCTCACAGACCGCGTCGACGGGATCGCGGTCGAAGGTGATGTCGCCGGATTCGACGGTCAGTGGCCGGTAACGCATCTCGACGGGGAAGGTTCGTCCCGAGACCTCGACGATCGGCGCAGGCTTACCGTCGACGGCGAAGTGCTTGGCGAAGCGTTCGGGATCGATGGTCGCCGACGTGATGATCACTTTGAGATCGGGTCGGCGGGGGAGCAGCTGCGCCAGGTAACCGAGGATGAAGTCGATGTTGAGGCTGCGTTCGTGCGCTTCGTCGATGATCAGCGTGTCGTAGCGTCGGAGCATGCGGTCGCGCTGAATCTCGGCGAGGAGAATGCCGTCGGTCATGAGCTTGACGTAGGTGCGGTCCGACACCTGGTCGGTGAATCGCACCGTGTATCCGACGGCGTCGCCCAGCTCGGTGTCGAGTTCTTCGGCGATACGTTCGGCCACGGTGCGTGCAGCCAACCGGCGAGGCTGCGTGTGTCCGATCAGGCCGCGGACGCCGCGCCCGAGTTCGAGACAGATCTTGGGGATCTGAGTTGTCTTACCCGAGCCGGTCTCGCCGGCGACGATGACAACTTGATTCTCCGAGATCGCGGTGGCTATATCGTCTTTGCGCTGACTGACGGGCAGTGCTTCGGGGTACGAGATCGCGGGGACGTTCGCGGCGCGGTTCGTCAATCGAGTGCGTGCGGCATTTATTTCTTCGGCCAGCGCCACCAGAGCGTCGGGTGTGCGGGCACGGTCGAGTTTGCGACGGAGTCGACTCTCGTCGCGGAGTGAGACCTGCGCCAGTGCGCTCTTCAGGTCACTCCGCTTGGGGGAGAGCGGGGCCGGTGGTGTTGTAGACATGCTGATGACAGCCTATCGAACGCATTGACAACTACCGCTCGCAGATCGTGCTGATGTGCAAATATCGACCAGTGACGACAAATACCGCAAATGAGTCATCGGTGCCTGTCTTGTCGACGCCGATCGCCGTGCGAGTCCTGAGACTGTTGTTCGCGGTGTTCGGACTCGCCGCGTTGCTGTGGATCCCGATCCGCGACGCGACTGATCTGTCTCTGTCGAACTATCTGAGCTACTTCACCATCGAGAGCAACATTCTTGCGGTGATGGTGTTGCTGGTCGGTGCAATTCGAGATCCACAATCGCAGGCGTGGCAGTCGATCCGAGGGGCGGTGACGCTGTACATGGTGATCACCGGGATCATCTACGCCGTGCTCCTGGCGGATATCGACGTCAATTTGAACGATGCCTGGATCAACTCGGCACTGCATCGGATTCTTCCGCTGGTCATGCTGCTCGACTGGGTGTTCTTCGCCTCGAGGCACAGGATCTCCGAAGCACGTTCACTGCAGTGGTTGCTGTTCCCGGTCGTGTACGGCGTGTACACGTTGATCCGAGGCTCGATCGTCGACTGGTATCCCTACCCGTTCATGGATCCGCGCCACCAGGGCTATCTGGCCCTGTTCATCGGGTTTGTCGTGCTGGCCATCGCGATGGCCCTGATGGCGTTGGCAGTCAATGCCGTCGGACGGTTGGGTGCCGGGCTACGCGGCCGGAACGCCCCGCAGTCCTAGCCCGTTTCCGGTGGAGATCACCTGATCGAGTCGGTCGATGTTCGGGTGCTTGCCCGGGTTCGCTCGCGCGTCCTCGGTGTGTTCGGCGAAGATCGTCAGTCCTGCTGTCGCGGCTTCGGGTGTCAGTGCGCCGTAGACCGCAGCGAGATGGTTGTACACCTTGACCGAGCCGGACTTTCCGGGCTTGTTCTCCACAGTGTCGATGACGTTTCCGTCGGCGTCGAGTACCTCGATGGCGGCCAGATGATCGATGGCGGGCAGTGCTGCAAGATTGTCGGCAAAAGTCATGGTCGACAGATTACGTGTTCGCCCGTGAAAGCCGGTGCCGGGCGAGCGCCGTCGTGCGCGGATTTCCGGTGTCGATATAGTCGCAGCACATCGTTTGCACACCAGCATCGTTTGTATTCGAAGGGGACAATGATGGCTTCGGCATTGTGGCACGGGTTCGCGGACATGGGCGCTGTGGAGAAGAACGGCGCGTTTGTCGTCTCACGCGGTGAGGGCGCGTACATCTGGGATTCCGAGGGCACGCGGTATCTGGATGCGACGGCGGGCCTGTGGTTCACCAATGTCGGGCACGGGCGCACCGAGATCGCGGATGCGGTGGCGGCTCAGTTGTCGAAGATCGCTCATTTCTCCAACTTCGGTGATTTTGTTCCCGAGACCACGCAGGTGTTGGCGGAGCGTTTGGCGGCCATCGCGCCGGTTGCCGGGAGCAAGATCTTCTTCACTTCGGGTGGTTCGGATTCGGTGGACACTGCGGCGAAGCTGGCTCGCCGGTACTGGCACGAGGTGGGGCAGCCGGAGAAGACGATCATCGTCGGACGCCAGAAGGCGTACCACGGAATGCACGTTGCGGGAACGGCTTTGGCCGGTATTCCGGTGAACCGCGAGGGTTACGGCGAGCTGATGGCGGATGCGGCGACCGTCGGCTGGGACGATGCGAAGAGCCTGCTCGAGTTGATCGAGAAGACCGGTGCGAACAAGATCGCTGCGTTCTTCGCGGAGCCGATCATCGGTGCGGGTGGGGTGTATCTTCCGCCGGAGGGGTATCTGGCCGAGGTGCGTGACATCTGCCGTGAGCACGACATCCTCTTTGTCGTCGACGAGGTCGTGACCGGTTTCGGCCGGATCGGTGGTGAGTGGTTCGCGTCCACTCGTTTCGATTTGCAGCCTGACATGATGACCACGGCAAAGGGTTTGACTTCGGGTTACGTTCCGATGGGTGCGGTGTTCATCGCGCCGCGGGTGGCGGAGCCGTTCTATGCCGGTTCGTGGTGGCGCCATGGGTACACCTACGGCGGGCATGCCGGTGCTGCTGCGGCGGCGATGGCGAACCTCGACATTCTCGAGCGTGAGAATCTGCTTGGGGAGTCGAAGCGTTTGGAGGCGTCGTTGCATACGCATCTGCAGCCGCTGGCCGAGCATCCGCGGGTGGCGGAGGTTCGTAGTGGGCTCGGTGCGGTCGCGGCTGTGCAGTTGGCTGATCCGGCGGAGGCATTGCCGTTTGTGAAGACGCTTCGCGAGCATGGTATTTCGGGTCGCGCTGCGGGTCAGGGTGCGATGCAGATTTCGCCGACGTTTGTGATGACCGACGATCAGGTCGCGGAGATGGCCGCGGGGATCCTCGCAGCCCTCGGCTGATGTCAGCTGCGGCGCCGAAAGAGTTTCTCGATTCGGCGCCGCACTGCGTTGGGCGCAGGTTCCAGTTCCAGAACCTCTTGCTCCGACTGCTTGGCGTATGCCTGGGTGTAGCGCTCGTGTAGCACCGAGCGAATCTCGTCCGGAGAGTAGGCCCGACGCTGGCGTTCGCCGCGCGCAACGAGGACCCCGGTTGCGGCAATGCCCATGGCACCGGCGAGGCCGACCAGTTTCCATACGTGCGAGGCGCGCAGAGGAGTCGTGAGTTTCATCCCTCTACGCTAGAGGCATGGACCGACGATTGCTTTCGCAGGTGAGTCTCGACGAGGCCGCCGCCGCGACCCGCACGGGTGACATCTGGATCTTCCGCGGAGAGTCGACGGCCGATCGAGCCATCCAGACGCTGACCAACAGCCCGGTCAATCACGTGGGAATGTCGGTGGTGATCGACGACCTCCCGCCGCTGATGTGGCATGCGGAACTCGGTCATTCGCTGCAGGACATGTGGACCGGACGCTTCCAGCGTGGTGTCCAACTGCACGATCTGAGATCGGCGGTTCAGGTGTGGGGCGCCAAGTACGGGCAGCGCGGATGGTTGCGCCAGCTCGACCACGAGATCACCCGTGAGCAGGAAGACGCTCTGCTGAAGACGATCGCGCGACTGGACGGCACGCCGTTCCCGTCCACGGCCAAGCTCGCCTCACGCTGGTTCGGAGGCCGGATTCCGAAGCTGCGCAAGAAGTCCGACGTCTCCGCGGTGGCCGTCGAAAGCGCTTACTGCGCCGAAGTTGTTGCCAAAACCTATGAGGCGATGGGTCTGCTTGTCGGTAATCGTCGTATCAACTGGTTCGATCCGGGCAAGTTCTGGAGCGGCGATCAACTGCCGCTTGCACCCGGAGTTGCCCTCGGCGACGAGATCTCGGTGTCGCTCAGCGCAGGCGATCTCGAAGCCGGACGTAATCCGGCCGGGTACTCACAAGGTTCGTGACGGCTCGGCAACCACACGTCCGCCGACTTCGAGCCACCCTTCCGGGGAGAACGTGGTGTGCAGTACCGATCCGCGTCCCTGGGTGATGAGGAGTGATTTCCTCAGCCGGTCCGTGATGCGCAAAGCTGCGGATCCGGTTGCCTCGTCCTCGGCGATTCCCATCACGGGTGCGAACATGCGTGCGCGGATCGCAGCTTCGAGCTTGTCCTGCCAGGCCCACAGATACGAATGATCCGCCTCGTAGTCGGACGGATCGGCGCCGATGACCTCGTCGACCGTGTCCATCGGGTAGATCGCGAATTCCGGTGCCAATTCGGCACGGGCGCGTACCCACGTGAGAGCGCCGGATTGGCGGACGTCGACCCTGCCGGCTGGAACGTCGAGGGCGCTCACGCGACGGCCCTGCTCGCTCAGCCACCACGTCGCCCCGACGGTGGGGTGCCCGGCGAAGGGGAGTTCTGCTGCCGGAGTGAAGATCTGAGCCCGGGCACGCGAGGCGCCGTCTTCCGGGACGTCGATGAAGATGGTCTCGCTGTAGTCGAGTTCCTTCGCAACGGCTTGTCGATCCGATTCTGCAACCGTGGATGCGTCGACGATTCCCAGCGGATTGCCGTGCTTGCCGTTTTCGTCCGCGAAGACCCGGACCACACTCACCTCGATACCCATCGGTCCACCCTAGCGCGCGAAAAGCCCTCCCCACCGTCATGGTGGGGAGGGCTCGTCGAACTGCAGTCAGGTACGAGGATCAGACCTGTGCGGCAGAGAGGATTTCGTTGGCTTCGACAGCCTGTGCGACGCCCGCGACGATGGAACCGGCGCGGATTGCTTCGAAGATGACCTCGCGGTCGACACCTTCCTGGCGGAGGGTGTTCTCGTGAGCTTCGAGGCAGTGGTTGCAGCCGTTGATCGCGGACACTGCAAGCGACCACAATTCGAAGTCGGCCTTGTCGACGCCCGGGTTGCCGATGATGTTCATCCGCAGGCCGGCACGAAGATCGTCGTACTTACCGTCGAGGTAGCCCTTGGTGCGGTAGAAGACGTTGTTCATGCCCATGATCGACGCTGCGCCGAGAGCGGCGTTGTACGCCTCTGCCGACAGGTTGTCGGCAGCCTCGGATGCAATCTCCTTGAGCGTGGACGCAGACTTGGTGGCTGCGGCCGTTGCGAGGAGTGTTCCCCACAACTGCTGCTCGTTCAGGACCGTCGTGCGCGCAATGGAACTCAGGTTGAGCTTGAGGTCCTTCGCGTACTCGGGAAGCGAGTTCTTGAGGTTCTCGACGCTCATACTCAGACGCTCGCAGTCAGGAGCTCGCCGGCGTTGATGGTCGGGTCGCCCTTCTTCCAGTTGCATGCGCACAGCTCGTCGCTCTGGAGAGCGTCGAGGACGCGGAGAACCTCGTCGACGTTACGGCCGACGGAACCGGCTGTGACGGAGACGAACTGGATCTCGTTGTTGGGGTCGACGATGAACGTCGCGCGGTCTGCAACGCCGTCAGCGTTGAGGACGCCGGTGGCCTCGGCAAGCTCGCGCTTGAGGTCCGAGAGCATCGGGAAGGGGAGGGTCTTGAGCTCCTCGTGCTGTGCGCGCCACTGGAAGTGCACGAACTCGTTGTCGACGGAAGCGCCGAGGACCTGAGCGTCACGGTCTGCGAACTCTTCGTTGAGCTTGCCGAATGCAGCAATCTCGGTGGGGCACACGAAGGTGAAGTCCTTGGGCCAGAAGAAGACGATGCGCCACTTGCCTGCGTAGTCGTCACTGGTGACGGTGGTGAAGTAGTCATCGGGCTGCTGGGCATCGACCTTGGACAGGTCGCCGCCGATGACAGCCGTGAGGTTGTAAGCGGGGAACTGGTCGCCGATTGTGAGCAGAGCCATGTGTCTCATTCTCCTACGTGTCTCGTGAACAGGAATTTCTTCGCACACGATCTGGCTGTTCGGATTGTGACGGCCGAACGTGCTGGATCGAGAGGGTTTGTCACCGTCAGCGGGTCGGACGGTTTCGACTGAAATGCCGAGGTTGTGACCGGCGCTTTTTGGTATGAGTCCATTCTGCATCAAACCGTTCAAAAGGTAAAGGTGATGGGTGGCACTACACTGATAGGCATGTCTGATCAGACTTATCAACCTTCCTTGTCACAGCTGCGTGCCTTTGTGTCGGTGGCGGAGTATCGGCACTTCGGTACTGCCGCAGCACGTTCCGGTGTGAGCCAACCCACACTGTCGCAGGCGCTGGCGGCTCTCGAGGCGGGGTTGGGAGTCAAACTGATCGAGCGCAGTACCCGACGCGTGCTCGTGACCGCGGACGGCCAGCGCCTACTCGGTCAGGCCAAGCAGATTCTCGAAGCTGCCGATGGATTTGTCGCGAGCGCCGCCGGCTCCGGCGACTCTCTGACCGGTCCGCTACGCATCGGGCTGATCCCCACCGTTGCGCCCTACATCCTTCCGGGGTTGCTGCCCGAGCTACGCGAGAAGTTGCCGTCGTTGGCGCCGCAAATAGTCGAGGATCAAACGGCGCGCTTGCTTGATGCACTGCGATCGGGAGCGCTCGATGTCGCTGTGTTGGCGTTACCCGCCGGAACACCCGGCCTGGTGGAAGTTCCTGTGTACGAAGAGGATTTTGTGATGGTCGTGCCGAACGATCATTCCTTGGCCGGACGCGTCGATCTCACGGCGGACGTGCTCGACGCGCTGCCGTTGCTCTTGCTCGACGACGGCCACTGCCTGCGTGATCAGACGTTGGATCTGTGCCGTTCCGTAGACGCTCATCCTCTTGCCGGTGACACGCGGGCGACCTCCCTCGCAACGGTCGTGCAGTGTGTGGCCGGGGGACTTGGGGTGACTTTGGTCCCGGAATCTGCTGTTGCAGTGGAGGTTCGACGCGGGGATTTGTCGACGGCGCGCTTCGCGTCGCCGGCTCCAGGTCGCACGATCGGCGTCGTGTTCCGCTCTTCGAGTGGTCGAGCAGAAGGATTCCGCCAGCTGGCTGAGCTGGTGAAATCTGTTGCGCCGGGTAAGAAGTGCCTCGATCGCACCGCGATTGTCGCCGGGGCAGATTCTGTTTGATCCAGTCGGATCGATATTTTCCGGGTTGGGCTCCGGAGACGCCGCAGGATCAATACAGTCTCGACCGGAACCAGTGATCGAGGCTGATCATGTCTATCTGGTGCATGTCGAGACCCAGCTGGGCAGCTGCGTTCACTGCGTCGGCGCGGGGGATAGAGTTCTGAGGCAGAGTCCAGTTGGTCTCCCGCGCATGGTGCTCGAGAACGTCGATGACTGTCCGTGGGGCAGGTTCGTTGACGTGAAGTGTTGAGCCGTAGCGAAATTGCTGTTCTGTCGACAGTGTGTGGATAGATCGCGCGAGTAGGTCTACGTCGACTACTGACAGGACCGCATTACCGTCGTCGATGATCGAGTCGAGTCGAGAGACAATTCGCGTCAGTGTCGGCAGAAACCATCTGTCACCGGTTCCGTACACAAGATGGGGCCGGATGACCAGGCCTCCGGCGTCGCGCACGAACTGCTCGGCGAGAGCGCGCGTGCGACTGGCAGGTGAGTGTGGTTTGAGAGGTGCGCCGTCGACCGGCAAGTCTCGAAAGGGGCCTGGCCCGTAGACGGCCGCGGTGCTGACGTAGAGCAGCCGTTCGACGCCGACGGCGGCGGCGACCGACGCAACGTTCCGTATGCCGTGTTGGTTGACGTGAACGCACTGTTGTTCGTCGTCGCCCACGTACGACACGCAACAGATGACGGTAGACGCCTGACTCATTGCACCTCGTAGAGAAGCGCTGTCGTTGATGTCGCCGATCGCGGCGGCAATACCGTAGCGGCTGAGTTGTTCGGCTGCGTTCTCCGTGCGAACGAAACCGATTGCAGCGTTTCCGTCCCGGGAAATTAGCTGGTTCATCACCGCCGAGCCGATGAAACCAGTGGCCCCGAGTACCAAAGTCGTCACGGTGTGTCCGTGTCGAGAGCGTTGCTGCCGGGCCTTTCGACGTATCGTTGAGATACATTCCGTTGGCAACGAGAGCTGGGTTGATCATGCAGGAGCGTGCGGTCCTCACGCGCCAGGCCGTCATTTTGGGTGCTGCGAAGAGCTTCGAGAAGTTCGGGTACTCCGCCAGTCTGGGCACGATCTTGCAGCATGGGGGTGTGTCCAAAGGCGCGATGTATTTTCATTTCGCGTCGAAGGAGGAGCTTGCGCACGCGGTCATTGCTGCCCAGCACGGTATGGCGATGGAGGGTACCCGGCGGGTTGCTGCGCATTCCGACATCGCGGTCGAAACCTTGGTGCTCGTCTCGCAGGAGATGGCTCGGCAGCTTGTGACCGAGCCCATCGCGCGAGGTGGCATGCGTTTGACGATGGAGATCGGCAGTATTCAGGGTCCCATCGAACAGCCGTACCTCGACTGGATCGAGGCTATCAAGCAGGTGGCAACCCAAGCGGCCGAAGCCGGCGATATCGTCCCGGGCACCGACATCGACGCGTTGGCTCGGTTTGTCGTGGGATCGTTCACGGGAGTGCAGATTCTCTCGGAAATGCTGACGGGCCGAACCGACCTGTACGAGCGGTTGAATCAGATGTGGAACTTGGTGTTGCCAACTATCGTCCGCGAGGACAAGTTGGCGCATGTCATGCAGCTGGCGTCGCTTGCACCGCGAGAGTGGGAAGCTCCGAGCGTGTGACGTGGACGACGCGACGAAAAGAACGTGTTCACCCTCTCTCATCATTGGTTCGCAACTGTAAGTTCAAGTTCCGCGGTGGTTTCCCGTTCTTGAGTGAACCGAACGCGGTGCACATGGCCTGAGGTGTCAAGGGGGGTCGTTGACACCTCGCACGGCGTTTCCCATTCGGTGAACCTTGGAAAGACCGCCGAGAGTGAGGCGATACTTGTTGCGGGGTTGCCGATGCGGTATCGCACGGCTTGTCGAGCGGCCTC
Source organism: Rhodococcus sp. NPDC059969 (assembly GCF_042738325.1). NCBI lineage: Bacteria > Bacillati > Actinomycetota > Actinomycetes > Mycobacteriales > Nocardiaceae > Rhodococcus > Rhodococcus sp. NPDC059969. The sequence continues at coordinate 52,682 of NZ_JBHWUF010000005.1, read as the reverse complement.
GAAAAGGATCATTCCTGGGATGTGGTCGACGGGGTGGTCGAAAAGGGAGTGGTTGCGCGGATCTGGAGAGCAGAACATCGTGTGCCGAGCAGGATCAGTGCTGATGAGCACATCTCCATCGGTTAAGCGTCCGACTCGGTCCGATCCGACCACCGCGGTTCCGGTGGGAAGGATGCGTTGGCTTTGGCGGTGATCTTCGCGTCCCCGCCGAATTCGGCGGTATCCCTCGGGGCTGACTCCTCGCGCGACAGCGTTGCACTTGGCGACGTGCCGAGCGCCTTCTCGGAGGATTCCGGATACATCGACGCCCGAGACCGCTCCGTCGCGGTGGGTGAGGTTGTCCACTGTCATCGAGAAACTCAACGGCTCCGCTACTGGTTGCACGTCGAGTGCATCCAACATCTCGAAGCTGAATGTTTCCATGAGGAACTTGTAGTGCAGTGGAATGTCGTATCGGGTGTGGCAGAGAAGCACCACTGCCTGTCGAAATGCTTCTGCCACCCCGAGCGGATCGTGTTGCTCGCTCGATGCGTCGAATATCCGGTGCGAGACCGGGAGTTGAACAGCAACCTGGTACCCCGAGTTCGATTCGGGCCGGTAGTCCGTCAAGAAAACCTCGGCAACAGCATGTCTGTGGACGAGATGGCGCGGCACTGTGCGTGTGTATTCCATTGATTGAATGCACCTTTCGATGTTCACTCGAGGCTTCGGTGTCGTGGTGGACCTAATGTTCGACGTTCGGGGACGTCGTCGAATCGTCAAAATTGACGATCTTTGCGAAGGTCGAACTCGATCGGGATGAGCGTCCGTCTCAATGAGCGCCCGTCTCGATGAGTGGCTGGGGCACTTCCTGCTAGAAGCGTCCGATCCGAAGTTCCAGTGGTTGTCTGCGTGCGTCGTGACCGGAGCGGTGGAACATCCCGCAGGCCTCTATCTGGGAGTGCGCCCCCAGCTTCTGCAAGATGCTTCGGATGTGGGCGCGAACCGTGGTCGGGGCAATGTGGGCGGTTCGGGCAATCGAGTCGATATTCGAACCGCCGTGGAGGAGTCCCACGATTTCGAACTCGCGATCGGTGAGACTGCCGATTCGTGCGGTTTCTTCGGTGCGCAACCGGATGCGTTGTACGAGAGCGGACTTGTCGTGTGCAGTCTGAGTGGAATTGGGGTCGAGAGCGGCCTGCAGCTCATCGAGCAGCGATGCGAACGGTAGTTGAGAGTTGAGCGCGGTGTGGGCGCCCGCCGCGAGCCCCCGAACCATGGAGTGGCCGCCACTGAGATCGCCGACCAGGATCGATCCCTCGAGTGCGGCGAGCTCCTTCACCTGCCAATCGACGCCCCCGAATGGTAGGAGAACAAGCGCTCTACCGTGATCGCTGGTGTGGTGCTCTAGCAGACTCATGTCTGCGGTGTGTGGCCCGTAATCAGTCCTGGCGCTGATTCCGGCAGCGATTGCACTGGCGAACCCTAGATCGCTATGAGTGGTGTACACGGTGACTGTGTTGGTGTGCGTCATAGCGACTACACCACCGGTGGAAGTCCAGTCCGCTGCGTTCTCGTCATGGCGCAACCAAAACCGTTGGTTTCAGCGTGGTTTCGTCGGCGGGCTACCCCTGCGCGACGCCGGTAACAGCGATATCGGACGTGCCCGTCCGCCCAGAGAAACTCGCGCGTTCGACGGAGTGCCGGCCTGGGCCTTGGGCGGATTTCACGAGTCGTTGCACCACAGGGCTTCTGAGTCGCGGCGAATTGATTCCGCGGCGTCCCGGAAGTTGGAATCGAGGAGTTTTGTTACTTTGCGGCGATCACTGCTCCGGGATTGAGTATTCCCAGCGGGTCGAGGGCATCCTTGACCTTGCGATTGAGGGCCATGACGTCTTCACCCAACTGGGACGGCAGCCAGTCGCGCTTGAGCCGGCCGACCCCGTGTTCGCCGGTGATCGTGCCACCGAGGGCAATGGCGAGATCCATCACCCGTCCGAAAGCGATCTGTGCGCGTTCCGTCATATCCGGGTCGGCGGGGTCGAACACGATGAGCGGGTGTGTGTTTCCGTCCCCGGCATGCGCGACCGTGCAGATCAGGACGTCGAGGTCGTCGGCGATGGCTTCGACGCCGGTCACCAACTGGGGGAGTGCGCGCATGGGAACGCCCACGTCTTCGAGAAGCAGACTCCCCATCGCGAGCACTGCGGGGAACACGGCTCGCCGAGCCGCCGCAAACGCGTCACCTTCGGCCTGGTCGTCGGTCGCGAATACCTCGGTGGCTCCGTTGTTTTCGCATGCCTGAACGATGGTCTCGATTTCCAGCACGCCTGCCGCGCCGGGTGCGTCGGACTGCGCGAGCAGCAATGCGTGAGCCTTGCGGTTCAGACCCATGCGCACCGAATCCTCGACGGCATTGATGCTGGCATGATCCATGAACTCGAGCATCGCCGGACGCATGTTGCTGGTGATCGCCAAGACTGCGTCGGCAGCTTCTTGCACCGAGTCGAACGAGGCCACGACGGTCGATGTGGGCGGCTGTGCCGGAATCAGACGCAACGTGATTTCCGTGATGATGCCGAGAGTGCCCTCACTGCCCACGAACAGTTTGGTGAGTGAGAGTCCGGCAACGTCTTTGAGAAGTGGGCCACCGAGGCTGACCGCTGTCCCGTCTGCCAGGACGACCCGAAGTCCGAGAACGTAGTCGGTGGTAACTCCGTACTTGACGCAGCAGAGCCCACCGGCGTTGGTAGCTGCATTGCCCCCGATGGAACAGATTTCGAAGGATGACGGGTCGGGTGGGTACCAGAGTCCGTGCTCTGAGGCGGCTTTCTTGACCTCGGCGTTCATCAAGCCGGGCTGAGTAACCGCCACCCGGGCGACCGGGTCGATCGTGATCTTTCGCATTCGCTCGGTGCTGACAACGATGCAACCGTCGACGGCGCTGGATCCACCGGACAGGCCCGAGCCTGCGCCTCTGGGAACCACCGGAACGCGGTGGGCGGTTGCCCATCGCATCACGGTTTGGATGTCTTCAGTGCACGTTGCGCGAACCACGGCAGCGGGGTGGCCCGCGGCCGGGTCGGCGGCCCAGTCCTGGCGGTAGCCCGCGGTCACGTCCGGATCCAGCAGGACGGCTCCCTCGGGGAGCGCTGCTACAAGTTCGTCCATGGCGTGAGAATTTTCAACCGTCATCACTCCATCATGCGTCCCGCAGCGCCGCTGAGGTCCTGACTTGGTCAGATTTGGGCGCGGCACCGTTGCCCTGGCCCCTACCGGGCCGCACCTTCTGGCCAGCCGGGGTAGTTGGGGAGGACGAGGGGTGGGGTGAAGTCGGTGCTCAATCTGGAATATCGTTGGTCGTGACGGGACTCGAACCAGTCGTAGCACTCGTCCTTGTGTTCGCGGTTGCTGGTGGAGCTGGTGAATTGGTCAAAGACCCAGCCGCCGAAGATGTCGCTTGCGGGGGCATCGCGCGGTCCTTCGAACCGGGGGTAGGCGGCGTCTGTCGGAGTGGGCGCCGTGTTGTGCATCCGTATCTCGTAGCTGGCGCTCATTGGTCGGAACCAATCCGGTTGTCGGCCGTCGAAGTCGGTGTCGTAGGCGTCGGCACAGACGTAGGCGACGACAGTGGAATCGCCCGGATACCCAGCGGTGATTGTTTGAATACTCAGTATTCGGTTGAAACTTGTACCTCGGTAGGTGCGGGGTGGTACGTCTGGAGCGCTCACGTAGCGGCGATCGCTCGAGACCGTTCCGCGGGTGTCTTCGGTAGCTCGCGCGAAACCGGGGTAAGCCTGTGCTGTATCGCCGCTGCTGTTGACTATGTTGTCGGATTCTACGAATGCTCGGACGACGGTGCCTTCTTCACTGAAGAGATCGGTGCCGGGATCTGCGATCCATTGGTTGCGGTAGTCGGTCATGTAGCTCGGCAGCGTGTAGACACTTGGTGCTGCTGGTGTGGTTGCGGCTGTGAGTGTTTCGCCACTTTCCGACGGCGAGCAACCTGCGATGCCGAGCCCGAGGATGAATGTCAATGCGAGAACCGTTGCACGGTAGCTGTTTCGGCGCCGTGCATTGATGAGCAACTTATCCGACATCGTCTAGTCCGTCCCTCAAATTGGTCATGAAGGTGTCGCGATTGAAACCGCGGTATCTCAAATAGTCTTGTAGAGCACCGTCGAGTCTTGTGCTGGTGCTCGTGGATTCCGGGTCCAATGGACTGAGTGGCCGGCTCGGATCACCATCGACACGATATTCGTTCAGGGCGCGGAAATCCGAAGTCCCGTAGGCGTTGTCGAGTGCCTGAACCAATCGGTAATCGAGAAGGGTCGTCGAAGCCGAACTCTGGTCTGTGAAGTTGAGTTGTGCCGGAGGAACTTCGACCGGGGAGCCCAGGACGTGATCTTTGAGTTCGACTCCCAGCATGCTGACTGCAACGCTGGTCGGTGGTCCGAAGCCTGGGATCATGGCAACACCGCCGGAAATCAGCCAACCGAGTTCGTCGTATGTTTTCCCACGTCTGCTGATGATGTCCTGTTGCGCCGCCGCAGCGTCACCGGTTCGGTTGAGGGCTTCTTCCTCGAGAGCACCGTCCATCAGTGCCTGGACGCGTCCCGCATATATTGCATATTGCGAAGAACCCGCGGCGAGGTCTCCGCTCATGCTGGTTTCGACGAAGGTCCCTTGGAGTTGGCCCGCGGCTCCGAGCATGTTCGCATTGAAACGTGCGGCTGCGTGGGGGTCGCTGTCGATGATCGCGATCACCGATTTTGCATTGGCGAATCTGTCGTCGTAGGCATCGAGATTTTCGAAACCGAGGGTACCGGTTTGATCGGGTTCCAATCCGACGAGATTCCCGATGTACGGGGTCACCGCGGAACCGATGGTTTGCGTCAACGCGGGATTCACTTCTCCGACGGATCTGTTGTCCAGGCCGGCGATGTCGAGGTAGGCACCTTTGTTGTCGGCGAGATTGTGGGCGAGTGCAAGGGCAGAGGCGCCGGCCCGTTCGGCAACAGCTGGGTTGGAGTTGGTGGCGTCGGGCCCGATCCAATCGGTGAGGCCGCTGACGGCTCGTCCGTCATCGTTCCATTCGCGGGTGAACAGATTCACCACGTCGTCCTGATGAGCGGGGGTGGTGAGGAAGTTGGCGTTCGAAGGTATGTCCCGAGTGGCAACGTCGAGGGCTTTGGTGAGGCTGGAGTCGAGCTCATCGTTGCTGACGGGCCGGCCGTCGTCGTCGAAGACCAATCGCATCGGGGCGCTCGATGAAGTTTGCGATTGGAGAGGGGCGAGATCTGCGCTGCGATCGAGCAGTGCAGAACTCAAAGCGCTGCCGGATTGTGTCGCCGGGTCTGCATTTCGAAGTATGTCCGTGAGGGCATTCGAATCGTCGAAATGGTTGACGTTCACGGTGGTGGAGTACCCGCCGGGTTGGAGTTGCGAGCTGTACGCGGGGTCGCTGAAGATTTTGCGGACGTCTGGCGGAAGGTTGTCGAGGCTGCCCCCGTTGCCGATGTTGCCGTTGCCGTTGCCGTCGGTGACGTTGGGATTGGAGACGATGAACATGCCCGAGGCGAGAGCGCTGGTGATTCGCGCGTCGGCGGGGACATTCGCATCGGGGAAGTTGACCGTGCGGAATCCTTCGGCTCCTGCACCGATATCCTTCAGCTCGTCGAGGTCGGTATCGGCGTAGAACTCACGTAGGTAGGCGAGTTGTTCTGGGTCGACGACCACGGGCCCGCCGGCAGCAAGTTGCGCTTGTTGTTCCGGAGTGAAGGTCGTCGCGGCGATCAACCGTTGCTTGGCCGCCTCGCTCTCGGGTGTTGCGCCTGGGGACTGCGCGAGAATGTCGGAGTCGTGGGCTCCCTGACCATCGAACCGAACGTGATGTGAAGGAGTGGTCGACGCTGCATCGGGGATCCCGAAATCGGCCTTGCGGTCGATGAGCGAGGTGCCTGCGGCGGTGATCTCCTTGAGGATTCTGCCGGCGCTCGCGTCGGTCTCGTCGACGTCCGTGAGTGCCGTGCCGATGCGCCACGAGTGATATTCGAGGCGGGCTTCTACCTTGCGCGGATCCGTGCTCGCCAGAGTTGCGGGCGTCGCGGTGACTGAACCGTCGTCAGAGACGGTGAAACCGTCGGCGCTCGCGTCGTCGACGCGGCTGACCAGTGTTTCGCGGGCGTACCGGAGGTTTGCCGATTGCGCTGCGACACAGCGCCCGGCGTCCCCGACTATCGCGACGGCGTCTCGCCCGAAGGCATGCTGCTGCGTTGCCGAATCCCACGCTGCAGTCGCCGCGCTGCCGCTCCAATTGCTGGTTGCGGTGTCCATGATTCGGTGCGCGATGTCGACGTTGCTGTCGAATACGTCATGCCCGCGGCCCAGGGAGCCGGCATAGTTGTCGAGGGCGTCCAGATTCCAGGATCGGATCTGCGAGATCGACAGTGTCATCGCACGTCTCCCGAATCCTCGATCCGTGCGCCGTTGGCGATGTCGACCCGGGCGAACTCTCGTGCGGAGTTTTCCAGTTTCGTGCGGGTAGCAGTGATCCCCGCTCCGATTGCGCGGCCGAGTTCGTCGACGGTGACGACGTTGTCGGCTATGGCTGCAGCGAACGCCGACCCGGCGGCTCCGGCCGATGCGGCGGTAGCGGCCGCCGAAGCCGAGAATCCACCGAGTTCCTCGGCAGATGCCGTCAGCCCCTCCGCAGCACTTGCCAATTCGGCTGGATCAGCTGAAAAAGTATCCACACCCATGAACGAATCCCCCCGAATTCATCTGCGAGATCACAGTGAATCGAGGATAGAGCATGCCAGATGACCCGACCTCGAAGGGTGCGTCATCGTCCTCGCGGTCGAGGGGGTTGTGTGAAAGCCCTAACGGCCCTTCTGCTTTCCGGAGAACCGGCCACCCGAACTCTTGGTCCCGCCGGACTTGCCGCTACCCGATTTGCCACCGGCCTTGGCTTTGCCGGAACCGGCGTTGCGGCCGGAAATGTTCTTTGCGGTGCCGGCGCCCTTTGCTTTCTGACCGTTCTTCGCAGCTTCTGCGCGACGCTCGCGGGCCGCGATCTTTGCTTTGACAGAGCCCTTGATCTTTTCGGCCGGCTCACCGTTCCGGCCGCGGGAACTCTGTGCCGTGCGCCCACGCACGATGCCGATCAGTTCCTCCACCAGATCTGTGGTCTTGGACTCCAACCATGCCAAAGCCACAGGAGCTTCGGGTGCACCGTCCACCGGACGGAATGTCAGGTCCTTGCGATGGTGGAACCGCGCCAGCGAATGGGGAACAACGACTACGCCGACGCCCGCGGCTACCAATTCGATGGCATCGGCGATACTCGCGGGTCTTTCGGCGGCGGCCTTGCCTGGACGTGTCGGCCAGTCGAGTCTGTCGTCGAGCGGATCGAGCACTATTTCGTCTGCCAAGTCGTCGACGGAGATTTGTTCGACAGCGGTGAATACGTGATCTTTCGGTACCACCACCACTGGGGTTTCCGCGTACAGGGAGATCGCGTTGATACCGGTCCGGTCGATCGGCAAGCGAACCAAACCTGCATCTGCTTCACCTGCGCGAAGCGCCGCTTCGAGTCCGAGAACGGGGAACTGAACAAGCTCCAGACGCACCTCGGGGAGTCGCTCGTGCCACACCCGGACCCACTTGGTGGGCGTCACCCCCGGGGCGTACGCGAGTCGAAAAATTGCCTGACTATCCGCGTCTGTCACCAGGCAAGGCTACCGCCTTGGTAAAAGCACCCGTATCGGCTGGTTACTCTTGTTGCATGACGTCGAACAAAACTCCCCAGACGATGAAGCCGACGACGGCTGCCAAGAAGCTGGGTGTGTACCTGGAAGCAACACCTGCGCAGTTCCAGGAAGGCGACGTGACTCGTGACGAGCTGACCGCTCTGCAGACCGATCCGCCGGAGTGGCTGCTGGAGCTGCGACGCACCGGACCGCACCCGCGCCCGGTCATCGCCGCCAAGCTGGGCATTTCGATCGCCGGCCTCGCTCGCGGTGGCGTCGAAGAAGCACTCACCACGGATCAGATCGCCGCTCTCCTCGAAGAGAAGCCCGAGTGGCTCGAGAAGGAACGCGCTGTTCAGGCCGACGTGCGGGCCGAGAACGTTCGGATCAAGGAAAAGCACGCAGCCCGTCGCAACCAGCCGCGAAAAGCAAAGAGGGGCTAACGCCCCTGTGCGCCTTTTCGGTAGCGCCGACTACCGAAAAGGCGCACAGGCGCTAGCCTTCTACGACGCTGAGCTCGTCGAACACAATTTCGCCCGCAGCATCCGATTCCGGGATGTCGACAACGGCGAGCAGCGCCCAGCCGTGATCACCCTCCGGATCCTCGAGCACCTGCCGCACCCGCCAGAACTCGCCTTCTTCAGTGACCTGGAAGAGCGCCGGCCCGCGCGCTGACGGCCCGGTTCCGATAGTTGCGTACTCCTCGAAGTACGGAAGTAGTTGCTCTTCCCACTCGGCGGCGTCGATACCGTCTTCGAGGTTTTCCAGCTCGTTCCACTGCCGACGCGACGCGAGGTCGATGCGTCGGAACATCGCATTGCGCACCATGACGCGAAATGCGCGTGGGTTCGCCGAGATGGGACGGGGAATGTCGGCGCCGAACGCAACCTCTTCCGTGTCTGCCTCGGCTCCGGGGTCGGTGAGTGACTCCCATTCGTCGAGCAGGCTCGAGTCGACCTGGCGGATCAGCTCGCCCAACCACTCGATGATGTCTTCGAGTTCCTCGGTGCGCGCTTCCGTCGGGACGGTCTGTCGCAGCGCGCGGTAAGCGTCGGCGAGGTAGCGCAGGACGAGACCCTCGGACCGGGTGAGTCCGTAATGGCTGATCAACTCGGCAAACGTCATGGCGCGTTCGATCATGTCGCGTACCACGGACTTGGGCGAGAGGGCGAACTCGGTGATCCACGGATGGCCACCGCGGTACATCTCGAAAGCCGGGAACAGCAAGTCCGACAACGGTTTCGGCCAGGTCACCTCTTCGAGGAGTTCCATGCGCTCCTCGTACTCGATGCCGTCGGCCTTCATCTGTGCCACCGCTTCACCGCGGGCGAAATGCTGCTGCGCCATCAGAACCTGACGCGGATCGTCGAGCGTCGATTCGATGATCGAGACGACATCGAGTGCGTAACTGTCGGATTCGACGTCGAGAAGCTCGAATGCCGCCAATGCGAATGGTGAGAGCGGCTGGTTGAGCGCGAAGTCGCGCTGCAAGTCCATCGTCAGCCGAGCCATCCGGCCGTACTGGTCCGGTTCGTCGAGGCGTTCCACGATACCGGCGCTGAGCAATCCGCGATACAGCGAGATCGCTTTGAGGATGTGCTTTCGTTGCGCCGGACGCGATTCGTGGTTGTCCTCCAACAGATGTCGCATCGCGTCGAAGCAGTTGCCCGGTCGGGCAATGACATTGAGCAGCATCGAGTTGCTGACCGAGAATCGCGACACCAACGGCTCGGGCGATGCAGCGACCAAACGGTCGAACGTCGCCTCGCTCCAGGACACAAACCCCTCGGGAGCCTTCTTGCGTTGAATCTTCTTGATCTTCTTCGGATCGTCGCCGGCTTTGGCGACGGCTCGCAGATTCTCCACCTCGTGTTCGGGTGCCTGGACGACGACGGTGCCCATGGTGTCGTAGCCCGCACGACCCGCACGGCCGGCGATCTGATGGAATTCGCGGGCTTTCAGATGGCGGGTGCGGACGCCGTCGTATTTGGCCAGACCGGTGAGCAGGACCGTGCGGATCGGGACGTTGATGCCGACGCCGAGGGTGTCGGTACCGCAGATGACCTTGAGAAGTCCGTCCTGCGCGAGGACTTCGATGAGCCGTCGATACTTGGGCAACATGCCGGCATGGTGAACGCCGATGCCGTGCCGGACCAGGCGGGAGAGTGTCTTTCCGAAACCGGTGGTGAAGCGGAAACCGCCCAGCGCCTCGGCGATCGCTTCCTTCTCTTCCTTTGAACAGAAGTTGACGCTCGTCAGTGCCTGGGCGCGTTCGAGCGCGGCGGCCTGCGTGAAATGCACGATGTAGACGGGGGACTGGTTGGTGGTGACCAGATCTTCGATGGTTTCGCCGACCGGTGTGGTCGCGTACGAGAACATCAGGGGCACGGGGCGTTCCGTACCGGAGACGACCGTGGTGGGCTTGCCGGTACGGCGCGTCAGATCCTCGGAGAAGAAGTCGACCTCGCCGAGAGTTGCCGACATTAACAGGAACTGCGCATGCGGCAACTCGATGAGCGGAACCTGCCACGCCCAACCGCGATCGGGTTCGGAGTAAAAGTGGAACTCGTCCATCACGACCTGGCCGATATCGGAGTTCGGGCCCTCGCGTAGAGCAAGATTCGCGACGATCTCGGCCGTCGCACAAATGATCGGCGCCGACGAGTTCACGGCGGCGTCGCCGGTCATCATGCCGACGTTCTCGGCACCGAAGACCTCACAGAGCGCAAAGAACTTCTCGCTCACCAGCGCCTTGATCGGCGCCGTGTAATACGTACGCTTGCCGAGCGACATCGCGTAGAAATGCGCGCCGATCGCCACCATCGACTTGCCGGACCCGGTCGGCGTCGCGAGGATCACGTTTGCACCCGAGACCAACTCCATGACGGCCTCTTCCTGGGCAGGATAGAGCGTCAAACCTCGTTCGAGGGTCCACGAGGAGAAAGCGTCGAAAACGGAATCAGGATCCGCGTTGTCGGGGAGAAGTTCCGTCAGCAGCACTCGTACAGGCTAGCCGCAACCGCGGATCAGGTTGCGCTTCGCTCGTCCGAGCCCATGGCGTCGAGCACTGCCATGCGGGTGGACGACGTTCCGGTGATGGTGTTCTCGCCGACGCCGGAGATCAGCATGTGACGCCAGCGCGCCTCGTCGAAGACGAGCGGCGCTGTGCTGGAAAGGAAATCTTCGACGATCTGCAGGAAACGCATCGGATCGTCGCGGAACGGGAAGTGTCCCGAGCCGCGGAAGATTTCGAGACGTGAGTTCGGCATCGCCGCGTGCGCGAGGTGAGCGTGGGAGACGGGAATGACGGAGTCGTCGTCGCCCCAGATCAGTTGAACCGGCAGATTCTCGGTCAGGTAACAGCGGTCGAGCATCGTGACGACCTGGCCGCGCCAGTCCACGACTGCCCGCAGAGTACGAAGATAGGCCTCGTAGGCAGTGGGGTCGGGGAGATCAGCGAGCACTCGAATCAGGTCCGGCGTGTCGTGCAGCATGGTGCCGGGGCGCAGATTCGAACCGTGGACGACTCCGGCAAGGTTTCCGGCCATCCGGACGAGCGGCATCGCGCCGGGAATCCGAAGCAGTTTGACGACCTCGTTGACCACCGGAACGGACATGAGCCGCAGCAGCGGGTGAACATCCTTGGTGACACCACCGGCCGAGACCAGCACGAGGCGATCGACCATGTGCGGGAACTGGTACGAGAACTGCATCGCTACGCCGCCACCGAGCGAATGCCCGATGACGGTGACGTGCTCGATACCGAGCGTCGACAGAAGATCACGCATGCCGTTGGCGTACGCGGCTACCGAATAGTCGGCGCGCGGCTTGTCGGAGCGGCCGTGACCCAACAGGTCAGGCGCGATGACGGTGTACTTCTTGGCGAGGTGGGGAATGATCTCGGTCCACGTCGACGAGTTGTCGCCGATTCCGTGCAGGAGCAGTACTGCCGGGCCCTCTCCGGCTATCCGAAATGCGCGTCGGTAGCCGTGAATGGTCCGGAACATCATCCGCGGTTCCTCGTCGGGGACCGGTCGGAGCTGACGGTTCCGTGGTCTGCTCATGTCGCCTCCTGGCTCAGCGTGAGACCACGTTGACTGTCTGCTCCAGTTGTTGAGCCGTCAACGAAAATCTCACAGAGTTCGAGGCTATCCGACGGATGTGTCCTGAACAACAGCCCAGGTAACGGAGGGGTTGCGGAATGCGCACAATGTCGAATTATGCGCTCCACCCGTCACGTTTTGGTCAGTTGTCGCCCCGATCGGCGTCTCCAGCTGAGCCGAAATCGTCGTTTCCGGCCTGTTCGGCCAGGAACTTTTCGAACTCTGCGCCGATCTCGTCGCCGCTGGGCAGGTCGGCTTCGCCGGCCAGAAGTGACGACTGTTGTTCCTGAGCGGCGACAAAAGTGTCGTATTGCCGCTCCAAAGCGTGGACTACAGTCTGAACTTCTTCGTTCCCGGCTATGTGCTCGTTAACCTGTTCCCGAACGCGTGCTGCGGCCTCACCCAAAGCCGCCAGGGGAAGTTCCAGATCCGAAACCTCGGAAACGTTTTCGAGCAAAGTCTCTGCTGCGCCCGGGTAGTCGGTCTGCGCGAGGTAGTGGGGCACGTGAACCGAGAAGCCCATCGCCTCGTGGCCGTGCTGAGACATGCGAAGCTCGAGCAGGGACGACGCACTACCGGGAACCTGCAGTTCACCGGACCAGCGCTGATGGTCCTGGATGAGGTCCTTGTTGGTCGAATGTGCTGTCACGCCCAGCGGCCGGGTGTGGGGAATCGCCATCGGAATGGCATTGAGGCCGATGGTTCGACGTACGCCGAGCTGTTCGGACAGCAAGCGAACGGCCGTGGTGAAGCGCTCCCACTTGAGATCCGGTTCCATGCCGGCGAGCAGCAGAAACGGCGTGCCGGTCGTATCGCGCAATGCGTACAGATTGAGGGCCGGTGCGTCGTAGTCGGAGAAATGATCGGCCTTGAAAGTCATCGTCGGTCGACGCGAGCGGTAGTCGATCAGCTCGTCGACAGCAAACGACGCGACAAGTTCGGTTTCCAGGCTTTCCCGCAGATGAGTTGTTGCCAGTTTCACGGCATGGCCTGCGTCGGAGTAACCCTCGAGTCCGTGAATCAGGATCGGTCCCTGGCCGTCGGCAGCCGCCAGTTGGGGCGCCGGGAATTCCAGCTCGTACATCCTCGACTGTTCGTCCATCGCAGTCCCCTTCGCTCTTCGGTCTTGATCTCAAGTGTCCACTATCGGCGCACGCTCGACAGCATCGGAGTCAGGTGCCCGACAGCACTGGATCAGACGTTCATCGGTAAGAACACCGAGTCGGTGACCGATCATTCCCGATCGGGCGAGACGGGCGTTCGCCGAGAGCGAAGCTGAGCGGTATCTTTCGACACTTGGCCTGGGCCTTCGGCAGATGTCCGGCGCGCGGCTTCGGGCATGGCAGAGTGGAACACAAGGTCGGCGCGGCCGATTTGTCCGAAATGGACCGGTCAATTGTCCGGATCGGTCGAGGTCGAGTGCGGAGGCTTACATGCGAGTGTGTCCACGATCGTCCAGGCGAGTGGCAGCATGTTCGTTTGCAGCCGTGGCCGCCGCCGCACTGCTCGCGGGCTGCTCCGGATCGGTTCAAGGCGCACCCGTCCCGGACTCCGCGCCCGCAACAGTCGGTGCGACCGACAGCGGCTCCGAGGGGCCGAGTACGACGGCCGCGCCCAAGACATCGGCCCCCAAATCTTCTACTCCGAAAACAGCGGCATCGTTGTCGGAATTGCTTCTCACTCCGGCCGAATTTCCCACACCGTTCGATGCCGTCGTGCTGCCGCCGCAGGCTGTTCCGATGGCAGCGCCGGATCTTGTCGGCGTCCCGCGCGGTGCCACCGTCGATCCATCCGAATGTGAGCCACCGGAACAGGACTACGGCCCGAACGGGACCGTGATGGCGGTCGGGACCGACAACGCGACGAGGGCGACCATTTCGGTCGAACTCACGAAGGTCGACGCACCACTGGGCGAGTTGGAAGCGCAAACTCGGCAGTGCCCGTCCATGACCGTTACAGCGAACGGTGTCACCACAACTGTGACTACGGAAATTCTTCCGCCCTCGCCGATTGATGCCGACAAGACGATGTCACTTCGCCGCACAGTCGTTTCCCCCAAGGCCGCAGCCGGCGATCAGACGATGCTGACCTTGATCGCGCAGGTCGGCGACGTACGGGTGGCGACAACACTGATGACGTTCGGTTCTGCGACACCGTCGACGGCACCGTTGGATCAAGCGTTCACGGCAGCGGTACAGAAGGTCAAAGCAGGTAAGTGATTTCGCAGCACACAGGTCCGACAAGGAGCGGAACTGTTCGGTGCGGCGCGGTACTCGGTCCCCAACAAAAGCGGTAATCCACAGATAACTTCGAGGCAGCTGTTTTCCCTGGTCGAGCAGAGCGCCGGGTCGGGGTGATCAGCGACGGTCTGTGCATGACAACATCACCTCTTCCGGGAGAATTCGAATTCTCCGACAACGATCTTGCCGCCCTTCTCGGATGTGTCGAACGCGTCTCCGATCCAGGGGAATTGATCGCGGCAATACCCGCACTCCTGGGATTTCATCCGTCCAACTCTGTTGTTGCGCTGTCGCTGATGGGCAACTCCGCGTCGACGCTCGGCCCGGTGATGCGACACGACTACTTTCCCAGCGCCGGGGGGAAGCCTGCGCGGCAGATGAGTGCGGCGCTGCGGCAGTTCGCCGCCGTGTGTGACGGGGAGGGTGCGCGTGCAGTCGTCCTCGTGGTGATCACCGATCGTTCGACCGGTGAAACTCTTCTCGACGAAACCATCGAGCTGGCCGAGGTATTCGAAGACATACTCGCCGGAACCTGTGTCGAGCTGGCCGACGTATTATGCACGGCCGCAATAGAATCCGGTCGACCATGGGCGAGCGTCATGCGTTCGATTCACCGTGGCACCGTGCCTGACCCGGCATCCTCGCCGGTCGCGGCGGCACAGGTGTTGGGAGGGAGGGTCATTCGCAGTTCGCGTGAGGAACTGGTCCACTGGGTACACGGTGCCGGCCGCAATCACGAGACGATTGCGCGACTGATCACGAGCGGAAGAGAATCGAGTGCGTATGGCGGGGGATCAGGCGGTGATGCCGCAGTCCAGCGCCGGGTCGACCTGGTGTTGGAACATGTCCGCCGTGCGGAGGCAGGCTCTTACCCGGACCCGCAGGAATGCGCAGATCTGATGGTGGCTTTGACGGATGTTCACGTGCGTGACGTGGTGTTGGGTCTGGCGATCACGTCAGTTGCGGCAGCCGCCGAGCAATTGTGGCTCGTACTCACTCATGAAGTACCTTCTCCCGAACGATCCTGGCCGGCAACACTTCTCGGATTCTTCGCATACGTGCGCGGAGACGGTCCACTGGCAGGTGTTGCACTGTCGGCCGCACTTTCGGCCGATTCGGAACACACCTTGGCCGGATTGCTGGATTTATCCCTTCAATCCGGCGTGCGCCCCGACGGGATCCGAGACCTCGCGGCCGTCGGATTGTCCATCGGGGAATCGCTCGGAATCGGCGACTTACCGCCGGCACTGCCGAGTGGAGGCTAGCGAGCTGCGTGCGAGCGGTCGCCCAGATCCTGGAGGAACTGCCATGCATCGGCGACGATGACATCGAGATCGGTACGCGTGGGCGTCCAACCCAACTCGGCAATCGCCTTGTCGCTCGACGCGATCAGTACGGCCGGATCACCCAGGCGTCGTGACGCGTCTTCGACGTTGATCGGCAGGCCGGTGACCCGCGCACAGGCAGCGATCACCTCGCGCACGCTGAAGCCCGCACCACTTCCGAGGTTGTAGATGCGGTGCTCGCCGGGAATCGAGGATTCGAGAGCCAGGAGATGCGCTTCGGCGAGGTCCAGCACGTGGATGTAGTCGCGTACTGCGGTTCCGTCCGGCGTGGGCCAGTCGGTTCCGAAGACCGAGATCTTGTCTCGCTGCTCGAGCGCGACCTGCAGGACGAGCGGAATCAGGTGGGTTTCGATCACCCGGTTCTCGCCGGCGGACTTGTATGCGCCCGCGACGTTGAAGTAGCGCAAGCTGGTCGCGCCGAGGCCGTGAGCGATCGAGTACGAGGTGATCGCATGATCGATCGCGAGCTTTGTCGCGCCGTACGGATTGGTAGGGCGGGTCGGAGCGGTCTCCACGATCGGGGACTGCTCCGGTTCGCCGTACGTTGCGGCGGTGGAGGAGAACACGAGGCGGGGAGTACCGGAGATACGGATCGCCTCGAGCAACTCGATGGTCGTGACGACGTTTCCGCGCCAGTACTTTTCGGGGTGCAGCACCGATTCGCCGACCAGCGACTGCGCCGCGAAGTGAAGCACGCCGTCGAAAACCGGTGAACCCGCACTACCGAGGACCTCGGTGGCAAGTGCCCCCACGTCCCCTTCGATGAACTCGGCACCGGCAGGCACCGCGTCGGCATTTCCGGTGGAGAGGTCGTCGATGACGACAACCTCGTGTCCACGCTCGAGCAACACAGTGCTGCACACACTGCCGACGTAACCGGCGCCGCCGGTGACCAGGAGTTTCATCTACTACTTTCCTCAGACCTGCTTGACCTGAACGGCGTGAGCCATTTCCTCGGACAGGTCGAATCCGCTGTGACCCGGCACGATGATGGTCACCGAGCCCGGACGGGTTTCGACCGTCACCCTGGCGTCGGGAACGACGCCGGCGTCACGCAGCTGCGCGATCACCTCGGGATCGGACTGCACGTGCTCGGCGAGTCGCCGAACGACCACAGCTGTCTGTGCGCCGTGCGGAATATCGGTCAGGCGCACCAACGTTTCGGTGGTGGCAACCGGGCCGTCGAGTCCCAACTGGTCCAACCCCGGAATCGGGTTGCCGTAGGGCGACGTCGTGGGGTTGTTCAAAACGACGACGAGCCGACGCTCGACCTCCTCGCTCATCACGTGCTCCCAACGGCATGCCTCGGCATGTACGTCTTCCCATTTGAGACCGATGACGTCCACCAGCAGGCGCTCTGCCAACCGGTGCTTACGCATGACAGAGATCGCGAGATCGCGACCCTTGTCGGTGAGTTCCAGATGTCGATCGCCGGCGACCATCAGCAAGCCGTCGCGCTCCATACGCGCAACTGTCTGGCTGACGGTGGGTCCGCTCTGTTCGAGCCGTTCGGCGATCCGCGCCCGGAGTGGGACTACGCCCTCTTCTTCCAAGTCGTAGATCGTCCGGAGATACATCTCCGTGGTGTCGACTAGATCCTTCACACTCAACCCCTTCGTCAGTTGATCATTCTACCGTTCAGTTCGTGGTTCCGGTGCCGCCTCCACTGCGGCGAGTCCAGCGCATGCTCGAAATGGATTCGTGTCACTCGATCTCGGTCTCCATAGCGGGCCACGAGTGTGGTGTGCGGCACGAAACGAGAAGGAAGTAGCGTGATCCCATGACCGCGTCGATCAGATCTGACGGGGACCCCGCGGCGTCTCGAGCGAATCGAGTCGTGGTGTGGAGTCCGGAGTACCTGAGCTATCGGTGGAGCGCCGATCACCCGATGAATCCCACCCGTCTGGATCTCACGATGGCGCTCTCGCGAAGCCTCGGACTTCTCGAGGGCATCGAGTTTCTCGAACCGAGCGCCGCGTCCGATGCCGACCTCCTCCGAATCCACACACCGGCATATCTTGCAGCGGTCAAAGACGCGGGTAACTCTGCGAACAACGGTGTGAGCGGCCAGGATGTTCCCCACGGGTTGGGTACCGAGGACAACCCCGTGTTCCCGCACATGCACGAAGCGAGTGCGATCCTTGCCGGCGGATCGTTGGCCGCAGCGCAGGAAATCGCTTCGGGACGTACGCGCCGCGCGGTCAGCATCGGCGGCGGCATGCACCATGCGATGGCCGATTGGGCTTCGGGATTCTGCGTCTACAACGATGCGGCTGTGGCGATTTCGTGGCTGCTCGACAACGGTTACGACCGCATCGCCTACATCGACGTCGACGCTCACCACGGCGACGGTGTGCAACATGCGTTCCTCGGGGACCCCCGAGTACTCACGGTCTCGCTGCACCAGCATCCGGCAACGTTGTGGCCCAACACCGGGTGGTCGAGCGAAGTCGGCGACGGCGCGGCCGAAGGTACAGCGGTGAACATCCCGGTGCTGCCCGGGACCGTCGACGCGTTGTGGCTGCGCGCTTTTCACGCCGTCGTCCCGGGTGCCATTGCAGCCTTCCGCCCGCAGATCATCATCAGCCAGTGCGGGGTGGATTCGCATCGCGAGGACCCGCTCGCGGACCTCGCCCTCACCGTCGACGGTCAGCGTGCCGCGTTCCTGGCGATGCGCGACCTCGCCGACCGCTACTCCGAGGGACGGTGGCTGGCGGTCGGCGGCGGGGGATACGGACTGGTTCGCGTCGTGCCGAGAGCCTGGACCCACCTGATCGCGGCCGCGCTCGATCGCGAGATCGACGTCGACACAGCTGTCCCCGAGGACTGGAAGGACTCGACGAAACTTCGTGCGCCGAGCGTCGACCTCCCGCCGACCATGGGTGACGGCGGCGATGTCGCTTACACGCCGTGGGACGGCCCGGGTGGTACACCGGAGACAGGTGTCGCCTCGGTGGACCGTGCGCTCACCCGCATCGACTCGGCGATCATCGCGACGCGCCGCGCTTCGTTCCCGCTACTCGGACTCGACCCGGAGGATCCCCGTGACTGAACAGTCCGATACCGAAGCAGCAGGAGCCGGAACGAGCGGTGAGGTTCCCGCGACCGATCCCGCCCACACCTATCCGCATTCGTGGGTAGTCGACGTCCTCGCCTCCGACGGAGGTGCTGTGGCGCTGCGACCCATCGTTCCCGAGGACGCGGACAAGCTCGTCGAATTCCACGCCAAACTCTCCGAGCGCACGCGATACCTGCGGTACTTCGGCCCGTACCCCACGATGTCGGCGCGCGACGTCAAGAATTTCACGACCGTCGACCACCACAATCGCGTCGCGTTCGTGATGATGCTCGGCGACGAGATCATTGCGGTGGGACGATACGAGCGACTCCTCGATGTTGGGGACGGCAAGTCTGCCGAGGTCGCCTTTGTCGTCGCCGACGCACACCAGGGGCGCGGCCTCGGACCGATCCTGCTCGAATACCTGGCAGCAGCAGCGGCCGAGAACGGCCTGACGATGTTCGTCGCCGAAGTCCTCTCCGAGAACCGCAACATGGTGACGGTCTTCCGTGAGGCCGGGTACCAGGTGAGTCGCTCGTTCGACGGCGGTGTGCTGCGACTCGAATTTGCGATCGACCCGACGGAAGCGCTTGTTTCGGTACGTAATTCGCGGGAGCGGGCAGCCGAAGCACGCAGCATGGGTAACGTACTCAGCCCACGATCGGTGGCCGTGATCGGCGCATCGGCGGACCCTGCCAAGGTGGGCAACGCGGTGTTGACCAACCTGCTGCGCGGCGGATTCACCGGACCTGTTTACCCCGTCAATGCCGAGCATCGGTCGGTGCACGGGGTGCGGGCGTACCCGACGGTTCGTGACATCCCCGACGACGTCGACCTGGCTGTCGTGGCGGTTCCTGCGGAATCGATCAATTCGGTACTCGACGACTGCCTCGACAAGGGCGTCAAAGCGCTGGTGGTCGTCTCGTCCGGCTTCAGTGAGAGTGGTCCGGACGGGCGCTCGTCCGAACGCAAACTGGTCCACGCGGCCCGCGCCCACGGAATGCGGCTCATCGGCCCGAATGCGCTGGGCGTCGCGAACAACGACCCGGCGATTTCGTTGAATGCGACGCTCGCGCCGGTTTTGCCGGTGGCAGGCAACGTAGGCTTCTTCTGTCAGTCCGGCGCGCTCGGCATCGCCATTCTCGACGAAGCCGCGCGCAGCCGAATCGGATTGTCCGCCTTCGTTTCCGCCGGTAACCGTGCGGATGTCTCGGGCAACGACCTTCTGCAGTACTGGGATTCCGACCAGTCCACCGAAGTGGTACTTCTCTACCTGGAGAGCTTCGGCAACCCCCGAAAGTTCTCCCGCATCGCCCGTCGAGTTGCGCGGAAGAAGCCGATCGTCGCGGTCAAGAGTGGTCGGCACGCGGTTCCGCCAGTGCTTGCGGCCACCGGAGTCGAGATCGACGATTCGATCGTCCGCGCCCTCTTCGAACAGGCCGGCGTCATCCAGGTCGGCTCCATCTCACAGTTGTTCGACTGTGCGCTGCTCTTCGGATATCAGCCGTTGCCGGCCGGTCCACGGCTTGCCGTCATCGGCAACTCGACCGCGCTCGGTGTCCTTGCTGCGGACGCCGCCCGCAGTGAAGGTTTGCAAGTCAGCGACCCCGTCGACCTCGGCGCACAGGCGAGCCCGGAACTGTTCGCCACGGCCGTGCGCGACGCGTTGGCGTCGTTCGACGTCGATGCCGTCATCGCCGTCTTCGTTCCCCCCGTTGCCATACCGGTCGAGCCGTTCGCGAAAGCACTCAAAGACGCGGTGGCCGGCTCGGACAAGCCGATTCTCACGACGTTTCTTGCAGCGGAGGGTGTGCCGGACGTCCTGGCGGTCCGTGACGAAGTCGGTAACCCGACCCGCGGTTCGGTGCCGTCCTACCCGGGGCCGGAGCGTGCCGCACTGGCGTTGGCGAGGGCTTGGCGTTACGCGGAGTGGCGCAGCAAGCCTGCGTCGAAGGTCGTCCGCCCCGTGGGAATCGACTCCGAACGAGCCCAGAAGATGGTGGCCGATTGGCTCGAAAACTCGCCTGGGCGTTGGCTTTCGGACGTGGAAGCGGCGGCTCTCCTCGAGTGCTACGGCGTCGCCGTCGTCGAATTCCGTTCGGTCCTGAGCGAAGACGAAGCTGTAGAGGCAGCGGATGCGGTCGGCTATCCGGTCGCGGTCAAGGCAACCGGCGAAATGTGGCGTCACCGACCGGATCTGGGCGGCGTCAGGCTGGATCTGAGTGGACCGGAATCGGTGCGCCTCGCATACCGCGACCTTGCGGCCGCGTCCGGTGAACCGCTGCTGCACGTGCAGAAAATGGCGACCAAGGGCATCGGATGTGTGGTCGGTGTCCAGGACGACCCGTCCTTCGGCTCGCTGATCTCGTTCGGGCTCGCCGGTGTGATCTCGGACCTCCTCGGCGACCGTGCCTATCGCGTGCTGCCACTCACCGAGGACGCGGCAACCGAATTGATCGACGCACCCAAGGCAGCACCGCTTCTGTCCGGATATCGCAACGCCGTTCCGGTCAACAAGGGTGCGTTGGTGGATCTGGTTCAGCGCATCTCGGCGCTGGCCGACGACCTTCCCGAAGTCCGCGAACTGGCCTGCGAGCCGGTACTCGCTTCGGCCACGGGAGCAGAGATCACCGATTCACGCGTCCGAATCGGACCTGAACCGAGCGCAATCGACCTTGGGCCCAGGCGGTTGCGGTAGATACAGCGGTTGGGGTGGATACAGCGAACAACACCGGCCACCGCACATTTCCCGAGGGGGAGGGAAATAGCGGTGGCCGGTGCTCTGTGCGGTGCGTCAGCGCGAGTGGTGTGGCGCGCCGACGCACGTGCTGTGTTCGATCAGCTGGCGTATGACCGCAGTTTCTCGGCGCGATCACCGACACGGAGCTTGCCCATGACCTCACGCTCGATCTGACGAACCCGCTCGCGCGAGAGACCGAAGAGCTTGCCGATCTGATCGAGGGTGCGGGGCTGGCCGTCGTCGAGACCGTAGCGAAGTCGGATGACCTGCTGTTCACGCTCGTCGAGAGTCCCGAGCACGCTGCGCACATCGCTGTGAAGCAGACCGGCGATGACGGCGTTCTCAGCCGAGGTCGCCTCGGAATCTTCGATGAAATCGCCCAAGGGCGCTTCTTCGTCGTTGCCGACCGGCATGTCCAGGCTTACCGGGTCGCGGCTGTGGTCGAGCAGATCGGCGATCTTGTGCGCCGGGATACCCGACTCTTCGGCCAACTCGTCGTCCGTCGCTTCGCGCCCGAGCTGCTGGTGCAGTTCGCGCTTGATGCGGGCGAGCTTGTTGACCTGCTCCACGAGGTGGACTGGGAGCCGGATGGTGCGGCTCTGATCAGCCATTCCACGGGTGATCGCCTGACGGATCCACCAGGTGGCGTACGTCGAGAACTTGAAGCCCTTGGCGTAGTCGAACTTCTCCATGGCACGGATGAGTCCGAGGTTGCCTTCTTGAATGAGATCGAGGAGCGGCATGCCGCGGCCGGTATAGCGCTTGGCCAGCGAGACGACGAGTCGCAGGTTCGCTTCCAGGAGGTGGCTGCGCGCCGACTGTCCCTCGCGAACGATCGTTGCGAGATCCCTCTTCTTGGCGACTGTCAGGCGCTTTCCCGTGGCAAGAACGTGGCTGGCGTACAGCCCCGCTTCGATTCGCTTCGCCAGTTCGACCTCGTCTGCTGCTGTCAGCAGTGCGGTACGACCGATCCCGTTCAGGTAGACGCGGACCAGATCTGCGGCCGGGCTCTGGGCGTCCAGATCTGCGGCGCTCGGACGAATGCGAGTAGTGGTGCTGGGGCTTGTCATGACTTGCCTCCCTATCGGCGGTCTCTCACACAGTTCAACGTGTGAGAGTTCCGGGAAAGTTCCCGCGCCGATTTCCGCTAAATCGCCGTGACCTGCAGTTATTTCCCAGTCGTCCTGAGAAGTTGCTGAGAACACAAAAATCTGCAACTCGCCGGGAACTCAATTCGTGACGGGAAGCACCAACCCGTGACGGACCAGCGAGACCAGCAGTGTGACGACGGCCTCACGTAGTTGGTCAGGGTCTTCGCCGTTCGCAGCGGCGAGAAGTTCCACCAGTTCGTCGACCACCAATCCGTCCGCTCT
This sequence comes from Rhodococcus sp. NPDC059969, assembly GCF_042738325.1. Classification (NCBI taxonomy): domain Bacteria; kingdom Bacillati; phylum Actinomycetota; class Actinomycetes; order Mycobacteriales; family Nocardiaceae; genus Rhodococcus; species Rhodococcus sp. NPDC059969. The sequence goes on along the minus strand of NZ_JBHWUF010000005.1, from coordinate 30,092 downwards.
GAGCCCGGCGAGCAGCGCAGCACCGAGCTCGTCGATCTCGTGCTGCCAGTGCGGTCCGTTGCCACGGTGCACACGCGTGACCACTTGCTGCCATCCCTCGTCACCGGGGAGGTAGACGCGTTCGAGAGCCGTGTCCGGATCGAGGACGAAGCGTTCCTCGAGGACGTCGTGTTCACGCAACCAGGCAAGACGATCGAAGTACGCCGACGACTCGGCCCCGAGTGGGTCCGAGAATCCGTGCATGAGGTCCTCGGCCATCAGATCGGTGGGGAAGTCGGTGCGGCGGAGGAAGACGAACCCGAATCCGACGCCTTCGACGTCCGCTTCTTCGAGGTGGTCAAGCCAGGCGTTCGCCCTGGACGCCGTTTCCGGGTCCCGTGGATCCTGCCCGCCGTCCTTGAGCCACGTGCCGACGTACAGAGCTGGGTCCGCCACGTCGCGCTGGACCACCCAGGCATCGACGCCGTGCGCCGGCAGCCACGACGCGATCCGCGAACGCCAGTCCTGCCCTTCGATGTGCACCCACGACGCCAACAGTGCTGCCGTGCCGCCGGGGTTCAGGTAGTCGATCGAGCGGGAGATCATCAATTCGCTCGCACCGTCGAGATCGAGGCCGGAATCGCGGTACGTGTGATGCACGCGTGCCTCGCCGACGACAAACGGGGGATTGGCGACCACCTGGTCGAAGGTTCGACCCTCGACAGGTTCGAACCAGGACCCTTGAAGCAGTTCGACGTCGAGTCCGTTGAGCGCCATGGTCGCGGCCGTCAGATCGACCGCGCGTTGATTGATGTCGGTTGCGGTGACCGAATCGGCATACGTGTTCGCGTGCAGGGCTTGGATGCCGCATCCCGTGCCGAGGTCGAGCACGCTGCCGACCCTCGCGGTGGGCGTGGCCTGCAACAAGGACAGCGATGCATGGCCGACACCGAGCACGTGATCGGCTGTGGCCTTCTTCGGGCGGATTCCGCCGTCGAGATCCGAGATCACCCAACGATCACCGTCGCCGACGTCGATGGGGCGAAGATCGACCGCGGCCCGCACCAGTGGGTTCTCACTGTCGAAGTTCTCACCTTCGAGAAGACCGGCGTCGACGCACTGCGCCATTGTCAACGGAGCCAGCGCTGCAGCGACATCGGCGGCCGGGCAGTCATCGGCGAGAAGGAACAGTCTGATGAGAACGCCCAGATCCCCGTGTTCGAGGCTGGCGCGGCGGACAGGGACCGGCTCACTACGGCCGAGAGCGGCGTGAACTTCGGGCCCCAGTGCGTCGAGCATGGTTCCGGTGTCGAATCGATTGCGAAGCAGAGCCTCACGCAGCGCAGGGGTGATGGACAGGAGCGTTTCGCTTCTCACCCGGTCATTCTCGCAGGCGGAACTTGTCAGCCTTCGATGGTGTGGTGCGTCGCGGATTCGATCTCGCCTGCGGTCTTCTTTCGCCCGTCGTATCGACTCGGCTCGTCCTTGGTGCGCGGTGGTCGGTCGTTGGCGATCAGGACGGCGATCCAGGGAAGCGGAATGGATGCACCGATGATGAGCATCGAGATCCAGGCGTTGGCCCAGATGCCGTACGCGATCGCCGCGAGGATCAACGCCGGGAACCGGAAGGACATGATGATCATGTACTTGCGCACTCGGGCTTTGTGCTGTTCTTCGACGGACTTCTGCGCTTCGGTGATCAGTACGGGATTGTCGGGAGTCCCGGCCTCGTCGGACCTGCCGAACGCGCCATTTCGTGCCATGACTCCACTGTTCCACTCTCGGCAGACAATTGCACACGACCCGTAGGTCGCACCGCTGTGACGGAGACGGCATTATTGGAGGGGTGAGCACTCAAACCAAGGAACGTCCCGACGTCTCCACCGACGAAACGACCGACGACGACACCCCGAAGTTCTTCCACTACGTGAAGAAGAACAAGATCGCCGAGAGCGCCGTCATGGGCACCCATGTCGTCGCACTGTGCGGCGAGGTGTTTCCCGTGACGAAGTCCGCCAAGCCCGGATCACCGGTGTGCCCGGACTGCAAGAAGATTTACGAAGGACTCCGTAAGGGCGACTGACCTCGGGTCACGCGAGCGGCGGTACTTCCAGAGCTCGGTGGATCGACAGCCTCGACGCAGTCGGACGCCGGGCTCTTCGCGTCTGTGTCCGGCTTGCCGACAGGATCTTGGTCGTTGCAGGAGTTCCGGCGCGACTCCGTTTGGTTGCTCGCCGTTTGTCTGCTGCGCGGCCGTCCGTACGAGGGAACCGCGGCTGGATCCGCTTTGTCGCCCGAGATGCGGATCGGGCTGGTGGCCAGGTGCCAGGTCAGGTTGGTGACCGGGCCCGTGGCGTCGTCGGTGTTCTGAGAAGCGAGCCACTCTCGCATCTGCTCCATCCGGGTGGCACGAGCCGGCCAGAATTCCTGCACCGTCGCGTTGAACTCGGCGCCGAGCACGACGGCAAAACCGAGGAAGAAGGTGAAGAGCAGAAATGCGATCGGCGTTGCCAGCGCGCCGTACGTGTAGCCGGTGCTGGTGACAAATCCCAGGTACCAGCGTAATCCGGTGCTGGCGGCCATGAAGAACACACCGGCGACCAGAGCGCCGGCGAGGAGTCGATGCCACGGCAGCGACTTCGGCAGAGCGACCTTGTAGAGCGTCGTGAGGCCGATGATCACCAGTAGGCCGACCGCGGGGTAGTAGAAGGTGTCGACCAGATTCGATCCGACTTCGTACCAGGAGGCGGGCAGTGCTCGCCCGACGAGCGTCGGTCCGAGAGCCACCAACGGCAGGATGAACACCGCCATCACCAGGAACATCACGTAGAGCAGCAGGGCGAAGATGCGCTGCCAGATGGGATTGCGTGCGTCTTGCTGACCGTGTGCTTCCACGATCGAGTCGACGAACGTACTGATCGCCGACGATCCCGCCCACAGGGAGAGCAGGAAGCCGACCGAGATGATTTCCGGCCGTCCGCGCTGCAAAACGTCCGTGACGGTCGGACGGATGATCTGGTCGACGACGCTTTCGCTGAAGATCGTTCCGCTGAACGTGACGATCTTGGATTCGATGATCTCGACGGTGTTGGGTCCGAACCATCCACCGATGTAGCCGATCATCCCGAGAAGGCCGAGCAGCAGGGGAGCGAGTGACAGCGTTTGCCAGAACGCGGCCGTAGCCGCCTTTCCGAAGATGGAATCGTCCCAGGCCTTGCTCAGCGTTCGACCGATCAACTGCCCGGTGCGGCGTAGCGGATGCCATCTGCGGTGGTGCAGATCACTTCCGCTCGACTTCTCGCCTCGCGCTTCACTCATGATGTCTCCAGCATCCCTGACGACACACCCGGTTGCCCAACCATGGCGCCGACGTGTCGCACATTTCTGAGACAATTCGCGTGCAGGTCGGCAGGATGCGAGGGCAGCGAAAGCTCGCCGGCCGGAGTGAGAACGGCCATGAGTACGCGCTTCGAGTGCGGCTTTCGTCGGTGGCGGCGTCTAGGCTCGTCGCCGGACATTGATGAAAATTCGAGGAGCGCGAGACAACAGTGCGATTCCAGTGGAGGCGCGGCCTATGACGTCTGAGACCGTGGCAGCCGAACTCGGCAATTCGACCGAACCCGCCGGAGCCCAATCCGCGGGAACCCAGCCTGGCGCCCCTACCGGTTCCCTTCGTGCATGGCAGCGCCGTGCACTGACCAAATACCTTTCCAGCAGCCCCCGTGACTTCCTGGCGGTCGCAACGCCAGGAGCAGGTAAGACCACCTTCGCTCTGCGAGTAGCTTCGGAATTGCTCCGCGACCGGACGGTCGACCAGGTCACCGTCGTCGCTCCGACCGAGCACCTCAAGCACCAGTGGGCCGAGTCCGCTCAGCGCTCCGGCCTGGCATTGGACTCGCGGTTCTCCAACTCGACCGGCCAGACCTCGAGTGACTATCACGGAGTCGTGCTGACCTACGCCCAGGTTGCTTCGCACCCGTCGAAGCACCGTGTGCGCACCGAAGGCCGCAAGACGCTGGTCATCCTCGACGAGATCCACCACGGCGGCGACGCGAAAAGCTGGGGCGACGCCATTCGTGAGGCTTTCGGCGACGCGACCAGGCGGCTCGCGCTGACCGGAACTCCGTTCCGCAGTGACGACAGCGCCATTCCTTTTGTCGAGTACGAGCCGGACAAGGAAGGTCTGCTCCGCTCGAAAGCCGATCACTCCTACGGATATTCGGATGCGCTCAAGGACGGCGTGGTGCGACCCGTCGTGTTTCTCGCCTACTCGGGCGAAGCGCGGTGGCGCAACAACGCGGGTGAGGAATTCACCGCCAGGCTCGGCGAGCCGCTGAGCGCCGAGCAGACGACTCGGGCCTGGCGGACGGCCTTGGACCCTGCCGGGGACTGGATTCCTGCCGTGCTGCACGCAGCAGACACCCGTTTGGCGCAGCTGCGCAGTACCGGTATGCCCGATGCGGGTGGACTTGTCATCGCGACCGACCAGACAGTGGCCCGCGAGTATGCGAAGGCGCTCGCCGCGATCACCGGCGAACAGCCGGCCGTCGTGCTGTCCGACGACCCCACCGCTTCCAAGCGAATCGCCGAATTCGGTGCAAGCGACCAGAAATGGATGGTCGCGGTCCGGATGGTGTCCGAGGGCGTCGACGTTCCCCGTCTGGCTGTCGGTGTGTACGCGACCAGCGCGTCGACCCCGCTGTACTTCGCTCAGGCGATCGGGCGCTTCGTGCGTTCGCGTCGCAAGGGCGAGACTGCCAGCGTCTTCCTGCCTTCGGTACCGGTGCTCCTCGACCTTGCCGCGCAGCTCGAGGCTCAGCGTGACCACGTCCTCGGGAAGCCGCATCGTGAGAAGGACGGCCTCGAAGACGACCTGCTCGCCGATGCGAACAAGCAGAAGGACGAACTGGGCGAGGAGGAGAAGGCGTTCACGTCCCTGGGCGCCGACGCCGAGCTCGACCAGGTGATCTACGACGGATCATCCTTCGGTACCGCGACGTTCGCCGGAAGCGACGAGGAAGCCGACTACCTCGGACTCCCCGGCCTACTCGACGCCGATCAGATGCGGGCGCTGCTGCGTCAACGTCAGCAAACGCAGGTCGAGGCCAACTCGGCCAAGGCCGCCGCCCCGCAACCCACTGCGGCAGTGGTATCCGATCGAGCGGCGACGGCAGATCAACTCGGTGCGCTCCGCAAGGAGCTCAACGGGTTGGTGGCGATGAACGTTCACCGCACCGGTAAGCCCCACGGCATCATTCACGCGGAACTGCGCCGGGTGTGCGGCGGCCCGCCGACGGCCATCGCGACCGTCGATCAATTGACCGAGCGCATCGCGATCCTACGCAGCTGGTAGCAGCTGATACCGGCTCCGGAACGGCAGAACGGGCGATCACAGTGATTGTGATCGCCCGTTCTGGCGTTCATGGCGCGCCTCGTGAAGAGGCCACCCCCGGCTGACAGGTCAGAGTGCGGGTTCGCTTTCGGAGACGACGGCATTCATCTCGCGAAGTCGATCCGCGTGTTCGGTTGCGTGGTGTCCGCAGAAGAGAAGCTCGCCGCCGGTGGGAAGCACGGCGCGTACGCGTGCTCCGGCACCGCACCGGTCGCACCGGTCGGCAGCGGTCAACTGTGGGCTGGTCAGTGTTCCGGGCATGACTCCTCCGTACTGGCTTTGCGGCATTCGGGCCGCGTGCCTGGGGCCTGGTCCGCCGCGTCGGAATGGCGCGGTAGATCCACTCTTACAGACGTTTGGGGTTTACGGGTTGTTCCCGAACCCGTTTCTTAGTGTTGTGTCTCACTGGAAATGCGCTGGGCAGGCATTCTTCGGTGAAGATTGTTCGCTGACAGCTGATTCGAATCGTCGACGTCAGCCCGATATTCTGGGCTGATGAACCCGGGACGCGAACCACGTATCGACGAGAGCGTCGAGTTGCTCCACATGTGCACGCGCGAGGAATGGGCGCGGGCACAACAGTTCGGTGAACGCATCCCCGACGGATTCGAGGCCGAGGGATTTGTTCACATGTCGACTCCGGCGCAGGTTCATCTCCCGGCGAATCGGATCTTCGCCGGCCGCGACGACATTGTTCTTCTCGCGATCGATCCGGCCTTGCTCAATGGTCAGGTGAAGTACGAACCCGGTGTTCCCTCGGACCCGGAATCGATGCGATTCCCGCATCTGTACGCCCCGATTCCGGTCGCTGCCGTCACCGCTGTCGTCGAGTATTTTCCGGACGAGAACGGCGTATTTCCGCCGGTTCGGTAGGTCGCCGGTACGCCCACCGCGAACGGCGCCAAGCGGATTACGGCCCTCACGCGATGCAGGTCGCCGATCGGCGCTACCGTTGGTATATGAACGTAGAAGTCACCCCACTACCGGGGATCGGGACGCGCAAGGATTTTGTTCTGTCTTCCGGTCGTCGCGTGGGTGTCGTCACCCATCGGGACGGTCATACCGATCTCATCGTGTCCAAGGCAGACGACCCTGACGCGTGTGCTGCCTCGTTGCCTCTGACCACCGAGGAAGCGGCAGCGCTCAGCAATCTCCTGGGTGCCCCACAGCTCGTTGCCCAGCTCGAAGAAGAGCACCGCGACCTTCCGGGAATACGAACCAAACAGCTCTACATCAAGGACGGCTCGCGCTACGACGGGCAGACCCTCGGGGACACCGGCATGCGCACGCGAACCGGAGTCTCCATCGTCGCCGTCATGCGTGCAGGACAGGTGAGCCCGTCCCCGAACCCCGACTTCACCTTCACCGGGGGAGATCTTCTCGTCGCCGTCGGAACGCCGGACGGTTTGGCTGCAGCGGCAAAAATCTTGGCCAACGGCTGACTGGCGCGTGGACACAACCACCCTTGCACTGATCGAACTCGGCGCGGTCTTCTTCGCGCTCGGACTGCTCGGACGGCTGGCTGCTCGCGTCGGGATGTCGCCGATCCCGTTCTACCTGATCGGCGGCCTGTGCTTCGGGCAGGGCGGTTTCATCCAGCTCGGGGACATCGGCGAGTTCTCTCATCTGGCCAGTGAGATCGGGATCGTCCTGCTGTTGTTGCTGTTGGGGCTCGAGTACACCGCAGCCGAACTCGTGACCGGCCTCAAACGCTCGCGAGTAGCGGGCATCGTCGACATCGTTCTCAACGCGACTCCCGGCGCGGTCGTCGGCTTGATTCTCGGTTGGGGCATTGTGGGGGCGACGGTCATGGCCGGCGTCACCTACATCTCGTCTTCGGGCATCATCGCCAAGGTGCTCAGCGACCTGGGTCGCCTCGGTAACCGCGAAACGCCGGTCGTCCTGTCGATTCTGGTGTTCGAAGATCTGGCAATGGCGCTGTACTTGCCGATTCTGACCGCAATGCTCGCGGGCGTCAGCTTCCTTGGTGGACTCGAAGCGGTCGGCATCTCGTTGTTGGTCATCACCGTGGTTCTGGTTGTGGCACTGCGATACGGACGGTACGTTTCGGCGCTCCTCGACAGCCCGGACAGTGAGACGCTGCTGCTCAAACTGCTCGGTGCCGCGCTGTTGGTTGCCGGCATCAGCTCGGCGATGCAGGTGTCGGCGGCTGTGGGTGCGTTTCTCCTCGGAATCGCGATCTCCGGTTCGACCGCACACAACGCCAGTCGCGTGCTCGAGCCACTGCGGGATCTGTTCGCCGCGATGTTCTTCGTGGTCTTCGGTCTCAACACCGATCCCAGTTCCATTCCGCCGGTCCTCGGGTGGGCAGCGATCCTGGCCGTCGTCACCGCGATCACGAAGCTGATCACCGGGGCATGGGCAGCCAGACGTCAGGGTGTCGCGCGAATGGGCCAGGCGCGCGCCGGTGCTGCTCTGATCGCCCGCGGTGAGTTCTCCATCATCATCGCCGGGCTCGCAGTGTCCGCCGGTGCGGTCGACGCCGAATTGGCGGCATTGGCAACGGCTTACGTACTCCTGATGGCAGTGATCGGTCCGGTGGCGGCAAGAGTTATCGAACCGGTTGCCTCGTTGTACATCAAGGTTCGTACGAAGTCCTGATTGCGGTCCTATCCTGTCCGGATGTCGAACAGAATCTCCCGCTCGGCCGCGACACTCCTGTGTGCGGCGATCCTCGCGTGTGCTCCGGTCCCGGCGCTCGCCGGTGGAATTCCCGCACTCGAACAGGCCGGACCCGCAGCTGCGCAGGCTACCGCGGACCGATCACTGCACCTCGAGGGAGCGTCGAACGCGCGGGACATCGGCGGCTACGTCACCGAGGACGGGCACACGGTTCGGTGGGGGAAAGTGTTTCGCTCGAACGCCCTCGACAAGCTGACACCGTCGGATCTGTCGTCGTTGAGCGAACGCGGAGTGGAATCGGTGGACGACTTCCGCACCGTCGTCGAACGTACGCTCTCGCAGGACCGCATTCCGGAGGGGGCACGAAGCAACTGGTTCGACGTCATCGGAACCAATCCGGCCAACCTCCCGGCTCTGGTGGACATGCCCACGATGTACGCGTTGATGGTGACCGATCCGGGGGCGAGCCGCGCATTCCACGACGCTCTCGCGAACGTCGCGAACACCGACGGTGCAGTCCTCTACCACTGCTCGGCGGGCAAGGACCGGACCGGCTGGATGACCGCGGTACTCCTGACACTCCTCGGTGTGAGCCGCACGGACGTGAACGCCGACTACATGCTCAGCAACCAGTACCTCACCGGACCTCGAACGGGGAGCGCGTTCATCGACGGCGTCGAACAGTCTTGGCTGGACACGTCTTTCGCCACGGTGGATCGGGTGTACGGCAACTTCGACAACTACGTCCGGGACGGCTTGCACTTGAGTGAGGGCGATATCGCACAACTCAGGGACACACTCTTGGCCTGAGGCGGGGCGCGCAAAGAGCCGTTCTCCGGAAACCCGGAGAACGGCTCTTTTCTCTAGACCGGTGTGACTAGTCGAGGTAGTCGCGCAGAACCTGCGAACGCGACGGGTGGCGCAGCTTCGACATCGTCTTCGATTCGATCTGGCGGATACGCTCACGCGTGACGCCGTAGACCTGTCCGATTTCGTCTAAAGTCCTCGGCTGACCGTCGGTGAGGCCGAAGCGCAGGCGAACCACGCCTGCTTCACGCTCGGACAGTGTCTCGAGGACCGACTGCAGCTGATCCTGCAGCAAGGTGAACGAGACGGCGTCGACTGCGACAACAGCTTCGGAGTCTTCGATGAAGTCACCGAGTTGGCTGTCGCCCTCGTCGCCGATGGTCTGGTCGAGCGAGATGGGCTCACGCGCGTACTGCTGGATTTCCAGCACCTTCTCCGGCGTGATGTCCATTTCCTTGGCGAGTTCCTCGGGCGTGGGCTCGCGGCCCAGGTCCTGGAGCAGCTCACGCTGGATACGGCCGAGCTTGTTGATGACCTCGACCATGTGCACCGGGATACGGATGGTGCGGGCCTGGTCGGCCATGGCGCGGGTAATGGCCTGACGGATCCACCACGTGGCGTAGGTCGAGAACTTGTAGCCCTTGGTGTAGTCGAACTTCTCGACTGCACGGATCAGGCCCAGGTTGCCTTCCTGGATGAGGTCGAGGAAGGCCATGCCGCGGCCCGTGTATCGCTTTGCGAGCGAGACGACGAGTCGGAGGTTGGCTTCGAGGAGGTGGTTCTTGGCGCGGTTTCCGTCGCGGCAGATCCAGCTCATGTCGCGTCGCTGAGCCGCAGGCAGCTTCTCGCCCTTGTCGGCAAGATCCTGCATGATCTGGACTGCGTAGAGGCCGGCCTCGATGCGCTTGGCCAGTTCGACTTCCTCTTCGGCGTTGAGGAGTGCGACCTTGCCGATCTGCTTGAGGTAGGCGCGAACCGAGTCGGCGGACGCCGTCAGTTCGGCGTCCTTGCGTGCCTGACGGAGGGCCTCGGACTCTTCTTCGTCCCAGACGAAGTCGCCGGAAGCCTTGTCCTTCTCGGACGGTTCCGCAGTGGTTTCTTCGTCTTCGCCGACTGCTACGACCTCGACGACATCGGACTCGACCTCGGCAAGGTCGCCGTCCGTGATGTCGATGTCTTCCAACTCGACATCGCCGTCTTCGGCGTCAGGATCGCCGGCCTTCTTGGGGCTGGCCTTCTTTGCTGCTGCCTTCTTGGCGGGAGCTTTCTTGGCCGGAGCCTTCTTTGCTGCTGCCTTCTTGGCGGGGGCCTTTTTCGCCGGAGCCTTCTTGGCTGCCGGAGCGGTGACGGTGGCCGCCTCCACGGCTGGAGATTGTGGCTCTGACTCTGATGGAGAATCAGCAGTCTGACGTGTATCGGTGGCTGCCACGTACGCCCTTTCGTGACGGTGTCGTGCGGCGTCACGCCAGAGTGGTAATCCGGCGGAGAGGTCAATGGTTGTTGGCCGGCGCGCAGCCGGACTTCACCATTGTAACGACTCTCAGGAAACTCTTACGTCACGGCGGGCCGTAACAGGTAGATTTTCACCTTTTCACGTGCGGGTTTTCTCATCCGGCGACGGGCGCCGGCCTGGTCAGTCCGACCGACGCGAGCGCAGCTCCGGCAATTCCCGCAGTGTTGAGAAGGGTGGCAGGGACGACCTTCGTGCGGTTGGTCAGATGCGGAATCCACTTCTCGTGCTTGCGGCTGATTCCGCCGCCGGCGATGAAGAGGTCGGGCCAGAGCAGGTTCTCGAAGGTGGTCAGAACTCGCGAGACCTCGACGGCCCACTCCTTGTAGCTCCAGTCCTTCTTTTCCTTCACCGACGACGCCGCTCGGTGCTCGGCTTCCTTGCCGTCGACTTCGAGGTGACCGAACTCCGTGTTGGGCAACAGAACTCCGTTGTGCAGCACGGCCGATCCGATTCCGGTGCCGAAGGTCAACAAGATCACGACGCCGGAGGTATCCTTGCCCGCTCCGAACGAGTCCTCGGCGATTCCGGCAGCGTCGGCGTCGTTGAGGACGGTGACGTCGCGCCCTCCCAGTGCCTTGCCGAAGAGCGCTGCCGCGTCTGTGTCGATCCACGACTTGTCGATGTTCGCAGCGCTGCGCGCGACGCCGCCGGTCACAACCGCGGGCAAGGTGATGCCGACCGGACCGGTCCACTTGGCCTGCTCGACGATTTCGGCGACAGTGCCCGCGATCGCGTCGGGCGTCGAAGGCTGCGGGGTCAGGATCTTGATGCGGTCACCGATCATTTCCCCGGTCCTCAGGTCGATTGTGCCGCCCTTGACGCCGCTGCCGCCGACATCGATCCCGAAACCTGTGGTTGTCATCGTCCTGCGCTCCTGAGTGTCGAATTCGAGGTCACGATCTACCGCTGCAAACACTAACCCGAACGGGCACCCGGGCGCGTGCTCTCGAACCTGTCCGACTCGAGGCGTTCGAGTGGTGCCCCTCGGTGCAGATGTGTTGCGATGGTCCGGTGCGCCCTTCAGAAAGAACGTTGCCCGACTTTTCCGCCGATTCGCTGGACCCCGCACAATTGCGGGCAGTTGCCGTAGCCGTCGCCGAACGCGCGGCCGAACACGTCCGCTTGCGTCGGCCCGAGGTATTCGGCCTGGTGGGTTCCGGTGCCGCCGAAGGTGGTTCGGTTGCCGCGAAGAGCACGCCCACCGATCCCGTCACGGTGGTCGATACCGAAACCGAACAGGTGATTCGCGACCTTTTGGCGCAATTGCGGCCTGCAGATTCGATCTTGGGTGAGGAAGGTGGGGGAGACACCGACGATGCCGCGGGAGTTCGATGGGTTGTCGACCCCATCGACGGCACCGTCAATTTTCTCTACGGAATCCCCGCGTTCGCCATCTCGGTGGCCGTACAGATCGACGGGGTCTCGGTAGCCGGGGCTGTCGTCGACGTGTCGTTGGAAACCACGTACGCCGCGCATCTGGGCGGCGGTGCAACCATGACCACGGCCGACGGCGTCGTCAGCGACCTGCAGGCCAATGCGGTGACCGAACTGTCAATGGCGCTGTTGGCCACCGGCTTCGGATACGGAGCGGATCGCCGGAAGGTGCAGGGCACGTTGATCGGGCAGATCTTGCCGCAGGTCCGCGACATCCGACGTATCGGTTCGGCTGCGTTGGATCTGTGCATGGTTGCCACCGGCCGGGTGGACGCTCACTTCGAACACGGACTGAGTCCGTGGGACTGGGCAGCGGGCTCCCTGATCGCTTCCGAAGCGGGCGCCGTGATCAACGTCCCGTCGCCCAATTCCACTTCGGCTGACGGCGAGGTCGTCTACGCCGTCGCTCCGGCAATCGCGGATCAGTTCGCGCAGATGCTCAGCGTGAGTGGCGCGGATCAGCCGATTCCGAGCTGAGGTCGAACCAGGATTTGTCAGCAGCGCGCGGTGCGGGCTGCTTTGAGCAGTGCGATGTCCATCGGGGCGACTTCGGCGTTCGCGGGCTGCTCGGCCAGAGCGTGCAGGATCGCGGTGGCGTCGGTGTTGGGCGTCAGGGCGCCCTTGTTGTAGGTGCCCAGAGCCAAGTCGACGGTGTCGTCGCCGCGGCCGTCCTGGACCAGTTCGGCACAGGGGGCGACCAGCCACACGGAACTGGCGGCGGCGAGGCCGTTCGCTCCGAAGCGGATCTGACCCTGGCACTCCATGTTCTGGTCGACGTAGACAGGGTCGTTTCCGACCTGGACGTCCGGCGCGCTGGCGAAGCCGAACTCGCTCAGTTGCGCTGCCACCTGGGCGGCCTGCCCGTGCTCACCGTTGGCGTTGAACACGCGAACCTTGGTGGCGGCCAGGGGAGCGGGATCGACGTCGAGCAGCTTCGACCGGTCCACGACGGTTCCCAGCGGTAGCGGCGCCGCTGCCGAAGGATCGGAGGAAGGCTGCGGAAGATTGCACGCCACGGTGTCACTGACTTCGGCCTCGGCGCTCAGGATTCGGACCCACAAGACACTGCCGATCAATGCGAGTACCGCGAACACGGCGATCACCGGCCACGCGCGCCGACGGCGGAACGGACGTCCCTGGTCGTCGGTAGAGCTGCCTTCGGTGATCAGAGAAACCACGGTATCCCTCGACTTTCTTGACGAAACTTGTACTTCGCCATCGGGCCGAGCGGTGCCGGCATGACGTTCGGTGCCTACCTTAGAGGGCCTGTGTGACGAGACAGCCGAAGCGAGGCTCGACGCGTCGAGTCCTTGTCGATTGCGAAACGGCAGTTGGCCGATTACCGGCCTGTTTCTACCCGGATTCGGCCCGAAAACATCGCCGAAAGGTCACAGCTTGCTCTTGCCTTGGTGACAATTCGTAGTCATTTTTCGGAAATTTCCGATTCGGTTACTACTTTCGTGCTCGCGTCGGCTACTGTCTGGCGGCCCAGGTCGTTCAACTGGGCATCGGCAGGACGCCGAAATGACAACCAAATGAGGCGCAGATCACGTTCTCGGAAGGAACTTCCGGGCACTAATTCCAGTCCTGCAGCGTTATGCAGCGACAGGGAATGATCTGGATGCCACGGCGGTTTCCATGCGCATCAAGGATCTACCGGATTCTCGGCGCACACGGGACCGGGATACACGAAGAGGATGGGGTAGACGAGATGGCAACTGACTACGACGCACCGAGGCGTACAGAGTCCGACGAGGTTTCGGAGGACTCGCTCGAAGAGCTGAAGGCGCGACGCAACGAAGCGCAGTCAGCCGTCGTCGACATCGACGAGACGGACACGGCGGAGTCCTTCGAGCTGCCGGGTGCCGACCTTTCCGGCGAGGAACTCTCGGTTCGAGTGGTTCCGAAGCAGGCAGACGAGTTCACATGTTCGAGCTGCTTCCTGGTCCATCACCGCAGCCGCCTGGCCAGTGATGCCAACGGACAGCTCGTATGCATGGACTGCGCTGCCTGATCTCCCTTCCCGGTGGTCGACCCGTCATCTCGAGGGTCGACCAAGGGTCGGGGAGTACTGCTTTGCTGTGACCGCGCTGGTCAGCGATCCAGCGCAGCCAGCAGATCAGCGGGACGACGTGTGCTCACCAACCAGTACGGTGTGGGATCCTCCGGATCGTCGAGCACGATCAACACCATTGTCTTGACCCATGGGCGATGTTGGACGAACGCCGACGGATCGAGTTGGCGCCCCATCGCCGCGCTCTTCGCGGATGCCGGCACTGCTGCCGCCCGTGAAATCAGTTCGACCGGCAGGTGGGCTCTACCCACGTGCAGTTCTTTCACCCCTGCTGTCTCCACCACCTCGACGCGCATCCGGCTGAGCCAGAACGCGGCCCAGATCGGGATGGGGAGCAGTACGACGTACGCCAGGTACGAGAGAAGCCCTGGGCGGCCCATGTGGACCTCGGCCGCGAGGAGTCCGGCTACGGCCAGTCCGGCGATCCACCACCAGATCGGCACCCACAGGCGCTCGGAGTACAGCGTCGTGGACGGGGGCGTTGTGGTGGCGACGTCAGGTCGAGATGTTTCGGGCACCTGTCAAGGATAGTCCGTCGCTACGAGTAGTCTTGGCCCACGTGAGCGACCATCTCTCCATCGCCTTGAAGCGACTGGATCCAGACCTGCCCGTTCCACAGCGTGCGCATCCCGGAGATGCGGGTGTGGATCTGTGCTCCACCAGCGACGTCACCATCGAACCCGGCCACCGAACACTGGTCGGAACGGGGATCGCGATCGCTTTGCCGGTGGGCACCGTCGGGTTGATCCATCCGCGTTCCGGACTCGCCGCCAAATCGGGACTGTCGATCGTGAATGCGCCCGGAACCGTGGACGCGGGATACCGGGGCGAACTCAAGGTCTGCTTGATCAATCTCGATCCGGCCACAGCCATCGACATCCGCCGCGGTGACCGAATCGCTCAGCTCGTGGTTCAACGAGTCGAACTTCCGGTTTTCGAGGAAGTCGAATCGCTGGACGACACGACCAGAGGAACCGGAGGCTACGGTTCCAGCGGCGGGCACGCGATACTCGATACCGATGCGCCTGGCGCGGTAGTCGGAGAGGGAGTCTGAATCATGTTCGGACGCAAGAAGAAGACAGACGTCGACGAGGAAACCACCAGCTTCTTCGGTGACGAGAACGACGAGTCGGTGGAGATCGACGAGGTCGAAGACGATCTCGAAGTCACCGGCGACGAGTTCGGTGACGAATCGGAAGGCCCTTACGACATCTCGGAGATCGATTCCGACGATCCGACGGCAGGCCGTGACGGTCAGCGTCTTGATCTCGGTTCCGTTCTGGTGCCGATGCCGACCGGCGGGCAGTTGCAGGTCGAGATGGCGCCCAACGGTTCGCCGCAGGCCGTGCACCTGGTCACCGAGCACGGCCGCATCACGGTTGCTGCCTACGCCGCCCCGAAATCGCCCGGTCAGTGGCGTGAGGTCGTTGCCGAGCTCGCGCAGTCGCTTCGCGACGACAATTCCGCGGTGAGCGTCGAGAACGGCCCGTGGGGCCGTGAACTGGCTGCGGTGACTGCCAACATGGACCTGCGGTTCATCGGCGTCGACGGTCCCCGGTGGATGGTGCGCTGCGTGGTCGCGGGTCCGAGTGGATCCACCGCCGCGAACGCCCCTCTGGTGGCAATCGCACGGGACATCTTGCGTGACACCGTCGTCAACCGAGGATCAGAGCCGCATCCGGTGCGGACACCGCTGCCCGTCGTGCTCCCGCAGGTACTTGCCGAGCAGTTGGCGGCCGCGCACGAGCAGCAGTTGGCGGCAGCGCAGCAGCAACAGGTCGCCGCCCAACAGCAGCAGTCAGCTCCTCCTGCTCCGCCGGCACCTCCGGCGCGGCCGACCCCGCCGCCGCGTAGCGGCGAATCCGGTTCTGCCATGCAGCAATTGGGTCAGTAACAGAGTTTTTCAGGTTTCTGTCAAGCGCTCGCGGTGGTATCGGAATCGATCGCCGCGAGCGCTTTGATGCAGGTGGACCCGAGAACGGCGGGGTCGCGCCCGATCATGTCGAGCGTCGTCGTGGCGACTGCGCCGCGGGGGAGTGCATCCGCCCAGGCCTGCGCCACCGACGCGGGATGAACCGGGTCGTCCACTGCCGAAGCGATGCCGACCGGAACGCCCACCGCCCGTAACGCGCTCTCGCTGAGCGAGTGGTACGACGCCGCCTCGTCGAGCGCGGCCGGGAGATCGGGCCACTGCGAGCGCCAGGAGCGCTCGAGTTCGGCTCCGAGCCACGCCGGACTCGACGCGAGCATCGCTGCGATCACCGCCTCCAGACCTTCGGAGCGCAGTTGCCCTGCGGTGAACCTCGCGCTCGCCGCTGCGGGTGCGTCGTCCGCCGACCCGATCCAGGCCGGAAGCGCTGCCAACACACTCACTGTTCGATCGGGGTTGGCGGCGGCCCACTGGAGCGCCACGGCTGCCCCGATCGAGACCCCTCCGACAATGATTCGGCCGTGCGTGTCCGCGGCTCTGTCCATCGCGTCCAGATAGCCGTCCACGACACGCCGAGGGTCCGGTTCAATTGCGACGATGCGCACACCCAGAGCCGCTAGCGGCGCCCGGAATGCGCGGTCTGCGAAGTGGGCGTCAGAGCCTGTACCTGGGAGAACGACGGCCACGGTCGCCGATTCTGAGATCTGCATCTTTTGATCTTGCCCGGTGCCCCCGAGGCGCGGACTGACCGGTGTGGTTACACGCTCGTAATGGGTCTACAGTGGCGATCACACAGCCCTTCACGTGACGCGAAACCCTTGCGTCACACATGTTCGCAGGAGCGCGCAATGGCACCCGCCGCCGCAGGATATTTTCGTCGACTGACCCAGCGTCTGACCGAGGACGTCGACCAGTTGGACGCCCAGGAAATGGCCGAGTCCAACAAGGCTTCCGGAGGTCAGAAGGCCTGCGATTGTCGTCGCGGTGAAGAGGTCACGATGGTGGGCCGACTCCGTAGCGTCGACGCGTGTCCCAAGTCCGGAAATGCAAGCATCGAGGCCGAATTCTTCGACGGCACCGAGGTGATCAATCTCGTCTGGATCGGGCGTCGCCGGATCCCGGGAATCGAGACCGGTAAGACCCTGCTGATCCGCGGTCGTGTGGGCGAGCGGGACGGTCGCAAGGCGATCTTCAACCCTTACTACGAACTGCGCGGCGAATAGGCGCGTTTCCCGCATTTACCGTGCAACTCGGTGACTGTGGCACCCTCGACAGGTGACTGAAACAGAACAGCGATCGGTAATCGACCAACTCGGCGGGCTGAGTGGTCTGATCTATTCGTCTTTACCGATTCTGATTTTTGTCCCGGTCAACAGCATCTGGAACCTCACCGCGGCAATCTGGGCCGCGTTGGGCGTCGCAGTCGCGATCGCGGCCTGGCGACTCTTCCGCAAGGATTCCCTCCAACCCGCCATTTCCGGGTTTCTCGGAGTCGGAGTATCCGCGTTCATTGCCTATCGCACCGGCGACGCCAAAGGATATTTCCTCTTCGGTATCTACACGAGCCTCGCTTACGGCGCTGTCTTCCTGATTTCCATCCTCGTCCGCTGGCCTCTCGTCGGTATCATCTGGGGCTACCTCAACGGGCACGGCAATCTTTGGCGCAAGCACCGCTCTGCCGTCCGCCTCTACGACATCGCGACGGCTGCATGGGCTCTGGTCTTCGGTGCGCGCTATCTCGTTCAGTCACAGCTCTACGACACCGACCACACCGGATGGCTCGCAGTCGCCCGCATCGGCATGGGGTGGCCGCTGACGGGTCTGGTCCTGCTGGTGACCATCTGGGCCGTGCGCAGGGCCGATCGGATCGTCGAGCCTGAACCGGTTGTGGGGCCTGAAAGCAGCGAGCCCACCGCAACGGACACGGGGTCCGAAGAGGTGGGCTCGGTGAATCTGACGAAGCCGCGCGAAGACCGCGATCTCAGCTGATCAGGTCCTGGTACTCAGGGTGCTTGTCGAGGAACTTCACGACGTACGGGCACACCGGGTGAACCTTGAGGCCGCGTGCTCGTAGGTCGTCCAGAGCCTGGCGAACGAGAACCCCGGCCAGCCCGAAACCTTCGAAGGCAGGGTAGATCTCGGTGTGGTTGAACGAGACGACGTCACCGGAGGTGGTGTAGTCCTCGATCCCGGCAAGGTCGCCGTCGGCATGGATCTCGTAGCGGCTCTGGCCTGGATTGTCGGTGACTACGGTGTTTTCGGGTGCCTGTGCCATGAGTTTCCCTTTCGTGTCAGTTTGCTCGTGTCAGTTTTCTAGACGGAGTGCTACGCGCAACTGATCCTCGGCGTCGACGGCCGCGACGAACAGGAGTTCGTCACCACCTTCGATGGGATCGTCCATCTGCGGAACGATCACACGACCCCCACGCAAGATGGTGACCAACGCGCAGTCTCGCGGTAGTTCGAGCTTCTTGACGGCTTTTCCGGCAAGAGGTGTGTTGTCGGGCAACGTGATTTCGACGAGGTTGGCCTGTCCCTGCCGCAGTGTCATCAGTTTGACCAGGTCACCGACGGAGACGGCCTCTTCGACGAGCGAAGCGAGCATCCGCGGTGTCGAGACGGCGACGTCGACGCCCCACGACTCGTCGAAGAGCCATTCGTTGCGGGGATCGTTGACGCGGGCGACAACTCGGCGAACTCCGAATTCGGTTTTCGCGAGCAGACTGAGGACCAGGTTTGCCTTGTCGTCTCCGGTCGCGGCAATCACGACCTCGTACGACTCCATCGACGCGTCCTCGAGTCGGCTGAGTTCGCAGGCGTCCGCGTGTACCCACTTCGCCTCGGGTACCGACTCCGGTTCGATGTGATCGAGTTTGCGTTCGATCAGCATGACGTCATGTGAGCTTCGAATCAGCTCTCGCGCAATGGAGCGGCCTACGGCGCCGGCTCCGGCGATGGCGACCTTCATCGAGAACTTCCAATCACGGTGTAGTGCAACACGGTCGCAGGTTTGTTGTGAGGGACGGCGTTCGGATCAGTCATCTGCAGCCTTCCTCAGTCGTCGCTCGGCGGCGGGTTGCCGGCCAGTGCGATCGCCTCGGCGACGGTTCCCGACACGGCGGCGATGTAGACCTGATCGTCGGCCTGGATGACGGTCTTGCGGTCGGGGAGGATGCCGGTCCCGAAGCGGATGATGAAGGCGACTCTCGAACTGGTCGCGCCCTCGAGGAGTGCGATCGGCTTGCCCGCCCAATCCTCGTGCAGGGCAAGTTCGGTGATGGCAACAGTGCCCGAAGGATCGCGCCACTTCGCTGTCTGACTTTCCTTGGTCAGCGTGTGCAGGAAACGATCGGTCGACCACGGCACGGTGGCGACGGTGGGAATGCCGAGCCGCTCGTAGACGGCGGCACGCTTGGCATCGTAAATACGTGCGACGACGCGTTCGACGCCGAAAGTCTCGCGTGCGACGCGTGCTGCGATGATGTTGGAATTGTCTCCCGAGGACACCGCGGCAAAGGCGTCGGCGCGCTCGATGCCGGCCCGGACCAGCACGTCACGGTCGAACCCCATTCCCAGAACCTTGGTTCCCGGGAAGTCGAGATCGAGACGCAGAAACGCACTCTGATCGCGGTCGATGACGGCGACCTCGTGTCCGATCCTGGTCAGAGACGCGGCGAGGGACGAACCCACCCGACCGCACCCCATGATGACGACATACACGCCCTACTCCGTTCATGGACCCTCGTGGCGCGATTGCACGCCGAATCGAACGGTACAGCCCCTCACGGGAAGAGCAAGTACAACGGTCGCCTGCGTGCCGGTTGTCACGACAAAAGGTGAAGTTGGGGCGCTGATGACTCCGAATCGGGTGCGACGGCTTACGCTTTGCACGTGTCTAAGCTCTCGACCGCTACCAAGCGGCTCCTGCTCGGTCGGCCGTTCCGAAGCGACAAACTCGGGCACACGCTGCTACCCAAGCGAATTGCACTACCGGTCTTCGCGTCCGACGCGATGTCGTCCGTCGCGTATGCCCCCGAAGAAATCTTCCTGGTCCTCTCTGTCGCCGGAATTTCCGCGTACGCGTACACGCCCTGGATCGGTTTGTCCGTGGCCATCGTCATGGCTGTGGTGGTGGCGAGTTACCGCCAGAACGTGCACGCTTACCCGTCCGGTGGCGGCGACTACGAGGTAGCAACGGTCAACTTGGGCCCGACCGCCGGTCTGACCGTCGGTAGCGCGCTGATGGTCGACTACGTGCTGACCGTCGCGGTGTCGATTTCGTCGGCGGCGTCGAACATCGGCTCGGCTCTGCCGTTCGTCGCGCAGCACAAGGTGTTGTTCGCGGTCGCGGCGATCGTGTTGCTGACGGCGGTCAACCTTCGCGGTATCCGTGAATCCGGCACCGCGTTCGCAATTCCGACGTACGCATTCATCGTCGGTATGTTCCTGATGCTCGGGTGGGGATTCTTCCGGATCTACGTCCTCGGTGAGGATGTGCACGCGGAATCGTCGTCGTTCACGCTGAACGCCGAGGATTCGCATCTGTACGGAATCGCCTTCGCGTTCCTGATCGCCCGCGCATTTTCCTCGGGCTGTGCGGCACTGACCGGCGTCGAGGCCATCAGCAACGGCGTACCGGCGTTCCAGAAGCCGAAGTCGCGCAACGCTGCCACTACCTTGCTGCTGCTCGGATCGATCGCCATCGTCTTGCTGATGGGCATCATCATCCTGGCTCAGAAGATCGGCATCGTCTACGCGCACAATCCCCAGGAACAGCTGGTCGGAGCGCCGGAGGGGTACCACCAGAAGACACTGATCGCGCAGATCGCCGAGGCCGTGTTCAGTGGTTTCCCGATCGGATTCTTCTTCATGGCGATCGTCACGGCACTGATCTTGGTTCTGGCCGCGAACACCGCCTTCAACGGATTCCCGGTACTCGGGTCGATCCTGGCGCAGGACCGGTACCTACCGCGTCAGCTGCACACGCGCGGCGACCGACTGGCTTTCAGCAACGGAATCCTCTTCCTGTCCGGTGCTGCCATCGCATTCGTGGTGGTGTTCGGCGCCGAGGTCACCAAGCTCATCCAGCTGTACATCGTCGGCGTCTTCGTCTCGTTCGTGCTCAGTCAGACGGGCATGATCAAGCACTGGACTCGGCATTTGAAGTCCGAGACCGACAAGGCACAGCGGGCCCGCATGCAGCGCTCGCGAGTGATCAATTCGATCGGTCTGGCCATGACCGCCACCGTCTTGATCATCGTTCTGATCACCAAGTTCGCCGCCGGCGCGTGGATCGCCATCGTCGCGATGGTCGCGATCTTCATCGTGATGAAGATGATCCGCAAGCACTACGACAGCGTGGCGGCCGAGCTCGAAGAGCAGGAGTGGGACGGCGTGCTGCCCAGTCGCACGCACTCGATCGTGCTCGTCTCGAAGCTGCACATGCCGACCATGCGAGCTCTCGCCTACGCGCGAGCCACGCGGCCGGACACCCTCGAAGCCATCACGGTCAACGTGGACGAGCCCGACACGCGCGCACTCGTGCGTGAGTGGGAGAAGAGCGACGTGACGGTCCCCCTGAAGGTGATCGAGTCGCCGTACCGCGAAATCACCAAGCCGGTTCTCGACTACGTCAAGCGTGTACGACGCGATGCTCCGCGTGACGTCGTCACCGTGTTCATCCCCGAGTACGTCGTCGGACACTGGTGGGAGCAGATCCTGCACAACCAAAGCGCACTTCGCCTCAAGAGTCGCCTGCTCTTCCAGCCAGGGGTGATGGTGACGAGCGTTCCGTGGCAGTTGAGTTCGTCGGCAAAGGCGAAGCCGCTCGACATCGAGAAGGCCGCAGGTGCGATACGTCGTGGGTACGACACCGGCGAGAAGTGATCAGCGGCGAGAAGTGATCAGCGGCGAAAAATGATCGGCAACATCGAAATGGCAGGCGTAGTTCGTTGAGTGAGAATTGGACCGGGCAGAGCTTCGAGGTCGATCTGGGCAACCCCGGCCACGGCGGGTTCGTGGTCGCCCGGCACGAGGGGCGCGTCGTCTTCGTCCGTCACGGTTTGCCGGGGGAGCGGGTGCTCGTCCGGGTGACCGAGGACAAAGGTGGGTCCTACTGCCGCGCCGACACGATCTCCGTTCTCGACGCGTCTCCGCATCGCATCGATCCGACGTGCCCTATCTCCGGGCCGGGCGGGGCAGGTTGCTGCGACTACTCGCATGCGGACCTGAGCGTCCAACGTGAGATGAAGACCTCGGTCGTGCGGGAACAGCTTCTACGACTCGCTCGCGTCGAATCGGACGTCGAGGTGGAGGAGCTGCCCGGAACCGGAGACGGAACGGGCTGGCGCACGCGAGTTCGGCTGGCAGTGGACGGGCACGGCGTCGCGGGATATCACGCCTACCGCAGCAACCGGATTGTCACCGATCTGCGGTGCACCCAGATCGATCAGAGCGCATACGACGGCCTGGGGGGCCCGCAATGGCAGCCTGGCAGTGAGCTGCAAATCGTTCTCGACGCTGCCGGTGAGCGGCACGTCGTGGAAATCGCCGCACCCGCGGTGTCCAAGACTGGTCGACGGACTCCAGGCCGTCGCGGCGCGATGGCACGCCGAGCGGCAAGCGGCGGTCCACGAAAGACCCGCGTCGCCATCGGATCGGAGACGGTGATCGAGCGCGTCGGCAATCGCGAATGGGCGTTGTCCGCGACCGGTTTCTGGCAGGCTCATCGCGGCGCTGCGGCCGCGTACTCACAGGTGGTCGGTGACTGGGCCGGAGCCGCTGCCGACGACACGGCCTGGGATCTCTACGGCGGCGTCGGCGTCTTCGCAGCTGTGCTCGCCGACCTTGTCGGTCCGTCCGGGGTCGTGGAGTCCGTGGAATCGTCGGCGCGCGCGGTTGCTGACGGGCGGGCAGCGCTCTCGGATCTCGGTCAGGTCCGCTTCCACAGTGCCCGGGTCGAGAACGTTCTCGCGGATCTGGAGCGGTCGCCTGCCGTCATCGTGCTGGATCCTCCACGGGCGGGGGCGGGCCGTCCAGTCGTGGAAGCGCTCGCCGCAACGGGCGCCCAACGCATCGTCCACATCGGGTGCGACCCGGCGTCTTTCGGTCGCGATATCGGTCTCTACCTGGAGCAGGGCTTCGCAGTCGGTGGACTTCGGGCGTTCGACGCCTTCCCGCAGACTCACCACATGGAGTGCATCGCCCTGCTGGAACGCTGACGCGTCCCTGAATCTTTCCCTGAACCGGTGTGACGCTTCTCGCGTTCCCAACAGTTGCTTGCAGTACGCAACTAATCGTATAGTTTCGTTCTGCAAGTAGTTTTCCGTTTTCAAGTCACGGCTCTTCGGGCCACTCGAATTCAGGGGTAGGCAATGTCGGTACAGCCGGAGACGGCCCAGGCGCTCGTCGACACGATCTTCATGTTCGGCAGATCGCTGCGAGCCGCGGTCACCACCGGCGCAGACAGTCTGCTGCCGCCCGCGCTGGTCAGCGTGTTGTTCATGCTGGCAGTGCGGGGGGAGTGCCGACAGAACGAATTGGCCGTCGATCTATGTGTCAGTCAGTCGTCGCTGAGCCGGCAAATGTCGGATCTGGTCGACGCGGGGTATGTCGAGAGAAATCCCGATCCGGCTGACAAACGGGCGTTCCGCATCCGAGTATCGGAAGAGGGGCACGAAGTTTTACGGAAAACCACGCAACGGCGTGCGGCGCGTTTGCGCAACATGCTCGAAGACTGGAGCCAGGAAGAGGCCATGGCCGCAGTGACATCGCTGCAACGTCTCAACGAGACGTTCGGCGCAACGAATCGCCAGGCCTCACCGGCAGTTCCGCACACGGGCGTAGAAAGTATTGGGAGATAAGGCACATGGCAGCAACAGTAGGAGAAACCCGGGCAAGTACCGGAGGTGACGGATCGGCTCGCGAAGCGGGCGCGATGACTCACCGCGAAATTCTCGAAGCACTCACCGGACTCATCGCAGCGCTGTTCACCGCGTTGCTCAGCAGCACCATCGTTTCGACCGCGCTTCCCACCATCATCGGTGAACTGCACGGAACGCAGACGCAGTACGCCTGGATCATCACCACGGCACTGCTCGCCACTGCGGCGTCGACGCCGATCTGGGGCAAGCTGGCCGACCTTTACAACAAGAAGGTCCTGGTCCAGACCGCGATCGTCATCTTCGTGATCGGCTCGGTCATTGCCGGCGCGGCACACAACGTTCCGTTGCTGCTCGGTGCTCGCGTCATCCAGGGCATCGGTATGGGCGGTCTGACCGCTCTCGTCGTAGCCATCATCGGCACGATCATCCCGCCGCGTGATCGCGGTCGTTACTCCGGATACATGGGTGCGGCCATGGCCGTCTCGATGTCCGGCGGACCGATCCTCGGTGGCGTCCTCGTGGACACTGCCGGCTGGCGCTGGTGCTTCTACGTGTGCGTTCCGTTGGCAGTCATCGCACTGTTCCTGCTTCAGCGCACTCTGCACGTCGAGACCGTGAAGAAGGACAACGTCTCCATCGACTGGATGGGCGCCACCCTGCTCACCGCCGGTGTCAGCGTCCTGCTGATCTGGGTTTCGTTTGCCGGCCAGGACGACTACTACGCCTGGTTCTCGAAAGAGTCGGCCTACTTCGTCATCGGTGGTCTGGCCCTGCTCGGCCTGACGATGTTCGTCGAATCCAAGGTCAAGGACCCGATTCTGCCGATCAAGATCATCACCGAGCGCACCACTGCTCTCGCGATCATCGCCTCGATTGCCGTTGGTGTCGGCCTCTTCGGTGCAACGACCTTCCTGACGCAGTACTTCCAGACCGCCCGTGGATTCGATCCCACCGAAGCCGGATTGCTCACCATCCCGATGGTGGCAGGCATGCTCGTCGCGTCCGTCGGCTCGGGACAGCTGATCACCAAGTTCGGTCAGTGGAAGCCCTTCATCGTCGCCGGCGCTGTTCTCCTGCTGGTCGGTTTCGGTCTTCTGTCGACGATCGACCACGCCACCAGCCTCTGGACCATCGGAATCTTCATTGCCATCGTCGGTCTGGGTACCGGCATGTTGATGCAGAACATCGTTCTTGCGGTGCAGAACACGGTCAGTGTCGAGAACATCGGCGCGGCCAGCAGTATCGTGGCGTTCTTCCGCACCTTCGGCGGCGCGATCGGTGTTTCGGTGCTCGGTTCGATACTCGCGACCCGGGTCAAGTCACTGACAGTCGATTCGGTTTCCACCTTGCCGCCCGAGCAGCAGGCGGTAGCCGGAAAGAGCCTGCAGGACGGACTCGACCTGAGCAACATGCCTGACTTCGTCTCGCAGATCGTCCGGTTCGCTTACGGCGACGCAACAGGACGGATCTTCCTGGTCGCAGCCGTCGTCGCGGTGGTCACGCTCGTATCGGTCATCTTCATCCCGAACCGTCCGCTGCGTACCACGATCGACATCGCGACTCCCGATGCAGAGCAGAAGTTCGAGGAGGAGCGCGAAGAGAAGAACGAGGAGAAGAACCTCACTCGCTGATCCTCACGCCCGGCTGATGTATTTTCAGGCCCCGTCTTCTGAAAGTTCGCTCACGCCATAGCCCATCGAACGCGGACCGAGATCGATTCCTCGATCTCTCCGCGTTCGACGGGTATCGGGGCCGAATCCGCTTTCATTGCCGCGACACGTCCGCGCGTCGGCACGACCTGGTCGAAGTCCTCGAGCACCTCGAGGACTTCGACCAGATCTTTGTCTGCCAGGTCTGCGAACTGCCTCGCCTTCGATTCGGCTGCCGTCCATGCCAACTCGCGTGCCTTTGTCGCCAGATCGCTGCGGTCGTCGAGATCGAACTCCAGTCCGTCGAGTCGGATGGCATCGCCGCCCACGGATACACACGCCGCGATGACGGCGGAGGGCGAGTTGGCCGCGTCCGGTTCCAATTCACGCAGTACGACGCGAAAAGTTGTCGATGCGGTGAAACCTGTTGTCTCCTGCCGACCTCCGTCACTCCAATGGATTTGTGGATGCACGCTCAGTCCGGCGGTGGTGAGGTCCGCTCCGAGTACACCGCGAGCGTGCAGGGTCTCGGTCAGAGCAGTGGACAGGCGGGCGACTGCATCGAACGCGTCGGAAACGGCTGTCTGCGTCACCGATACTCCGATCGTCAACCGAACGATGTCGGGAACAGCTGTTGCAGTGGCGGTTCCGGTCACCGTGACAGTGGACGACTCCGAGGTGAGGGCGGTGGTCGGCATGTGTACGTCCTATCCGATTCGTCCGGCGGAGATGACACTCCGCAACATCAGGTCCAATTGCTCGTAGGCTCCCGCTGCAAGTCGTTCGAGAAGCGCAAGTTTCAACTCGGGCGCCTGCGCGGTCAGTTCTGCATATCGCTCCGGGGTCAGGACGGCCACGGTGACCGTCGAATCGGCGCGAATGTCGTTGAGGAACGGGGTGTCGAGGAACATCGTCATCTCGCCGAACGTCATTCCGGCGGAAAGCGTAGTGATGCGATGCTCGACCCCGTGTGCGTCGGTGAACATGGTGCTGACCTGGCCACTGAGAATCAGATAGAACCCCGAGGCCGCTTCACCTCGGCGGGCGATCTTCTCGCCGCGGGCATACGTTCGCGTCTCCAATTCCGCCGAGAATCCCTCGATCTGTGCCGCGGAGAGAGCATCGAGAACGGGATGATCCTCGATCGAGATCGTCGACGCCTGTCGATCTGCCTCACAGTGCACCGCAAGCAACGTGTCCTCGCACCACTGCATCGCGGAATCGAGGTCTGCAAAAACTCGACCACTTCTTCTGGCGGGGTCGACGCTCGAACTTCGTTGTCCCAGTAGTCCTTGCGGATCGACGACCGCCACTGCGCAGGCTTGTTCGGCCAGTTGCACTTGAAGTGCAGTGATCATGCGGACCGCGACGTCACTGGCGTCGTCGACGCGGCGCACGTCGATGACGACAACTTCGAGGCCCTCGTCCACCGAGCCGATTTCGCGCACCGCCGATTCGGCGCCGGTGAAGAGGAGATCGCCGTGCAGTTCGTAGACCCGGCTGCGTTTGCCGACGTCGTCGAGCACAGCTTGTTCGGTGGGGGTGCGTCGCACTCGCGACGGCGCTTCGATGACGCTGTACCTTGCCCGGATCGAGGAGCGTGACGCCCGCGTCACGTGGAGGAAGTGCAGTTCGAGTTCCTTCGACAGAGCCCGGGCAGCAGCAACTCCACGAACGCTGTTTCCGTGAACGTCGAGTCTGGGGGAGTACACCGCGATTCCGATCTGGCCAGGCAGAACGGCCAGGACCCCGCCGCCGACGCCGCTCTTGGCCGGCAATCCGACCTCTACCAGCCACTTGCCGGCGCCGTCGTACATCCCGCAGGTGGCCATGACGCTGAGGACCTGCTCGACGCCCGCGGGAGCCAGCGCACGCTCGCGCGTGACGGGATTCAGGCCGTTGTTCGCGAGCGTCGCGGCCATCAGACTCAGATCACGGCAGGTCACGTCGATCGAGCATTGACGGAAGTACAGGTCGACGGCCTCGTCGGGATTGCCGGTGATGACGTCGAAGGATCGCAGCATGTGGCCGATCGCGCGGTTGCGGTGACCGGTACGGGCTTCCGAGGTGTAGACCGACTCGTTGAAACTCAACTCCCGGCCCGCATATCGCGAGTACGCCGAGCGAATCCGCTCGAAGCGGACCTCGGCATTGACGCCGGCGACCAGGGATGCAGCCGTGATCGCGCCGGCATTGATCATGGGGTTTCGCGGACGTTCGGTGAGCGGGTCGAGGCTGATTTCGTTGAACGGCTCGCCGGACGGTTCCACATCGATTTTCGCGGCAACCGCCTCACTTCCCCGATCGGCGAGAGCCAACGCATAGGTGAAGGGTTTCGAGATCGACTGAATGGTGAACGGGACTCGTGAGTCACCGATCTCGTATACGTAACCGTCGACTGTCGCGATGCAGATCCCGAACGAATCGGGAGCGACCGCCGCGAGTTCGGGGATGTAGTCGGCCAACTCGCCGTCGTCGAGTGATCGGACTTCGTCGAATACGCGCGCTATCAGGTCGTCGACCACAGTTCCCATACGTCGACCTTAAGCTGACACGGCGGTCGTTTTGTGGAACGAGAGTCGCCGAGTCGATTGGGGCCGATCCCATTTGTCTGTGATTGCGATCACGAGCGATCCGCGGGATTTCGCTGTTACTCGAAGTCACACCGGAATCGGGCCGAGTCCGCGTGTCGGTTCGCCGGAACGCTCCGTAGACTGGCAGCACTGTCGCGAAGACAGCCGCGGCGCGCACCGGTGCAGCTGTGAAGCACGGAGGGAGCGATCTCGTTGGGTGTTCTTGCCCGCATTCAGGGTCCTGACGATCTACGTCAGTTGAGCCACGCCGAGATGACGGAGTTGGCCGACGAGATTCGTGAGTTCCTCGTGCTGAAGGTCGCTGCGTCTGGTGGTCACCTCGGGCCCAACTTGGGCGTCGTGGAGTTGACCCTCGCACTGCACCGAATTTTCGACTCGCCGCAGGACGCGATCATCTTCGACACGGGCCATCAGGCCTATGTACACAAGATCCTCACCGGTCGTCAGGATCAGTTCGACACTCTGCGTAAGCAGGGCGGACTGTCCGGGTATCCGTGCCGCGCCGAGAGCGAACACGACTGGGTCGAGTCCTCTCATGCTTCCGCCGCGTTGTCCTACGCCGACGGCCTCGCGAAGGCCTTCGCGCTGACGGGTCAGAATCGCCACGTTGTTGCCGTTGTCGGCGACGGCGCCCTGACCGGCGGAATGTGTTGGGAAGCGCTCAACAACATCGCAGCCGGCAAAGATCGTTCGGTGGTGATCGTGGTCAACGACAACGGTCGCTCGTACGCACCGACCATCGGCGGCCTTGCCGATCATCTCTCGGCGCTGCGCACAGCACCGAGTTACGAGCGCGCCCTCGACAGCGGCCGACGCATGGTCAAGAGACTGCCCTGGGTCGGGCGCACTGCTTACTCCGTCCTGCATGGGATGAAGGCCGGTCTCAAGGACGCAGTCAGCCCTCAGGTGATGTTCACCGATCTCGGTATCAAGTACCTCGGACCGGTCGACGGTCACGACGAAGCTGCCATGGAATCGGCGTTGCGCAGGGCGAAGGCCTACGGCGGACCCGTCATCGTTCACGCCGTCACCCGCAAGGGCAACGGTTACGCACACGCGGAAAACGACGTGGCCGATCAGATGCATGCCACCGGCGTCATCGATCCCGTCACCGGTCGCGGGACCAAGTCGTCAGCGCCGGACTGGACGTCGGTCTTCTCGGCCGCACTGATCGAGCAGGCTTCGCGTCGTGAGGACATCGTCGCCATCACCGCGGCCATGGCCGGCCCCACCGGGCTCGCGGCATTCGGTGAGAAGTTCCCCGACCGCATGTTCGACGTCGGAATCGCCGAGCAGCACGCGATGACCTCGGCCGCCGGCCTTGCATTGGGCGGACTGCACCCCGTGGTCGCTATCTACTCGACCTTCCTCAATCGAGCGTTCGACCAGTTGTTGATGGACGTCGCACTGCTCAAGCAACCGGTGACAATCGTGCTCGACCGCGCCGGCGTCACCGGAGTGGACGGCGCCAGCCACAACGGCGTCTGGGATCTTTCGCTGCTCGGAATCATCCCCGGGATTCGCGTCGCGGCACCGCGTGACGCCGACACACTGCGTGAAGAACTGGACGAGGCACTCCTCGTCGACGACGGACCAACTGTCGTACGCTTCCCGAAGGGCGCTGTACCGGAAGCTATTCCGGCGGTGAAGCGACTCGACGGAATGGTCGACGTTCTCAAGGTCAGCGAGGGCGAGCGCGGCGACGTGCTGCTCGTCGCGGTGGGTCCGTTTGCCTCCTTGGCGCTCGAGATCGCCGATCGACTCGACAAGCAGGGCATCTCGGTTGCCGTCGTTGATCCGCGTTGGGTTCTGCCGGTAGCGGATTCGCTGGTGAAGATGGCGGACAAGTACGCGCTCGTTGTCACCATCGAGGACGGCGGCCTACACGGCGGTATCGGTTCGACGGTCTCCGCTGCGATGCGCGCCGCCGGAGTTCACACCTCGTGCCGCGACATGGGCGTTCCCCAGCAGTTCCTCGATCACGCCAGTCGCGAGGCCATCCACAAGGAGCTTGGCCTGACGGCTCAGGACCTCTCCCGCAAGATCACCGGCTGGGTGGCAGGAATGGGTAGCGTCGGAGTCCACGTCCAGGAGGACGCGTCTTCGGCCGCGGCTCAGGGTGAAGTCGCACAAGGCTGACAGGTCGTCTACCGACAAATCTCGAAAAGCGGTGGCCCTCGGATCAATCCGAGGG
>NZ_JBHWUF010000004.1:87956-426252 GCF_042738325.1 Rhodococcus sp. NPDC059969 | reverse complement strand
TGTAGCGACCTGTTCTTCGCTCGCGGCGACCCCAGATCGACCCATCTGTCATCTCCCCAGATCAGGGCCGTTGCAATCACCGGTTGAGCCCGCCTGGGTGCGCTGAAAGGTACGTTCGCTCGGGGAGGGGGGTCAGCGATTGGGCAGGCGTACCGTGAAGACGGTGCGCCCGTCCACCTGGTCGACGCCGATGGTGCCGCCGTGCAAGTGCACGTTCTCGACGGCGAGTGAGAGTCCGAGTCCGCTGCCCTCGCTGCGTCCGCGCGCGGTGTCGACCTTGTAGAACCGCCGAAAGATCGCCTGCCGATCCTCCGGTGAGATGCCGGGGCCGTGGTCGACGACGGTGATGACGGAGAAACCGGGTTCGACGCTCAACTCGACGCGAACCGGGGGCGCTCCGTGGCGCAATGCGTTACCGACGAGGTTGGCGACGACGATGTCGATTCGACGCGAATCCACTCTGGCACTGACATTTTCAAGTGCACTGAGTTCGACGGTTTCGATCCAGCCGCGGCTCTCGAGTGTGCGCTCGGTCAATTCGACGAGGTCGACGTCGTCGAGGACGAGGTGCGCTTGCTGAGAGTCGTGGCGAGACATTTCGATGAGGTCTTCGACAAGTCGAGTGAGCTTGCCGATCTCACTGCTCACGATGCGCGCGGCAGCGGCGGCGTCGGGCGGAAGATTGGGGATCTCTTCACGGAGAATTTCGCTGACCGGCACGAGTGCGGCCAGCGGCGTTCGAAGCTCGTGGGAGACGTCGGCGACAAATCTTCGCGACTGCTCTTCCGATTCTTCCAGACCTCGGATGACCGCTTCGTTGCGAGCGACCATGTTGTTGAACGTTGTTGTGACCTGGGCAAGTTCGGCTACTCCGTCTTCGGGGAGTCGGACGCTCAGGTCGCCGTCGGCGGCACGGGCGGCGGCCTCGTCCAGGCGTTTGAGCGGACGGACCAGCGTCGACGCGATCCAGAGTCCGAGCAGACCGCTCACCAGCACACCCGCCGCGAGGGTGAGACCGACTGCTCGAAGTAGGTCGTCGAACTTGTCCTGCACCCCTACCAGCGGCCGGATGGTAACGGCTTTGACCAGTGTCTCGTTGTCGTAGCCGTCGTCTGCGCTCATGTCCACGACATTGACGGACATTCCCAACATGATGCGCTGTGAGTCGAGTCGCTCGAAGCGGATCAGTTTGGGACTGTCCAAACCGTCCTCGAAGCTGGGCGGGATGGTCGCCGCATCCACAGTTCCTTGACGGATGACTTCGCCGTCGGCGATCAGTGTCATGTCGGATTGGAAAATCTGTTCGAGGTTGGCAGGTGTCAACTCGTCTACCGGCACTCCGTTGCTGTACTGCAGTTCGTCGCGAAATTGTGCTGTTGCGACGTCCTGAGCGTTGGAATAGATCCACGACCGCGCCATGAACGAGACGACGCCTGCGGTTGCCCCGGCGATGATCACGACGATTGCGATGAACACGAGCACGAGCCTGGTCCGCAGACCGTCGACCTGAAGCCAGGGCGGTCTCATCGAGCTGAGCTGGTGTTGAAGCGATACCCGAATCCGCGCACCGTTTCGATGACGGTCGGTGCGGCTGGGTCGTCCTCGATCTTTCCGCGCAGTCGCTGCACCGCCGCATCGACGATTCGGGAATCGCCCAGGTACTCCTGGTCCCAGGCTGCGGACAACAACTGCCTGCGGCTGAGGACCTGTCCGGGGTTCTCGGTCAGCGCCAGTATCAGTCGGAGTTCGGTCGGGGTCAGGGTCAGCAGCGTCCCGGCCTTGCGCACCTGCAATGACGACCGATCCAATTCCAGGTCGCCGAACGTCTCTGCACCCGGCGCCACATCTGGACGCGTCGTTGCGGGTGCCGAACGGCGGACGACGGCTTTGATCCGAGCGTCGAGGACACGCGGACTGGCCGGTTTGACGACGTAGTCGTCGGCACCGGCTTCCAGACCGGCAACGGTGTCGATGTCGTCGGATCGAGCGGTCAGAATGATGATCGGGATCGAACTTCGGGTGCGGATACGTCGGCAGATCTCGTAACCGTCGGCTCCCGGCAACCCGAGGTCGAGTAGGACGAGGTCGGTGGCCCCCATGGCGTCGTCGAAGTCGCCGTTACCGTCGGGACGATGGCTGACGTTGTGCCCGAGTCGGTTCAGTCCCAACGTGATTGCCTCGGCCACGGCTGGATCGTCTTCTATGAAAAGAATGCTCACCATGAGCTCACCTTGGACTCGCCATGATCAGGGGCCTTCTGCGGTCGGAGGAATCTGGGTCTGCCAAGGGTACAGGGGTCACACTCGCGAGAGTCGCTCGTTGCCTGAGTCTGCCAGCACCGCATGCCGGGCGACGCTGGTGTTCAACGGAAATGCCGACACAGCAAGGGTGTAGCAGCCGACGAGCAGTAGTGCACCGATCACGTCGCTCGGGCGGTGCCATTGCAGCACGACTACCGAGATCGCGGTTCCGATGGTGATCAGCGCACCGTTGACCGCAACGACCGCCCGCCACCTCGAGGGCGTGACGATCACGATCGCGCAGACCAGAGCAGTGATGGCCGTCAAAGTGCCGCTGGGAAAGGAATTGTGCATCACCAGACCGTTCAGGTCCGGTCGATCCAGCGATTGTTTGAGAACCCAGGCCGTCGTGATGGGACCGAGGGTCACGACGACGACGCGTAAAGCTAGCGCAATCGGGTTGTTGCGCAATGTGATCATGAGCGCCACGAGCACTCCTCCCACTATCAGTATCGGGGTGACGAGGCCGATGAATTCGGCGGAGAACACACTGAGGCGTTCGGAGGTGGCCGCGCCCACCATGAGTTGTTGGTCGACGATCTGACCACCGGTAGTGTTGACCGCCAATTCGAATTCGACGACTCCGAGAATCAAGAGTGCCAGTGCGGCAATCAGTCTCGCTGGTTTGACTCGTGTCATGATCAGCCTTCCGCTCTCTCGTCCGAAGGGTTGCTCAGCTGGGGCGGACATTCCCCGCCGGGAGTGGTTGCCAATTCGAAATGCCACATCTCGTTCGCATAGGTCTGGCAGAGGCCGTAATCGCTGCCGTGCTGTATGAGCCAGTCGTCGGCGTCTGTCGGTCCGATGTCGACGGCCAGCCCGCTGACATGCTTCGACAGACTCGGGGAGTGCACCCACTTGGACGCTTCGTCCACGCTGCCGTACTTGACGACGGCTTCGTCGAACAGTCGCTGTTGGTATGCCGCGGACCGCCATCCCGACGTGACGTGCATGTCCACTCCGGATGCCTGTGCGTCGGCCGCTGCCGACTGCAGCGCCGCGAGCAGTGCGGTATCGAGTCGGGCCAGCGCGGGCACATGAGTGTCCTGCAAGCTGATGCCGTCTTCGATCTCGCCGCCTGAAGGTCCTGAATCAGGCTGAGTGGCAAGGTAGTTACCGCTCTTCGGCTGTGCTTCTTCTGTGTACGAGCACGCGCTGAGCGTGACCGCACCGAGCACGACCGCACCGAGGGCGACGAAGCGGATGATTCCGCGGTGGCTGGGCATGTATCAGAGACTGCTCGGTCAGTGTCACCGGCAGATGGTCACCGTTCGTCGGCGGTGTCACGGTCTGCAACAGCTCTGTAACAGGACGGAACGGGGCTGGTGAGCGTGCGCTATGCGGGGCGCGGGATCGATGCGAAAGTCGAGAGTTCGAACCACGAAGGCAAGCTACGACGCAACGCTGTCGGCCCCGAAATGGTGACATCACCGGACCGTATGGCGTCCGACCAGGTCAGGTTACCGCGCCAGATCTCGGTCATCGGTCGCAAGCCAGCAGAGACCGACACCGCAACGTCGAAACCTGGATCGATATCGCACATGTCCACCTCGCCGGAATTGATGACGAGCCACCAGTTCCGCGAATGTCCACGCACTCCGGAGAACGCGAAGTGCACCACGGTCTTGCCGTCGGGCACCACGGAATGATCCACCCGGCGATGCATGTCCCACAGCAGCAGTTTCGGATCCAGATCTTCGTCGCCGAGCTCGCCGATCCATCTGGTGCCCCAGATGCCGAGAGCTTCGACCACGGGACGCAGTTCACGGCCGGCGTCGGTCAGACGATAGCTGACGACGCAGTCGGTTTCTTCTCGCTCCACTATGCCGGCGACCGCGAGCTGGTGAAGCCGGGTCGAGAGCAGTGTCGGTGACATTCGCGGAAGCCCGCGGCGGAGATCGTTGAAATGCTCGCTTCCCATGATCAGTTCGCGGAGGAGAAGCAGTGTCCACCGCTCGTCGAGTAGCTCCATCGCCTTGGCGACGGGGCAGAACTGGTGGTACGAGGACCCCATCTCTCGATCGTAGGCCTCCGGGGTGCTCCGGTACAGATTTCGTACTGGAGAGGTGCGAACCGTCGTCGTAGCGTCGAAGTAACGGCATCAACTTTGTTGGTTCGGAGTACGAAAAATATTGAAGGAGAACGGTAATGAGTGGATCAACGGGAACTCTCGGGTTGGACCGGGAGCTGAAGGCGAAGCACCGGGCAATGTGGGGTCTCGGTAACTATCCGGCGGTAGCGGCGCAGGTCATCGCGGAACTCGGACCTGTATTGGTACGTGAATGCGGCGTGCAGAAAGGAGATCGGGTGCTCGACGTCGCGGCGGGGTCCGGCAACGCCGCCATTCCGGCGGCTGCGCTGGGTGCGCAGGTGATCGCCACCGACCTGGCTCCCGAACTGTTCGTGGCAGGAAAGGAGGCCGCGACGCTCGCGGGTGTCGAACTCGATTGGCAGGAGGCCGATGCCGAGGCTCTTCCCTTCGGCGACAACGAGTTCGACGTGGTGCTCTCGTGCGTCGGCGTGATGTTTGCCCCGCACCATCAGCGTGCCGCGGACGAACTTCTGCGAGTATGCCGATCCGGCGGAAAGATCGGAGTGCTGAGTTGGACTCCGACGGGATTCATCGGCGAGATGTTCAAAACGATGAAGCCGTATGCGCCGCCGCCGCCCCCCGGCACCCAACCGGCGCCGTTGTGGGGCGACGAGAACCATGTTCGTGATCTGCTCGGTGATGTCGACGCCAGGACAGACGTACTGCGTGTGGAGACATTCAGCGGACCGGAAGATTTCCGTGATTTCTTCAAGAAGAATTACGGGCCGACCATCGCGGTGTACCGGAACATCGGCGACGATCCTGACCGAGCGCAGGCACTGGACCGAGATCTGCTCGAGTTGGCGAAAAAGTACGGCACCGGAAGTGAGCCGTTCGTGATGGAGTGGGAGTACCTGCTTCTCACCGCGACACCCGATAAGGGCGGTGCGTGATGACGACAGTCGAGTTCGCGCCGCTGAAATCGGCGATCACAGGTTCTGTGTTCGGTCCCCGAGATCCGGAGTACGACGACGCCAGATCGATCTGGAACGGGCAGATCGACCATCGGCCTGCGGTGATCGCCCGGTGCCGGTCGGCGTCGGATGTGTCTGTGGCACTTGCATTTGCCAGAGCCCATTCATTGGAGGTTTCGGTCAGAGGTGGCGGGCATTCCTACCGCGGCACATCGGTGTGCGAAGGCGGTGTGATGATCGATCTCAGCGCGATCAACGTGGTAACCGTCGCCCCGTCCGCGAAGCGAGCCAGGGTCGGCGGTGGTGCGACGATTGCCGACCTCGACGCCGCGACGCAGGAACACGGATTGGCAGTGACCGGTGGAGTGATCAGTGATACCGGCGTCGGTGGCCTGACGCTCGGTGGCGGCATGGGGTGGCTGACCCGCACGCTCGGCCTGGCGATCGACAATCTGGTGTCGGCGGAGGTGGTGCTTGCCGACGGTTCGATCGTGCGAGCCTCCGAGGACGATCACAGCGACTTGTTCTGGGCTCTGCGCGGCGGCGGCGGAAACTTCGGAGTGGTCACCGAGTTCGAGTACCGTCTGAGCGAGATCGGTCCGGAAGTGCATCTGGGACTGTTCTTCTGGGGAATGGAGGACGGACCCGCAGCGCTTCGTCTGTGCCGCGAAGTGGTGCCTGCCCTGCCGAGAAATGCGGGAGCGATGGTTGCCGTCAGTTTGTCCGCGCCGCCGGCACCGTTTGTCCCGGATCAGTTTCACCTGCTACCCGGATACGCGTTGCTGGTAGCCGGTTTCGGATCGGAAGAGGAACACTCTAATGCGATTGCGCCGATCCGAGAGGGCGTGCCGACGCTGTTCGAGTTCGTCACCCCGCTCCCGTACACCGGTTTGCAATCGATGCTCGACGACTCGGAACCGTGGGGTGCGTACGCCTATGAGAAGGCTTTGGACCTGGTGGATTTCTCCGACGACGTGATCGATGTTCTGACCGAGCAAGCGGGCAAGAAATCGTCGCCGATGTCCTTCATGCCGATCTTTCCGCTGCAGGGAGCTTTCACTTCCGTCGGCGAGGACGAGACTGCGTTCGGTGGTTCTCGCACACCACATTACGTGTGCAACATGACGGCTACGGCCACCGATGCCGGAACGCTGGAGTTGGACCGATCGTGGGTGCGTGAGACCTGGGAAGCCTTGCGTCCGTTCTCGTCCAATCAAGGCGGGTACGTCAACTTCATGACCGATGTCGACGAGGACCGAGTGCGAGCCTCCTACGGCGCGGCGAAGTATGCGCGATTGTCCGCAGTCAAGGCGAAGTACGACCCGGACAACGTGTTTCACCTCAACGCAAATATTCTGCCCGCGTAAGGCGTCCAAATCAGAGTGCGAACACCAGTCAGACCGTGAATACCAGGATGACGACGATCAGCGCGGCCAAGATGATGACGGCAATCATGCCGGTCATGGCGAGGGGAGCCCAGGCCACTACCTTGTCACGGGTGCTGGCATCGGCGGGCCCGGTCGGTATTCGCGGCGGCCAGGAGAACATGTCCATCGGACTGGGAACGTTCCGCAGTGGCGTGTTCTGTTGCACTGCTGGAAGTCCGGTGATCGTGGATCCGGTCAAGCGATTGCGGCGGTGTGGGTCGGCAAGTTGTGTGGTCCGGTGAGCCCAGGCCGGTACGGCGCCCTCGGACGAGTAGACGGGAGCGTCGATCAGCTGCTCGATCGTGCCACCGCCCGTCGCGGCTGCAGCGAGAGCGTCGCGTGCCTGAGCCATTGTCGGCCGTCGGATGGGGTCCGGCTCGAGGAGTTGAAGGAGAACGTCGGTGAGCGGTCCGGACTTGGTGGGTCGGTAGATCTCGGCCTTGGCAACACGATGCAGTAGGGCGATGGCGTCCGAGTCGATACCGAAGGGCGGTTGACCCTCGATCACCGTGTAGAGCGTCGACCCGAGTGAGAAGACGTCACTGGCCTCGGTGGGGTCGTCGCCGCGGGCAACTTCGGGTGCGAAGTACGCGGGAGTGCCGGTGATGACTTCGTCCTGGGTGTCGGACACGTCGCTCTTTGCACGGGCGATGCCGAAGTCGCTGATCTTGACGGTGCCGAGGGACTTGCCTCGGTCTGCGATCAGGATGTTGCCGGGTTTGATGTCGCGGTGGACGATGCCTGCGGCGTGCGCTTCGGTGAGTGCCGCAGCGATCTGCGCGCCGATCTG
This sequence comes from Rhodococcus sp. NPDC059969, assembly GCF_042738325.1. Lineage (NCBI taxonomy): Bacteria > Bacillati > Actinomycetota > Actinomycetes > Mycobacteriales > Nocardiaceae > Rhodococcus > Rhodococcus sp. NPDC059969. Next base: position 418,729 of record NZ_JBHWUF010000004.1, on the reverse strand, counting down.
CGCGACTTCGAGTGGTGGCAACGTGTCGGCCAGGTTCATGGCCTGGGCGAGGCTGCGAGCCGGGAAGTACTCCATGACCAACCAGGGTTCGCCGGACTCGATCGCGACGTCGTACATGGCGATGGAGTGGGGATGGGTGAGCTTTGCGGCGTTCCTGCCCTCGCGCAATGTGCGTTCGCGGACCTCTTCGGCCGTTTCGGTGTCGAGGCCTTCCGTACTTGTGACCTGTTTCACCGCGACGTCACGGCTGAGGAGGGTGTCGCGGGCCAGCCAGACGGCGCCCATCCCTCCGTCGCCAATCTTGGAGCGGAGTCGGTACCGCCCCGCCAGCAGGTATTCGGGCCCGATGCCCCTCCCGGTCTGCTCCTGAGCTGTCACATCTCAAGGTTAATGGATTGATGCCACTGTGACGCTCGAGGCTCCTGTGAACTGGGTTTTTGGCTCTGCTTGACGTGTCGGGGGTGACACGGTTTACTGAAAACGGTTCGAAAATATGTTCGAAATTGCTGTTCGTTGGATGCATGTCAAACCCGACTTCCCCGCGGTTTGCCGGCTGGTTATGGATTGCGACCAGTGAGTTTTTTCCGGTGTTCCGGAGGATGGGGATGACCGAGGTGACCGAGTTGGTAGAGCTGTCGGCAGATGCGGCGGGGTTGTCCCGTCAGGATCGGCTGGCACAGCTCCGCCGACAGATCGCGTCCATTCCCTCTCGCGGCGATACGTCGTTCTCCGGACCGAGTGTGTCTGTTACCGGTGTGTCCGCAACTGGTGTTTCCGGGACAAGTGCAGCAGCCTTCGAGAGTGTTGCCGACCGGGACATACCGGTCGTGGACCGCGCGCACAAGGCTGGTGTTCTCCCAGTGCCGGAAGGTATCGGGGCATTGCTACCGCAGGGCGGTTTGGTGCGCGGAACCGTGGTGTCCGTCGAGGGCGCGGCGTCCTTGCTTTTGGGATTGGTCGCGTCCGTGACGGCGTCCGGAGGGCATGTTGCAGTCATCGGGCAGCCTCGACTGGGATTGCTGGCGGCGTACGAGATGGGTGCGCAACTGGAACGTCTGGCACTCATTCCGGCGCCTGGGCCGGATCCGGTCGAGATCGCCGCTGTGCTGCTCGACGGTATGGATCTGGTGATTCTGGGGTTGGCGGGTGCATCGGTATCCCCGTCGCGTGCGCGAGCGGTGGTGGCGCGCGCCCGGAGCAAGGGCTCGACTCTTGTTGTCACCGAAGGTCACTGGGACGGAGCCGAAGTTCGGTTGGACGCTCGGGTCCATGGTTACGGTGGGTTCGGTCAGGGCCGGGAGTTGGGGCGTGGTCGGCTCAGTTCCCTGAGCCTCGCGGTTCGTGCACGGGGGCGCTCGTTCCAGCCCCGGACCACGCGCCTGGACATCTGCAGTGCAGCCGGCCGGGTCGAGTGGGTGCCTTCCCAGCCGGTGGAGACTGTGTCGTCCCAGGTGATGACGGAGCAGGTGGTGTCACTGTGAGCAGAGTTCTGGCGTTGTGGTGCCCGGACTGGCCGGCGGTGGCAGCGGCAGCACTTGCCGATCTTCCGGCAACACATCCCGTCGCGGTCACCTCGGGTAATCGGGTGATCGCATGTTCGGCGACGGCCCGCGCGGAGGGAGTTCGCCGAGGCTTGCGTCGACGCGAGTCGCAGGCCCGCTGCCCGGAACTGTATGTGGCGACGGCAGATCCGGAACGCGACGCCAGATTGTTCGAGCCGGTCGCCGCGGCCATCGATGCGGTGGCACCGGGCGTCGAGGTACTCCGTCCCGGTTTGCTGGTGCTCAGTGCGCGAGGTGTCAGTCGGTACTTCGGTTCGGAGGAAGCCGCGGCGGAACGATTGGTGGATCAGGCATCTGCTGCGGGCGTCGAGAGTCAGGTGGGTGTGGCGGATCAGCTGTCCACGGCGGTCATTGCCGCACGCCGGGCAGCGCTGGTGCCGCCGGGGGAGGGGGCACGGTTTCTGGCGCCCCTACCCATGCCGGAGTTGGCGGCCGAGCCCAGCCTCTCTGCGCCGCATCGCGGAGAGTTGGTCGATCTGCTGCGCAGACTCGGGATCAGGACCATCGGTGCTTTCGCAGATCTACCGGCAGTGGACGTCGCTTCGCGTTTCGGTGCCGATGCGGTGCTCGCGCATCGTGCCGCGCGTGGTGAACCCGAGCGGCCACCGTCGGCGCGGACGCTTCCGCCGGACCTGGAAGTGGAGCAGCATTACGATCCGTCGATCGAGCGGGTAGATGCCGCAGCGTTTGCCGGGCGTGCCTTGGCAAGTCTGCTGCACGACAAGTTGTCCGCCGCCGCGGTCGCGTGTACGCGTCTGTCGATTTCGGCCAGCACGGGCAACGGTGAAAATCTTTCTCGGACTTGGCGTTGCGCCGAACCTCTGACGCCAGAGGGAACGGCCGATCGAGTGCGTTGGCAACTGGACGGCTGGCTCACCGGGCGCAGTGAGACCCGGCCGACTGCAGGCATAGCGGTGTTGCGTCTGGAACCGGTGGAGGTGGTCAGTGCCGGTGCCTTGCAGTTGGGACTGTGGGGCGGGGTCGGCGACGAGGAGGAGCGGGCCAGGCGAGCATTGGTGCGCGTGCAAGGTCTTCTGGGCGGCGAATCGGTTCAGGTCGGTGTCCTGAGCGGTGGTCGAGGACCCTCGGAGCGAATTACCCTGTTGCCCGTGGGAGACGAGCGGGTAGCTGCCCATGATCCGACAGCCCCGTGGCCTGGTCGTCTGCCGCAGCCCTCTCCGGGGTCGATCTTCGTAGACAACCCCAAGGTATGGCTGGGGGATATGGCCGGCAATGCCGTGTACGTCACCGAGCGCGGAGTCTTCAGTTCGCAGCCGGGAAGGCTGAAGTGGGGGAGCAAGGAATGGGCAGTGCAGGGATGGGCCGGGCCATGGCCGGTAGACGAGCGATGGTGGGACGCTGCCTCGGCGCGCACGGCGGCGCGGGCTCAGGTTCTGCTGGAGGAATCGCGGGCGCTGCTGATGATCTGTGAAGGCGGTGGATGGTCGGTGGAGGGTGTGTACGAATGAGTTCACAGGTACAGCCAGCTGTACCGGACATGGTCGAGTCGGCTGTACGAACAGTAGGGGCGCTGGCGCCATCGTACTGACGCCGTCGGGCACCTAGCGTTGATGACATTCAAAAACTCACTGTTGCAATGATTCTCGTCGTTGCAACTCTTCGCGAGGAGTGTCATGAAAACGGCGGGCCGATCTGACGTTTCCGGAACCGATCGACTTCACTACCGGCCGACGGAGCTACGCGACGCACAACTTCTTGCGTACGACGAAGCCGGCGAAGGCCGAATCGTGGAGGTATTCGGGGACGTCGCCACAGCTGAGCACATCGTGATCTTCGTGCCAGGCAATGACAACGGCCTGGGAAACTACTTCGACGAGAACCGTCCGACAGGACCACGAGCGAGCGGATGGACACTGGGAAGGATGCTCCGAACGCTCGGGCCGAACGACCGCGTCGCGGTGATCGTGTGGGTCGGTTATCGGACGCCGTGGGGATTTCTCGAGTCGTTCTCGCGGACTCTTGCAGAGCGCGGTGCGATCGATCTGGCGCGGTTGACTCGTATCCTGCCGCGTTCGGCGCATGTCACGCTCGTCGGGCACAGCTACGGGGCGGTGGTGTGCGGACTCGCCCTCCCGTCGGCGCGCGCGGACGATTGTGTGGTGATCGGCAGCCCGGGAATGGGGACCAGTTCGCGTGAGGACCTGTGCTTTGGCGGAAATCTCTGGGCTGCTCTGGGGCCGTCGGACTGGATCCGGTACTTCCCGCGCGTGAAGATCGGTCGTCTCGGGCACGGCCCGTCTCCAGTCCGAGCGCAGCACGGAGCCATAGTTTTCGACACCGGCGCCATTCGAGGGCATTGCGGATACTTCGCCGATGCAAGCGAGTCGCTGCGCAACATCGCGAGGATCGGGTTGGCTCGCTACGACGAGGTCACGAGACCAGGGGAGTTGCCGCCTCAGCTGACCGCGTCAGCAATCCGCGAGGACAGGTCTATCCTGGGAACTCGTGAGTGTCGCTAACGTACGAAGTGCCGGCGGGGTCCAGATCAGCTACCGCGATTCCGGCTCGCATCCCAGTGTGGCAGATCTGCCTCCGGTAGTTCTCGTGCACGGCATGGGCGGCGACAGCGGTACCTGGGACAAGTTCGCGCGGACCTTGCGTTCGCGCAACCGACGAGTTGTCTCGGTCGATCTTCGCGGCCACGGCCGGAGCGCTCGGGCGTCGTCGTACCTGTTCGACGAGTTCGCGGACGACGTCATGGACGTGTGTGATCATCTCGAACTCGATCAGGTGGATCTGGTCGGCCATTCGCTCGGCGGGCACGCGGCGTCGTTGATCGCTCAGAAACGTCCCACCGTGGTGCGGAAGTTGGTCATCGAGGAAGCGCCGTTACCACTCCGCGCAGGTGATCCGGAACAGGTGTTCGCGAGGAAATTGCCGAGTGTGCCAGAACTGTGGCACGCCACAACAAGTTTGGTGCGACATCCGCGAGCCGCGCTGACGTTCGATCGCTCGATGACGCGGTCCGCGCTCGAGCAGTTCCGCCGGCCGGATCCGCAGTGGTGGGATCGCTTGCCACTCATCGAGGCCGACATGTTGTTCCTGCGTGGAGGTCTGGGTGGGATGGTGGACCCCGTTCGCCTCGACGCTGTTGCAGCCACCGTCGCGCGCTGCGAATTGGTCTCCTTCCGCACCGGCCACAGTGTCCACCGCGACGGTCACCGCCAATTCGAATCCGTTGTGTTGCCGTTCATTTCCTGAAAGCGGAATATCAGATCAGTTCCGGGAAGAACCCATCCACAACGCGTGCGGCACCGAATGTACTTCCATGCACACCAACGGCAACGACTGGTCCGCACACGAATACGTCGACGCGGTAGCACGATCCGTTCACGGTGAGACAGTTCGATGGCCGCAGGGTCCGAGCACGGATGCGGTGATCGTTCTCCCCGTTCATGCCCGAAACCATCCGGGGAAGAACGCAGTTCTGCTCTGGAATCACGACTTCGGTTGGTCGTGGGGCGTCGAGGAGGCTGATGTGCGAAGAACGATTTCGATAGTCGACACTCTCGGCATCGGCCGGACACCGGATCCGCTGCGCTGTGCGGATCGGGTAATCGAGCTGATCAGTCAGGCGGTTTGCTCGAGCATGTGTAGCGAAGAGTGATTCGGTCAACTCTGGGGCGACAACGCCTCCGAGAGGACGACGCACGTGAACCCAGAGAACGTTCCAGCCTCGCATTGTCATTCATTGCCGCGCCGGACGTTCCTCGGTGGCGTCGGTGCTCTTGTCCTCGCCGGAGTGGCAGACGTCGCAACCGGCGCGGTGAGCGCGGCGCCGGCACAAGCAGCGCCCGCCGATCGGTTTCCACAGAAACCCAACATCGTTGTCATCATCACCGATCAGGAGCGCCGGCCGATGTACTGGCCGCAAGGTTGGGCTGATCAGAATCTGCCCAACCGCAAGAGGATTGCCGATCACGGGCTGACGTTCGACCAGGCGGTGTGCAATACCGCGATGTGCTCGCCGAGTCGCAGTACGTTCTTCACCGGCCTCTACCCCGCGCAGCACGGGGTCACGAGAACGCTCACCGAAGGCGGCACTGTTTCACCCACCGAGCCACAGTTGCAGGTCTCCGAACAGAACATGGCAAAGCTGCTGGCGTCGGCCGGCTACAACGTCCAGTACCGGGGGAAATGGCATCTGAGCAAAGGCGTCGACGGCGGTGATCCGACCAGCGAGGACGTGGCGGGATTCGGCTTCGAAGGGTGGATTCCGCCGGACGCGGGCCAGGACACCAATCCGGATCATTTCGGCGGCGGGTGCGCAGACCATGATCGCCGTGTTGCCGAGGAGGCAGTCGATTTTCTCTCCGGACCAGCAGTCACGTCCGGACAGCCCTGGGCGCTGATTGTCTCGTTCGTGAACCCGCACGATGTCCTCGCGTACCCCCAGACCTGGAATGCGATGAACGGAACGTGCGACAACTACGGATCGGACGCACCAGGCGCCTTCGAGCAAGGAATCGACCTGCCGCCCACCTTCGACGAGATCCTGGCGCTCAATCACAAACCGACAGCACAGGTTCAGTCGGAATTGCTGCTCGCAGCCGGGCTCGGGCCGCTGCTCGGACCCGATCAGGCCCGCAACTACATCAACTTCTACGCCTACATGCACAAGGTTGTGGATGAACACATCGGCAGCGTGCTCGACGCGATCGAGGCCACTCCACAGATGCTCGACGACACGGTGATCGTTCGCATGTCCGACCACGGGGAGATGGGGATGAGCCACGGAGGTTTGCGGCAGAAGGTGTTCAACGCCTACGAGGAAACGCTGCGCGTTCCATTGGTCATCAGCAACCCCTTGCTGTTTCCCGAGCCCGTTCGCACCGACGCCCTGGCGTCGTTGATCGACGTGATGCCCACTCTCGCCACTCTCGCCCAAGCGCCTGCGCGTGAATCGTGGAACTTCTTGGGCACCGATCTGACACCGGTCGTCGTCGACGCTGCCGCCTATCCGCAAAGTCCCAGCGCACAGGTCCAGGACACGATTCTGTTCACCTACGACGATCAGAACTGCGCAACGCCCGACGGTCAGAACATCGTCACGCAGCCTAATCACATCCGGTGCATACGTGAGAGTCGATGGAAGTACACGATGTACTTCGATCCCGCGGGAGTTGCTGCGCCGCAATACGAACTCTACGACCTACAAGCCGACCCCTTGGAACTGAACAATCTAGCCAATCCGCTCAATATCGGCTCGTATCGGCCAGATCTGGCGGCTCAGATGAACGCCAAGCTCTTCGCAGTGATGGAGACCAAGGGCGTTTCTCTGAAGGAATAGATCGAATTTCGCCAAAACTGATTCACGTTTCAGTTCTGCGGGCATGCTGGTGGGGCATCTGTCTTCGGTTCGGGAAGAAGGAATGTCATGACTGTCACCTCGCCGGGGCGAGAAGGTTTCAGTACTCTTCGGTCGGGAGGGTTGAACTGGGATTCGTTCCCACTCCGATTGTTCACCAAGGGAAATGCAAAATTCTGGAACCCAACCGACCTCGATTTTTCCCAGGACGCTCGTGACTGGCAGGAGCTGACCAGCGAGCAGCAGCGCAGCGCCACCTTCCTGTGCGCGCAGTTCATTGCCGGTGAAGAAGCCGTCACCGAAGACATTCAACCGTTCATGAAAGCGATGTCGACCGAGGGCAGGTTCGGCGACGAGATGTACTTGACGCAGTTCTGTTTCGAGGAAGCCAAGCACACCCAGGTATTTCGGCTGTGGATGGACGAAGTGGGATTGACCAGTGACCTGCATTCCTACGTCGCTGACAATCCGTACTACCGGCAACTGTTCTACGAGGAGTTGCCGTCGTCGCTACGCATTCTCGAGACGGATCCCAGCCCGGTCAACCAGGTGCGTGCCAGCGTCACGTACAACCACGTCATCGAGGGCAGTCTGGCGTTGACGGGCTACTACGCCTGGCAGAAAGTCTGTGCGACGCGCGGAATCCTGCCTGGCATGCAGCAATTGGTGCAGAAGATCGGTGACGACGAACGACGGCACATGGCTTGGGGGACGTTCACCTGCCGAAGGCACGTCGCCGCCGACGATCACAACTGGGACGTCGTCCAGCAGCGGATGGGTGAACTCATGCCCATGGCGCTCGGAATGATCAACTGGGTCAACGATCAATTCGAGGTGCAGCCGTTCGGTTTGGACAATCAGGAGTTCCTCGAGTATGCCGCAGACCGTGCGCAGCGCCGACTTTCGGCGATCGAGTCTGCGCGCGGGCGCGACGTCGCCGAGATCGACCTCGACTATTCGCCGGAAACTCTCGAGGAAAAGTTCGGGGCGGAAGATGCCGCTGCGATGAGTGAGGCGGCCGGCTGAAGTCGAGTTCTATTGGGGCCAAGCCGAGTTCTGGATGACCTCGACAAAATCGATGTGCCGAAATCCAGGTACAAAATGTTCGAGCACGTCGCCGTTGACCGTTCCGAACGTGCTCTCGGGGCGGTGCTTGAAACCTTCGGTGAAGGCCTTCAAGATCTGATTCTTGAAATCCGGGCGGGGGTGGGCCGCGGTGACGGCGTCGATGTCGGCCTGGTCGAGTTCGCTGTATCCGATTCCGAGTACGTCGGTCTCCACACCCGCTGTCACCAAGGCGATTTCGGGTTCCAATCGGGATGGAACTTCGGGCGTCGTATGCAGAGCGATGCCTTCCCACACTGTGCGGATGTCGGCTTCGTCGACTCCGTAGCCGGTGAGGAATCGCCGTGCTTCGTCCGCGCTGTCCAATTCGAATCGTGCCGTACTGTCTCGGAACTTCTCGGTGAGCCCCAGATCGTGGAACATGGCGCCGACGTAGAGCAATTCGGGGTCGGCGTGCAGTCCCAAACGCGCGCCTTGCAGCGATCCGAAGAGGAAGACGCGTCGCGAGTGGTGAAACAGTAACTCGGACGCCGTATCTCGGACGAGTTCGGTGGCGTTGGCAGCCATCTTCGAATCGGGGATTTTCACACCGGCAATGATCGTGTTCATCGGTACCTGCTCTGCTTGTCGCTGCTGCGAATTTCTCGGTCTATCCCAGTGTCGGTCGAGCACGCACGCGGGCGCACCCTGATCTCGGCCATACTGTCCACAGATCAGGACGAAGGGGAGTGATCGTGACCGCAGTGCATCGAGTTGCCGTCCTGGTGTTCGACGGCGTCAAACTGCTCGACGTCGCAGGTCCGAGTGAGGTGTTCGCAGAGGCCAATCGCGGCGGAGCGAACTACGAGTTGGTGATCTGCTCGGTGGGTGGACACGATGTCGACTCGTCGACCGGCATGCGCATTCCGGTCGACTGTGACGTCGCAGATTCCGGTTCCTTCGACACGTTGCTTGTCATGGGTGGCGACGTGTTCCCGTCCACGCCGGTGAGCCCGGAACTACGCGAGGCGGCACGTGAGCTGGCAGGGCGTTCGGGGCGGGTTGCCTCGATCTGTACCGGGACTTTCATCCTGGCTGCGAGCGGACTGCTCGACGGACGCCGCGCAACGACGCATTGGCAACACACGGCAACGCTGGCGCGCGCCTATCCGCAGATCACGGTAGTTCCCGACGCCATCTTCATCGAGGACGGCACGGTGTTCTCGTCTGCGGGTGTGACCGCCGGGATCGACCTCGCGCTCGCATTGCTCGAGCGAGATCATGGTGCAGAAATGGCCCGACGCGTCGCGCAACTTCTGGTGGTATTCCTCCAGCGTCCAGGTGGGCAGTCACAGTTCTCGCCGTCGTTGAGCGGGCCGCGACCCCGGGTGCCCGCGCTTCGCGCAGTAGTCGATGCGGTGGCGGCCGATCCGGCGGGGGAGTACTCGGTCGACGAACTGGCTGCCCTGGCGCATCTGAGCCCACGGCATTTGACGAGGCTCTTTCGCGAGGAACTCGGTACGACGCCGGCCAAATACGTCGAGTTGATCCGTTTCGATTCCGCGAAAGCGCTCCTCGATGCCGGCCACTCGGTGACCGAAGCCGCACAGTTGGCGGGATTCGGCAGTTCGGAATCCCTACGCCGAGCATTTTCGACGCATCTCGGAATCTCGCCGCAGGTGTACCGTCGTCGTTTTCAAGCTTTCGGCTGAGACTGACTTTCGTGCTTGCCTTGCGGCGGGCTCATGCCCTGCCTGTCGAGCCAGGCAAGGCTGTAATCCGCGATCTCACGCCAGCCGTGGTCGATGGTCAGAGAATGCCCCCGATCGCCGAAGACCTTGTATTCGTTGACCGTTGGAGCCTTGGCATACTTCTTGAACGAGCTGTCCGAACTGGCTTTCGGTACTGTGCGATCCTTCCCGCCGCCGATCATCAGAAGGGGTCCACGTTGCGCGTTGAAATCCACTGCAGCGGGGCTGTGAGGCGCGAAGTTGGCGAGTGCTGCCTCGAACAACGGCCGACCAGGGGCGGGAATCGCATACTGCTCGAACAAGGCGTCGGACTCGTCCTTGGACACGGCGCTGGCAAAGGACTTGTGAAACGACTCTCTGTTGTGTGAGTACGCCTTCCGGTAATTCCCGGGGTTGGACAGGACCGGGAAGACGCTGCCCAGTTGGACGAGGGGAAGTTTCAACACCCCTTTGGGCTGAGCCGGGTCGATGGCAATTGCCGCGGTCGCCAACTTCTGGCCCAGCAGTTTCTGCGCGATCAAACCTCCGAACGAATGCCCCACCACGATCGGTGGTTCGTCGAGATCGGCGATCACCTTGGCGTAGTGATCGGTCACGTCGTCGATGCCGTGTCCCGCGATGTCTTCCGGGTGTTCGCGCGTCTCACCCACCGTCGACGCGTCCCCTGGCCACCCCGGCGCCATCGTGGGGTACCCCTGCGCGTTGAAAACCTGTGCCCAGGAATCCCAGGTGGTCGGGTGCATCCAGAGTCCGTGGATGAACAGAACTGTCGGGTTGGACTTGGGCGACATGCGCGCTCCCCGCTATCGGACCGATGATCGATACGGGATGCCCGCTTTTTGCAACCTCATGCACATTTTCGGCGAGCTTTTCCGTCGGACCGTTCCGTTCTGTTGTGCGAAGATGGCACGATCGTGGAATGGCACCAACTGGATCTGCAAAGGCGATGGCACTGTGGACCACCGCTTTTGTTGTCTCACAAGCGAATATTGCTCGCCTACTCGGGCCGGTGGCTCCCAAAGTATTGGAAGTGCAGACGGCGTTCTCCGCTCGCCGGTACGTCGAGATCTTGGACTCCATGGACGCGGCGGCCACGGCGCGATTTCGTAGTCACTACTACCCCGACTTCGTACATCCCGCGATCTACGCGATGGCTTTGCGGTCAGCAAGCAAGCGGCTCGGGGAGCGGGTTCCCCTTTCCTCCGCAACTCGGCGCGTCCTTGCCGTCGCGCCGGTACTGTCGGCGGCCGGCGACTACGTCGAGAACGTGGCCGGACTGCATTTCCTCGATCATCGCGACAGCATCACCGACTCGAGGGTTCGCGCCGCTTCGACTGTCAGTATTGCCAAATGGGTGCTCGCGCTCGGAACTTTCGGATATTTGTCGCAGGGTTTTGTCAGAGTATGGGTATCGCGAAAATGAGGAGCACTGATGGCAGTCGAACTCGATACCGAATACTTCGCTGACGGAGAAGAGTTCCGTCGTTGGCTGTCCGAGAACCACGAGTTGGTCCCCGGCCTTTGGCTGAAAATGGCCAAGAAGACCTCGTCGCACAGCTCGATCGACTACGACCAAGCGTTGGACGTTGCCCTGTGCTTCGGCTGGATCGACAGCCTCGCACGGCGAATCGACGACGATTTCTTCGTACAGAAGTTTTCGCGACGCACCGCGCGGAGTCCGTGGTCCAAACGCAACGTCGAGATAGTCGCCCGCCTCGACGCCGCGGGACTTCTCGAGCCATCCGGCATCGCCGAGATCGAGAAGGCCAAGGCCGACGGTCGGTGGGATCGCGCGTACGAGGGATCAGCCAAGGCCGAGGTCCCGAAAGACTTTCTCGATGCGCTTGCGGAAAACCCGAAGGCTCGCGAGTTCTACGCGACGCTCAATTCCACCAACCGATTCACCATCGCGTACCGACTGCAGGAGGCAAAGCGTCCGGAGACGCGAGCCAGGAGGATCGAGAAATTCGTCAACCAGCTTGCGGAGGGCAAGAAGTTCTACTGAGCTGCCGCGTCACTGAGCCACAGGCACTTGCGAATCGACACCCAGCGCGGCTGACACAATAGGGCTCGTGATCGAAGCCGAAACCTGTTCCGCACTGTCTGCTGTCGACGAACCGCTGGCAGGCAGCGCTGCCGTCGTGCGGGGTTGGGTGTGTCTCGAATTCAACGCAGCCTGGGGTCGAGACGTGCTGGACGGAACGGCGTTGGGGGAGGAGCTCGCCGCCGAGCTGAGCCGACGAGCCGACTCTGCCGACGTACGAATCATGTTCGTTCGGCGACCCGGTCGCACCGACCCGATGACTGATGGACACACCGTCCTGCTTGCGCGCTCCGATCCGAGCGACTCATGGTGTGAAAGGTTGCACATCGATTCGCCGATGGACTTACTCGACGTCGATTTCTTCCTGTTGGATGGGCCGCCACCAGGATTGGGCGAGCAAGTGACCGAGCCAGTCGTATTGGTCTGCGCTCACGGCAAGCGCGACCAGTGCTGCGCTGTATTCGGCAGGCCGATTGCCGCAGCGCTCATGTCGTCCTTCGGGCCTCAGGTGTGGGAGTGTTCGCATACCGGCGGGCACCGATTTGCGCCGTCGATGATCCTGCTGCCGAGCGGCAATACATACGGCCGTCTGTCCGCAAGTGAGAGTGTCACGGCCGTGGAGGTGGCTTCCCGAGATCAAGTCCATTTGCCAGGCCTGCGTGGTCGGAGTTGCTGGTCTCCGGCGGGTCAGGCTTCGGAAATTGCAGTGCGACAACAAATCAGCTGTGGAATCGACCAGTTGGCTGTCATCGAGCAGGTGAGTGACGGGACATGCGTCGTCGCACATGTGGACGGCCGGCGATGGGCCGTGGAGACTGCAGTCTCCGAACTCGCGCCGCGTCCACCGAGTTGCGGCGCGGCACCCAAGCCGGTCAGGCCGGTTGTCGTCACATCGATTCGGGATCTGTGATTCCTCGACGGTTTTACGCGATCAGGCTCGATGAACTCGGTCGTGGTCAGTGCTATTGCAACAGGAGTGCAATGACTGCGGGCGGTAGTTGAGATATCGCCTGAGAAGATAGCTTTCTCGGGAGAACGTACCGTGAGGTACGTTCTGGGAATGGCACCGACGTGGGAACAGATCCGAGGCGCGAATTACGGCACGATGGGACGCACTGTGCGTGGCGTCGTTCACCGCCCCGACGGGTCGTGGCAGCTGGTGTTGCATGCTCCGGAGGCGGCGTGGCGCTACGAAAACGAGTCGGGCGAGCCGATCTTTCTGGAGAACGCGACGGACAGATGGTCTCGCGACGCGGACGATGCGATGGTCCACGCCGTCAAGTCTCCGAACACGATGTACGCGACCATCGGTATCGGTTCACCATCGCTGCTTCTCCGCGCTTATGACACGTTCCCTCCTGCATCAAGTCATATGTTCGACAACGAACGATTCGTCGACCCCAGTGCGCCCCGCGCAGCGATCGTGCGAGGCCGCGAGGGATGGGAGGTGACCGCTCTCGACCAGTACACCAACGAGACGGTTACTTATGTGTTCGATGCGGAACTCGGCGTCGCCTTGCGGTGGCAGCACGGCGACGAGTGGATGGAACTCGAAAACCCCGCACTGGATGAAGAATTCGATCCAGGATTGTTCCGATGGACGGGTCCCTCGCGTCCTGCGCAAGACGAGATCGCGAAGCATCAACGTGAGCATCAGGAACGGGAACGCGCTCTGGCCGAGATTCCTCAGGCAGTTCCGACATGGCTCCCGATGACGATAGTTGCCACGTCGCAGTCAGGTGATCCTCGCACCGGCGAACTGAGCCTGTCGATCCATGGACAGTCGCCCCAATTCACGTTGCGTCGTTGGGTGAGCGCGATCGGCGAGCCGGCTCTAGAGTGGCCGAACGATCTCACACCGCAGCGTTATCGATGCTCGCTCGGTGACTGGACGTACGAAATTCGTGGTTATCAGGACATCGACCCAACGGACTGCGCTCGCATCGTCCAGTCGATTGTGCCCGTCGACCCGCCCAGTCGGGAGGCAGCCCAGATCGCCGCCGAACTCGCGGTGGAGGAACTTGATCGCCGAGAAGAAGAGTTGCTCGAGGCTCTGGGAACCGGTCGAGTGCTTACCGATCACCTCGTCGACGAGTCTCTGTTGATCCGCACCGATTTCACCGACGATGGCGCTTGGCGTGAGATCGCCGTCGCTGCAATGGCTCCGGTATCGGAGGGCGACAGCGATCTGGAGTTTGCGGCGTATCTCACCTGCATCGACAATCGGGACTATGACGGACTGACTGTCGACGGCCTGCTCGGGCTGATCGGCGAGCCGCCGCCCTACTACGCGTTTCTAGTCGATGCCGAGACGGTGAGAACCCCTGAGCATCCCATCGTCGCTGTCTACACGGGCCCCGACGAACCGGATCGGCCACGGGGGAGGACATTTCGCGTCATTCCCGCGGAAATGTGGAGTGTGGAGAACAATCTGTCGATCGCGAACATGGACTTCGAGTCCTTCGCAGACAGTACTGATGACGATGGGGTCTTTCGCGGATTTCCCGAGCCTGCTCGCCCGGTTGAGGAAGTGACGACCCGTGAGATTGCACAGTGGATTGCCGACGATCTCGACACCGACGCCCTCAGAGATTTCTACGCTGAGATCGACGGGCGCAAGTATCCCTATCCGGTGTCACTGTTCGAAGTCGATCTGTCGGAGGTCCACGCCCAGGCCCGCGACATCGACTACGGAGCGGACGTAGATCTTGTCGGATACGAGGCATTTCTGGAAGCGACAGCACGTGGCGGTCCAGCACTGCTTGGAAATGTACCCGCCCACCGCGCGCAGTGGACGTTCGTGATCGACCACGAGTCGTATCGGCCGATTGCGGCGCACCGCGTCGGATTCAGCACCTACACCCCACCCGACTCCGAAACCGGAGTGCCGCAACCTATGCGCCTAGAGGTGCCGTTCGTGTGCACCGAACCGGTGTCGCTGTCGTCGTTGACGGACAGGGACGACCTGGTGGACCGCGAGGCGGTGAAGCGAGCTGTACTGGCTGAGGCCGCACGCCTGCACGGCGACGCCCAGATCACCGGCGGCGAACCCGTACTCGCGCGGATTCCACGACTCGCAGGATTTAACATTGGCTGCCCGGTACAGGTCGACGGTCAACACGTTTTCTACATAGCCATCGTGACCGACGCCGCCGACGCATTTATCGTGCAGGAGGTACCGCCGGAGGGACTGAGAATTGTCGGTCCAGGGGAGCCCTGAACAACGGTCAGATGCCAGTAAGTTTGATACATCCCGGCTGTGGGCACCGCGATCATTTCGTTGCCCGAGTTCAACTTCGCGAAACGAGAATCCTTTTGGCCGCAGAAATTGAACGACCTCCGCGATAAGCCTGAGGACAACAACCCAAGAATGGATATCGACGATGAATCCTGCTGCTGGTTGGCATCCCGATCCCTACGATTCGACCATCGATCGGTATTGGGATGGGCAACAGTGGACATCGGAAACTCGGCTCAAGACCACAGGTTCTGCATCTGTTGGTGATCCGACCGCTCGGGCGAAGAAGAGGCGGACATGGCCGTGGATTTTGGGCGCCGGTGTACTCGCTGCCGGTGTTCTCAGTGTCGTGATCGTCGGGACAGGGGCTGATCCCGACGAGAAGACCGACTCGGTGTCCGTAGTATCCACCACCAGTTCGGCGGCGCCGACAACACTCTCGCGGACGACGACATCCGTCACGACTACGACGGCGGCGTCTTCTATAACGTCGGTGCCTGAGGTCATGGAGACGTCCGAGGTGTACGTGCCGACAACGCAGATGATGCCGGCCGAACCTCCACCGACCTCGCAACGCTCGCTGGAGTATTCGTGCAGCGACGCGGACTGGCGAGACGCGATGGGTGCCGAAGGTAACGCGTTGTGCGGATCAACCTGGACGCCCCGCAACCAGTCCCAGCCCACGACGCAGTACACGCCGCCGGCGACCACCACTCGCGGACAGTCGACGGTTGGCACGGTGCACCCTGGTTCGTACTGCAGTACACCGGGGGCCGTTGGTGTCACAGCCAACGGCACGCCGATGGTGTGCGCGCCAGGTTCGGACGGAAAGGACCGCTGGCGGTCAGCCTGAGCCTGTTTTCGGAAAGCCGGGTCCGTGTCTCAGTTCCTGACTCATCTGGCCGATTTAGGTGCGGTGCGTGTAGCGATGGTGAACGCGACACCAGCTATTCGAGGGGCACACATCTACAGCTGCCCTCGTCTTTACCGACACCCGCGCCCTGATGGCGACCGAAGTCTGGTCCGAAGCGAACGAGACGAAATTTAAACGGAAGCAGGCGTGGAAAGGAGCCCCTCGATAGCTGCTGGCAATATTTGATTTGGTGACACAGCGGCGGCGTGCGCCGCGCGTATCGACTAGTCCGGCGGTACCTGGACGCGAACTCCCACCTGCGGTCGCGTCGACCGAGTGTTGTCAAACCTGCCAGCGACACACGCTCCGTCGTTGCACAGTCACGGCACTAGGCTGGAACCGCTGACTCGGCCCCAGATGTCGGTCGAGCCTGGCCTGGCCCGACTCGACCGTTGCGGGTGCGACGTAGCATCGCTGCTATGACTGTCGATTTGGTTGCGCCTGACGAGGCCTTGTGGGTGTCCTGGTTGGAGTCGCGTGACGAGTGGGGCGGACCGCGGGCGGATCAGCCCGGTTCGGCCTTGGGAGTTGCGCAACGTCTGGATCTCGACCTTGCATCCCGCGATGGGTTCGGGCACTGGGTGCAGGAGTTGTTGGCGCAGCCTGAGGCGTTGCCGGGGCCCGACATTGTCCCGGCAACCAACTGGTGGATCGTTCGTGACGGCAGGTATCTCGGTGCTATCCAGTTGCGACACAGCTTGAATGAGTTCTTGGCTGATCTTGGTGGTCATATCGGCTACGGGATCCGGCCGTCGGAACGCCGGAAAGGGATAGCGTCGACTGCTCTGCGGGAGGTGCTCACGTACGCCGGCGACCCGGTAGGGCTCAGTCGCGTCCTGATTACCTGCGACGAAACGAACGAGGGTTCGCGCAAAGCAATCGAACGGTGCGGTGGTCTACTCGACAGCGTGCGCCCAGCTGATCAGTCGTCGCGCAACCTCGGTCATACGGGGGATACGCTTCGCTACTGGGCGGCCACGGGCCGGTCAAGAGTCAGTTGACCCCTTTTTGACCGTCAACGGGAAGTCACGGTCGCAGGGTAGGCAACACGGGCCGCGATACTCTCGCTGAGGTCGTGGATTTCTGCGGCGAGGACGTCTCGGCCCTTCGTGTCCGACTCGTGAACGAAGGTTGTCGATCCCAGTGTGGCACCGCAATATTCGATGATGCCGCGCTCGATCTGTGTCCGGAAGGCCTCGTACACGCCGTGTCGGTCGAAACTCTCAGCGTCGTCACCTGCGACCGGAATCAGGTGGACGGTGAGTCGGTCCAGTTTCTTCACGAATTCGCTTCCCGGGGTGTATTCGTACGCCCATCCACTGACGAAGACTCGATCGATCCAACCTTTGAGTAGTGCGGGCATCGACCACCAGTACATCGGAAACACGAGAATCAGATCGTCTGCACGATCGATTCGGTCCTGCTCGGCTACAACATCGGCCGGGGGAGACCCGTTGCCGCGGAACAGGTTCACATCGGCTTCGGAGAATCGGGGATCGAAATTTTCGGCATGTAGGTCCGCGAAGTCGACGTCGCCGCCCAGGTCGCGGATCGCGTCGGCGGTAGAACGGGCGACATGCTGGGTAAGTGACTGAGGATCGGAGTGGGAGACTACGACGAGTGTGGTCATGAGCGTTCCTTCGGTAGATGGTGCGCTTATGTACTAAGAGTAGATTACTATTGGTATATAGCGCAAGGAGGTGTCCGATGGCACGTACGAGACTGTCGCGAGCCGGCAGGTACGAACAGCTCGTCGAGGTGTCGTGGGCATTGGTGCGAGAGGAGGGCGCAGACGCGCTCACTCTTGGCAGGTTGGCTGAACGTGCCGGCGTTGCAAAGCCCGTTGTCTACAGCCATTTCGCCTCCCGCGCCGCGTTGTTGGCAGCCCTGTTCAAGGAATTCGACGATCGTCAGACGGTGATGCTCGAGGAGTATCTCGATGCCGCGGATGAGTCTTTGAGCGGACGCGCGAATGCCATCGCCGACTCCTACGTCGGATGTTCGCTGGCCCAGGGGCGTGAGCTGACGGGTGTGCTTGCAGCGCTGGAGGGTTCGCCCGAACTGGAGCGGGTCAAGCGTGAATCCGAACACGCGTATTCCGAACGATGTCGACAGGTGCTGGCTCCCTTTGGTGTGGGCGGCGGACTTGCGCAACCTTCGATGACTGCAATATTCGGTGCTGCAGAGGCACTCTCGCATGCGGCTGTAGCGGGAGCGCTCTCGCCCGACGATGCTCGAAGCGAACTTGCCGCACTGATTGTCGCGGTTGTTGGTAGGGCCTGAGGTCACTGGCTATTGCGGGCGGTCGTGATCGGGCCGCCCAGTGTCGTCAGAGACTGACGTGCCCATTCAGTTCGACGCGCTCACGCATGGATTCGGATATCGCTGTCAGAGTTCTGACGAACGCGTCGATGGCGGGAGCAAGTGGAGGTTTCCCGTAGGTCGCGACAGCGATAGTGCGCCGCTCGCCGGGAATGCGGTGTGCGCGGATATCCGGATTCTGATGTGCCTGGAGAGCGAGGGCCGGAAGGGTGCTGACCCCGCTTCCGGAGGCGACCAGAGCTTGGACGGCGACGTAGTCGTCGGTCTCGAACTCGATCCGCGGAATGAACCCAGCACGATTGCAAGCGGTGAGGAGGTGGGCGCGGCAGCTCGGGCAACCGGCAATCCAGGTCTCGCTGGAGTAGTCGCTGAGCTGGCTGGCGGCATCTGGATTCCGCGCGGAGGTGATCAAGTACAACGGATCTTCCAGCAAAGTCGTCTGCGCGACATGCTTGAGCCCGACTTCAGGGGTGTCCTCGTGCGCGAAGACAACAGCTACGTCGACATCGTTGTTACGAAGCAGTGCAAGTGCTTTGGGTGGTTCTGCATCAACGAGGCTGATGGACACATCGGGGTACTGGGACGTGAACGCTGCCATCGCCTGCGGAATCAAACTCGCCAGGGCTGACGGGAATGCGGCCAGTCGTACCCGCCCGGCCCTCAGTCCTGCGTACGTTTCGACTTCCGCTACTGCTGCATCGACGTGGCCGAGGATCTCGGTGGCTCGCCGAACCAGTACCGCACCGGCATCCGTCAGACGTAGCCCACGACCGGCTCGCTGGAACAGCGGAACCCCGACTTCCGATTCGAGTTGTCGAAGGTGGTGGCTGATGGAGGGCTGTGCGTAACCGAGAGAATCGGCGGCGGCTGTCACCGATCCTTCCTGCGCAACAGCGACCAAAACCCTCAGCCGAATTAGATCGAGCATGCCGAAATCATAGAAGATTTCGATGCTTTTTACGAAAACACGTATTGGACCTATGAATCAGTGTTTGGAAAGGTGCTCCACATGGCACAGGCACCTGATCTCGCGGCAACAACCGAGCTACAACCACCCACGTGGGCAGACATCGAGCGTGCCAGTCAGGTCGTCCGTCGGCATCTACCGGTTACGCCCCTGGTATCGCATCCGACCTTGGGTGCGGGCTCGTGCAGCCAATTGTTCGTCAAACACGAGAACGTGCACCCCACGGGTGCGTTCAAGGTTCGCGGCGGACTGAATCTGGTGGCAGGACTGGATGAGGCGATGCGGGCGCGGGGGATCGTCGGCTACTCGACCGGAAACCACGCTCAATCCTTGGCGTATGCAGCAGCGGGTGCGGGCGTGCGATGTGTGATCGTCATGCCGGTTGGGGCGAATCCAGTCAAGGCTCACGCTGTCCGCATGCTCGGAGCCGAACTCATCGAGCACGGTGTGAATTTCGACGAGGCACGTGCTCACGCCGAGTTCATCAGCGAACGTGACGGCCTGCGTCTCGTCAGCGCCGCCAATGAGCCGACCATCCTTGCCGGTGTCGCTACTGCTTACGTCGAACTCGTCGAACAACAACCCGATCTGGACGCGGTGGTAGTCCCAGTCGGTGGCGGCAGCGGCGCCGCGGCGGCGTGTCTCGTCGCCAGTACGCTCGCACCGCACCTAGAGGTGTTCGCAGTGCAGTCGGAGGCCGCGCGAGCCGCACATGACTCATGGAGTTCCGGCACGTGCGTCGAGCGCCCGAACACCACCCGTGTCGAGGGGCTTGCGACCGGTGCCGGGTTCGCACTGACACAACGTGTTTTGCGTGAACGGCTCGGAGGCTTCCTGCTCGTCACTGACGACGACATCACCCTCGCGCAGCGGGCGTTGCTCTGCGACGCTCACACTTTGAGTGAAGGCGCCGGTGCGGCCGCACTTGCTGCGGTCTATGCGCATCCGAACACCTTCGCTGGCAAGCGCGTTGCTGTTGTCTGCACGGGCGCCAATGCCTCCGAGAGCGAGATTCGCAGGGTCGTCGGCTAACCGATGGCATGATCGGAACCATGTGTCAGTTTGGTAGGGCGGCACCAATTTTGCATCGAGTATGTGTGTCTGGAACAAGATTTCGCTTCCACGATTGAGCAGAGTGAGCAGGGTCGCATCTCGCGACAGCAAGGCCACCGTGGAGGAGACGTGATGCTGCCGACAATCGTCGTTCGGGACGGGACTGTGCTCGATGGTGGAGGGAGCCCGCCCAGGAAAGCGGATGTTGCGATCTCCGGTGACACGATCGTGGAAGTCGGAACGATCGGTGCTGTGCCGGGGGCGATCGACATCGATGCTCGCGGTTGTATGGTGGCTCCCGGTTTTGTGAATGTGCTCAGCCATAGTTACCTCACGCTGCAGCAAGACCCACGAGGATTGTCGGACTTGTATCAGGGGGTCACAACCCAGGTCTTCGGTGAAGGCGTGTCTCTCGGACCGGTCACGGGTTCGATGACTCCGACGATGCTCGGATTGGGTGCGATTCCACCTGGGGTGCAATCACATTGGCCCAGGTTGCACGATTTTCTCGAATCATTGGAGACGAACGGCGTCGGTTTCAACGTGGCGAGCTTCGTCGGCGCAGCGAATCTGCGCATGGTGGTTGCGGGTGTGGACAATCGTCTGTTGAGTGAACAAGAGCTGGCCGAAGCGTGTGCCCTGCTCGACGAGGAGCTTGAAAATGGAGCTCTCGGAGTGGGTTCGGCTCTGATCTATCCACCCGGAAGCTATGCCGATACCGGCGAGTTGCGAGCATTTTCGCAGGTGCTCGCCAGACATGATGCCGTCCATATCTGCCATCTCCGAAGCGAAGGGCAGAGGTTTCTCGAAAGCATCGAGGAACTGATCGATATCGCTCGAACGACAGGAGCGCGCGGGGAGATCTACCACCTCAAGGTTGCTGGTAAGTCGCACTGGCACAAAATGTCAGAGGCCCTGCAATTGGTTGAGTCGGCTCGCGAGGACGGCGTGCGAATCACCGCGGACGTATATCCGTACGAGGCGGGGAACACGTTGCTCAGTGCCGCGTTGCCACCGGAGTTTCGGTGTCGTGACACCACGGCCGGGCGCACGCACCTGAACTCGACCGGTGTCCGAGACCAGATCCGCGAGAGGATCCATCGTGAGGACGAGGACTGGGAGAATCTCTACGCTGCGTCCGGAGGTGCCGATGGGGTGACGATCTTGTCCGAGGTACCGGCACTCGGGATCCGAGCGGGGGAAGCTCTGGGATCTATTGCTCGGAGGATGGGGCATCACGACCCGGTGGACACCATACTGGCTGTTCTCGACGCTCTGCCCACAGCCGAAGCTGCCTATTTCATTGCGTCGGAGGACAACACGCGAATTGCCTTCGAGCGTCCCTGGGTTTCGGTTGGTTCCGATGCCGATGCTCAAAGCACGGAGACCCTTTTCGCGGGGCAACCCGTCCACCCCCGTTCATTCGGAACTTTCGCCCGTATTCTGAGCCGCTACACCCGCGGCATTGGCGGGCAATCAGTCGAGGAATGCGTTCGCCGAATGACCAGCCTTCCTGCTGAAAACTTCGGTTTGGCGAAGCGTGGCTACATTGCGCCAGGGGGATACGCCGATCTGGCGATCTTCGACCCCTCGCAGGTAGAGGATCTCGCGACATACGACAACCCAAGAGTGTATGCGACCGGAATGCGGCACGTTCTGGTCAATGGGCAACCGGCACTGTCGGACGGGGTGCCGACGGGGAAGCTTGCAGGACGCGCACTTCGGCGCTCGCGCAACGGGTTCGATGCAGTGAGGTGACGAGCTGGCACCGGGGTCAGGTCCGGATCGGCGAAGCGGCCACTGCTGGGAACGACCCTTCAGCGGCCACTTCGCCGGACCACGTGAGAGCCCTCAGAATTTCGCCGGGGTCTGTGGAACGATCATGGCCACCAATGCCGCCGCAGCCGTCGCACCGACCAGGACTCCGAACGCGGCCATGTACGAGAACTGGTCCACCATCCATCCCATCACGAGGGGGGTGATGAAACCGGCAAGCTGTCCACAACCGTTGATCAAACCCATTCCGGAACCGAGGAATTCGGCGGGCAATGCCCGCAACGGGAGGGCGAAGATCGACATCGAGCACAGTCCGCTGACGCCCATCGCGAGGGTTTGATAGAACGTGAACATCGCGACGGTATCGGTGGTAGTCATCAAGAACAGCAGAATGGCAGAGGCGGCCATGCACGGAACGAGCAGAATGCGCGCGCTGTCGTGGAAGTACTTGTCCACCAGACGTCCACCGACGACGATGGCCAATGCCGTGACGATGAACGGGATCGCCGCGAAGATTCCCGTATCGATCAGCGAGAGCCCCTTTTCGTTGAGGAGGTAGCTCGGCACCCAGGTCAACAGCCCATATCCGGCCATGTTGGCCAGGCAGAACAGAAGTGCGAACTTCCAGACCGAAACGGACTTGAATACCGCGGCGCGTGAGTGTTCACTGGCGAGCGGTTGCAGTGCGGCCTCCGGATCTTCCGTGATCTCTGTGTCCAACGGCGCCGGGAGCACCAACCAGACGACTGTGCCGATCACAGCGCCGACTATGGCCACCAGCCAAAATGCGTCCCGCCAACCGACGGCCATGAGAACTGGGGCGATGATCAATGGTGCGGTGCCGGGGCCCAGGTTGTTTGCACCGATCATGAAGCCCATGGCCGTGGCGCGAGTTTTCGGACGGGTTCGCTCAGCCAGAGCTTTGAACGACGCTGCTGGGAAGAGACCCTGGCTGAGCCCGAACATCGCACGCATGACCATCAGCGAGACGAGTCCCCAGGCGAATCCTGTCAGTGCGGTGAACACCGACCACAGGATCAACGCAACGATCAACAGTGGCCGGGGTCCGAATCGGTCGGCCAGCATGCCGCCGGGGACCTGCCCGAGCATGTAAAAGATGGCGAAGATCGACACGACTCCGCCCAATTGCGTATTACTGAGGGAGAATTCGTCTCCGATCATCGGCAGTGCAAGCCCGATCATCACGCGATCTATCATGTCGATCATCCAGATCGTACTGAGCAGCCCAACAGTCATAGTCGTTGTTCGACGAATTGACTTGTTGTCCAATATGTTTTGTATCGACTTGCCGCCGCTATGCGAGGGTTCCTCAACCGTGGCGCGTTCCGACTTCATCATGCCTCCTGAATTGCGTTGTGCCGCATGGACTGATGAAGTGTGGCAGCGGACACGTTGGCCGCATTGGTCCGTTCGGCCAATAACCAACCGAATGTTTCGTCGGTCGGTACAGCGTCACTCGGGTGAGATTCCCGGTGACGCTGTCACCAGAGCTTTAACTGCACAAAGCTCTGTCCACGGTGTCTACGACGTGTTGCGTGGCGGATGCAGTCGAGGGAAGAGCCGTCACCGCAAGGTTTACGGCGCGCCCGTTGTCGGTGATGCCGCCGCGGGTCTCGTAACCGACTATGTCGCCGCCATGGCCCCAGTAGACCCCGCCGCACGAAAGAGTCCTGCTGGTGAGGCCGAGGCCGTACTCGAGTCCGGTGGGCCCGCCGACGTGGACGGTGGTACGCATCTGATCGAGTTCGGCTGCGGGGAGCAGTCGTCCGTCGAGTAGCGCGTAGAGGATCTGGTTGAGGTCCGAGGTGGTGGAGATCAATTGTCCTGCGGCCCATCCCCACGACGGGTCCATCTCTGTGACGTCACTCAGTGGGCTGTCTGGTGCGGTGCGGTGGTATCCCTGGGGATGGGGACCCCGGATGGTCATGTCGCCCGGGGATGGGAAGTAGGTGTCGCGCAGGCCGATCGGCGCGAAGATACGTCGATTCATCTCCTCGGCGAGGGGACGGCCGGTAACCTTCTGTACGAGTAGGCCGGCCAGAATGTAGTTGGTGTTGCTGTACCCCCAACTCGTTCCGGGCGGTGCGTCGGCGGGGTGTTGGAAGGCGATGTCGAGCAAATCGTGGGGGTCGGCGTAGCGGTATCTGATCTCTTCGTCATTGACGTGTATGCCGTACTCGGGGAGTCCGCTGGTGTGTTGGAGGAGTTGGCGGATGGTGATGTTGTGGCCGTCGATCCCTTCTCCGCGGACGAGTCCGGGTAGGTAGGTCTCGATGGGGGTGTCGAGTTCGATCTTTCCGTCGGCGACCAGTTGCAGGACCACTACTGCGGTGAAGGTTTTGGTGTTGCTGCCGATCCGTATCTGGCCGTTGTGCGGCACCTCTGATCCGGTGGTCAGGTCACCGACTCCTGCGGTGTAGTTGCGGGAGTTACCGTTTCGGTCTTGGACGCTTGCGAGGGCGGCGGGTAGTCCGTCCTCGCTCACCAGTGCGTCGAGGGAGCGTTGAACCGCGTCGGACTCGGTGGAGGAAGAACCGACGGTATCGGGACTGAGGGCGGACGACGGCGAGCAGGACGCCAGCGTCATGGCACCGAGGGCCATCGCGGTAACGACCGAAAAGGTCCGGTGCCGTTTGCGGTCCTGCCGTCGATCTGAGGAAGGGAAGACCTTTCGAATATTGTTACGCATCAGTAGAACTCCTGAGGATTGGTAGGGGTCGGGACATCGTTCGATCGGGAAGAATCGTTGTTCGATGTTGCGCGCGAAGTCGTGCACGAACATGTTTCCTTCACTCCGCGCACATCGCTGCGTCGACAACTCGCTGTGCCGCTACGAAGGCGTCCTCGCTCATCGGGATGTGATTGAGGGTGAGAGTCACAGCGCGTCCTGTGGTATCGACTCCGCCCGAGGTGCCGAAGCCGGGAATTCCGCCGCCGTGACCCCAGATCTCCTTCCCGCAGGAGCTGTTCACGCGGACCAGCCCGAGTCCGTAGCTGTCCTGCGGGCTCCTGTCGAACGGCACGGTGTGTTTCATCTCGGCGAGCCTGTCATTCGAGACGAGATCGCCGCGTAGCAAAGCCGTGAAGAAAGTGTTGAGGTCGGCGCCGGTTGCGACCATCGCACCTGCGGTGTCGGCCCACGACACGTCGCCATCGGTGACATCGACCTGAATGCCGTCAATCGGGTGATAGCCCTGTGCATGAGAACCGCGGATCTGTGTCTCGCGGGAGGCGGGAAAATAGGTGTCCTTCAGTCCGAGCGGATCGATTATGCGGGTGGTGATCTCCTGCGCGGCAGGGCGTCCTGTGACCTTCTCGATGAGCATCCCGAGCAGAATGTAGTTCGTGTTCGAATAGACAGCCTTGTCTTTGGCGGCCGGGCCGGGTGGAAGAGACATCGCGATATCGACCAGTTCAGTGGGGGAGAAGTGCTCCGATGGTTGTGCGCTTGTCCCCACCAGCAGCTGGCCGGGCTTGATGTCTTCCGGCCGTGCTCCGCCGGCGGCGAGGTAGTCCGTCAGTCCACTGGTGTGCTGCAAGAGATCTCGAATGGTGACTCGGTTGCCGTTGTTCCCGTTGCCTACGACCGTTCCGGGCAGGTAGTGCTCGATGCTTATATCGAGGTCGAGCAGTCCGTCGTCGACGAGTTGCATGACGACGGTCGAAACGAAGGCCTTTGTGTTGCTGCCGATTCGGACCCGCGCATCATCGGGGATAGGCTCGCCGGTGGCGGTGTTTCCCATTCCCGCACGAATGATGCGAGTGCCCCGCGACGGGTCGGAGATCACGAGTTGTGCGCCGGGGATCCCCTGCTCGATGACGCCGTCGAGCACCTGTTGCACGGCAGCGTCGCTTTGCCGAGTGGAATCAGTGGAGTCAGTGGTGTCACCACATCCGCTGACGCTCAATATGAGGGCTGCAGCGGTGACTGCCGGAAGTACGGTGAGCAGGGGGCGACGTCGAAGGGTGGTCATTGGTTGTGGCCTCCTGTTGTCGGATCTCATGGTGAGTTCCATATGCAGAGAACAGTATTGACGTGCGTACGCCTCCTCCATGGTGCGAAGTGCAGTCTCTCGGTGGTGCGTGCCGGAGCGTATGGGGTGTAGCTGGCTGCACCTCGGAGTCCCGCGTCTCGCAGCCGATACTGTCGGTTTGACGAGTTATTCCGGAGTAGGCGACTTTTGGCGATTGACAGGAGAGCCTCAGCGGCAAAGGGCGATATCCACCGCGTGTTCGAGTTTTCTCCGGGTGGCATCGTCGGCGACTTGCATGGTGACCGCGATGTTCGCTTCGCGTCCGTCGTCGGTAGCGCCCCCGCGTGTCTCGTATCCAGGGAAACTGCCGCCGTGGCTCCAGGACAGGCCGCCACACGGTAGCGGCCGGCTGACCAATCCAAGTCCGTAGCGGGCCCCGGGTCCGAAGGTTTCCTCCGCGGGGACGGTAGTGCGCATCTGGTCGAGTTGGGCTGCGGGGAGCAGTCGTCCGTCGAGGAGTGCGTGGAGAAACTGGTTGAGGTCCGAGGTGGTGGAGATCAGCTGCCCTGCTGCCCATCCCCACGAGGGGTCTATCTCTGTGATGTCGACGGGAGGCGCGTCCGATGACTCCCGGTAGTAGCCGCGGGGGTGGAGTTCCGAGATCTTCTCGTCGTATGGTTCAGGAAAGTACGTGTGCTGCAAGTCGATCGGCGCGAAGATTCGCCGGTTCATCTCCTCGGCGAGGGGTTTTTCGGTGATCTTCTGTACGAGTAGGCCGGCGAGGACGTAGTTGGTGTTGCTGTACTTCCAACTCGTTCCGGGGGCGAAGTCGGCGGGATGTTCGAGCGCGATGTCGAGAAGTTCGCGTGGATCGTAGTATCGGACTTCGTCTTCCAGGTAGTTGCTGTAGTTGGGGAGTCCGCTGGTGTGTTGGAGGAGTTGGCGGATGGTGATGTTGTGGCCGTCGATCCCTTCTCCGCGGACGAGTCCGGGTAGGTAGGTCTCGATGGGGGTGTCGAGTTCGATCTTTCCTTCGGCGACCAGTTGCAGGACCACTACTGCGGTGAAGGTTTTGGTGTTGCTGCCGATCCGTATCTGGCCGTTGTGCGGCACCTCTGATCCGGTGGTCAGGTCACCGACTCCTGCGGTGTAGTTGTGGGAGTTACCGTTTCGGTCTTGGACGCTTGCGAGGGCGGCGGGTAGTCCGTCCTCGCTCACCAGTGCGTCGAGTGAGCGTTGAACCGTATCGTGCCCCGCAGCGGCAGTATCTGCGGTCGACGAGCACGCGCCGAGGGTGACCACGCTGAGAGTCATTGCGACGGAACAGAGGGCGCGGTGCCGTTTCCGGCCTTGTCTTCGGGGTGAGTTAAGTTGGCCCTGTCGACTGTAGCGACGCATCAGTAGAACTCCTTGGAGAGATTGATCGGTCTGGACACGATCGTGTCTGCTTGAGGATCGGTCGCGCATCGCTCCGACGCGGGAAAACCATCTCCCTCGATTGGGGGAGGCCATCGCCGAGCGGCCCAGTCATACTGGTCGAATCATGATCACAGGATTACGACCGCTGATGCGGGGCTCTACATACTCAGCTGTGCTTTTCGCCTTTTGTGGTGTGTTGGCGAGCCTGCCACTTCTGGTGGTTGCTATGTTGCCTGCTCTCGTGTGGCAATCCGCACCCGAGTTCGTCCGGGCGCTTTCGGTCCTGCTCATATGGGTGACTCTGGTGGGAGCACTCGGCCTGGCACATCCTGTGCGACGCGCGCTCATCGTGTCTGCCCGCCGACTTCTGCAGGTGTCGCTGCCGAGCCCAGCGCTCGGACACCGTACTCCCAACCTCTCGGACATTGATCGTTGGCGTGCCCCGCTCTGGATTGTCCTGCATGTCATGGTGGGCTGGATGGCGGCGCTCGCGGCCATCGTCCTTTTCATCATGGGGATTTCGCTCCCGGGGAACTGGCTCGGCGGCACGGCGCGAATCAGTCTGTTCGATACGTCGGTTGACGTGACGGGTGGATGGACCTGGGTTGTGGCGGCCGGCTGCCTCCTGCTTGCGGCAGGAATTTGTGTCCTGGTGGCAACACTGCTGAGGTGGCTGGCGCCACGACTGTTGGGGCCGTCCACGGCCGAACGGCTCGCGCTGGCGGAAGAACGTGAACTGCAACTGGCCGAACGTAATCGGGTCGCTCACGAGTTGCACGACTCGATCGGGCACACGCTCACCGCCGCCACGATCCAGGCGGCGGTGGCGGGCGAGGTGCTTGCCTCCGATCCTGCCGCCGCGAGGGCCGCCATGCGTAGCATCGAGGAGTCGACACGGGCAGCGCTCGAGGACCTGGACTATGTACTGGGTGTACTTCGCGAGGAGAGGCCTGGGGCTGTACCTTCTCGGACGCTGTCGGACTTGCCTGCGTTAGTTGATCGGTTGCGGCATGCGGGGGCGGTTGTGGAGGTGAACCTGTCGGGTGACCTTTCACAGATCCAGGGGACACTCTCGCGCGCGGCGTACCGGATCCTGCAAGAGGGGACGACCAATGCTCTGCGGCACGGGGACAGTGGGCCGATCGAAATCACGGTGGCAGTCGGCTCGGAGAGCGTCGAGCTCAGAGTGGTCAACAGCATCGGGGCAGTGACGGGGGGAAAGGAAGACGTAGTTCGAAGATCAGGGCGCGGCCTGGGCGGTCTGGCCGAGCGCGTGCGACTCTTGAACGGTGAGTTCAAGGCTGGACCGGACGGAGCCCAGGGCTGGCGATTGAGTGTTCAGTTGCCGGTACGGGTGGCACGATGACCGAAGCCAACTGGAGTGAGGACGCCTCCAACCCTGCAAGCATGCCAGTCACCCTGCTGATTGCGGATGACGACGACGTCACCCGCAGCGGCCTGCGTATGCTGCTCGCAGCTCAGCCCGGGATTGTGGTCGTCGGCGAGGCTTCCGACGGTATCGAAGCAGTGGAGCTTTCGCGGCAACTTCGTCCGGATGTGGTGCTGATGGACGTGCGGATGCCGCTGCGCAACGGTATAGAGGCAACCTGGCACCTCCAGGCCGAGTGCACCGAACCGCCGAAAGTCTTGGTAATCACCACTTTCGAGAACGATGGCTACGTCACGGCCGCGCTCAGTGCGGGTGCGAGTGGCTTCGTGCTGAAGCGGCTCCCAGTCCCGCAGATCGCAGCGGCAGTACGGGTAGTGGCGGCGGGCGAAGTGATCCTGTTCCCTGCCGCGCTACGCCGGATGGTTACGCCCCGTCCATTGGTTTCCGCCGAGGCGTTCCCGAATGCAGCGCTGACAGCAAAGGAGGAAGAGGTACTGCGGTTGATGGCCACCGGGCTGTCCAACTCGGATGTTGCTCAGGTTCTGGTGGTGAGCCTGGAGACGGTGAAGACGCACGTTGGAAATGTGCTGGCAAAGCTCGGTGCTCAGAATCGAACGCACGCTGTCGTCATCGCCTACGAGTCTGGTCTGGTGGTCCCACGATCAGGCACCGATACGGAACCCTGTGCAGCTGGCGGTTGATTGCTTTTGCCAGCGTGACCCCGGTGAGGATTCGGCGACTGAACCCGCAGACCCGTTCCTCTTGTCCGTTCCTCTGACGAATGCCCTCGGGGGCGAAGTCGCACGACCGGTCACCAGTGCGTCCCAGGCACGAGTCGGGCAGCGCGTCGGCCGAGTTTGCGGATGCGCGAACGTGAATGATGCTGACGCGTCGGTGTTGCCGGAACGTCTGCCGGAGTTTCCTTGTCTACCTGACCCTTTGCCGCCGGAGAATCGGGGAAGGCCTGGTACATCTGGTTGAGGATCCGGTCCTTGGTGTGCGGTGCGAACAGGGTTCCCAGATCGCCCAAAGTTCCCAGTGGCACGTCGATGCGTTTGGGGCGGTCGATCAGCGCGCGGATCACCATTGCCGCAGCTTTTTCCGGGCTGGTGATCGGGCCGTTGTTGTATTCGCCGGTCGGAGCGATCATCGGTGTTTCGACCAGCGGCATGTGGATAGTCGTGAAAGTGATTCCGTCTGCCAGGGTTTCGGAGGCGGCTACGTCCGAGAAACCGTCGAGGGCAGCTTTGCTCGCCACGTAGGCCGAGAATCGGGGCGTCGCCGCTTGAACTCCCGCGCTACTGATGTTCACGATGTGGCCGAAGCGGCGAGAACGCATGGTCGGCAACAATGCCAGAACCAATCGCACAGCGCCGAAGTAATTCACGGCCATCGTTCGTTCGTAGTCGTGGAAACGATCTGTGGAGTGGTAGATACCGCGTCGGATTGATCGGCCGGCGTTGTTGACCAGCATGTCCACGTGATCATGTTCTGCCAGAATGCTTTTGATCGTGTGCTGGACCGATTCGTCGTCGGTGATGTCGCAGGGATAACCGAATGCCTTGCCCCCGGCTGATCGAATCTCCTGTACCGCGGCATCGAGTTCGTCGGTGCGGCGCGCGATCAGGAGAACGGTGGCGCCTTTCTGAGCGGCGGCAATGGCAGATGCCTTGCCGATTCCGGACGAGCCTCCGGTGATCAGAACTATCCGCCCGACGAGTGGTCCTTCGGGATGCTTGCGACGTGCGCGATTGGGATCGAGGTTTGCGCGCCAGTACTTCCACAACACAGTCGAGTACGACCCGAACTCGGGGACCGCCAGTCCCGATCCGGATAGGGCGGCAACGGTTCTCGCGGAGGTGAATGTCGGCGCCATCGTCATGTTGTCGAGTAATGCTGCAGGCATGCCGATGCGATCGAGGAAGACCTTCCGTGCCGATTCTGCCGAATCCATCGGCAACGGCGATACGAAGGGTTTGGCGATCACGCCCGGCAGGCTGAGTGCGGGCCGCGGCGCTCCGGCGGCCTTGGCGAGTCCGGCATAGATTTCGCGTACCGGTTGAGGTTTCGGATTCACGAGATGGAATGCTTCGCCGTCATGGCCGGGTACATGCATCAATTCGACGAGGGCGGCGGCCACGTAATCGACGGGCACCACGTTGGTCGCGCCGAGGTTGGGGATCGGGACGGGGAGTGCTGCAGGTAGTTTCGCGAGTAGCGCCAGTCCTGGGAACAAGTAATACGGACCGTCGATCTTGTCCATCTCTCCGGTGACGGAGTTACCGACCACGGCAGAGGGTCGATAGACACGCCAGGTGAGGCCTTCTCGTTCCCGAACGATTTTCTCGGCCTCGAACTTGGTTCGGTGGTACGGCGTGGGAAAGCCTTGACCGCAATCGAAATCGGTTTCGCTGAAGGTTCCCGGGTAGTCGCCCGCAACTGCGACTGATGACACGTGATGAAGAGTGGCTCCCAGCTGTGCGGCAAGGTCGACCACGGAGCGTGTGCCCTCGACATTCGTCGAAGCCTGCTCGTCTCCGGCGGTGATGTCGTAGATCGCGCCGAGGTGAAGGACGTGGTCGGCAGGTGGGGGAGAATCGATGCCCAACCCAGGCTCCGTCAGATCTCCAATGAGCGGATGCACGCGATCGCCGCCGGGAATTGCCGACACCTGTTCTTCGAGTTTGGCGACAGAACCGGCTCTGACCAGCACATGGATCTGAGCAGTTTGATCACGCTCGAGCAGGAGTGGCAGTGCAGCTCGTCCGAGAAATCCGGTACCGCCAGTGACGATGTATGTGGCCATAGTCGGTAACTTACTCCAAAGTAAGATCAGCGGCTAGAGGGAAACGAACATCAATGCGTCATGACCCCGTCCTCGGCGTCGAAGTCGATGCCCGCGGAGATGATTCCGGAGAACAAGAACGCGACGGCAAGCGCAAGAGCGGGGATAGCAAGGATCCATTCGAAAATTGTCATGCTCCAAGTCTGACGAAATCAGCTTCGGAGAACATCGCCCTGCGGAGCGATTTAGACGATCGGGCAGTCATCCTCGAGGACGACTGCCCGATCAGGGAAATCCACTAGTGCGCGATCAGTGGCCAGAAATCAGTGGCCCAAAATCAGTGGCCGATGCCGACCTTCGCATGAAGCTTTTTCATCCACGCGGGAGCCCACCAGTTCGCTTCGCCCATCAACTTCACGAGCGAGGGCACGAGCAACATGCGGATGATGGTCGCGTCGACGATCAGTGCGACGATCATGCCGACGCCCAGGAACTTCATCACCGACAGCCCGGACATCGCGAAGGCCCCGGTCACCACGATCAGGAGTAAGGCGGCAGCCGTCACGATGCGGCCGGTGCGCTCGGTTCCGAACTTGACCGCTTCCTCTGTCGTCGCACCCGCGTTCTTGGCCTCGACCATCCGGGACATCAGGAAAACCTCGTAGTCCGTGGACAATCCGAAGACCACCGCCAGGATGAGCACAACGAACGTCGCTTCCAGCGGAGTTTGACTGACCCCGAGGAGTTCGACGCCGTGTCCGTCCTGAAAGACGAAGGTCAGGACGCCGAAGGTGGTCGCGAGGCTCAGGGCTGCCATCAGCACCGCTTTGATGGGCAGGACCACCGACCCGAATGCAAGGAACAACAGGATCAGGGTGGATCCGACCATGATGAGGATCATCACCGGTAGCCAGTGCAGGACGGCGTTGTTGCCGTCGTCGACCATGGCTTGACCGCCGCCGACAAGCAGCACCGTTCCGTCCGGAGCGGAGATCTCTCGTAGATCCGTGACTGCGGCGCTCTGCGATTGGGGCGTGGATCCCTCGCTGTACAGCGCCTGAACCGCGATGAGTTGATTGGTGCTCGCAACCACGGTTGCCTGACCGATGCCCTCGACCTGACCGGCGGACTCGGCGATCGCTGCACCTTCGGCCGGGGTGAGAGTGTTCCCGTCCTCGGCCTGCAGGATCATCGTCGCGCCGTTTCCGGTCTGCGGGAAGTCGTTGACCAATGTATCCATCGCGACACGAGCGGGGTCGTTGTCCGGCAGGGCGGTGTACGAGAGCTCTCCCAGACGGGCGCCGAGCAGAGGCGAGGCCATCACGAGCAGCACGGCGACGATCGTCACCGAGACCGCCACCGGACGCTTCATCACCCACGTGACGACGCGGCCCCAGAATTTGCGCGAGCGTTCCTCGCCGCGTTGTGCCGCGTCCTTGCGCCACGTCAGGGCATTGATGCGGTGACCCAGAATGGCAAGCAGCGCAGGCACAGCAGTCAGCGACAGGACGGCCGCGCTCAGTACCGCAGCGATCGCGCCGAAGCCCAGAGATCGGATGACGGCCTGGGGGAAAACGAGCATGCCGCTGAACGCACAGATCAGCAGTAGACCCGAGAACATGACGGTGCGACCCGCCGTCAGAACTGTTCGCTGGGCAGCAGCTCCCGGATCCGAGCCTGAATTCAGTTCTTCACGGAACCGGCCGACCACGAAGAGTCCGTAGTCGATCGCCAGTCCCAACCCGAGAAGAGAAGCGACGTTGATCGAGAATGAGGACACATCGGTGATCAAGGTGAGGATCCGGAGAACCGCCAATGCGCTCAGGACGCTGAGTACGCCCACGAACACCGGAACCGCGGCAGCGACGACGCCGCCGAAGATGAAGACCAGCAGCACCAGAGTGATCGGAATGGCGATGGCCTCGGCAACAACCAGGTCTTTCTCGAGTTTGGTGTTGAATGCGACGCCGACGACGGTGTTGCCCGCGAATTGTGCCTCGGCGCCTTCGACTTCGAGCTTCGGCAAGAGATCGGCGAAAGTGGCCGGCGTGACTCCCGAGTCCGGTGCCAACGTGATCGCAACGGCGCCCATGGATCCGTCGTTCGAGAGCAGACTGGCCTTGGCCGCCGCGTCCGTTCCCCAATACGACTTCACCGACGCCGTCGGCACTTCCGTTTTGAACTGGTCGACCGCGGCCGTCACCGCCGGCCCGATGTCGTCCAGGGTCTTACCGTCGGTGGGTGAGTAGATCGCGATGATGTCCGGGGTCTGCGGTCCGAGATTGTCCTCGATGATGTCGGCGACCTTCGCGGAGTCGCTGCCCGGATCGATGAATCCGCCCTGGCTGAGCTTGCCGAACACTCCGAGTCCCCACACTCCACTGATGAGAACTATCAGAACCGCGAGGCTCAGTACCCACCATTTCCGGGCAACGACGGTTTGGGCCCAGCGTGTCATGTATCAACTCCGGTGTGTGGGGGCGTCTGGCCAGATCGACTGTAGTGGGCGTTTGGTCTTGAATCGGAAACGTCATGCATACTGCTCGAAGCACTTGCAAGCCACGCGTGTGGGGGAAGCCGGTCCGAATCCGGCGCTGACCCGCAACGGTAGGTCGATTCTCGGTAGTCACCGAGCGTCGGCAAGCCCGATTACCCACCGCGCGGTGTGCGACATCCATTCGTCGTGGTCTACGAAAAGGAAGTCCAGCAGGAGCTCTGGCCGAGGATCAGCGTGCGGGCGGAGTTGTCTGTCGGATTCTCATTCGTGGCTCAGAGCCCTTACGAGGTCCCCGTGTCACTTCAGTTCTCCCCGTCCCGTGCCGCCGCCGTTCTTGTTGCGGTCGCCTTGGTTTCGGCAGGTTGTTCCAAAGGCCAGGAATCAGAGTCAGCGTCTGCTGCGGAATCCTTCGCACAGCCGGTGTCCGTGACCAACTGCGATCGCGAGATGACGTTCGATTCGCCGCCGCAGCGCATCGTGTCCTTGAACGGACACGTCACCGAAGCCCTTATCGAGATCGGCGCGGGTGATCGGATTGTCGGTCGGGCGTACAGCGACAACCCACCAACTGCTGAGACGGCCGATCAGTTCAACAGCATTCCCAGTCTCTCCGACACCTTCCCCAGCATGGAGCAAGTCCTCGACGTCGATCCCGACTTCGTGGTCGGAGGAATGACCAGTGCCTTCAACGAGAAGCAAGGGCGTTCACGAGACGCCTTCGGCGAGCGAGGAATCAACACCTTCCTCTTCTCCGAATACTGTGGCACCGGTTTCCCCGACATCGGATTGCTCGAGAACGACTACACACAACTCGGTCGACTCCTGGGCGTCGAAGATTCGGCCCGCGAGGTAGCCGAAGAGATCAGCAGTGGTCTCGATTCCGTCCGCGCATCGGTCGGGGACGCAGCGCCGGTGCCGACCTTCTTCTACGACAGCGGTGACCAGGTTCCGACGACAATCGGCGGAGTCGGCGTCGGTCAATTGGTCGCGGAATACTCCGGTGTCTCGAACATCTTCGCCGAAGGGACAAAGCCCTACATCGACGCATCGTGGGAAGCTGTTGCCGAGCGTGCACCCCAGGCGATCGTGGTCATCGACTACGGCGACAAGACAGCCGAGCAGAAGATCGACTTCCTCCGTGCCCAGCCGTTGATGGCGACCACCCCTGCTGTGCAGCAGAACCGGTTTGTCGTGGTCCCTCTCGCGGACCTGTTCGAGAGTTCGCGGTTGGTGCGTTCGGCACAGACCATCGCGACGGCCTTCCATCCGGGCGCTGACGCGGCGAAGTGACTCGCACGCGTTACGGGTACGGCGCCCTGCTCGTCGGCTTGGCGTGCGCCTTGGCGATCGTACTGGGGTTGGCCGTCTCCTTGGGATCGGTTCGCATTCCCGTCGGTGACGTGTGGGCGATAGTCGGAGCTCGTTTGGCGCCAGGGACTTTCGAGACATGGTGGACCGCGGCGCGGGAGTCGATCGTGATCGATTCTCGCTTACCGCGTGCCCTCACGGCTGCGGTGGTGGGTGCCTCCTTGGCGATGTCGGGTGCTGTTGCTCAGGTTGTCACACGGAATCCTCTTGCCGACCCGTATCTGCTCGGAGTTTCGTCGGGTGCGGGATTCATGGTGGTGCTCGTGTCGGTGCTGGGTTTCGGCGCCGGCCTCCTCGGGGTTTTCACGATTCCGGTCGCAGCATTCGTCGGGGCGATGATCCCGTTGTTTCTCGCACTGCTGATCGGCGGCCGGTATCCGCAGCCGACCGCGATTATTTTGGTGGGTGTCGCGCTCGCCCAGATATTCTCGGCGCTCATCACCTTTTGCATCCTGGTGTTGGCCGACGATCGGCACGTGGCGTCGGTGATGCACTGGCTCGCCGGCGGATTCGGAGATGCGCGATGGTCGACGCTGATCTTCCCGACAATCACACTGGTCGTCGTCGGCACAGCCCTTCTGTTCAGTTCGCGATGGATGGACGTGTTGCAGACCGGTGACGACGGGGCTGCTGCACTCGGTATGAACGTCCGACGGTTCCGTGTCTTGTCCTTGCTCGCGGTCTCCGTACTGGCGGGCGCAGCAGTCAGCGTTGCCGGTGGAATCGGTTTCATCGGTCTGCTGATCCCGCATCTGGCCGGCTTCATCGTCGGCACCAGAGCAATTCGACTGCTCCCTGCTGCAGCCCTGCTGGGCGCCGTCGCGATGGTTGCCGCGGATACCGCTGCGCGCTCGGTGGCGCAATCCACTGAAGTCCCGGTCGGGGTGATCACCGCCCTCGTCGGTGCGCCGATTTTCGTCTGGATGCTCTACCGGCAGTATCGGAGGCTCGAACAGTGACACAGGCCAGAACAGTGACACTCCCGAAAGACTCTGAAACTGCGCCCCTGCTCGAACTCGTCGAGACCCGGGCGCGGCTCGGAAATCGCGAAGTGTTGCGCGGCATCACTTTCGCAGTCAAGTCCGGTGAAATATTGGGCTTGGTCGGGCCGAACGGCAGTGGCAAGACGACGGCGCTGCGCTGCTGCTACAACGCTTTGACGCCGACTGGTGGCGCAGTTCTGATCGATCAGACCGACTCGACGACGCTCTCGCGCAAGGACATCGCCAAAACCATCTCGGCGAGCGTCCAGGAACCTACTGTCTCGGCGGGTCTTTCGGTTCGCGAATCGATCGCACTCGGACGAACTCCACACCGGAGCTGGTTGGACCGAAGCACGGAGCGGGATACCGCCATCGTGGACCGGTGCATCGAGCAGGTCGGTTTGGTCGAGCTTGCCGGACGAGACGTGTCGACCCTGTCGGGTGGTGAGCGGCAACGTGTCTCGATAGCTCGCGCGTTGGCTCAGGAGCCCAAGGTTCTGTTGTTGGACGAGCCGACCAATCATCTCGATCTTCGGCACCAGCTGATCGTGATGGAATTGCTGGCCGAGCTTGCTTCGGCGGGGCTCGCGGTTGTGGTCACGATGCACGATCTACGGTTGGCAGTCGAGTACTGCGACAACCTTGCTGTGCTCACCGATGGTGAACTCCGCGCGTGTGGGTCTACGGTCGAGGTGTTGGACGAGCCGTTGTTGGCCGAGGTTTTCGGTATCAGGGCGCGAGTCGAACGCGGAGTACGCCCGCGGATGGAGATATTGGGGCTGGCATGACGGAATCTATAGCCGGGGTCTACGCCCGTATGGCAGCAGCTGTGCCGTTCTTCGACGACCTGACCGCGTATCCGGAAACGGTACCCGCGGTGTTGATGACCGACCCCCAATGGTTGGCAGCTCGCGTCGCCGATACGGCCAAGCGATGGGGGAGCGCGGACAGTCGAGTCAACGGCACGTTGTGGTGGTACTCGGCCAGCTCAACGCTGGCAGGCATTCCGATCGGAACCGGAATGGTTACCGGGTTCGCGGCCGATCCGTCGCTGGATGGTGGACGGATCTTCCTGCGTGACAACGGCTATCTGGGTGGGTTTGCTGCCGGTTCGGTCATTCCGATCTCGCAGAGTGTGGCGGAGTTGGGTCGCGCGATGTTCGGCTCGCTCGGTCCCGTGATCGAGGTACTCGCCGACGTGTCCGGCGTTCGGCAGCAGGCGCTGTGGGCGATCGCGGCGGACTCCATCGCCAATCGCAGCCTTGACGCGGCCGGTAGGGCGCGGGAGCGTGGAAGTGCATTTGCTGCCGGCCTGATCGATGTTCTCCGCGGTGAGAACCCGGGCATTCCGGCCCCGCGTTTCGTTGATGTCGACCGCAGTGAAAGTGTTGTGCGCGTTTCCAATCCATTGGAGCCGGTGGCATTCGGGCGACGTAGATTCACGCAGCGGGCGTCGTGCTGCCTGATCTACGAGGTGCCCGGTGAAGGAAAGTGCACCAGTTGCCCGAAGCGCGCACCCGAAGATCGGGTGCGCGCCTTGGCAGCTCTGGTGTGACTGGACCCAGGAATTACCGGGTCGGGTGTTTCTCAGGTCAGTGCGCTGCGACCTTGGAACGGTCGAGCCCCAGCGCGTCGGTCATCGTGAAGAACAGATCGGTTTGGTCCGTGAGACCGCTGACGTTGGCCGCATGGGGGCCGAAAGCTGCCACGCGCAACTGAGTTCCGGTATGTCCTTCGGACTCGACGGCCGGATCTTCGGACGTTCCGTAGCTGATCGTCATCTCCGAGCCGTCCTTGGTGGTCAGCTTGCGGGTCAGGCCGGGGTAGACGATTTCCTGGGCGCGCTCGACCGGGATGTTCTGGTCCTTGGCGATGGTGGCGATGTCGTCGGCGCTGACATTGGTGACGATCTGACTGGTGTGAGCGTGGTCGGCTGTGACGATGACCAGGGTTTCTCCGTCGGTCTTCGCGAATTCGAGTGCCTTCTGCACAGCTTCGTCGAGGTCGACGGTTTCACCGATCTGACCGCATGCGTTGGCTGCGTGATCCTGCTTGTCGATCGAGGCGCCTTCGACCTGGAGGAAGAATCCGTTGTCGTTGACCTTCAGTAGGTCGATGGCCTTCTGAGTCATGTCCGCGAGCTTGGGTACGTCGGAGGTTCGCTTGGGGTTGTCGACGCAGGTTTCGGCGGGCTGCAGGTAACCGTCGCGGGTGGCGACGGATCCTTCCCAGCGGACGGGCATGTTGCCGTCGGCGAACAAGCCGAGCACGGGCGCATCCTGATCGGCCTTGCCGACCTCGTTCATCTCGGCGACGTTCTCCACCAGCTGGTAGCCGCGAGCCGCGGCCTGCTCGTTGAGTGTCTTGCCCTGCCAGTCACCGGCTTTCGCAGTCTCGGCGAAGGACTTGGCACCACCGGCGAAGGTGACGTCGGCGCGGGTGTCGAGGAGCTGTTCGCTGATCGATCCCTTGCCGCCGTTCTCGAGGGCGTTCTCCGGGCAGGACTTGGACGTCGCCTCCGGTCCGTAGCACTTGCGGCCACTGACGTGCGCGACCTGCACTGCGGGGGTGGCGTCCTGCACCTCGGCGGTGGAGACGTTGCCGGTGGCCTTGCCGTTCGCCTTGGCGATCTCGAGGACGGTCGACTGGGCCTGACCCTTGATGTCGACGGAAATCGCGCCGTTGTAGGTCTTGGTGCCGGTGGACCACGCCGATCCGCTGGCTGCGGAGTCGGTGACGTAGTCGGGCTTGCCGTCCTTGGTCAGTGCGTAGTGCGTGTACTGGCCGGTGATCGGCAGGGCGTCGAGACCGGGGAAGCTGCCGGCAGCGCCCTCGGCGTAGTTGCGCGCGGCGGTGATCTCCGAGTCGCCCATGCCGTCGCCGATCAAGAGAATCACGTTCTTCGCGCCGGAAGCGTTGACGGCGTCGCGCACTACGGCCGACTGATCACCGTCGATACGACGAGCACCACCGTTCGAGGACAGTTCGCCGGTCGCGGCTCGATCGACGGTCGTGCCGTTCGAGCCTGTTGCCTCGTCGGCACTGCTGCTGCAGCCCGCAGCGGCCAGAACGGCGACGGCGCCGGCGACGGCCGTCAACCTACGTGTGTTGCGCGAGAACGACATACGAGTAGTACTCCTGGAAACAGTGTGGATGGAGATGATGAACGCCGCTAATGATCTGGGTCCAAAGTGAACGGAGTGCAGACATGCGTACATCTGAATGTGACGAGACGGTGAGGGTTGGGATTCGCTCTGTTGACTGCGAGTGAGTGACCTGTCAGACTGAATCTGCATCGAACATCAGTTCGATGCATGTGGTGCGTCTTCCCTTTCGGCATCCTCGAGCAGTCGGTCGTCCGTGACGGCCGGCTCGATCAGGTGCGAGGTCAGTGTGGGTTGGGGAAATGGGCCGCCGACGTGGTCCGAGATGGAACGGGTGCTTTCAGGGCGGCCCGGCCGCGTGGAACACGAGGATTTGTTCCCTGGCGATGGAAGCGACAGCCCCGCCTGGTCGCGAAAGCGCGGCGAGTACCACGCTGGCGAGCTCACCCGTGGTACCGGCGTGGTTCCTTACGCAGAGTTGCATGCTCACTCGGCCTTCAGTTTCCTCGACGGCGCATCGCCGCCGGAAGAGCTGGTCGAAGAAGCAGTGCGTCTCGGGCTCGAAGCTATCGCCGTCACCGATCACGACGGGTTCTACGGCGTGGTGAGGTTTGCGGAAGCCGCACGTGAATGGGGAATGCGCACCGTGTTCGGGGCCGAGTTGTCCCTGGATTCGGTACCCAGGACCGGGACGGCTGATCCCGGTGGAACGCACCTCCTGGTACTTGCCCGTGGGCAGGAAGGGTATCGCCGTCTCTCGCGGGAGATCGCCGCCGCGCATTTGGCCGGCGGTGAGAAGGGCAAACTGCAGTACAACTACGACGTGCTGACCGAAGCGGCCGGTGGGCACTGGCAGATCCTGACCGGGTGCCGCAAAGGTCATGTGCGGCAGGCCTTGACGTCGGGTGGTCGCAAAGCTGCGGCGGAGGCCTTGCAGGATCTGGTCGAGCGTTTCGGGGCGGAGCGAGTGTCGGTGGAGCTCACCCATCACGGGCTGGCGGAGGACGACGAGCGCAATGCAGTTCTGGCCGAACTGGCGAGAGAGCGTGGATTACGCACGGTGGCGACCACCGCCGCGCACTTCGCCGCTCCGCCGCGTCGACGCCTCGCCATGGCGATGGCAGCTGTGCGATCGCGTCAAAGTTTGGACGAGGCGGCCGGATGGCTGGCCCCTACCGGCGGAGCGCACCTGCGGTCCGGCGCGGAGATGGCGACACTGTTCTCGCTCTATCCCGAGGCCGTCAGTGGTGCCGCCGATCTGGGACGTGAGTGCGCTTTCGACCTCAAACTCATCGCACCCAAATTGCCACCGTTCGACGTTCCCGCCGGGCATACCGAGGCGTCGTGGTTACGTGAGCTCACCATGGTGGGAGCCATGGAGCGCTACGGTCCACCGGAAAGTGCACCGAAGGCATACAAACAGCTCGAACACGAGCTTGCCATCATCGCGGGATTGAATTTTCCCGGATACTTCCTGGTGGTGCATGACATCGTCTCGTTCTGCAAGAACAACGACATCCTCTGTCAGGGAAGAGGTTCCGCCGCGAACTCGGCGGTGTGTTATGCGATCGGCATTACCAATGTCGATCCGGTTCGCAACAAATTGCTGTTCGAGAGGTTTCTTGCGCCCGAGCGTGACGGCCCGCCCGACATCGACGTGGACATCGAGTCCGATCGCCGGGAAGAGGCGATCCAGCACGTGTACGCGAAGTACGGGCGTACGTATGCCGCGCAGGTCGCCAATGTCATCACCTATCGAGGAAAATCATCGGTGCGGGACATGGCTCGGGCACTTGGCTTTTCGCAGGGCCAGCAAGATGCGTGGAGTAAGCAGGTCGGCCGGTGGGGTGGTATCGACAAGAACGCGGATACCGATATTCCGCGTCCGGTACTCGAACTGGCGGCGCAGATCGAAGGCTATCCGCGGCACCTGGGCATCCACTCAGGCGGCATGGTCATCTGTGATCGTCCCATCGCCGACGTCTGCCCGGTGGAGTGGGCGCGGATGGCCAATCGCAGTGTCTTGCAATGGGACAAGGACGATTGTGCTGCCGCTGGGCTGGTCAAGTTCGATCTGCTCGGTCTCGGCATGCTTTCCGCTTTGCACTACATGATGGATCTGGTGGCCGAACACAAAGGCATCACAGTCGATCTGGCGCAACTCGATCTGTCGGAAACAGCGGTGTACGAGATGCTGCAGCGGGCAGATTCGGTGGGGGTATTCCAAGTGGAATCACGTGCGCAGATGGCGACACTGCCGCGTCTGAAGCCTCGAAACTTCTACGACCTGGTGGTCGAAGTCGCGCTCATCCGTCCGGGGCCGATTCAAGGCGGATCAGTGCATCCGTACATTCGTCGGCGCAACAAACTCGAACCTGTGTCCTACGACCATCCATCGCTCGAGAAGGCACTCGAACGCACGCTGGGAGTTCCGCTGTTCCAAGAACAGTTGATGCAGATGGCCGTCGACGTTGCGGGTTTCACACCGTCCGAGGCCGACCAATTGCGTCGGGCAATGGGATCGAAACGCTCGACCGAGAAGATGGAGCAACTGCGGGCGAGGCTGTACCAGGGCATGCGAGACCTACACGGTATCGGCGACGAGGTTGCCGACCGGATCTACGAAAAGCTGTATGCGTTTGCCAATTTCGGTTTCCCGGAAAGCCATTCACAAAGTTTTGCCGCGCTGGTCTTCTACTCCTCGTGGTTCAAACTCCATCACCCCGCTGCGTTCTGCGCTGGGCTTCTGCGCGCGCAGCCCATGGGTTTCTACTCACCGCAGTCCCTGGTTGCCGATGCGCGCAGGCACGGAGTGCAGGTACACGGTGCCGATATCAAC
Source organism: Rhodococcus sp. NPDC059969 (assembly GCF_042738325.1). NCBI lineage: Bacteria > Bacillati > Actinomycetota > Actinomycetes > Mycobacteriales > Nocardiaceae > Rhodococcus > Rhodococcus sp. NPDC059969. The sequence continues at coordinate 376,350 of NZ_JBHWUF010000004.1, read as the reverse complement.
GTCAGCCTCGCGCACGCCGCCGTCGAGGCAGGTGGATTCGAGGTTCGGCTGGGATTAGGGGAAGTGCGCAACATCGGCGATGCACTGGCCGAGAAGATCGTCGAACAGCGCGACCTCGCTGGACCGTTCACGTCGTTTCTCGATCTGACCGGGCGGGTGGAACTGACTACCGCACAAGCTGAATCGCTGGCGACCGCCGGGGCGCTGGCCAGCTTCGGTATCTCGCGTAGAGAAGCGCTGTGGGCAGCGGGCGCTGCTGCGGGGGAGCGTCCCGACCGCTTGCCCGGTATCGGTGCATCGGTCACAGCTCCCACTCTGCCCGGCATGAGCGACGTCGAACTGGCGGCAGCGGATGTCTGGGCGACAGGAGTATCTCCCGACACCTACCCGACACAGTTTCTCCGCCCGCAGCTCGACGCGCTCGGCGTGGTGCCGGCGTCGAGACTTCTCGACATCCCGGACGGTGACCGTGTGCTGGTGGGGGGAGCGGTCACGCACCGGCAGCGTCCGGCAACAGCTGCGGGCGTCACGTTCATCAACCTCGAGGACGAAACCGGCATGGTCAACGTGGTGTGTTCGGTGGGGTTGTGGGCAAAGTACCGAAAACTGGCAAATACGGCGCCGGCGTTGCTTATTCGAGGAAAGGTGCAGAATGCAGAAGGCGCTGTCACTGTCGTAGCAGACCGGATGCAGCTGATGGATCTCCGAGTCACGGCCAAATCGCGAGACTTTCGCTAATGCCAGATTCTGATCGGAGTTTGTGCCGAGGGGACAAATGTCGAGCGCAACTCTGACCTCCGAGCATATGGCGCGGGTCACATTTACTCCCTAGGGTTGTCGCTTGAGCGCGATCGATTCACCGCACGCAGCCACGGCCAGTTGCCTTGCAGGTGAATATCGTCGCCTTCCAAACACGCTGAACCCAAAGCACTTCGAATCGAACAGGAACTCCATGAGCACAGCGATCCTCGTCGCACACGTACACCCCACCGATCCGTCTTCGGAAGAAGCATTCAACCGCTGGTACGACGACGTGCATATTCCGCAGGTCGTCGAACGAGTGCCCGGGGTTGTCTCCGCCTCCAGATTCTCTCTCGCGGACGTGCAGTTGCTGCCCGAGGAGGCCTTGCCCGCTCGCCGCTACCTGAGCATCTATCAACTCGACACGGAAGATCTCGCGGGCACCGCCCAGGCATTGGGAAGTGCTTTGGGCGACGGAACTCTCGACATGTCCGAGGCCATCGCGACCACCGGAGACACCGGACCCGAATTGCTCTTCTACGTCCCGACCGAGAACTGAAGGAAGCAGCCGACATGTCAGATCTACTCGAGAACAAAGTTGCGATAGTCACCGGAGCAGGCGCAGGCATCGGTGCGGCCATTGCCCGGGCATTCGGGGCGGAGGGTGCACGCGTCGTAGTCTCCGACATCAACGGTGACGCAGCACAGACCGTGGCGGACTCGATCGAGGGCGCCATCGCGGTCACCACGGACGTCACCGACGAACAGCAGGTCAAAGATCTTGTCGCCAGAGCGGTCGAAGAGTTCGGCGGACTGAACGTCGTAGTACCCAACGCCGGCATCGCCACCACGACTCCACTGATCGAAACCTCGTTCGAGGACTGGCGGAAAGTCATGTCCGTCAACCTCGACGGAGTGTTCTTGACCGTCCGCCATTCGCTACCCGCGCTCGTCGCATCCGGTGGCGGTTCGATCGTGAACATTTCGTCGATCTCGTCGACCACCGGCTCGCCTTTGATCGGCAGCTATGCCGCCGCCAAGGCTGCGGTTCGCAATCTCACCGAAACCCTCTCGGCCGAACTTCGCTTCCATGGAATCCGCGCAAACGCGTTGCTGCCCGGATTCATCGATACCGACCTGGTCAAGAGTCACCAGCAAGACTTCGAGAACGCCCTCGGCCTCGAGTCCGGGGGATTCGACGACTTGATGGTCACCAAGCAGACGCGCTATGGGCGGACCGAGGAAGTGGCCGCCGCAGCAGTGTTCTTTGCGAGCGACCAATCGTCGTGGTGCAACGGCAGCAGTCTGGTTCTCGACGGAGGCTTTACCGCCTCTCTCCTCTGAGTCGCAGCACCTTTCCGAACATCACCCGATCATCATTCGTGCGAGGATCCACACCATGACCAACCGCGCCGTGTACGTACTTCCGCCTGGAGGATTGAACAACCTCGAATCGAGGACGGTCGAGACCCCCGGGCCGGGTGTGGGTGAGGTGACGATCGCGATCCACGCGAATTCGCTCAATCACCATGACTACCTCGTAGCGACCGGCGAGATAACGACCGACGGTCCGCGGATCCTGTTGTCCGATGCTGCCGGGGAGGTCGTTGCCGTCGGAGACGGCGTAACGCAGTTCAGCGTCGGAGATCGCGTGATGAGCACTTACCTGCCGCATTGGCGCAGCGGTGCACCGGATTTCGACGGTTTCGGAAACTCGCCCGGTGACGGCGTCGACGGGTTCGCCCGCGCCGCCGCAACGGTGTCGGCGTCGGCAGTAACATCGATGCCGCGAAACTACACCTACGAGGAAGCCGCCACCCTGCCTACCGCGGGATTGTCTGCGTGGCGTGCACTGTTCGCGGGCGTCCCGATCATCCCCGGATCGTCGGTGTTGATCCCTGGGACCAGCACGGTGGCGCTGTTTGCCGTCCAACTGGCCAAAGCTGTTGGAGCTCAGGTGATCGCAACGTCGTCGGCCCCCGACAAGATGGCACGATTGGTCGAACTAGGTGCCGATCACGTGGTCAACTACCGTGAGCGCCCGGACTGGGGAACGGAAGCGATGCGGCTCAGCGGCGGGATCGACCTCGTCCTCGACGTCGGCGGGCTGTCCACCCTCGGCCAATCTCTGGCGGCAGTCAGACCAGGCGGGCGAATCTGCGCGCTTGGCATCATGAACGGCCCCTCGTCGTCGATCGACCTGAGTTCGCTACTGACCAAACAGGTCACCATCGAAGGTGTCCTGGTGGGCAGTCGTGCCCACCAGGAGGAGATGGTCGCCGGGTTGGAGAGCCTCGCGCTTCGTCCCGTCATCGATTCTTCCTACAGCCTCGACCGCCTCGCTGACGCCTTCGAGCAACAGAAATCAGGGCAGGTCTACGGCAAGATCGTCATCACAAACCCTTGACGGCTTGCCGGTCCCAGTGGGGATCGGTGAGAATTTCCGCCGAGTCGCCGACAAAGGCAGGTGCAGCAGTCTGGTCGCCGCTCAGAGTGAACCTCAGCCACGCGGTGAGGTAGCCACGAAATCCTTCACCGTCTGCGGCCCAATTGTGGCTGACTCCAAGCAGTCTGCCGCGGACCGCCGGCCCAGTGGTTTTGTCGAAGTACTCAGCTTGCGGATCGGCGGTGGAGACCGGGTCGTCGGCGCCGGTCATGAAGAACGTCGGTCCGGTCAACTGGGCCACGTCGATCACGTCGACAGGTCGCGAGGCCCACCACGGGTCAGGCAAATCGAGTACCGCCGTGGCGGTGATCAGATTTTCGGACTGGGTTGCCGCGTTGATCGCGCCACCGGCGCCCTGGGAGTGTCCGACCGAGGCAATGTTGTCGGTGTCGATCCGCTGGTGAAAAATGCTCTCAGCGTTGGTGTTCTGATCGACGACGTACTGGGCAGCCCCCAAGATCTCCGTCCCGTCGCCGGTGACGCTGCTGTCGGCCACCACAACGACAAAACCCCAAGAAGCGAGATGCTGCAGGAGCGCTTTGTACTCCTCGTAAGTCGCATAGCTGCCGTTGCCGAAGGTGACGACGGGATGCCGTTCCTCGCCTGTGGCGATATCGGTGGGATAGAAGAGCTGATACCCCGTCACCGATTCTTCGGTGACCTCGTGGGAACCCGGATTCGCGAATATCTCACTGACCGACTGCTGTACGACGGCCTCGGTCGTGGACACGTCGGAAGTTGTCGGAACCCCCGCGGTGGCATGAGTGACGGCACCCGAGAGCGCCAGTACACACGATGCAGTCACGACGGCGATCGAGTATGTGGTTCGAGAAGGCATGGGCACAAGTATGTCTTGTACGGTCGCGAGTGGTCAGGCCGAGACGCGTGTGGGCCGTTCTTCGCCGATTCGATCCCGGATGAGAAATATGGCGATGACACCGAAAGCGATCAACAAGATCGTGAGTAGAGGGGCGACGGCGGCGGCGCCACTCACCTCCGTCGTCACCGAGGTGTCCAGCCCGCCGGTCGAGAGAATGGTGGTGGGGTCGGTGAGGCCGTGTAGCACGATTGCGGCCCAGATCGTGCCCGTCACACGCATGGTCAGGTACATGCACATGCCGAATCCGAAGGTGAAGACAACGGTGGCAAGGACGGTTGACGGCTTCATCCCGGCGATCAGGTTGACCGTGTGCATGAGTGCAAAGACCAGGGAAGACACGACGGCGACAAAGCGCTCGCGGTGGCCGGCGTCGCGCAGCATCTTCACTGCCAGACCGCGTGTGGCCAGTTCCTCCGTCAGTCCGACACACGCACCGAGTACCAGCAGGGCGATTATCTCGCCGGTGGTCCACGCGCTCCAGTCAGTTCCCGCGAGATGCGCAACAATGGCGGCGACCACGATTATCGGACCGATCCACATCCAACCCCGCCCACGAATGGGCTGTGGACCGAAGATATCGCGCAGCCAGCCGACCTTGGTCGCGAAAACCAGCAGGGCGATTCCGCCGATCGCGATGGGCAATGCGACGCCGAAGATGATGCTGGAGGCGCTCGCGACGACGTTGTCCGTGTCGATCTGGTCTGCAAAAACCCGAGAGGTAACCTGCCCGACAGCGAGATAGAAGGCCAGGTAGCCGACGATCAGCAGGAGTACTTTCCACACCGTGGGGCGACTCCAAAAACCGGACTTTTCGGGAATCGTATTGGTCATTGTCAGATCGTAAAGGGAGTCGCAGGAACGCGCGCGGGTACCGTCTATCCGGACAGCAGCGAATATGAAGGCGGGCGCAGAAATAATGTTGGAAGTCGATTTGAATGCACTGGACACGGCTTTGGCAGCGGGTGAGCCGTTGATCGACGTCCGTGAGGCCGACGAGTTCGCTCAGGTTCGAGTTCCGGGTGCGACGCTCATTCCGCTCAGCGAATTCGTCGCTCGTGTAGGCGAGATTCCGGACGCCGAAACTGTTTACGTCATCTGCGCTGTCGGTGGCCGTAGCTTGCAAGCGGCAGAGTATTTGCAGGCTCGCGGCATCAATGCGGTTTCGGTGGCAGGTGGAACGATGGCGTGGTATCAGTCGGGGCGCCAGGTCGAGACCGGGGCCTAAGGCGCAACTGATGGGGCAACTCCAGTTTTCCGGAGCTGCCCCACCAGGTCACTTTCGCCAGAACAAGTGGTGCGTCACGCCGCTCGGGCTCGGCACTATTTCGAGGTTGAAGCGGTCTCGTAGCTCGTCGGGTGACTCCCACAGTCGTATACCGGATCCGAATTCGACCGGGCAGACCACCACGTGCATGGCGTCGACAAGGTCCGCGTCGAGGAACTCACGGATAGTGCTGACTCCACCGCCGAGCCGAACGTCCTTGCCCTGCGCCGCCTGACGTGCCTGCTCGAGGGCCGTCGCGGGGTCGGCGTCGACGAAGTGGAATGTCGTGTCCGAGAGGGTGAACGAGGGCCGCACGTGGTGGGTCAATACAAAAACCGGGGTGTGGAACGGTGGCTCGTCGCCCCACCAGCCCTGCCACTCGAGATTCTCCCAAGGACCACGTTGAGGGCCGAACTTGTTGCGGCCCATGATTTCGGCACCGATGTTGTTGGAGAAGTCCCGGGTGAAATAGTCGTCGAGGCCTCGGCTGCCGCCGGGATCGGTGCGATTGGGCCAGCTGGCCGTAGCTCCCGCCCACGCAAACATTTCACCGTGGTCGAGGCCGAACGGGCTCTCGAAGCTTTGGTCCGGACCGCATGCTATTCCGTCTCTGGAAACGCCGAAATTCTGCACTCGCAATAACTGACTCACCGTGTACTCCCGCTCTCGACAATGGTCTACGTGAGTACAGACCGTACGGCGAGCCAAAACTCATCGGTGCAAACTCGTCGATACAAATTCATGCTGCCGCGGGGAGAGCGCCACTGCGGATCGAGCGGACGGTCCGTACCGCGACGGTTGCCCAGATCGGGATGAGCACAGTCAACAGTGCAAGCGCGATACCCAGGATTGCTGTGGAACCAGTGGCGACTCCGAAGGCATTCGCGCCGACAGCACAGGCTCCGATGGGGAAGGTGAAGCTCCACCACCCGAGTGAGAAGTCCAAGCCGCGGCGCAGTGCGTGGACGGTGACAGTGGTGACCGTGACAAAGGCGATCACGCCGATGATTCCGACGACGGTTCCGTACGCGATTCCGAATTCGTGCAAGGCGTCGGCATGATGGGTACTGAGTGCATGCCGGGAGGCGGCGGCCAACAAGTTCGATGCAGCGATCGACTGTCCGATCACGCCCAAAGGAATCCACAGTGACGGAATGGCATTGAACGGGATCACGTCAACGCCGGCCGAGCGGTTGCGTGCGAACTGCCGGGCGACGGCCACCAGAATGCCGATGGCGGCGGTCAGCGCCAGAGCGAACAGGATGTAGCAGAAGACCAGTACCGCGATGCGCAGTGCACCTTCAGGCATGTGGGTGCTGACCGCTGCGCCGGTGGTGGCCGAGACCATCGGAGGTACGACGGGCATGAGCCAGAACGGCATAGCCGTTGCCATTCCCGCATCTCGAACCAGGCGAATCATCATCACGACGTAGGTGATCAGGCCGAGTGCCGTGCCGAGTGTCCACAGTGTCAGCGACACGGTGATCGCGACGTCGTGGCCGAGGAAGTCCGGGCCCGTGATGCCGGTTGCGGATCCCACGGTCAGAAGTGCCATTGCGACGGCGCCGTAGAAGGGGAACATCGCGGGGCTGTGCAGGTATGCGAGGGCCTGACATCGATGTTGTGACCAATGGGTGGCGAATGCTCCGATCAGGGCGCACAGTACGAGAACCGCCAGGACCCAGAAGATCTCCGAGACCAGTTTCAAGCCCTCGATCTCCGGTTCGAGCGAAGCCGCGGCCACCGACACGATTCCCGTTCCCATCGCTGCCGCGAACCAGTTCGGGGTGATGTGGGCGAAGGTGGGACTCGTGGTGGTGGTCATGTATTTCACTGTCGTCTCATCCGGTTCGTACCGGTAGACCGGTTGTCCTTGAATGCCCACAAACTCGCCTTGTGGGTCTAATCTTGGGTTATGTCGTTGTCTCCTCGGGTGCCGGAACTCAGTGCCCTCGACGTCCTGCTTTCCGTGGGGCGTCTGGGCAGCATGGGTGCTGCCGGCCGGGAGCACGGGCTCAGTCAGCAGGCAGTCAGCGCCCGGGTGCGTTCGGTCGAGCGTCAGCTCGGAATCAAGGTCTTCGATCGCGCAGCGACGGGTGTACGGCCCACTGCCGAGGGCGGACTGATTCTCGAATGGGCCAGCCATATTTTGGTCAGTGCCGAGGAAATGGCGTCGGGAGTTGCCGCTCTTCGCGGTGAACGCGACGCAGCCGTCACGGTCGCGGCCAGCATGACCATTGCCGAGTATCTGGTCCCCGGGTGGACGGTTGCGATGCGCCACAAGTTCCCCAACGTCGTGGCGTCGGTGAGTCTGCACAATTCCTCGGACGTCTCCGCTCAAGTCCAGGCAGGCAAGGCTGATATCGGATTTGTCGAAGGGCCGGATGTGCCGTCGGCGCTTGCGTCGTGCGAGGTGGCGCGTGATCACCTCGTGGTGGTGGTTCCACCGGGGCATGACTGGGCGAACGGAGTGCCTGTTCCGGTCGCGGACCTCGCGCGCACACCGCTCATTCAGCGTGAGTCAGGGTCCGGTACACGTTTGACGCTCGAGAACGCTGTTCCCGATTGTGTGCCGCCGTTGCTCGAGCTCACCTCGTGCACCGCCGTCAAGGCGGCGGTGGTGGCAGGCAACGCCCCGGCCGTTCTGTCGTCGCTGGCTGTTGCCGCCGACCTGACGGACGGCCGACTGGTCGCGGTCAACGTCGACGGCTTGCGGATGCCGCGGCGACTGCAGGCCGTCTGGGATCCCGATCGCGGATTACGCGGTGCAGCAAGAGATTTCCTCGACATCGCGCTCGGTTCCAACACCGCTGTTCATTCGCGCTGACGGGTCCGGCGGTTAAGTGACGGTGTCGATCCCCGCGAGGATGAGGTTGATGCCTGCCAGAAACTGCTCGCGGTCGTCGTGATCGCGCAGTTGTGCAGTCACCTGATTGAGGAACGGGTACTTCGCAGAGTCGAGTTCTTCCCACCGCGTGGCGACGCCCGCGAGGAATGCGGACCGATCTGTCTCACGGGGGAGCAGACGGGCGCCCGCGGCGTACTGTCCGGCGAGACCGAGCACGTAGTTCAGGAGCGCGGACGCGCAGTCGAACTGTGCCGATTCGGGAACGCCGAGCGCCTGGAGTTGCTCGCCGAGACTTTCGAAGATCTGCATCACCGCTGATTGCCACGGTTCACGTGAGAGTTGGGTGCCGATCCAGGGGTGGGCGTCGATCGCGTCGAACACGCCGAGGGTGATGATCCGGATCGCCTCACGCGGTGTTGCGCTCTCGGTTCCTTCGGTTGTCACGCGGGCGATGACGTCGTCGGTCGCCGCCGCGAGCAGGTCGCTCTTGTTGGCAACGTGCCAGTAGATCGCCCCACTGCCTGTTGCCAGGCGTGCGGAGAGAGCACGGAATGTCAGCGCGCCTTCACCCTCGGAATCGAGGATCTCGATCGCGGCCTCCACTATGCGCTCCTTCGAGAGCGCATCCGTGCGTCGTTCGGCCCGCTGATTTCTGGTCGCCATACGCACCATCTTGACATATCTGGAACGGCGTTCCAAGATTGTTGTTGGAACGCCGTTCCAATTCATTGGAAGGAATCAACATGAACACGTCAATCTCGATCATCGGGGCAGGCCTCGGCGGCCTGACCCTCGCGCGCGTACTCCACGTCCACGGAATTCCCGCGAAAATTTACGAGGCGGAACCGTCGGCAGAGGCCCGTACGCAGGGCGGACAACTCGACATCCACGAACACAACGGCCAGGCAGCGCTCGAGGCGGCCGGCCTCACCGACGAATTTCGCGCGATCATCCACGAGGGCGGCGCCGCGTCGCGCGTACTCGATCAACACGCCGCCGTGCTCCTCGACGAACCCGACGACGGCACGGGAACACGTCCCGAAGTGCTCCGCGGAGACCTCCGTCGGATCCTGCTCGATTCCCTTCCCGACGGGACGATCGAATGGGGACGCAAGGTCGAAAGTGTGCGCTTGCTCGGCTCACCCGACACAGCCGACGGCCGCCACGAGTTGACCTTCGCCGACGGTTCGACAGTGACCACCGACCTCCTCGTCGGTGCAGACGGTGCCTGGTCGAAAATCCGGCCGCTGCTCTCCGATGCAAAGCCCGACTACGTCGGAACCACGTTCGTCGAGACCTACCTCTACGACGTCGACGAGAAGCACTCGGCTGCAGCCGCAGCGGTCGGTGACGGGGCGATGTACGCGCCCGCGCCCGGACAAGCGATCGCGGCGCATCGAGAGGCGGGGGACATCCTGCACACCTACGTTCAGTTGAACCGTTCGGCGGAATGGTTTGCCGGTATCGATTTCAACGACGCTCCCGCTGCGACAGCGCGGATCGCGGCCGAGTTCGACGGTTGGGCAACGGAACTCACGGCGCTGATCACAGACGGCGAAACCGCTCCGATTCCGCGGGCGATCTACGCCCTTCCCGACGCGCACCGGTGGGATCGCGTGCCTGGGGTGACTCTCCTCGGTGATGCGGCCCACCTGATGACCCCGTCCGGTGAGGGCGCGAACTTGGCCATGTTCGACGGAGCCGAACTGGGAAAGGTGATCGCCGCGCACCCCGACGACATCGAAGCGGCACTCGCCGAGTACGAAGAAGCGATGTTCGTGCGCAGCGCATCCGAGGCCGCGGACTCGCACGTGATCCTTGATCTCTGCCTCGGTGACCATGCACCGTACTCACTGGTCGACTTCTTCACCGGTGCTGCTTCCGTATCCGGATAATGGGCGAATGCCTGTCGATTCCTCTCCCGCGTCTGCCGCGATTGCACACGTGCACGACCTCTCGAAGGGCGGCCCGCTGGACCGAAATCACCGGGTGACGTTGCACTTTCATCCAGACCTCCCATTTGAAAGTGGCCTGACACTGGCCTCGATCGCACGTCAGGGCACCTACGTGACCCAGTTCGAGACTCGTACGAGCAACGGGGGACTGACGGCACAACACGGCGGCGACCGTTGGCGCTGGGAGAGTCGGATTTTCGGCCGAGCCTACGACGAGCGAGAGCCGTCGGAACGGCCGAAGTACGGATCATTGAACTTTTCCGCCGATCCGTACGGGGCATCTCCTCGGTTCGGCTCGTCCTACTTCCGGCTTGCCGAGCACACGCTCGACCGCACCACTTTCTGCTTCCCGGACAGCGTCTTCGAGCCCAGCCTCTTCGGAACGGCGGAAGCGATGAGCTTGGTCGACGCCGCAGGAGCCACCGAGTTCGCGGATCCGCTCGACCACTACATCGAGGCGCACGTTCACGGCGTCGTCGACATCGGAACGGACGTCGAGGCACTCGTTCTGGATCCGAGTTACCGGGGCACACAGGTCGAAGAGGTCGCCCACTCGCTCACGTGCCCGGTGTTGTGGCACGACGGTTACGCGGTCGACGCCGACGAGGTCGCCGAACATCCCGACTATCGGGGAGCAACCATCGTCGACCTTGCCAGAGAGGTTGCGCTCGACGGTCGACTGACGCCTGCCATCCTGGGTCTCGCCCGGCGCGGCTCCTACGATCCGCAGGACGTCAAAAAGGTCTGGCACTACATCGCTCGATTCGGCGGCAGGGCGTAGAACTGGGCATTCGCGTATCCCGCCCGTCAACGACTGCTGGTTCCGGGACCGCACATCAGTCCGAAGGCGGCGGTGAGGAAAGAGTGATTGATACGCAACATCGGGCATGAACTCCCGAAACAACTGCATCCGAAGATGGAAGTCGACCTTGATCCTCGGTCGAAGGGATGCATGAATCGATGGGCGCTCAACTCACTACCACCAGTGTCGACACCCTCTGCGCGTACTGCGGGGTGGGCTGTGGACTTGTCCTCGACATCATCACCGATCCCGAGACCGGACGTCGGAAGGCGGCGAAGTCGTTCGGATTGAAGACACATCCCACCAATTTCGGACGTTTGTGCACCAAGGGCACCACGACGGCGGACATGCTCGCCGGCCCGGGGCGCATGGAATCTGCGTATCGGCGTCCGCACCGAGGTGAGGCGATCGAAGCTGCGGACATGAGCGCAGTCATCACCGAAACTGCCCACCGCCTGCGGGCAATCATCGACGAGCACGGCCCCGACGCATTTGCGTTGTACGTGTCCGGGCAGATGTCTCTCGAGGCCCAGTACCTGTCGAACAAACTGGCCAAGGGCTTCATCGGCACCAATCAGATCGAATCGAATTCCCGACTTTGCATGGCCAGTGCCGGCACCGGATACAAGCAATCGCTCGGGGCCGACGGACCGCCCGGTTCCTATCAAGACTTCGAACATGCCGACGTGTTCTTCGTGACCGGCGCCAACATGGCGGACTGCCATCCGATCCTCTTCCTTCGAATGCAGGAGCGGGTCAAGGCGGGCGCGAAGTTGATCGTCGTGGATCCTCGACGCAGCGCCACCGCAGACAAGGCGAACTTGTTCCTGCAGATCGCCCCCGGCACCGATCTCGCACTACTCAATGGACTTCTCCACCTACTCGTCGTGAACGGGCACACCGATCCGGACTTCATCGCCGAATTCACCGAAGGCTGGGAGGTGATGCCCAGCTTCCTCGCGGAGTACACACCGGAGAAGGTCAGCGAGATCACCGGCATCCCCGAAGTCGACATTCGCGCCGCAGCGCAATGGATCGGTGAGGCCGACAACTGGATGAGCTGTTGGACAATGGGTCTGAACCAGAGCACCCACGGCACGTGGAACACCAACGCCATCTGCAACCTTCATCTGGCGACCGGTGCGATCTGCACGCCTGGCAGCGGCCCGTTCTCGTTGACCGGTCAGCCGAACGCCATGGGTGGGCGTGAAATGGGCTACATGGGGCCAGGTTTGCCAGGTCAGCGCGCCGTGATGGTCGACGCCGATCGCGACTTCGTCGAGGAGCGATGGGGGATCCCGCAGGGTTCGCTGCGCACCGAAACCGGCGGTGGGACCATCGACCTGTTCTCCCGAATGGCGGCGGGTGAAATCAAGGCGTGCTGGATCATCTGCACCAATCCTGTTGCGACGGTAGCCAACCGCAAGACCGTCATCGACGGATTGGAGAAGGCTGACCTCGTCATCACCCAGGATGCGTTCTTGGGCACCGAGACCAACGAATACGCCGACGTCCTGCTGCCGGCGTCATTGTGGACAGAGTCCGACGGAGTGATGATCAACTCCGAACGCAACCTGACGCTCTTCCAACAGGCACTGGATCCGGTCGGGCAGGCGCTGCCTGATTGGCAGATCATCGCCCGAATCGCCTGCGAGATGGGCTATTCCGAGGCATTCACCTACACCAGCGCCGAGGAGGTGTTCGAGGAGATCAAGCAGTTCTGGAATCCGAAGACCGGCTACGACTTACGCGGCGTCACCTACGAGCGCCTCCGCAAGTCGCCGATCCAGTGGCCGTGCCCGCCCGAGAGTAAGCAAGACCGTCATCCCATCCGATACCTCAATGACGGTGTCAGTCAGAGACTTCTGGTCCGAGAGGACGGCAGCACTCCGCGCCTCGCGTTCCCCACCGCCACGGGGCGTGCGATGTTCTTCGCCCGGCCACACATACTTCCCGCCGAAATGCCCGACGACGATTACCCGTTCCTGCTCAACACCGGTCGTCTTGCGCACCAGTGGCACACCATGACCAAGACAGGCAAGGTGGCCAAGCTGAACAAACTCAACCCCGGGCCATTTGTCGAGATCCATCCCGACGACGCCGCCAGGCTCGGCGTCGTAGACAAGGACGCGATCGAGGTCGCCTCACGCCGTGGCCGCGCCGTGCTCCCGGCCGTGGTCACCGACCGAGTGCGTCCGGGAAACTGCTTCGCGCCGTTTCACTGGAACGACGCCTTCGGCGAGTACCTCTCGATCAACGCCGTCACCAACGACGCCATTGACCCTGCCTCCCAGCAACCGGAGTTCAAAGCCTGTGCCGTCACTATGACGAAGGTCGCCGTGGACACGCCCGAAGCGGAGTTCGCCGAATCGCCGCGGGTGGCTCCCGAGGCGGCTGATCGGGCTTTGTCGCGAACCGATGTCCTCGCCGATGTCATCGGCCAAACAGGAACACCCGCAGTGGTATTCGATCCGCTCCAGCAGAGCTATCTGGCAGGTCTTCTCGCGGCGTTGCGTGCGGATGCCGATCGCACTCCCGGGGTGCCGACCTTGCCTCCGGCCGCACCCTTCGATGCCGAAAAGCGGATGTGGGTAGACGGTGTCTTGGCCGGCCTGTACTCGCGGACCTCGCTCCCTGGCACTGACGGGCCCGTGTTGTCGCCGGGTCCGGACACTACCTCCGAGCGGGCGCCGATCGTCGTGCTCTGGGCATCGCAGACCGGAAACGCGGAGGAGTTTGCCGCTGCCTGCGCCGCTCGACTCAGCGAAGTCGGCTTACCCGTGGTGATGCACGCAATGGACGAGTTCCCGGCTGCCGACCTGGCGGCCACCCGAGAGGTCCTGCTGATCACCAGTACCTCCGGTGACGGCGAATCCCCGGACAACGGCAGCGGTTTCTGGGATGCCCTGGCTGCTGACACAGTGCCTCGGATGGGCGAAACACGGTATGCAGTCATCGCTTTCGGTGACTCGAACTACGACGACTTCTGTGGACACGGACGAAAACTCGACGCTCGCCTTGCTGAACTGGGAGCCAGTCGTATCGTCGAACGTGCCGACTGCGAGCCCGATTTCGAAGACACTGCTGCTGGATGGCTCGACGCGGTCACGGCCGAACTTCAGAGCACGGAGGCTGGCGAGCCGACCGACGTCGTCGTCGCAATGAAGAACTCCGGCACAACTGCTGTGGCCGCGTCGATTTCACCGGCGATGTCGGCGCCGCTGCAGTACAACAAGAAGGCGCCACTGACCACCGCTTTGACGCGCAATGTCGTGCTCAACCGGCCAGGCTCTTCCAAAGACGTGCGGCAGTTGGGTTTTCACCTTCCGGACGACACGGTCAGTTACGAAGCCGGCGACGCTCTCGGAGTCTGGCCGCGAAACAGTTCCCCGTTTGTCGACGAGTGGCTCACCCTTACCAGCCTCGACGGTGAGGAGACCGTGGAGCTGGGGCAGTACGGCGCGATGACCTTGCGTACCGCGCTGACCGAACGCCTGGAGATCACCCGAATCTCGAGCGACATGATTCGGTTCGTGCATCAACGAACGCGCGATGCGGACCTGGCCGAGTTGATGAAGCCGGAGAACATCTCCACGCTCAAAGACTGGTCGTGGGGACGACAGTCCGTCGACGTACTTGCCCAGTCGCCGGTTCGTGCTTCGACCGACGAATGGCTCTCGTTACTCAAACCGCTTCAGCCGCGGTTGTATTCGATTTCTTCCAGTCCGAAAGAGAACCCACGCGAAGTGCAGTTGACGGTGTCCGCCGTCCGATACAACGTCGCGGGCGTCCCACGCCGTGGAGTGTGCTCGACGTATCTCGCAGATCACGCTGACGGTGATGACATCGGAATTTACGTGCAGAAGTCGACTCACTTCCGGCCTCCGTCCGATCCCGAGACCCCGATGATCATGGTCGGTCCGGGGACCGGCATCGCGCCGTTCCGCGCTTTCCTGCATGAGAGGAGGGCGTTGGGGCACACGGGTCCTAACTGGCTGTTCTTCGGGGAACAGCATGCGGCGACCGACTTCTACTACCGCGAAGAAATCGAAGAATTGCGGAAGGACGGTTTCCTGACCGAACTCGACCTCGCATTTTCCCGGGATCAAGCCGACAAGGTCTACGTGCAGGACCGGATGCGTGAGCGGGGCGCGCTGCTGTGGGAGTGGCTGCAGAAGGGCGCACATTTCTACGTCTGCGGCGATGCCAACCGGATGGCCAAGGACGTCGACAACGCCCTCAACGGTGTAGTTGCTCAACACGGAAAACTGGCCCCTCGTAGTGCCGAGGCGTATGTGAAGGCTCTTTCGGCGGAGAAGCGTTACGTCCGAGACGTCTACTGACGCCGATCAGACAGCGCCCTTGAACCCATGCTGGCGCCAGGCCTCGTACGTCACCAGGGCCGCAGCGTTGGACAGGTTGAGGGACCGGCGTCCGGGAAGCATCGGGATACGCAGACGCTCCGTGATGTGTTGGTCCGTCAGCACTTCCTCGGACAATCCGGTGGGTTCGGGCCCGAACAGCAGGACATCCCCGGGTTGGTAGGCGATATCGGCATACGACGTGGTCGCGTGCGCGGTGAAGGCGAATACGCGAGCGGGGGTGACGGCTTCCCAGGCAGCGGCCAGGTTTTCGTGGACCGTGACAGTCGCCAGATCGTGGTAGTCCAAGCCTGCGCGCTTGAGCTTCGGCTCCGACAAGTCGAACCCGAGAGGGCCGACCAGGTGGAGTTCGCAACCGGTGCCTGCGACCATGCGGATCGCGTTTCCGGTGTTGGGTGGGATGCGGGGCTCGTGGAACATCACTCGGAACACTCGAGGAACTGTACCGGGCGGCATCTCGGTGCCCGCGTTTGCGAGAAGAGCGGTCGAGAAGTGTGGGCGAATTGGTAACAAACCGGCCAGTCCGTGCGAACCTATTTCCGGCACTCTTCTCAGAACGGACTTTTCATGAACCCTCCCGCCGGTTGGAACCCCGACCCCTTCGACCCCACGATCGACCGTTACTGGGACGGTCAGCAGTGGACCGCACAGACACGACCCAAGGGCGTCGACGCACCTACTCAAGCATTCGGTACTCCGACGCAGGTCTTCGGTGCACCGGGATCGGCGGCGCCGGACGCAAACGCCGAAGAAGGAAGCAAGCGGCGGAAGTGGCCGTGGATCGCCGGCGCAGCAGTCGTGGGGCTGGTGGCCATCGCTGCGGCGACGGGGGCGGGCAAGTTGGAGGAATCGACGACGCCCGCTGTGACCTCTTCGACGACAGCTGCAGCGACGACAACCAAGAGCACTGTCCCGTCGACGACAAAGACCACAACGTCGTCCGCCCCGCCGACCACGACTACAGCGACGACGCTGCCGACCACGACAACCACCGTGGCAATCGTGCCGCTGGTGCCTCAGGTCCCGGAGACCACGACAACGCCGTACGTTCCGCCCGCTCCGGCCTACACGCCCCCGAAGACAACAGAACCGGCGTACGTACCACCGAAACCGTCGGGAGGAACGGTGAATCCGGGGTCGTTCTGTTCGACCCCTGGAGCAACAGGCGTGACAAAGAAGGGCACTCCGATGGTGTGTGGGATCGGTAGCGACGGACGAGATCGCTGGGTGTCGGCCGGCTGATTGTCGGCTGCCATCAGGGGCGCTGAACCGGTGTCGGTGCGGCGGGGCAGTATGGACGGCATGCTCCCCGAAGAATCCGACGATGTCGTCGGCGAAGACTATTCAGACGCGCGGCTGGCCGGGCAGAAGTGGCGTCAGCGCACTTTCACCAACTGCAATTTCCGAGACGCCGATCTCACCGGACTCACGACGGAGTCGGTGGTGTTCACGGATTGTGATTTCACCGGCACCGATCTGGGGGAGTCCGTACATACGGGAACGGCGTTCCGATCCTGCAATTTTGCGCGGACCAGCCTGTGGCACAGCACGTTCCGGAACTGCAGTCTGCTCGGGTCGACGTTCGACGGTTGCCGCATCCGGCCGTTGACGCTCGACGAAGTCGACTTCTCGTTGACCTCACTCGGCGGGGCGGACCTGAGGAAGATCGACTTCACCTCATGCCGCTTCCGTGAAGCGAACCTGGTTCGGGCCGACATGCGGGGCGCGGTGCTGGCGTCCGCGGATCTGTCCGGTGCTCGCACGGGTGGACTCAAACTCGAAGGTGCAGACCTGCGCGGTGCGCGGATCGATCCGAGCCTGTGGACGTCCGCATCCGTCGGAAACGCACAGATCGAGTTGATGCAGGCGGTGGCGTACGCGTCGGCGCACGGTCTTGTCGTCGACATGAAGTAGTGACGCCTAGCTCTGCAAGCGCTCCTCGAGGCGCACGGTCACCCGCTCGCCCGTGTCCTTGCCGATGGCTTTGCGCAGATCGGCTTTGACCGGCAGCTTGTGGTTACCGTCTCCCAACGCCATGAACGAACTCTGGAACGGATGTCCGTCGATCGTCCCGCGCACCTTGACCAGGCCGCGGGTGCCGAAGAACTCGGCGGACTCCGGCCAGATCACATAAGTCCACCCGCCCTTGGCGTCGCTCTTCTGCAGGGTGGCCGTGAATTCCTTGTCCAGCAACATGATGTCGGTCCTTTCGAGCTCGTCCCAGTCGATCAGCGGATGAATTCCCGAGCAAGGAGATCCATCAACAGTCCGTCCTTCCACACACCGTGGCGATCTCGCGAGTACTCGCGCATCACCCCGACGTCCTTGAATCCCACAGATCGGTAGCACGCGATGGCGACGGAGTTGTCGACCTCGGGGTCGATGACAAGACGGTGGAATGCGAGGTCGTCGATCAGATGGGCACACAGCACCCGTATCGATTCGCGACCGAACCCTTGGCCGTGGAAGTCGGGATCGAGAAACAAGTCGAGCCCGGCGTGGCGGAAGTCGGGGTTGTCCTCAGCTTCGTACCACTGGATGAAGCCGATCAGTTGGTCGCCGTAGAAAATGCTGTAGCGCGTGGTGCCGGCCTCCGGCGCCGCAGGCCAGTCGTCATCGGGATTTTGCCACCACTGCACGACGTCCGGGTGCAGGTGAATTGCCCGCAGACGGGCGTGATGATCGGGCGCGAGCGGGGAGAGGACCACTCTCGGGCCGCGTAGTTCCGGAGCCGTTGTCACTCATCGACCCTAACCTGGAACAATGGTCGCCGTGACTGCAACGATCCTCGACGGCAAAGCTACCCGCGACGAAATCTTCGAAGACCTGAAGGTGCGGGTGAGCGCTCTGAAGGCAGAGGGCATCACGCCCGGCTTGGGCACCATTCTGGTAGGCGACGACCCCGGATCCGCTGCTTACGTGCGCGGCAAGCACGGCGACTGCGCCAAGCTCGGTATCAATTCTTTGCGACGCGACCTGCCTGCCGACATCACGCAGGAACAGCTCAATGCGACGATCGACGAGCTCAACGCCAATCCCGAGTGCACCGGCTACATCGTACAGTTGCCGATTCCCAAGCACCTCGACGAGAACGCGGCCCTCGAGCGCATCGACCCAGACAAGGATGCCGACGGCTTGCATCCGGTCAACCTCGGTCGCCTGGTGTTGGGCAAGGAAGCGCCCCTTCCGTGCACCCCGCGTGGAATCCTGCATCTCCTGCGTCGCTACGAGGTGCCGATTGCAGGCGCACACGTGGTGGTCGTCGGACGAGGCATCACGGTCGGTCGCCCGATCGGACTCCTGCTGACGCGTCGTAGTGAGAACGCCACGGTCACCCTCTGCCACACAGGTACCCGCGATCTCGCAGCCGAGGTTCGCCGCGCCGACATCATCGTCGCTGCCGCCGGCGTTCCCGGTCTCATCACCGCCGACATGGTCAAGCCCGGAGCAGCGGTTCTCGATGTCGGTGTCAGTCGCACCGACGACGGCCTGCGCGGCGACGTCGCAGCCGACGTCAACGAGGTTGCCGGGTTCGTCTCACCCAACCCCGGTGGTGTCGGGCCGCTGACCCGCGCGTTCCTGATCACCAACGTGGTCGAGCGTGCCGAGCGGGTTCTGGCCGGAGTCTGAGTCCGATGTCCTCACTGGTCGGCCTCGCGAAGAAGAATCTGCCCATGCTCGCGGTCCTTGCCGTGATCGCGGCAGCTGTTGTTCTCGTGCTGGCCGACCGGTGGCGCCGCGGTGCTCTCGTCTTCGGTGTTGCCGTCATCATCGGTGCTGCCGCGCGGTGGTTCGTTCCCGAGAATCGTGTGGGGTTGCTTGCCGTGCGTGGGAGGGTTTTCGACACTGCGGCGATGGGCGTCATGGGAGCGTTGATCGCGACGCTTGCCCTGACCATCGATCCGCTCGGTACCGACTGAGAAGGTCAGTCCCCGTAGAACGAGCGGATGTCGATGTCGCTCAAAGGGATCCACTCCGGTGACTGTGCGGATGCCGACTTCTTTCCGGCCTTGTCCGGTTCGCTTCGCAGCGTAACTGCGAGGACCGGTTCCTCGTCGATTCGCCCGGCCAGGGCGTAGATCGCGGCGAGATGGTGAACGCACGGCGAGCGTCGACCTGAGCAGTCGCAGCTGGCAATGCACTCCGAAAGATCAACGGCTACTGCGATATTTCGAGACAGTAGTTCGGTGACGACGCTGTCCGGTAGTTCGCCGGTGGAGACGGATCTGTTGGCCTTTCCCGCCGAGCGGAGAAGGCTCTTCACTGCAGCGATTTCGGATTTGGTCCACAGCGGGACACCAATCGTCACCGACGAGGTTCTTGCTTTGGTGCTCACCTCGGCGATGACGGTCCCCGATGAGACCACGGTGAATTCCACCGACCCGTTGCGTGCGAGGGTACGAGCCGTCGGCAGGGACGGGTTCGGACCGGATGCCGCGGTCCGTTCCACCGTGCGCAGCCACGCCCGACCCCAAGCGGTGACACCGAATTCGTTGGCCATCAGATGATCACCGCGCCGTCGAGTTCGAGAAGTTCACGCAATTCGGTGTCGGGAAGATCCGCCAGGGCGGCCTCCACGTTGCCGGAAACAGCATCGGCTACAGCTCGTTTCGACTCGTGCATCGCTGCGATGTGATCCTCCACGGTTCCGCCCGTCACCAAGGTGTGGACGTTGACGGTGCGCTTCTGGCCGATGCGGTGTGC
This sequence comes from Rhodococcus sp. NPDC059969, assembly GCF_042738325.1. Taxonomy (NCBI): domain Bacteria; kingdom Bacillati; phylum Actinomycetota; class Actinomycetes; order Mycobacteriales; family Nocardiaceae; genus Rhodococcus; species Rhodococcus sp. NPDC059969. The sequence goes on along the minus strand of NZ_JBHWUF010000004.1, from coordinate 356,328 downwards.
CCGGTCGGTTGCCTGATCTTCGACGGCTGGGTTCCACCACCGGTCGTAGTGCACGACGTGACTCGCGCGAGTGAGGTTGAGGCCGAAGCCGGCGGCGCGCAGGCTCAGAATCAGAACCGGCGGGGAATCCGCGTCGTTCTGAAACGCGTCGACCATCCCGTCGCGCTTGTCGGTGTTGAGGCCACCGTGAAGGAAAGGCACGGCACCGATTCCCAATTCGGATCCCAGGTGCCGGGAGAGCATCTCGCCCATTGTCCGGTACTGCGTGAAGATCAGCGCGCGATCGCCGTCGTCGACGATCTCGGCGATCATTTCCGTTGCGCGGTCGAGCTTTCCGGATCTTCCGTCAAGGTCGTCCGTATCGCCGGTCACCTGTGCGGGGTGATTGCATACCTGTTTGAGGGTGGTCAGCAGCGCAAGGATGTTACCGCGTCGGGCAATTCCCGTGCCCAATCCGGTGTCGAAAGCATCGGCAACTGCCGACCGATAGATCCGCGCCTGTTCCGATGTCAGAGTGCACGAGATGGTGGAGAACTGCTTGGGCGGAAGATCCTTGGCCACTGTGTCTTTGGTTCTGCGCAGAATGAAAGGATCGATGACCGCGGCAAGCCTGGTCGCCGCAGTGGCGGATCGACCGGATTCGATCGGGACGGCGAAGCGTTGACGAAAACGCGCGCGAGTTCCGAGGACTTCGGGATTGGCGACCCGAAAGAGTGACCACAATTCTTCGAGACGGTTCTCCACCGGCGTGCCGGTCATCGCCACCTTGACGTCGGCCGACAACCGCATTGCCGCTTTCGCAGCGAGGGAAGACGGGTTCTTGATCTGCTGCGCCTCGTCGAAGATCACCGAACTCCAGTGGATCGGGGTCAATTGGGCCGTGTCGGAACGCAAGACGCTGTAGCTGGTCAGAACAGTGGTGCCGGCGGGGATACGCGTGGGAAGTGCGCGAGCAGTCCCGTGATGAACATGTAGTGGCAGATGCGGAGCGAATCGCTCGATCTCGCGGCGCCAGTTTCCGATCACCGAGGTGGGACACACAACCAGATGCGGGCCGTCGTCGGCGCGGATCGCGATCATCGAAATCGCTTGCAGTGTCTTACCCAAACCCATCTCGTCGGCCAAGATCCCACCGCCCGAACCCGACAGCGCCGTCAGCCAGGCAACTCCCTGCATTTGATACGGGCGCAGAGTCGCCTGAATCTTTGCTCGGCGAAGGCTGTCCAGGGCTGTACGCGCATCCGTGAACAACCGCACCGTGGACCGGGCGCTTCGGATCTTCGTGTCGTCGCGGTCGATCGCTGCATGCGCCGCGGTCGGAATGTCATGTGCGCCGGTCTCGACGACGCGCTTCCACGCGAGCAACGACGGTCCGAGGTCGCCGCGACCTGCATCGAGGTTGTGGAAGGCGTCGATCGCGGCTGTGAGGTCGAGCAGTTGCGCTTCGACGTCGGTTGCTGTGATCGACTCGTCGACCGGGATCGCAAGCCTGCACACGCCCGGCGACCCGGTCGGCATCCCCAGTGCCGACAGTCGCGCTGCCGGGTCTGCGTCACCCCAGAACGCGAAGGACATGTGCTCGGGAATGTACGTAGCCTGCAGGCGCGTCGAGCATGGCTGATTCACGTTCGCCGATGCTAGCCGCGCCGGTTCACGTTCGCCAATGAAAATGTCGGGAAAACCCGCAGATCAGCTGTGGTTTTCCCGACATTGACGAATTCTGAAAATGTGGCTCTGTGCCGGATCAGCGAGCCGTGCGTGCGAACTCCATCGTTCGGCGAAGCAGTCCGGCGACGGCGTCCGCCTCCGTCAGGAATCCGTCGTGGCCGTCCTTGGACTTGAGAATCTCGAGGCCGCTGCACGTGGAAATTCCGTCGGCGATCTCCTCCTGCAAACGGAGGGGATACAGCCGATCCGAATCCACGCCGCCCACGACGACCGGTGCCGTGATCGATGCCAACGCCGCTGCAACGCCGCCGCGTCCTCGGCCGATGTCGTGCCGGTTCATGGCTTCGGTCAGGAGGACGTACGTACTCGGGTCGAAGCGGTCGACCAGCTTGTCCGCCTGGTGTTCCAGGTAACTCTGCACAGCGTATCGTCCACCGTTCCACGGGTTTTCGTCGTTCTGGGCGGAGTTCTCGAAGCGCGCATCCAGTTCGGACTCGGTGCGGTACGTCAGGTGCGCGATGCGGCGAGCGATGCCGAGTCCGGCGCGAGGTGCCCGGCCCGATCCGTGATAGTCACCGCCTTGCCACTCGGGATCGGAGACGATGGCAGCGATCTGCGTCGTCTGGGTGCCGATCTGATCTGCAGTCGCCCGTGAACCGGTTGCGAGAACCAACGCGGAGCGAATGCTGTCCGGGTAGGTAACTGCCCATTCGAGGGTGCGCATGCCGCCCATGGATCCGCCGACCACAGAGGCCAACTGGTCGATCCCGAGGAGATCGACGAGCTTCTTCTCCGCCGCGATCTGATCCCGGATGGATATCTCCGGGAACCTGCTGCCCCACGGCTTGCCGTCGTCGGCCAGTGAACTGGGACCGGTCGTGCCGCGACAGCCACCGAGGACATTTGTTGCGATGACGCACCATTCGCCGGTGTCGATCGGTTCGCCGGGGCCGACCATCCCGTTCCACCAGCCGGGGGAGGGCTGATTTGCGGAGATCGGACCGGTGACGTGTGAGTCTCCGGTCAGTGCGTGCTCGACGAGTACGACGTTGTCGCGGTTCGGGGACAGCTCACCCCACCGCTGAACGGCGAGCGAAACCGAGGGGAGTACCGCGCCGCTCTCGAGTTCCAGGGCGCCGATGTCGACGAACCCCACCTGGCCGTCGGCCGGGGGCAGGAGGTCGATCCTGGGCTCCAATTCGTTCACGGTCACGAGTTTGCCACCGCAGCCAGGCCGACGGTGAGATCAGCGAGGATGTCGTCGATTCCTTCGATGCCGACCGCGAGGCGGACGAGCCCGGGCGTGACACCCGAAGCGAGCTGCTCTTCGGGGGTGAGCTGCGAGTGCGTCGTCGAGGCGGGGTGGATCACGAGTGAGCGAACGTCACCGATGTTGGCGACGTGGCTGTGCAGCGTCAGGGCGTTGACGAACTTCTTGCCCGCATCGATCCCGCCGGGCAGCTCGAAGGTGACGATGGCGCCGGTCCCCTTGGGCGTCAGCTGCTTTCCACGTTCGAACCACGGTGAGGAGGGGAGTCCCGCGTAGGAGACGGAGGCCACCTCGCCGTGGCCGTCGAGGAACTCGGCGACCTTCTGTGCGTTGGATACGTGGCGCTCGATGCGCAGGCTCAAGGTCTCGATGCCCTGCGCGATGAGGAACGCGTTGAACGGTGCCACGGCGGAGCCGAGATCGCGCAGCAGTTGGACGCGCGCCTTGAGTGCAAACGCCGGGGCACCCAGGTCCGCGAAGGTGACGCCGTGGTAGCTGGGATCCGGGGTGGTGAAGTTGGTGTGGCGACCCTGCGTCCAGTCGAAGGTGCCACCGTCGACGATGACGCCGGCGATCGCGGTGCCGTGTCCACCAAGGTATTTGGTGGCGGAGTGAACGACGATGTCGGCGCCGTGCTCGAGTGGGCGGAGCAGGTACGGCGTCGCCACGGTGTTGTCCACGATCAACGGAAGACCGTTCTCGTGGGCCAGCGACGAGATGCCAGGTAGATCGAGGATGTGGTTCTTGGGATTGGCGATCGTTTCGCCGTAGAACGCCTTCGTGTTCGGGCGAACGGCTTCGCGCCACTGCTCGAGATCGTCGGGATCCTCGACGAACGTGACTTCGATGCCCAGCTTACGAAGTGTGTAATGCAGGAGGTTGTACGTGCCGCCGTACAGGTACGGGCTCGAGACGATGTGATCGCCGGCCTCGGCGATGTTGAGGATCGCGATGGTCTCGGCAGCCTGACCCGAGGACAGGAGGAGTGCGGCGACTCCGCCTTCGAGGGCGGCGATCCGCTGTTCGACGGCGTCCTGCGTCGGATTCATGATTCGCGTGTAGATGTTGCCCGGCTCGGCCAGCCCGAACAGTGCGGCAGCGTGATCGGTGCTGTCGAAGACATAGCTGGTGGTCTGGTAGATCGGCAGAGCGCGCGCATTGGTGGCGGTGTCCGCTGTCTGCCCGGCGTGCACCTGCTTGGTCTCGAACGACCAGTTCGCGGTCGGATCCGAAGCTGCTGCGGCGTCGGCTGTGTTGTCGGTCATGATTTGTTCACTCCAGTGGTCTGACGGATAGATGTCGGACGGGGGCGAATGATCGCCGCCCCGTGCTGGGGTCTATCTACAAGTGCGACACATACTGAAATACCTCCGTGGGGCTCGGCCCGGTCTGGGGTCCGTCCCTGTCGGACCCGCGCTTGTCACCCGAATTGCGGTGGAACTGCGCGAGCAGATCCACGTCGGGAAACCTGGTCATCACCCGGGGCACCCCACCGCGGTTGGAGGGTTGCCGTCCAGCGAGCCGGGGCTTGACGCTGGCACTCATGACCAAGTCGGATTCTACCGGGAAGTGAGCGCAGTCCTGACACGGGGCGAAATGTGAGCCGCAACCGCACGCGCGGCAGAGCGACGTAGCCCACTAGCAGGCAAAAGTTACTCGTGAGTAGAGACCGGTGAGTGGACCTGCCGGTTGCGGCCTCACGGGTTAGCAGTACGCTTGTCTTGTTTGGGACTCATCTCCCGAGATCAGTCCACACCGTCTAGGTTTGATAATCGAACCGTTCGCGGACCCACTCACAAAGTGTGACCGCAACCGTGTAACCAGGGAAACTTCCTAGGAGGACGCGAAGCACCCATGTCCAAAATCAAGGTTGAGGGCACCGTCGTCGAACTCGACGGCGATGAGATGACGCGCATTATCTGGCAGTTCATCAAAGACAAGTTGATCCATCCGTATCTCGATGTGAACCTCGAGTACTACGACCTCGGTATCGAGTACCGCGACGAGACCGACGACCAGGTCACCATCGACGCAGCGCACGCGATCCAGAAGCACGGCGTCGGCGTCAAATGCGCCACGATCACGCCGGACGAGGCACGTGTCGAGGAATTCGGTCTCAAGAAGATGTGGCGTTCCCCGAACGGAACGATCCGCAACATTCTCGGCGGCACGATCTTCCGCGCACCGATCATCATCTCCAACGTTCCGCGACTCGTTCCGGGCTGGACCAAGCCGATCATCATCGGCCGTCACGCATTCGGCGACCAGTACCGCGCCACAGACTTCAAGGTCCCCGGCCCCGGCAAGGTGATGATCACCTACACGCCCGAGGACGGCAGCGCACCGATCGAGCACGAACTGGTCAACTTCCCCGAGAACGGCGGCATCGTTCAGGGGCAGTACAACTTCAACGATTCCATCCGTGACTTCGCTCGCGCGTCGCTCACCTATGGTCTGCAGCAGAACTACCCGGTGTACCTGTCCACCAAGAACACCATTCTCAAGGCGTACGACGGTGCCTTCAAGGACATCTTCCAGCACATCTACGAGACCGAGTTCAAGGCTGAGTTCGATGCCGCAGGTCTGACCTACGAGCACCGCCTCATCGACGACATGGTCGCTTCCGCACTCAAGTGGGAGGGCGGCTACGTCTGGGCATGCAAGAACTACGACGGTGACGTCCAGTCCGACACCGTGGCCCAGGGCTTCGGCTCGCTCGGCCTCATGACGTCGGTTCTGCTCACGCCGGACGGACGGACCTGTGAGGCAGAGGCTGCTCACGGCACCGTGACGCGTCACTACCGTCAGCACCAGCAGGGCAAGCCCACCTCGACCAACCCGATCGCGTCCATCTTCGCGTGGACCCGTGGGCTCGAGCACCGTGGCAAGCTCGACAGCACCCCTGAGGTCATCGGCTTCGCGCAGGCGCTCGAAGACGTTGTCATCAAGACCGTCGAAAGCGGCCAGATGACCAAGGACCTCTCGATGCTGGTCGGCGGCGATCAGGGCTACCTGACCACCGAGGAGTTCCTCGGCGCACTCGACGTGAACCTGCAGAAGGCCATGGCCGCGAAGTAGATTCACCGCTTCACCTTTCGAATGGGACGTCCGGGAAACCGGGCGTCCCATTTGTGTTCGCGGTCTCACGTGAGTGAACTCACCCGCTCTCACTTGGAAGTTCAACCAGGTGTGAGATCACAATTGATCAGTGACTTCGTCTACCCTCTCCCGTTCTGACGCCTCGACACCCGGGGTTCGTTCCACCAGAGGTCCGGCGATGCTCGCTCTCGCCCTCGGCGGTTTCGGTATCGGCACCACCGAGTTCGTCGCCATGGGATTGCTCCCGGAAATGGCATCCGGGCTCGGCGTCTCGGAACCCATCGCAGGTCACGTGATCTCCGCGTACGCGCTCGGGGTTGTCGTCGGCGCTCCGCTGATCGCTGCTCTCACCGCACGGGTACCGCGCCGCACACTGTTGATCGCGCTCATGGTCGCCTTCACCGTCGGCAATGCCGCCTCGGTTTTCGCTCCCTCGTACACGACGCTGATGATGGCTCGCTTCGTCGCCGGATTGCCGCACGGCGCGTACTTCGGAGTCGCCGCGTTGGTCGCAGCTCACCTGGCCGAACCGGGAAAACGCGCCAAGGCCGTGGCGATGGTCATGATGGGTCTTTCCGTGGCCAACGTGATCGGGGTACCGGTCGCCGCCTGGATCGGTCAGGCACTCGGCTGGCGCAGCGCCTTCGCTTTGGTCGCCGTGATCGGGGTGGCAACCGTTGCTTCGCTGTTCGTCTGGATTCCGCGTTTGGACGGCATGCCGGTGACGAATCCGATCACCGAACTCGGAGCGCTGGGCCGCGTCCAGGTGTGGATGACGCTGATCGTGGGCATGGTCGGGTTCGGCGGCATGTTTGCCGTCTACACCTACATCAGTACGACGCTCACCGACGTGTCCGGGCTCGGCGCTTCGTTCATTCCCCTGGCACTCATGCTCTACGGACTGGGCATGGTGGCCGGTAACTTCGTCGGCGGATACCTCGCGGATCGTGCCCTGATGAAGGGCCTGTTCTTGTCGATGGGATCCCTCGTGGTGATCCTCGCGGTCTTCGTGATCGCTGTGCGCAATCCCTACACGGCACTGATCTTCGTCTTCCTCATCGGCCTCGCGGGGTCCTCGATGGTTCCAGGTCTGCAGACACGGCTGATGGACGTCGCCGAGGACGCTCAGACCCTGGCTGCGTCTCTCAATCACGCCGCGCTGAACATCGCCAACGCCTTCGGAGCGTGGATCGGCGGCGTCGTGATCGCGGCCGGTTACGGGTACACGGCGCCGGCGGCAGTGGGGTCTTTGCTGGCGGTCGCGGGTCTTGCCGTGCTGGCGATTGCAGTGATTCTGCAGCGTAGGGCCGTGCGCTGACCTGGGCGCCGATCCGCGTCGGTGGAATCGGCTACGGTGCTTGCCGTGCCACAAACTGCTGACTCCCACATTCTTGCTCCCCACACCATCACGTCCGTGAACGTCAACGGCGTTCGAGCAGCGGCCCGCAAGGGCATGCTCGATTGGCTGGAGAAGACGTCGGCGTATTTCATCTGCCTTCAGGAAACGCGTGCGTCGGACGATCAGCTTCGTGAGACCCTCGAGCCAGCGCTCGGCAACGGATGGTTCCTGGTCTCGGCCGAGCCGTCCGCGAAGGGACGCAACGGAGTCGCGGTGCTCTCACGCACCGAACCCGACGCGGTGCGGATCGGTCACGGAGACGACGAATTTCTCGAAGCCGGTCGATACATCGAAGCCGACTTCGCGGATCTGACCGTCGCGAGCCTGTACCTGCCGTCCGGTGAGGCGCTCACACCGAAGCAGGAGGAGAAGGAACGGTTCATGGCGTCCTTCGCAGTTCACCTCGCCTCCACCGCCGGAGCGGCCGAGTCGGCCGATCGCCACGTGGTGGTCAGCGGCGATTGGAACATCGCACACACCGAACTCGACCTCAAGAACTGGAAGACCAACAAGAAGTCTTCGGGATTCCTCCCGGAGGAGCGCGCGTGGATGGACCTTCTGTTCGCCGACGATTCCGCGTGGGTGGACGTCTTCCGCACCCTTCACCCTGGTGTCGATGGTCCTTACTCGTGGTGGTCGTACCGCGGCAAGGCATTCGACAACGACTCGGGGTGGCGTATCGATTACCAGGTTGCCACCCGCGGCTACGCCGAGCGGGCCAAGGTTGCCCTCGTGGAACGCGCTGAGTCCTACGACCTCCGTTGGTCGGACCACGCACCTGTCACCGTCTCGTACCGGTAGGAACGCGCATGCCTGAAGGTCTGAAGATGCCGAGCGCAAAAATGCGCAACGCCATCATCACCGTCATCGTTGCCGTGGTGGCGCTGGTGCTGGCGGTGACGCTTTCTTCACGCGACTCCGACAGTTCGGCGTCGTCGGTCACCAAGTCCTCGAGCGTTCAGTCCTCGAGTGTTCAAGCCAAGCCTGGCGCCACCACCAAGGCTGCGCCGTCGAGTTCTGCGCCGTCGAGTTCCGCTGCCAAGTCAACGCAGCAGGCAAACAGCGATGCGCCGGCGCGAGTTCTCGCCACGCTCGTGGAGATCGACGCCGGGAGGTGGCCCGATTCCGCCAACGCGCCGGGAACCAAGGGCGGCATCACCTTCCGCAACAGCGAGGGGCGTCTGCCCGCTGTCGGGGCGGGTGGTGGACGTGTCGTCTATCAGGAATGGGACGTCAACGCGAAGAAGAACGGCCAAGGCCGCGACGCCGAGCGAATCGTCACCGGCAACGACGGTTCGGCCTGGTACACCCTCGATCACTACGACACGTTTGTGAGGATTCGCTGATGTCCGATTCGTCTACGGTCAGCGTGGCGCAGTGGCTGGATCCGTCTTCGGATGTCGCTTCGGTGGCGCTGCAGGGCGACCCGGCCGTTGCAGATGATCTTGCACGTGAACTCCGTGGCGAGAATTTTGTCGTTCGGGTGGTTCGTGGCGAGAACATGCGGACTACGTCGCAGGTCTTCGACGAGTTCGCGGCGGCCTTCCAGTTTCCGTCCCACTTCGGGCGAAACAAGGATGCTTTCGACGACGTCATGCGAGATCTGGACGACGTACTCGGATTGGGCGCCGGATATGTAGTTGTGATCCGAGGTGCGGGTTCTCTACTGTCCGAGCAACAGGATCAGTTGGAGTGGTTCCGCGAAACGATGGACTTCTACACCGAAGAATGGGAACCCGTCGTTTTCCGGACCGTCTACCAGGTCTGTGAAGACGACCTGAGCGCCCCCGGTGAAGACCTCGTCGAACTCGACTACCCGGGCACCACGCCACCGCACTGATTTCCACTCGTGAAAAGATCGGAACCATGTCGACCCCTGCAGAACAGAAGCCCACCGCAAAGCCTCGCGTGCTTTCCGGAATCCAGCCGACGTCGGATTCTTTCCACCTCGGCAACTACCTGGGTGCGCTGCAGCAGTGGGTTCCGTTGCAGGACGATTTCGACGCGTTCTACTTCATTCCGGATCTTCACGCCATCACGGTGACGCAGGACCCGAAGGAACTGCGTCGTCGCACCAAGGTTGCGGTGGCTCAACTTCTGGCGCTGGGTATCGATCCCGATCGGGCGACGCTGTTCGTGCAGAGTCAGGTTCCCGAGCACGCGCAGTTGGCGTGGGTCCTGAATTGCATCACCGGTTTCGGTGAAGCCAGCCGTATGACGCAGTTCAAGGACAAGTCCGCCAAGCAAGGCAGCGACAACGCCAGTGTCGGTTTGTTCACGTATCCGGTTCTGATGGCCGCGGACATCCTCCTGTACCGCCCGCAGCGAGTCCCGGTGGGTGAGGATCAGCGCCAGCACCTCGAACTCGCACGCGATCTGGCCGGCCGGTTCAACACCCGCTACGGCAAGGCGTTTGTCGTTCCCGAGCCGCAGATCATCAAGGGCACGGCAAAGATCTACGACCTGCAGGATCCGACCGCCAAGATGAGCAAGTCCGCTGCCAGTGCGGCCGGACTGATCAATCTGCTCGACGATCCGAAGGTGTCGGCGAAGAAGATCAAGTCGGCCGTCACCGACAACGAGCGCGAGATTCGCTTCGACCCGCAGGCCAAGCCGGGCGTCAGCAACCTACTCACCATTCAGTCGGCTCTCTCCGGAGTACCGATCGAGACTCTGGTGGCCGGTTACGAAGGCAAGGGGTACGGCGACCTCAAAACCGATACCGCTGATGTCCTGACCGAGTTCGTCACCCCGCTCAAAGCGAAGGTGGACGGTTACCTCGCAGACGAGGCGGAGCTGGATCGCATCATCGCGGCCGGAGCGCACCGCGCCCGAGAGGTGTCTTCACGCACACTCGCCGCTGTCTATGACAAGGTCGGATTCCTGGCACCGAAGGGCTGACCGACGCGAATTCGGACTCACGACGCCTGACCGAACATGAGGGGGACGGCAATGGCTGACACGGACGACGACGCACCCAGCTTTCTCGAGAAGCAACGGGCAGCGCGACCTTGGCTCGATCATCTGGTTCGCGCTGCTGGACGGTTCCAAGAGCAAAAAGGCGACTACTACGCTGCGGGAATCACGTACTTCAGCGTTCTGGCACTGATTCCGATCATGATGGTCGCGTTTGCCGTGGCTGGTTTCGTATTGGCCGGGCATCCCGAGTACCTGGAGTCGATTCAGGAGCAGATCACCAAGAGCATTCCTGGCAGCTTGGGTGACACCATCAACACGCTGATTGATTCGGCTATCGATTCGCGCGCCAGCGTCGGAATCTTCGGTCTCCTGGGTGCCGCGTACGCGGGTCTGGGTTGGATGGCAAACGTTCGCGACGCGCTGACGGCCATGTGGGAGAGCAAGCGCGAGCCGAAGGGTTTCGTGCGTACCAAACTCGGTGACGCAGGGGCACTTATCGGTCTGGCCCTCGCCATGGTCGTCTCGCTCGGAATGTCGGCGCTGAGCAGCGGGCCGGTAGCCACTCAGATCGTGAAGTGGCTCAACCTCGAGAACATCACCGGTGTCGGTGTGGGGCTCAGAGTCGTTTCACTGTTGCTCTCACTCCTGGCGACGTGGGCGGTCTTCCTGTGGGTGATCGCCCGGCTACCGCGCGAGCCTGTCACGCTGCGCAGCGCCGCGCAGGCAGCGCTCATCGCCGCGGTTGTGTTCGAGATCTTCAAGCAGGTGGGTGCGATCTACCTCGCTGCCGTCACCGGTGGCCCCGCGGGTGTGGCATTCGGCCCGATCATCGGTTTGCTCGTGTTCGTGTTCACGGCGTCGAGGATGCTGCTTTTCTGCACGGCGTGGGCGGCGACGACAAAGGAAAGCATGGCCCTGGCGTTCGTTCCGCCGCCAGATCCGGCCGTGATCTCGCCGCGAATCGTTGTCAGTGACGGGGCTTCACCGTCTCGCGTGGCTGCGTTGATCGCCACGGGTGCGGTTGCCGGCCTGGGTCTTTCGGGCTTCCTGCGTCGTCGGCCGCGCTAGCGCCTACGACGGTTGAGGGCAACGGCTCCCGCCACCAGCGCGATCACCACTACTCCACCGACCGCGCCGATGAGGATGCGGTCCGTGGTGTCCGACTCGCTGTCGGTGGCGGTGGGTGCTGCCGAGATCGAGCCTGGTGCAGCGGCAGACGGTGTGCGGGTGACGTCGGGCGTGGCGTCTTCGGTCGATCGGTCCGTCAACGAGCCGACGGTTGTGCTCGCGGGGAGTGCATATCCGTAGTCGAGTAGACGGGCGGCTTGCTCCCACGGACGGATCGGCTTGGCTTCGCCGCCCATCAATGTCACCAGTAGTTTCCGGCCGTTACGCTCCGCGGCACCCACGTACGTGTGGCGCGCGTCGTCGGTGAAGCCGGTCTTGCCGCCCAATGCACCGTCGTAGTTGTAGAGCAACTGATTGTCGTTCGCGAGAGTGAATCCGGGCCGGTCCTGATCGTCGGGAATTGTCGGGTCCTTGGGGAAGCCGGGGAACTCGACGGTCTCGGTATGGATCAGACTGGCGAAGGTTGGGTTCTGCAGTGCGGTATGGAATATCACGGACAGGTCGTACGGTGAGCTGCTCATCCCCGGGCCGTCGAGTCCGGACGGAGTTGCCGTGCGGGTATCGAGGGCGCCGAGGTCGGCGGCGAGGGCATTCATCTTCGACACGGCTGCAGCGTCACCGCCGAGTTGACGGGCAAGAGCGTGCGCTGCATCGTTCCCCGACGCCATGACCAGACCTTGCATCAGCTGTCGGTTGGTGTACTTACCGCCCTTGCCGATGCCGACGGCACTACCTTCAGCGTCTGCGTCCTCGGCCGTTGCGGTGATTTCGGTGTCGAGATCGAGTTCGTCAAGCGCGACGAGAGCCAACAGCATCTTGATGGTGCTGGCCGGTCGGTAGCGACCGTGCGGATCTTTTGCGGCGAGGACCTCGCCGGTTTCAGCATCCGCGAGTACCCATCCGGATGCCGCGATGTCGGCCGGGAGCGGGGCAGCGCCGTCTGGGAGCACAACACCACACTCGCCGAGCTTGTCTCCACCGACGGGGCTTTCCGGAATCGGGACAGCAGTCGGGACCGTGGATCCGGGCGCGGGAGCTTCGGAGAGATCGATCGCCGGTGCCGGGCTACTCGTGAAGGGGCAGCTGTCGGTGTTGGGTGTTGTGAACGGCGCCTCGGTGGTGGTCGGCGGCGGCGGGGCCGGTTGGGCGCCGGCGATTCCCGAGCTACCTACGACACCGGAAAACGCAATGCTCCCTGAGAGCACTGTTCCGGCCACTGCCACTGCACACTTTCGACGCCACATCATCGATATACGAGGGTATGCGAACCAGAGTGAACGTCCGAATCGCCACGCAAGCGCGGGGACCGAAAACAGACGATTCGGTTTGTGCATCGGTCATAGTGGACGGATGGACCTCGCAGGCATACGTGGACGCCGGACGCTCGCGGCAATGACGCTCGTCGGAGCATTGGCTGCTGCCGTCGGATGTTCCGGCGATTCGGAACCGTCGGCCGAGAGCCAAATCTCTGCCGTCGTCGGTCAGAGTTTCGAATTCATGGCCGAAAGGGACTGGGAGGCAGTGGACAGCACTCAATGCAGTTCGATGCGCAGCGAGAGTCCGCGGGTCGAAGAGTCGCCGTTCGACGACGCACTTGCCAGTCTGAGACTGGACGGTGTTGAGAACATCGTGGTGAACGGGGATTCGGCGACCGCCAACACTCGCCATTACAGCACCGAGGAACCGTCCGCGATGATGCGCGAGGACATCACATTGATCAAGGAGAATGGCGCCTGGGTTGTGTGCTGACGTCTTCGGATGCTGACGTTGCCGATTGCCGTCGATGAGTTCCCCGACCACGCAGAGTCTGTAACAGTGGGGTAGTCGACTACTCGAATGGCGCACGCGCACTGACGACAGGGGATCGGTATGGGCAAGATCGTGGTGACAGAATTCGTGTCTTTGGACATGGTGATGGAAGCGCCCGGTGGTGAACCGGGTTATGCGCACACTGGATGGGTCTTTCCATACCAGGAGGGCGATCAGATGAAGTTCAAACTCGACGAAACCCTCGCCGCGGACGTGCTTCTACTCGGTCGGCGGACCTACGAGAGTTTTGCCGGTGCCTGGCCCGAGCGGGAGGACGACCAAGGCTTCGCGGACAAGATGAACGAGATGCCCAAGTACGTCGTCACGAGTTCGACCGAGCCGCTCGAATGGAACAACTCGACGGTGCTCACCGGTCCTATCGAGGAGTCCGTCCCGAAGCTCGAGGAGCAGGTCGACGGCGAGATTCTGGTGGCGGGAAGTCGGACGCTCGTCCACGCGTTGCTGTCGGCGGGTCTGGTCGACGAGCTGCGCCTGATGGTCTTCCCGGTCATTCTCGGGTCCGGCGGGAGGGTCTTCCCCGAATCGGCCGACAAGATCGTCCTCGAGTTGAAGGACGATCGTCGATACGAATCCGGAGTTCAGGTACTGACGTACCACCCCACCGTCGCGTAGCCCTGTCGAAAACATCTGTGGCCGAGCCTCTTCGAGAGTCTCGGCCACAAATGTCTTGCCGGCTAGCTATTCTCGGGGAAGCCGAGGTTGATACCGCCGTGGCTGGGGTCGAGCCAGCGACTGGTGACGGCCTTGCCGCGCGTGAAGAAATGAACACCTTCGGTCCCGTGGGCGTGGGTGTCGCCGAAGAGGCTGTTCTTCCAGCCGCCGAAGCTGTAGTAGGCCATGGGAACCGGGATGGGGACGTTGATGCCGATCATGCCGACCTCCACCTCGTTCTGGAAGCGTCGGGCAGCGCCGCCGTCGTTGGTGAAGATGGCGGTGCCGTTTCCGTACGGATTGTTGTTGATCAGTTCGAGGGCTTGGTCGTAGGTGTCGACACGCACGACGGACAGGACAGGTCCGAAGATTTCGTCCGTGTAGATCGACATGTCGGTGGTGACGTGGTCGATGAGGGTGGGCCCGAGCCAGAAGCCGTCAGCTCCACCATCGGCCTGAACTGTGCGTCCGTCGACCACGATGGTGGCGCCGTCCTTCTCACCTGCATCGACGTAGGAGGCGACCTTGTCGCGGTGGGCCTGGGTGACAAGCGGACCCATGTCGGAGTTCTTGGTGCCGTCGCCGGTGACGAGGGGAGTGGTGCGTTCGACGATCTTGGCCACGAGTTCATCTGCAATGTCGCCGACCGCTACGAGGGCGGAGATTGCCATGCAGCGTTCGCCGGCGGAACCGAATCCCGCGTTGACCATTGCGTCGGCGGCGAGGTCGAGGTCTGCGTCCGGTAGAACGATCGCGTGATTCTTGGCGCCGCCGAGTGCTTGGACGCGTTTGCCGTTGGCGGTGCCGGTGGCATAGACGTACTGGGCGATAGGGGTGGAACCGACAAACGAAATCGCTTTGACTGCTTTGTTTTCCAGGAGCTCGTCCACGGCGAGTTTGTCACCTTGGAGGACGTTGAAGACGCCGGGAGGCAGACCGGCTTCGGCCCAGAGTTCGGCGAGCCAGATAGCGGCGGTGGGGTCCTTCTCCGAGGGCTTGAGAATCACGGTGTTCCCGGCGGCGATGGCGACCGGGAAGAACCACATGGGGACCATCGCGGGAAAGTTGAAGGGGGAGATGATGCCGACGGGGCCGAGGGGTTGGCGGATGGAGTAGACGTCGACCTTGGTCGAGGCGTTCTCGGTGTATCCGCCTTTGAGGAGATGCGGTATTCCGCAAGCGAATTCGACCACTTCCTGCCCGCGGCTGATTTCGCCGAGGGCGTCGGAGAGAACCTTGCCGTGCTCGGCTGTGATGATCTCGGCGAGTTCACCTTTGCGAGCATTGAGGAGTTCGCGAAAGCTGAACAGTATCTGTGTGCGCCGGGCCAATGAGGTGTCACGCCAGGCGGGGAAGGCTGCGGCAGCCGCGTCGATGACGGTGCGGGCGTCCTCGAGGTTCGCCAGGGCCAGTCGGCCGGTGATCTGTCCGGTGGCGGGGTTGGTGACGGGGGCGGTGTCCTCGGACGTTCCGGCGAACGGCTTGCCGTCCAACCAGTGCGCGATGACACGAGTATCAGTGCTGGTCATGGTATTTCCTAGTGGTCTGGTGACTCAGGAGTTCGGGGAGGTGTACTTGGCGACGTAGTCGTTCATCGTCTCGCGCTGGTATCGGGAAACCTCGTGCGCGTTTTCGTTCTCGGCGAAGACGCTCGACACCATCACGGTGTTCTCACGTTCGTAGAAGCCGAGTTTTCCCAGGCCTCCGAAGAATTCGTCCCAGTTGACGTCTCCGTCACCGATCTTGAGATGTTGATGCACTCGAACGGCGTTGCCTGGCGGGTTGGTGATGTAGCGCAGTCCGTGGGAACGGTGATGGTCCATGGTGTCCGCCACATGAACGAGTCGGACCATGTCGCCGGCGGCCTCCATGATAGCGGGAAGGTTCCCACCCATATGGAATTGGTGGCACGCCACGATCACCATGCCGAGGTTCTTGGAGTTCACGCCGCGGATCGTGCGGATCGCGGCAAGTCCGTCTTCGACAAAATCGTCCGGGTGTGGATCGATCAGGACGTCGATTCCCTCGCGCTCGATGATCGGAACCAGTTCCTCCATCGAACGATAGAACGCACGCTCGGACTCTTCGGCTTTTTCGGGGCGGCCGGAGAATTCGGTGTTCATGACGTTGACGCCGAGGTCGACGGTGATCTGGATGGCCCGTTTCCAGTACCGCACTGCTGCTTCGCGGGCGTCCTCGTCCGGGCCGGACCAGCGAAGGACCGGTAGCACCGAAGCGATGCCGACTCCCGCACTCGCGCAAGCCTTCCGGAATTTGGCAACGAGTGCGTCGTCAGCTTTCGGGTGATTGAAGAACGGGATCATGTCGACGTGTGGTGTGAGTTGCAGGTACTCGTACCCGAGATCGGCAACAACCCGAGGAAGCTGGAGCAGTGAGTAATCGTGGTGGAACGGTGTGGGATCGAGTGCGACCTTCATCGTTTACGCTCCGGCTACCGAGGTTCGCGGAACCATGTCGACAACGACGCGCTGACCCGACTCCAGAGACTTCACACCGGCGGCGCAGACCGCGGCCGCGGCGTAGCCGTCCCAGGCGCCGGGGCCGTCGATGTAGTGACCGGTGTCGGCGCCGGTCTTGACGGCCTTGATCCAGCGGGCAAACTCGGTGTCGTACGCCTGCCCGAAGCGTTCGCGGAATCCTGGGGTGATCTGCCCACCCCAGTTGCCGGGCTTGCTCTTTCGGATCAGTCCGACGTCGAGTCCGATCATCGCGCTGCCGAGTTCGCCGACAACCTCGGTGCGCACCTCGTAGGCGACGCCGGTGGTGACAAAAACCTCGGCGTCGACGTGCCTACCGGATTCGGTCTCGAAGATCGCGATCTGCGGGTCCTGAATACCCGCGGGAGCCAGCGAATTCGCGGCCGGTCGGATGATCTGGACGGAGGTGATTTCTTCGTCGAGCAGAAAACGTGTCACGTCGACCTCGTGGACGAGTGAGTCCTTGACGATCATCGCGCTGTCGAAACCCTTCGGAACCGCAGGATTACGATGCACACAGTGCACCACGAGCGGGCGACCGAGATCGCCACTGTCGATCAAATCCTTGAGCTGGGTGTATTCGTGGTCGAATCGCCGCATGAAGCCGACCTGGATCAGCTTCTTGCCCAGCGCTGCTTCGGCTTTCACGATCGCGAGCGAACTGTCCACGTCGGTGGTCAGCGGCTTTTCGCAGAGAACAGGCTTGCCCGCTTCGAGGCAGGCAAGAACCTGCTTCTCGTGGGTCGGGCCCGGGGTTGCGAGAACAACGGCGTCGACGTCTTCGGCTGCGATGGCATCGAACGGGTCGACGACGACGCGCGACCCTGGCGTCAGTGCTGCGATTTCCTCGGCGCGGGCCAGCGAGTAGTCGTTGACGACGGTGACGCGGGCACCGCCGATCTTGTTGGTGATGCGGTCGACGTGATCGGCCCCCATGATGCCGACGCCGAGCACTGCGATCCGGAGATCCTGGTTGTCAGACATGCGGTGGTACTCCTCGATTGTGTTGCTCAGCTGAAACGGACGGCGGGGACGCCACAGGTGGACAGGTACTTCTGGGTGCGCGCTGCGATGGGCAGCGGTGTGTCGGGATGGCAGGGATACATGTCCTGCTCGACGATCGCGAACACGTCGATGCCGAGCTTCTCGATGGCCTCCAGAAGCGGTGGCATGTCGGGGATTCCGCGCGGCGGTTCGATCATGGCACCGAGTTTGACGGCCTCACCGAACGGCAGGTCCTCCGCCTCAACCTTGGCGACGATCGCCGGATCCACCTGCTTGAGGTGTAGGTACCCGATGCGCTCCGGATGTTTGTCGATAATTGCGAGATTGTCGCCGCCGCAGTAGCTGATGTGGCCGGTGTCGAGACACAGATTCACGAAACGCTCGTCGGTCCCTTCGAGGAACTTGTAGACGTTGTCCTCGATGTCGACGTGACTGTCGGCATGAGGGTGGTATTGCGCCATGACGCCGTACTCCTCGAGCATTGCCTTCCCGAGAGCGTTCATGCCGTCGGTTTTCTTACGCCACTGCTCGGGCGTCAGATTGCGGTCTTCGAGTACCGCTCCGGTGGAAGGGTCGCGCCACATCTCAGGGATGACCACCACGTGCTTGCCGCCGACGGCTGCGGTCAACTTGGCGACATCCTTGATCTGATTCCAGACGGCATCCCAGGAATCGTCCTGGTGCAGATGTTCGAAAACGGTACCGGCCGAAAGCTTCAGGCCGCGGGCACCGAGTTCGTCCGTCAACTTGGCTGGATCGGTCGGAAGGTATCCGAACGGGCCGAGTTCGATCCATTCGTATCCCGACGCGGATACCTCGTCGAGGAATCGTGTGTAAGGGGTCTGCTGTGGATCGTCCGGAAACCACACGCCCCAGGAGTCGGGGGCTGATCCGACGCGAATCGCGCTCATGTCTAGATTCCTTTCGCGGGCAAGCTTTATGGGGTGTGGTTGTGCGGAATTTTCATTCGGATGGACGTAGGTACGGTCGCTGGATCTTCTTCCAGGACTCGTAAGTTGCCCGTGCTTTCTTGGTGGACTCCAGGTCGGAGGTGGCCGATACCGGTACATCCCACCAGGATTCGCTGTCCGGGGCGCCGATCAGCGGATCGGTTTCGACGTGGATGACCGTACTGGTCTCGCTTGCTTTGGCAACCTTGATCGCGTCGGCGAACTCGGCAGCGGTGTTGGCGCGGATGACGTCGACACCGAGGCTGGCGGCGTTCGCGGCCAAATCGACCGGGAGAACCCCTCCGTCGAGACGTCCGTCATTCGAGCGGTAGCGGTACTGCGTGCCGAAGCGCTGGGAACCGAGCGACTCGGACAGCGAACCGATGGAGGCAAATCCGTGATTTTGCACCAAAATGACGATGACCTTGAGGCGTTCCTGCACGGCGGTGACCAATTCGGTGGCCATCATCAGATAGGAACCGTCGCCGACCATGACGAACACGTCGCGATCGGGACAAGCCATCCGGACGCCCAGACCTCCCGCAACTTCGTATCCCATGCAGGAGTATCCGTATTCGACGTGATATCCCTTCGAATCGCGAGTACGCCACAGCTTGTGGAGGTCACCGGGCATGGACCCGGCAGCGCACACCACGACGTCACGTGGATCGGACAGAGTGTTGACCAGACCGATCACCTGATTCTGATTCAGCGACCCGTCGGCTGCAGGTTCGGCCGGGTTGTAGACGGATTCGACGACAGCATCCCAATCGCGAGCGAGTTCACCGATCCTGGACGCGTACTCGTCGTCCACCCGGTAGTCGCTCAGTGCGAGTGCCAGGGCGTCGAGAGCCTCACGCGCATCGGCCACCACACTGACACCGCCCTGCTTCACGGAATCCAGTGAAGCGACGTTGATGTTGACGAAGCGAACGTCTGGATTGGTGAAGGCGGTGCGGGATGCGCTCGTGAAATCGCTGTACCGCGTACCGATTCCGATGACGACGTCCGCATCGGTGGCCAGAGCGTTTGCAGCGGTGGTGCCAGTGGACCCCACTGCTCCGACGGATTGTGGATGGTCGTAGACCAAGGAACCCTTGCCGGCCTGGCTCTGCCCCACGGGGATTCCGGTCTGCGCGCAGAACGCTGCCAGAGAGTCCGTGGCCTGGCTGTAGATCACGCCTCCGCCGGCGACGATCAGCGGCTTGCGAGCCGAACGGATGATCGCGGCGGCGCGTTCGATCACCGATCGCTCGGGGAGCGGACAGGCCACGTGCCAGACTCGTTCGGCGAAGAACGACTCGGGCCAGTCGAAAGCCTCGGCCTGTACGTCCTGCGGGATGGCGATGGTGACTGCGCCGGTCTCGACGGGGTCGGTGAGAACTCGCATGCCGGCCAGCAGAGCACTCGGCAACTGTTCCGGGCGCCATACCCGATCGAAGTATCGCGAGACCGGTTTGAAAGCGTCGTTGACTGTGACGTCACCGCTCGACGGGAGTTCGAGTTCCTGCAGGACCGGGGCACTGGCTCGGGTCGCGAAAGTGTCTGCGGGCAGAAGTAATACAGGTAGACGGTTGATGGTGGCCAGTGCCGCGCCGGTGATCATGTTGGTGGCGCCCGGGCCGACGCTGGACGAGACCGCCCACGTCTGCAGGCGGTCCTTCATGCGGGCGTGGGCGACTGCCGAGTGCACCATCGCCTGCTCGTTGCGTCCGAGCACGTAGGGGAGCGTCGGCTCACGGCCGGCGTCGAGATCCTGGATCTCGGCCTGCAAGAGTGCCTGCCCCAATCCGGCGACGTTCCCGTGCCCGAAGATTCCGAAGCAGCCGGCAAACAGCTTGGTGCGCTGGCCGTCGCGTTCGGTGTACTGGTTGGCGAGGAAGCGGACGACAGCTTGAGAAACGGTGAGGTGTACGGTCGGCTCGTCGCGAGGTGGACGATTGCCGGTTGTGTTGTTGGTGGGTGCCACAGCTTTCACTTCCGTCAGTTGTGGGACTGCAACGGCAGTCGAGGGTCGATGTCCTGGTGATCCCAGCTTCCGCGCAGCCAGGTGTGTTGCGGATCGTCACAGATGTTCCACGCCCGGATCTCGCCCGAACCTGCCATGACGTTGAGGTAGTACATGTGGTGCCCCGGCGCTGCGATGGACGGGCCGTGATAGCCGTGCGGCACGAGGACGACGTCGCCTGAGCGGACTTCCTCGAGCACCTCGATAGGTCTCTCGGCGGTTCCGTACACGCGGTGGTAGCCGAATCCTTCGGTGCCGGTCGGGCTTCGGTCGATCTCGAAGTAATAGATCTCTTCGAGGGCCGATTCGACGTCGCTGTTCTCGTCGTGTTTGTGGCTGGGATACGACGACCAGTTCCCGCCGGGGGTGATGACCTCACACGCGATGATGGAGTCGGCCTCGAAGGTGTCTGCGGTGGCGAAGTTGTGAACCTGTCGGCTGCAGTTCCCGGCACCGCGGAGCTCGACCGCAACTCCTGAAGCCGGGCCGTAGCGATGGGGGAGCTTGGCGCCGGCGCGTGCTCCGCACAGAGCGAAGCGGCCCCCGTCAGCGCTGCTGACCGAGTAGTCGGCGTCGCGTCCTACGTACGCGAAATCGCTCGGACCGTCGAAAACCGATGCGCGGCCAGTCAGGGGAATCTCCGTCCCCTCGGCAACAACCACAGCCGAACCCGCCAGTGGAACGACGATGATCTCGTTCTCGCCGGACTGCAGGTGAACGTTCGCACCCGGGGCGAGTTGGAGTGTCCACAAGCTGGATTCGGTCCACCCGGCAGACTCCGGCGTGACCACTGTCGTGAAATCACCGTCGGCGGAAGAGTCGGCGGGGACGTAGTACTTGCTGAACATCTTGCTCCTGCCAGGTCGGTTCTAGTGGACGAGCTTGACTGCGGTGTCGACGGCCGCGGTCACGTCACCGTCGGGTGGGTAGAGCAGCGCGCGCCCGACTATCAATCCGCGCACGGACGGCAACTGAAGGGCAGCGTCCCACTTTGCGTACGTTTCTTCCGGCGCGATCTGCGGGTCGCCGCCCAACAGGAGCGTCGGGAGAGTCGTCGCATCCATGACCCGTTCCATCTCGTCGACGACTGGCAACTTCATCCACGTATACGCCGAGGTGGAGCCGAGGCCCTGGGAGATATGGATGGACTTGATGACGGCGTCGGGGCTGAGATCGTTGACCACCTTGCCGTTTACGCGACTGGAGAGGAACGGCTCGAGCATCGCGATCAGTCCGGCCGCGGCCAGTTCGTCCACGGCTTCCGCACATGCCGTCATGGTGGGCAGAGTGCCCGCGTCGTCGAGTGCGATGCGCAGCAGCATCTTTCCGCCGTTCATGCCGAACTTTGCGGTGCCGGCCGCGGTGTATCCCGTCATGCGGTCGTCGAGTTCGAAGCTGGCGCCTGCCAGGCCGCCGCGGTTCATCGACGAGAAGACGACCTTGTCGTCGAGGGCACCGAGGAGGAGCAGATCGTCGAGAATGTCCGCAGTACCGAGAACGCCGTCGACTCCAGGATTGTCGAGAGCAGTGCGCAACCGGTCCAGCAGATCGGTACGACTGTTCATCGCTGTCGGCTTGCCGCCGACAGACAGCGCCCCACGCGCCGGATGATCGGCGGCGACGATCATGAGCCGGCCGTTGCCTCGAACAGTGGCGCGAGGAGTTCGTGCAGCCCAGGCCTTTTCGATGATCTGCGGATCGCTCGCACGCAGTTCCGTCACTTCGGCGTAGGTGGTGGCGAGGGGGCGGGCGGCGAGCTTGTCAGACATTGACTGCCTCCGTGGCTGTGGCTTCGGCGAGATCGTGGACTTCTTCGGCGGTCGGCATCGCGGTGGAGCATTCGAGCCGAGATGCGACTATCGCGCCGGCCGCGTTGGCGTAGCGCAGTACCTTCTCCAGCGGCCATCCGGCCAACAGTCCGTGGCACAGTGATCCGCCGAAGCTGTCGCCTGCTCCCAGCCCGTTGACCACGTCGACGGTGTTGGGCGGCACGGTGATCGACTGCTTTCGCGTTTTGCCGAGTACACCCTTCGGGCCCTGCTTCACGATGGCCAGTTCGACTCCGAGGTCGAGAAGCGCGTCCGCAGCCTTGTTCGGGTTGGTCTCACCGACAGCGATTTCGCACTCTTCACGGTTCCCCACGGCTACTGTCACGTGTGCGAGGGCGCGCTGTACCTGCGTGGTCGCGTCCTGCGGCGTCGACCAGAACATCGGGCGGTAGTCCAGGTCCAGAACGGTGAGCGGGCGCCGTTCGCGGGCTTCCCAAGCGGCGAAGTGTGCGCTGCGGCTCGGTTCTTCGGACAGCCCCGTCACAGTTGACCAGTACAGCGAGGCTGTTCGAACGGCGTCGAGGTCGATGTCTTGCGGGGTGATCCGAAGATCAGGCGCATGCGGCTTGCGATAGAAGTACAGAGGAAAGTCGTCCGGGGGGAAGATTTCGCAGAACGTCACCGGTGTCGGGTACTCCGAATTGGTGACGACAAACCTGTTGTCGACACCGAGACGTGCCAATTCGCGTGTGACGAACTTCCCGAAGGGATCGTTGCCGACGCCGGAGATCAATGCTGCTCGCCGACCGAGGCGCGCGGCCGCCACCGAGACATTGGCTGCGCTGCCGCCGAGGAACTTGCCGAACGTCTCGACGTCCTCGAGTCCGACACCGGTCTGAAGTGGGTAGATGTCCACACCCGATCGGCCGATGGCAAGCACGTCGAAGGGTGCGTCAGGGATGTGCGACCCGCTCTGGTGAGTGTTGATGCTTGTCAAAACTGACTCCCGAGAGTTCGTGGTGGGTTGCCCACGCAGGGCACCGATGTATGACTGAAACTGTGCGCCGCGACACAGCGATTGTCAATAGTTTGTCTGGACATTATGACTTGCGGTCAAGTGAATGTTAGTGTTCGCATACACTGCCGAGAGAAGTAGCGTCGATACGGCGCCTTCCCAAGTCAGAGATCGGAGTTGACCGTGGTCGCAGCACTCGCCGTCGAGTTGGACCGCTCAAGCCCGGTGCCGCTGTATTTTCAGCTGGCCCAGGCAATCGAGGGCGCTATTCTCGGTGGCGACCTTGCCCCAGGCGATCGCTTCGAGAACGAACTTGCGTTGGCCAAACGGCTCAATCTCTCGCGTCCGACCACACGGCGCGCGATCCAGGAATTGGTGGACAAGGGCTTACTTGTTCGCAAGCGGGGTGTCGGAACTCAGGTGGTGCAGAGTCCCGTGCACCGCCCTGTCGAGCTCACCAGCCTGTTCGACGACCTGGCGAGGGCAGGCCAGGCTCCGACGACCAAGCTCCTCGAGTTCACGGTGGGAGTTCCCGGCGAGGACGTTGCCGCGGAGCTCAACCTCGAACCTGACGCCGAAGTGGCCACCATCAGGCGTCTGCGGAGCACCAACGGCGAACCACTGGCAGTGATGACCAATTACATTCCGGTGGACATCGCACCCGATCCCGAGGAGTTGGAGACGCAAGGGCTGTACCAAACCTTGCGAACTCGCGGCGTGCACATCCGTGTGGCGCGGCAGCGAATCGGCGCTCGGGCGGCGACTCGCGAAGAAGCAGGATTGCTCGACGAGAAAGTGGGTGCTGCCCTCTTGACCATGAGCCGCACTGCATTTGACGATTCAGGTAGTGCCGTCGAGTTTGGCAGCCACTGCTACCGAGCGTCGCGTTACTACTTCGACACCACTGTGGTCGACCGCTAGATCTCGATCCCGGTGACACGAGTACCCGCCTGACTGAGTCAGTGGGGGTGATTTGTGATCCCAGAATTTCTGCGATCCTTCGATCATTTGACCCGAATGGAGCCTCATGACAGGCATTTCTGTAGCAGTTGCCGGATTCGGATGGATGGGCCGCGTACACACGCAGGCGTATCTGCGTCTGCGGCAGCACTATCCCCAGCTTCCCGTGATCCGCCTCGCTGCCGTCGCCGACGAAGTGCCGGGCCGAGGGGAGGAAGCAGCGGACCAATTCGGTTTCGACGCTTTCACCCAGGACTGGCGCGATATCGCAGCCGATCCGGCGATCGACGCGGTGAGCATCACGGCCCCGAACTTCTTGCACCGTGAAATCGGCGTCGCAATGGTAGAGGCCGGCAAACACATCTGGATCGAGAAGCCCGTCGGGTTGTCCACGGAAGACGCGAAAGCTGTTGCAGCAGCTGTCTCGAAGGCAGGTGTGCAGTCGAGCGTCGGCTTCAATTATCGAAATGCGCCGGCCGTGGCCCTGGCAAAAAGCCTGATCGAGTCGGGGGAGCTGGGCACGATCACCCATTCGCGTTTTCGCTTCCTCAGCGACTACGCGGCGCACCCCGAAGGCGCTTTGAGTTGGCGGTACGAGCGTGAGCGCGGCGGCGCCGGCGTCCTGGGTGACTTGGCTTCGCACGGTATCGATCTCATCCGTCATCTCCTCGGCGACGTCGACGCCCTCGTTGCGGATACTGCCATCTTCATCCCGGAGCGGGCGCGACCGTCCGCAGCAACCAGTGGACATGCCCGCGCCAGCGGCGGAGAGATGGGGGCTGTCGAGAACGAAGACTTCGTCAGTGCACTGCTGCGCCTCGGTTCGGGTGGCCGCTGCACCCTCGAAGCGTGCCGAGTCGCCGTGGGAGAGCAGAACAACTACGGATTCGAGATTCACGGCACGAAGGGCGCCGTGTTCTGGGACTACCGCCGGATGGGTGAACTGGGCACCAGCCTCGGCTCGAAGTACCAGGACCAATCCGTCACGACGGTGTTGGTCGGCCCCGAGTCGGGTGAGTTCGGCCGCTTCCAGCCCGGCGCGGCCAACGCGATGGGCTACGACGACCTGAAAGTGATCGAGGCTCGCAATTTCATCTCCTCGATCGTGGGTGGAGCGCCGCAGGGCGCGACCATCGCTGATGCAGTCGCGTCGGCGCAGGCTCTGGACGCGATGGTTGCCTCGGTGTCCTCCGGCGGTTGGATCACTCTCGGCTGATCGACAGCGTCTCCGAAAGGCTCTGGCGCAGTGACATTTCCCCGCGGTCTGGCGTTGCTCGTGGCAGCAGCGCTGTTCATGGAGATGCTCGACGCGACGATTCTCACAACGGCGCTGCCGTCGATCGCCGAATCATTCGGAGTCGCTGCCGTCGACGTCAATGTCGCCGTTTCTTCGTATCTCTTGGTGTTGGCAGTCTTGATTCCGGCGAGCGGATGGATGGCCGACAGAAACGGAACGCGGCGTGTCTTCATCTTCGCCATAGCTGTTTTCACGGTGGCATCGGTGGGATGTGCACTCAGTACGTCCCTCCCGATGCTGGTGGGAATGCGTGCATTACAAGGGGTAGGCGGCGCCATGATGGTGCCGGTGGGGCGGCTCGCAGTATTGCGGGTGACGTCGAAGGCGGAACTGGTACGGGCAATCGCCTACCTGACGTGGCCGGCGCTCACAGCGCCGGTTCTCGCGCCCGCTCTGGGTGGAGCCATCGTGTCGATCGCGTCGTGGCGCTGGATATTCCTGATCAACGTCCCGATCGGGATCGTCGGGTTTCTCCTTGCATTGCGCATGGTGCCTGAAATTCGGGCAGCGCAGAAACGAAGCCTCGACTGGCTGGGCCTGGTGGCGATCGGAGCGGGCGTCGCCGTGCTCGTTTTGGCACTCGACAGCGTGCACAGTTCCGGGACCGATTGGATTCGAGTGGGACTCGGGATCGTTGTGTCTCTGATCTTGTTGACCTTGGCCGTCATTCACCTCCTCCGGTCGGATCACCCGCTCATTGCGCTCGGGGTCCTGCGGCTCCGATCCTTTCGGATTGTCGCGTCGAGCGGCTCGCTGTACCGGCTCGTGATCATGGGTGTGCCGTTTGTGCTGCCGCTGTTGTTCCAAGTGGGATTCGGAATGTCGGCGTTCAAGGCCGGTCTGCTGGTGATGGCTCTGTTTGTGGGCAACATCGCGATCAAACCGCTCACCACGCCGCTCATGCGCAGGTTCGGGATCAGACGAGTTCTGGTGGGGAACGGCGTTCTGTCGGTGGTGTGCTTCGGTGCGCTTGCACTGATTTCGTCGTCGACACCGGACGGAGTTGTCGCCGTGGCGCTGTTCGTCAGTGGCGCGCTGCGATCAATCGGGTTCACCGCGTACAACAGCTTGGCATTCGCCGAGGTCGACTCGGGGGAGCTGACCGATGCCAACACCTTGCATGGAACCCTGCAGGAGCTGGCGTCCGGTCTGGGTATTGCGCTGTCCGCGTTGGTGATCACGCTTTGTACGCCGCTGGCGGAGTCCGGCGATCTTGGCGGAGGAGCGCCGTTTTCGCTGACACTGGGTGTTCTCGGGCTCATGCTCGTGCCGACGGTGATCGAGAGTTGGCGGCTCCCGCACGGTACAGGCGCTGCGGTGTTGGCGCGCCGATGAAGAGGGGCCTCCCGCCACTTTCATCATAACGCGGGACCGGGGGCTTGCGGCAAGGCCCGGGTGATGGTGCAGACTCGGCTGCTGCGAGCAAGCAAATGCCTTGCCCGGAGGAGGGGTTTGCATGAGTGACGTCATCATCGTCGGTGCCGGACCAACCGGATTGATGCTGGCAGGCGAGCTCCGGCTACATGGCGTCGACGTCGTTGTCATTGACAAGGACGAGGAGCCGACCCGGTTCGTCCGTGCCCTCGGCATTCACGTCCGCAGCATCGAAATCATGGAACAGCGCGGGTTGCTGGACAAGTTCCTCGCGCACGGACGCAAGTACCCGCTCGGCGGATTCTTCGCGGGGATCAGCAAGCCGGCACCCGCTCACCTCGATACTGCGCACGGATACGTACTGGGCATACCTCAGCCCGAGATCGACAGGATTCTTGCCGAACACGCCACCGACGTCGGCGCGGACATTCAGCGAGGGAAGCGCGTCGTCGCAATCCGTCAAGACAGTGACAACGTCACAGCGGAATTGTCGGACGGCACAACACTTCATGCGCGTTACCTCGTAGGCTGCGACGGTGGGCGTAGCACCGTTCGGAAGCTGATCGACGTCGGGTTTCCCGGCGAGCCGTCGAGCGCCGACACGCTGATCGGCGAAATGGACGTGACCATGCCGGCTGATGAAATGGCCGCCGTTGTCGCCGAGATCCGGGAAACGCACAAACGATTCGGAGTCGGTCCCGCCGGCAATGGTGCTTTTCGCGTCGTGGTACCAGCGGCCGAAGTTGCCGACGGTCGCGCGGTTCCGACCACCCTCGACGACATCAAGCAGCAGCTACTGGCCATCGCCGGCACCGACTTCGGTGTGCACTCGCCGCGGTGGCTCTCGCGCTTCGGCGACGCCACCCGATTGGCGGAGCACTACCGCCGTGACCGGGTTTTCCTCGCCGGCGATGCCGCTCACATCCACCCACCGATGGGCGGGCAAGGCCTCAATCTCGGTGTCCAAGACGCCTTCAACCTGGGCTGGAAGCTCGCCGCAGAGATCAACGGCTGGGCACCGGAGAGCCTGCTCGACACTTACGAATCGGAACGGCGTCCGGTGGCTGCCGACGTTCTCGATAACACGCGCGCGCAGGCGGAGCTGATCTCCACCGCGGCCGGTCCACAAGCCGTGCGACGCTTGATCTCCGAGCTGATGGACTTCGAAGACGTCAAGCGTTATCTGACCGAGAAGATCACTGCGATCTCGATTCGCTACGACTTCGGCGAAGGCGACGACCTACTCGGTCGGCGGCTGCGGAACATCGCGTTGACGCGCGGCAACCTCTATGACCTGATGCGATCCGGCCGCGGACTTCTTCTCGACCAGGGTAGCCAACTGGCGGTAGATGGTTGGAGCGATCGAGTCGACCACGTGGTCGATACCAGCACCGAATTGGACGCACCGGCTGTCCTGCTTCGGCCGGACGGTCACGTGGCATGGGTCGGGGATACGCAGGCGGAGTTGGATACTCAGCTGTCCAAGTGGTTCGGCCGGCCGGCGACGGGCCCCGTGTGACTCTTCGGGTTCGGCAACCGAGCACCGTGGCGACTCGGACGCACTACCGTTGACGACTATGAGGCGAAGGTCAGCACAGGTTGCGGCTGCGGCAGCGGGCTCTGTGGGAGCGCTGATGCTGACAAGCTGCACGACCAATGTCGATGTGCCGAAAACCTTTGCCGCCACGATAACGGTGACCGGTCAGGCAGAGCAGGCCGAGACGGTCTCTGGAGAGTGCGTGATCGACATGATTCGTGTTGCTCCGAACGACCAGATTCAGATTTTCGGGGGCAGCGGCGCTGCATCCACAAGGTCGACACTCGAGGTCGAGGCAATCGATCAACTTCCCGACGGAATGAGCACCTGCTCCTACACCGCACATTTTGATGCCGTCCCCGCAAACCAGAGAAACTATGAGGTGAGCTTGGGCCACTTCTCTCCGGAGTCCTTCAGCTCAGATGAGTTGGAGAACGGTATCACCTATCAACTTCGCCGGCCCTGACTGAACCAGTTCTCCCTCGCGTTGTATCCGGTCCGACTTTCACTCAGCTCGCTTGGTGGTCCCGTCGCCTCCGCGCTGTCGAGCCTTACCGGGGTTGATGTGGAGCCGAACACCCTCGTAGGCGACTGTGTACGGCACATCGTCGTCGTTGTCCGGGTCGCCGGAGTCCGCAGGATCCGGAAGTTCCGCGATCTGTTCGATGACAGTCTGTGCTCGCGCCGCACCGGGATCGAACATCTCCTGAAACGGCCCGACGAACGACCCCCCAAGCCCGCGGCGCCTTGCCCGAACAGCCGCCCACCCGAACACCGCCAACGGGCCGATCATGGCGAACAGCACTAACAAGTCCCACCCCATGCCACGAGCGTACCGACCGATCGGCATTAAGCGGCCTAAGTCTTTTCAGCGCTGCCGTCCCTCAGCTCATTCGCCTCTCGGACTGTGCCTTCAGCAACTCGGCCAGATGGTCAGGCGAGATCCGCTCGCGAACTGCCTCCATCACTAGTTCGGCCTGCGTCTGAGGCGCGAGGCCGTCGATCGGTTGGTCTCGGTCCAGATTGGTCGGGAAGGCGTAGCCCTCAGCGGAAGCGGCGACGGCACACCGAACGGACTCGTCGGAACCTGCTTCGCTGAGGGCGAGCAGTGCCGGATAGATCGCGTTGACGAGCGCCTCCCGGTCGATGGTTCCGAGGGCGCGACCGAAGGCTGACGACACCTGAAGAAGATTTGCCATGCGCAGGACGTTGGCGGATTTGTTGTGGCCGGCGGCGTGGAACAGTGCAGGGTTGAAGAAGACGGCATCTCCCTTCTCCAAAGGTAATTGGACGTAATTGGCCTCGAAGAACTCCTTGAACTCGGGACGCTCGAACGCGAGGTATCCGGATTCGAATTGTTGGGAGTACGGCAGATATTTTGTCGGGCCCGTCTCGACCGGCATGTCCACATGGGCGACTGCACCTTGCAAGGTGAGGGCGGGGGTCAAGCGATGAACGTGCGCCCGGAACTTCGCAGCGACGTCGCTCGACATGAAACCGAGGTGGTAGTCGCGATGTGGATTCTGTGCGGCGCCACCGGGATTGACGACGTTGACGTCCGACGTCACCTGATACATGGGGCCGAGCCAGGCTTCCGAAGCTAAAGCGACAATGCTGTTTGCGTAGTAGTCGACGTAAGCCTTGGGATCTTCGAGCGCCAACTTCAGTTGTGCTCCCCAGATCCGGTCATTTGCTCCGGGTTTGGCGAAGTGATCCCCGGAGGTCGCGCCGGATTCGTGTTGGCGCGCAATGAGTTCACGAAAGACTGCGCTGGCGCGATCCAATACCTCCGCGTCGAATGCGCCTTGGAAGACCGTGATGCCGGGCCCGGTGAGTAACGCACGGGCGATCTCGTCCTGAATCTCCGCGCGGATTTCAGGATTCGACGATTGCTCGACCAATGCCTTCGAGTCGTACAAGAGAACCCCGTCGGCCACAGAATCGGCGTACGGGTAATCGGCGAGGTCTGTCTCGTGTGCGACCAAAGCGGCGAAGTCTTCGATGTTGCAGTTTTGCCGGTGCAACCTACCCGCGGACGGCACGGTGTGGTCGGTCAGTGCTGGAGTCATTCGGGGACCTTTCCTGCAGTGTTCAAGATGCGCTGTGACTCAAACACTGCCAAGGAAAAGCCATCGAAACTACCCCTGAAATCCATCAAAAAGACCTCGAGAAACGTCCCCTATGGATTCGACCGAGACAGTTTCTCCTTCGGAGTGCATCGACTTGATCACTGCCGCAGCCACGAGGTTTGCCTGCAGTCCGTCGGCTGCTGTGGCCAACGTCGACGGTCTACCGGTGCTCAACGCGTCGATCCACTCGTGAAGTTGGCGCCGATACGACTCGGCAAAACGCGGAATCCAATCCGCCGCATAGCCGTACGAGTGTGAGCGGTCCGTGTCGGTGTGAATGACCACGGGTTCGGCGAGGCGAGCCGCGCCGATTTCGCCGACGACCTCGCACCGAGTGTCGTAGCCGTACCGCGCGTTCAGAAAGATCTCGACCGTGGTGAGAACGCCGTCGGCGGTGCGAAGCATGATCACTTGCGGATCCTGGCGATCGGTCACGAGTGAGCTGGAGCGCCCGCAGTGCCAACTGGCCGCAACGACGGGGGAGTTCAGGATCCACGGCACGATGTCGAGTTCGTGAATCGCGGAGTTGGTCACCGTGGATTCCGAACGGCCGCCTGGGTAGGTGCTGACTGTTCGACTCGAGCAGTGCACGATCAGTGGGTCTCCGATACGGCCGGAATGTGTTTCGGCCTTCAGCGCTACGTATCCCGGATCGAACCGACGCATGAAGCCGACGCTCACCAGAGGGCTTTCGGGGTTCTCGGCTGCAACAACGCGTCGGCAATCCTGCGCTGTCACTGCAAGAGGCTTCTCGCACAGAACCGGTTTTCCGGCTTCGATCGCAGCAAGGGAGAGGTCGGCATGCGTCGAATCGTGGGAAGCGATGACTACGGCATCCACGTCAGCGTCGTTGATCAGTTTCAAGGGATCGGTCACCCACCGTGCTCCGACTGCCGACGCAACCGACACTGCCCGGTCCTGATCGAGGTCTGCGACCACTGAGACCGTTGCCCCGGAGACCGTGAAATGCAGATTGTGGACGTGGTCGGCGCCCATGACGCCGGTTCCGATCACACCGACACGAATCGACATGAGGTTCCTACTTCCAGAGAGTTTAATTGGACAACATAATGTCCTTACATATTTCGCGATTCGACTCTACAGTTCGAGGCATGACTTCTTCTACCGTTCTGGAACTCCCTCGCACCCGGGTCCCCGATCCGATCGACGCCCCGACTTTGCGCTGGGGGATCCTCGGTCCTGGCTGGATTGCACAGCGCTTCGTGGAATCCCTGCAGACCAATACAGCTCAGGAGGTGACGGCAGTTGCTTCGCGCGGACTGGCCCGAGCGCAGGCCTTCGCGGACCAGTGGGGGATCCGACGCGCTCACGGCAGTTACGAAGCTTTGCTTGCCTCCGAGGAGGTGGACGTCGTCTATGTCGCAACCCCGCACACTGCTCATTTCGATTGCGCGATGGCGGCATTGGATCACGGAAAGCATGTTGTGATCGAGAAACCACTTGCCTTGAACGGCGGACAGGGACGTGCCATTCAAGAGAGGGGAGCAGCGCTCGGATTGTTCTGCATGGAGGCGATGTGGACGTCCTTCCTGCCCAAGTTCGATGTGATCGACCAGATCATCGAGGCTGGACTTCTGGGAACCATACGTACGGTTCTGGCAGATCACGGTGAACGGTTCGAGACCGATCACCGTATTTACGATCCGGCGCTCGCGGGCGGGCCGCTTCTCGACCTCGGGACCTATCCGGTCAGTCTTGCGCATCGAGTGCTGGGTGTTCCGACTTCGGTCTTCGCTTTCGGTCAGCCGGCGAACGACCAAGTGAACGGCCAGATTTCCGCGGTGCTCTCCTGGTCCGGTGTAGCTCAGGCGAGTCTGAGCACCACCATCCTCGCTGACACACCCAATACCGCCTCGATCTGCGGTGACAAGGGGATGATCGTTCTGGACTCGACGTTCTACCGCCCCGGGTCCTTCACGGTCCGGCTCGGAGACGGAAGATCTGCGCGCTACGACGACCCGGTCGACGGATACGTCGGAGGTCTCGCGTTCGAGGCGGCCGAGGCGGCGCGTCGGATCACCGCCGGGGATCTCGAGTCGCCGGTCCATCCGCTCGACGCGGCCATTGCGACGCTCGACATCCTCGACGAGATCCGCCGTCAGGTAGGAATCACGTTCCCGGGGGAGGCCTAGAGCGTGAAGGCTTTCCGGAAGGCAGCGAGCGCGACGTCACTGCCTCCCGACGCCCAACCCTCCAAACCGATTGTGCCGGTGTATCCCTGGTCAGCGAGCACGCGTGCGATGGCGGGGTAGTTGATCTCGCCGGTTCCGGGTTCGCATCGACCGGGTACGTCGGCCACCTGAATCTCGCCGATGTTGTCACCACAACGCCGCACGAGTTCGATGAGGTTTCCTTCGCCGATCTGTGCGTGGTAGAGATCGAGCATCATCTTGAGGTTCGGGTGTGAGACGGATTCCACCAGTGCCAGAGTGTCTTTGGCTCGGGCCATCGGAACTCCGGGGTGATCGACAATCGTATTGAGATTCTCGAGGCAGAAGACAACTCCGGCGTCTTCGCCGAGGCGCGCGATCTTCTCGAGTGCGCGGCCGGCGGTCAGCCACATCGCCCCGGTAGTTCGATACTGCGGGCGAGCAGCCTGCCCGTCGATCAGCTCACCGGTGTGGAAGTTCAGCCGGGGAACGCCGAGTTTCGCTGCCGGAGCGAGACACAGCTGCGCCGTGCGTACCAGTTCGGCGCTGCCCGCCTCGTCGAACAAATCGCCGTGCAGGTAGCCGGTCATCGAGGAGAACCGAGCTCCGGTGGCGACAAGAGCGTCGAGGTCCTTGTCCTGCCAACTCCAGATCTCTGCAGCAAATCCCGCATCCGAGATCCGCCGAACACGCTCGACGAAGGGGAGTTCGGTGAACGTCATTTCGGCGGAGACCGCCAAGTCGAACGGGCTCATCGCGGCACCGACAGTAGCGACACCGGCAGCCCGGTTTCCACGGATTCTTTTGCAGCCAAGGCAATTTCCAGCGCGTTGCGGGCATCGAGACCGTCAACTGACGGCGCAGTACCGGAGCGGACGCAATCGGCGAAGTGTGCCAGCTGAGCGACATATGCGTCATGGAAGAGTTCGATGTTCACCCGGGGTGTGTCGGCCAGAACACCCGGCGAGCTGTAATGACGCATCGCGGTCCGAGTGACCTCTCCTGCACTCACCATTCCTCCGGAACCGAAGACTTCACCGCGCACGTCATAGCCGTAGGTGGCGTGGAAGTTGGCCTCGGCCGACGCGAGGGCGCCGTTGTCGAAGCGCAACTGAACCATCGACGTATCGAGGTACCCCTGCTCCTTGTACTGCGGATGGATGAGAGCATCGGCCTGCGCGAACACCTCGACGACGCGTGCTCCCGGGTTGAGCCAGAGCAGAGCGTCGAAGTCGTGAATCAGCGTCTCGTTGAAGATGGTCCACGGCCTGACCCGAGCAGCGACGTCGGCGGTGATGCCCGGATCGCGGGTCAGGGAACGCAGTAGCTGTGGGGTCCCGATCCCGCCGGTGGTGATCACGTCGTGGGCTGCCGCGAAATCAGCGGCGAAGCGCCGATTGAAACCGACCTGCAGCGCAACGTTGTTCGCAGCGCACGCGCCGATTGCGCGATCGGCGTCTTCGAGCGTCAAGGCCATCGGCTTTTCACAGAAGACATGTTTGCCGGCCTCCGCTGCTGCCACCACGAGATCGGTGTGAGTTGATGCGGGCGTACTGATGAGCACCGCTTCGACGTTCGGATCGGCGATCAGTTCGAGTGCATCGGTGTACGGGCGAGCGTCGGGACTGACACGCTCGATCAATGACGCCGCAGCGCCGGACGCGGGGTCGGCGACGGCGACCAGACGGGTGCCGGGGATGCGCAGCGCGACGGACTCGCCGTGGAAACGGCCGATCCATCCGGCGCCGATGAGACCGACTGCAACAGAGGCAGACATGGGGGCTCCGTTCGGAGTGAGAATGAGGAACTAGATCGTTCTAGTGGTGCCAGTAAAGCGCCGGTTGCGGCGCGCGTCAACGTTTGCGTGCATATTTGCTGGAACGATCTAGTCTGTTGAGGTGAACAGTCGACGCCCCACCTTGCAGGATGTTGCCGATCTGGCCGGAGTGTCACGCGCACTGGTGTCCATCGTCATTCGTGATGTCCCGGGTGCCAGCGATGCGACGCGTGTACGAGTCAAGGCGGCCGCGGACCAACTCGGCTATCGACCCGACAACGCTGCGCGACTGCTGCGTCAACATCGCAGCCGCTTGATCGGTGTCAGTTACGTTGCGGCGCAAACATTTCACGCGGAACTGCTCGATGAGATCTACGACGCAGCGGAAAGGTTGCGCTACGACGTCGTCCTCAGTGCCGTCTCGGATCGCAGGCCTGGCTCGCGCGCCGTTCGTACCCTTCTCGATGACCGATGCGAGGCGATCTTGCTGTTGGGTTCGCAGGCGCCGGAATCGGAGATCGTCGACCTGGCGGCCAAGGTTCCCGTCGTCGTGCTCGCGCGGAAGATGCCCTCAGTGCATGTGGACGTTGTCCGCACGGACGACGAGGCGGGCGCCGTGATGGCCGTGAATCATCTCGTTGAACTCGGGCACCGCTCGATCGTCCACGTCGACGGCGGACGCGGTCCGGGTGCCCAGGAGAGGCGTCAGGGCTACCGGAAGGCCATGCGGGCGACCGGTCTGGAATCGCGGATCCTTCCCGGCGGTCTCACGGAGGCGTTCGGGGCAGACGCCGCGCGGTCGATGGTCGAAGAAGGGCTTCCCAGTGCGGTCTTCGCTTTCAACGATCGTTGCGCGCTCGGAGTCCTGGACGTCTTCTTGCGTGCCGGGGTCTCGGTGCCCGGCGACGTCTCCGTGATCGGATTCGACAACAGTGCAGTGGCAGGTTTGGCGCACATCGATCTGACCAGTGTCAGGCAGGACACGGCGTTTCTGGGTGGCGCCGCGGTGGAGCGGATCTCCGAACGCCTCGACGGCGGAAGTGGACTCTTGGGCAAGGACATAGTCGCGCAGCCACAACTAGTAGTTCGAGGTTCAACTGGACCTGCAGCGCGTTGACCTGGCGTTTCCACGGGATCCGGTTTGTCCCGTCTTTGATAAGCAGTCCTAATGTCAGAACAAACTATTGACATTCGACTGTGACGGGTATTACATCTTTCACATACAACCGAGCACCATCCGTTCGCGGGCCGTTGGTTGATGTCGAGAGGGAGTTCACATGTCGTTTCTCACGGGGCGCAAGAGCGTTGCCGTACTGGCCGGAGCCTCAGTCGTGGTCTTGGGTCTGGCCGCCTGTTCAAGCACCGGCGGTAAGCCGGATTCTTCCGGATCGGGAATGGGCGCGGGTACGGCGGACACGCCCCGCGCCACCATTGCGATGATCACCCACGAAGTTCCCGGTGACACGTTCTGGGATCTGGTGCGCAAGGGCGCCGAAACCGCAGCGGCGAAGGACAACATCGAACTTCGGTACTCCGCCGATCCCGAGGCACCGAATCAGGCCAACCTGGTTCAGAGCGCGATCGACAGCAAGGTCGACGGGATTGCAGTCACCCTCGCGAAGCCTGACGCCATGGTTGCCGCGGTCCAAAGTGCCACCGCCGCGGGCATTCCGGTGGTCGCCCTCAACTCGGGCCTCGAAACCTGGAAGGACATGGGCGTCAAGGAGTACTTCGGTCAGGACGAGTCGATTGCCGGTGAAGCTGCGGGCGAGCGACTCAACACCGAAGGAGCGACCAAGGTGTTGTGCGTCATTCAGGAGCAGGGCAACGTGAGCCTCGAATCACGTTGTGCCGGTGTGAAGAAGTCGTTCAAGGGAGCGACGGAGATTCTCAACGTCAACGGCAAGGACATGCCGTCGGTGGAGTCGACCATCACCGCGAAGCTTCAGCAGGACCCGGCCATCGATCGAGTCCTCGCTCTCGGTGCGCCGTTTGCATTGACGTCCGTGACGTCGGTCGGCAACGCTGGCAGCAAGGCGAAGGTGGTCACCTTCGACACCAACGCGGCTCTCGTCGACGCCATCAAATCCGGTGACGTGCAGTGGGCAGTGGACCAGCAACCCTTCCTGCAGGGCTACCTCGCCATCGATTCGCTGTGGCTCTACCTCAACAACGGCAACGTGATCGGCGGCGGCCTGCCGACGCTGACCGGACCCGCGTTCATCGACAACACCAACATCGACTCGGTCGCCGAGTACGCCAAGAACGGAACTCGCTGATCCGGGCGCACGGAGGGCTGAGAATCCGCCCACCGTGCGCCTGTCCAGCACGGAAGGGAAATCATGTCCACTCAGGCAGATCTCGACCTTGCCGCCCACAAAGTCGTGACCGATGAACGGGTGAAGGAGCAGAAGCGCATTCAGCGTCTGCTGCTCCGCCCCGAGATGGGTTCACTTGTCGGCGCCATCGCTATTTTCATCTTCTTCTGTATCGTCGCGGCGCCGTTCCGTACGCCGGAAGCGCTTGCGACAGTGCTCTACTCCAGCTCCACGATCGGCATCATGGCTTGCGCGGTCGCCCTGCTCATGATCGGCGGCGAGTTCGACCTCTCCGCCGGCGTCGCGGTCACCACGTCCTCGCTGGCAGCGTCCATGATCGCCTACAACCTGCACCTCAATCTGTGGGTGGGCGCAATTCTGGCGCTGGTGGTTTCACTCGCGGTCGGATTCTTCAACGGTTACCTCGTCATGAAGACGAAGATCCCCAGCTTCCTCATCACCTTGAGTTCGTTCCTGATGTTGACCGGCATCAACCTGGCCGTCACCAAGCTCGTGAGTGGTCAAGTGGCCACACCCAGCGTCTCCGACATGGCCGGATTCGATTCCGCCAAAAAGGTATTCGCGTCGTCCTTCTCGGTCTTCGGCGTGTCCGTCAAGATCACCGTCGTGTGGTGGCTGCTGTTCACCGCGATTGCCACGTTCATCTTGTTCAAGACCAAGATCGGCAACTGGATCTTCGCGGTCGGTGGTAATCAGGACAGCGCACGCGCGATCGGTGTGCCGGTGACGGCAGTCAAGATCGGTCTGTTCATGACCGTCGGCTTTGCGGCCTGGTTCGTGGGCATGCATCTGCTGTTCTCGTTCAACACCGTTCAGTCCGGTCAGGGAGTCGGTAACGAGTTCCTGTACATCATCGCCGCAGTCATCGGCGGTTGCTTGCTCACCGGTGGTTACGGAACCGCGATCGGCGCTGCGATCGGCGCATTCATCTTCGGTATGACCAACCAGGGCATCGTCTACGCAGGCTGGAACCCGGACTGGTTCAAGTTCTTCCTCGGCGCCATGCTGCTCTTCGCGGTCATCGCCAACAACGCATTCCGCAACTACGCTGCGAAAAGGTGACACATGAGTACCACAGCTGAAGTTCCCGCTCTCTCGAACTCGGGCGGCAACGTGCCACTGATCGAGCTCAAGGACGTCGGTAAGCAATACGGAAACATCATCGCGCTCAAGGGAATCAACCTCCGCGTCGGCGCGGGTGAGGTGACCGGCGTGCTCGGTGACAACGGCGCAGGCAAGTCCACACTGATCAAGATCATCGCCGGCCTGCACCAGCAGAGCGAAGGTGAACTGCTCGTCGACGGCGAACCGACGACGTTCCATTCTCCGAAAGAAGCGCTTGGCAAAGGCATCGCGACGGTCTACCAGGACCTCGCCGTTGTTGCGCTGATGCCGGTGTGGCGCAACTTCTTCCTCGGGCAGGAACTGCGCAAGGGCGGACTCATCAAGTCGCTCGACGCCAACGCCATGCGTGCGACGACGCTCTCGGAACTGTCGAAGATGGGCATCGAACTGCCCGACGTCGACGCACCGATCGGCAGCCTTTCCGGCGGTCAGCGTCAGTGTGTTGCCATCGCACGCGCCATCTTCTTCGGCGCGCGCGTGCTGATTCTCGACGAGCCGACAGCAGCGCTCGGCGTCAAGCAATCGGGAATGGTGTTGCGCTACATCACCGCTGCCAAGGAGCAGGGTTTCGGCGTCATCTTCATCACGCACAACCCGCACCACGCGTACATGGTCGGCGATCACTTCGTGCTCCTCAACCGAGGTCGTCAGAAGCTCGACGCCAAGTACGACGACATCTCGCTCGAAGAACTGACCAAGGAGATGGCAGGCGGTGACGAGCTCGAGACACTGACCCACGAGCTTCGCCGCTAGATCAGAACGTCACGACTACTGCCTCGGTTCGAATCGAACCGAGGCAGTAGTCGTTTCGTCAGAGGGTGGTAGTCGGCCGAACCCCGAGGCCGGAATGCATGTACGCCTCGTCGATCATCGTCATGTTGGCGAGCGCGTCGGCCGGGCCGATGGGAAGTGTCGAGTCCCCGGCCAGATGATCGGCCAGGGCCTCGAGTTGGTAGGTGTACGACGACGTGGTGCCCAGATGCTCGACGATCGTGCGCCCACCGGCCGTGATGGAGACGCGGTCGTCGACGTCCGGCTGCAGGAAGTTGTGCACCAGGACGTCACCTTCCGTGCCGAAGACTCGGAAGGTGAAGTGATAACGCTCGTCCAACATCGTGGTCACCACGGATGCCGTGGCGCCACTGGGGTATTCGAGTTCGATGTCGAACCACGAATCAACTCCCGGAACGTATTCCTCGTGACGGGTCGCGGTCACCACCGGCGCCCCACCACACACGTCACTCAGCATCCGGGAAGCGTGTAATCCGTAGCAGCCCAAATCCATCAGAGACCCTCCCGCCAACGCGAGTTCCCACCGCGGATCGTTCTCGGCGGGGGTCGGCATCCGCAGTACCGTTTCCACTCGAGTTAGTTCGCCGACGGCGCCATTCCGAACCAGATCCAGCAGGCGCCGGTTCACCGGATGAAAGAGGTAGTGGAAACCCTCGAGCAGCGTCACTCCGCTCACGCGTGCTGCCTCGACTACCGCCTGTGCTTCCGCCGCGTTGCTCGAAAACGGTTTCTCCGTCAGCACGTGCTTGCCCGCCTGAATGGCGGCGAGATTCCACGGGCCGTGCAGGCTGTTGGGCAGCGCGTTGTAGACGACGTCCACCTCCGGATCCGAAATCAGCTCCGCGTACGAACCGACCACCCGTTCGATCCCATGCTGTGCCGCATAGGCTCTGGCACGCTCGGGGTTGCGTGCGGCAACGGCCACCAGGCGGTGCCCGGTGGCCGTTGCGGGTTTGATCATCGCGTTCTCGGCGATTCGTGAGGCTCCCAGAATGCCTATTCGCAACGGGGTAGGTGTCACAGAACCGACCGCAGGTACTCGACGCTGGCTCGCACGTCGCGTACCGGCCCCTCGTCCGATGGCGCCTCGGTCAGAATTGTGTCCTGCTCGAGGACGTACCACCCGTCGAAACCGTGTCGCTGCAAGATGGCAGTGACACCGGCGATGTCGACGTCGCCACCACCGAGCGGACGGTACATTCCTGCCTTGACGCCGTCGGTGTAGGTGAGCTCGCCGCTGCGAACGCGTGATGCGAGGGCATCGTCGACGTCCTTGAGATGTACGTGGGTAATGCGCTCGGGAGCTTGACGCGCCAGGTCGACCGGATCGGTGCCGCCGATCAACAGGTGGCCGGTGTCGAGACACAGTGGGATGGCCGAGCCGTCGAGCACGCGCAGGACCTCGTCGCGCTGCTCGATCATCGTTCCGACGTGAGGGTGGACGACTGCTCGAATGCCGCGCTCGGCCGCGGCGTCGGTGAGCCGATCGAGATTGTGCAGCAGGGTTTTCCAACTCTGCTCGTCCAATTCCGGACGTGAATCGTAGCCGTCGGAACCCGTCGTGGCAGCGAGAACCAAAACCTCGGCACCCGAGGCGACAAAACCGTCGAGGATCGGGGAGATGCCTGGCACCGGATCATGATCGTGATCGTGCAGCAGAACCGGTGCGAACCCGCCGACTGCGCTCAGGTCGTGATCCGCGAGCACCTTGGCCATCTCGGCGGGTGCTGTCGGCAGAAAGCCCTCCGGACCGATTTCCGTTGCCGCGAGGCCGACTTCGCGCATTTCACGGAGAACCTGCGCGGGGTCGAGTTGGTAGCCCCAACCCGGGACTTCACACACACCCCAGGAGATCGGTGCGCCGGCGATGCGGGGAGTGCTCATGTGTGTGCCTCATTCTTGTTGTGTAGGAACAGATCTTTGACTTCGGTGATCGCCACGGGCCTACCCTGGTGCAGCGAGTACGTTGCAGCTTCGGAAATCCAGGCCGACTCGACTGCATCCGCGGGAGTACAGGGTGATTCCCGACGCCCGGCGACAACGCCGAGGAATGCTTCGAGTTCGGCACGGTAGGCGGAAGTGAAACGGTCCATGAAAAACGTGTACGGCTCCTTCGAGGGAAACGAGATTCCGGGGTCGAGCGAGCGGAGTGGCAAACGGTCGTCGAGTCCCGCAGCGACGGAGTCTCTCGAGCCGAGGACTTCGAGCCGGCAGTCGTGGCCACGGCCGTTGTAGCGAGTATTCGACACGACCGCGATGGTCCCGCCTTCGAACGTGAGAACCGTTGCAGCGGTGTCGACGTCACCGGCATCGGCGATCGCGCGATCACCCTGATTCGAGCCGGTGGCAAAGACCGTGGTGACTTCGCGGCCGCTGACCCACCTGACGATGTCGAAATCGTGGATCGAGCAGTCGCGGAAGATGCCGCCGGAGTGTTCGATGTACGAGATCGGTGGGGGAGCAGGATCGAGGGTGGTCGATCGGAGAGTGTGGATCCAACCGAGCTGTCCGGATCGAACTGCGTCGTATGCCGCCACAAATGACGGATCGAAGCGGCGCTGAAATCCGATCTGGACCGGTACCGAGGTCTGCTCGACAGCCTCGAGTACACGAACGGAAGATTCGATGGAGTCGGCGACCGGCTTTTCGCAGAACGTCGGGATACCCCGGCGGACAGCGGCTTCGATCAAGTCGGCGTGCGAACTCGACGACGCGGCGATCAGAACGCCGTCGACTCCCGAGGCGAGAAGAGACTCTGGGTCGGCGGCGGACTCCACGTCGAGTTCGGTTGCCACGTCGGAGGTGCGAGATGCGTCGGCATCGGTGACCACCAGCGAGTCGACGCCGTCCATCGTGAGCAGGTTTCGGGCGTGGAAGCTGCCGATTCTTCCGAGCCCGATGACTCCGATGCGAGCGCCCATCAGTCCAACCCTCCGAAGACGTTCTGGTCCCAGTCGACGATCGAACCCGTCACGACTCCGCTGCGATCGGAGAGCAGGAAGACGACGAAGTCGGCGATTTCGTCGACCTGTCCGAGCTTGCCCATGGGGAGGGTGCTGCCTGCACGTTCCTGCCAATCGTCACCGGCGTCGTGAAAAGCTCTCTGCGTGAGGTCTTCTCCCTCGGTCTGTGTCCACCCGATGTCGAGACCGTTGATCCGGATACGATCCCAGCGATGCGCATGGGCGGCGTTGCGGGTCAGACCCGCCAGCCCGGCCTTCGCTGCCACGTACGGCGCGAGATACGGCTGCCCGCCAAGTTCGGACGTGGAGATGATGTTGACGATGGACCCGGGGACCGCACGCTCGCGCATGTCTTTGACTGCTGCCTGCATCGTGAAGAACGGACCGCGAAGGTTCACCGCGATGTGCTGGTCGAAGAGTTCTTCGGTGGTGTCGAGCAGCGTGCCGCGCGAGGTGAGCCCGGCAGAATTGACGAGGGCATCCACGCGGCCGAAATGCGAGATCGTCTCGGCCACGCTGGCGAGTGCGGAATCCGTCTGTGCCACATCGGCTTCGATGAAATGGGTTCCCGGAAGTTCTGCCTCGAGAGTCTTTCCGACGTCAGGGCGTCGGCCGGTGAAAGCCACCTGAGCGCCCTCACGGACAGCGGCACGTACGACGCCGGCGCCGACGCCTTGC
Organism: Rhodococcus sp. NPDC059969; assembly: GCF_042738325.1. Classification (NCBI taxonomy): domain Bacteria; kingdom Bacillati; phylum Actinomycetota; class Actinomycetes; order Mycobacteriales; family Nocardiaceae; genus Rhodococcus; species Rhodococcus sp. NPDC059969. Next base: position 313,977 of record NZ_JBHWUF010000004.1, on the reverse strand, counting down.
GAGCCGCCACTGACCAGTACAACAGTGTCGGCTAGGAGTGCGGGCCTGATTACGCCCGGCGGAGAAGTCATGGGTTTAGTCTGGCTGTGACGAAGACCTCGAGCAACAGCGAAAAACCATCAAATATCCATCATTGTGAGGTAGTTGTGGCGCATCGATTCAAAGTGCGGGAGATCGCCCAGCAGTCGGGCCTGAGTGAGGCCACCGTCGACCGGGTGCTCAACGACCGTCCCGGAGTTCGCGACGGCACACGATCGGAGGTTCGCCAGGCGATCACGGACCTGGAACGTCAACGCTCGCAACTGAAACTGGTCGGTCGCACGTTCATCGTCGACGTCGTGTTGCAAACTCCTGCAAGGTTTTCCGACGCCGTCCGCGATGCGCTCGAGGCTGAACTGCCGACCCTTGCGCCCGCTGTGGTGCGGTCCCGGTTTCACTTTCGTGAGACCGGTTCGGTAGAAGCGATGACATCGACGCTCGACAAGATTCGCCGACGCGGGTCCCACGGTGTCATCGTCAAGGCTCCCGATACTGCGGAAGTCGTGGCGGCGATCGATCGGCTCGTGGCGGCAAAGATTCCGGTCGTCACGTTGGTGACCGACGTTGCCGGCAGCAGGCGAGCCGCTTACATCGGAATCGACAACCGAGCCGCCGGAGCCACCGCCGCGTATTTGATCGATCAGTGGCTGGGGGATCGGGACGGCAACGTGCTGGTCAGCATGAGCAGCGGATTCTTTCGCGGCGAGGAAGAACGGGAGATGGGATTTCGCTCCGCCATGCGCGTTTCGGCTCCGCATCGACGTTTGATCGACATTCCGAACAGTGACGGTTTGGACCAGACGAGTAGGAAACTGGTGCGGGCAGCGCTCGAATCCGATCCGCAGATCCGTGCTGTGTATTCGATCGGTGGCGGCAACCTGGCCACGGTCGACGCGTTCGAAGAACTGAATCGAGAGTGCTCCGTCTTCGTCGCCCACGATCTCGACGGAGACAATCGAAAGTTGCTGGGGGAGAGGCGAATTTCGGCGGTGCTGCACCACGATCTGCGGGCGGATCTTCGCACTGCCGCTCAGGTGGTCATGAAAGAGCACGGCGCCATGGGCGCCCACTTCGGTTTTACGACGTCACCGGTTCAGGTCGTGACTCCGCTCAACATGCCCCCGACATAGCTGTGCGCGGTCAAGGAGTCCGGAGACTCCCTAACCGCGCACAGGCCGAAGGCCAACTATCGAGCGAAGAGCAGCGCTCGCTTGACTTCCTGAATAGCCTTTGTCACCTGGATGCCGCGGGGGCACGCGTCGGTGCAGTTGAACGTGGTGCGGCAACGCCACACGCCGTCCTTGTCGTTCAGGATGTCGAGACGCTCGGAAGCGGCCTCGTCACGGCTGTCGAAGATGAACCGGTGTGCGTTCACGATGGCAGCGGGACCGAAGTAGCTGCCGTCGCTCCAGTACACGGGGCACGACGTGGTGCAGCATGCACAGAGGATGCACTTGGTGGTGTCGTCGAAACGAGCACGGTCGTGCTGGCTCTGGATGCGCTCACGAGTGGGCTCGTTGCCACTGGTGATGAGGAACGGCTTCACGGCGCGGAATGCGTCGAAGAAGGGCTCCATGTCGACAACCAGGTCCTTCTCGACGGGCAGGCCCTTGATGGGCTCGACCGTGATGGTGACAGGCTTGCCGTCCTTGGGGAGCATGTCCTTCATCAGCAGCTTGCAGGCCAGACGGTTCACACCGTTGATCCGCATGGCGTCCGATCCACAGACTCCGTGTGCGCAGCTGCGACGGAACGTGAGGGTGCCGTCGAGGTAGCCCTTCACGTACAGCAGCAGGTTGAGCAGACGGTCGGTGGGCAGTGCCGGAACCTGGAAACTGTCCCAGTGCTGGCCCTCGCCCGATTCGGGGTTCATCCGCGCGATCTTGAGGGTGACCATGACGGCGCCCTCGGGAACAGCGGGGAGTTTTGGTGCATCTACAGCAGGCGCAGACATCAGTACTTACGCTCCATCGGCTCGTAGCGGGTCTGGATCACCGGCTTGTAGTCCAGACGGATGTCGGAGAGCAGGCCGTCACCCTCCTTGTACGCCATCGTGTGCTTCATGTACTCGGCGTCGTTGCGATCCGGGAAGTCCTCGCGAGCGTGGCCGCCGCGCGATTCCTTGCGGTTGAGGGCACCGACGACGGTGACCTCTGCCATTTCGAGGAGGAAGCCCAGCTCGATGGCCTCGAGCAGGTCGCTGTTGTAGCGCTTGCCCTTGTCCTGGACCGTGATGTGGTTGTAGCGCTCCTTGAGAGCACGCACATCCTTGAGTGCCTGGGTGAGGCGCTCTTCGGTGCGGAAGACGGAGGCGTTGTTGTCCATCGACTGCTGCAGCTCGGTGCGGATGTCCGCAACGCGCTCGTGGCCGTGATCGGACAGGATGACGCCGACCCAGTCTTCGACCATCGCGGCCGGGGTTTCCGGCAGGTCGACGAACTCGGTGGAGTTCGCGTACTCGGCTGCAGCGATGCCGGCGCGGCGGCCGAACACGTTGATGTCGAGGAGCGAGTTGGTGCCGAGGCGGTTTGCGCCGTGCACGGAGACGCAGGCACATTCGCCGGCGGCGTACAGGCCCTTGACGACCTCGTCGTTGTTGCGCAGAACCTCACCGTTGATCTTGGTGGGGATACCGCCCATGACGTAGTGGCACGTCGGGTAGACGGGCACGGGCTCCTTGACGGGGTCCACGCCGAGGTAGGTGCGCGAGAACTCCATGATGTCGGGGAGCTTCTCGTCGAGAACTTCCTCGGGGATGTGCGTCACGTCGATGTAGACGTAGTCCTTGTTCGGGCCGGCGCCGCGGCCTTCGAGAACTTCGAGGACCATCGAACGAGCCACGATGTCACGCGGAGCGAGGTCCTTGATGGTGGGGGCGTAGCGCTCCATGAAGCGCTCACCGTCGGCATTTCGGAGAATGCCACCTTCACCACGGACAGCTTCCGAGATCAGGATGCCGAGACCGGCGAGTCCTGTCGGGTGGAACTGGTGGAACTCCATGTCCTCGAGGGGCAGGCCCTTGCGGAAGATGATGCCCATGCCGTCACCGGTGAGGGTGTGCGCGTTTGACGTCGTCTTGTACATGCGTCCCGAGCCGCCGGTCGCGAAGATGATCGACTTGGCGTGGAAGATGTGCAGCTCGCCGGTCGAGAGCTCGTAGCAGATGACACCGGTGGCAACCGGGCCGTCTTCGGTCTCGGTGATGGCGATGTCGAGCGCGTAGAACTCGTTGAAGAACTCGACATCGTGCTTGACGCAGTTCTGGTAGAGCGTCTGCAGGATCATGTGACCGGTGCGGTCGGCTGCGTAACACGCACGGCGGACGGGTGCCTTGCCGTGGTCACGGGTGTGTCCACCGAATCGACGCTGGTCGATCTTGCCTTCGGGCGTGCGGTTGAACGGCAGGCCCATCTTCTCGAGGTCGAGCACCGCGTCGATGGCCTCTTTGGCCATGATCTCGACGGCGTCCTGGTCGGCGAGGTAGTCGCCGCCCTTGACGGTGTCGAAGGTGTGCCACTCCCAGTTGTCTTCCTCCACGTTCGCCAGTGCGGCACACATGCCGCCCTGGGCCGCGCCGGTGTGGCTGCGGGTGGGGTAGAGCTTGGTCAGTACGGCCGTGCGGGCACGGGGGCCAGCTTCGATTGCCGCACGCATGCCTGCGCCGCCGGCGCCGACGATGACCACGTCATAACGATGTTCCTGCATGAAGTCTGTGCTCCCCTAGCTCGCCGAGATATTGGGGTCGAAGGTGAAGATGACGTACGTGCCCAGGCCCATGATCAGGATCATCGAGAGAACGAGGATCGTGGTCAGCCAGAAGCGCGTGGAGTCCTTGCGGGAGTAGTCCGCGATGACCGTGCGCAGGCCGTTGCCGCCGTGCAGCTGTGCCAGCCACAGCATCGTCAGGTCCCAGAACTGCCAGAACGGGCTGGACCAGCGACCTGCGACGAATGCGAAGTTCAGACGATGAACGCCACCGTCGAGCATCAGCATGATGAACATGTGGCCCAGGACCAGAACGATCAGGGCGACGCCGGAGAAGCGCATGAACAGCCATGCGTACAACTCGAAGTTGTTCCGAGCCTTCGCACGCGGGGACCGCGGGTTGTCCAGGCTTGCGGGACGGTCGTATGAGGTGCCCAGGCTCTTGGCTTCGGGTCCGTGAGTAGTCGCCATGTCAGTGCTCCGCAAACATGTTGATGAGGATGCGTCCGGCGCCTGGGATCATCACCAGGAACCAGATCGTCAGAATGGTCCAGAGCATGACGCGCTGGTACTTCGGGCCCTTCGACCAGAAGTCCACCAACATCACGCGCACGCCGTTGAGGGCGTGGTAGAGGACTACTCCGACGAGGCCGATCTCCATGAGGCCGACGAGGGGGTTCTTGTACGTGTCGATGACGGCGTCGTACGTATCGGGATTGACCCGAACGAGTGCCGTATCGAGAACGTGTACGAATAGGAAGAAGAAAGTAGCGACGCCTGTGATCCGGTGTAGAACCCAGGACCACATTCCGGGGTCGCCCCGGTAAAGCGACCTCGTGCGCTCCTTCTGAGGAGCGGCTTCAGTCGTAGTACTCATCGAGTGCTGTGCCTCCAACGTCATTGGTGGACGCGTCGAGCCTGCAGAGAGCTTCGATGTACCTCAGCCCGGGCTCGACGGGATCCTGAACCGACTTGACTCAGACTCTAAACCTATGTGAAACCGGGAACTAATCAGATGCGGGATTCGTACGCGTACCAAACTCTTTGTAAGGTTTGCCTTTCCAATCTCCGTGAGACGGTTACGGCGTGGTTTCTGCATCCATTCAGTCCGCGTGATTGGATAACGAACCATGGGTGACATCGACTGGAAGTTGTTGCGGCACAACGCGCAAGTGGTCATGCGGCAGGCCTATGCGCCGTACTCGGGGTATGCGGTGGGTGCAGCGGCCCTGGTAGACGATGGTCGAATCGTCTCAGGATGCAATGTGGAAAATGTCTCATACGGTTTGAGCCTGTGTGCCGAATGTGGACTCGTCGGTAACTTGGCCGCCACCGGGGGTGGGCGGCTGGTGGCCTTCACATGCTGCGACGCGAAGGGGTCGATTCTGATGCCCTGCGGCAGGTGTAGACAGCTTCTTCTCGAGCATGGCGGGGGTGAGATGCTTGTCGACACCAGCAGCGGCTTCAGGCCGCTGAGCGAGCTGTTGCCCGATGCTTTCGGGCCGGAACAAGCAGAGGGGCTCCGCCATGTTTGACGCAGTTTCCATCATCGGCGCCAAGCGTGACGGCCGCGAATTGTCGGGGACCGAGATCGACTGGATAGTTCAGGCGTTCACGCAGGGGGTCGTCGGCGACGAACAGATGTCGGCGCTCGCGATGGCGATCTATTTCCGCGGAATGTCGCGGGCGGAGACCGGTCGATGGACCGATGCGATGATCGAATCCGGCGGGAGGATGGACTTTTCGGACTTGCCGCTGCCCACCGTCGACAAACATTCGACCGGTGGAGTGGGGGACAAGATCACCCTTCCGCTCGCGCCCCTCGTCGCTGCGTGCGGTCTTGCAGTCCCGCAGTTGTCGGGACGCGGACTGGGCCACACCGGTGGAACACTCGACAAGCTCGAGGCCATTCCGGGTTGGCGCGCAGACCTCACGGCGGCGGAGATGGTCGACATTCTTTCGGACCCGAAAATCGGTGCCGTGATCTGCGCTGCCGGAGCGAACCTGGCCCCGGCCGACAAGAAGCTCTACGCGCTGCGCGACGTGACCGGAACAGTGGAATCCATTCCGCTGATCGCAAGTTCGATCATGAGCAAGAAGATCGCCGAGGGGACCGGCGCCCTGGTGCTCGACGTCAAAGTCGGTTCCGGAGCGTTCATGAAGGACCTCGGCGACGCGCGCGAGCTGGCTCGCACGATGGTCGAATTGGGCAACGACGCCGGTGTGCGCACTAGCGCCCTCATCACCGGGATGGACACTCCACTGGGACTGACGGCCGGCAACGCTCTCGAAGTACGAGAATCCGTCGAGATGCTGGCCGGCGGGGGTCCGTCGGACGTCGTCGAGCTGACCCTTGTCCTGGCGCGGGAAATGCTGTCCGCGGCCGGGATCGACGGTATCGACCCGGCAGACAAACTTGCCGACGGCACGGCCATGGACCGGTGGCGCGCGATGATCTGCGCACAAGGTGGGGACCCGCACGCAGCGCTGCCGGTGGCTAGGCACAGCGACGTCGTCACCGCGGACCGAGACGGTGTGCTGACCCGACTCGACGCCATGGCGGTGGGCGTCGCAGCCTGGAAACTCGGAGCCGGACGCGAACGGCAAGGTGAAGCCGTGCAGGCCGGTGCCGGCATCGAGATGCACGCAAAGCCGGGCGAAGTGGTTCGCGCCGGGCAGAAGCTGATGACTTTGCACACGGATACCCCCGAGAGATTTGACGCAGCGCGTCGCAGCCTCGGTGGTGGCTGGTCCATCGGGACCGAATCCGACACCGTTTCGCGGCCGCTGCTCATCGAGCGAATTGTGGGTGATTCGCGTTAGCGTTGGCGAATGAACGCACCGGAGTTGACCACGATCCGCAGCGCACCCAAAGTTCTTCTCCACGACCATCTCGACGGAGGACTCCGACCCGAGACCGTTCTCGAACTGGCCGCGCAGTGTGGCTACGACGAGCTGCCGGCGAATTCGGCATCCGAACTGGCACAATGGTTCCGAACTGCCGCTGACAGCGGTTCACTCGAGCTCTACCTCGAAACGTTCGCGCACACAGTCGCCGTGATGCAGACCCCGGAAGGGCTCGCACGGGTGGCACGTGAGTGCGCCGAGGATCTGGCCGACGACAACGTCGTCTATGCCGAAATCCGTTTTGCGCCCGAGCAGCACCTGGAACAGGGCCTGAGTTTGGACGAGGTCGTCGAGCACGTGCTCGAGGGCTTCCGAGCCGGCGAATCCGCCGCCAGGGTCGCGGGACGGGAGATCCGAATCGGGTGTCTCCTGACGGCGATGAGGCATGCCGCCCGGTCGCGCGAGATCGCCGAACTCGCGGTGCGATTCCGGGACCGCGGAGTGGTCGGGTTCGACATCGCCGGCGCCGAGGCCGGAAACCCACCGAGCCGGCATCTCGACGCTTTCGAATACATGCGTGATGCGAACGCTCACTTCACGATCCACGCGGGCGAGGCCTTCGGATTGCCGTCGATCCACGAAGCGATCGCGTTCTGCGGAGCGGACCGGTTGGGACACGGCGTGCGGATCGTCGACGACATCGAGGTAGGCGGCCACGGTGGGGCAGAGCTGGGTCGGCTCGCGAACTACGTCCGTGACATGCGCATTCCCCTGGAACTGTGCCCGAGTTCGAACGTACAGACCGGAGCCGTAGCCGCCCTGGCGGACCATCCGTTCGGACTGTTGGCGGACTTGCGCTTCCGCGTGACCGTCAACACCGACAACAGGCTGATGAGCGACACCAGCATGAGCCGGGAAATGGCGGCGTTGGTCGAGACCTTCGGTTACGGCTGGAGCGATCTGGAACGCTTCACCATCAACGCGATGAAGTCGGCCTTCATCCCGTTCGACGAGCGCCTCGCATTGATCGACGACGTCATCAAGCCGGGTTACGCCGTGCTCATCGGCTAGATGACGTGGACCCGACTACTCAGGTCGCAACCGGGCCTCGAACTCACGCTCGAGTTCACGCCAGGCCTCGGATTCCTTGGTGAACGGCGCACTCGGGGCCATCCGGGACGGATCGGGATTGAGAAGGTAGGAGACGTACCAACCCAGCTCGTTCGACGCGGACAGAACTTCCTCGGTGGAGTCGTCGTCGGCGAAATCCGCTGCATCGGTGAACAATTCGACGGCAAGCTCCAACTGCTCGGCATCGACCACGTCCGGGCCCTGCGCGAGGTCGTCGGCGATGCCGGGCAGAACGTAGACGTTCTCGTCCGTGACTTCGATTTCGAGTGAACCGTCGACGGCAGCATTCTGAATCTCGCCGTACGTGCTGACCTGCGAGAGATCGTGTTCGTGGTTGTCCGCGAGATAACGAGCGAGTGCGCGCTCGCTACGGAAGACGGTGATCAGTCCGTCCTTGCCGAGGAAGATCGCCTGATCTCCCATGTAGCAGCGCAGAGTGTAGAACGTCTCGGCCGAGGTGATGATGCGGATCGGGTCGACGCCGACCTCGCCCCAGAAGGTCTCGACTTCGTCTTCATCCTCGTCGAGGTCGTCCTCGTCGAATTCCTCGTCCTCGCCCTCCTCGGCGACATCGTCGGCGTCGACGGTGTTCTCGGCAGCAGCGAGCAGTTCAGCTTCGGCGACCGCGACGGCGGCAGCGTCGACCTTCGGGGAGGTGACCACCTTGTCGATGGCGTCGAGAACGGCGTCCCAGTCCTTGACGATTGCGGCGCCAACCTGATCCCACAGCTCCAGTCCTTCGCGACCTTCGAAGGTGCCGGCGCCGGTGGCCAGCGCGCCGAGTACCGGATGGCCGCTGAAGAAGCGGATGACCGCGTCGAGTTCGCACACCTCACCGATGTTGCGAGCCATGTTCAGGGTGTCTTCGAGTTCCGAGACCACCAGTGGCTCAGGGTCACCTGCGGCCAGCTCGGGCACGCCGACGAAGTCGAAGGTGAAGTTCTCTTCCGGCTCGAGTTCGGCTGCCGACAGTCCGGAGACGACGGCCCACGCCGGATGCTCGACCAGGTCGTTGTCCGAGTCGGTGCGGATGAATGCCGCGAGCTCCGCGACGGAGGAGAACCCGTAGAGGTCTTCCTCATGGCCGAGAAACGCTTCCCACTCGTCGTCGCCCTCGCGCCAGCGGGGTGCCCACAAAGTGACGAGGTCTCCGTCGGTGAGTCCGATTTCGATAGGGACGATGTCTCCAGCCATGGGCGGAAGCCTATCCACCGCGGAGCGAAAGGCATAGCGGGGGTTGGTCACGTTTGTTTCAGCGACACGCGGAGCTCACCCACCAGCCGTTCTCGTTCATCATTGGACTGCTGAACTGCCTGGTGAATGGTTGCCACCGTCAGTGCGGCTACCGTGCGCGAATCCATGGCGGTGATCGCATCGGTGATCCGCAAGTCGACCAGAGCGCCCAGCCCGTCGACAGTCGCTGTCACTATCCCACCTTCACTCGCGACGACTGCCCGCAGAGCGGTGACCCCGTCGACGGCGTCCTGCAACAGCCCGGTCCGGTGTTTCGCCAGCTCCATGATTCGATCCATCTCGTTCATATCGAACGCATCCAGCTCGACGGCAGGCTCTGGTCCTCTGTGGCGTCGACATCAGCGAGTTCGTCTCGCGTCGCGAGACCGAGTCGATCGAGGATCGCCGCCGGCACGCCGGTCTGATCGAGCTCCACACGATGGCGGACACCGGCTTCGATTGCAGCTTTCGAGGACAGAGCGAGTATCTGCTGCGCCAACCGTGCGCCGCCGTACCGCAGTTCGCCCTGGCTGATCCGCAGGTCCACGGGGACAGCATGCTCCGTGGCGCGGACCGCGATGGTTCCGGCGCGGTTGACGGCGACGGCTGTGATGATCGGCGGCGATTCCCGGAGGTTCTCGGACATGTTTCCTGTCATTCTGTCGGGCGGTAGAAGCCGTGAAAGCCCATGCCGCTGTTCGTGGTTCGGATGGAACTGACTTCGACAGGGTCACCGGCCTCCACCATCTGACCGTTGCCGATCACCATGGCGACGTGTCCGTCCCAGACTGCGAGGTCGCCCGGCATCAGATTGTTCTGATCGACCTGGTTCCCGATTCCTTGTTCCTGGGCCAACCTCGGAATATCGACTCCGGCTTGGCCGTACGCCCATTGCGTCAACCCGCTGCAATCCAGACCGACTCCGGGTGTCGTGCCTCCCCAGGCGTACGGGACTCCCTGTTGAGTGAGCGCGTTGCGTACGGCGGCAGCGGCCTCGGCGTTCGGTGCGGTCGCGATCGAGCCGTCGGGGAGTTCGACCTCTACACCGCCTGCGGAACCGGAACCACCAGCGGAACCCGAACCACCTGCGGAACCGGAAGTACCCGCCGAACCCGAGGCGCCTGGCGCGGGTTCCGGTATCGGGACGGGTGGGATCAGCGCGGACATCTTGTCGGTCGACCCGGCCAGTTCACCGCGTACCCGCTCGACTACCGAGACCGCCCGCCCGAGGTGCTCCAACGCGGCCGACAGCAACATCAATTGCCCCATCGGTGTCGCGAGCGTCGGCCCGGCCTTGACGGCGAGCGTCAGGAAGGACTGAAGAATCTCACCGAGTTCGGTCATTCCCGCGGACACGGACGTTGTGGCTTCGTCCACGACGCCGGCGATGTTGCTCCCACGATCGGCGAGGTTTCGCGTCGACGTCTGCGTCTGCTCGGTTTTGGTCACCGCGGCGGTGAGGGCATTCGACGAACTCTGGGTGGATGCCAGTTCGCTCAGTGCGGCGCTTCCCAATTGGTACGCGATCTCGAGGGCGTCCGAAGCGATGCGGATTCCGACGTCGGGTCCGCCCGGGTCGGCGACACCGGTCCCCACGACGTCGACCAGATCGATGATCGGTCGAGCGAGAGCGTCGACGTCGATCATGATCGTGCGGCTTCGACGAGAGCCGTTCGGACAGATTCTTCGGAGTCGAGATAGACGGCATGAGCGTCGCGGGCGGCCGACCGGACACTGGAAATTACAGCGGACAGTCGATCGATGTCCTCGACATGCGCTTGTTGTGCTCGGCCCGCGACGCGAACGAAGTCTCCGCCGATCAGCCCCAGCACAGCGGACAGAGCGGTGTGATCGCCGCCGGACGCATCCTGTCGGGCTTGCGCGACGTTGTCTGCCACGGTGCCCAACCGCGCGGCGAACTCCGCGATGCTTTCGGTGTGTAGATCCAGATTTGTCAACTTGTCTTCCCCCCGTTGCGCTTACTCCTTCTTGGACGCCGCGCGGGGTGCTTCGGTTCCCGAGGAACTATTCTGATGGTCATGCAAACGCACGTAGTCGACCATCCGCTCGCGGCGGCCCTCTTGACGACAATGCGTGATGCACGCAGTGAGAACGCGACGTTTCGTTCCGCACTTCGCAGGCTCACGCACATGCTGGTCTACGAGGCCATGCGTGACGCGGAGGTAGAGGAGTTCCCGGTCGACACCCCGGTAGCAGCGACGACGGGCATCCGGCTCGCGAAGCCTCCATTGCTGGTTCCGGTGCTGCGCGCGGGTCTGGGCATGGTCGAACAAGCCAGTGCACTGATCCCGTCGGCCGGGGTTGGCTTTGTCGGAATGGCCCGTGACGAAGAGACACATCAGCCGGTTCCGTACCTCGAATCCCTGCCCGCGGATCTGTCCGGTATCCCGGTATTCGTGCTCGATCCGATGCTCGCGACCGGTGGTTCGATGGTGCACACCATCGACTTGCTGGTTGCGCGTGGCGCGACCGATGTCACGGCAGTGTGCGTCGTAGCTGCTCCGGCCGGCGTCGATGCGCTGGCAGCCTCCGGACACCCGGTGCGTCTGGTCATCGCGAGCATCGACGACGGACTCGACGAGAACGCATTCATCGTCCCCGGACTCGGTGACGCCGGCGATCGGCAGTTCGGACCCCGCTAGAGCGAGAGGGCGAAGGTTCGGAGTTCGGCCAGCCGGGCCTTCGCCTGCTCGCGCGCGTTCGCGAGATCGCTGCGGTCGGCTACCGGGACCACGACTTCGAGATAGCACTTGACCTTGGGCTCGGTGCCGGACGGTCGCACAACCACGCGGATCGACGGTCCGTCGAATATCACTGCGTCGGTGCGCATACCGCCGCGAACCAGGGACAAGTCTTCGACGGTCACCGGCTCACCCGCGAGCTGGCCGGGCGGATCGGCGCGTAACCGATTCATCATTTCGGTGATGTCGCTCGAGTCCTCGACGCGGCGGGATACTTGGTCCCCGCAATGCAGTCCGAATTCGACGGCATAGTCGTCGAGAACATCCAAGAGGGTTCTGTTGCTGCCCGCGAGGGTGGCAGCCAGATCGGCCACCAGTACGGCAGCCGAGATTCCGTCCTTGTCGCGCACCACATCCGGATCGACGCAGTGCCCGATCGCTTCTTCGTAGGCGTAGACCAGTCCGTCGCCGGCACGCGTGAGCCACTTGAACCCGGTGAGTGTCTGCGCAAACCTGGCTCCGCGGGCTCTCGCCAACTTCGAGAGCAGGGTCGAGGAGACGATCGTCGTCGCCACCAACGAATCTTCGGGCGCCGTGCTCAGCACGTGGTCGGCCAGAAGCACCCCGGTTTCGTCGCCGCGCAGCATGCGCCACTGATCACCGTCGCGAACTCCGACGGCGCAGCGGTCGGCATCCGGGTCGAGTGCGATCGCCAGATCCGCGTCGACACGTCGGGCGAGTGCGAGAAGCCGGTCTGCGGCGCCGGGCTCTTCGGGATTGGGAAACTCGACGGTCGGAAACGTGGGGTCGGGATCGAACTGCTCCGCCACGACGTGCAGGTCCTCGAATCCAGCTGCTCGCAGAGCAGCTGTCGCAGTCTCGCCGCCGACGCCGTGCATTGCCGTGAGCGCAATCCGGATCGAGCGGGCGTCGCCGTGCGGGAGGGTCGCGATGCGGGCGATGTACTCCTCGACCAGAGAATCGTCGGCCGGAATCACCGATGCTCGCGCGACGTCGGCGGCACTACCGATGCGGGCGATCTCGCTCTCGATTTCACGATCGGCGGGGGAGACGAGTTGCGCTCCGCCCGAGAGATACACCTTGTAACCGTTGTCGGCGGCAGGATTGTGGGAGGCAGTGATCTGGATACCTGCCGCTGCCCCGAGCCTGCGCACCGCGAACGCCACCAGCGGTGTCGGCAGTGGGCGGGGGAGCAGGGTCACCTCGAACCCGGCCGCCGCCATGACTTCAGCGGCGGCGAGAGCAAATTCCTCGGAACCGCGCCGGGCGTCGCGGCCGACGACAACGCGGGAGCCGCCCTGGCAGCGAGCTGTCAGCCAGGCCGCCAGACCGGCCGTGGTCCGGATGACGACCGCGAGGTTCATGCCGTTGGGGCCGCCGCGCACCGGCCCGCGAAGCCCAGCGGTGCCGAACGCCAGTGGCGCGGAAAAGCGTTCGGCCAGTTCATGTTCCGAAAGGACTGTCAGTTCTGCGCGGGTGACTGGGTCCGGATCGGCATCGATCCACTCGGTGACGTGGGTAGGTGTCACAGTTGCTCGACCAGTTGACGCAACAGCACTCCCATCCGGGCTGCCGACGCTTTGCCTGCCACCAGCACCTCCTGATGGTCCAGCGAGGCCCCAGTGATTCCGGCGGCCAGGTTGGTGACCATCGAGATGCCGAGAACGCGGGCGCCGAGCGCGCGGGCCGCAATGGTCTCGTGAACCGTCGACATGCCGACCAGATCGGCGCCGAGTGTACGAAGCATTCGAATCTCGGCCGGAGTCTCGTAGTGCGGACCGGGAAGCCCGGCGTAAACACCCTCGGCAAGGTCCGGGTCGATCGAGCGAGCCAGCGCGCGCAGTTCCGGCGAGTAGGCGTCGACCAGGTCGACGAACTCCGCGCCGACGAGCGGGGACCTGGCCGTCAGGTTCAGATGGTCGCTGATCATTACCGGTTGGCCGACGGCGTAGTTTTCAGCAATACCGCCGGCCGCGTTGGTGAGGATGACCGTGTTGGCGCCGGCAGCGATGGCCGTTCGGACCGGGTGGACGACGGTGGCGAGATCGTGGCCCTCGTACGCATGCGCGCGCCCGAGCAGCAGCAGGACTTCCGTGTTCCCGACGCGCACCGAACGGATGGTGCCCGCGTGCCCGAGCGCCGACGGTGGGGCGAAGCCAGGCAGATCGGCCATCGAGACTTCAGCCGTCACGTCCGCACCGGAATCGCCGAACACGTCTGCGGCGTCGGTCCACCCCGACCCGAGCACGATGGCGACTGACGGTGACGAAGAACCCGTCATAGCGGACAGAGCAGCGGCGGCGGCCTCGGCGATCGTTCCCATGTGAGCAACCCTACTGAGGAGTCGGGTCGGTTCGCCGGGTGAGTTGGCGGGCGTTACTCTCCCATCCATGCCTTATCTCGAACGCGACGGCGACGTATTCATCCTGTACCTCGGCAACGAGGGCGAAACGGACAACGAGAACCGCTTCGGCCCCGAGTGGATCGACGCTGTTCACAGCAAGCTGGACGAGGTCGAAGCGCACGAGGGGCCGGCAGCCCTGGTGACCACGGCGACGGGCAAGTTCTACACGAACGGCCTGGACACGACGTGGATCTTCGGCAATCTCGACGGTCTTCCCGGCTACCTGGACAAGGTCCACACCATCTACAGCCGGCTGCTGACCTTCCCGATGGCCACGGTCGCGGCCGTGCAGGGGCACGCATTCGGCGCCGGTGCCATGCTCGCGTCCTCGCACGATTTCCAGATCATGCGCGCGGACCGCGGCTTCTACTGCCTTCCCGAGGTCGGACTGAACATGCCGTTCACAGTCGGGATGTCTGCATTGCTGAACAGTCGTCTGCCCAAGCCGACGGCGGTCGACGCGATGACGACGGGGCGTCGATTCGGCGGCGCCGACGCGCTTGCTGCCGGCATCGTGCAGGAAACGGTCGACGGCGACGGAGTGCTCGCGGCAGCAGTGGCCAAGGCGTCGGCATTGACGTCGACTCACGGCAAGAACTTGGCGGGAATCAAGGCAGGTATCCACCGCGATGCACTTGCAGACCTCGCTCAGGTGACTGACAAGAGCAACTTCTCCTTCGGGTGAGACAATGATCGCGTGAATCAGAATGTCGACAGTGCAGTCAGGTCTGTAGAGGCCGATCTGATTGCGCTGTCGCATTCGATTCACAGCGACCCGGAACTCGCCTTCGAAGAGTTCCGCAGCGCTGCCAAAGTGTCGGACCTGCTGGCGCAGCACGGTTTCGCGGTCACTCGCGGGATCGTCGATCTGCCGACGGCTTTCGATGCCACCTACGGCAGCGGAGAGTTGGTCATCGCGATCTGCGCCGAGTACGACGCGCTGCCCGAGATCGGTCATGCCTGTGGGCACAACATCATTGCCGCAGCCGCGGTCGGAGCCGGCATCGCGTTGGCTACCGCGGCCGATGAACTGGGGATCACCGTCCGGGTGATCGGTACTCCGGCGGAGGAAACCGGTGGCGGCAAAGTTCTGATGCTCGAGCGTGGTGCATTCGACGGCGTCGGCGCGGCCATGATGGTTCATCCAGGACCGATCGACATCATCGGTGCCACCTCCCTGGCCCTGGCGGACATCGCGGTCAGCTATCACGGTCGCGAGGCGCACGCGTCTGCTGCGCCTGAATTCGGTCGTAATGCCGCCGACGCGGCGACGCTCGCTCAGGTGGCGGTCGGGCTGTTGCGTCAGCACCTGCAGCCAGGCCAGCAGATTCACGGAATCGTCAGTGACGGCGGCACGGCTCCCAACATCGTTCCGGCCCGGTCCGAACTGCTTTACTACCTGCGTGCCGAGACGGCCGCGTCGTTGGCCAATCTGTCCGAGCGTGCCGACGCCTGCTTCGCCTCGGGCGCACTCGGCACCGGATGCACCCACGAAATCCGCACGGTATCGCCCACTTACACCGAGTTGACCCCCGATCCGTGGCTGGCGGCGGCGTACCGTGAACAGATCGTCGATCTCGGACGGGTGCCACTGGCGGTGGAATGGGAGCGCTCCCGTCCGCTGGGTAGTACGGATATGGGTAATGTGACCAATGTGATTCCGGGAATTCACCCGGTCATAGGCTTGGATTCATCGGGGGCAGTGACACATCAGCCGGAGTTCGCGGCGGCGTGTATCACCACCTCCGCAGATCGAGCGGTAGTCGACGGTGCAATTGCGTTGGCCCGCACTGCTGTCCGGGTAGCGTCCGATCCAGAACAACGCGCCCGTCTGTTGGAAGGGGTAGATCGCCGGTGAACGCGGCAATCGATACGTGGATTCACGCGCACACCGACGACCTCGTCGCGTGGCGCCGACACATCCATGCCAACCCGGAGTTGGCTCGCCGCGAATACGCGACCACCGAATTCGTCGCGACCCGCCTCACTGCCGCTGGGCTGTCGCCGAAGATCCTTCCCGGTGGTACCGGCCTCACGTGCGACATCGGACCGGAAGGTCCACGAATCGCACTCCGCGCCGACATGGACGCTTTGCCGATGCAGGAAGCGACAGGGGCGACGTATTCGTCCACGGTCCCCGGTGTGTCCCATGCGTGCGGGCACGACGCCCACACCACCATCCTGCTCGGCGCCGGACTGGCTCTGGCCACGCTGCCCGAACTTCCCGTCGGGGTTCGGCTGATCTTCCAGCCCGCCGAGGAAGTCATGCCAGGCGGAGCGCTCGACGTCATCGCGGCCGGCGCGCTCGACGGTGTGTCCAGAATCTTTGCTCTGCACTGCGATCCGCGACTCGAGGCAGGCCAGGTGGGCATGCGTCTGGGCGCGATCACCTCTGCTGCAGACACCATCGAGGTCGTCCTCGATTCTCCGGGTGGGCACACGTCGAGGCCGCACCTGACCACGGATCTGATCTACGCACTCGGCACAGTCGTGACCGGGCTGCCTGGAATGCTCAGCCGTCGTATCGATCCGCGTACCGGCACCGTCATGGTGTGGGGCGCGGTCAGTGCAGGTCAGGCGCCCAACGCGATTCCGCAGACCGGCATGATGACGGGCACGGTACGTACCGGCGATCACGACACGTGGGAGTTGCTCGAACCGCTCGTGGAAGAAATCGTCCACGGACTGCTCGCACCCACCGGCGTCCGCTACCAACTCAACTATCGTCGCGGAGTGCCACCGGTCGTCAACGACGAGGTGTCCACCCGGATGTTCGAGGACGCCATCGCGACCGTCGGACAAGATGCTCTGGCGGACACCCCGCAATCCGGTGGTGGCGAAGACTTTTCGTGGTACCTCGAAACCGTGCCGGGTGCCATGGCGCGGCTCGGTGTGTGGTCGGGTGAAGGCGATCAGCTCGACATCCACCAACCCACTTTCGATCTCGACGAGCGTGCACTCGGCGTCGGTGTGAAGGTTCTCACGAGCCTGGTTCTGGGATAGTTCCGGTTCCCGTCGGGGGTACCGTTTTTCGTTCGTTCGAGTGAAGGTACGGGCATGTCCATAGGTGTGGGAGTGCGAATCGGCACATTAGTGTCGACGGCTGTCGTTGCGTCGAACGATCCGGGTTCGGCCGATCCGGTGGTGTTGGTTCGGGACACGATCCTCAATCAACGCAAGGACGGAACGACGGTGCTCGGAGGCACCGAGCAACTGGGTGCCGGTCGTGAGTTCGCCGAGAGCTGGTCGGGTTTTGTCGGTCGCGTCGGGGACCCGAGTGGCGTCGCAGGAACGGCCGATACTCGTTACCGCGCCGAGGATTTGGTGGCGACCTCGATTCGCTGTCTGTTGCAGGAATGTGAGCCGCTGCCCGATCGCGGTGGCCGGAGCGGGGGAGCCCCCGACATCGTCGCCACATACCCGTCGCGCTGGGACTCGTCCACTGCCGCCCTCATGCAGGATTCTCTCGTCTACGCGGGCCTCGAACGAGTCACACTCGTCTCGGATGCCGAGGCGGTTTCGGCGTGGTTCGAGTCGGAAATCGCGGCGCTCGCCGGCACGCTCATCGGCATCTATCACGTGGACGACACCGGAGCAGCGGTCACGCTGGTGCGTTCGGGTGTCGCCGCGGGCCGCGCATTCGGCTTTGCCGGCGACGGGAGTTCGCCGAGTTCACGCCTCGCGACGGCACTGGGTGCGTTCGGCTGGATGCCGGAGAACCTGGACGCCGTAGTCGTCACCGGTGACGGAGAACCGGCGACGGACAAAGCGGCAATGATGTCCATAGCTGCCGGGATTGCCGAAAAGCTCGGTGTCAGATGTGAACTCGGCCCCGGACCCGAGCAGTCGGCCGCGCTGGGAGCTGCGATCCTCGCTGCCGGATTCACCTCGACGTCGCACACGATCGTGCCGATCGGGTTGCCGCCTTCACACGACGTGACCGAGGTGTTCGACACTCTGGGACGCGAGAAGGTGGCGGCTGAAACCGCAGCCGGGGTGGCAACAGCCGAGCCGGAAACTGCGGTTGTCGCAGGCGAATCGGCGTCGCGCGGTTCGAAGCGCATTCTCGTCGGAGTCGCGATTGTGATCGTGCTCGCGGCACTCGCGGTGCTCGCGTATTTCCTGCTGCTTTGAGCCGAGCATCCGGCTAGTCGGTAACTCCGTTACCCGGACCAACGTTGCGGCTGTTTCGCGTCCGCAGTTCACGCACGTACTCGGCCGGCGCTCCGGCAATCTCGGCAGCGTCGGCCATCACGCCGATGTAGCGGGCGGACGGCAGTCCACCTTCGTAGGCATCCATGACATAGAGCCACGCGAGGACTGCATCGCCGGCTGTGTCGACCCGCACTCGGATCTTGCGGTGCAGACCCAGTTCGGCGCCTTCCCAGCGGTCCAGGCTTACTTCGTCCTCTTCCGGGACGTCGTAGAGAACCACGAAAACACTGGAGTCGGGATCTTCGACGACGGTGGCGAGAGCGCCCTCCCAGCCGAGGTCCTCGCCGCTGAAGGTCAGGCGCCAGCCTCGCAGCCACCCTGTCCCGGACATGGGCGAGTGTGGGCAGCGCAACAACATCTGCTCGGGATGCATGTTGGAACCGTAAGCGGCATAAATCGACACGGGCGCAAGCCTAAACCGTGGTCCGAGGGTGTGGCGAAGCGGACCACCGGACGCAAGTAATCTGGTACAAGCACTGCGCGACACGTAGTGCTCGAATAGCGTGACACTGGTCGACGGGAGACCCCTGCCGGCCACGCGAGGACTTGGAGGACACATGACCCGGATCGTGATCATCGGTGGCGGACCCGCCGGCTACGAGGCGGCACTGGTAGCCGCGCAGCACGGGGCCACGGTCACCCTGGTCGATTCGGACGGCGTCGGCGGTGCGTGTGTGCTGTTCGACTGTGTTCCGTCGAAGACATTCATCGCGTCCACCGGAATCCGCACCGACATGCGTCGTGCATCCGATCTCGGCATCACCTTGGATCCGGAGCAGGCTTCGGTTTCATTGCCGAAGATCCACTCCCGAGTCAAGAGTCTCGCGTTGTCCCAGTCCTCGGACATTCGCGCACGGTTGCAGACGGTTGGTGTCGAGGTTCTCTCCGGTACCGCCGAACTCACCGATCCGCTCCTCGGAATGGCGGCGCACCAGGTTCGCGCGACGCTCGGAAGCGGCGAGCAGAAGACCATCGACGCAGACGTCGTGTTGATCGCCACCGGCGCCAGCCCCCGCATCATCCCGGGAGCCGAGCCCGACGGTGAGCGAATCATGACGTGGCGTCAGCTCTACGACTTGGACGAGCTGCCCGAGCACCTGGTCGTGGTCGGTTCCGGTGTCACCGGTGCCGAGTTCGTCTCCGCGTACACCGAGATGGGCGTCAAGGTCACTCTCGTGTCCAGTCGTGACCGTGTTCTGCCCGGCGAGGATGCCGATGCGGCACTCGTACTCGAGGATGCCCTCGCCGAGCGCGGGGTCTCCCTCGTCAAGCACGCCCGCGCGGACGCCGTCGAGCGCACCGAGAAGGGCATCGTCGTCAAGCTCTCCGACGGCCGCACGGTCGAAGGAAGCCACGCCTTGATGACCGTCGGTTCCGTCCCCAACACCAACGGTCTCGGCCTGGAACGGGTCGGCATCGAGTTGGACAAGGGTGGATACCTGCGTGTCGACCGGGTTTCGCGCACCACGGTTTCCGGAATCTACGCAGCCGGTGACTGCACCGGGCTGCTTCCGCTCGCCTCAGTGGCTGCGATGCAGGGACGCATCGCGATGTACCACGCGCTCGGTGAAGGCGTCAGCCCGATCAAGCTGAAGACTGTCGCGTCGGCCGTCTTCACGCGCCCCGAAATTGCAACGGTGGGTGTTTCGCAGGCGGCGATCGACAACGGAGAGGTGCCTGCTCGCACCGTCATGTTGCCGCTCAACACCAACCCGCGTGCCAAGATGTCCGGTTTGCGTCGCGGTTTCGTGAAAATCTTCTGCCGCCCGGCTACCGGCGTGGTCATCGGCGGTGTTGTGGTCGCACCCACCGCTTCGGAATTGATCCTGCCGATCGCGATCGCCGTGCAGAACAACTTGACGGTCAACGACCTGGCTCAGACGTTCTCGGTGTACCCGTCGTTGACCGGGTCGATCACCGAAGCTGCTCGTCAGCTCATGCGTCACGACGACCTGGACTGAGAACGGGCCAGAATGTTCTTACAATGTGAGAACTCTGTTTCATATACTGGAGTATTGGTGAGATAGTCGAGATACCGACCGAATCAAGGGTCGGTATCTCGGCGCTCTCCCGCCCCGTTGACCCAGGACGGCTCAGGGTGTTCTTCCTCTGACCTTCATTCTGCGTGCCTGGGAGCTTCACATGACACACGCCGCGCTGTCCGCTCGTATGGACGGACTCCGTAGTTCTGCAATTCGCGATCTACTCACCCTGACTGCCCGACCCGACGTCATCAGTTTGGCCGGCGGGCTACCCGACCCTGATTTCATTCCGCGGGAACGAATCTCGAAGGCAGCACACGGCGCACTCGGTGACCCCTCGTCCGTCCAGTACGGCGAGACGTCTGGTCTGCGGCGCCTCCGTGAGGTGATCGCCGAGCGCGAATCCACGAAAATCGGGCGATCACTCGACGCGTCCGAAGTTGTGATCACCCACGGTTCTCAGCAAGGTTTGAGCTTGCTCGCGCAGGTGCTCCTCGATGTCGGTGACGTCGTTGTCGTGGAGGAACCGGCGTATACCGGTGCGCTGCAGGTCTTTCGGACGGCGCAGGCCCGTCTCGTTCCGGTCCGGCTGGACGAGGACGGGATGGACATTGCCGCGCTCGAGGCGAAACTCGACGCCGGTCTTCGGCCCAAAGTTGTTCACACCGTGAGCAATTTCCACAACCCGCGCGGCGCGGTGCTCTCCGCGCAGCGCCGAACGCACCTGGCCGCACTGGCCGACCGATACGGATTCTGGGTTCTCGAGGACGACCCGTACGGCGAGCTGTACTTCGGCGACCAACCGCCCGCGCCGCTGGCTGCACTGTCGGACAGGGTGATTCGGCTGTCCAGTGCCTCCAAGGTGTTGGCGCCGGCGCTGCGCGTCGGCTGGCTGCACGGCGATCGGCGAGTCTGCGAGGCCGTCGAACTGATCAAGCAAGGCGCTGATCTGTGCGGTTCTTCGCTCACCCAGCAGATCGCCGCTGACCTCTTCTCCGACCGCGAGTGGTTCGACGCGCATCTCGACAAGCTCCGGGCGGGGTACGGAGCCAGAGCGAAGGCAATGGTCACAGCCGCCGAGACGGAATTGGGTGGTCGTGCACGCTTTTCCGAGGTCCGCGGCGGCATGTTCTGCTGGATGGATTTTCTCGACGACGTCGATACCACCGAACTCCTGGGGGTCGCACTGAAATACGGAGTCGCTTTTGTCCCAGGTTCGGCGTTCGCAGTCGAAGCGGACCTCAGCCGAAGCGCTCGACTGTGTTTCGCGACGTATCCCGAAGCCGTGCTGGTCGATGCCGTCGGCAGGCTCCGGGACAGTGTCAGCGCAGGTACAGCCTGACCTTGTCGATCGTGTTGCGGAGCAGATCGATCTCCGCGCTCGACGGTGGAGTGGTGAGGGTGACATGGTCGGCGACGGCCAGGTCCCATCCCGTCGACTCCCGTACCTGATCGACAGAGATTCCCTCGTGGACGCTGGTCAACTCCAGTTCGCCGCCGGGGCCCTGGTGTGTCAGGACGCCGAGGTTGGTGAATACCTTTCTCACTCCTGCACCTGCCGGCATGATGCCCTTTCCGCTGGCGAGGGCGCGGGCGGGGCTTGGCGAGGTGCAGAAGTCGAGCTCGGCCGGAAAGGAACTGAGGTCGTGGCGACGCATCACGACGAAGATTTCGGCGGCGTTCGCGATGATCTCGACAGCCCCGCCCGCCCCGGGCAGTCTGACCGTCGGATTCTTCCAGTCACCGATGAAACTCGTGTTCAGACTGCCCGTTCGATCGATTTGAGCGGCCCCGAGAAATCCGACGTCGACGTTGCCACCTTGCAGGACATAGCCGAAGAGCGCGGCCATGCTCAGCACGGATTCGGCACCGGAGACAACCACGGAGTCGGCGATACCCTCGGCCATGGCTGACGGGTGCGCGCCGCACACCCCGGACTCGTAGATCAGCTCGACGTCCGGATTCGACGTGTGCCTCGCGAGATCGACTGCGAGCGTGGGTAGCCCAACTCCGGCAAAGACTCGGCGCTTACCGGCCAATTCGCGTGCCGCGACGGCGACGATGGTCTCGGTGGAGGTGGCAGCCCCGGTGTCGATCGTGGTGGTCATAGTCTGCTCCCGTAGTCGACAGGTGTGGAAAGTTTTGATCCGACTTCGAGATCGGTCCAGTAGTCTGCTCCGAGTTTGGTGAGATACTCGCTGTGACTGTCGAGTGCGTACACCCAATCGTCGAGCCAATCTCTCAGCCGTGAAGGATCTTTGGAGATTTCGGTCCAGCGTCGGTAGAAGCCGCAATCGCGGTCGTAGTATCCCTGTGCGTACGACGGGTGCGCGCCGCGCGGGCAGACGACAACCGCGTCGACCGCGTGCGAGGGAATCAGAGTTCGGCTGGGGTCGGACCTGATGACCTCGTCGTCGACCAGTTCTTCGACAACGACGATCGCCTTCTTCGCGGCGTACACGGCTTCTTGCTGCACACCGGCGATGCCCCAGATCTGTGCGTTCCCAGACGAATCCGCCCGCTGTGCACCGATGATCGTCACATCCGGATTCAGTGGCGGCACGACGTAGACGCTCCCGCCGCCGTACGGGTCGTCGACGAGTCTCAGTTGCGGGTTGAGCGCGGGCAGATCACTCCCGGCGTACGACCGTAGAGGGAAGAAAGGAAGCCTGGCGGCTCCAGCCTGATACCGGCAGACCATGCCGTAGTGGCTGTATTCCTCGACCTCGAGGGGGAGCGGGTCCTGGTTCTCGATGCGTCTGCGTAACTCGTACAGAGACCCCGCGGACCCGCTGGCGAAGAACGATGCAACCAGCTTTCGGACGCAGCCGGCGGCGACGAGCTGATCGGAAACGATGTCCGGCGTCATTCGGCACAGCGTGAGGTCCTTCCTGCCCTGCCGGATGATCTCGTGTGCCGCGGCAAAGGGGATGAGATGCGAAAATCCCTCCAGCGCAACAGTCATGCCGTCTCCGACGTATCGACCGATGGCCTCTTTCATCGAGAGGGTCTTGTCCACGTGTGTACCTCTTCTTGTTCTCTCGCGCACTCGGTCGGTTTCGGAAACTTGACAGGGTCGGCCGGCGTGGCGCAACAATGTCGGGTGGAAATTCATCAGATCAACGCATTTCTCGCGGTGGCTGAGGAGCTACATTTCGGCCGTGCGGCGCAGCGGCTTCGGATTGCGCAACCTCCACTGAGTCGAACGATCAGGCAATTCGAGAAACAGCTCGGTTCGCCGTTGTTCGATCGAAGTACTCGAACCGTGCGGTTGACTGCTGCCGGCGAAGCGCTGCTGCTTCCGGCGCGCGAGATACTGGACGCGTGCCGGATGGCCGAGATCGCGGTGTCCGCGGCAGGCAAGGGAACGACAGGTCGCGTTCGCCTGGGTTTTGCGGGTACCTCGTCGCATCTGCTCGTCGGGCGGTGGGCGAAATTGGTGAGAAAGACCAATCCCGGTATCGAATTCGTGCTCGACAGTTCCGCTTTCGCGAACGAGGCGTTGTTGATGCTGCTCGATCGACGACTCGACATCGGGATGGTGCGGTGGACCGTCCCACCGCTCGGGATCACGTCGAGGCTGATCGCTGAGGAGGACTTTTTGGTTGCCATGTCGAAAGACCACCCGTTGGCGTCGAGGGACTCGGTTCGGTTGATCGAATTGGAGTCCGAGAATTGGGTGACGCTTCCGGCGGAACCGGGGTCGATTCTGCGGGAATCTCTGCTCACCGCGTCGAAGAACGCAGGGTTCCTCGCCCGAATCGTGCAGACGGCACCGGATTCGATGTCGTTGATCGCGCTGGTGTCCGCGGAAATCGGATGCTCGTTGACCATTTCCTCGGTAGCCCAGAGCATCGTGAACCCGGATGTGGTCTTTGTTCCGGTCATGGATCCACCTCCTCCTCTTCAACTGCGTATCGCCTGGCGAGAGGGAGACGACAGACCTGCTCTTCTCGAAGTGTTGAAATTGTCCGAGCAGGCGCTGCCGTCCCTGGCTTAGACGGTTGCCCGACCTGAAGGAATTTCACCCGCTTCGGATTTCGACGAGTTCGCAGTTTCGGCAAGGGTGTTCTCGAGTTCGAGTTCGTCGTAATCCGCCTGCTCGGCCGTCGAGAGTTCGCTTGCGTTGTATCCGGTACGGCGGAGCAGGAGAAGGGTGCAGATCAGCGAGACAAGTGCGTACAGCCCGGACACGATCGCGACCCCGACGATGTTGCCGGACGTGTTGAGCATCCACTGCGCCAGTACCGGAGTTCCGCCGCCGACGATGAGGGAACACAGTTGGTACGCCGTCGACAGGCCTGTGTAACGGATGTTGGCGGGGAAGGCCCGAGCGAGAACGCCGGCGATGGCGCCGTAGAACATCGAGTGCGGGATCGTGGCCAGACACATCGCGACGACTGCGATGGTGAAGTTCCCGGTTCTGATGGCGAAGAACATCGCGGGCATGAGAACGAACTCCGGTATCACCATCAGACACATGGCTTTTCGCATGTCGATCTTGGAGACCAGGACGGCGCCGAACGGTTGGACGATGAACTGCACGACAAGCGCGATCGCGATGGCAGCGAGGAAGGTTCCTCGGTCGTATCCGAGTTCTTTCGTAGCCCAGGACAATGCGAAGGTGTTCTTGAAGTAGGTGACCTGTGCGAGGGGGAGTGCGCCGGCGCCGAGGAGAACCAGTACCCAATGCTTGCGCAACACTTCGGCGAGCGGAAGTTTGACGACCTTCTTGCGGGCGAGAACGGCTTTCATCTCGTCGGACTCTTCGAGTTTGAGGCGAATGATCATTCCGAGAATGACCAGCACCGCCGAGATGATGAACGGGATTCGCCAGCCGTAGAGGAGGAATGACGGCGTCGGCATCGACGACAGCAGGAAGAATGCGATGGTGGCCAACAGATTTCCGGCGGGGGAGCCCTGTTGGGCGAACGCGGAGTAGAGGATGCTCTTGCCCTTCGGCGCGTTCTCGCTGGCGATGAGTACCGCGCCACCCCACTCACCACCGACCGCGACTCCTTGGATGACGCGAAGGGTGACCAGGCCGATCGGCGCCCAGATCCCTACCTGTGTGTAGGTGGGGAGGAGTCCGATGCCGACGGTGGCGACGCCCATCATCATCAAGGTGATGACCAGAGTGTTCTTGCGTCCGATCCGGTCGCCGAGGTGACCGAAGATGATCCCGCCGATCGGCCGGGCGAGGAAGCCCGCCCACAGAGTGATGAAGGCGAGGAGCGTTCCGACTCCGCTCGGAAGAGTGTCGGAGAAGAAGATGTCGCCGAATACCAAGGCAGCCGCGGTGCCGTAGATGTAGAAGTCGTACCACTCGATAGTGGTTCCGATGAACGAAGCGATACCGGCTCTTCGTGCCTTGGCGTTGATCTCCTCGGAACTGCGAGTGGGTGAACTCATGCGTGGCGACCTTTCTCTGCATCATTCGCGGCGCCGAAACGTGGCGCGCCTGAATGAGATTCGCAGAGTGGTGTAGGTCACGTCCAATACCAAGTTGGTCGCCTATTGATACCTCTGGAGTATCAATAGGCGACCAGGATCAGCTTTTCCGGTATTGAAGACGCCTGACGGGTGATCCGGTGTCAGCCCGGGAGATCGGAGTGATTACTCGGACCAGTTGTACGTCCTCTCGACGGCCTTGTTCCACTCCGCGTACAGCCGTGCCCGTTCGGACTCGTTCATCGCCGGTTCCCACGTTTGGCCGACGGCCCAGTTGTTGCGGATGTCTTCGGTGTCCGCCCAATAACCGATGGCAAGGCCCGCTGCGTATGCGGCACCGAGTGCTGTTGTTTCGTTGACCACCGGACGGATGACGGGAACTCCGAGGATGTCCGACTGGAACTGCATCAGGGTTTCGTTGACCACCATGCCGCCGTCGACCTTCAGGGCGGACAGTTCGACGCCCGAATCCGCACGCATCGCGTCGATGACCTCGCGGGTTTGGTATGCCGTCGCCTCGAGTGCCGCGCGGGCAAGGTGTCCCTTGTTGACGAAGCGCGTCAGGCCGACGATGACGCCGCGTGCGTCCGGTCGCCACCGAGGTGCGAACAGTCCCGAGAACGCGGGCACGAAGTAGGCGCCGCCGTTGTCCTCGACACTTGCGGCGAGCGGCTCGATGTCCTTGGCGTTCTGAATGATTCCGAGATTGTCCCGAAGCCACTGGACCAAGGATCCCGTCACCGCGACGGAACCTTCGAGTGCATAGACGGCGGGGGCTTCGCCGAGTTTGTAGCAGACGGTGGTCAGCAGTCCGTGCTTGCTGTGAACCGGCTTCGTTCCCGTATTGAGGAGCATGAAATTGCCGGTGCCGTAGGTGTTCTTGGCTTCACCCTCGGAGAGGCAGGCCTGACCGAAGGTCGCTGCCTGTTGGTCACCGAGAATTCCGGCGACCGGTACTCCGGCGAGATTGCCGCGAGGGCGGCCGGTGCCGTACACCTCGGAAGAACTACGGATTTCCGGGAGCATCGACATCGGGATTCCGAAGTCCGCACAGATCGATTCGTCCCACTGGAGGGTCTCGAGATCCATGAGCATCGTGCGTGACGCATTGGTGACATCTGTCACGTGAACACCCTCGGTCAAGTTCCACACGATCCACGTGTCGACAGTGCCGAAGCACAGCTCCCCGGCCTCCGCTTTGTCTCTCGCTCCGTCGACGTTGTCGAGAATCCAGCGGATCTTTGGCCCGGCGAAGTAGGTCGAGAGCGGTAGTCCGGTCTTGTCTCGGTACTTGTCCGGCCCCTCGTCTCCGCCCAGTTCGACGCACAGTTGATCGGTGCGCGTGTCCTGCCACACGATCGCGTTGTAGACCGGCTTGCCCGTCGAACGCTCCCAAACGACGGTCGTCTCACGCTGATTCGTGATTCCGACGGCACCGATGTCGGCGCGTGTGAGATCGACCTTCGCGAGCGCTCCGGCGACCACCTCTCGGGTGTTGATCCACAGCGCAACCGGGTCGTGCTCGACCCAACCGGCGCGCGGGAAAATCTGTTCGTGTTCTTTCTGCGCAACGCTCACCACAGCGCCGTCGTGATCGAAGATCATGCAGCGGCTCGACGTCGTGCCTTGGTCGATGGCGGCGATGTATTGATTCACTGTGCTCCTAGGTTCGGGCGCGTTCGTGGTAATCCGTGCGCTGTCGCAGTATGTGGATCAAGCTACTAGCCTGTAAACGGATTCGTCGTCGACTTACAGGAGACCGGGTTGAGTAAGCAGCAAGGTGCGCAGTTTCTCGGCCCGCAGCAGCGTGAAGCTGCTTGGGAACAACTTCAGACCGAGCAATTCGACGTCGTCGTGGTCGGTGGCGGTGTGGTCGGTGTCGGAGCTGCACTCGATGCGGCAACCCGCGGACTCAAGGTTGCGTTGGTCGAGGCTCGTGACTACGCATCCGGCACGTCCAGCCGCTCGTCGAAGATGTTCCACGGCGGTCTCCGCTATCTCGAGCAACTCGAATTCGGTCTCGTTCGTGAGGCGTTGCGTGAGCGCGAACTCTCGCTGACCACGCTGGCGCCGCACCTGGTCAAGCCCCTGAAGTTCCTCTTCCCCTTGGCTCACCGCGTGTGGGAACGCCCGTACATGGCCGCGGGAATCTTCCTCTACGACCGGATGGGTGGCGCAAAGTCGGTCCCCTCCCAGAAACACCTCACCCGGGCGGGCGCACTGCGCATGTCGCCGAGTCTCAAGCGCAGTTCGCTGACCGGTGGCATCCAGTACTACGACACGGTCGTCGACGATGCTCGGCACACCATGACCGTCGCACGCACCGCTGCACATTACGGCGCAGTCGTTCGAACGTCGACCCAGGTCGTGGGCTTTCTGCGCGAGGCGGACCGGGTCTCGGGAGTTCGTGTTCGCGACTGCGAAGACGGACGTACCGCCGAGGTCAAGGGGCATGTCGTCATCAACGCGACCGGTGTCTGGACGGACGAGATCCAAGCGCTCTCACGTCAGCGTGGACGGTTCCGGGTGCGGGCCTCGAAGGGCGTACACATCGTCGTCCCACGCGATCGCATCGTCAGTGAAGCCGCCATCATCCTGCGTACCGAGAAGTCGGTGCTGTTCGTCATTCCCTGGGGCAGTCACTGGATCATCGGAACCACCGACACCGACTGGAACTTGGATCTCGCCCACCCCGCGGCAACGAAGGCAGATATCGACTACATCCTCGGCCATGTGAACTCCGTCCTGGTCACGCCGTTGACGCACGCCGACATCGACGGTGTGTACGCAGGCCTGCGTCCGCTGCTTGCCGGTGAGAGCGACGAGACGTCGAAGCTGTCGCGCGAGCACGCCGTTGCCCGTGTGGCTCCCGGCCTGGTCGCCATCGCCGGTGGAAAGTACACGACGTATCGGGTCATGGCGGAAGACGCCGTCGACGTCGCAGCAGAAGACATTCCGGCGCGAGTGGCGTCGTCGATCACGGAGAAGGTGCCGCTCGTCGGCGCCGACGGATACTTCGCGTTGATCAATCAGACTGTGCAACTGGGCGAGCAGTACGGCTTGCATCCGTATCGCGTCAAGCACTTGCTCGATCGGTACGGTTCGCTCATCACCGAGGTCCTCGAACTCGGCCGGCAGACGCCGGAGTTGTTGCAGCCCATCACGGATGCGCCCGACTACCTTCAGGTCGAAGCTGTGTACGCGGCTGCGGCCGAGGGGGCACTGCACCTCGACGACATCCTTGCCCGCCGCATGCGCATCGCCATCGAGTACCCGCATCGCGGTGTCAACTGCGCGCAACAGGTTGCCGGATTGGTTGCCCCGATTCTCGGTTGGGATGCCGCCACCGTCGAGCGCGAGGTCGACACGTACCGAGCGCGCGTCGAAGCGGAGATCGAGTCGCAGACCCAGCCGGACGACGAGTCGGCCGACGCCTTGCGCGCCGCAGCGCCGGAGTCTCGGGCCGAGATCCTCGAGCCTGTCGTCGTGGTGCCGGATCGGGTTTGATTCGCCTGTCGTTTGTTCTCGGTCCGCCGTGGGTAGACGGGTGTCGAATCACCACCCGTGTCAGCACAGACCGGTCGAGCGTCGCCCAGGAGGATCCCAATGTTCGGTAATCGGTCGAGATCTGCTGAGGAACACATAGCCACCGGCTATCTGGTCACTCACCTGTGCGGGGCGATGGTAGGGCTGCAACTCTCGCGGTCACTCTCGGACTCGTACGGCGCCTGGGCTGACGGTGAGCTCGATTCGTTGCCGGGCGAGCTCGAGTACGAGATCGAACAGCTGCTCCAACTGATCGAGGACACGCAGGGCATATCGCTACCGCGGTACTCGAAGATCGACGCGACGGTCAATCGGATCAGACGTCTCGTCCACGTCGACGCCATCTGGCGCAACCGCCTCGTGAAGCTGGCGACACTCGAGATCATGCGGACGGCTCTGTGTGGCAAGAGTGCGATGTGGGAGGTCTTGCGAGACGTTCCGGCCGGGGAGACGGAGGAGCAGTACCGCGAGCTCAACGACCTGGTATCCAAGCAGATCACCACCGTGACGGCTCTGCATCACCGCGCAGCCACGGAAGCTTTTCAGGGGACGGACGGCCGGGAATCGGCCAGGGGCGGCGACCCTATCCGCTCGAGTAAGTAAGGTTTGTACCGTTCGATGAAGAATTCGATGAACGGTAGACCCCGAGGTGTATGGAGATGGCTGAGCGCGACCAAGCACTGACAGATCCCAAGGCAGTGTTCGCGGCGTTGGCGGAGATCCTCTACTCCGCAGCAGACAGCGCCGAGGTGTACTCCGCGATCTGTTCGGCGGCTGTCGAGTTGATTCCCGGTTGTGATCACGCAAGCCTGATGCTGCGACGGGGGAACACCAACGTCACGGTAGCGGCAAGCGACGAGATTGCCGAACACGCAGACGATCTCGAACGGGCCACGGGGGAGGGGCCGTGCATCGACGCCCTCGACACGGAGGCGCCGCAGCTCGAGTCGGACCTTCGCACACCGAGTCAGTGGCCCGAATTCGCGCGGAAAGTAGTGGCGGAGACACCCATTCGCGGTTCGATGGGGTTCCGACTGATGGTCGATCGTCAGAAGTTCGGTGCCCTCAACCTCTTCTCGGATACTCCGGGGGCTTTCACGGAATCCGCTGCCGACCACGCGATCATGTTGGCGTCATTTGCGTCCGTGGCAGTCACTGCGCTCACGCGAGGCGAGGATGCCGATTCGCTGCGGCGCGGTCTGGCCAGCAGCCGAGAAATCGGTCAGGCAGTTGGTCTGTTGATGGGACTACATCGTGTGTCCGACGACGAGGCCTTCGACATCCTGGTGCGAACCTCGCAGAACATGAACGTCAAGATCGCCGAGTTGGCACGTAAGGTCATCGTTCAGCATCGTTCGACGCTTGACTGAGCGCTTCGTTCGTCCGGGGCGAGCCGAGTAGTTGAGATCGCTTGCGATCCACAGTCTCTCGGAGAGTCGTCACCACAGCTGCCACTTCCGGGCGTCGCAAGGATTCCGAACGGGCCACCAACCAGTAGGAAAGTTTGACCTCGATGTGAGCCGGTAGCACGCGAACCAAATCGTCGTGCTGCTCGGCCATGAAGCAGGGGAGCAGGCCGATGCCCGCGCCGGCCCGCGTTGCCTCGATGTGCACGAACACGTTGGTGGACGTGACGGCCTCCCTCATGGAGACCGTGAGCTTGCGAGCCAGATCGAGTTCGTCGACCTGCAGCATCGAGTCGATGAAGTACACGAGCGAGTGATCGGCCAGATCTGCGGCACTTTCGGGAACAGCATTCTGACGTAGATAGTCTCGGGATGCGTACAAGCCCAGCGCATAGTCGGCCAGATGGACTGCCTCGGCGCGGTGAACTTGAGGCTTGCCGACCACAACCTCGATGTCGAGCCCCGAGCGTATCTGCGACGCCTTTCTGGTTGCGACAACTATCTCCACGCTGACACGGGGATGGCGTCTGCGAACCGCGGCGCCGGCGGGGGCCGCGATGTAGGCGCTGAAGCCGTCGGTGGCCGAGACCCGCACGACGCCGTCGAGTTGCTGCTGACCGGTGGAGTCGAGTGCCAGTTCGTTCACTGCGGCCTCGATGCGCTCGGCTGCGCTGAGGGCCTGTCTGCCCAGGTCGGTCAACTCCCATCCACCGGACGAGCGAACCAGGACACGGCCGCCGAGGCTCTTCTCGAGCGAGCTGATGCGGCGCGAGATAGTGGTGTGATTGAGGCCCAAGTCGTCGGCGGCGGTGTTGAAGCGACCGGTGCGACCGACCGCGAGTAGCACCAGCAGGTCATCCGGGCTCAGTCCGAGATTCATATCTGCATTTTTGCACCTATATGGTGCGAGATTTGTCATTGTCGTGCCAAGAATCTGCACTGATACTCATCGAGTCACAAAAAATGTGCGAGCGGTCACATTCCTGATCGTGAAGAGCAGGCGAATCGCGAACTGAAGACGAGGGAGTCCACGATGAGCGTCGACAACATGCCGAAGCCCGAGAGCCAAGCCCCACCATCGGGGCTGAAGAAGGTGGTCGGCGCCTCGATGGCGGGCACCGTCGTCGAGTGGTACGAGTTCTTTCTGTACGGCACGGCGGCCACGCTGGTCTTCAGCAAGGTCTTCTTTCCCGGCGGCGGCAATGAGCTGGATGCGATCATCGCGGCTTTCATCACCTACGCCGTCGGATTCGCCGCCCGACCACTCGGCGGGATCGTCTTCGGATACTTCGGAGACAAGTTCGGTCGGAAGCAGTTGCTGCAGTTCAGTTTGCTGCTTGTCGGTGCCGCGACATTCCTGATGGGCTGTCTGCCGACCTACGGTCAGATCGGCTACTGGGCACCGGCACTGCTGGTCACGCTGCGCTTCATTCAAGGATTTG
The DNA here is from genome assembly GCF_042738325.1 of Rhodococcus sp. NPDC059969. NCBI lineage: Bacteria > Bacillati > Actinomycetota > Actinomycetes > Mycobacteriales > Nocardiaceae > Rhodococcus > Rhodococcus sp. NPDC059969. The sequence goes on along the minus strand of NZ_JBHWUF010000004.1, from coordinate 281,853 downwards.
CAGTGGGCGGTGAATGGGGTGGGGCGGTACTCCTTGTCGCCGAGCACAGCCCGAATCGATCTCGCGGGTTCTGGTCGTCCTGGCCTCAGGCCGGCGTGCCGATGGGCAATCTGGTCGCGACGGTTGTGCTGTTGATCCTGACGTCGACGCTCTCGGACGAATCCTTCATGAGTTGGGGTTGGCGCGTGGCCTTCTGGCTCTCCGCGGTCATCGTTCTGGTCGGGTACTACGTTCGGACCAAGGTCACCGACGCTCCCATTTTCATTGCGGCACAGAAGGAAGCAGAGCTGGTCAAGGCAACCTCGTACAGTGTTTTCGAGGTGGTCAAGCGCTACCCGCGTGGAGTGCTGACCGCGATGGGCCTGCGTTTCGCCGAGAACGTCATGTACTACCTCGTGGTGACCTTCTCGATCACCTATCTCAAGGTCGTCGTCCATGCGGACACGGCGCACATTCTCTGGTGGATGCTGATGGCACACGCCGTACACTTCGCGGTGATCCCGTTGGTAGGCAAGCTGTCCGACACGATCGGTCGACGCCCGGTGTACATGATCGGCGCCGTCACAGCCGGAACGTGGGGATTCTTCGCCTTCCCGATGATGAACAGCGGGCACAACGCCGTCATCCTGTCGGCAATCATCATCGGACTCGTCTTCCACGCCTTCATGTACGCCGGACAACCCGCGATCATGGCCGAGATGTTCCCGACCCGGATGCGCTATTCCGGTGTCTCCCTGGGGTATCAGGTGACTTCGATCGTCGCCGGCTCGCTGGCTCCGATCATCGCGACAGCACTACTGAGCAAGTTCGACTCCTCGGTCCCCATCGCGATCTATCTGCTGCTGGCCTCCCTGGTCACCATCGTCGCAGTCATTTTCGCGCGTGAGACCAAAGGAATCTCGCTCGAGTCCGTCGACGCCGCTGACGCCCGTGTTCTCGCCAACGAGCGGGCCGGTGTTCCCGCGTGACGCTCTCTGGCAAATCGGCTCTGGTCACCGGTGGTGCGAGCGGGATCGGCGAGGCTTGTGTACGGATGCTCGCTGCCCGCGGCGCCCACGTCACCGTCGCTGATCTCGACGACGTCGCAGCGACGGCGCTGGCCGAGGAGATCGACGGCACTGCGTGGGCGGTGGATCTCCTCGACACCGACCAACTCGTAGATCTGGCACTCGAGACGGACATCCTTGTCAACAATGCAGGTATTCAACGGGTCAGTCCCATCGAGGATTTCGACGTCGAGGACTTCCGGAGGATCCAGCGCCTCATGGTCGAAGCGCCGTTCCTCCTCGCTCGGTCTGCCCTGCCGTACATGTACCGCAACGGTTTCGGCCGCATCGTGAACATTTCCTCGGTCCACGGGCTCCGCGCTTCGGCCTTCAAGAGTGCATACGTCACGGCGAAGCACGGACTCGAAGGACTGTCGAAAGTTGTTGCGCTCGAAGGCGCCCCACACGGTGTCACCAGCAACTGCGTCAATCCGGGCTACGTCCTGACACCCCTCGTCCAATCCCAGATTGCCGACCAGGCAAAGGTTCACGGCATCAGCGAATCCGAGGTTGTCGAGAAGGTGATGCTCACCGAGAGCGCGATCAAACGGATGGTCGAGCCGGCGGAGGTGGCATCCCTGGTGGGATGGCTGACGTCGACCGAGGCGTCGATGGTGACGGGGGCGTCGTACACCATCGACGGTGGCTGGAGCGCCAGGTGAACCACTCAGGCTGCTGAGTTGTTCAGGCTGCCGGGTTCAGGCTTCGGGGATCTCGATTCCGAACTTCTCGCGGGTGATGACCTCGGGCTCGGGACCGCCGCGCACTCCGGTGTCGAGTGCGTCGATTGCGGAGAGTTCTTCGGCTGTGAGTTCGAAGTCGAACACGTCGAAGTTCTCCGCGATGCGCGAGGGAGTCACCGACTTGGGGATCACCTGTCGGCCTTGCTGAAGGTGCCAGCGCAGCATCACCTGCGCGGGAGACTTTCCGTGAGCGGCCGCGATCGCTGCGATGGTGGCGTCTTCGAGAGTCGAACCGTGGGACCCGTCGCGGTAGAACGTGATTCCGCCGATCGGTGACCATGCCTGCGACAGAATGCCGTGATCGGCGTCGGCCTCGAGCAAGGCCGACTGCCTGAAGTACGGATGGACCTCGATCTGGTTGACCGCCGGCACCACGGACGTTGCGCCCAGGAGCCGGGTGAGGTGGTCCGGCATGAAGTTACTGACTCCGATGGCACGGACCTTGCCGTCTGCCAGCAGCGTTTCCAGTGCCTTGTACGCGTCGATGGTGCGTTCGAACTCGCTCGGCAAGGCTTGGTGGAGGATGAGGAGGTCAAGGTGTTCGACACCGAGCTTGCCTGCGCTCTTGTCGAAGGCGTGCAGAGTCTCGTCGTATCCGTAGTCGGTGATCCAGACTTTCGTTTCCACGAAGATCTCGTCGCGATCGAGGCCGGATCGCCGGATCGCCTCACCGACGCCCTTCTCGTTGCCGTAGGCCGCAGCAGTGTCGATATGGCGATAACCCGTCGACAGCGCGGACTCGACGGCGGCGACTGTTTCGTCCGGCGGTGTCTGGTAGACGCCGAAGCCCAACGCCGGAATGTCGAGACCGTTGTTCAGTTTCAGACTCGGAATGCTCATGTCGTCCACGGTAGCGACGGACCGGGTTCCGCGGGAGTGACTGCTCAGCCGGGTAACGGCAGTACCCCTTCAGGCCAGGGAATTCGCGATCGGGAGACTCGTCAATGAGTGAGCACTATCTTCAATCCGACGATCAGAGTTGCGACGGCGGCCAGGGCAAAGGCCGCGAGGTGTGTGTTGGTACCGACTTTCTCACCGTGAAGTCGGCTGATCACGTAGCTGGTGGAACCGATCCGCAGGATCAAGACGATCTCCGCGATCAACTGCGCCGTCCGCGGTTCCAGGATGTTGAACCACGCCGTCGCGAGAATGACGACAGGAACAACCGCGGAGGTGAGGATCGGGACGGAATCGCGAAGCGAGTCGATTCTTTCCGCGGTGGTCAGGCGGCGGTCGTTGCGAATGCTTTCGCCGACGCTCTCGGCGAATGTGTGGGCGATATACGTCGACAATGCCGTGCCAACCACGATCGCGGCGCCCAGCGATTCCTGAGATTTCGTCACCGGTATGAGTGCGGCGAGGACAAGAATGTTGCCGTAGATGTACGCGGTGGTTCTCGCCGCCACACGTTCTTGTCCCAGCGGCGAACCGTGAGAGGTGATCGGCCGGTTCAGCAGGGTTCGCAGGTCCCACTCCATGCTCAGAGCATGGCAGATCAGACCCTCGGGCTGTAGTGCATCGGATTATCTCGCTGTTCGAGCGGGGGCAGATTGCGCGCCGGCGTGTGGACCAGTGGTGCGTCGGCGGGGATCCGGCCGCTCGCTCGATCCCATCCTGCGCGAGCGCGTGGCTGAAACCGGTATCGCCACGGTACCAATCGGAAGACGGCGTTGACGCTTCGGCCGACAGCGGTGTGAATTCTCTGATCTCGGCTACTCCACGAGTAACCGAGAAGGTCGCGAACAGGTTGGTCGTACATGCCCACCGTCAGCCACACGAATCCGCGTGCGAGGGGAATCCGCGCGAGTCGCCACAACGGATCGGGAAGCCAGGTCATGTACGGGGGCTTTCCGAGGCCGGACAGGTCCAGGACGTCGCGGGTTGCCTTGTTGTCTTCGAGTACGTTGCGGCACATGTGGTCCCAGTACTCCTGAAATGCTTCCCAGGTCTCGGGAACCGGGCGCATGCTCATTCCGTACAGGCGATACCACTGAATGTGTTCGGTGAAGAGCTGTCGTTTCTGGGCCTCGGTCAAGCCACCGGAGAAGTTGTCGGCCGTGACGATGGTGCCCATGAAGAATGTTGCATGCGCCCAGTAGAAGGTGTCGGGATCGAGGGCGTGGTATCGGCGCCCCAACTTGTCGATGCCCTTGATTCGCGTGTGATATCCGCGGACTTCTTCGGCTGTCTGCTGCGCGCGATCGCCGTCGAACACCACGCCCGCAATGGGATACAGCGATCGGTACAGCCGTTCCCAGCGCTCGTCGAAGAACTGCGAGTGCTCCTCGACGCCGGCGCCGAGCCCTGGGTGCATGTTCTGCATCGAACCGGCCCAGACGCCTTGGAGCATCCCGCGCCAGTCGCCGAAATACTTCCAGGTCAGGGAATCCGGGCCGAGAGGAACCGGGGTGCTGCTGTCGTCAAGTTGACTACGCATGTTGTCAGATTAGGATCGACAACAGCGGTAGTCAAGGATCGAATACCGGTTGAATCGAATTCCGGTTGCATCGAAGAGCCAGTATCGGCGAAGTGGGGAAGTTGTGAGCATCGAAGAACGCAGGGCCACTCGAAAGGCGACGTTGTTCGACGTCGGAGTGACACTGCTCGGTGCGGTCGACGGTCCGGCCGTCAACGTGCGTGCGGTCTGCAAGGCCGCCGGTCTGACCGAGCGGTATTTCTACGAAAGCTTCACCGATCGCGATCAGTACGTTGTTGCGGTCCACACGTTTGTCGCCGAGCGCGCGCAGTCGGCGCTTGCGTCGGCAGTGGAGTCGGAGACGACATCCGAGGCCGTCGCCACCGCTGCGGTCGACGCTTTCGTCAAGCTCATGGTCGACGATCCGGCGATGGGGAGAGTGCTCCTGATCGCCCCGCTCTCGGAACCTGTCTTGAGTGGACGCGGTATCGAATCGATGCCGGCGTTCGTGGATCTGGTGTACGACCAGTTGTCCGAGATCGCTGATCCCGTGGACAAGCAACTGGTGGCCGTCGGACTGGTCGGGGCGTTGTTCACGCTGTTCATCGGTTACCTGGACGGCACGATCGTGGTAGACCGCGAACGATTTGTCCGCCACTGCGTCAGGCTGCTGATCAACGCTAACCGGGCGTGAAGGGCTGGCAGGCCGGGCAGAAGAAGATATTTCGCTCGGTGAGCTGATCCGGTCCGAGGGTATCTTCTCTGATGCGGGTTCCGCATCGGCGGCACGGTTTTCCGCGCCTGCCGTACACCCACGTCTGCCTACCTGGACGGGTGTCGCCGGTCGTGACCCGGATGCGACGCGCCTTGTTGACGTTGATGGTGCGGAACGACAAGTCCACTATCGCGTCGAGATTTCCGGCGAGGCGCGTCGGTGTTTTCGGATGAATGCCTCGTAGGAAGCAGATCTCGTTGCGGTACACGTTGCCCAGTCCGGCCATCACCCGCTGATCCAGGAGCGCGATTCCGATCGGTTCGGAGTCGGCAGCCCGAAGATTTCGGGCGGCCACGGAACTGTCCCAGTCGGTCCCGAGCAGATCCGGTCCGAGATGCCCGAGCGCCTCCTGTTCCTGCCCGAGTTCGAGGATCTCGGTGATTCCCAGTGAAAAACCCACTGCTACAGAGTCTTCGGTGGCCAAGATGATGCGCGCTTGGTGGGCTGGTCTGCGCCAGCGCTCGCCGGGGCGATAAATCTGCCACTGACCTTCCATCTTCAGATGCGTGTGAATGGACGCCTCGCCCACTCTGATCAGGAGATGCTTTCCGCGGCTGGCGACGGAATCCACGCGATGGCCCGACAGATCAACGGTGGCATAACGAGGAACGCGGACGTCGCAGGTGGTGAGTACCTTCTCGGCTAGGGCCGCTCGCAGTTCGTTGGCGGCCCGCCACACGGTATCGCCCTCAGGCATGGTCGCCGCTCCCACACTTCAGGATCTCAACTGCCACGATCTCAATCATCATGACCCCAATCCTCATGACCGCAACCGGAATCCGCGAGGGGTGGCCGCGAAGCCGGCTTCGACCAGGACCGGAGCGAAGTCGTTGCCGTGGATGGTCTCTCCGTCGACCTTCTCCACTACCAACTTGTCGATAGCGCGAGAAGTCACCTTCTGAGCAAGTGACAGTGCTGCCAGGCGCAACGTTCCGCCGTCGTCGGTGAATGTCAGGATCGTGCGACCGCCGCGCTCGACGAACAGAACCAACTCACCCTCCACCAGAACTACCAATGCGCCGGCTTTTCGTCCGGGCCGGTGCCCAGGGGATTCCTCGCCCCCCGACGCCGGCCACGGCAGCGCCGCGCCGTACGGGTTTGCCGGATCGCACGCCGCGAGAGTGACTGCAGCCGAGGAGGTGTGGCGTCCCTCGATGGAATCACCGAACGTGCGCAAGCGGTCCACCACGGGAGGCGTGGAGAACTGGGCGCCGCCCAAGGTGTCCACGAAGTATCCGCGTCGAGCGCGGCCGTTGTCCTCGAACGTGCTCAGTACCTTGTAGATCAACGCGAAACCGCCCGGCACGTTCTCACTCATCACCGAACCGCGGGTGACCACGCCGTACCGTTCGAGCAACAGATCGGCCGTGGCGTGCGCCCGGATGGTCGGATCCGGTTCGACGGCTGGCAGTTGGAACCACCGACCGGAGGCAGTTGCCGGTCCGGTGCGAGCGGGCGTGGAAGCGCGGGCCATTCCGCGGTACGGACGGGCCCGCGGAACACGGCGAGGTGATCGGTGACTGGTTGTTGTTCTAGTGGTGTCGGAGAGAAGTGCGCGAAGCGGTGCGACGGTGTCGTTTCCGATGTGTCCGAGCCACACCAACTCCCACAGTGCCGTCGTCACCGCGCTGTCGACCGTGTCCGCAGCCGACTCCGTAGTTCGCAACGCGTCGACCAACTGTCGGAAGAAGTAGGCACCGCCGCCGGACAACAGGTCGAGGATGCGCTTCTGCAACTCCGAGACGTCGGTGTCGGCGGGCGAATTGAGCGTGATCGGTGCCAGGTCGGCGGGGTGCAGCACTACCCACCCGTCCTTGCCGGAGATTGCTCCGGATCCGGACCACAGGACTTCACCGGTCGACGTGAGTTCGTCCAACATCGCGGGAGAGTAGTCGGCGACACGACTCGGCAGGATCAACGATTCGAGAGCCGACGCCGGAATCGGAACTCCGGCGAGTTGATCGACCACCGTTGCAAGACCGTCGATTCCGCGAAGCGTGCCGCCCACGTGCTGCCAGCTGGGAAGGAATCGTCCGAGCGTTGCGGTACTGACCGGCTCGACCTCTTGGCGTGCAGCGGCGAGCGAGCGGCGGCGTAGGCGGCGCAGGACCTCGGCGTCGCACCATTCGCTTCCGGTTGACGCCGGACGGAATTCGCCTTCGAGGACACGCTTTTCGAGTGCGAGTCGACCGAGAACGTCACGTGCGACGGAAACCCCGATACCGAACCGTGCGGCAGCGTCGGCGAGGGTGAAGGGGCCGTGGGTGCGGGCATAACGGCTCAAAAGATCGTCGAGAGGTTGATCGACCGGCTCGATGAACGCGGCGGGAACGCCGATCGGTAGGGGAACGCCGAGTCCGTCGCGAAGGCGCGCGGCGTCTTCGACGACGGTCCACCAGCTCTCGCCCGCATACGAGACGTGGAGGGCACGTTTGTCCGTAACCAACTTCTCGAGCCACGAGAGCGGGTCCTCGAGACAACGATCGGTGACTTCTTCGGTGGTCAGCGGGCCGAGCATGCGCAGGAGGTCGGCAACACCCTCGAGATCCTTGGCCTTGCGGTCGGGCGCGAGCCGTTGCAGCTCACTTTCGGCCTGCTCGATCACTCCGGCGTCGAGTAGCTCGCGCAGTTCGACGCGCCCCAGCAGTTCGGCCAACAGCGTGGAGTCCAGCGACAGTGCGGCAGCGCGTCGCTCGGCGAGGGGACTGTCGCCCTCGTACATGAATGCGCCCACATAGTTGAACAGGAGCGCACTCGCGAACGGAGACGGCGAGGCCGTCTCCACCTCGACGATTCGGATCTGCCGTTTCTCGATCTTGCCGAACAGTTCCTTCAGCGCAGGCAGGTCGTAGACGTCCTGCAAACACTCCCGCACCGTCTCGAGCAGGATCGGGAATGTCGGGAACTTTCGGGCGACGTCAAGCAGTTGTGCTGACCGCTGACGCTGCTGCCACAGCGGTGCACGTTTTCCGGGATTACGGCGCGGGAGAAGTAGTGCGCGGGCGGCACATTCGCGGAATCGGGAAGCAAACAGCGCGGAGCCGCCCACCTCCTGGGTGACCAGATCTTCGATGTCTTCGACGTCGAAGGTGAACAGTTCGGCGCCGGGAGGTTCGTTCTCGGTGTCCGGGAGCCGGATGATGATGCCGTCGTCGGAGGCTGTCGGGCTGGAATCGACCCCGTATCGTTCCTGGAGGCGCGCGCCGATCGCGAGCGCCCACGGCGCGTGAACCCGTTGGCCGTACGGGGAATGCAGCACCAGACGCCAGTCACCGAGTTCGTCGCGGAAACGCTCGACCACCAGCGTGCGATCCGACGGTACCTGCCCGGTGGCATTCTTCTGCTCACCGACGAGTTGGATCAGATTGGTGGTCGCATTGTGATCGAGCCCGCCGACTCGGCAACGCTCGACGACGTCGGCCTCGTTACCGAGGGCCGTCTCGCGGACGAACTGTCCCAACGCCTGCCCGAGTTCGGCGGGGCGGCCGAGTCCGTCGCCGTGCCAAAAGGGCAAACGACCTGGCATGCCGTAGGCGGGGCTGACCAGAACCCGATCGAAGGTGATCTCCTCGATCCGCCAACTGGTGGCGCCGAGCGCAAAGACGTCGCCGACCCGGGATTCGTAAACCATTTCCTCGTCGAGTTCGCCGACGCGTGACGCTTTCTCGCCGACCATGTAGACGGTGAAGAGGCCGCGGTCGGGGATGGCGCCGCCGGAAGTGACGGCCAAACGCTGCGAACCCGGGCGCCCCGTCAGAGTATTGGACTCACGATCCCACACCAGGCGCGGACGTAATTCGGCGAACTCGTCCGAGGGGTACCGCCCGGCGAGCAGATCCAGAGTCGACTCGTACGCCGAACGGGGAAGTGTTGCAAAGGAACCGCTTCGGCGCACGGTCTCGAACCAGTCGTCGACGTCGATCGGTTCGAGTGCGGTGGCCGCAACAGTTTGCTGGGCGAGGATGTCGAGGGGATTGGCCGGAACGGCCATCGCTTCGATCTTGCCTTCGACCATGCGCTCGACCGTCACCGCGCAATGAATCAGGTCGGTGCGATGCTTGGGGAAGACAACGCCTCGCGATATCTCACCGACCTGGTGGCCGGCGCGACCGACACGTTGCAGCCCGCTGGCAACCGAAGGCGGTGCCTCGACCTGAATGACCAAGTCGACGGCGCCCATGTCGATTCCGAGTTCGAGACTGCTGGTGGCGACGACGCATCGCAATCGACCCGATTTGAGGTCGTCTTCGATGAGGGCGCGCTGGTCCTTGCTGACCGATCCGTGGTGGGCGCGAGCAAGGAGAGGTTCCGCGCCGTAGTTGACCTCGGTGGGAGCCCCGATCTGCGCGGGTGGTCGTGGCAACTTGTCGAGGACGAGGCCGGCGCGCTCGGCATGAATTTCGTTGAGTCTGGCCGTCAATCGTTCTGCGAGGCGGCGAGAGTTGGCGAACACGATGGATGATCGGTGATCGAGAACGAGGTCGACGATCTGTTCCTCGACGTGGGGCCAGATCGAACCGGCTTGCGGGGTGGGGGATTCGGAACCCTCGGCCGGCGTCGCAATACCCAATTCCGTCATGTCCTCGACGGGAACACGGACGGTGAGGTCGAAGGTCTTGGCGGCAGGCGGCGCCACGATCCGGATGGGTGCCGAACCAGCGAGGAAGCGCCCGACCTCCTCGTGCGGACGAACCGTGGCCGACAATCCGATGCGCTGCGCCGGACGGTCGAGCAAGCCGTCCAGACGTTCCAGGGAGAGCGCAAGGTGTGAACCCCGCTTGGTACCCGCCACCGCGTGAACCTCGTCGACGATCACGGTGTCGACGCCGACCAGTGTTTCCCGGGCAGCGGAGGTGAGCATCAGGAACAACGACTCCGGCGTGGTGATCAGGATGTCCGGAGGCCGCTTGATCAAAGAGCGCCGATCGGCCTGGGAAGTGTCACCGGAACGGACACCGACGGTGATCTCGGGCGGAGTGAGGCCCAGACGCTTCGCAGTCTGTGTGATGCCGACCAGCGGTGCGCGAAGGTTTCGTTCGACGTCCACACCCAGCGCTTTGAGCGGCGAGATGTAGAGGACTTTGGTGGTGCGTTCGCCCTCGTCCTTGGCTGCGAGCTGATCGAGCGCCCAGAGAAAGGCGGACAATGTCTTGCCGGAGCCGGTGGGTGCGACGACAAGTGTGTGAGAGCCACTCGCGATGGATTCCCAGGCACCGAGCTGCGCAGCGGTGGGAGCGCTGAAAGCACCGCCGAACCACTCGCGTGTTGCGGGCGAGAATCTGTCGAGGACATTGGTCACGACCACCATATTGCCCCTTCCCACCGACAGCGTGTTCGTGCCCGCAGCCGAAGTGCAGAGCATACTATTTGCCCTGTTATAGCGATTCTCTTGTTATCGAGAAGGCGAGTGCCTGATGGAAGCAGTCAAGATTGTCCTCGAGCTGGCGGTAGTGCTCGGGGCGATTGTCATGGGTACCAGATCGAGCGGTGTCGCTCTCGGTCTGTGGGGCGGCGCGGGTGTTGCCGTCCTCGTGTTCGTCTTCGGAGAGGACGTCGGCAGTCCGCCGGTCGACGCTCTACTCATCGTCCTGTCCGTCGTTCTCGCGTCGTCGATGATGCAAGCGGCCGGTGGTATCGACTGGATGGTCACCATCGCAGCCAAACTGATCGAATCCCGACCGAAACAGATCACGCTGATCGCGCCGTTGGTGTCGTTCCTGTTCTCGGTCGGTGCCGGTACGTCCAACATCCTCTACCCGCTGCTTCCCGTCATCTACGACGTCTCGTACAAGAACGGTGTGCGGCCGTCACGGCCGCTGTCGCTGTCAGTCGTCTCCACCGGCGTGGCGTTGGCGTGTAGCCCGGTGTCAGCGGCGATGGCGGCCATGGTCACGCTCACCGATGTCGCGCCCTACGATTTCGAACTCATCGACATCATCAAGATCACCTTCCCGGCGGCCGTGGTCGGCATCGTCCTCTCGTCCATCGCGGTCAACCGCCTGGGCAAGGACCTCGACGACGACCCGGAGATACAGGCGAAGTTGAAGTCGGGCGAGTTGGCGGGACCGGGTGCAGCGTCCAAGACCGAACTCGTCTCGACGAAGACCGGACGAAACGCGGCACTGATCTTCCTGGCCGGCGTTCTGGTCATCGTGATCTTCGGTCTGTTCAAGGGAATTCGCCCCGAGGCCGCCGACGGCACTCCGATGGGGATGACACCGATCATCGAGATGCTGATGTTCGTCGTGGGTACGTTGATCCTGTTGGTGTGCCGCCCGAATGTCGCCGACGTGCCGTCCTCGACAGTGTTCCGTGCCGGTATGGTCTCGGCCATCGCGTTGTTCGGTCTGGCATGGCTGACGGACACGTTCATCAGCGCCCATTCCGAGCTGATCACGAGCACTGTCGGCGACTGGGTCAACGCCGCGCCGTGGATCTTCGCGCTCGGTGTTTTCCTGGTCTGTGTACTGACGACCAGTCAGTCGACAGCGACCAGGACCATTGTGCCGATCGGTCTCGCAGCGGGGATCGCACCCGGCCTCGTGAGCGGCATGTGGGCCGGAGCGTTTGCCGGCGTCTATCTGTTGCCGACTAACGGTTCTCAGATCGCGGCTGCGAACTTCGACCTCTCCGGCAGCACGAAGCTCGGTTCCAAGCTTGTCGACCACTCGTTCTTCCTGCCGACCATCATCTTGGCCGTCACGACGATTGCGGCCGGCGCGTTGTTCGGAGTGGTACTCGGCTGAGTATTGCGGCTGAGTCAGCCGTTGCGGTAGTGGTCCCAGCTCGCCTTGCACGCGTGGGCGAGCTGGTCCACCCGCTCGGCATCGGGTGTCGGCCAGTCGACGCCGGGTTCCATGATGTAGGCAGCCAGTTCGTCTCCCAGTAGGAATTCTCGTTTGAATTCGGCCTGTACCGCACTCAACGTGATTCCTGCCTCGGCTGCGCGTGTATTCAACTCGGCGAATCTGGCTCCGGCCGCGATGATTTCGAAACTGCCGAGGTATGGCTGATTGAGCGCTACCGCGTCCGGATCGTCGACCTGAAATCCCTTGCGATGTGAGACCGCGAGTGCGCGAATGAGCTCCGGATCCATCGTGACGGGATTGTCTCCGCGTCGATTACCTTCGTGATCGCCACGATTGGAGAGCGCGACGACGTCGGGGAGTCGATCTGCTTCCGGCCGTTCGACATTGACGGCGCCGTCGCGGCGAGTGGTGTGGTTCATCGTGTCGTGGAACGACAACGTCGTGAACGAACGGCCGAGTTCGAAGCTCTTCTCGACCATGGTTTCGATCAGTGCGTCGCGAGTTCTCTCGTAGACGCCCAAACCGTGTTCGGCTGTCTCGGTGAAGGTCTCGGCGAGGTTCTTCCAGCCCGCGTCGTCGGTCGGCTCGAGCAGTAGTGGGTAGAACGAAAAGGTGACAGGGCGAACTGCGTCGACACCGGTGAGGTCCGCCTTGTTTCCCGCTCCGGCCTTGTGCACGCGGGCGAAGGCTTCGCGTAGTGACGCCTCCAGGTTTTCGGGCTTTGCACGGTTGGGATCACGAATCATGCGGGGGTGCGGGTTCTCCACGTACACGATGCGCGAATCGATTTCGGCCCAGCGGCGCACGATGGGACTGGTGGACATATCGGTGAAGTCGAACTGCAGTCGCTGGGTGAACTCGGGTGCGAGAAAGCGTGAGAGTTCTGCCGGAATCGCGGAACCCGAGTGTGGGCAACTGACAAGAAGGTCGGCTTCGGCGATGGCGTCGTCGAGACTGCGGGAGTCACGATCGGCATAGAACGTCAGGTCCTCCGGCGTGAACACGGTTCCGGCCGGGATGAGTACTGGTTCTCCACTGGTCATGATCCCCAGCGTAATCGAGCACGACCGTGCATACTCAATATCCGCTGAGTCGTTCCACAAGAGCAGTTTTGATCTCCGGTCGACCAGCCGCGACCAGAGTGAAGGTGGCTTCACGCATGAGCCGCTCGGGGGTGTTGCTGCCGACCAGGGCGCGGCTTCCGGTCGCAGTCACGAGTGCGGCCGACGCTCGTATCGCAAGTTCCGACGCTCGGGCGCGGGCGGCTGACATGTCGCCTCGATCGCGCAAAGCGGAATCAAGTTCTGTGCGAGCCCTGGCGGCTTGTTCTTCGAAAGCGCCGGCGTCGACGCCGAGATCCGCAAGTTCGGTAACAGCGCGGCGGGTGATGCCCATGGCCATCGCGCCGTTCAGCCATAGGCCGGGTAGCTGGGTGCTCTGGAATTGTTCGTCGCTGACGACGGAACAGACGTCGGTATCGGGGATTTCGAAAGCGTCGAACACGATTCGGACGGTGTTGCTCCCGCGCGCCGCGATCAGGGGAAGCTCCTCGGTCGTCAGGCCCGGGGCTTCGCCAACCGGTACAACGGAATGAACGATGGAATTGTCGAACTCGTCCCGCGCCGACACCAAGAGAACATCGACGATGCCCCAACCGGTGACGAAGGGTGCGATTCCGTCGAGGACGTAGCCGTCGTTCACCCGTTTCGCCCACAGGAGCGGCGGGCGGGGGATGGCGCCGGCATACGCAACTCCGCCGCGAATCGTGCCGGAAACGAGGCCGTCCCAGTATTGTTCGCGCAGAGACATATTGGGACTGGCTGCGAGGGCTCCGACGACGCCGTGATGCTGCATCCAGGTGAACGTCGTCGCGAGGCAACCGCCACACAAGGTTTCGAGGACGTCGACCAGTTCTTCGCCGCTGGGGCCACCGTCCCCGAGGGCAGCGATGCCGTAGAAGCCGTCGGCGGCGAGCGCGTCGAAATGGCTGCTGGGGATTTCTCCGTCGGCGTCGACGCTGTCGGCGACGGGAAACAGAACGGTGTCGGCGATTTCGCGCGCAAGTTCCGGCCACATGGTCACGCTGTCAGGGTAAGCCGTGAGCGGGGGTTGTGGTGTGGAACTACAGCCGCGCATCTAGAACGAGGGAGGTGAGCTCACGATGAGGAATCTCGCGACCGCATCGGTGCGATTGAACCACCGGTGCGGGATGGTCGAGGTGTAGAGGAGGGTGTCGCCGACGTGAAGAACGTGATGCTCGTCCAGTCCAACCTCGACCTCGACAGATCCCTCGAGAACATGAATGAACTCTTCGCCGGCGTGCTCGGTGTGCTCACCTGCCTCGGAATGAGGTGCTGCCGTGATCTCGTTGGGTTCCATGGTCCGTGAGCCGGTGGAGCAGAATCGAATCACCGAATCGTGTGCCAGTTCGAAGGTTCGCCCCTCGCCGGCGCGGACGAGGCTGGACGGAGTTCGCTCACCCTGTGCCAAGAGTGCGTGCGCCGTGGTGCCGAGCGATTGCGCGAGGCGATGAAGGTTCATGACACTGGGTACTGCGTGGCCGTTTTCGGTCTGGCTCAGGAAGGGCTGCGACAAGCCCGACTTCACGGCAACCTCGCGCAACGTCAGTCCGGCTTCTTTTCGCGCCGTCCGCACGGCAGCCCCGATTGCGGTCGCTATCGCCTTCTGGTCGTCGTCCATGTGCCGAAGATAGCAGTGCTCTGGTGAAAGTTTTGATTACACAGACGAAACAAATTCGACCACGGTAAGAAATTATCGACGTGCTGAATAGTCCCGTACACGAAACACTTCCAGCTTCGGACGGAGATCGGCGCATGGCCATCCATCCTGTCGACCAGCGGCTCCCCATTGCCCGCCAGTCTGCTTTTGCTCTTCAGCACGTCCTCATCATGTACACCGGCTGCATCACGGTTCCGCTGGTTTTCGGTGCCGCCGTAGGGCTGGACCGCAGCACAGTCGCGATGCTGATCAGCGCGGACTTACTCGTTGCAGGCATCATCACGATCATTCAGAGCCTGGGCGTCGGGAAGGTCGCCGGTGTCCGGCTGCCGATCGTCTGCGGGGCGACGTTTGCCGGGCTGACGCCGATGATTCTGATCGCCAAGGAGTACGGCCTGCAGGCTGTGTACGGGTCCATGCTGGTCGGTGGCGTGGTCGGCATCGCCTTGGCCGTCCCGTTCGCCAAGATCGTCCGATACTTCCCACCCCTGGTCACCGGCGTCGTCCTCACAGTCATCGGCATCTCGTTGATCGGTGTCGCGGGAGGACTGATCGTCGGAAACGACCCGACCTCCCCGTCGTTCGCCGATCCGAAGAATCTGGCGCTGGCTGCCGCAGTCGTTGTGGTCGCGGTGGCGTTCATCTGCCTCGGTCGCGGGATGTGGACGCAACTCGGTGTACTGATGGCACTGGTGATCGGTACCGTGATCGCCATCCCGATGGGTCTGATCGATCTGAGTGGCGTCGGCGGCTCGGCCTGGGTGGGCTTCCCGATGCCGTTCCACTTCGGCGCTCCGGAGTTTCCCGTCACCGCCGTGGTGGCGATGAGTATCGTCATGGCAGTCGTCTTCGCCGAATCGACGGCCAGCATGCTCGCCGTCAGCGAGATCACCGGAAAGCCTTTGAAGAAAGCAGATCTCGCACGAGGGCTGGTGGCCGACGGTATGTCGGGAGTTCTGGGCGGGATCTTCAACGCGTTTGTCGACACCGTCTTCTCACAGAATGTCGGCGCCGTTGCCACTACCCGGGTGTACAGCCGGTACGTGACCGCTACCAGCGGCGCCATTTTGATCGTCCTCGGTCTGATCCCGCGAATGGGTGAAGTGGTTGCCGCCCTTCCTGATCCGGTGGTCGGCGGCGTGGGAATCATCTTGTTCTCGACGGTCGCGGTCGTCGGAATCAATACACTGCGCAAGGTCGACCTCAGCGACCCGATCAACACCACGATCGCCGCCGTATCCGTGGGGATCGGTATCTTGCCGGAATTTGCGGAGGGCATGTTCGAGCGCTTCCCGTCCTCGGCCCAGATCCTCCTCGGTAGCGGCATCACCTTGGCTGCGGCCTCGGCTTTTTCGCTCAATCTACTGTTCAACCACACCAGGCTCGGTGAACTCGCCAGGCGATCACGCGAGAGCCTCCACTCCACTGCACATACTGAACCCGCTACCAGCTCTGCAGGAGACGCCAGTGCCATCGTCACAGTCTGAAATTTTCGAAGTTCCCGTCGTCGACATCTCGCCTTACGTGCTCGGAGGCGCCGACGAGGACAGGGCGCGAGTGGCTGTCGAAGTCGACCATGCCTGTCGGGCTGTAGGTTTCATGCAGATTCGGGGCCACGGTGTTCCGGCCGCTGTTTCTTCCGGCCTCGCCGAAGCGATGGACGACTTCTTCCGGTTGCCGATGGAGACGAAGTCGGGCTACCGAATCGAGGGCGCGAATCGTGGGTACAGCCCGCCCAAGAGCGAGTCGCTGAGCCTGAGTCTCGGCGTCGAATCCGAGACTCGGATGAACGACTTCTTCGAGGCGTTCAACGTAGGAACCGAAGCTCGATTGTTTACCGAACTCGAACTCTCGGAGGAGGATTACGGAATCAACCTGTGGCCCGCTGTTCGCGGATTCAGGGAGCGCGTAGAGGACTACTACGCCCACGGCGTGCGGGTGGCACACACACTGACCACCATATTCGAAGATGCGCTGGGTCTGGCCCCGGGATTCTTCGAGTCGATCACCGACCATTCCATCGACGTACTGCGGATGAACAACTACGCATTGCCGCAGGGGACGGTGACATTGGACGGCGAGTTGAAGGGAATGGGGGAACACACCGATTTCGGGCTGGTCACCGTGTTGTGGGCGGATCAGGTCGAGGGTTTGCAAGTGCTCGGGAGCGACCGACGCTGGCACGACGTCTGGCCGGAAGACGATGCGCTGTTGGTCAACCTCGGGGATCTCACCGCCCGACTGACCAACGATCGGTGGATGTCCACTCTGCACCGGGTCGCGCCGCCGGTGGTGAACGGCACCATCAAGCGTCGGCGATCCGCGGCCTTTTTTCACGACGGAAACGTCGACGCGGTCATTGCGACTCTGCCGAGTTTTCAGGACGACTCAGGCTTGGAATACGAACCCATCACCGTTCGCGATCACATCAAGGCCAAACTGGCCGGGTCGAGGCAGGGAAGGTCCAATACCGCCGCAGTTCGTGAGGCGGCTCGGGTGCTTGCGGCGGCAGAGTTCGAGGTCAAGCAGTGAGCGCTCGGAACATCTTGTTGATACACGGCGCCTGGGCAGGTGGTTGGGTCTGGGAGCGTGTGTGTGGCCCTTTGAAGACCGCCGGTTTCGATCCTGTCGTGGTGGAGCTTCCCGGCACGGGGAGTTGGAACCCCGACGACGTGATCGATCTTGCCGCTGTTACCGAACATGTTGTGGCAGTGGTCGAGTCATTGGACGGGCCGGCAGTCCTGGTCGGCCACTCGGGCGGCGGCATCGTGGCCTCACAGGTGGCCGAGCGGATACCTTCGCAAGTAACGGGTCTCGTGTATGTCGCAGGGATGATGCTGCCGTCGCAGATGGATTTCGGAACGCTTTGTGCAGAAGTCGGTTTGGCAAGTCCGGTCGGAATCTCGCGTTGGCTGGTTCCCGTCGGCGACGGCGACGCAACGGCAGTTCCGCCGGAAGCCGGTGCCGCCGTGTTCTTCCACGAAGCGCCGGTCGCCGATGCGATCGGTGCAGCGCGCATGCTGGTCCCACAATTGGAGTCCGCCCGCCTGATGGCCCCGGTCTGGACCGAAGAGCGGTTCGGAACCGTGCCGAGGCGCTATGTCGAGTGCACCCTGGATCGAACCGTGCCGATCGAGGCTCAACGTGCCATGCAGAGACTTGTCCCCGGCGCCCAGGTGGTCAGCCTGGACACCGATCACGCACCGCAGTTGTCGGCGCTCCCGGAGCTGATCGACGCGATCACCGATTTCGCCCAGCAGGCGTTCAGCCGAACTCGACGCCTTGAGCCAGCGGCAGTTGGTCCGAGTAGTTGACGGTATTGGTGGCTCGGCGCATGTAGGCCTTCCACGAATCCGAACCCGACTCGCGACCGCCACCGGTCTCCTTCTCCCCGCCGAAAGCGCCGCCGATCTCCGCACCCGACGTTCCGATGTTCACGTTCGCGATACCGCAATCGGAGCCGTCGGCGGCGAGAAAACGCTCGGCTTCACGCTGATCGAGTGTGAAGATCGAGGATGAAAGTCCCTGAGGTACACCGTTGTGCAGCGTGATGGCCTCGTCGAAATCGGCGTATGTCAAGACGTAGAGAATGGGTGCAAACGTCTCCGCCCGTACCACCTCGGTCTGTGCGGGCATACGAACGAGAGCGGGCGTCACGTAGAACCCGGAATCGCCGACGCGGTCGCCGCCGCACACCACGGTGCCGCCGTCGGCGCGCGCGGCCGAGAGGGACTTCTGCATCGCTTCGAACGCAGCCTCGTTGATCAGCGGCCCGACCAGAACACCGGAATCGAAGGGACTGCCGACCCCTAGCTGGGCGTACGCGGCCGCAACGCGCTCGACGATATGATCGGCGATCGACTCGTGCACGATGAGCCGACGAAGTGAGGTGCAGCGCTGCCCCGCAGTTCCGGCGGCGGAGAACACGATTCCGCGTACGGCAAGCTCGAGATCTGCCGACGGTGTGACGACTGCGGCGTTGTTGCCACCCAACTCGAGGAGGCTTCGCCCGAAGCGTTCGGCGACCCGCGGAGCCACGGCGCGGCCCATTCGCACGGAACCGGTGGCGCTGACCAAGGCCACCAGTGGGTTGTCCACCAAGGCCTCACCGACATCGCGTCCGCCGATGATCAACTGGTGCACGTCGATCGGTGCATCACAGTCGGCGAGGGCGCGTCGTAGGAGGGCGTCACATGCCAGTGCAGTCAGCGGCGTGGTCTCCGAAGGCTTCCAGACGACGGCGTCGCCGCACACGAGAGCGATGGCGGTATTCCAGGACCACACCGCGACGGGAAAGTTGAACGCGGAGATGACTCCGACAACGCCGAGAGGGTGCCACGTTTCCGTCAACCGGTGTCCGGGACGCTCGGACGGCATGGTGCGTCCGTAGAGCTGCCGGGAGAGACCGACGGCGAACTCGCAGATGTCGATCATCTCCTGTACCTCGCCGAGAGCCTCCGAGGTGACTTTGCCTGCTTCGAGGGTCACGATCTCCGCGAGGTCCTCCTTGTGCTCGGTAAGAAGGCTGCCCAGCCGGCGCACGACCGCGCCGCGCGCCGGAGCGGGGACGGTGCGCCAGGTGAGGAACGCGCGATGCGCCGCGTCGACGGCGTCGTCGACTTCTCTAGCGGAGTGCTGCCGAACGGTACGCAGTTGCGTACCGGTGATCGGGGTATGTGCGCTCAGGTCGCCGGTGGGCCACTCGACACCGCACGCGGCAAGGGCGCTTTCGGCGCGATCGGCGAGGCTCGAAGAATCAGGCAGGTTCACTGGGGAGTCCTCTGTTGTTGTAGGCGGCAGTGGTTATGGGCGGCTGTGGTTGTAGGCGGGAGAAAGCGCGGCACGTGACGCCTCTTGTTGTGCGTGGTACAGCTCGAACGGATCTTCGATGGTGCGGTCGATGGCGCCCTCCAATCGATCCTGCCCGTATTCGGCGCCGGGCGCATCGGAAACGAATCCGGTCACCGAATCGAGATTGGATGCGAAGATGCCGGCCGCGGAGGCCGGTAGGAAGTCCTCGTAGACGATGGGATCGCGGACGAGCGTCGATCCTTCGTTTCGGTACGTGAAGTAGGCCAACCCCGCCGCATCGAGCCCGTCTTCGGAGTGCGGAAATTCCCTGTCCCAGTGTGCATCCTCCGGCCTGGTGATCAGTCGGTCGTAGATCTCTCGACCGCTGCGGGTCAATGCGATACCGCGGGCCTCCACCTCACCGAATCTGACGCGGACCGGTTCTGTGGTGATCGATCCGTCCGGCCGGCGGAAGCGCCTGTCTTCGGCCAATGCGCGAAACGACGTCTGCCGCAGAAGCAGTGGCGGTCCACTCCATCTCGGCGGGCCTTGAGTGCGGTCGATCATGGTGATGCCGCGCTCGGTCATTCGGCGGTACAACTCGTCGATGTCGAGTACCCGCGGGGTGAGGTGATTGACATGTGTCGAGCCCTGCCCCGCAATGTCTGCAGCGACCGGTGAGATCGCGGCAAGTTCGCGGTACCAGGCCGCGTCGATGGGGTCGGTGCCGAGCCGAAACGCGGAGGTCGCCGCGTCGACGAAGTGTGTCGCCTCGGGCTCTGGCAGGCCGCCCTCGCGGCTCGATTGCCGTGCCCATTGAAGAAGTTCGGGAGAGAACAGGGTGCGGCGACGCAGAAACGCAGTGATCCGACGCTCGAGGTCGGAGTCGAAGAACCTGGAATCGGAGATGGTCAGTACCGAGGTGAAAACGCGAAACGGGTTCCGGGCGAGTTCGGCGGGATCGGTCGGACGAAATGCTGTCGAGACAACAGGAATAGGGGAGTCCGTGAGCCGGAGGTCGTAGTAGCCGACCGGAAACATACCGAATCCGCCGAAGACGATGGCCACGTCACGCAGTTCGTCGAGGGTGCCCAGCCTGATGGCCCCGTGACGCTCGGCACTGACCCGCGCGAGAGTGCCCAGACGCTCCGCAGAATCCGGATGTGCCGCGGCAAAGTTACGGTTCACCTGCAGCGTTACGTCAACCAGCGTGTTGTAAGCGGGGACCTCCTCGCCGTACATCCGTGCAAGTGTCGCAGCGAACCGTGCACGTAGCTCCCAGGTTTCAACCATACGAATGTCCGATTGCGTTAGCCTGCGCAGGTGCGAGAAACAGAAACCAGTGACGTTGCCGGTGTTCCGGTCGACGAAACCGATCGTCTTTTGATGCGCGAATTGGTCTTGGACGGGCGTGCCACTCTCGCGAGTCTTGCTGAGAAGGCTGGACTCTCGATCTCCGCAGTCCAGTCGAGAGTGCGTCGTTTGGAATCTCGCAAGGTGATTCGTGGGTACTCGGCGAAGATCGATCCGGAGGCACTCGGTCACAATTTGTCCGCATTTGTCGCCATCACTCCTCTCGATCCTTCGCAGCCCGACGATGCGCCTGCTCGCTTGCGTCATCTGCCGGCGGTCGTCTCGTGTCACTCGGTAGCCGGGAGTGAAAGCTACGTCCTCCTGGTCCGGGTGGCGTCACCTCGGGCGTTGGAGCGATTGCTGCAGGAGATCCGTACGGCAGCCAACGTCAACACACGAAGCACCATCATCCTACAAACTTTTTACGACGAATGACGGGTGTTCAGTAACTTTTACGGTCTTCTATCGACACTTTCGTAAAATTGACATAATCTTCGCGTATGAGTACTGCGATGCGAGACTTCGGTGACAGTGCGCTCTTTCCGGTCTACGAGGTGTTGAAGGCCAGCATCCTCGTCGACGGATTCGATCTGATTCTCGACGTCGAAGGGTCGAGGGGTTCCTATCTCCGCGACCTGCGGGACGGAACCGAGTTTCTGGACATGTTCGGTTTCTTCGGCTCTTCCGCCCTGGGGATGAATCACCCGGCGATCACAGGCGACGAGGAGTTCCAGCGGGAGTTGGCCGTCGTGGCCTCCAACAAGCCGAGTAATTCCGACATCTACACCGAACCCATGGCGCGCTTCGTTGCGGCTTTCGCTCGCGTCCTGGGGGATTCGGCACTTCCACACTTGTTCTTCGTCGACGGCGGAGCCCTTGCGGTGGAAAATGCGCTCAAGGTTGCCTTCGACTGGAAGAGTCGGTTGAACGAAAGTCGTGGATTGTCAGGAGATCTGGGGACGAAGGTCCTGCATCTGAGCGAGGCTTTTCACGGCCGCAGTGGATATACGATGTCGCTCACCAACACCGAACCGGGCAAGGTTGCGAGATTCCCCAAGTTCGACTGGCCACGTATCGACTCGCCGTACCTGGCAGACGGCCGCGATGTCGAAGCTGCCGAGAGGCAAGCTCTGGGGCAAGCGCGCCGAGCTTTTGCCGACAACCCCGACGACATCGCCTGTTTCATCGCCGAACCGATCCAGGGTGAGGGCGGCGACCATCACCTCAGACCGGAATTTCTGCAGGCGATGCAGGAGTTGTGCCACGAAAACGACGCCCTCTTCATTCTCGACGAGGTGCAAACCGGGTGCGGAATCACCGGAACTGCCTGGGCTTACCAACAATTGGGTCTGCATCCGGATGTGGTGGCTTTCGGCAAGAAAACGCAGGTGTGCGGCATCATGGCTGGTGGTCGCGTGGATGAGGTGCGCGACAACGTGTTTCACGTCAGTTCCCGGATCAATTCGACGTGGGGTGGCAACCTCACTGACATGGTTCGTGCCCGGCGAATACTCGAAGTCATCGAGCAGGACCGACTGATCGACCGGGCGCGATTCACGGGTGCGCATCTCCTTGCCCGGTTGACCGAAGTCTGCGAACAGTACGCGGCGGCGACGGAGCCGCGAGGTCGTGGGCTGATGTGCGCGATCACGTTGGCAGACAGCGACCTTCGCGATCGCGTCGTGCAGCGACTACGAGAAGACGAGCACGTGATGATTCTGCCCACCGGGAAGAGGGGAATCCGATTCCGGCCCGCGTTGACCGTGACCACCGGAGAGCTGGACGACGCAGTCGATGCAGTCGAGCGCGTACTTGCTCGCGAGACTTAGGGTCTCTGCATCTCGCCCCACACCCGGTCCGGTGTCATCGGAGTGGAGTACATCCGAACTCCACACGCATTCGCGATTGCGTTTGCCAACGCCGGTGCCACCGGATTGAAGGGTGCTTCACTCATCGATTTTGCGCCGAAAGGCCCCAGCTTGTCGTACGTGTCCGCAAACAGTACTTCGGTGATCGGCAGATCCCCGATCTGTGGAACGTGGTAATTGCGCAGCTGCGGATTGATCACCCGGCCTTCCTCGATGACGATTTCCTCCGACAGTGCAGCGCCCAGGGCTTGTCCCACACCACCTTCCACCTGCCCTCGGAGCTGGGCCGGGTTCATGACGGTTCCGGCGTCGGCGGCCTGAACGGACTGTAGAATTTTCACCCGGCCGGTGTACGTGTCGACGGCGACGCGAAAACCGTGGACGTTGAAGGAGACCGAGCGGGGTGTTCCGTCGTGACGGCCGTCCGCGGTGAGCGGGCCGCCTTCGAGCAGTGTCGGGAAATCGATGCAACCGAGCGAGGATTCGACCCCGTTCGGCGAAAGATCGCGGACCTGCGCTCCGTGCCCGCTCACTCGTACAGCGCGGGTCAGTATCCGCTCACGGAGGCGTTCGCAGGCGATCAGGAGAGCCTTTCCGGCAACTACCGTTCCCGTCGACCCGAACGCTCCGGTGTCGTATCCACCGGCGTCGGTGTCGGATTGAACAATCCTGATGCGATCCACTGTCGTCCGCAATTCCGTGGCAGCGATCTGTTGATGAACCGTGGTGGTTCCGTTGCCGAACTCGGCGGTCCCGATGTTCACGACGTACCGACCGTCGGCCTCGAGTGTGACGGAGGTGTCGGAGAAGTGACCGCGCGGCGGAATCGTCGCAATCATCGCAATCGCCATGCCCTGGCCGGTCTTCCAACGGGACCCGGTCGGTGCCTGTTCTCCGCGTCCGCTCGAGAGCGCACCGTCGACGAGGTCGATGCACTGGTCCAGCCCGTAGCTGCCGAACTCGAGATCGCCGTCTTCGATGTGCCAGTCGACGAAGTCGTCTCCAGGCAGGACGACGTTGCGCCGCCGAAAATCGAAGGGGTCCATGCCGAGACGCTCCGCGAGCTGATCCATGGCCGACTCGACGGCGAAGATGATCTGACCGAGTCCATAACCACGGAAGGCCCCGGACGGAACGTTGTTCGTGTAAACCGCCTCGGCGTCGACGCGTTTTGTCGCAGCGCGATAGACCGCCATGGATTCGGCGCAACCGTGGAACATGACTCCGATCGAATGGTTCCCGTACGCCCCGGCGTCGGAAAGGACGTCGATGGCGAGCGCGGTGAGGGTGCCGTCGGCGTCGGCGCCGGCACGTACCGAGACCCGCATCGGGTGCCGCGACGGTGCGAGGGTGAACTGATCGCTTCGACTGAACTCGTAGGTCACGGGTCTGCCGGTTCGCAGGACGGCCAGTGCGACCAGATCCTCGGTGAGTAGTTCCTGCTTCCCGCCGAAACCTCCGCCCACCCGCTTGGCGAACACGCGGATGCGGCTGCGGTCGAGGTCGAAGATGTGGGCCAACTCGTCCCGAACCAGGAACGGCACCTGCGTGCTACTTCTGATGACGAGGCGGTCATCCTCGTCGAGCCATCCCACTGCGCCGTGGGTTTCCAATGCCACGTGCTGGACCCGTGCGGTTTGCCAGGTGCCCTCGACGACGGCAGCCGCATCCTGCAGCGCGCGATCCAGGTCACCGACACCATCGTGAAGTGCTGCAACCACATTGCGGGAGGCCGCGGCGATCCGGGAACTCTCGTCCTTGTCACCGTGCAGGAGCGGAGCGCCGGGGGAGCGCGCACGGTCGGGTTCGAAAACCGCGTCGACGACCTCGTAATCCACCTCGATCAGGGCGAGGGCACGCCAAGCCTGCTCAGGGGTTTCGGCGATGACCGCGGCGACGCGTTGGCCGCGGAAACGGAGAGTGCGATCGAACACCCGTGTGTCGTCGGGATCGTCGTTGCGGTCCTCGTGCCGAGCAGTCGAGAACAACACGTCCGGACTGTCACGGAAGGTGAGTACCGTCACGACGCCTGGCGCCGCTTCGGCTGCTGCCGTGTCGATCCCGGTGATGTGCGCGTGTGCGTGCGGACTCCCGAGCACCGCGGTGTGAAGCAAGCCGTTCGGCATCTCGCCCGGGGCGAAGTCCATCGTGAACTGCTCGGTACCCGTGACGATTCGAGTGGAAGCCGGCGCGGCGATCGAACGGCCTTGGGCCGAGCCCAACGCGGCCGTCTCCGTGTTCGCAGTACCCGCCAGGGCGTCACGAATCGATCTGTACCCAGTGCAGCGGCACAGGTTGCCCTTCATCGAGCAGGTGAGATCGGTCTTCTGCTCCGGAGACAGTGCCGATGCCGTGACCACCATTCCTGCTGTGCAGAAACCACATTGGAAGCCGCCCGCATCCACGAAGGCCTGTTGAGTGGGATGCAGACTCTCCGGTGTACCGAGACCGGCTGCGGTGACGATCTCGCGGCCGTCGACGCGATGGGCTGGAAAGATGCACGAGTGGGTCGGGTGCCCGTCCACGAGCACCGAGCACGCCCCACAGTCCCCGGCGTCGCACCCCTTCTTGACGGAGTTCGTTCCATGCTCGCGGAGGAGGGTTCTCAGGCACTGCCCAGGGCGGGGTTGGTCGTCGCGGGGAACTCCGTCCACCGAGTACTTCATTCCAGTTCACCTCGGATTTCTTCGGCGAGGAGCGCAGCCATCGCCTGCCGCCATGGCGCAGTTCCATGAACATCGGTGAAGTAGGCGTCTTCCGGAATCCTGATGCGCAACGCATTCGCGAGTGCAGCGGTGTCGGGGAGCTTGTCGAATTTCAGAGCGTACGGACGCCGGGTGGCAGCGGTGACCGCCAGGGTGAAACCGTCGACGCCGCACCGGCCGGCCACGGCGACGGCCGAGCGCCCGAGCGACGTCTGCGCCAGTTTCCGCATCGCGGTACGTGCGGTCAGTGCATGTGCGGGAATCCGGATACTGCGGATGATCTCGCCGGGGCCGAGGACGTTTCGAGAATCGTCGATGACGAATTCGACTACGGGTAACGAGTATTCGGTTCCGTCCGGGCGCCAGATCGTCAGATCGGCATCGAGGGCAGTGCACAGCGTCGTCATGGCGCCGGCCGGGAAGGACAGTGCGATGTTACCGCCGACTGTCGCGTATCGCAGCACTTTCCACGATGCGAGCAATGCGTCGGCGCACTGCCGGAAGAGCGGTGCGGCGGTCCACGACGCGGGTAGTTCGGCGCGGCAGAGTTCCTCGATGGTGCAGGTGGCCGCGATCTCGATACCGTGATCGCTGACCTCGACGGCTTCCCAGTCGAGGCCCGACAGGTCGACGAGCGTGGTCAGGTGTGGCTGCGGTTCCGAGTAGAGCCAGGTGCCACCGCCGATGAACCCGATTCCGGGTGATGCGCAGGGGATCTCGGCTCGGCTTCGCGGCACCAGTACTTCGTCGACACTGTGCAGATCCATCGCGCCGTCACGCCTTTCCGAGGAGGTCGCGGTGTGCTCGTGCGACATCCGAGGCCACGACATCCTCGTCGACGGTGGTGACTCGGCCGTCGGCAATGACGATTCGACCGTTCACGAGCAGTAACTTCAACGGGGGAGTCGAGCCGAGTACGAGCGCCGCCACCGGATCGGTGATGCCGGCATGGGCGACGGTGTCGAGCTTCCACACCGCCAGGTCGGCAAGCTTCCCGACCTCGATCGATCCGATCTCGCTCTCTCGGCCCAGAACTCGTGCGCCGCCGACAGTGCCAAGTTCCAATGCTTTTCGCACGGTCATCGCCTGCGGGCCGCCCTTGGCACGAGCGAACAGAAGTGCGTGACGCGACTCCTCGATCAGGCTGCACGCTTCGTTGCTCGCCGCACCGTCCACACCGAGGCCCACGGTGACCTCGCCGTTCACCAGATCCACGGCACGGGCAATACCGGCTCCCAGTCGCGCATTGGAGGTCGGGCAGTGCGCCGCCGCAGTTCCGGTTCGCGCCATCGTCTCGATACCGGCGTCGTCGAGATGGACTGCGTGTGCGTACCAGACGTCCGGGCCCACCCAGCCGACGCGTTCCATGTATTCGACAGGTGTGCAACCGAAGAGCTCTTTGCAGAAGCTTTCCTCGTCCAACGTCTCGGCCAGATGCGTGTGCATCCGAACACCTGCTTCACGCGCCAGCGTCGCGGACTCGCGGAGTAACGACTCCGTCACAGAGAAGGGTGAGCAGGGTGCAACCGCGATCTGCAGCATCGATCCGGGACTCGGGTCGTGCCAGCGATCGACGACGGCCTGCGTTCCGGTCAGGATGTCATCGAGGTTCTCCACGACGTGATCCGGTGGTAGACCGCCGGAACTCTGGCCGAGATCCATCGACCCACGGCACGGATGGAATCGGAGACCGACCTGTGCGGCAGCATTGATCTCGGCCTCGAAAACGTCCCCGGCATCGCGGGGAACGACGTAGTGGTGGTCGGTGGTGGTCGTGCACCCGGTCTTTGCCAGCCAGGTGAGCCCGCCCGTGGCCGCCACGTGTACGGCGTCGGCGTCGATACCCGCCCAGACGGGGTACAGGGTGGTCAGCCACTCGAAAAGCGTCGAGTCCGCGGCCAGGCCTCGGGTGATCCATTGGTAGAGATGATGATGTGTGTTGACCAGACCCGGCGTGATCAGGCAACCACTCCCGTCGACCACCTGCGCACCCGGGTATTCGGGTGGCTTTCCGGCGCCGACGTCGATGATCTTGTTGCCCGAGATCACCACATAGCCGTCGGAGTACTCGGAGCGGTCACCGTCCATCGTGACCACATGGGCGCCTGCGACGACGAGTGTTGCCCCTGGGGCTGATTCGGTCACGACAACCAACCGGCATAGGTGGTCCAGGACGGTCCCGCGTCCGGCGCGTCGGATCGGCTGACCGCAGCTTGGATCAGCCCGTAGGGACGATCCGCAGCGTGGAACACCTCGTTGTCGTTCTCCACACCGAAGCGGCCGAGTGCATATTCGAAATGATGCTTGTTGGGTGCCGAGAGTCGAACCTCCGCAATGATCGGGAATTCCTCGAGAATTGCCTTACCGATGTGGAAGAGCGTCTGCTGCAGGGCAAGTGAATGTACCTGTGCGAACTGTTTGACGATCTGTGCCTTGATGCCCACGTAGACCGATTCCCAATCGACGTCGGTGGTGACGAAGCGCCACTGGGCGACCAACGTCGTTGCCATGACCCGGTCGTCGGTCGGCTCGAGAACCGTGTACGGATCTTCGAGAAAACCCGAGAACTCACTACCGGTCGATTTGAGGATCACCAGGTCCTTCAAGCCGCCGATCACCCATGTCCCGGTATCGGAGATGGTGATCGACGCCGTTCGAACTTCCTGACCCTTCCGGATCCAGGTGTAGTCGTGCTCGCTCCCGTCGACAACCGCACGCTCCCAGGCATATTCCTCGATCTCGATCCGTGCGCCACTGACTGGTTCGATGTCGTCGACGAAATGACGGGCGAGTTCGAGTCCGTACGTCTCGATCGAGATCAGACCCTTTTCCTTGGCATAGGAATAGGCCGTTTGCTTCTGCGTGTCGGTCGGCAGAACTTTCGACTGATCGCCGGTGAGGTACGCGTCGGCGAAATCTCCACGCAGGCAGGTGGAGACGTTGATGTCGTGGATCTCGTGACGAGGAGTATCGCGATAGATTCGGACTACCCGATTTTCCGCTTTGCCGTACTGGTGGCCCGAGAGTTCGATGGATCCGCTCAACCGGTCGGTGTTCGTACTGCCAGTCGTCATGTTGCCGGTTGTGATGTTTTCGGTAGTCACGTGTTCAGCTCCCGCGATAGGTGGAATAAGCAAAGGGCGACAGCAACAATGGGACGTGATAGCCCCGTGCGGTGTCGTCCACCCGGAAGGTCACTGTCACTTCCGGGTAGAAGTTCTCTTGTCCGTTGGTCTCGAAATACGTTCCGGTGTCGAAAGTCAGGGTGTAGTGACCGGCGGTCAGGCCGCCCGGAGCAAGTTCGGGGATGCGGCCGTCGGAATCGGTCTCGGCAGTGGTGATCGTGGTGCCGCCTCGATCACGAAGTTCGACGCGAATCCCCGCCGCGGGATTGCCCGTCGTCGCGTCGAGAACGTGCGTGCTCAGGGACTTGCTCATGCTGCGCCTCCGGCGAGTGAATCGATCAGACGGGCAAGTCTGATCCGATTGATGGCGGCCAATTCGGTTCGAAGCACGGAACGCTCGGTCGCCGGGTCGTTTCGGAGACGACCTCGAAGGATGTCGAGGAGCTCCGTTCCAGATTTCCCCGACGCGCAGACCAGGTAAACATGGCCGAATTTGTCCTCGTACTCGGCGTTCTTCTGCCGAAGTTCCGCGAGTTCGTCTTCTGTCGCGGACGAAACGCCTGACTGTTCCCGGGTCGAGGACGCGCTCTCGCTTCGCTCACCGATTCGTGGGTGGCCGGACAGAGCGTCGTCGATCTCGGACTCGGCAAGCTCGGCCAGCACCGCATCTGCTTTGTCGAACAGAGCTTCCAGATCGGTGAACGGGCGAGACGAGGCGATTTCCTGTGCCCATACGGCGGAATGGCAACACTCGAGCAGCGCCGCGACTGCCTGGTGGTCACCGAGCGCATCGAAGGCTCCGAGACCACTGGAATTCGTTGTAGGCATGTCCACAGGATTACTTGAGCATGTTACGGATCTGTAGCGCAGCAATTACGGGAGATGATGTGTCTCGATCTTGTTTCTCCGGCCACCCTTTTCCTAATCACGCTATCTGGCGACCGATACATTCATAGGTATGACCGATACTCCGAACTTGTCTTCCGTCGTACCGTCACTGGCGAACCTTCGAGACATCGGTGGCCCCGAATCGAGCTTCGGTGGCACCGTTCGCACCGGGAGCGTGTTTCGTTCCACGGACCTGGCGTCGCTCAGTGCGGAGGGCGCACAGACCCTCGCCGATCTGGGAATCGTCACGATCTACGATCTGCGCACCGAATCCGAACGTGAGACGGCGCCGGACCTGACACCGGACGGTATCCGGGAACTCGGCCTGGACGTGTTGGCGGACAAGCAGTATCGCGCCATTCCAGCTCAGATGCAGCAGATGATCGCCGACCCGGCATTCGCTGCCGAAGCGTTGGGGAGCGGCCAGGCACTCGAATACTTCCAGGGAAGTTACCGCGATTTCGTGACCTTGCCGAGTGCAGTCGCGTCGTACCGGCAACTGTTCGTCGACTTGGCGCAGCCGTCCAGTTCGCCGGCACTAGTTCACTGCACCACGGGCAAGGATCGCACGGGTTGGGCAGCGGCCGCGCTATTGCTGTTCCTGGGTGCCTCCGAGGACGCGGTCTTCGCAGACTACCTCGAAACCAACAAGATTCTATTGCCGATGTTCGCGCCACTCCTCGAACGATTCGAGGCGAAGGGTATCGACCCCACCCTGCTCGAAGGTGTCCTCGGTGTCAGGCGCGAGTACCTGGAGGCGTCGATGGCAGAGCTTGCGCAGGTCCACGGATCGATCGAGGCCTACTTCACCGACGGCTTGAAGATCGACGCGTCGACCCAGGAACAATTGCGGAGCAACCTGCTCAGCTGATCAGGACCTGCTCGGCTCGTCGTCGCGGGCGCTTCGACGCCGCATCACGAGGCTGACGATACCGATTCCGATGGCAATGCCGAGCAGGTCGGCGGTGCCGTCCCAGATCGAACCCGAACGCGAAATGGGCAGCGCTGCTTGAAGAACCTCCGATGTCGCGGCAAAGATCACCAACCACACCGCCGTGAGCCACGCCGGGATCCGGGCGTGCAGCGAGGTGATCGCCAACACCGCGAACATCAACGTGTGGGTGATCTTGTCGGTGTTCTCCGGGCTCGACGGCACGGTGGAGCCCGGAGAGAACAGCATGATCAGAGCAATGACCACGGCTATCGCCAGCGGCCAGTATCGGCTGTTCTTCAATTCGTCTGCCCCTCGACGACAACGAGTCCGAGTGCACCTTCCGCGAACCTCGTGACGGCCTCGGCAGCTGTCGCGAGTGCCTCGGTGTGCCCGTCGCGGGCCCAGCCGGTGAGAAGGGCAGTGGAGTCGAGAGGCGTCAGAACGACCTCGGCGAGGAGCTCACCGGTGTTGGGTTGGCAGACGGCCCAGGAGTAGACGCTGTTTTCGTGCCACTGAACGCTCCGCTGACTCACGTACTCGGGGTTGGTGATACCGCCGTCGGCAAGCGCTGGGCGGTCGTCCACACGCTCGTCTGCGCGCAACGCCCGCAGATACCAGCCACCTGCGTTGATCTCGATCGGCTCCATCAGTCGGAGCCCCGCTCGCGGCGGCGCTTGGCTTTGCGTTCCCTGTCGGTGCCGAACAGCAGCGCACCGGCAAGGGGAATGGCGAGGAACCACAACCAGGTACCGGTGACGAAGAACAGGATCACCGCGAGAATCGGGATGACGGCCATGATCCGTCCGGACCAGTCGGGGTTGAACCCTCGCTCCGCCGGTGCGTAGGGAGGCGTCACCATCGACAGGGGAGCTGTGCCGGGGGCTTGATAGTTGCCCGGTAGATCGGCGAACACCGGCACGAGTTCACTGCGAGTTGTTGCGGCACTGACGATTCCGCTTCTCTCGTCGAATTCCGTGACGGTGAGGCGCCCTGCAGCGAAGTGCTCGCTCAGGAGATCGAGTGCCTGCTCGCGTTCTGCAGTGCCGATGCGAATGTCGGGGACGTCAGCCATCGTTACAGCCTACTCAAACGACTGTGCGCCTTTCCGGTAGTGGGGACTACCGGAAAGGCGCACGGGGCAGGAGGCCTTACTTCAGTTCAGCGAGAACCGTTCCCTGCGTGATTGCTGCACCCGGCTCGACGGACAGTCCGGTGACGACACCGGCCTTGTGCGCGTTGACGGGGTTTTCCATCTTCATCGCTTCGAGAACCGCGATCAGATCGCCTTCGGCGACTTCCTGGCCTTCGGTCACTGCGACCTTGACGACGGTGCCCTGCATCGGAGCGGTGACAGCGTCACCCGATGCTGCACCTCCGCCGGCGCCGCCGCGCTTGCGCGCCTTCGGCTTCTTGCGGATAGCACCGGAGGCAGCGCCGCCGCCGTTGCCGAGCGAGAACTGACCCGGGAGAGAAACCTCGACGCGACGTCCACCGACCTCGACGACGACGTTCTGACGCGGCAGAGCCTCGTCCTCGTCGTCCGCGGGAGCACCGGAACCGGCGTACGGTTCGATGGGGTTTTCCCAGTCGGTTTCGATCCACTTGGTGTAGATGTCGAACTTCTCGCCGTCACCGACGAATGCCGGGTTCTCGACGATGTGGCGGTGGAACGGGAGGACGGTCGCGAGGCCGTCGATCTCGAACTCGGCCAGGGCGCGCGAAGCCCGCTGGAGGGCTTCTTCACGCGTGGCTCCGGTGACGATGAGCTTGGCGAGCATGGAGTCGAACTGTCCGCCGATGACGTCGCCGGCGACAACACCGGAATCGACGCGAACGCCGGGGCCCGTGGGCTCGCGGTAGACGGAGACCGGGCCGGGGGCAGGCATGAAGCCGCGTCCGGCGTCTTCACCGTTGATGCGGAACTCGAAGGAGTGTCCACGCGGGGTGGGATCTTCCTTGATGGAGAGTTCTTCGCCGTTGGCGATGAGGAACTGCTGACGCACGAGGTCGATGCCCGCGGTCTCTTCCGTGACGGGGTGCTCGACCTGGAGGCGGGTGTTGACCTCGAGGAAGGAGATGGTGTCGCCCTGAACCAGGTACTCGACCGTTCCGGCGCCGTAGTAGCCGGCTTCCTTGCAGATGGCCTTCGCGGACGCGTGGATGCGTGCGCGCTGGTCGTCCGTCAGGAAGGGGGCCGGAGCCTCTTCGACGAGCTTCTGGAAGCGACGCTGCAGCGAGCAGTCGCGGGTACCGGCGACGACGACGTTGCCGTGCTGGTCGGCGATGACCTGAGCTTCGACGTGGCGGGCCTTGTCGAGGTACTGCTCGACGAAGCACTCGCCGCGACCGAAGGCTGCGATGGCCTCACGGGTTGCCGACTCGAACAGTTCGGGGATTTCCTCGATGGTCTGGGCGACCTTCATGCCGCGTCCACCGCCACCGAAGGCAGCCTTGATCGCAACCGGGACGCCGTATTCCTTGGCGAATGCGACGACCTCGTCGGCGCCCTTGACGGGATCTTTGGTGCCGGCCGCCATCGGTGCCTTCGCACGCTCCGCGATGTGGCGAGCGGTGACCTTGTCGCCAAGGTCGCGGATGGACTGCGGCGAGGGACCGATCCAGATCAGGTTCGCGTCGATGACGGCCTGGGCGAAGTCGGCGTTCTCGGAGAGGAAACCGTAGCCGGGGTGGATGGCGTCGGCGCCGGACTTCTTGGCTGCGTCGAGGATCTTGTCGAACACGAGGTAGGACTCGGCGGACGTCTGTCCACCGAGGGCGAATGCCTCGTCTGCGAGCTTCACGAACTGCGCTTCTGCATCGGGCTCGGCGTAGACGGCAACGCTGCCGTAGCCGGCATCCTTGGCCGCCCGGATGACCCGTACCGCGATTTCACCGCGGTTCGCGACAAGCACCTTCGTAATGTGCGCGCTGGCATGACTGGGCACTGAGCCTCCTGTGGTTCGCATAGTCTGTCTCCGCGGTGTATTCCTCTGGGATTTCACCATCGGGGGATTGGCATCACTTCGGAGTGTATGCATCGCTTCGGGGCTGGTTGTAACCGGATCGCTAAAGCCCACTCCGGCTTAGGAAACGGTTTCGAAAACTACCGATGAGTAGCTGTCGGGGGTGCCGGTGTCCGGTTCGGTGACGATTTCTTCGACGGTCCGGCGCAGTGCGGCCACGTAGGCGTGGACCGCGGCATTCGCCGTCTCGTTGCCTGGGTACCTGACTGCGAGGTTGAGGCCCTGGGGTGTGCGGTTGATCCAGATGTAGACGTCGTGCGTGTATGCCTTGCTTCGGAGTGCTCTGGCGTTCCACTCGGGCCATTGAGCGGCCTCGGGTACAAAGCGAACGTCCATGTAGGACACCACGAATCGCGGTCGGATGGGCGTTCCGAGGTGCTCGCCGATCCGATCGAACGGGACAGCGGCGGCAGGCTTGACCGAAGCGATCGAGTCGGCGGCGCGCTTCGCGAGGTCGCCGAACGAACAGTCCGATCCGACCACGAATTCGACTGGGCACAGTCCGACGAACCAGCCGAGCGCACCCGCCCATTCCTGGGCGCTACGGGTGTGAACCGGCGTCACGACCTCGAATCGATCGGCAGCCGCGACTTCACGACCCACGGCGGCAAGGCCGCCGAGCAGTCCGGCGAAATACCCCACGCCAGAGGCTGCGCACGTAGAACTGAAGGCCTTGGACTGGTCGGCGTCGAGAAGCCAGGTCGACAAGCCGTTCTGAGATTCGTTTCCACGTTCACCGATCGGTAGCGGGAACTGGGGTAATCCGTCACTGCCGAGCGCGCCGCGCCAGATCTCGACCGCAGCCTTTTCGGCCTCCATGTCGGCCATCTGCTCGCGTTCGACGGCACCGAAATCGACGTAGCTGCCCACGGGGAACAGATTCGCCGCACTGCCGGTCGTCGCCTCGCGGTACAGCGCTGCGATCTCGTGAGCGACGAGCACGATGGAAAACCCGTCGATGATCGAATGGTCCGCTGCGAAGAACACGGTGAACGGACCGTCGCCACCGCGCGGCGTCAACGTCGCGAAGACGTACGACGGCCAACTGTGCGGCGACGCGTAGTCGTCGAACAGGCGGTGAAGGTGATCGAAGTTGTCCTGGCTGGACGCGTCGTAGCCGTGGCTGACGACCCCGATGTCGATGCCGCCGATCGGGACGGTGTGCCGGGTGATCTCGCCGCTCGAGGGTTCGAGGACGGTATGCGAGCGCAGAACTTCATGACGGTCGATCCACCGGCCGAGTGCAACTCGGAAGGCGTCGACGTCGAGCGGGCCGGAAATCTCGAAAGCTGTTCCCAGCCAAGACTTGTCGCCTGCGCCGGCAGCGGAACGGTTGAGATGTGCCTCGTGAATGTAGGAGACGGGCCGCGGATCCGGAACCCAGGGCCCGGTTGCGCACGGCAACCATTCGACGAGTGCGCCGGCCGGAATCGCATAGTCGGCCAGTTCGGTGAACTCCATGTTTTCAGCCCCGCAAGTGCCGCTTGATGCGCGCGAGCATGGCCGACATTCCGCGCAGACGGAGCGGGCTCACAGCTTCTGCGAGACCGAGTGCCGAATAGAAGTCGTCGGGTACACCGAGAATCTCGTCGGCGCTGTGACCGTCGAGCCCCTGCGCGAGGATCGATGCGAAACCACGCGTGGTGGGAGCCTCGGGGGGAGCGCTGAAGTACAGGCGAACGTTGTCGCGGTCCGAATCGTCGACCGAGAGGAACAGCGGCGACTGGCATTCGGGGACCGGCTCCATCGCGCTCTGTTCGAGCTCCGCCGGCAACGGCGGCAGTTCTCGGCTGAACTCGAGGAGAAGGGTGAGCTTGTCCGAGGCTCCGACGGCTGCGAAGTCTTCGACGATTTCGGCCAGAGCCGAAGGTAGAGCGCTCATGACGCCGATACGGAGGAAGGAACGGCGCCGGGCTGTTCGCCCTGGACGATCGGGACGCGCACGGCATTGCCCCACTCGGTCCAGGAACCGTCGTAGTTCCGAACATTCGGGTAGCCGAGGAGATGGGTCAACACGAACCAGGTGTGACTGGAACGCTCACCGATGCGGCAGTACGCGACGATGTCGTCGTCGGCGGACAGGTCGCCGTAGATCTCGCCGAGTTCCGCGCGGGTGCGGAAGCGGCTGTCCGGGGCCGCTGCCTTCGCCCAGGGAATGCTGAGAGCGCTGGGGATGTGTCCACCGCGCAACGCACCCTCTTCGGGGTAGTCGGGCATGTGGGTGCGCTCGCCGGTGTACTCCTGCGGAGATCGCACGTCGATGAGCGGCCCGTCGCCCAAGTGTGCGAGGACGTCGTCCTTGAATGCGCGAATGGGAGCGTCGTTGCGCTCGACGACCGGGTAATCGGTCGACGTGATGTCGGGAACGTCGAAAGCGGTGTCGCGGTTCTCGGCGATCCACGCATCGCGGCCACCGTCGAGCAGGCGGACGTCCTCGTGGCCGAACAGGGTGAAGACCCACAGTGCGTACGCGGCCCACCAGTTGCTCTTGTCGCCGTAGATGACCACGGTGTCGTCGCGGCTGATGCCCTTGCGGTTCATCAACTCCGCGAACTTTGCGCCGTCGATGTAGTCGCGGGTGACCGGATCGTTGAGGTCGAGATGCCAGTCGATCTTGACGGCACCGGGGATGTGGCCGACGTCGTACAACAACACGTCTTCATCGGATTCGACGACCTTGAGACCCGGCGCACCGAGATTCGCCGAGAGCCATTCCGTCGAGACCAACCGGTCGGGATGCGCGAACTCGGCAAACGCGGTGGAGGGATCGGGGGCAACGGGCACGGGCGTACTCCTGAAGACGAATCGTTCGGTTCGAACACGGACTTGATCGATTCTATGCGCTGTGCGCAAGGCGAGACGCCTGGAAGCAGGTTCTGCCTGCTCGTACCCGTTGCCGAAACTAAATTCTCGGTGTTCCTGCTCCGACGCTCGAATCTCTCAATTGTTCGGTGACACTTCCGATCGGCGTCACGCCCCGGGCGCAGACCTCTCTCAGAATCCGGTCGAGTTCGGTGAGGAAATTCACCATGGTTTCGTTTGCGGTGTCGGTGTCCGGGAAGCGAGAGCGCAGCGAGAGACCGCGGTTCGTCCGCGAAATCCAGAACTGGGCATCGTCGGCGACCGTCACGTTGCTGATGTGATGAGCATTGAGGAGATCGTGATCGTCGGTGCCGGGAAGTTTGCGGTAGTCGATGTACGACACCATGAAGACGTCGGTGCGCGTGCGTCGAATCTTGTCGCCCAAAGCATCTCGGACCTGAGCCATGGTGACGCCTTCGAGCGTCAACGCAACTCGGAACGACGCGTGCGTATGTGCAAGGGATGCACCGAAATCCGTATCGGGAGTGATCTGCACCGTGATCGGCGCACTCGTGGTGAGCCAACCGATCGCGTCGGCCCATCGCGGATCTTTGCGGATGTGGAGCGGGAATTGCAGCGGAAGTGTCGACTGCCCAGTGTACGAGTGAACGGAAAGGCCCATCGCAGTGAGGATTCCGGTGAAAACGCTACCGCCGGCGGAGAGGCAGATCTCGTCGAACGTCGCCGTCAATTCCTCGTCGAGCAGCACGCGCACATCGGCGCCCTGCGGCGCGGGCTTTCCTCCTTCGACGCCGAGATCCAAGGGGAAGCTCGGCGATGTACCGCCGCAGATCTCGTAGAACCTGGCCCACTCGCGGATTCGGGGGTCGTTGTCGACGGGAAGCAGAGCGTCGGCCTCCAATTCGCAGTACCGCACGAAACTTCCCGGGTCACCCAGCCGGTTCATCACTGCGTCGACGGCCTCGCGGTCGCCGAGTTCGGGGAGGACGATCAGTCCCTCGTAGATCTGTCGCAGTTCCCCGAGGGCGATGACCAACGAATAGCCGTCGACGAGTGTGTGATCGAACGCGCTCAGAACCGTGTAGTGCTCTTCGCGTTCGACCGTGGCAAACGTGTAGGCAGGGAAGGTCAGGGGATCGCACACCGTCGTGAATCGCTTCTTGAGGTGCGCTCGTAGTTCTTCGGTGGAATCGAATTTCAGAGGCTCGGAAGTCTCGATGTGTGTGCCGTCAGGGTCGAGTCCCATTCGGGTGGTGGTGAACTCGCCCACCTCGAATCCCGTGTGCAGCGTGTCATGGCGACTGATGAACAGGCGCAGTGCGAGATCGAGTGCCGGCCGATTCAGTTCGCCGGGAAGGTCGAATGCGGCTGCCATCCACACACTCCGGCCCATGCCGTGTGTTCGCGCAGTTTCGAGATGAAAATGCTGGTTGTACGACGGTGGTACCTCCGACTCCGTGACGGCGCCGTCAGCGGGTTGGAGCGACCATTCGGTGACGATTCCGGGCTCGAGTCCGTATCGATCGATCGAGGTGACATGCATCAGGACACTCCCTCTGGTGCGGAGAACGAGTAGTCGCCCTGAGCTGCAACAGTTTTGATGATGTTGGAGACGTGCTCGGCGAAGCGGGTGGCCGACTCGTGGGCAATGGGGGTGTCGGGGTGTGACACGGCGATCCACGTACCGGTGTGCATCCGGTTGATCCACATCGACGCGATCTGAGTCTCTTTGCCGCCGACGATTCCCGTTGCCTTCGTCTCGACGTAACTGTATGGATCCGGCATGCGTCGACCGTCGATGTACGAGACGATCGGCGGCGGGGTGAGCGTTTTCGACAGTCCGCCGGGAGCGGAATCCGAGTCGGCCAAGCTCGACAGAACCAGGTCGATGACTTGCTGCACAGAGACATCGAGCAGTGCCTTGCCGTCGTGGTAACCCTGCTGCCCGACTTTCGCCAACTCGGTGAAACGTCGTTTGTCGTCGACGTCGATGCCGACGGGGATCAGATTGATGTACCAACCCTGCGCAAACGAGTCGGCCTCGGTTCGCGTGCTGACCGGCGAGAGAGCGATGTACTTGTCGCGCCCGGCCAGTTCGAATTCCGCGATCGCGAGGGCGGTGAAAATTCCGCCGATGAAGTTGGCGCCGTTGGCTTTACAAATCGCACCGAATTTTTCGCACTCGGTGTCGTCGGCCAGGTCGAATCGCGAACCGATAGCCGGTTTGGGGGCGTCGTCGGCGCCGAGCGGGAGGGGAAATCCGGGGAACGAGCCGCCGCTGCGCATGAGGTAACCGAGCCACTGGTGTACTTCGGGTGACTGCATCGTCAGCTCGGTTGTCCGTGCTTGCTCGACTCGGCCGAACTGCGCGTAACTTCCCGCAGGGCCTAGCTCGGGATGTGTCCCGGTCGTTTCCGCTGCATACAGCTGACGCAATTCTGCGTACATCAGGACCATCGAGTTCATGTCCGAGTGAGCGTGGTCGACGGCGTGAAACAGGGTGAAACTCGGCTCGGCTTCCGTGTGCGTGTGATCGTGCTCGACGGCGCCGAAAACGAATGCCGGCCACTGCAGCGCGCTGGTTTCCGTGGCGAATTTGGTGGCGACGAGCGCGCGAATCGCCTCGGCTTCGGAGACGTCGTCGCCGATGCGGTACTCGAGTTCGATGCTCTCGACCGGCACGACGTGTCGACGGACCTCGAACGAGGTGTCCGCTGCGTCGGTGGTGGCCTCGTCGAAGGAGAACCAGCTGTGCAGTGTGTCGTGGCGTCGGACGTATCGCTGCAGGGCTCGCGTCATGGCGTCGCGGTCGAGGGTTCCGGCGAAATCGAAGGCGATACCGATCCACGGAGACTGAGGATCGCCCTTTTCTGCGGTGACGCGGGCGCGTCGCAGGTGGCGATCCTGCATCGTGGTCGGGGGTAGTTCTCGGTCGATCTCGGCTTCGGCGGCTCGCTGAGCGGAAGCATGCGTGACGCCCCATTCGATTACCCGTCCAGGAAGCGGGTGCCAATGGGTGATCAAGTTCAGATCCATCGAGTAGAACTCCTGCGTGTGTCGTCGAGAAGCCTGCTCTGAAAATGGGCAGACGACGAACTATCCCATCTGCGGGACTGAATTGTCCGAAATACTACAATCTAAACAAGAACAGGTTCTAGAAGGGTCGTGTCGATTAGGATCATTCGGTGCTTCCGGACCCTTTAGGTGACGCTGTCGGCGCCGACCACAAGGGCGGACGGCGATCAACTTCTCTGACGCCCTGGCTCGGTTTGGCCACGAGTCTGGCGGCGGCGTTCATGCAGTTGCTCGACGCAACCATCGTCAATGTCGCGCTACCGAGCATCGCCGTCGATCTTCAAGCCGGCGTCTCAGCGCAGTTGCTCATGGTCAGTGTGTACATCCTGGCCTTCGCGTGTTCCTTGATCACCGCGGCCCGGCTGGGGGACCTGTTCGGTCGCAGGGTTGTGTTTCTGACCGCCCTGTCCGTATTCGTCGCAGCCTCGTTGCTGTGCGGGCTTGCTCAGAGCGCGACGATGTTGATCGTCTTCCGCGGCCTGCAAGGGCTGGCGGCCGGTTCGATGTCGGCGCAGACGTTTGCCATCATCTCGGGTCTGTTCCCGAAGGCGAGGCATCCGCGGGTGTTCGGGATCTACGGAGCGACGATAGGGCTGGCAACGGTCAGTGGACCCCTGGTCGGCGGGCTGCTCATCGAATGGAATCTCTTCGACTGGGGTTGGCGGCTGATCTTTTTCGTCAACGTCCCCATCGGTATCGCCGCCTTGATCCTCGGGTTCTTCCATCTCGTCGATGCTCGCGCCGAGCATGTGCGCTCACTCGACCTGATCGGCGCTGCGCTGTCGTCGCTGGCGCTGTTCCTGCTGATCCTTCCCCTGGCCGAGGGGAGGGCGCGTGGATGGCCGGCAGGGCTGGTGGTGATGCTCGCGATGTCTGTGCCGGTGGCATTGGCCTTTGTGCTCTACGAATCGCGTCTGGGGAAACGAGGCGGCGATCCCGTCCTTCGTCTCGAGCTTTTCCGCGACCGAGCCTTTGCCATCGGTGCGATTCTTGCCTTCGTGTTCTTCGGGACCTTGACTTCGCTAATCTTCACCATCAGCTTGACGCTCCAGTTCGGATTCGGATTCTCCGCGCTGAGAGCGGGAGTGATGACCCTGCCGTGGGCCGTCGGCATGGGTGTGGCGGCAGTTCTCTCATCGGCGGTGTACCGGATGCTCGGAAACCGTGTCCTGATTCTGGGGATGGTGGTTTTTGCCGGCTCGCTGATCGCATTGTCGGTCATCCTCGAACACGAGGGAACTGATCCGCGCTGGCTGGCGCTCGCCGGGCCACTGCTTCTGGGAGGCGCTGGGCTGGGACTGTTCGTGGCACCTCTGCAAACCGCGATCCTCGCGACGGTCGAGCCGGCGCACGCAGGTTCGGTGTCCGGGCTTCTCCCGACCGTTCAGCAGGTCGGTAGCTCCATCGGACTGGCATTGATCGGCGTGGTGTTCTTCTCGCTCGTGGCAGGGCAGGCTCCGCAAGCGGTGCAGGGGGAGCGGCCTGAATACGTTGCATACCTCGAAGCGGCCGGCGTGGCCCCTGGTCTCGTCGACATCGCAGAAAAGGCCTTTGTCGATTGTGCGACAAGTCAATTGGCATCGGGAACACCGATGGAGGTGGCGCCGCAATGTCGCCGCGACGGCTCCGCTGGTGCCGGGGGTCAATCCGTTCAGGTAGCAGTTGATGCCGCGTACGCATCCACTCGGGCCGCTGCCGGCGAAGCGTTTCTCGAAGCTCAGCGCCGTGTACTCGCGATCATCGCAGCAATTGCGCTCGGCATCGGATTGGCGTCGACTGCCCTACCTCGGGTCAATTCGCCAGTCTGAGAATTTGCCCTTGACTCGAACGGGTGTTCGAGTATCCTGTGTGTAGGGGATCGGGGGATTCTATGAGTGTCTTGTCATCGGAAGTGGTGTCGGGTTCTGCGGTGGGGTTACGCGGACGCCTGTGGCAGTTGTCTGCTGCCGAGTTGCGTAAGGCTGCTATCGAGGCGAGTGCGGAGATTCTGCGGCTGGAAGCCGTTCGGGTGGCGGTGGTCGACGAACTGGCGATGCGCCCCGATGATCAGGTGATCGCCAGCCGCGGAGTTGGGTCATGGTTGGCGGCGAACACGATGCTGCAGGTTCGGGACGGGAAGAAGATCGCCGCCCTGGGCGCCGCGCTGCGCCCGTTCCCGGCCGTGGCGGCAGGCTTCGATGATGGGGATTGCTCGTTCGATCACGCCGTCTTGATCGTCGCGTTCTGTGAATCCCCGCCGAAGGGGATGCCGGAGGAAGGGGATGCCGGAGGAAGCAATGCCACGCTGCATCGATTTGTTGTTGGCGGCTGCGTCGGGGGTGGAGGCGACGACGACGAAGGTGCGGCACGTGATCGCGACGTTGGAGCGCGTTTTCGAATCCGATGAGATTCCGCCGGCCGAAGATGTGGATCGCAACGAGCTCCGCATCGCTTCGACCTTGAACGGTCGGGTGGTGGTGCGCGGGGATTTCGACGCTCTCACCGGCGAAATGTTGCTGTCGGCGTTGTCGAACCTGACGATGCCGACCCCAGCACCGGACGGAACCCCCGACGCCCGGTCCGCAGCAAAGCGGACCGCGGACGGGTTCACCGAACTGATCCGCCGATATCTGGACTGCGCCAAGACCGGAACCGATGGTGGTCAACGACCGCATGTGAACGTGCACATCAACGCCCGTGATTTGGCTGAGCATCGGGATTGTGCCGCCGCGCCTTCTGATGGTGAAGAGTCTCCGTCGGATCTTGATGTCGGGCACATGCCATGGTTGGGACCGCTGTCGGTGTCTCAGACGAGGTTGTTGGGGTGTGATTGTTTCCTCTCGACCGTCCTGCTGGACGCTCACGGCGCGCCGTTGGATGCGAGACCCGGAAAACGGTTGGTCAACGCCGAACAGAGAGTGGCGTTGATTGCCCGCGACAAGGGCTGCGCGTTCCCAGGGTGTTCATGCGTACCGGCGTGGACCGATGCGCACCACATCCGGCACTGGGCTAACGGTGGTCCGACGGTGATGAACAACCTTGTCCTACTGTGCCGTTCACATCACCGCTTGATGCACCGGAAATCGGGGTTCGTCGGCAAGTGGGAAATCCGGATCGGCGTCGACAACAAACCGTGGTTCATCCCGCCGCTCTCCATCGACCCCGGGCAGCACCCGCGGCCGGCGAACACCACCTTCAAAACCTGAAGTCGCAAACCTCTTCAGGGACAACAAAAAGACCAGCTTCGCATCGGCATGGACCCGATGCGAAGCTGGTCAGTGGTGCTTGGAGAAAACGTGTTTGGGGAAAACGGGCTTGGAGAAAACGCGTCAGAAGATGCTCTGCGTACGCCAGAGATCCGAGACGGAAACTCCAACGCGCTCGAGAAGTGTTCGCACCAAAGGTAATCCGATACCGATGACGCTCGAGGGATCGCCCTCGATCCTCTCCACGAACCAGCCGCCGAGACTGTCGAGGGTGAATGCTCCGGCAACTTGGAGCGGCTCGCCCGTTGCCAGGTATGCCTCGAGGTCCTCGGTGGAAGGTTGCGCAAAATGAACGACCGTTGCGCTGTGATCCGAGGCCATGCGAACGATGCGCCCGTCGGCCACGCGCAGGACACAGTGCCCGGTCAAGAGGGTGGCGCTGCGACCGGCCATTGCAGCCCATCGCTTTCGGGCGATATCGACGCTGCCCGGCTTACCTTGAAGCTGCCCGTCGATCAGGAGCATCGAATCGCACCCGACAACCACGACGTCGGTGAGATTGTCGGCGGCGAGGCCGGGGACGATTTCGGCGGCCTTGGCTTCGGCCAACACCGTCACGACTTTTTCGGGAGCGGCGTCGGGGCCGAGGTTGTCGGCAATCTTGTCCTCGTCGACACCGGAGACACGGACAAGCGGCGAAACCCCGGCCGCCCGCAGAACTGCGAGGCGTGCCCGGGACGCGGAAGCTAGAACCAGTTGAGTCACGTCAGCAGATACTGATTGTCAGCTGCGACGGATCGCGGGGTTCAGGTACGCGTACGGCGAGAACGGCGCACGCGTGCGGTGGAACTGAGTCGGATCGCCCCAGGTCTCCGCGGGAACATTGGACTCGGGAGCCTGACCGCTGCCGGCAGCTGCAGCGAGCACGCTGACCAGTGCCGCGATCTCGACGTCGGTGGGCGAACCCTTGACGATCTTGATGACCGATGCGTCGGAGGTCGACGTCTCGGTCAGCTCGGTGAGCGAAACGTCCGTCGCGCTTCCCTCGACGACTGCACCGTTGGTCGGTGCAGTCTCCGCCAGTGCGACATCTTCGCTGAGAATGTCCTCGGTGGTTGCGGTCATAGGGGAATGTTCCCATGCTTCTTGGGCGGAAGGGAAACGGCCTTGCGCTCGAGCAGTCGCAATGCGGAAACGATTTGTCCGCGGGTGTGCGACGGGGGAATGACTGCGTCGACGTATCCGCGCTCAGCGGCGACGTACGGGTTGACGAGTGTGTCCTCGTACTCGTTCTGCAGCTTGAGGCGCAATGCATCGACATCTTCGCCGTTCTTGGCGGCTTCGAGAAGCTGCTTGCGGTAGACGAATCCGACTGCTCCGGATGCACCCATGACGGCGATCTGAGCGGTGGGCCATGCCAGGTTGACGTCGGCGCCCATGTGCTTGGAGCCCATGACGTCGTACGCTCCGCCGTACGCCTTGCGGGTGATGACCGTGATCTTGCCGACCGTTGCTTCGCCGTACGCGTAGAGGAGCTTCGCGCCGCGGCGGATGATGCCGTTGTATTCCTGCTCGGTTCCGGGGAGGAAGCCGGGAACGTCGACGAGGGTGATGATCGGGACGTTGAACGCGTCGCAGGTGCGCACGAAGCGAGCGGCCTTCTCGGACGCGTCGATGTCGAGGCAGCCGGCGAACTGGGTGGGCTGGTTGGCGACGATGCCGACCGAGCGTCCGTCGACGCGACCGAAACCGACGATGATGTTCATCGCGCGCTCGGCCTGGACCTCGAGGAACTCGTCGTCGTCGAGGATGCGACGGATGACCTCGTGCATGTCGTACGGCTGGTTGGCCGAATCCGGGATGAGGGTGTCGAGTTCGATGTCCTCGGCGGTCAGGCTTTCTTCGATCGAACCGACGATGGGGTCGGTGATCTCGCCGCGGGGAGCTGCTGCCTGGTTGTTGGACGGCAGGTAGCTGAGCAGGTCCTTGACGTAGTCGAGTGCGTCCTGCTCGCCGGAAGCGACGTAGTGGGCGACACCGGACTTGACCATGTGGGTGCGAGCACCGCCGAGGTCTTCCATCGTGACGTCTTCACCGGTGACCGTCTTGATGACGTCGGGGCCGGTGACGAACATCTGGGAGGTCTCGTCGACCATGACGACGAAGTCGGTCAGCGCGGGGGAGTAGACGTGGCCGCCGGCGG
Source organism: Rhodococcus sp. NPDC059969 (assembly GCF_042738325.1). Lineage (NCBI taxonomy): Bacteria > Bacillati > Actinomycetota > Actinomycetes > Mycobacteriales > Nocardiaceae > Rhodococcus > Rhodococcus sp. NPDC059969. The sequence continues at coordinate 237,352 of NZ_JBHWUF010000004.1, read as the reverse complement.
CGGGTCCCATGATCAGTGAGATCTGGGGGATGACACCCGAGGCCTGGACGTTGCGGTGGAAGATCTCGCCGTAGAGACCGAGCGAGACGACGCCTTCCTGGATGCGCGCGCCTGCACCTTCGTTGATGCCGACGAGGGGGCGACCGGTGCGGATCGCGAGGTCCATGACCTTGACGATCTTCTCACCGTAGATTTCGCCGAGCGATCCGCCGAAGACGGTGGCGTCCTGCGAGAAGACACAGACGTCGCGGCCGTCGATGGTGCCGTAACCGGTGACGACGCCGTCGCCGACCGGGCGGTTGTCAGCGAGACCGAAGTTCACACTTCGGTGCCGTGCCAGTGCGTCGAGTTCGACGAAGGAGCCCTCGTCGAGGAGGGCGGTGATGCGCTCGCGGGCGGTCAGCTTGCCTTTGGCGTGCACCTTGTCGATGGCGGCTTCGCCGCTCGGTGCCTGCGCCTGGGCTTGGCGATTCCGCAGGTCCGCGAGCTTTCCCGCGGTCGTGTGGATATCGGGTGCGGCCGCCGCCTCCGGCGCGTTCGGCTCTTGGACAGTGGTCATGGACGTGAGCTTAACGAGAGTGTGTGGGGGGCTTCGAAGGCAGGTCCGATTGTCGCGGTTTCGCGGGCTCAAGCTACTGACCAGTACATTCTCGCCGTCGTCATAGGCTGGGGCAATGTGGACCGACTTGAACCGACCGCCCCTCGACGGCAATGCCCTACGCCGCGCACTCGTGCGCAGCGACAACGACGACGCGCGCGTTTTCTGGAACCGCCTCGACGTGGTCGCGGAGACCGGTTCGACGAACGCGGATCTCCTTGCGCGAGCGGCAGATCCGGATGCCGACCGTCATGTTCTGATCGCCGAATATCAGGCGAGTGCGCGCGGCCGGCATTCGCGCACTTGGGTGAGTCCGCCCCAAGCGCAGATCTCGATGTCGGTTCTGTTGTCGATGCCCGGAATGAATCTCGCAGACATGGGCTGGCTCCCGCTGCTGTCGGGAATCGCGGTCGTCGATGCATTGCGCAACGTGGCGGAAGTGCCCGCAGAACTCAAGTGGCCGAACGACGTTCTCATCGGTGACAAGAAGGTGGCCGGAATTCTGGCCGAGGTGGCAAGGACGGCGCCCGATCCCGCGGTGGTGGTGGGCATCGGACTGAACGTGAGCTTGGGTGTCGAGGAACTGCCCGTCCCGACCGCCACATCGCTCCTGATCGAAGAAGCATCGACCGTCGACCGTGACACCCTCGTTCGAGCAATCGCCCGTGAGTTGGCGACGCAATTCCGTGCTTGGGAATCATCGAAATGGGATACATCTGTGTTGGCTGCCGAGTACCGGCAGCGCTGCGGGACGCTGGGTAAACGAGTCCGCGCGGTTTTGCCGGGCGACAAGGAGGTGTTCGGTATCGCGACCGACGTCGACACTTCCGGCCGCGTCGTCATCGAAATCGAGGGAGCAGAAGGAGAGACCTTTGCGGTCGCAGCGGGTGACATCACACACCTTCGGGCCGCCCCGGTAACCGAATCGTGAGCCTTGCCGGATTTTCTGGCACCAAAGTGCTAATTTTTGGCCCGGACCTGTTTCGAACCAACCGTCCGTCCTTCATTTCACTCGACTGCGGGATTTACTTAGCTGCCTAGGGGCGTCATGACCACACCGATCGTTGTTCCGACCGAAGCCGAGACGGCCGAGAGCGCCCGCCGCGTACTCACCGGCGTGACGGTGCTGCTCGGTGTCCTCACCTTGGGCCTGGGTATCGCGGTACTCGCGTGGCCGGACGCCACCCTGTTCGTGGTGGCGGTTGTCATTGCGATTCAGCTGTTCGGATTCGGACTCGTCCAGATCATCCGTTCGTTCGCGGACGTGACGGCTACGGGTGGAACCCGGACGTTGGTCGCGATCTCCGGAGCGTTGGCAGTGCTCCTCGGATTCCTCGTTCTCCGAAGCCCTTTGCAGACCGTGGTCCTGATCGCATTGGTGATCGGCGCGTGGTGGGTATTCCGAGGCGTGCTCGACCTGGTCGATGCGGCATCCGGCCACACGGTTGATCGCGGGCTCTCGATAGTGCTCGGAGTCATCAGCATCGTCGCCGGCGCAATCGTCCTGTTGCAGCCGGAACTTTCACTCGACGTTTTCCGCATCGTGGTCGGTGTGTGGATGGTGCTGTACGGCATCATCATCGTCGTGACCCCGCTGGTGCTGCGAAAGATCGCGCAGCCCTGAGCGTCCGCCCGAAAGTCGGTGTGCCTGAAAGTCGGTGTGCCTGAAAGTCGGTGCGGGATGGCAGACTTCCCGTCATGGGATATCCCGAAGACGCCCTCGCTCAGGACGAGGAACTGATACTGCATCGCCATCCTCATTGGAAGATGTTGGTGCTTCCGGCGCTGACGTTCGTGCTTGCCACGGCCGTCGCCGGGTTCTTGTTGGGCCTCGCTCAGACGAGATTGGACGGCACGGCTCGGGCCGTGTCGTCCATCGCCGTCGGAATCGTCTGGCTCGCCGTCGTGGCGTGGAGATCGATTGCGCCGTTCACGGTCTGGAAGTTCACGCATTTCATCGTCACCGATCGACGTGTACTCATCCGCCACGGAGTGCTCACGCACACCGGTATCGACATTCCCATGGGGCGGATCAGCAATGTTCAGTTCCGCCACGGCCTGATCGATCGAATGCTCAAGACCGGAACTCTGGTCATCGCTTCTGCTAGTGACGATCCGCTCGAGTTCGACGACATTCCGGACGTCGAGCACGTTCACGCCCTGCTGTATCACCAGGTTTTCGATTCCACGCAGCAGCCACCACCGCCTCCGCCACAGCGGCCGCCAGGTGAAAACGACGACCCGAACGATCGAAATGGCTGGTAATCAACGTGCAAAGGCGTGTTGTCCGTAGTCTGTTCGTGTGACTGCCGTATTGCTAGCCGAAGACGACGAGGCCATTGCTGCACCCCTCTCCCGCGCATTGGGGCGTGAAGGGTATTCGGTGACGGTCGAACCGACCGGACCCGCTGCGTTGCAGCAGGCGCTCGAAGGTGATTTCGATCTGCTGATTCTCGATCTCGGCCTTCCCGGTATGGACGGCCTCGAAGTGTGTCGACAGATTCGTGCGCATCGCACCTCGCTCGCCGTGCTGATGCTGACCGCCAGGACCGACGAAGTCGACTTCGTGGTCGGCCTGGACGCCGGCGCTGACGACTACGTCAGTAAGCCGTTTCGTCTCGCCGAGTTGATGGCACGTGTGCGAGCACTCTTGCGTCGCCACGGTGGCCGCGAGGACACGATCGTCGAGGTCGGTGGCATCAGGCTCGAGCCGGCGGCGCGTCGCGTACTCGTCAACGGCTCCGAAATCGCCTTGGCCAACAAGGAATACGAACTTCTGCGAGTCCTCCTCGAGCATGCCGGGGAAGTAGTCTCGCGCGATACGATCCTTCGCGAGGTGTGGGGCGACGTCGAGCTACGTGGATCGAAGACACTCGACATGCACATGTCGTGGCTGCGCCGAAAGATCGGTGACGAAGGCCCGGCCGTGGAACGCAGAATCGCCACCGTCCGCGGTGTCGGTTTCCGAATCAACACCGATTAGCTTCTCGAGAATCAGGAACTGCCGGCATGCGGCGTCGCATATTGCAGTCGATTCTCGCTGTCGTGATCATGACGGCGTTGCTGCTGGGGGTTCCGCTGATCTACACGGCGTGGCTCTGGGTGGAGGACGTCACGCGGAGTGATCTCCGGGTGCGACTCGACCGGATGGCCGCCGAGGTCATTGCGCAAGAGGGGACCAACGGACTCGTCGAAGGTGCGTTGAACACCGATTCGCTCAAGGTCCTCACTCCCAACGACGGGCGCCTGGTTGTCGTGTATCCGACTGCCGTCGACGGAGCTGCGCGTGTCGACGTCGGCGAGGCGACGGTCAAGAACGCGCTCGTCGAATCGCTCGCGATGGGCACCTCCGGCTCGTTGCGCCTCGAGGTGCCGTCGGAGAACCTGCGCACCCAGCAGAAGCAGGCGGTGATGGCGGTCGGCGTACTTGTGCTTCTGTCCATCACGGCAGGCACCGTGGTCGCCGTGGTCACTGCGCGTCGGCTTGCCGATCCGCTGCAGGATGTAGCAGACAGGGCGGCGCGCCTCGCCGAAGGTGACTTCCGTCCAGATCCTCGTCGGCACGACATCCCCGAACTCGACCGCGTTTCCGACGTCCTCGACGCGGCAACCGTGGAGATCTCCGTGCGGCTGCAACGAGAGCGCGCGCTGGTCGCGGACGTGTCGCATCAACTGCGCAGTCGACTGACCGCGGTGCGGCTGCGCCTGGACGAGTTGTCCGTTCACGAAGATCCTGACGTTGTGAACGAGGCAGAGGAAGCCATGGCTCAAGTCGACAGGCTCACCGACGGAATCGACGATCTGATTCGCTCGTCGCGTACCAGCGGGTCATCGGCGAGTTTGGTGTCGGTAGTCGGCGAGCTGGAACAGGTGACCCGCGACTGGCAGGCTCAGTTCGACGGAGAGGGGCGCAGGCTCCGCCTACGAGGCGATCGCACGGTGATGGCCGCGACCACCGGTTCGCGTCTGCGTGAAGCTGTTTCCGTTCTGGTCGACAACTCGTTCGAACACGGTGAAGGCACATGCACGGTGTCTGTCCGATTGATCGACGGTGCCGGGCGCAGTTCGTCTCGTCGTGACTCGATGGTGTGCGTCGAGGTCACCGACGAGGGCGCCGGCGTGGAGAACGATCTTGCGCCCCATATCTTCGACAGAGGGTTCTCGGGGGCAGGGTCCACCGGCGTCGGGTTGGCGCTCGCACGCGCTCTGATCGAAGCCGACGGGGGTCGATTGGAACTGCAGCGGCGTAAGCCTGCCCTGTTCGCGGTCTTCCTGCCGGTGGCCAACACTGCTCCGCCCGCGGACGTCGTTCCGCACCGCGAACCGCGTTGACCGAAAACTCAGGAGTGCCCGAGCTCCTCTTCGGCCTCAGGAATAATCGGGTCAGGCGCTGTGGTTTCGGACAATCCTGTGGTGTCGGACAGTTCGAGCGGTTCGGGATTCTCGTCGGGAAACACGAACTTGCGGAAGGCCCAGAATCGGAACGCCATCTGCAGCAAGTTTCCGATGACGTACGCACTGATGAAGTCGGCAATGTTCTCCGTCGCCAAGCTCACTTCGGGTACGCGCAGGTTGAAGACGTAGCTGGAGATGTACAGCGGGATGAAGCTGATGACCACACCGATGGCGCTGATGATGAAGAACAGCGCAGCTTCGTGCGCTGGTTCACGGCCGCCGCGGTTCTTGAACGACCACTCGCGGTTGAGAATGTACGACGCGATGACCGCGACGACGCCGGCGATGATCTTGGCCGTGATCGGCTTGGATTCGAGGATCGACAGCTTGAGTGTGTAGAAGATGCCGGAGTCGATCAGGAAGGTCGTGCCGCCGACGATCGCGAATTTGATCAGCTCGCTGTGACGCAGAGCGATGTCACGAAACGGTTGGGGTATGCGGGCAATGACCCCGTCGACAAATGGCACAACAGATGAGTTTACGAAACGAAACCGCTTTACCACCAATTTGCCGCGGAATCATCAGCAGAATCACAGATTGGGAACGCTGAATGAACGGGCGAACGCGGCACATGACAACATAGAGAGCCGTGACCGGCAACAACGATCCCGCGCAGATCCCCGCCCGACCGACCACCCCTCGACCGGCAAAAGCATCCATGCCCGTCGTCACCATGATCGGTGGCGGACAGTTGGCCAGGATGACGCACCAGGCGGCGGTGGCCCTGGGCCAGACGCTCCGAGTGCTCTCCGGGACCGCGGACGAACCGGCGGCTCAGGTCAGTCCCGACGTCGTATTGGGAAGCCACACCGACCTCGATGCTCTCCGCCGTGCAGCGGTCGGTTCCAATGCACTCACCTTCGACCACGAGCACGTGCCGACCGAGCACCTCGAGGTTCTTGTTGCCGAAGGCGTGAACGTTCAGCCGCCGCCGCAGGCTCTGATCTTCGCTCAGGACAAACTGCTCATGCGTCGCAAACTTGCCGAACTGGGCGCACCCGTACCCGCGTACGCCGAAGTGACGTGGGCGGAAGACGTCGTGCGTTTCGGCTCCGAACACGGTTGGCCGCTCGTCATCAAGGCAACACGCGGAGGCTACGACGGCCGCGGCGTCTGGATCACCGACGATCAGGACGAAGCAGAAGCCATCGTCACTGAGCAGCTCAACAAGGGTGTTCCGCTGATCGTCGAGGAAATGGTCTCGATGCGTCGGGAGCTGTCCGCCATGGTGGCGCGGTCGCCGTTCGGGCAGGGCGCTACGTGGCCGGTCGTGGAAACGGTTCAGCGCAACGGCCAGTGCGCTGTCGTGATCGCACCTGCCCCCGAGCTTTCGAGTGCCGTTGCCGAGGAAGCCGAACAGTTGGCGCTGCGCATCGCGTCGGAGCTCGGTGTGGTCGGCTCGATGGCCGTCGAACTGTTCGAGACGACCGACGGCACTCTCGTGGTCAACGAGTTGGCGATGCGCCCGCACAACTCCGGCCACTGGACGATGGACGGCGCCCGCACCTCTCAGTTCGAGCAGCACCTGCGCGCGGTTCTCGACTACCCGCTCGGCGATACGTCGCCGATCGCGCCGGTCACCGTGATGGCCAACGTTCTCGGTGCGCCGGAAGCTCCCGAGATGACGATGGACGAGCGTGTCCATCACCTGTTCGCGCGGATGCCTGACGCAAAGATCCACCTGTACGGCAAGGGTGAGCGCAAGGATCGCAAGATCGGACACGTCAACATCGTGGGCGGCGCCGGATCCATCGACGATCCGAATTACGTTGCCGCAGTTCGGGAACGCGCCGAGCGCGCAGCACATTGGCTTTCGTACGCAGTTTGGACCGACGGATGGGATGTACACGGTGAGTGAGAGCGCGCAGGTCGGCCTGATCATGGGCAGCGATTCGGATTGGCCGACCATGGAAGCTGCAGCCGAAGCTCTTGCGGAGTTCGGTATCCGCTTCGAGGTCGGTGTCGTCTCGGCGCACCGCACGCCTCAGCGGATGCTCGACTACGCCAAGGAAGCTTCCGGCCGCGGAATCAAGGTCATCATCGCCGGTGCCGGCGGCGCCGCGCATCTTCCGGGCATGGTTGCCTCGGCTACGCCGTTGCCCGTCATCGGTGTTCCGGTGCCGCTCAAGTACCTCGACGGTATGGATTCTCTGCTCTCGATCGTCCAGATGCCGGCCGGCGTCCCGGTGGCGACAGTGTCGATCGGTGGCGCTCGCAACGCCGGTCTGCTGGCTGCTCGGATTCTCGGTGCTTCGGATCCCGCACTGCAGCAGCGGATGGTGGCGTTCCAGGAGAGCCTTGAGTCGATGGTCCTCGACAAGGACAAGGCGCTCCGCGAAAAACTGCTGGGCTGATCTTCTCGTGTGTGCACGACGCGGGCTGCCGCTGATCCGAGCGAGTCGGGGCACCGCGCAGTCCGCGTTCGTCACCCGCGTCGCCCTGCTGTACGCCGGGATTCTCGGCGCGGACATCAGCTTCGACGACGAGTCCGGAATCTTTGTCGCCTCCGGACTGCGCCGCGGGTTCGCCAGAGGCGGAACAACTCTCGGTGGTGTATATCTCACCCAGCGGAACACGACTCGATCCGTCCTTCGGCACGAGGCCGTTCACGCAGACCAATGGGCCAGGTACGGAATCGCATTCGGGTTGTTGTACCTCCGTGAGGAACTGCGTCACAGGGGGCCGCGGAACCGATTCGAAATCGAGGCCGGACTCGAAGACGGCGGTTACCGCACCTGAGTTGAAGTTGCCGAAGCTGAGTAAAAGCTACTGTTGGCGGCATGGCTCGTTTTCCGACTAGTGAGCGCTTCGTCCGTTGGAGCGCGGATCATGCTCGCGGTGTGGACATCTGCATTGCGACGGTTGCCGCACTGTTCAGCGTTGTCGTTGCGGTCGAGGCGAGTCCGCTTGCGGTGTTCATCTCGCTGGGCATGACCGTTCCGCTGGCATGGCGACGCTCACGGCCGGAACTCTCCGGCATGGTCATCGCGGCGTTCGCGGTTCTGCACGTGATCGTCATCGGCAATACGCTGCTCGCGTCCGCCGTCGTAGTTCCCATCTCTCTGTACGCACTTGCTGCTTACGGCGCACGGTGGAGTTCTCTCACAGGCCTGGTGCTTGCGTTGCTCGGCTCGATTGCCGGGACCGTTCGATACTTCGGCTACGACGGAATCCCCGTGTCCTCGCAGGTCATGCAGTCCGTTGCCGTCATGATCTTCATGCTCGCGGTCTGGGCGTTCGGTGATCTGCGCCGAGTGCGCACCAAGCAACTGGAAGGTCTGACCGAGCGTGCTCGGCTTCTCGAACTCGAGCGTGCGCAGGAAGCGGAGATCGCGACGATCAGCGAACGGTCGAGGATTGCGCGCGAGATGCACGACATCGTCGCCCACTCGTTGACGGTCGTCATCGCCCAAGCCGACGGCGGACGCTACAGTGCGGCCAAAGATCCTCAGGCTGCAATTCAGGCACTCGAAACCATCGCCTCCACCGGGCGCCAGGCGTTGACCGACATGCGATCGCTTCTGTCAGTCCTGCGTGAGGACACACCACGCGATTTCTCGGTGATCCCGGGTGCCGGCGACATCGACAGTCTCTTCCACGAGTTGCGCAGCAGCGGACTCGATATCACCGTCAGTGTCAGCGGGGAACCGCGTGAACTCTCCGCCGGCGCGGGGTTGACGGCGTACCGCATCGTTCAGGAATCGCTGACGAACGTTCTCAAGCACGCCGGGCCGGGAGCTCAGGCGAGCGTCGAGATGACGTGGAGTGACACCGAACTCGTTCTCGGTATCACCGACGACGGACGAGGCGGCAGCGCCGCGCTGGTCGAATCGTCACCAGGCGGACAGGGACTGATCGGGATGGCCGAGCGAGCCAAACTGCACGGAGGCAAAGTAACCGCCGGACCGAAATCGGGCGGCGGATACAGCGTCCGGGCCGTCCTGCCGTACGAACGAACGTCTGGGTAGGTCTTGAAACGTCCGAAGGTCTTAAGGTGAGTGGCATGGACGAAAACGAGGCTCCGATCGCAGTGGCACTGATCGACGATCAGCAGCTGGTCCGCGCAGGTTTTCGAATGGTCATCGACTCACAGCCGGATCTGTCGGTGGTGGTCGAGGCTTCGGACGGTCAGCAGGCGTTGACCGAGTTGGCCGCCCGTCATGTAGACGTTGTCCTGATGGATGTCCAGATGCCGAAGATGGACGGCATCGAGGCGACTCGTCGGCTCCTGGCCGACCCCGATGCGCCGAAGGTCGTGGTGCTCACCACCTTCGACAACGACGAGTACGTGATGTCGGCCATCAGGGCGGGCGCCAGCGGATTCCTGCTCAAGGACGTGCCACCGGAGCAGTTGCTCGACGCCATCCGCACCGTGCACCGCGGGGACGCGGTGATCGAAGCCCGGGCCACTCGGCGACTGCTACAACACGTCGGACCGCTCCTGGAAGGCTCGGCGCCCGAAGCGCAGTTGCCCGAAGAGTTGACACCGCGCGAGGTCGAGGTGCTCGAGGCCATGGCGTACGGGCTGTCCAATTCGGAGATCGCCGCGAAATTCCACGTCTCTGAGACGACAGTGAAAACCCATGTCGGACGGGTTCTTTCGAAGACCCATTCACGTGATCGTGTGCAGGCAGTCGTCTTCGCTTTCCAGGTCGGACTTGTCCGGCGCGCTGATCTCCTCGGTACCGAGGGCTGACGAGCAGCTCTGTTCAGTCCTACCCCGGGATGACTCCGGGCTTTCCAAGATCGCCCCGCGCTCCGACGCGGAGACCACTTGCGCTGCAATAACGTCGATTCCGTCATAGCGAGAAGCTTTACGGAGGGCAAAAGAATGCATGCGCACACCACGACGGAACCAGCCGAAGTGTCGGCGATCACTGCCCGCGGCGTCACCAAGGTGTACGGCACCGGTGAGACCACGGTGCACGCGCTCGGCGGAGTCGACGTGGACTTCGGGCGCGAGCGCTTCACCGCGATCATGGGCCCGTCCGGCTCCGGAAAGTCGACGCTCATGCACTGCCTTGCCGGACTCGACACGGTCTCGGGTGGGCAGGTTTTCCTGGGCGACACCGAGGTCACGAAACTCGGCGACACCGAACTCACCGAACTGCGGCGCGAGCGAATCGGGTTCGTCTTCCAGGCGTTCAACCTGCTACCGGTGCTCACTGCTCGGGAAAACATGCTGCTGCCGATGAAGTTGGCGGGCAGTGAACCCTCGCCCGAGTGGATGGACGAGGTGATCGGCAAGCTGGGCCTGTCGCAGCGTCTCGATCACCTGCCGCACGAGTTGTCGGGCGGTCAGCAGCAACGCGTAGCCGTCGCCCGCGCACTACTGCCGCAGCCCGACGTGATCTTTGCCGACGAGCCCACCGGCAACCTGGATTCCCGTTCCGGGACAGAGGTTCTGGGTCTCTTGCGCACCAGTGTCCGGGAGACCGGTCAGACCGTCGTCATGGTGACGCACGATCCGGTGGCGGCGTCGTACGCGGACCGCGTCGTGTTGATCGCAGACGGGCGCATTGCCGGCGAGATCGACGCTCCCACTGTCGACTCGGTGATCGGTGCCATGCGAGCCCTCGGTGCCGACGACCTGGCCGATGTTCCCGTAGCTTCGGGCGCACTGCGATGAAGGGTCTGGCGTTTGCCCAGGCGCGGGCGCATGCCGGGCGCTATGTGGCGTCGATACTTGCCGTGGTGATCGCGGTCGGATACATCGTCGCGACTTTGACATTGAGCTCGACGGTTGACGCGAGTGTGAGTAAATCACTTGCGTCGCAATACGAAACCACGGACGTTGTCGCCTCCGGTCCAGGCGTGACGGAAGCCTTGCTGAGCGCAGTGCCGGGTGTCTCGGCGGTGGCCGAGGACGTGTCGACGTACGTTCGTGTCGATTCCGAGGCGAAGGGTGCGTCCTACGGGGACGCGCTCTCGATCGCCGACAACCCCGAATTGCGTTGGGAGAAGCTGTCGGAGGGTTCGCTCCCTGTCGGTCTCGGTCAGGCGTTGGTGAGTGCGGACTCCGGTATACCGGTGGGTGCCCGAATCACTGTCACGGCACGGGATTCGACGGTCGCTGCCGCTGCACCTACTGCGCAGGTTGTCGGACTGGTCGATCTCTCCGGTTCGGCGCAGCGCCTGGGCGGGATGAAAGTGTTCACCACTGCCGAGCAAGTGAGCGCGTGGGCCGGAGACAGTGCCGAACGTGAATTCCGCGTAGCCGGTGACGGCTCTCGCTCGCAGCAGCAGTTGGTGGATTCGGTTGAGAGCGCGTTGCCTGCGGACTCCACGGTGCTGACCGGCGAAGAAGCTACCGACAACGCGGCAGCGAAGTACATGGGCGGCACCAAGATCCTCAGCACGGTACTGCTCGCCTTCGGCGCTATCGCCGTTGTTGTTGCCGCGCTGGTGATCGCCAATACGTTTGCCGTGCTCCTCGCGGCGCGCACTCAGGAACTCGCGTTGCTCCGATGCGTCGGCGCCACGGCCAAGCAGGTTCGCCGGAGCATTCGCAGCGAAGCCGCGGCGGTCGGCGTGATCGCCTCGGTGATCGGCGTCGGGCTCGGTATCGGACTCGCCTGGGCGATCGGTCGCGTGGCCACGGCTGCGGATGTGCCGGTTCCACTTTCGTCACTCAGCGTCACTCCGTTGACCGTGGTGGTCGGCCTTGCGGTCGGCATCGTGATGACGTTGCTCGCTGCATCTGCGCCCGGTCGGGCGGCAACGAGGCTGTCCCCGTTGGCAGCACTGCAGCCGATGGAGTCCAAGCCCGAGAGCGTTCAGGTATCGGTGGTCCGACGGGTTCTCGGCATAGTGATCCTGCTCGCGGGCATCGCGATGACCGTCTTGGGCGTGACGAATCAGCAGGTGCTGGCGGCAACCGCCGGTGGACTGTTCTCGTTCCTGGGGATTGCAGCCCTGTCCGGTCGAATCGTGCCTGCACTGATCAATGCAGCCGGCGGAGTGTTGGCGAGGGTGATCGGTCCCGTGGGCAGCCTGGCAGCAGGCAACGCCGGCCGGAATCCACGCCGGACCTCGGCAACTGCCACGGCGCTGCTGATCGGCGTCGCCTTGACGAGCACGCTCGTCGTGGGAATCGCGACGGTCAAGGAAGCTGCACCCGCGGCGATGGACAGCCAATTCCCTGTCGACGTGATGGTGAGCAGTTCCGGTTCGGCGCCCCTTCCGGCCGGTTTGGGGACCGACATCGCCGCCGTCAACGGGGTCGGCGCAGTGAGCGGTCTGGAAAAAGCCGAGCTGACGATCGACGGGCGCGGCTCGTTGGCCGGATTCGGTGTCGACGCTGCCCAGGTGAAAGATGTTCTGCGTACCGAGATCTCGGCACCTGCTGCCGGTCAACTGGTGCTCTCTCCGGCCGATCTGAGCGGATACAACCTCTCGGCGGGCGATACGGCAACGGTGCGCGGGGATCGCGGCGCCGTGAACGTCAGCGTGATCGAAGGGGTGAAAGGTCAACCAGCACTGCTGGATCGAGGAGATCTCGGTGTAGCGGCCTCCGCGCCCACCACCGATTCGTACTGGGTCAGGTTGGGCACGGACACTGACGAACAGGCTTTGGCCACCACCGACCGCATCACCGAACTCGCACGCCAGGAAGCTCCGGGCAGCGAAGTTCAGGGAATGACCGAAATGCGTTCGGCCCTCGATTCGATCCTCGACACCATGCTCATGGTGGTTGCCGGGTTGCTGTCGGTAGCGGTGTTGATCGCCTTGATCGGCGTCGGAAACACCATGGCGTTGTCCGTTCTCGAACGGCGCCGCGAATCCGGACTGCTTCGCGCACTCGGACTGACCAGGAAGGGAATTCGAGCCATGTTGATCTGGGAAGCACTGCTGGTGGCAGGAGTTGCATCGGTGATCGGAGTGCTGTTCGGGATGGTGTTCGGTGTAGCCGGTACCGCATCGGTGTTCGGGATCGAGGACGTCGCCCTCAGCGCAGTCCCGTGGGTGCAGTTGGTGGCCATCGTGTTGATCGGCGGAATCTGCGGCGTGATCGCGTCACTGCTCCCCGCTCGGCGGGCGGGATTGGTCTCGCCGGTGACAGCTCTCGCGAGCTGACACTCAGAACTGCTTCGTGACCTTTTCGGTGCCCACTCGGCGCGCGGTAGCTTCCGCGTCCGGGTGGGCCACTTGCACGAGTGAGGCGCCTGCAGCGAGAACTGCCAGAAGTCCGTCGATCAACTCGTCTGCCGTCTCCCACGTGCGGCTCGAGAGGACACGATCTGTCGATGCCAGTGCGGAGTTCTTCGCCGATTCCCGGGCCGCGTCGATCGTGTCCGCAACAGACCGGCCTTCCAGTGCCGAACCGGCTCCGGCGCTACGGAATTGGTCGCCGTGTACTCGAATGGAGGTCGCGTAGTCGGCAACACCGAGCGGAAGATCGCTCAGGCCCTTGCCGAACGCGTCGAGCGAGAGCGCGGCGACTTCGGGTACGTCCGCAACATCTTCCAGGCGGTCGGCAGTGACAAAAGCGAGTTCGGCATCAGCGTCGGGGGAGAGGACCACCTCGCCGCCTGCCCACCACACACCCAACAGCACAGCGACGCTCTGCCAGTGCGCGGGAAGCAGCACGGCAACCTTGCCGCCGGGCTCGAGAGCGAACTCGTCTCGAACCATGTTCGCTGTCTTTGCCGCCCAGTTGGCCAGCGTGCTCGCAGACAATTCGATGCGCTCGCCGGTGGCGTCGTCGTAGTAGGTCACGCGAGGCCCGGCCGGGTCGGCAGTCAAGATCGGTCCGAGAAGGGCATCGGTCAGGTTGTCTACAGGCGAAGGCACGTAATCAGCTTACGCAGCGGTTCAGTTCACACAGCGCGGGCCGTTGGAGGCTGCGTCGATCGGGGGACCGGGAGGGGCCGGGGTGGGGCTGGTCTCGGTGGTGCTCGCCGATTCAGTGGTGGTTGACACCCCGCCGGACGGGGACACCGCGTCGGCGGACTGCGGTCCGCTGTAGTCCTCGGCGATGACAACACGAACCTTGCCGGAGGACAGTGACGAATCGGCCTTGACCGTCAGGCCGCCGAGTGCCTCGGCGACTGCGAGTGCAGCGTCGTCGTCCGCAGACTTTGCGAACACCGTGGATTCGGTGACGTCCGCTCCGGTGTTGTTGCCGACCTGACCCTGCTTGTACCCGAGGGCGCTCAAGGCCTCGGAGACCCCACTGGCCAATCCTGCGATGTCACTGGCGTTTGCGACGTCGACCGTGATCGAGGACGCATTCACCGTGGTCGGTGCCTCGGAGGTCTCGTCCGAGTCCTCGCTGTCGGCGCCGACCAATCCGGCGATGTACTTCTTGACGGCCTTCGGGTCGACCTTGACGATGGACTCGCCGTAGTCCGTCATGCCGTTGATGTCGAGGACGGGAATCGTCTCGAACTGCACCTTGCCGCCGGCCAGATTCTGCAACTGCTTGGCGAATTCGATGATGTCCCAGTCGTCGTCGATCACAACGGAACGCTGAACGGCCGAGGTCAACTGACTGAGCTTGCCGGGGTCACTGAGGGTTTTCGCGCTGAGCACCTTGCTGACGAGGGACGCCATGAACACCTGCTGGCGCACGATCCGGTCGAGGTCGCCGCGGGGGAGGTCGTGTCGTTGACGGACGAAGCTCAGCGCGTCGGCACCGTCGAGTGTCTGTTTCCCGGCTGCGAAGTTGGCTCCGGACATCGGTTCGTCGACCGGCGCGTTGAGGCAGACGTCGACTCCGCCCACTGCGTTGGTCAGCAGGACGAATCCGAGCAGACCGACTTCGGCGTAGTGATCGACGGTGATTCCGGTCAGATTCGCCACGGCTCCGATGAGCGCGGTCCGGCCGGCTTCCGTCGACTTCTTGTCGGCGTCGCTGTCGGACGACCCGTTGTTGACCAACTTCAGTCGCTCGGTTTCCTTGGTGGCACCGAACGCGGCGTTGATCTTCGACATACCGATACCGGGGACGTTGACGTACGCATCGCGGGGAATCGAGATCGCGGTCGCGGAACTTCCGTCGTTGGGGACGCGGATCAAGATGATGGTGTCGGTGTTGGACGCAACTTCCTCGCCAGCGCGCAACGAGTCGAGCTCGCTTTGTGAGAGCGGGTTGCCGTGTGCGTCCGTGCGACTGTCGGTTCCCACCATCAGGATGTCGATGGCGCCGTCCTTGCCGCCACCGAGGCCGAGGCCGCTGGCAGTGGCAAGGCTGTTCCTCAACGAGTCCACACCCCGCCATGCGAACCCGGTGACCAGCAGTACGAGCACGGAGAGCACCGCGACCGCTACGCGAGCCGGGCTCGTCTTGGTCCGAATCGGCGCAGGTCGTGGACGCGCGCGGCGCTGCGGTTGCTGGTGGGACACCCCTTCAGGTTACTGGTCCGATGCTCGGCCGCGGGTACCTCGACGCGGCGTGCCAGACTGAACCGTGTGACGAATATCCTGCTCACCGGCGCCCGAGGGCAGCTCGGGACCCGTGTCGAAACCCTCGCTACCTCGGCGGGTCTTCCCGTCACGGCCGTCGGATCCGACGAGCTGGACATCACCGACAGCCATGCCGTCGACGAATTCGTCTCGCCCGGTTCGGTGCTGATCAACTGCGCCGCGTACACGGCTGTCGACGCCGCAGAGGCCGACCAGGAGGCAGCGAAGGCCGTCAACGAGATCGGACCGGGAAATCTCGCGCAAGCCTGTGCGCGGGTGGGTTCGCGATTGATCCACGTCTCGACCGACTACGTGTTTCCCGGCGACGCGAGCACACCGTACGACGTCGACGCAGCCACCGGTCCGGCGACGGTATACGGACGAACGAAACTGGCCGGCGAGGTAGCTGTCCGGAAGTCCGGGGCAGACGTGGCGGTTGTCCGTACCGCGTGGGTGTATTCCGGTGTCGGCTCGGATTTCGTCGCCACGATGCGAAGGCTCGAAGCCGAACGTGAATTCGTGAACGTCGTGGACGATCAGGTCGGGTCACCTACTTACAGCCTCGACCTGGCGGGCGGGATCGTCGAACTCGCGCTGCGGGACTTCACGGGTTCGTCGACATTCCACGTGACCAATGGTGGGCAGGCAAGTTGGTACGAGTTGGCACGCGCTGTGTTCGAGGAGATCGGCGCAGACCCGGCTCGGGTGCGGCCGTGCAGCAGCGCGGACTTCGTGCGCCCTGCTCCCCGCCCGGCATATTCGGTCTTGTCCGAGCGCGCGTGGGTTACCGCGGGAATGACGCCACTGCGTCCGTGGCGAGAGGCTCTGCACGCCGCTCTGGCGTGAGCTTTGTTCGGGGCAGTGCCCGCGGACGGCTAGGCTGACCGGCGTGAGTCCCAAGCTGGCCGTGGTAACGGTGACCTACTCGCCAGGCGAGCATCTCGAGAATTTCTTGAGCACGCTCGCCGTGGCGACGACAGAAAAACCCCAGGTCATCATGGCCGACAACGGGTCGACCGATGGCGCCCCCGAGGCCGCTGATGCCAAGTACGAGCATGTTCGTCTGCTTCGAACCGGTGGAAACATTGGCTACGGCGGAGCGATAAATCGGGCAGTGGCGGAGATCGATTCGTCTATCGAATTTGTCGTGATTTCCAATCCAGACGTCCAATGGGCACCCGGTTCACTCGACGAATTGGTCGCCGCGGCAAATCGGTGGCCAAGGGCCGGTGCACTCGGGCCGAAGGTCCTCGAACCGGACGGCAGCGTCTATCCGTCGGCGCGAACCGTGCCCGACATCACCTCGGGCGTCGGGCACGCATTGCTCGGCACGGTGTGGCCGAAAAACCCGTGGACTGCTCGGTACCGTCAGGAGAACGAGGCCGTCACCGAGCGCGCAGTGGGCTGGCTTTCCGGCTCGTGCCTGCTGGTACGACGCGACGCCTTCGACTCCATCTCCGGGTTCGACTCGCGATACTTCATGTACATGGAGGACGTCGATTTCGGTGACCGCCTCGGAAAAGCCGGGTGGCTAAACGTCTTCGTCCCCTCGGCCGTCGTCACGCATGCCAAAGGCCATGCGGCAGGACGTCATCCGGAACTGATGTTGCCCGCTCATCATCGCAGCGCCTATCAGTTCCAGGCCGATCGCCATCCGCACTGGTGGCAGGCTCCGCTGCGACTCGCGTTGCGCGGTGGCCTGGCCGTGCGGTCCAAGATCGCCGTAGCTTCTGCTGTTCGCGAGCGCGCTCGCACCGACAACTCCACCGACAACCCATCAGTTTCGAACCACGGGGGAAAATGATGTCCGATCCGAATCCGACCGACGCCGTAATCCTGGTAGGCGGCAAGGGCACTCGGCTGCGTCCGCTGACGTTGTCTGCGCCCAAGCCGATGCTTCCGACCGCCGGCCTGCCGTTCTTGACACACCTGCTCGCCCGGATCGAGGCGGCCGGTATCAAGCACGTGGTGCTCGGAACGTCTTTCAAGGCAGAGGTATTCGAGGATTACTTCGGCGACGGCTCCAAGATGGGCCTCGAGATCGACTACGTCTTCGAGACCGAACCGCTGGGCACCGGCGGCGGAATTCGCAACGTGCTCCCGAAGTTGCGCGGCGACAACGTCATGGTGTTCAACGGTGACGTGCTCGGTGGCACAGACCTGAACGCCATTCTCGAGACCCACGAGAAGACGGACGCCGACGTGACCCTGCATCTGGTTCGCGTGGGAGACCCGCGTGCATTCGGTTGCGTTCCGACCGACGAGGACGGACGAGTCTCGGCATTCCTGGAGAAGACCCAGGATCCGCCGACGGATCAGATCAACGCCGGCTGCTACGTCTTCAAGCGCGAGATCATCGAGCAGATCCCCGAGGGACGACCGGTGTCGGTCGAGCGCGAGGTGTTCCCGAATCTGCTTGCCGAGGGCAAGCGGGTGTTCGGCCACGTCGACTCGTCGTACTGGCGTGACATGGGAACCCCCGAGGACTTCGTCCGCGGTTCCGCCGACCTGGTGCGAGGTATCGCGCCCTCACCCGCACTCGAAGGTCCGCGCGGCGAGTCGTTGGTGCACCCCGGAGCCGGAATCGCACCCGGCGCCGTCCTGATCGGCGGCACGGTTGTCGGTCGAGGCGCAGAAGTCGGCGCAGGTGCGCGCCTCGACGGTGCGATTCTCTTCGACGGCGCCGTAGTGGAAGCCGGTGCGGTGGTCGAGCGATCGATCCTCGGATTCGGCGTCCGTATCGGACCCAGAGCGCTGGTCCGCGACGCCGTCATCGGTGACGGCGCGGACATCGGTGCGCGGTGCGAATTGTTGCGCGGCGCACGCGTGTGGCCGGGCGTGACGCTGCCGGACGGTGGCGTGCGCTTCAGCACAGATGTGTGATCGTTAGCTGACCTACTGGAATACTGGCGGGTATGACTTCTCTTCCGAGCCGTTACGTTGCCCTCGGTGACTCGTTCACCGAGGGCGTCGGCGACGCCGACGAACGATTCCCCAACGGTCTGCGCGGGTGGGCAGACCGAGTGGCCGAGCAGTTGGCGGTGAACAACCCCGAGTTCCGCTACGCC
This sequence comes from Rhodococcus sp. NPDC059969, assembly GCF_042738325.1. Classification (NCBI taxonomy): domain Bacteria; kingdom Bacillati; phylum Actinomycetota; class Actinomycetes; order Mycobacteriales; family Nocardiaceae; genus Rhodococcus; species Rhodococcus sp. NPDC059969. Next base: position 218,824 of record NZ_JBHWUF010000004.1, on the reverse strand, counting down.
AACCTGGCGATTCGTGGTCGCCTGCTCGGACCGATCATCGACGAGCAGGTGGAACCGGCTCTGGCGTTGAAGCCCGATCTGGTGACCATCTACGCCGGCGGAAACGACATGATGCGTCCCAAGCTCGACATCGACGCGGTCGTCGCCCGTTACGATTCGGCAATCGGCCAGCTCACGGCTTCCGGCGCGCGGGTTCTCATGTTCACCGCGTACGACACCGGATGGTCCGCCTTCTTCGGCAAGCTCCGCGGACGCTTGGCGATCTACAACGAGCTTGTTCGCGAGGTCGCGGACCGTCACGGTGCGACGCTCGTCGACTTCTGGCGATTCTCCGAGTATCAGGACCTGCGGATGTGGGACTGGGACCGACTGCACATGTCGCCCGCCGGGCACGAGAACATGGCGATGCGGGTGCTCGACGTCCTGGGCGTCGAACACGGTTTGATCCCACCCGATCTGGGGCCCGCGCCGGTTCTCACCAAAGCCGAAACTCGCCGCGAGGATCGTCAATGGGCGCGAGAGTTCTTGGTGCCGTGGGTAGCTCGGCGAGTGAAGGGAACGTCGTCGGGCGACGGCGTGAGTGCCAAGCAACCCGAACTGTCTCCGTTTCAGTCCTGATTCTTGCGCTGATGTGCGAGCGCGACCAGGTGGTCGATGGTCTCGCGTTCGGCAGTCGGCGGCAGCGCGTCCACCGGCCACCATCGGAGGTCGGTGGACTCCGCGCTCCGGACGATATGCGAATTGTCCGGTGCCACAACAAGAAACCGTAGATCGAGATGGCGAGTCGGAACGCCGAGCGAGCACGTGATCGGATGTGTGTGGGCGGAGAGTAGGTCCGCCTCTATCCGAACGTCGTGGATACCTGACTCTTCGCGAGCTTCACGCAAGGCCGCATCGACCACCGTCTCGTCGTCGGGCTCACAATGACCGCCGAGCTGAATCCACCTGCCCACCTTGGGATGCAGGGTCAACAGGACGTGGCAGCCACTCTCGTCGAGAACCAGAGACGACGCGGTGATGTGTCCCGGTGCATGGCGACGAAGGCATCCGTCCGGAGCCGAATCGAGGAACGCGAGCATCGTGTGCCGCAGTGACTCGTCCGCTTCGGAGGATGTCGCCCAGTCCTCCAGAACGCCCTTGGCCGAGGCGTGCAGCGATTCGGCTGACATGACTTACAACTCCACCAACGCGTCCCCGGGGGCGGAGACGGTGCGCGGAGTCAGGGGCTCGAGTGGGTGCCCGATTGCGACCGCGCCGAGTGGCTGCCAGTCCGCCGGGAGATCGAGCTGTTCTCGTACGAGGTCGGCGGCGAATATGGTCGAGCCGATCCAGCAGCTTCCCACGCCGCGTGTGGCCAGCGAGACCAGCAGGCCCTGCACTGCCGCGCCGGCGGCAACCGTGAACATCGTGGACTCCGCTGCGGTGCGTCGGGCATCCGGGTAACTGTGTGCGCCGTCGGGCACGCAGAAGGGAATGACGACCTCGGGGGCGTCGAACAGGATGTTTCCGCGTGCAACCCTGGCGTCGACGGATTCGTCACTGCGACCGTCGGCGCGAAGATCGGCGGCCCACTGCTCACGCATCTTCTCGAGGAGAGCCGAGCGGACGGACTCGGTACGCAGCCACACGAATCGAACCGGTCTCGTGTGGTGCGGTGCGGGAGCGGTCAATGCCTCGGCGATCGAGCTGCGAATGAGCTCCGCGTCGACGGGGTCAGCTGCGAACTGCCGAACCGACCGGCGCAGCAGCAGTGCCTGGCCGCGGCCCATCACCGTGGCCTCCTCGGTGCCCAGCCAGAACAGATCGTCCGGGCCGCGGCGGATCAGATCCTGGCCGCTCGAACCGTCGTCCTCGAACCGAAGCCCGCGAACAACGGCGACGGGAACGCCGCCCAGCTTGCCCTTGACCAGATCGCCGGCCGCGGCGATCTCGTCCGCGATCGCGATCTCGGTGACGATCAGATCGTTGCCCTGGCTGTCCTGTGCTCCGAGGTAGCCGTGCAGGACCGGAATGCCGGACGAACCGATTGCGGCGTCGGTCTGCCCGTTGCGCCACGCACGACCCATCGTGTCGGTGACGACGACGGCGACGGACTTGCCCGTGCTCTCGAGGATCCGGGCGCGCAGACCCGCAGCGCTTGCATCAGGATCCACGGGGAGCAGAGCCAGCTCGCCACCGTCGACGTTGGAGCCGTCGATGCCCGATGCGGCCTGCACGATCCCGAGTTTGTTCTCGGTGATCAGAGTGCGGCCCTTGCGCGCCACGACGCGGACGGCTTCCTGATCCACCAGGAGACGTCGCGCTGCGTCGCGCTCTTCCGGATCGGTCGGCGAGGAAACGATGCGACCCTCGACTTTGGAGAACACCTTGCTCGTGACGACAACGACGTCGCCGTTCTCGATCCACGGCGTTGCGTCGACGACAGCGGCGGCCAAGTCGTCTCCGGGCCGGAACTCGGGAAGGCCGAGCACGGGAATGATTTCGATTGCGGCGCCGGGGGAGTGATCGCCGGGGGAGTGATTTCTGTCGCGGCTTGCTTCGGTTCGGGGTTCGGTCACAGTTCGACTCCGGCGATCTCGAAAGCCGTTCGAACCATTTTTGCGGTCTCTTCGGGGGAGGTCATCAAAAGTGGGATGCTTCGCACGTCCACCCCGTCGATGTCGGCCGTGTCACCTTCGTCGACGAGCCAGCCGTCGAGAATGCCGTTGATCGAACGAGCTCCGTAGTGGCGACCGATCGCCTCGGAAGTCGTGTCGACTCCGATTACGTCGAGGCACTCGTCAGCCATGCCGCGCAACGGTTTTCCGCCGATGACGGGGGAGAGTCCGACAACCTTCGCTGCAGTGGTTCGCAGGGCTCCGCGAATTCCGGGCACCGCGAGGATCGCGCCGACGCTCACGACGGGATTGGACGGTGCGATCAGCACGATGTCGGCATCGTCGATCGCCTCGACCACCCCTGGCGCGGGCTTGGCCTGCTCGGCGCCGACGTGAGCGAAGCTGTGAGTTTCCACCTGTGCTCGATGGCGTACCCACCACTCCTGGAAATGAATCGCCTTCTGCTCACTGTCTTCCGGATCGGTGATCACAACGTGTGTTTCGCTGCGGTCGTCGCTCACGGGAAGCAGTGCGACACCTGGATTCCAGCGATTGCACAACGCTTCGGTGATCGCGGACAACGGATATCCCGTGCGGAGCATCTGGCTGCGAATCAAATGTGTTGCGATATCGCGATCTCCGAGACCGAACCAGTCCGGCTTCGCTCCGTATGCCGCGAGTTCTTCTTTCGCATTCCAGGTTTCGCCGGCGTGCCCCCACCCGCGTTCGGTGTCGATACCGCCGCCGAGTGTGTACATACAAGTGTCCAGATCGGGGCAGATACGCAGACCGTGCATCCAGACGTCGTCCCCGACGTTGACGACGGCCGTGATGCGATGTGGGCCTTCGTATTTCTCGAGGGATTCACCACCGACGATTCCGAGCGCATTTTGTACACCTTGAAGGAAACGGGCCCCGCCGACGCCGCCAACCAATACAGTCACGTTCACGACAACAGAGCCTAGGCGGTCGGCGCGTCGCCGTGTCTGGCGGGCAGAAGGTCCCGTCAATTGGGGGCCGGAATACTAATGGATTCATCTCGTTTAGCTTGACCGCGACACGCTGGACGTGTGTAATCTCAAATGTGTCATTCCAACCGCTACTTGTGAGTTCACTTGCAGCGGGGCCGGTTTCGAACACAGTTTCGAACGGTCGACGGGGTGGGGTTGAAGATGGAGTGAAAATTCTGCGCTATTACAGGTGAGGAGGCGGAACGATGCCCAATGAAAATGTCGAGATCAGTTCTCTCGCAATGACAGTAAGCGACGAACCGCAGACCGATTCCCGAGCAGGCGCAGCAGAAGGTGCCTGCAGCAGTGAGTTCGACGGTATGAGTACTCGGCCAGTGCTGAGTCTCGTCACCGGCTTCGAAGAATTGTTCGACACCATCGAGGATCAGTGGCAGGAGCGTGCTCTCTGCGCGCAGACCGATCCCGAAGCGTTCTTTCCTGAAAAGGGCGGATCGACGAGGGAAGCAAAACGGATCTGCCTCGGTTGTGAAGTTCGTGACGAGTGCCTCGAGTACGCGCTCGCGAACGACGAACGGTTCGGAATCTGGGGAGGGTTGTCCGAGCGCGAGCGTCGGCGACTCAAGCGGGGGATCATCTGATCTGCTGCTGAATCGGTTCTGTCAGCGTCGGGGCTGACGGGCGGTCTTCGAAAGTCTGACCTGCAACGGGGAATTGCAGGTCAAGCAACGACTGTTTTGTTCTTCGTGTGGATTTACATCTTCGTGTGACATCAGTTTTTTTCGTCTGACAGTGCGTCAGTCCTCGTCAGGCAGTATCAGTCCTGTTCAGGAAGTTTCAGTCCTCGTCGGGCAGTGTGGGGTCGATGACCTGTGGGTCGACGCCCAGATATGTGCCGACTTGATGGACCAACACGTCGTGCACCAGATCCGTGAGTTCTTCCGGATCCTTCGCACGCTGCTCCAGCGGGCGGCGAAACAGCACAATTCTTGCGCGAGTGGTATTTCCGTGACGGTCGATTCCGGCCGGAATCAGTCGTGACAGTGGAACCGGGCCGTCTGCGATGACCTCCGGTGGCCACGTCACGGACTCCGGATCGTGGGCGTGAATCTTCGGAACTTCGTCGACTGCGATGTCGAGTTTCGTCAGCCGGTCGTGCCACGCGAGGTCGACGGGCGAGAAGGCGTCGAGCACCAGGAGATCGAACTTCTCGGCCCGGGTACGCCGTGCGGGCACCTCCGGGGGAAGTAGCGGTCCGCGCAGGCCACGGCCGTGTCGCTCGATGGAACGAGTGGTGACCGAGCGTCGGCGGCGGGCTTGTGGCATGGCGCCCAGATTACGACAGAAGAAACTGCTCGGTGTGTCCGAGTAGGTTCCGGACGTGGGGAGGGCTAGGCTCCGTACCTGTGAGATCTCTGCGTCGCTGCTGCCGCCCCGGGTGCAAGAACCCCGCCGTCGCGACGCTTACGTATGTCTACTCGGACTCCACTGCGGTTGTCGGGCCGCTGGCAACCGTCGCCGAGCCTCATTCGTGGGATTTGTGTGACACGCACGGTTCGCGAATCACTGCCCCGAAGGGCTGGGAACTCGTCCGCCACGAAGGCGGATTCGCGTCGAGCACTCCCGACGAAGACGATCTGACCGCTTTGGCCGAAGCTGTACGTGAAGCTGGTCTCGGAGATCGCAGCAAGTCCAACGTCGACGCAGATGAGGACATACGTCCCGCAGCTCCGAGTACTGCCCGTACAGGGCGTCGTGGCCACCTCCGCGTTCTGCCCGACCCGTCCAACTGACGCGAGATTCGTCGCCGCAGACGCTAGGCTCGACCGAGTACTTCCACACCCGAGTACTGCGAATCTCCGGACGCCATGCGCCCGGACGTTCCCGTCTGTGAGGGTGCATGCACAAGGAGAGTTTTCAGTGGGGCGAACAGCCGAGTCGGTTGCTGCAATCATCAAGGCGTACGACGTGCGCGGCGTGGTCGGTGAGCAGATCGACGAAGATTTTGTCCGCGACGTCGGTGCATCGTTCGCCCGTCTGGTCCGCGACGAGGCCGGCGCCGCCACGACGGTTGTGATCGGCTACGACATGCGTGCATCGTCGCCCACACTGTCTTCGGCTTTCGGTGACGGCGTGCTCGCTCAAGGGCTCGACGTCGTCTACATCGGATTGGCGTCGACGGACGAGCTCTACTTTGCATCCGGTTTGCTGAACTGCCCGGGCGCGATGTTCACAGCGAGTCACAATCCGGCCAAGTACAACGGCATCAAGATGTGCCGGGCGGGCGCCAAGCCGGTCGGTCAGGACACCGGTCTCGCGACCATCTCCGCCGAGGTCGTCTCGGGTGTGCCCGCGTACGACGGGCCGGCAGGCACCGCCACCACCAAGGACGTCCTCGAGGAATACGCGAGCTACCTACGCGGATTGGTCGAACTGGCTGCGTTGCGTCCGCTGAAGGTCGCAGTCGACGCGGGCAACGGCATGGGTGGACACACCTCTCCGGCCGTATTCGGGCCGATGCCTCTCGAGGTTCTCCCGCTGTATTTCGAGCTCGACGGCACGTTCCCCAACCACGAAGCCAATCCGCTCGATCCGGCCAACCTCGTCGACCTGCAGGCCTACGTGCGTGAAACCGGAGCAGACATCGGCTTGGCGTTCGACGGTGACGCAGACCGTTGCTTCGTCGTCGACGAGAAGGGTGACCCGGTCTCGCCGTCCGCGGTGACGGCACTCGTCGCCAAGCGCGAACTCGCGAAGGAACCGGGCGCGTCGATCATCCACAACCTGATCACGTCACGGGCAGTGCCCGAACTGGTCGAAGAACTCGGCGGCGTCGCAATTCGTACCCGAGTCGGCCACTCGTTCATCAAGCAGGAGATGGCCGAGACCGGTGCCGTCTTCGGCGGCGAGCACTCCGCTCACTACTATTTCCGCGACTTCTGGGGCGCCGACTCCGGCATGCTCGCGGCGTTGCACGTACTCGCTGCGCTGGGCGAGCAGGACCGCCCGCTGTCGGAGTTGATGGCGGAGTACACGCGCTACGCGGCCTCGGGCGAGATCAACTCCACGGTGGCGGACGCAGCCGATCGCACGGCCGCCGTCCTGGCAGCATTCGCGGACCGCACCGAGTCGGTGGATCGCCTCGACGGAGTCACGGTCAGCCTCGAGGGAAATGCCTGGTTCAACCTGCGCGCGTCCAACACCGAACCCTTGCTGCGACTCAACGTCGAAGCACCCACGTCCGCCGATGTCGACGCATTGGTGAACGAAGTTCTGGCGATCGTCCGGGCTTGAATCCGAGTCTGATCGGTTTGTCGGTGAGCCGAAGCCCTGGGATAGTTGAGGGACTGTTTCGGGAACGACGGCGTCGGGAACGAAGGCTTTGCCACCACGAACCGCGTAGAGCTGGAATGCTGGATGGTGCGGGAACTGCTAACGGAGAAGGGGGTGCGGTGAGATGACAGCGCCGATGCCGCTTCTCGACCTCGACGACAGCGAGGGTTTGTCGGCTGCCGATTCGGAGGGGCTGCTGCGGTCTGTAGCCATGGGGGGCGCACAGATTCGAGCCACCGCGTCGGCCGTCGGGGAGGGTGTGATCTCTCGGCTCGCCGGTCTGCGTCCGCGCAGCGTCGTGCTGATCGCCGGCGCCGGTGGCGCTCGACACGGAGCCAGGATCGCGCTCGCCCTCGTCGGAGATTCGATCGGGTGTCCGCTCATCGTGCTCGACCGGACGCCGTCGTGGGCCGGACCGTTGGACGTGATCGTCGTCGCCGGTGACGATGCCGGTGATCCACGCCTGGTCGAATCGGTCGACAGTGCCGTTCGCCGTGGCGCCGAAGTTGTTGTCGCCGTTCCGGACGAGGGGCCCATGCGAGCTGTGGCGGCCGGGCGCACCATGCCGTTGCCGCCGCGGCTCTACGCCTCGCCGAGGCACACGATGACGCGGTTCCTCGCCGTTTTCCTCGCGGTTGCCGCCGAAATCGAGGGCAAGGGATCGATCGAGGACCGTTCGGCGGTGCTCGGTCGAATCGCCGACGCGGTTGACACGGAAGCGTTGCGGGACGGGCCGGCCAACGAGGTATTCCACAACCCGGCCAAGTCGTTGGCCACCAGAATGAGCGGTCGACGCGTCGTTCTGTGTGGAAGTGGTTCCGTGACAACAGCACTCGCAGAGTTTTCGAGTGTTTCGCTGATGAGCTCGGGCCTGAACGCCGCTGCCGCCGAGATGTCGGAGGTGATCCGTTCGGCACGAGCGTTGTTCGCGCCCGACGCAGCTTCGCGTGATTCGGTTTTCCACGACCCGTTCTTTCACGATCCGCAACTGGACGGCGCACTGCCGACCGCGCCGGCGCGGGCGTTCGTTTTCGCGACCGAATCCACGCGCGGGGAGGCGAAACGGCGGATGGACGCACTGGCCGACGCGGATCTGGTGGTGGCGGCAGACGAAGACCAGACCAACGTGGTGATATCGGAGATGGAGCAGGTGTTCGTGTTGGCGTCTCGAGTAGACATGGCTGCGGCGTACGTGCAGTTGACGGGTGGTGCGAAGTAAGTGCGTGAACTCGAAGGTGCACTTCGTTCTTACGCGTGGGGTTCGCGAACGGCAATTGCCGAACTGCGCGGCCTCGCGACCCCGTCGAATCATCCCGAAGCGGAGTTGTGGTTGGGCGCGCATCCGGGTGACCCGGCGCGCGTGATCACCGAATCCGGAAGCGAGTCGTTGCTCGAGGTCCTGCACCGCGAACCCGAGCGTGAACTCGGGCGTGAGAACCTCGAGGCTTTCGGTGAGCGACTCCCGTTCCTGCTCAAGTTGCTTGCGGCGGAAGAACCGCTGTCGCTTCAGGCTCATCCCAGTGCGGTTCAAGCCGACGAGGGCTTTCGTCGTGAGAACGCTCTCGGCGTTCCCATGGAATCGCCGATTCGCAACTACAAGGATGGCAGTCACAAGCCCGAACTCGTTGTCGCGCTGAGCAGATTCGAAGCTCTTGCCGGATTCCGTGAGCCGACGCGCACCGTCAAACTACTGCGCGCTCTGGCCGTCGACGAGTTGGAGCCGTACATCGGTCTGCTCGAAGGCCAACCCGATTCCGACGGGCTCCGGGCGTTGTTCACCACATGGATCACGCTGCCGTCCACGGTGCTCGGGACGTTACTCCCTGCCGTACTTGCCGGGTGCATCACCTACGTCGCGCATCACGACGCCGAATTCGTGACCGAGATCCGCACCGCGTTGGAATTGAGCGAGGCATACCCCGGCGACGCCGGCGTACTGGCGGCCCTGCTGCTCAACCGCGTCACACTCGAGCCTGGACAGGGACTGTTCCTCGCTGCCGGCAATCTCCATGCGTATCTCCATGGACTCGCGGTGGAGATCATGGCCAACTCCGACAACGTGCTACGCGGGGGACTGACGCCCAAACACGTCGACGTGCCCGAACTGCTGAGGGTTCTGGACTTCGTCGGGGCGGATATCGAAGTGCTCGATCCGGCCCCGTCATCAGGATCAGGTCAGTCAGGTTCGGGTAGATACGAGTACGTCACGCCGGCGCCCGAATTTCGTCTGACGCGTCTGGAGTTCGACTCGAATTCCACCGACCTCGTGGTCGATTCTTCCGGCCCGCGGATTCTGATCTGCACCGACGGCGCGGTCACTGCGACGTGCGGCGCCGACACTCTCGACCTCGATCGAGGCCGAGCGGCGTGGATCGCGGCCGACGAGCCCGCGATACACCTGAGCGCACGGACTCCGACTGCGCAGGTTTTCAGTGCAGTAGTCGGGAACTAGGAGAGCGTGTGTCGGCTCATGGTGGCAAGAAGGCAATTCTGGCGGCTCTCGCAGCCAACGCCGGAATTGCCGTAGCGAAGTTCGCCGGATTCTTGATCACCGGATCGTCGTCGATGCTCGCCGAATCGGTGCACTCGGTGGCCGACACGTCCAATCAAGGTTTGCTGCTCCTGGGACAGAAGAAGGCAGAACGTGAGGCAGATCAACTGCACCCGTTCGGCTACGGGCGTAACCGATACTTCTATTCGTTTGTCGTGGCACTGGTGCTCTTCACCCTCGGCTCGCTGTTCGCGATCTACGAAGGTATTCACAAGATTCAGCATCCGGAAGAACTCAATTCGGCCTTCGTGGCAATTGCGATTCTTGTCATCGCGATTTGTCTGGAGGGCTACAGCTTCCGGACCGCAGCGAAGGAATCACGACCGCTCAAGGGAAACGCGTCGTGGTGGAACTTCATCCGAACCTCTCGTAGCCCGGAACTTCCGGTTGTGCTGCTCGAGGACACCGGCGCATTGATCGGTCTGGTCCTTGCACTCGGCGGCGTCGGCCTCACGATGGTGACCGGAAATCCGGTCTTCGACGGCATCGGAACTCTGTGCATCGGTGTCCTGCTCGGCATCATCGCGATCATTCTGATCATCGAAATGCAGTCGCTCCTGATCGGTGAGGGCGCAACGGCGGTGGAGACCGAACTGATCCTGAACGCCCTGGTCGACGGAACTCGTATCGAACGCGTCATTCATTGCAAGACGCAGTACCTCGGTCCCGAGGAGATTCTTGTTGCTGCCAAGGTTGCGGTGCCGGTCGGATCGACGATCTCGGATGTGGCCACGGCGATCGACGAGGCAGAGTCTCGCGTGCGCGCTGCCGTACCTGCGGCGCGGGTGATCTACCTCGAGCCGGACCTGGATCGTCTCAGGACAGATCGACCTGGGACAGATCTACAGGCTCCCGACAAACCCTGAACAAAGCCGCGCCTGCGGGCTTAGGCTGATGCCATCTCTCTACTTGCCCATAGTGGGACCTGCTGGTCCCCAGCAAGGAGGCGGCAATGGCTGTCAAGGACGAGCAGGCCGGATCTGGACGGTCGAAGCTGTTTCGAACGAAATCGATCGAGCAGTCCATCAAGGACACGGACGAACCGGAAACCAAACTCCGGAAAGAACTGAACTCGTGGGATCTCACCGTGTTCGGCGTCGCGGTGGTCATCGGCGCGGGCATCTTCACACTCACGGCTCGGACGGCGGGAAATGTCGCCGGGCCGTCGGTCTCCCTTGCGTTTGTCATTGCCGCCATCGCCTGCGGACTTGCAGCGCTGTGTTATGCCGAGTTCGCATCGACGGTGCCGGTCGCCGGGAGCGCCTATACATTCTCGTACGCGACGTTCGGCGAATTCGTCGCCTGGATCATCGGCTGGGATCTCATCCTCGAATTCGCCTTGGCGTCTTCGGTGGTCGCAAAAGGCTGGTCGCTGTACCTCGGCGAAGTGATGGGCTCGCGGAGTCCGATCGTCGAGTTGGGGCCGATCTCCTTCGACTGGGGAGCGGTCCTGGTGATCGTGGTCATCACGGTGCTGCTCGCGACCGGAACCAAACTCTCGTCGAGGGTTTCGCTGGTGATCACGGCGATCAAGGTCGCGGTGGTGTTGCTGGTGATCATCGTCGGTCTCTTCTACATCGACACCGACAACTACTCGCCGTACATTCCGCCGTCTCAGCCGGGATCGACGGGGGAGGGCATCCACCAGTCCTTGTTCTCGTACGTGACGGGGGCCGGTGGCAGCACGTTCGGGTGGTACGGATTGCTCGCGGCGGCCAGTCTGGTGTTCTTCGCGTTCATCGGCTTCGACGTCGTCGCCACGACGGCGGAGGAGGCGAAGGAACCGCAGAAGGCGTTGCCACGCGGCATCCTGGGCTCCCTCCTGATCGTCACGGTTCTGTACGTGGCGGTGACACTCGTGCTGACGGGGATGGTGAAATACACCGAACTCGAGGGCGATACCTCCAACCTGGCAACGGCGTTCGCCTTCCACGACATCACGTGGGCGAAAAACGTCATCTCGTTCGGTGCGTTGGCCGGCCTGACGACAGTGGTGATGGTGCTGATGCTCGGTCAGACCAGGGTGCTCTTCGCGATGGCACGCGACGGTCTGATGCCGCGACGCCTGGCGCCGACAGGCAAGCACGGAACGCCGGTGCGGATCACCGTGTTGGTCGGTGTTGTGGTCGCGGTGCTCGCCGGAGTGTTTCCGATCGGAACCCTCGAGGAAATGGTCAACATCGGCACGTTGTTCGCGTTTGTTCTCGTGTCGTTGGGGGTTCTCGTGCTTCGTCGGACGCGGCCGGATCTACCCCGCGGTTTCAGGGTGCCGCTGGTCCCGCTGGTCCCGATCCTGGCCGTACTCGCGTGTCTTTGGTTGATGTTCAACCTGTCGGTGGAGACCTGGATCAGGTTCGTGGTCTGGATGACCCTCGGTGTGGTCATCTACTTCGCCTACAGCAGACAGCATTCGTTGATCGGAAAGCGTGAACGCGGCGAAATAGAGTAATTGTACAAAGTTTGCTATTTGTCTACCATTTGTACAAATCAAGTAGTACTGTCTACCTCATAGTGAACTGACTCACAGTTGTCGAGTCGGTCCGAATCGAGGAGGTAGACCGTGTCGACGCACGTGAACTCGCACTCCGGGCAAACGCTCCCGCCGGAGCAGTGGCGGGACAAGAAGAGGTATCTCTGGCTGCTCGGCCTGGTGCCGCCGACGGCAGTTTTCATCGCCGTCGGATTGGTCGCGTTGTTCAACAGCCTCGGCTGGAATGCGGTCGCCCCGGTGTGGTGGTGGATCGGGCCACTGCTCGTCTACATCCTGCTCCCGATCCTCGACATCTTCTTCGGCCCCGACGGCGAGAATCCGCCGGACGAGGTGATGGAGCGTCTCGAGAACGACAGGTACTACCGGTATTGCACGTACATCTACATACCGTTCCAGTTGGCCAGCCTCGTCCTGGCCTGCTATCTCTGGTCGGCGACGGATCTGGCCTGGCTCGGAATCGACGGGGGACTGGGGCTGATCTCGAAGATCGGTCTGGCGATCAGTATCGGTTGTGTCGCGGGAATCGGGATCAACACCGCACACGAGCTCGGTCACAAGAAGGACGATCTCGAGCGCTGGTTGTCGAAGATCACTCTGGCGCAGTCGTTTTACGGCCATTTTTACATCGAGCACAATCGCGGACACCACGTGCGTGTCGCCACGCCCGAGGACCCGGCGTCGTCTCGCTTCGGTGAGAGTTTCTGGACCTTCCTCCCGCGCAGTGTGTGGGGATCTCTGCGCTCGTCGTGGTCACTGGAAAAAGCCAGACTGGATCGACTGGGTAAGAAGCCGTGGACAATTCGCAACGACGTCCTGCATTCGTGGATGATGTCCGTTGTACTCTTCGGTGTCCTCGTCGCCGCCTTCGGGCTCTCGGTGCTGCCGTTCCTGGTGCTGCAGGCCGTGTTCGGGTTCTGCCTGCTCGAAACGGTCAACTACCTCGAGCACTACGGACTGAAGCGTCGTCGCTTGGACAGTGGGCGGTACGAGCGCGCTGCACCGGAGCACAGTTGGAACAGCGATCACATCTGCACCAACATTTTCCTGTATCACCTCCAACGTCACAGTGACCATCACGCGAACCCGACGCGTCGATATCAGACGCTACGAAGCATGGACGGTGCGCCGAACCTGCCCAGTGGGTACGCGAGCATGATCATGCTCGCCTACGTTCCGCCGTTGTGGCGAAAAGTCATGGACCCCAAAGTGCTTGCCCATTACGACGGTGACATCACCCGAGTCAACGTTCAGCCGTCCAAGCGCGATCGCATCCTTGCCCGATACGGGGCAGCGTGATGAGCAGCTACCGATGCCCGGTGTGCGAATACGTCTACGACGAGTCCAAGGGTGCACCACGAGAAGGGTTTCCGGCGGGAACGCCGTGGGATGCCGTTCCGGACGACTGGTGCTGTCCGGACTGCGGCGTGAGGGAAAAGCTGGACTTCGAGCCTATGCCGGCAACGGCGGGGAGTGAATCATGAACGACTACAAGCTGTATCAGTGCGCGCAATGCGGATTCGAGTACGACGAGGCGGTCGGCTGGCCGGAGGACGGTATCGAACCGGGGACTCGCTGGGACGACATTCCCGAAGACTGGAGTTGCCCCGACTGTGGGGCGGCGAAGTGCGACTTCTTCATGGTGGAGGTCGAGCGGCAGTGAGATGCGTCGGCGTCGAACGGACCTAGGTGCGGCGGTAATGTCGTCACCATGACTTCGACGCCCACTCGCCTGCCGCAGAAAGAAGCGTCGCGACTGCTGCTGCGTACCTCGGTGCTCGATTCGATGCGTGAATTGTTGACCGAACGCGACTGGTCCGAGGTGACCCTGACTGTTCTAGCCAAGCATGCAGGTGTGAGCCGTCAGACGCTCTACAACGAGTTCGGTTCGAGGCAAGGGCTCGCCGAGGCGTACGCGCTCAGGCTCGCCGACGGCTTCGTCGACGCGGTGGACGAGGCGATGGTGGCGCACGAGGGGCGTGCAGTCGAGGCATTGATGGCGGGCTTCGGCTCGTTTTTCGCCTCCAGTGCCACCGACCCGCTGGTGATCTCGTTGCTCACCGGTGAGGCCAAACCGGACCTGCTTCGCCTGATCACGACCGACAGTGCGGTCATCATCGAGCGGGCGTCGTCGCGGCTTGCGGAGAGTTTCCAGCGAGGGTGGATTCAAGCGTCACCCGCTGATGCCGGGATTCTGGCGAGGGCGATTGCGCGCCTCGGGCTGAGCTACATTTCGATGCCGCCGGAGTCCGGAGCTTCGGTCGCGGAGGATCTGGGTACTTTGCTCGGACCGTTCATCGACGTGGCGCGCGCGGGCCGGGCGGGAGAGGGCCGCGCAGTAGAGGGGCGGGCGGGAGAGGGCGTCTAACCGATAGCCTGGTACACCGATAGGCTTGTGCAGAGTATGCATGTCAACCAGGAGAGGCAGATGACGACCTCAGTTTCAACAACGCCCGTGGCCGAGAGCCGTAACGGCATCGACTTCAAAGTTGCAGATCTTTCGCTCGCGGAGTTCGGTCGCAAGGAAATCCGTCTGGCAGAGCACGAGATGCCCGGCCTCATGGCGCTTCGTCGCGAATACGCAGAGGTGTTGCCGCTCAAGGGCGCTCGCGTTTCCGGCTCGCTGCACATGACCATTCAGACCGCGGTTCTGATCGAGACGCTGACCGCGCTCGGTGCCGAGGTGCGCTGGGCTTCGTGCAACATCTTCTCCACGCAGGACCACGCTGCCGCCGCTATCGTCGTCGGTCCGCACGGCACCCCGGAAGAGCCCAAGGGCGTTCCAGTTTTCGCCTGGAAGGGTGAAACCCTCGAGGAGTACTGGTGGGCAGCGGAGCAGATGCTGACCTGGCCGGGTGAGCCTGCCAACATGATTCTCGACGACGGTGGCGACGCCACCATGCTGGTGCTCAAGGGCGCACAGTTCGAGAAGGCCGGCGTCGTGCCGCCGACGGACGACGACCAGGATTCCGACGAGTACAAGGTCTTCCTTGCACTTCTGCGTCAGTCCCTCGAGTCCGACAAGGGCAAGTGGACCGCGATCGCCGAGTCCGTCCAGGGCGTCACCGAGGAGACCACCACGGGCGTTCTGCGTCTGTACCAGGTTGCCGCTGCCGGTGAACTCACGTTCCCCGCGATCAACGTCAACGACTCGGTCACCAAGAGCAAGTTCGACAACAAGTACGGCACGCGCCACTCCCTGCTCGACGGCATCAACCGCGGCACCGACGTTCTGATCGGCGGCAAGGCTGCGCTGGTCTGCGGTTACGGCGACGTCGGCAAGGGTTGTGCCGAGGCACTTCGTGGCCAGGGCGCTCGCGTCGCGGTCACCGAGGTCGACCCCATCAACGCCCTTCAGGCGCTCATGGACGGCTTCGAGGTCAAGACGGTCGAGCAGGCCATCGGCTGGGCCGACATCGTGATCACGTCCACCGGTAACAAGGACATCATCACGTTCGAGCACATGAAGGCCATGAAGCACCAGGCCATCCTGGGCAACATCGGTCACTTCGACAACGAGATCGACATGGCCGGCCTCGAGAAGTCCGGCGACGTCACGCGGATCAACATCAAGCCGCAGGTCGACGAGTTCACGTTCGCCGACGGACACTCGATCATCGTGCTGTCCGAAGGCCGCCTGCTCAACCTCGGCAACGCGACGGGCCACCCGTCGTTCGTGATGAGCAACAGCTTCTCCAACCAGGTCATCGCGCAGATCGAACTGTGGACGAAGCCGGACGAGTACGACAACGAGGTCTACCGCCTCCCCAAGCACCTCGACGAGAAGGTCGCCAAGATCCACGTCGAGGCACTCGGTGGCACGCTGACCAAGCTCACCAAGGATCAGGCAGAGTACATCGGCGTCGACGTCGAAGGCCCGTACAAGCCGGAGCACTACCGCTACTGACCCGGTGATTCATCGCTGAGAATGTAGTGCCCGCCGTCCCCCGGTCTGTGCAAGCAGGCCGGGGGATAGGCTTGTCCGCCGTGGGAACACTGGTGGCATTGGAAGGCCTCGACGGAGCTGGAAAGCGGACGTTGATCGGCAAAGTGGAGGGCGAACTCCGCCGCGGCGGCACGTCGATCGCGACTCTGGATTTTCCGCGGTACGGAAAGTCGATCCACGCGGATCTTGCTGCTGAGGCGCTCAAAGGTTCACACGGAGACCTGGCCGAGTCCGTGAACGCGATGGCAGTACTGTTCGCCTTGGACCGCGCCGGTGCTGCAGGTCAGATCTCGGAACTGTTGTCCACCAACGACATTGTTCTCCTCGATCGCTACGTGGCGTCCAACGCTGCCTACAACGCGGCGCGGGTGCATCAGGGTGTGGACGGCGAGATGGTCGCCTGGGTCCGTGAATTGGAGCTGGGCCGACTCGCTCTCCCTTCTCCTGATCTGCAGTTGTACCTCGACGTACCGGTAGCGCTCGCCGAGCAGCGCGCCCGCTCCCGCGAGGCCGAGGACGCGTCGCGTCAGCTCGACGCGTACGAGCGTGACGGCGGCCTGCAGGCCCGAACCGGTGAGCTGTACACCCAGTTGGCAGCGACGGACTGGGTCTCACCCTGGTGGATCGTGGGGCCGGAGACGGACCCGGCCGACCTGGCGCGCAGGCTCGCGGATTTCGCGTGATCGGTCACCCTTGCAGCCGGGATTCGAACTTTCCGGCACAGTAGAGGGAAAGACGCGGCACGCCGCACGGCCTCGTAACGGTCTGATTCATCGCTCCGAGATGCAACGATAGGGATATGAAACCAAGGATTCTGGTTGTCGACGACGACACGGCACTCGCCGAGATGCTCACGATCGTGCTGCGTGGTGAGGGTTTCGATCCCTACGTGGTAGGCGACGGAACCCTGGCGCTGGCGGCAGTGCGTGAGACTCGCCCCGATCTCGTCCTGCTCGATCTCATGCTTCCCGGAATGAACGGGATCGACGTATGCCGGGTTCTGCGTGCGGATTCCGGTGTGCCCATCGTGATGTTGACGGCCAAGACCGACACCGTCGACGTCGTGCTCGGCCTCGAATCCGGTGCGGACGACTACATCATGAAGCCGTTCAAGCCGAAGGAATTGGTGGCGCGGGTGCGCGCTCGTCTGCGCCGCACCGAAGAGGAGCCCGCGGAGCTGCTGAGCATCGCCGACATCGTGATCGACGTTCCGGCTCACAAGGTCAGCCGCGGCAGCGAGCAGATCTCGCTCACACCACTCGAATTCGACCTGCTGGTCGCATTGGCGCGCAAGCCGCGCCAGGTGTTCACCCGTGAAGTCCTTCTCGAGCAGGTGTGGGGATACCGCCACGCCGCCGACACCCGTCTGGTGAACGTGCACGTTCAGCGTTTGCGCGCCAAGGTCGAAACTGATCCCGAGAATCCCGAAGTGGTTCTGACGGTCAGGGGGGTCGGCTACAAGGCCGGACCGCCGTGAGCGGAGTTTCCAGGTGGCGTCGTCGTCTCAACCGACGGCTGACGCCATTTCTGCGGTGGTGTCACTCGATGAGCAACACCCTCGCGCACACGTGGCGACGCTCGCTCCAGTTGCGAGTGGTCGTCTCGACTTTGACGTTGTCTCTGATCGTCATCGTCATTCTCGGTGTCGTGCTTACCAGCCAGATCACCGATCGGCTGTTGGAAACGAAGATCACCGCAGCGACCGAGGAAATGGACCGTGCCCGCGGCATCGTCGAAGACCAACTCGCGGGCGTCGACGATTCGACGGCGCTCAACGTCCAATTGGAAAGCGCTGCGTCCGGACTGACGAGTCGTAGAAACCAGACCTCGGGCCAAGCCTCCGGGTCTGCCGGCACCTTCGACCCGGTACTGATCGTCCCAGGGGACGGGCCGCGCCAGCCCACCAGTTCGGGACCGGTGGAGCAGATCCCGGACAACCTCCGCGAGTTCGTCAAGCGAGGCCAGATCAGCTACCAATTCGCGACGGTGTCCAACCCGAACGGTTACTCCGGTCCCGCGCTGATCATCGGCAGCCCCACCGCGTCGTCGATCTCGGGACTCGAGCTGTACCTGATCTTCCCGCTCGCCAGTGAAGACCGAAGCCTGTCACTTGTTCGAAGCACCCTGCTGATCGGTGGAGCCGTGTTGCTGGTGCTCCTCGCGGCGATTTCGCTGTTGGTTGCCAGGCAGGTCGTGCTTCCCATCCGCTCGGCCTCACGAATCGCGGTGCGCTTCGCAGACGGCCGACTCAAGGAACGCATGCCGGTCCGCGGCGAGGACGACATGGCGCGCCTGGCCATGTCCTTCAACGAGATGGCCGAGAGTCTGTCCAAACAGATCACCCAACTCGAGGAGTTCGGCAGTCTCCAGAAACGCTTCACATCCGATGTCAGCCATGAACTCCGCACACCGCTGACCACGGTCCGAATGGCTGCCGACTTGATTTACGACGGCAGCGAGAACCTCGACCCGATGCTGCGCCGGTCGTCGGAACTGCTTGTCGCCGAACTGGACAGGTTCGAAGGGCTCCTGGCGGATCTCCTCGAGATCTCCCGCCACGATGCCGGTGTCGCGGAGCTGGCGTCCGAACAACTCGACGTGCGGATGTGTGCGCGAGCGGCGGTCTCCACCGTTCGCCATCTCGCCCGCGAATCCGGCACCGAACTGATCGTGGACATGCCAGACGAGCCGGTCATGGCAGATGTGGATCCGCGCCGCGTCGAACGCATCCTCCGAAATCTCCTGGCCAACGCCATCGACCACGGTGAGGGGAAGCCGATTCTGCTTCGCCTTCGCGCCGACGAGAATGCCCTCGCCTTCATCGTCCGCGACAGCGGCGTGGGGTTGCGGCCGGGCGAGGAGAAGTTGGTCTTCAACCGGTTCTGGCGCTCGGACCCGTCCCGCGTCCGCCGCAGTGGTGGCACGGGACTCGGCCTCGCGATCAGCGTCGAAGACGCGAATCTGCACGACGGCAAGCTCGAGGCCTGGGGCGAACCGGGAGTTGGCGCCTGCTTCCGGCTGACGCTCTCGCGTACCCGCGGCAAGAAAGTCGTGTCGAGTCCGCTGCCGCTCAAGCCGACGACCACCAAATTCGTGCGCACGCCGAGCGAAGCCGACATCGTCGCCGATACCGTCGGCGAGGTCACGTCGTCACTGCCGACTCCGCGCGAACCGGACTCACGGAACGAGTCCAACGGTGGTGATCGATCATGATCGCAGCCCGCCGTCGTCTGGGACTTCTTGCAACCACGCTCAGCGTGCTGTTGCTGACCGGTGCGTGCGCCAGTTTGCCGGAGTCCTCGTCGCCGCAGGCAATCGGAACTCTGGCAACTGCCGTGCCCGGGACGTCCGTCGAATCACCGGCATCGGGGCGAGAGCCGGACCTACTGGTACGCGACTTCGTCAAGGCGAGTACCGACCCGTCCAACCGGCATGCCGCAGCACGTCAGTACCTCACCAAAGACGCGTCGGCGCGCTGGGACGACGCGTCCAGCGCTGTCATCGTCGACAAGGTCGACGTGCTCTCGGTTTCTCGAACCAGCACCGAAGCCGTCTACACGATTCGTGTGAACAAGGTCGGTCGCCTCGACCCGGGCGGGCTGTATGTTCCCGAAGAGGGCAGCTTCGAAGCGAGGATGACGCTGACGTTGACCGACGGCGAATGGCGGATCAGTGATCTGCCTCCCGGTGTGATCATGGAACGACCACAGTTCCTCGGCGCCTATCAGCGGAAGTCGTTGTTCTTCCTCGACCCGACGAGTCAGACAGTCGTCCCCGACCTTCGCTGGATCTCCGGCGGTCAGGACCAGGTAGCGGCTCAGTTGATCGGTCTGATGATCGACGGACCGAAGGCGGCGCTGGCACCGGCCGTACGAAACGAGCTCGGCAACGGTGTGTCGGTGATAGGTCCGATCACCAAGGCCGACGGCAAGCCTGGGCAGGTCGGAGTCGGTCTCGGTGGCGTGCGCATCAACTTCCGCCTGGACAACCCGATGGATGCTGCGACTCGCGGATTGTTTGCAGCGCAGGTCATTTGGACGCTCGCCAATGCCGATGTCGCGGGGCCGTACGTTCTGGAGATCGACGGCGAACCACTCGACGCCGCTCATGCGGACGGCTGGACCACTGCCGACGTCGCATCCACCAACCCGCTGGCCACCACCAGTGCGACCGTCGGACTGCATGCCTTGCGCAACGGTTCACTGGTGAGCGTCACCGAGCAGGAGGCGACTCCGGTGCCCGGTTTCGCAGGCAACGCGGGCAACCTCACGGCGGCTGCTCTCTCACGGGACGGCAAGTTGGTGGCAGCCGTCGCGGACACCGCTCGGCCGGATCCAGGCACCAGGTTCGACTTGTCACTCGGGACATACGGCGATGGTTCCGTTCCGGTACTCGAAGGCAGCGCCATCACCCGACCTTCGTGGGAGCTGGACAACAACGCGGTCTGGGCGGCGGTGAACGGCAATACCGTCGTTCGGGTCGTCCGCGAACCCGGGACAGGTCGAGTGTCGGTCACCAATGTCGACGTCGGGGCCCTCTCGTCGGTCGGTTCCACGATCTCCGAACTGCGTCTCTCGCGCGACGGCGTGCGAGCCGCGATGATCATCGACGGCAAGGTTTACCTGGCTGTGGTCGTGCGCACCGCCAGCGGGGTCTACGCCCTGACGAGTCCACGCGCGGTGGCCTCTGGCTTGGGAAGCACCGCGCTCTCACTCGACTGGAGCAACAGCGACACCATCGTCATCGCACGCAGTGGCGCTGACATACCGGTCGTCCAGGTTGCGATCGACGGTTCCCGAATGGACGCGCTGCCGAGTGGAAACCTGACCGCTCCCGTCACCTCCGTGGATGCGTCGCCGACCACCGAGTACGTCGCCGACGCGCGTGCGGTGTTCCAACTGAACAACAACGACCCTGCAGGCGATCGTCGTTGGCGTGAAGTGACTGTGCTGACCGGACAGAAAGCGATTCCGGTTCTACCTGGCTGACTTGTCGGTGCTCTCATTCATGTCGGTGCTCTCATTCATGATTCGGCCATGGGGGACAAGAAATTCGGTGCCGGCCTGCTCGATCTGTTGTTGCCACGCGAGTGTGGTGGGTGCGCCCGCAGCGGGACTCTGTGGTGTCGTGAGTGCGCGGAGCTGCTGAGCGACCATCCGGTTCAACTGAGTCCGCGCGTCGATCCGGGCGCACCGGTGTGGGCACTCGGCCGCTACGACGGCCCCAGACGTCGCAGTGTGATCGAGATGAAGGAACGCGGTCGCCGCGATCTCGCGATGCCTCTGGGGGCCGCTGTGGCCGGTGCACTGGCCATGCTGGAACGGTGGGGCGAGCTCGGTGGCGGAAATCGTGCGCCAATCGTCCTGGTTCCGGCTCCCACGCGCGCCCGGGCGGCGCGATCTCGCGGAGGTGACCCGGTTCGCCGGATAGCTGAAAGTGTGCGAGACAAGCGCAGAGTGGAAGCGTGGGAAACCGGTTGTGTCGAGGGGCGCCCGATACAAGTCTGTCCGATTCTCCGGATGACGCGAGGCGTACGTGACTCGGTCGGACTGTCCGCGGCCGACCGAGTGACCAATGTGAACGGTCATGTGTCTCTCGACACCACTGCGATCCGTTCCATTGCGGGGGACAGCGCCATCGTCCTGCTCGACGACGTCCTGACGACGGGAGCGACTGCGGCAGAGTCGGTTCGGGCTCTCTCGCTCCGTGGGATTCGGACAACTGTCGTGCTCGTACTTGCAGGGGCTTAGATGAATTTCGTTGGAACAGTGGCACTCGCGCGCGTTACGTACTAGCGTCGGCGGCACACCCGAAAATACTGGTAGGAGGTGGTACTTCGATACTGGTGCCGGGCGGATCCCCTCTCGGTACTTGCAGAATTTGCCGCCGCCCACCGTGGGGCGGGGCCGTAATTGGGAGGTACGAGTGACGACCCCTTCGCAAGCCTCGTTTTTCATCGAGGACGCCACCATCGAGCGTTCCGAGAATGCCGCAGCTCCGAGATCCGACGTCGTAGTCAAGGGACGAAATGTCGAGATCCCCGATCACTTCCGAATCTACGTTTCGGAAAAGCTGGCGCGACTCGAACACTTCGACCCCTCCATATTCCACTTCGACGTGGAACTCCAACATGAACGCAACCGACGACAGGCCAAGAGTTGCCAGCGCGTCGAGATCACCGCTCGAGGTAAAGGCCCGGTGGCCCGAGCCGAAGCGTCCGCAGACAGCTTCTACGCCGCCTTCGAATCGGTGATCGACAAGCTCGAGAGTCGCCTCCGTCGAACCAAGGACCGCAAGAAGGTCCATTACGGTGACAAGCGACCGGTGTCCGTCGCGGAGGCAACCGCCTCTCTCGTCGACGCAGACTCACTCGGAGTCACACCGGACATTTCGCTGAACGGTCAAGAACCGGACGAGTACGACGGCCCGGGACGCGTGGTCCGCACGAAGGATCACCCAGCCGAGCCGATGACCATCGACGACGCTCTCTACGAGATGGAACTGGTCGGACACGACTTCTTTCTCTTCCATGACAAGGAGTCGGACAAGCCGTCCGTCGTCTACCGTCGTCACGCTTTCGACTACGGATTGATCCGCCTGACATGACCCAATCGGTGGTGGGTTTGCTCGCTCGCCGCCGGTAGCGCCTACCATGGAATCCGGCCGGAGTTTTCGGACCCCGGCCGGATTTTCAGTGTGTGACCCCCTGTCGCCGAAGATTGAGGACGAAGAAGACTGTGCCGTCGCTGTCGCTATCGAAGCTGCTCCGTGTTGGTGAAGGTCGCATGGTCAAGCGGCTCAAGCACATCGCCGAGCATGTGGAATCTCTGTCGCCCGATGTCGAAGGCCTGACAGACGAGCAACTCAAAGCCAAGACCACCGAGTTCCGTGAGCGTTACGCCGCCGGGGAAACTCTCGACGAGTTGCTGCCCGAGGCTTTCTCTGTAGCCCGCGAGGCGTCGTGGCGCGTGATCGACCAGAAGCACTTCCACGTGCAGATCATGGGTGGCGCGGCCCTGCACTTCGGCAACGTCGCCGAGATGAAGACCGGTGAGGGCAAGACCCTGACCTGCGTTCTTCCGGCTTACCTCAACGCGATCGCCGGCGACGGCGTCCATGTGGTCACTGTCAACGACTACCTCGCCAAGCGCGACTCCGAATGGATGGGCCGCGTTCACCGCGCCCTCGGCCTCGAGACCAGCGTGATCCTCTCGGGCATGACGCCGGCCGAGCGCCGCGTCGCTTACGCAGCGGACATCACCTACGGCACCAACAACGAGTTCGGCTTCGATTACCTGCGTGACAACATGACGCATTCGTTGGACGACCTGGTCCAGCGTGGCCATGCGTTTGCCATCGTGGACGAGGTCGACTCGATCCTCATCGACGAAGCCCGAACCCCGCTCATCATCTCGGGCCCGGCTGACGGCTCCAGCAAGTGGTACAGCGAGTTCGCCCGCATCGCGCCGCTGCTGAAGAAGGACGTTCACTACGAGGTCGACATCCGCAAGCGCACCATCGGTGTTCACGAGGCGGGCGTCGAACTGGTCGAGGACCAGCTCGGTATCGACAACCTGTACGAAGCCGCGAATTCGCCGTTGGTGAGTTACCTCAACAACGCGATCAAGGCCAAAGAGCTCTACACCAAGGACAAGGACTACATCGTCCGCGACGGCGAGGTCATCATCGTCGACGAGTTCACCGGCCGCGTGCTGGTCGGCCGCCGCTACAACGAGGGCATGCACCAGGCGATCGAGGCCAAGGAGAAGGTGGAGATCAAGGCGGAGAATCAGACCCTCGCCACCATCACCTTGCAGAACTACTTCCGTCTGTACGACAAGTTGTCGGGCATGACTGGTACCGCCGAGACGGAAGCTGCCGAGCTTCACCAGACCTACACCCTCGGCGTGATCCCGATCCCGACCAACCGTCCGATGGTCCGAGTCGACAACGGCGACCTCATCTACAAGACCGAGGAAGCCAAGTTCGATGCCGTGGTCGACGACGTCGTCGAGCGCCACGAGAACGGCCAGCCCGTTCTGATCGGTACCACCAGCGTCGAGCGCTCGGAGTACCTGTCCAAGCAGTTCACCAAGCGTGGCGTTGCCCACAACGTCCTCAACGCGAAGTTCCACGAGAAGGAAGCGACCATCATCGCCGAGGCCGGCCGCTCCGGTGCGGTCACCGTCGCGACCAACATGGCCGGCCGCGGTACCGACGTCGTGCTCGGTGGTAACCCGGACATCATCGCGGACATCGCGCTGCGCAAGAAGGGCCTCGACCCGGTGACGACGCCGGATGAGTACGAGGCAGCCTGGGACGCCGTCCTCGACGAGGTCAAGGCTGAAGTGAAGGAAGACGCGGAGAAGGTCCGCGATGCCGGTGGCCTGTACGTCCTGGGCACCGAGCGTCACGAATCGCGTCGTATCGACAACCAATTGCGTGGTCGTTCCGGACGTCAGGGTGATCCCGGCGAATCGCGGTTCTACCTTTCGCTCGGTGACGAGCTGATGCGCCGCTTCAACGGGTCGGCACTGGAGTCGATCATGACGCGCCTCAACCTGCCTGACGACGTCCCGATCGAAGCCAAGATGGTCTCGAAGGCCATCAAGAGCGCTCAGACGCAGGTCGAGCAGCAGAACTTCGAAATTCGCAAAAATGTCCTCAAGTACGACGAGGTCATGAACCAGCAGCGAACGGTCATCTACAAGGAGCGCCGCCAGATCCTCGAGGGTGAGGACATGGAGGGCCAGGTCGAGCAGATGATCACCGACGTGGTCACCGCATACGTGGACGGCGCCACCGCGGAGGGCTACGTCGAGGACTGGGATCTCGAGCAGCTGTGGACGGCGCTGAAGACGCTGTACCCGGTCGGCATCGATCACAAGGCGTTGGCGGGGGAGGACGGTGCAGGTATCAACAGCGACCTGAGCCGTGACGACCTGCGCACTGCGTTGCTCGAAGACGCCCACGCGGCGTACAAGAAGCGCGAAGCCGAGATCGACGCGATCGCCGGCGAAAACGGCATGCGTGAACTCGAGCGTCGTGTCTTCCTCTCGGTCCTGGACCGCAAGTGGCGTGAGCATCTCTACGAGATGGATTACCTCAAGGAGGGAATCGGCCTGCGTGCGATGGCCCAGCGTGACCCACTGGTCGAGTATCAGCGCGAGGGCTACGACATGTTCATCGGCATGCTCGACGGATTGAAGGAAGAGTCCGTCGGATTCCTCTTCAACCTGCAGGTCGAGGCAGCTCCGGCACAGCCCGCGAGCGGAATTTCCGTCACGGCGGGCTCGGCTGCTGCGGCTTCCGCCACGGCGCCCAAGCCGCTCCCGACGCAGGAAGCCGCGGCCAGGACAACCGGCACGGCTGCCCCGACGGCGTTGCGCGCCAAGGGACTTGACGACGAAGGTCCGTCACGATTGACGTACACCGGCCCGGACGAGGACGGCAAGGCGAAGGCAACCCGCGACTCGGCCGCCGACTCCGGTGACGGGGCAGCCTCACGTCGCGAACGTCGTGAAGCAGCGCGGACGCAGTCGAAGAGCAACCGAGCTCCGAAGTCCAAGCGCAAGCGCTGAGTTTTCAGTACGGACAGTTCTCGACAGGCTGGACGGTCACACCACGTGTAGTGCGGTGACCGTCCAGCCTGTTCCGTCTGTGTGGTCGATCCGACCTGCGACGGCAAATGTCTGCTTGCCTCGTGTGTACGTCGCACAGACTTCGGCGGTGCGCTCCGAAACCGCTTGAACGTGGGTGCGGTGAACGGCCGCGCCGCCCATCTTTCGGGCCGAATAGTCTGAAGCGTAAAGTCGCGCAACAACTTCCAGGACTCCTGGCGTAAGTACGCCGCTGAGCTGGCGTGGATTTCGTCGTCGGTCGACGGTTTCGAGAACCAGACGCAGTGATCGGTTCCAGAAGATGTCGGCACCTGCCAGCCGCGGTTCCGGAGCGTGAGTGAACCCGGTACTGGGCGATGTTCCGTTGTGTGGCGTCTTTCGCGGGCGACGCAGCGTCCGGTCTGTTCGGCACTGCGTCAGGTCTGGTCGGCACTGCGGCCGCGACAGCACGACGGTGTGCGCGTGAGGCTCGAATTGTGGTGCCGGCTCGAGAACAATTTTGCAGTCCTGCTCCATGACATCCCCCCCGGATGATCGTGCGTCCGAGTTGGACGACTCGGACTTTCGCTCCCCCGAGCGATGGTGAGAAGCATGACACGAAATGCTCGAGATGTCGCCGTGATCACCATCGCGACTTAGGGTGATGGCGTGCGGGGACTTCTGTTGGATGTCGGTGGCGTGCTGTTCGGTCCGGGATCGGATCTCGAGGGCTTGAGCGCGCTCGTGCGCGCTGTGAGGGCCCGCGGAATCGTGACGGGAATCGTCAGTAACGATCCCGGCGGCGCCAGTGCTCAGTGGTTGCGGGATCTCGGCGACGGGGTCTTGGTCGACGACGTGATCCTGTCCGGTGACGTGGAGATGGCGAAGCCGGATGCCGAGATCTATCTGCTGGCGGCGAGTCGGTTGGGCGTCGACCCGGGGGACTTCGTTTTCGTGGACGATCTCGAGGTCAACGTGCGCGCGGCGGTGGCCGTCGGGATGGTCGGCGTCCATCACGTCGGCTCGGAATCCACGATCGAGGAGTTGTCGATTCTGTTCGATCTGGGCGAAGGAGGGGACACGAAGCCATGGTGAACAGACTGACCACTCAGGACGCGGCTTTCTACTTCCTCGAAGCCGGGACGACGCCGATGCATGTCGGCTCGTTGGGGATTTTCAGGCAACTGCGAAACGGGATCGATCACGAGGAATTGCTTCGTCTGGTCGAAGATCGGCTCGGATCGGTTCCGCGGTACCGCCAGAGGGTTCGTGAGGTGGCGTTCGGCTTGGCCCGCCCGGTGTGGGTGGACGACTCGGATTTCGACATCACCTACCACGTACGCCGATCGGCTCTGCCGAAGCCCGGTTCAGACGAACAGCTGATGGATCTGATCGCCCGGCTGACGTCCAGACCGCTCGACAGCACGAGGCCGTTGTGGGAGATGTACCTGGTCGAGGGGCTGACCAGAAACAGATTTGCCATCTTCACGAAGTCTCATTCGTCGTTGGTCGACGGCGAAGCGGCTCCCGAAATCAGCCAGGTGATCTTCGATCCGGAGAAGAATCGAGCGCCCGGCCCAGAGGAACTGTGGATGCCGGCCAGGCCGCCGAGCGACACCAGTTTGTTGGTCAGTGCACTGGCAGACCTCGTGACGAGCCCGGGGGAGGGGATCGCACGGGCGCGTGCAACGTTCAACGACGTGACCACGTCTGTCACCGAGGCGGTCAGTGCACTCGGAAAACTTGCAGAAGTGGTTCGAACGGCGACGCAAGTGGCCCCGTCGAGCCCGCTCAACGCCACGATCTCGCGTAATCGACGCCTCGCGGTGGCCAAGACGTCTCTCGAGGACTACCGACGTATTCGGGCGAGGTACGGGTGCGAGATCAACGACGTGATTCTGACCGTCATCGCAGGTGCGATGCGGAACTGGCTGCTCTCGCGCGGCGAACCGGTGACCGAGGCGACCATTGTGCGGGCGATGGTTCCCATGTCGGTCTACACGGACGGCCCCGAGAGTCCCGACGTCGACGATCCGCAGGCGCCGGGACATGTTTCCTCGTTCCTGATCGACCTGCCTGTCGGTGAACCCAACGCGGTGGTTCGGCTCTCGCACGTTGCGCATGCGACGGAGGCGTTTGCACGCCAGGGCCGGCGGGTGACCGCACAGACGATGGTGCGGATGTCCGGGTTTGCGCCGGCGACGCTGCATGCGATGAGTTCACGCGCGGCCAGCAGTCTCTCGCAGCGAATGTTCAATCTGATGATCACCAACGCACCGGGTCCGCAGTTCCCGCTCTACCTCGGCGGGGCTCGGATGCTGGAGATGTATCCGGTGTCGCCACTGCTCAAGAATCAGACACTCAGCATCGCCCTGACGTCGTACGACGGAAATGTCTACTACGGTTTGAATGCCGACCGTGACGCGATGTCGGACGTCGACGTCGTTCGTTCGCTGATTTTCGAGTCACTCGAGGAATTGACGGATGCGAGTCGGTGACGAACGAACGAGCAGGGACGAACGAGCATGAAGGTGGTCTCATGAGGGTGTACGTGCCGGCGACGGTCGAGATTTTGCAGAAGTTGGTCGCAGATCAGGAGTTCGACCCGATGAGCCGGACGGCTTTTGCGGTCACCCCGACTCTTCGCGAGTCGTATGCGGCGGGGGACGACGACGAGTTGGCCGAGGTCGCGATGGGTGAGGCGGCGCGTGCGTCGCTGCGATTGATCGCCGGAACCGAGGGTGACGTCACCTTCCGTCGGGCCGTCGTCGCTGCCGACGTCGACGATGCGGACGTGAAACTGCGGCCCGATCTCGACGATTCGGTGGTTCGACTGGCAGGTCCTGTCACGATGGCTCAGGTTGCATCTGTGCATGTCGACCTCGAACAGGCAGAATCGGACATCGAGCGCGCTGCTGGCATAGTCGACGCGGCGGATCTCGGTGATGCCGATGCCGAGTTCACGCTCGGCGACGCGGAGGACCACGAGTTGGCGTGGTACGCCGCGCAGGAGTTGCCGTTCTTGCTCGACCTGCTGTGAATGTGCTTACCGTGAAGTAACCTACGGTACCGTAACCTGATAACCTACGGTACCGTAGGCAGTGGGTTCGGAAGGTGAGAGGTGGAGGTCTGATGGGTCTGAAGGACTGGATCGAGGCACCGGCAGCGTCGGTGGTTCCGGCAGCGCGGTCGAAGCTCAATCTGCTTCGCGGTGCGGCGGCTCGGTTGACCACACCATTGCTTCCCGACGATTATCTGCACCTCGCAAATCCGTTGTGGTCGGCCCGCGAACTGCGTGGTCAGATCGTCGAAGTACGGCCCGAGACCACAGATTCGGCGACCATCGTCATCAAGCCGGGTTGGGGATTCGACTTCAACTACCAGCCGGGGCAGTACATCGGTATCGGCCTCCACATCGACGGTCGTTGGCATTGGCGCTCGTACTCCCTGACTTCTCCGCCCAACTGGGAGAACAAGCGCATCTCCATCGCGGTCAAGGCCATGCCCGAGGGCTTCCTGTCGAGCCACCTCGTCAGCGGCGCGGTCCCGTCGGGAACCATCGTTCGACTGGCCACGCCGTCCGGCAACTTCGCCTTGCCGGATCCGCCGCCGGAGAAGATCCTGTTCATCACTGCGGGCAGTGGCATCACTCCGGTCATGGGCATGTTGCGGACGATGAACCGTCGCGGTCAATTGCCCGACGTCATGCACATCCACTCGGCTCCGACGGAATCCGACGTCATGTTCGCCGACGAACTCACGGCGCTGCACGTCGAGCACGAGGACTTCGTCAGCCACGTCCAACTCACACGGCGTGACGGAAAGTTCAAACTCAGCTCTCTCGACACGGTCTGCCCCGATTGGCGCGAGCGCCACACCTGGGCGTGCGGACCGCTTCCTTTGCTCGACGAACTCGAAGACGTCTGGAAGGCGGAAGGTATCGAGGATCGCCTCCACATGGAGCGATTCGCGGTATCTCGCATCGACGCTTCGGCGGACGGCGGCACGGTCACGTTCGAGAAGTCGGGTAAGACGATCACCGTCGACGGCGCGACGACGCTTCTGGAGGCCGGCGAGCAGTCCGGTGCGTTGATGCCGTTCGGTTGCCGCATGGGCATCTGCCAGACGTGTGTCGTACCTCTCGTTGCCGGTCACGCGATCGATCTACGCTCGGGGAAACAGCACGCGGAGGGCGAGCGCATCCAGACGTGCATCTCCGCCGCCGCGGGCGACTGTACGCTGGACGCATAGCTTCTAGGCACACGGAGGACCACGGTGGCCATCACCGATATCAAAGAGTTTTCGCACCTCACCGAGGCCGATGTCGAAGCTCTCGGACGTGAACTCGATCAGATTCGACTCGACATCGAAGACTCTCGCGGAATCCGGGACGCCCGCTACATTCGTCGCGTCATTCGCGTGCAACGCGCGTTGGAGCTCGGCGGGCGTATCGCACTGTTCGGCAGCCGGTATCGACCGGCGTGGCTGGTCGGTACAACCCTGCTGAGCCTGTCGAAGATCATCGAGAACATGGAACTCGGGCATAACGTGATGCACGGGCAATGGGACTGGATGAACGATCCCGAGATTCACTCGGTCTCGTGGGAGTGGGATCAGACCGGTCCTTCCGAGCATTGGAAGCGCGCACACAACTACCAACACCACACGTACACCAACGTCGTAGGGATGGACGAGGATCTCGGTTTCGGGATTCTGCGTATGACGCGTGACGAGCCGTGGAAGCCGATCAACCTCTTCCAGCCGATCGCCAACGTGATCTTGGCGGCCACGTTCGAGTGGGGTATCGCGCTGCACGACCTCACAGCGGCAGCCGAGTTGGAGGGCGCGGAAAAGGGCCAACTGAACTCGCAGGCGAACAAAGACTTCGCGCGCAAGATCTTTCGTCAGGTCGGCAAAGACTTCATCTTGTTCCCGGCGCTGACGGGGCCGGCGTGGAAGTCGACCATGACGGCCAATGCCACTGCGAATCTCGTGCGCAACCTGTGGGCGTACGTCGTCATCTTCTGTGGCCACTTCCCGGACGGCGCCGAGAAGTTCACAGTTGCCGAATTCGAGCAGGAGACTCGTCACGAGTGGTACCTGCGCCAGATGCTCGGAAGCGCGAACTTCAATTCGGGCAAGCTCATGGGTCTGATGAGTGGCAACCTGAGCTACCAGATCGAGCACCACGTGTTTCCCGATCTTCCGAGCAACCGCTACCCCGAGATTGCCGTGAAGATGCGTGCGCTGTGCGAGAAGTTCGATCTCCCGTACACCACCGGTTCGCTCTTCAAGCAGTACCTTCTGGCGCTGCGCACGATCCACAAGCTGGCATTGCCGGACAAGTGGCTCACTGCGACCTCGGACAATGCTCCGGAAACGTCCTCGGAACTACGTTTCCGTGACTCAGGGTTCCGGGATGCAGCCATGGCGATGGTCGAGGACCTGCGTACCGATCCGGTCACCGGTAAGCGTCTGGGATTGTTGACTGCACTCAAGTCGCAGGCCCGTTCCCGCATGCCGAAGCGCCGGAAGTGATATAGGTTACATCGGGAAAAACCTAACCTACGGTGCCGTAAGTTACGCTACAGTAGGTGCAGTTGATCTGAACGATTCGAAATCATGATCGTTCTGCACTTACTACTTTGCGCCTAACTCACTGCTAGGAGGCTTTCCATGGCGATTGCAGATGTCAAGGAATACGCACATCTCACGGACGCCGACATCGAGGCGCTCGGCCGCGAACTCGACGCGATTCGTCGCGACATCGAGGAGTCGCGCGGCGAGAAGGACGCGCGCTACGTGCGCAACGTCATTCGCCTGCAGCGTTCGCTCGAAATCAGCGGCCGTGCAGTGCTTTTCGCCAGCCGTCGCCGTCCGGCGTGGCTCGCCGGAGTGGGCCTGCTGACGCTCTCGAAGATCATCGAGAACATGGAACTCGGGCACAACGTGATGCACGGGCAGTGGGACTGGATGAACGACCCGGAGATCCACTCCACCTCGTGGGAGTGGGACGTCACCGGCCCGTCTGCTCACTGGAAGCAGACCCACAACTACCTGCATCACAAGTACACCAACGTCCTCGGAATGGACGACGACGTCGGATACGGGCTCCTCCGCGTCACCCGCGATCAGCGGTGGAAGCCCTTCAATGCCGGCAACCTGGTCTACAACACCTTGCTCGCCCTGTTCTTCGAGTACGGCATCGCTGCTCAGCACCTCGAGCTCGGCAAGGTGGCCAAGGGCCGCGCCGACAAGGAAGAGACGCAGCGCAAGCTCCGTGAGGTCGGCGAGAAGATCGGCAAGCAGGTCTTGCGCGACTACGTCATTTACCCGGCCATCACCGGCCCGGCGTGGAAGAGCACGTTGTCGGCAAACTTCACCGCCAACACTCTGCGGAACGTGTGGACCAACGCGGTTATCTTCTGCGGCCACTTCCCGGACGGCGCCGAGAAGTTCACCAAGGAAGACATCGACAAGGAAACGCAGGCTCAGTGGTACCTGCGCCAGATGCTCGGCAGCGCCAACATCGAGGGCAGCGCGCTCATGGACTTCATGACGGGCAACCTGAGCTACCAGATCGAACATCACCTCTTCCCCGATCTGCCCAGCAACCGCTACAAGGACATCGCGGTCACGGTGCGTCAGCTCGCGGACAAGTACGACCTGCCGTACACGACGGGCCCGCTTGCCGTGCAGTACGCCAAGTCGTGGCGCACCATCGCCAAGCTGTCGCTGCCCAACAAGTACCTCAAGGACACCGTCGACAATGCGCCCGAGACTGCGTCGGAGCGGATGTTCGACGGGGATCCGACGTCGACTGTCGATCCCGTGACCGGACGTCGTAACGGTCTCAAGAGCGCCATCGCACGTAAGCGTAAGAGTGGAAAGCTGCGCAGCCTCCTCGGCCTGCGCTGATTCCCGACTTCGCTGACAAGAGGAAACAAGCGGCCCGACACCATTCAGTGGTGTCGGGCCGCTTCTCTTGCTCAGGGGTCTTGCTCAGTACTGATCGTTGGACTTGATCGCTTCCAACAGTTGTCGCACAGCAACGACGCGTCGCGCCGATTTGCCTTCCAACAGATCGAGCTTGCATTCGGGATCTGCCGGCGGCCCCAGGTGCGTGCATCCGCGCGGGCAATCCTCGATGGCCGCAGCCAGGTCCGAGAACGCCGCCACCACGTTCTCGGGTGAGATGTGCGCCAGACCGAATGAACGGATGCCGGGGGTGTCGATCACCCAGCCGCCACCGGCTAGGGGGAGCGCCACCGATTGTGTCGACGTGTGCCGCCCCTTGCCGACGCCGGACACGATGCCGACAGCTCTATTGGCATCGGGGACAAGGCGATTGACCAACGTCGACTTTCCAACGCCGGAATGCCCGATCAGGGCGGTCAACTTGTGCTCGAGGATCTGCGTCAGTTCGTCGAGGGGATCGTCGCGGCCGGCGACCACCACTTGGATGTCGAGGTCGGCGAAAGTGCTCGCGAATTCCTCGGGTGGTTCGAGGTCGCTCTTGGTCAGGCAGACGATCGGCGTCAAGCCGCCCACGTAGGCGGCGACCAGTGCGCGCTCGACGAAGCCCGTGCGCGGTGGGGGATCCGCAAGTGCCACGACGATGAGCAACTGCTCGGCGTTCGCGACGACGATGCGTTCGAAGGGATCGGTGTCGTCGGCTGTTCGGCGCAGAACCGTCGAACGCTCGGAGACCCGGATGATGCGAGCGAGAGTGTCGGTTTTGCCCGACAGGTCGCCGACAATGTCCACCTGATCGCCGACGACGATGGGGGTGCGGCCCAGCTCGCGGGCGCGCATCGTCACGATCAGCCGGTCGGGATCGCCGCCCAGGACGCAGCCCCAACGGCCACGATCCTTCGACACCACCATCCCCGATTCAGCCGACAGATGTTCGGGCCGTGTCTTCGTACGGGGGCGTGATCCGCGTCCGGGGCGTACCCGGACGTCGGACTCGTCGTACTGCCGCGGAGTCAGAAGCTTGCCTTCGGCGTCGCGGTCGAACTTTCGAGCATGTCGACCCACATGTTCTCGAAGCCGGGCAACGTCTTGGCAGTGGTTCCGACGTCGTCGACCTCGACGCCGTCGACGACCAGGCCGATGATGGCACCGGCTGTTGCCATGCGGTGGTCGGCGTACGAGAGCCATTGTCCACCATGGAGTTCCGCGGGGACGATGGTCAGTCCGTCGTCGGTTTCGGTGACGGAGCCGCCGAGCTTGTTGATCTCGTCGGCGAGGGCAGCCAGACGGTCGGTCTCGTGCCCGCGCAGGTGCGCGATACCTCGTAGGTGCGAGGTGCCCTCGGCGAGAGCGGCCAGCGCCGCGACGGTGGGGGTGAGCTCTCCCTCGTCGTGGAGGTCGATGTCGATGCCGCGCAATTTCTCCGGACCGCGAACAGTCAGCACGCCGTCGGCAAGTGTGACGTCGGCGCCCATCGACGAGAGGATCCCGCGGATCGCGTCGCCGGGCTGCGTCGTCGACGACGGCCACATCGGGACACTGACGGTTCCTCCGGTGACTGCGGCAGCGGCCAGGAACGGTGTGGCGTTGGAGAGATCGGGTTCGATCGCCCAGTCCACGGCGCGTACGGGCCCAGGTGCCACCCGCCAGGTGTCCGCGTCGCCACCCGTGGCGGGCGTCGTCACGGAAATGCCGGCCTGCCTGAGCATTTCGACGGTCATGTCAATGTGCGGCATGGAGGGGACGGGCTTGCCGTCGTGATGGACGGTGACCCCCTCTTCGAAGGCAGCGGCCGAGAGGAGGAGACCGGAGACGAACTGCGACGAACCGGATGCGTCGATGGTGACCGTCCCGCCGCGTAGGGATCCGGTTCCGGAAACGGTGAAGGGGAGTGCGTCACCCTCGATGTGAGCGCCGAGTCCGCGCAGTGCCTCCAGGATGGTGCCGAGGGGCCGAGTGCGTGCCTGCTCGTCGCCGTCGAAGTGGACGATTCCGTCGGCCATCGCGGCGAGCGGCGGCAGGAAGCGCATGACGGTGCCGGCGAGTCCGCAGTCGACGTCTCCGCCGCGGAGGGGACCGGGAACTACGCGAAGTGTGGTCGGATCGCCGGCTTCCTCGACGCCGATACCGAGGTCGCGCAAAGCGGCGATCATCAGGTCTGCGTCACGACTGCGGAGTGCACCCGTGATCGTGGAGGGGCCATCCGCCAGCGCGGCCAGAATCAGAGCTCGATTGGTGATGGACTTGGATCCGGGCAGCGTCACCACTGCATCGACGGGTGCTTGGGCCCTCGGGGCGCTCCACAGACTCAGACTCACATGGTCCATCTTCTCTCATCGGTGGGGGAATGGTCGAAACCGTGCCACCCTGGGTGTCATGTGCGGAAGGTATGCGACCACAGCGGACCCGGCCACCCTGGCGGTGGAACTCGATGCGCTCGACGAGACCGACCACTCGGCGCCCGTCGAAGCCGACTACAACGTGGCTCCGACGACCGAGGTGTTGACCGTCGTGGAACGCCACGATCGGGAAAACCCCGACAGCGATCCGACCAAGAGGATTCGGCGGATGCGCTGGGGCTTGGTGCCCTCGTGGACCAAGGAACTGGGTAAGGGCCCGGTCCTGTTCAACGCGCGTGCCGACTCGTTGGCGGAGAAGCCCGCGTTTCGGACCGCGTTCAAGTTCAAGCGTTGCCTGGTCCCGATGGACGGGTGGTACGAGTGGCAGACCGAGGCCACCGGCGGGAAAAAGGCAGCGAAGATTCCTTACTACATGCACCCCGACGACGGAACACGGCTGTTCATGGCTGGTGTGTGGTCTGCCTGGCGAGACCCGAAGGTCGAGAATGCGAGCCCCGTCCTGAGCTGCTCGATCGTCACAGTCGACTCACTCGGTCATCTGGAGCAGGTTCACGACCGGATGCCCCTCGCCCTGCCTCGAGACCGCTGGGAGGCGTGGCTCGATCCCGACAACACCGTCGATTCGGCTCTGCTCGAACCGACCCCGGACCTTTTCGAGCGGATCGACATCGATCGAGTCCGGCCGCTGGTCAACAGTGTCAAGAACAACGGACACGAGTTGATCGAACCGGACGTCGACCGTGCCGGAGAGCAGATCAGCCTGCTCTAGCAGTCAGCCGAGAGACCAGGTGACGGTCACTTCGAACGAAACCTGCTGGGTTCCCGGGGCGAGAACCATGTCGGACATCGAGGCGTCGGGAGCGCGCATGGTCTGACCGCCACTCGTGTCGTGTGCCTCGGTGATGGTCACGACGTTCTCGAGCGACGTGCCGGAGAGATCCGCGTACTGCTCGGCACGGTTCTTCGCGTCCTCGAAAGCCCGGGTGCGAGCGTCGGCCAGAAGCTGAGAGTCGTCGTCGATGGCGAAGGCGACGTTGCCGAGTCGCGCTGCGTTTCCACCCGCCGCGATACCGGCGTCCAGCACACCCGAAGCCTTGTCGAGATCGCGGACGACGATCCGTACCGAGTTGGTTGCCCGGTAGCCCGTCACGTTACCGCCGACGAACGGCCCACCACTGGCGTCGTACTGCGGCTGAACCGACAGATCGCTTGTCTGCACGTCCTCGGCGGCCACGCCGGCATTGACTATCGCGTCAATCATCTGGCGGGCCTTGTCATTCGACTCGGAAACCGCTCCCGATACATCCGCGGCGACAACCTCGATGCCAATGTCCGCGTTGAGGATGTCCGGCGCCCCGCGGACCTGTCCTGATCCGACCACCGTGACTTCCTTGCCGGCGCTGTCGGAACTCCCGCAGGCCGTCAACGAGACGGTGAGGGCAGCGGCTGCAGCGGTCAGTGCAAAAATTTTCACGGGTGGACGCTTGGTTTGTGGACGCATGAACAGACCGTAGCGACCGGATCCTCAGCCCGCGGTGATTTGTGCGGTGACCGCGCCGCTCAGCTGAGCAAGGTCGGCCGGAGCCAGTTCGATTTCGAGGCCGCGTCGTCCGGCACTACAGAGAACCCGATCCCAGTCGAGAGCCGAGGCGTCGATCACGGTCGGCAGCTTCTTGCGTTGGCCGAGCGGTGAGATACCACCGAAGACGTAGCCGCTCGAGCGCTCGGCTTCGGCGCGATCTGCCATGACGGCTTTGCTTGCGCCGAGGGCAGCGGCCGCAGCTTTGAGTGAGAGTTTGTCCGGTACCGGCAGAACCGCGACGGCGAGCTTGCCCGTGTCGAGTTTGACGACCAAGGTCTTGAAGATCTGGGCGGCCTCGACGCCTACCAACTCGGCCAGCGCCGTGACCGCCTCGTCGCCGAACGATTCGGCGCGGGGGTCGTGGTCGTAGCTGTGAAC
Source organism: Rhodococcus sp. NPDC059969 (assembly GCF_042738325.1). NCBI lineage: Bacteria > Bacillati > Actinomycetota > Actinomycetes > Mycobacteriales > Nocardiaceae > Rhodococcus > Rhodococcus sp. NPDC059969. The sequence continues at coordinate 182,047 of NZ_JBHWUF010000004.1, read as the reverse complement.
GCGGTGCGGTGTCTTCGACTTGCCGAGCAGTGCGGTTGCAGGGGTCGCTGTTCCAGCCATGACGAAGACCTTAGGTGGACCCCTCTATAAGGACTCCGACCAGGCCGGGAACAGAGTCGCAGACTCCCGTGTTGGTAACAGTTGATGAAACTTGTCCCGAGAAGCGAAGGAGCGACCGTGCTGGCTGTGTGTGAGCCACCACCGGCCCGTGGGTCGGATCTTCAGTTGGCGGTAACCTTGATCCCTACGGCTAGTGAAGGGATCAGAGTGCTGGAACACGACCGGCCCAAGGACGAACCGTCGGAGGTTTCCGAACCTGTCGATGGTGCGGTGTCCGAAACGCCCGAAACTGCGGATGAGTTGATTGCCCGGTTCGAGCGTGACGCGCTCCCGTTGCTCGACCAGTTGTACGGCGCTGCACTGCGCATGACGAGGAACCCGGCTGATGCCGAAGACCTAGTGCAGGAGACGTACGTCAAGGCGTACACGGCTTTCCGCTCGTTCCGTGCCGGTACCAACCTGAAAGCCTGGCTGTACCGGATTCTCACCAACACCTACATCAACTCGTACCGCAAGAAGCAGCGCCAACCCGCGCAGTATCCGACGGACGAGATCACCGACTGGCAGTTGGCCGCCACCGCAGAGCACACGTCCACCGGGCTGCGTTCGGCCGAGGTGGAGGCGCTCGACGCGCTGCCGGACGACGACATCAAGGCGGCGCTGCAGTCGCTGCCCGAGGAATTCCGGATGGCGGTGTACTACGCCGACGTCGAGGGATTCCCGTACAAGGAGATCGCGGAGATCATGGGCACACCCATCGGAACGGTGATGTCACGGCTGCATCGTGGTCGTAAGCAATTGCGTGGTCTCTTGGCCGATGTCGCCAAAGATCGTGGATTCAATCGGGACGGCGCAGTCGACACGGCCACGGCCGGCGCAGCCACCGAGGCGGAAGGTGTCAAACGATGAGTGAGCAGGACGAATTCGAAAGGCTCGACTGCTCGGCAGTCATCGCCGACGTCTGGTTGATGCTCGACGGTGAATGCGACGATTCCAGTCGCGCTCGTCTGCAACGTCATATCGACGACTGCGGATCGTGCCTCGAGGCCTACGGGATCGAGGAGAAGGTCAAGAGCCTGATCAACCGTAAGTGCGGCGGGGATCACGCACCGGAAAGCCTGCGTCAGCGGCTCACCGTCGAATTGCGTCGGACCATCGTCATCACGACTACCGAAACCGACAGCTAGCCCGTCAGCGAAGATCTGAGCGGCAATAGTCGGAAGGCAGTAACGCCGAGGGGCGGGGAAGCAATGCTTCCCCGCCCCTCGGACGTTTTGTTGCGCTACATGTCAGGCGTTTGGACGCTTGCCATGGTTAGCGGCGTTGCCCTTACGGCTGCGCTTCTTACGACCACGCTTACCCATGATTGGTCTCCCTTCTGTTTCTTTCGCGTCATTGTTTCACGCCGATGCCGGTGTGGTTCCATTGGCAGGTCGATCGAGTAATCCGTCGACGTATTTTCGTGGTCAGAGTGCAGTTCCGACAGAAGTGAGGTTCACGATGGCAGAAGACGTGCGCGCCGAGATGGTTTCGACGGTCTACCAGGTCGTCGTGAGCGAGGGAGACGTCGTTGCGGACGGCGACACCCTGGTCATCCTCGAATCGATGAAGATGGAAATTCCCGTCCTGGCCGAGGTTCCGGGAACGGTGACGACGGTGGGCGTCAAGGTCGGCGACGTGATTCAGCAAGGCGATCTGATCGCCGTGATCTCCTAAGTAAGCCGATGTCCACTCTCAGTGACCTCCTCGCCGAACACACCGATCTGCCGGGTGCGGCGGTCGACCATCTCCAGCGCGTCGTGGGGGAGTGGCAACTGCTCGCCGACCTCTCTTTTGCAGACGTTCTCCTGTGGGTGGGCACCGAATCGGAGAAGAACCGATCCGAAGGGACGGTCATCTGCGTAGCGCACTGCCGGCCGACCACGGCATCGACGGCTTTCCCGGAGGACGCGGTCGGAACGGTCGTTTCCGAGTCCGAGCATCCTCAGGTCCTTCGCGCTCTTGTCGAGGGGCGCGTCGTGCGTGGGGAAGACGAGACGTGGCGTAAAGGAATGCCGCCGCGTAAGGAAGCGGTTCCGGTGCGTCTGGACGGGCGAGTCATCGCGGTTCTGAGTCGCGACACCAACCTCTCACACCAGAGAGCGCAGAGTCCGCTCGAGCTCGCGTATCTCGATTGCGCTGAAGACCTGTGTCAGATGATCAGCGACGGAACCTTCCCGATCCGAGAATCGCGCTCCGACACGAACTCGAGCCCACGTGCCGGCGACGGTTTCATCCGTCTCGACACCGAAGGCACCGTCGTCTACGCGAGCCCGAACGCTCTCTCGGCGTATCACCGGATGGGTCTGAGTTCGGATCTGGTGGGACAAGATCTCGCGGCATTGACCCGTTCGTTGGTCACCGACCCGTTCGAGTCTCAGGAAGCTGCGGGTTACATCCGAGATACGTTGGCGGACAAGCCTGGCCGTCGGATGGAGATCGAGGCGCGTGGGGCGACCGTTCTGCTGCGCGCTCTGGTACTCAAGCCGGGTGGTCGGCACGTCGGTGCTGCGGTCGTGGTTCGCGACGTCACCGAGGTCAAGCGTCGTGATCGCGCGCTCCTGAGCAAGGACGCGACCATCCGCGAGATTCACCATCGAGTGAAGAACAACCTGCAAACCGTCGCGGCGCTGCTGCGTCTACAGGCCAGGCGAACCGGCAACGACGAAGCGCGACAAGCATTGACGGAATCGGTGCGACGCGTGACATCCATCGCCCTCGTCCACGACACCCTGTCGATGTCGGTGGACGAAGAGGTGGACCTCGACGAGGTGATCGACCGGTTGGTTCCCATGCTCTCCGATGTCGCGGGAGTGGGTGTGCCGGTGACGATTCGGCGCGAGGGAAGTTTCGGAGTGTTCTCCGCCGAGCGCGCCACCCCGCTGGTCATGGTGCTGACCGAGTTGGTGCAGAACGCGATCGAGCACGCTTTCGATCCGGGACTCACCGGCACGGTCACACTCAGCGCCGAGCGTTCTGCGCGCTGGTTGGACGTGATCATCCACGACAACGGGCGCGGCCTGCCGGAGAACTTCGACCTCGAGAAGTCCGATCGCCTCGGACTTCAGATCGTGCGGACTCTGCTGGGCGCCGAACTCGGTGGCTCGCTCGGACTGCACCCGGGAAGCGGTGGAGGCACCGACGCGGTTCTGCGTGTGCCGCTCGGTAGACGTACTGCGCGTTACTGATTCGAGCAGCGCCGGTAATTCGAGCAGCGCTGTTAATTCGAGCAGCGCTGTTAATTCGAGCAGACAAAAAGCCCGGCACCATGTGGTGCCGGGCTGTCGTCTTCGACTGTGTGGAGGGGCTGTTCTCCGCCGCGAGTCGAACGTCTCGGTTCTACCTAGACGGAAGTGCGTGCACGGGTACGTGCGTTACGACGCTTGAGTGCGCGACGCTCGTCTTCGCTCATTCCGCCCCAGACGCCTGCATCCTGACCGGACTCGAGGGCCCAGGACAGGCACTCGGCGGTGACGGGGCAGCGGTTGCAGACAACCTTGGCATCAGCGATCTGAGCGAGGGCCGGTCCACTGTTTCCCACGGGGAAGAACAGTTCGGGATCCTCGTCGCGACAGATTGCGTTGTGGCGCCAGTCCATCTTTTTTCGCTCCTTAATTGGGTGTGTATTCACACCATTTGGTACCAATGAGTTTGTGTGTGCGTCATCAACGTTTCCGCACTGTTACTTGTGAATGCTTTCACGAACTCGCGGTATGTCAATAGGTTTGAACGGGTTCGTGGGCCAACTCACTAATTTGTGACACACCTGACGGCCACCTGGTCGTCACCGGCATTTTACCCGATTTTGGCTATTCGGCACCAGAGTTTTTGCAGGTCAACCGTGTTGCCTGACTCACGTCGTAATCGGCGCGAACACTTCCAGTGCATCCGGGACCGAGGTGAATTCGACCTTTTCGCGAAGTCCGATGTAGTCGCCGTCCATCTGGAGTCCGATCGGTCGCGACGATTCGATGGTGATTGTCGGGACGTCGTCGGTGCGTAGGAGGACCTTCGATTTCGGCTCTGCGCCGCGTGCAAGGAGCTGCCGCACAACCCGCAGGGACGGTAGGACTTTGGTGCTCGTCATGGCGAAGATTCCGAGTCCGCTGTCGAAGGTGGTTCCCGGATTGGTGTGCACGGGACGCTCTTCCAGATATGTCCACGGGCTCGAGTTCGACACGAACGCGTAGTGGACTCCGGAGACGGGATCCTGATCGGGAAGGTGGACTGTCAGGGCTGGTTCGGCCCGCTTCGCGCGGAAGAACGCTGCGATCGCAGTTCGGACATATCGGGCGGGAGTGGCAGCGTCACCATTCTTGCGGCTGGCGTCGACGGCTTCGCACACATCGGCGTCGAGGCCCATTCCGGCATTGAACGTGAACCAACGGTTGTCGCAATGTGCGAGCCCGATTCGGCGTCTCGTCCGCTCCGAGAGTAGGTCGACGAGTTGGTTTGTGGCGTCGATCGGGTCGGCGGCAATACCGAGTGAACGCGCGAAAACGTTTGCCGAGCCCCCTGGAACGACCGCGATCGTCGGGATCGGACCGACCGGAACCGATTTCATCGACGCGGGATGCGGTGCCCCGAGCAGTCCGTTGACCACTTCGTTGACCGTTCCGTCGCCGCCGTGGACGATCACCGAGCCGAAGCCGTCTTCGTGGGCTTCGCGCGCCAGTTCGGCAGCGTGTCCACGATGTGTGGTGTGCGCCACAGTAAGTCGCACCCGGCTCTCGAGGGCGTGTGCCAGCAGGTCACGACCGGCGGCGGTGGTGGAGGTGGCATTGGGATTGACGATCAGCAGTGCGCGCACGGGGCATGAGCCTATCCGGTGTCGTGTTCTAGGCTGGCCTCGTGCCGAATACCGCCAGTCCGAACGCCCTGCCCAAGACAGTCAGATGGGCAGGTGCCCTCGTGACGCTGCAAGGGCTGGTTGCCGCCGGGTTCGCGATCGTCGCGGTGATTCGCGGCGCGACCGGGCACGATCAGAGCGTCACCAACGGGTACGGCTTCGCTGCCTGGGTCGCGATTCTCGGCGGCGCGGTGTTGGCTGCCGGTATCGCTCTGCTGAACGGTCGCCGATGGGGCCGGGCAATCGCCGTCGTCGCCCAGTTGCTGCTCCTGCCAGTCGCCTGGTCGCTGCTGACCGATTCGCATCAGGTGCCGCTCGGCGTCGTTCTGGGTGTCGTCGTTCTCGGCGCTCTCGGTTGCCTGTTCTCGGCGCCGACGTCTCGGTGGATGGCAGCGGAGTACGGCGCGTACGCAGACGAGGTATCGCCGGAAGAGGGTAATCCAGGCGCTGACGAGCCCGAAGAGCCGCGGGACAAGTAAGGCTGACCGCCAACTCTGCTTCGGACCTACTCTGCTTCGGACCTACTCAGCTTCGGCGGCGAGAGCTCCGAGGTGGGTGCCGGTCAGGCGATACGTGGTCCACTCGGTTTTCGCGTCGGCGCCGAGTGACTCGTAGAACTTGATCGAGGGGGTGTTCCAGTTGAGCACCGACCAGGACAGCCGCGTGTAGTCGTTGTCGGTGCACTCCTTGGCAAGTGCGGCCAGAAGAGCCTTCCCGTGCCCTGATCCGCGCTGGCTGGGCTTGACGTACAGATCTTCGAGGTAGATGCCGTGCGCGCCGTCCCAGGTCGAGAAATTGCGAAACCACAGCGCCATGCCGACGACGTCGTCGGCTGAATTCACAGCTACGTGTGCGAAGGCCGTCGCGGCCGGACCGAACAGAGCCTCGCCGATCTGTTCCGCCTTCACGGTGCACTCGTCGATGGCCTTCTGGTAGTCCGCCAACTCGTAGATCATGTCGGTGATCGGCTGGACGTCTGCGGGCGTGGCGCGTCGAATCATGGAGAGAATCTTAAGCCTCGACCAGTGGCGGCACGTTGTGATGAACGAGGTGGGTGGCGCCGTGCTCGTAGCCGAGAACCGTGTATGCACCCGGGAACAATGCGAAACGCTTTCCTTCCGTCACCGGGAGCTCGAGCCAGCGTGCGATGAGTGCGCGCGAGAAGTGTCCGTGCCCGATCAAGATCACGTCCCGCTCGGGTAGTTGTGAACGCACCATCGACAGCACCATGTCGGTGCGGGCATGGATCTGATCCGACTGCTCGCCGCCGGGGCACGGGTGTGTCCAGACGGTCCAGTCGGGCACTGTTGCGCGGATCTCGGGCGTCGTGAGGCCCTCGTAGTCGCCGTAGTCCCATTCGGAGAGCGCATCCCAGGTTCGCTCCTCCGGAAGGCCGGCGAGATCACCGGTCAACTGAGCGCGCAAGCGAGGACTCGTGAGAATCATGGGATTGCGGAGGTCGAGTGTCCGCAGGCGGTTTCCGGTCGCGGTGGCCTGCATCTCGCCGAGCGGAGTCAGCGGAACCTCGGTCCGTCCCGTGTGTTTCCCGGTGCGTGCCCACTCGGTTTCACCGTGGCGCATGAGTACGACGCGAGCGTCGAGGGGGATAGCCGAGGGGGCGGACTGGGAAGCCATGTGGACCATCATTGCAGGCTGCCTCGCGTGTGTAGCTCGCCTCCTGGCGCGAAGTGCGCAAGGATCTACGTGTGACGACGGTTCTCGCAGTGGCGAATCAAAAGGGCGGCGTGGCTAAAACCACCACGGTCGCCTCCCTCGGTGCGGCTTTGTCCGCGCTCGGACAGCGAGTCCTGGTGGTGGATCTCGACCCGCAGGGCTGCCTGACCTTCTCGCTCGGACACAATCCGGATCGCCTCGAGCGTTCGGTAAACGAGGTCCTGGCGGGTGATCTCGACGCGGTTGACGCCGTGCTGCAGACGGAAGACGGCATGGACCTCCTGCCGGCGACCATCGACCTCGCGGGCGCCGAAGCCCTGCTCCTGATGCGACCCGGTCGCGAGTTCGCGCTCAAGCGGGCGCTGTCTCCGCTCCTGGGTAGTTACGACGTCATCATCATCGACTGCCCGCCGTCGTTGGGAGTGCTCACACTCAACGGATTGACTGCGGCGCAGTCGGTTCTGGTCCCGTTGCAATGCGAGACCCTCGCGCACCGCGGCGTCGGACAGCTGCTGCGTACGGTTCGTGAAGTCCAGGCCATCACCAACCCGGATCTTGTTCTGCTCGGCGCACTTCCGACTCTGTACGACGCTCGGACCACTCACAGTCGCGACGTGCTCGCCGACGTCAGCGACCGCTACTCCCTGGCCGTTCTGGCGCCGCCGATCCCACGCACAGTCAAGTTCGCGGAGGCCTCTGCTTCGGGTGCGACGGTGCTCGCGGGACGAAAGAACAAGGGCGCGGACGCCTATCGTGAACTCGCCGACAATCTTTTGAAGCATTGGGCTGGAAACGAAGTCGTGACTTTCGCGCCGGAACTGACGCTCTGAGCGCAGCGAGAAGTACTAGCGCAGCGCGAACACGGTGTCGCCGCGCTGTTCGAGAATCGTCTCGCCCGCACTGGCGAGCACGATCGGTGTCGTCGTCTCACCGCGGTCGACGGCGATCATGCGCTGAACCGTTCCGTCCGAAGGACTGACGGCTGCAATGCCGCCCGGAACGGGGATGAGCATCTGACCGGCGACCATGCTTCCGGGCCCGGACGTTCCGTTGACGATCCACGTCGGAGCTAGATCGCTCAGGCGTAGGTTGACGGTCTGGGAGCCGGTCCACCACGTGATCGAAGCCTTGTCGGCGTGGGTGCGGGCGCCTTCGGTCACCGCTCCCTCGATCGGATAGTCGACGATCGGATTGCCGGATCCGTCGAAAATGCTTATGCGAGAAACGGTTCCGTTGGCTGCGGGGAGATAGACCGCCGTCTTTTCGCCGGCCACGGCAAGCAGGCGGGCGCCCTCGGAGTCGAGGAGAATCGCGGATCCGTACTCTTCGGGTTCCTGGGCGTCCTTGGGTGCGGGATTCATCACCGTCAACCTGTTGGAGGCTTCACCGGGGCAGCGTTCGAGTACCGAGACTCGGTTGGCGCTCGACGCAGCATCGAGCAGCGTGCATCCGGTGCGGGGTTGCTTGTTGGGGTTGACCTTCGCGTCGACCCGGCCGTACTCGAGGGTTCGGACGAGGTCCGAGCGCCACAGTTCCATTCGCTCACTGCCGCGCGAAATCAGGTAGGTGCCGTCCGCTGAAAGGCTGACTGCGGAATCGGCGTCGCTGTTGCGTTGGTCCTTGCGGGCACCGGTGTCGGCGACCAGTGACGTGACCTGCGAGCAACCACGATTGTCTTGGTAGACACCGACGACGCGATCCCACGAACCGATCGCGCCGCACAGTGGGATGTTGCGCGCGTACCGCCACACTTCTTCGCCCGTAGCCGGATCGCGGCCGATCACTTCGGAACCGTCGGCGGTGACGACCGCATTTCCGACGGTGATGGGCGCCGTCGAGGCGGCGCTGGGGGATTCCCACGTCTGCCTCAGGATGTCGGGCAACAACACCGACGTCGACAGAGGTGGGAGTGACGTGTCAGCGGTGACCGAGGTGGTTCCGTGCGCATCACTGCGCAACCACACCACGGTCACCGCTACGACTACGGCCAGCGCGAGAGCCAGCGCACCGATCAGATCTGAGCGAGTACGCCTTTCAGGAGCCAGCACATCGGCAGCTTACTCTGCGGCGCCTGCCGTCGCGGTAGCCGCGGGGCGACGACGCCGACGTCGACGCGGCTTGGCTGCTCCGTCGTCGTCCGTGTTCTCGGCACCGGTTGCGGCGGGTGCCGAAGGGGGAGCGGTGGTCGCGGTAGCGGTGGTGCCGGTCGCGGCGTCGGCCGAAGCGCCGGCGCGGGTGCGGCGACGGGTCCGGTTGCGGCGGGGAGCGGCCTTCTCCTCGGTGCCGTCCGAGTCGGTCGTCTTCGGCGCGTCTGCCTTGTCCGTTGCGGCCTTCTCGGGCGCAGCCTTCGCCTTGCGAACGGTGCCCTTGGCATCGGCCGGAATCGACAGCTCTTCGTAGAGGTGCGGCGAGCTCGAGTACGTCTCGACCGGGTCGGGGATTCCGAGGCTCAGGGCCTTGTCGATGAGCTGCCAGCGAGGGATGTCGTCCCAGTCGACCAGTGTGACCGCGATGCCGGTGCGGCCTGCACGGCCGGTACGACCGATGCGGTGGACGTAGGTCTTCTCGTCCTCGGGGCACTGGTAGTTGATGACGTGGGTGACGTCGTCGATGTCGATACCGCGGGCAGCGACGTCGGTGGCGACCAGAACGTCGACCTTTCCGTTACGGAAGCCCTTCAGCGCCTTTTCACGGGCGATCTGTCCGAGGTCACCGTGGACGGCACCGACGGAGAAGCCGCGCTCGGCAAGATCGTCGGCAACCTTCTGGGCGGTGCGCTTGGTGCGGGTGAAGATCATCGTCGCGCCGCGACCTTCGGCCTGCAGCACGCGGGCGACCATCTCGGCCTTGTCGAGTGCGTGTGCACGGTAGATGTGCTGGCTCGTGCGATCGTGCACGGCGGACGATTCGGCTTCCTCGGCACGGATGTGCGTCGGCTGCGTCAGGAAGGTGCGCGCCAGGGTGATGATCGGGCCCGGCATCGTCGCGGAGAAGAGCATCGTCTGACGCTTGTCGGGGACCATGCCCATGAGGCGTTCGATGTCGGGCAGGAAGCCGAGGTCGAGCATTTCGTCGGCCTCGTCGAGGACGAGGACGCCGACCTTGCCCAGGATCAGATGCGACTGGTTGGCGAGGTCGAGCAGGCGGCCCGGGGTACCGACGACGACGTCGACGCCCTTCTGGAGTGCCGAGATCTGCGCCTCGTACGGCCGGCCGCCGTAGATCGGCAGAACCTGGAGACCACGATCGCCGACGCGGAGGTACTTGCTGGCGTTCTCGAGGTCGCGGGCGACCTGGATGCACAGTTCGCGGGTGGGAACGATGATCAGGGCGCGGGGCGTGCCGTCGAGGACAGCCGTGCCGTTCTCGGCGGTGACGATGCGATGCAGAAGCGGGACGCCGAAACCGAAGGTCTTGCCCATTCCGGTTCGTGCCTGACCGATGAGGTCGTCACCGGCGAGAGCCAATGGAAGGGTGAGTTCCTGGATGGCGAAGGTGCGCTCGATGCCGATCTCGTTCAGTGCGCGGACGATTTCGTCGCGGACACCGAGCTCGGCAAAGGTCGGGGGTACGTGGGTGTCGTCGAGCTGGACGGAAACGGTGTTCTCGGTTGCTTCGTCTTCGTGGTCGACAGTGATCTTGCTCAGGGGACTAGCCTTTCCTCGTGGCGGTACGCACGCACAAGGTAAGGGGCCAGGCCGTAAGTCGGCCGATGTCGATGCCCTCTTTTTCTTCGGTCATGCCTACGCCTCAGCACTGAATTCCACTCGGACGAATTCGAACCGTCCGGAGATCTCGGCGAAGCGGGCAACAACCGTCGATGCAGGTGCGCGCACATTATCGGTGGGGTCCGCGTGAGCACAGTCGTGTCGGCTGATCTAAAGCAGCCGTCCCGGCTAACCATAAGAGCCGGGGGAACTGGCGAACTCCCAAGACCATTGTAGCTGCACGTTGTCCGCCCCTCGCGATGACATGTCGAAGATCACCGAATCGGACATGCGGTCCTTGGCGGTCGCGTCGGCCGTCGAAGCACTACAGTTCGTAGTCATGGGCGCACACGATCTTGATGCTTCGACGGACGCTGGAACCGGAGGCCGAGTCGCTTCCGATCACCCTGGCGTGATCGATTTGTTTGCCGTTCTCGCGTATGGCGAGATTTCGGCGTTCTACCGTTTGGCGGAAGACGCACAGATGGCACCGGACCTGCGCGGCAAGGTGGCGTTCGCCAGCATGGCCGCCGCCGAGATGGACCACTTCGAGACTCTCGAAACAGCGTTGACGGAACGTGGCCACGAGATCTTTGCCGTCATGGACCCGTTCGTTCGCGCTCTCGACAACTATCACGCGTCGACTACGCCGTCGACGTGGTTGGAATCGCTCGTGAAGGCGTATGTCGGAGACGGAATCGCTGCCGATTTCTACCGCGAGATCGGGCATTCACTCCCGGCGGATGTGGCCGAGATCGTGGAGGACGTGCTCTCTCAGACGGGCCACTCGGAGTTCGTGGTGCTCGAGGTGAAGGCTGCAGTAGAGGCCAGTACCCGCGCCAAGGACCGGTTGATGCTGTGGGGACGTCGACTCCTCGGTGAGGCGATCACACAGGCGCAGTTTGTGTTGGCGCAGCGTGAGGACCTCACGGATCTGGTGATCTCGGCCTCCGGCGATCTCAACGGAGTTGTTGCGTTGTTCGACGGTATGCAGGCCAAGCATGCCGAGCGGATGGCGATCCTCGGACTCGTCTAGGTGCCTGTTCGCTCTGGGCACAGCGTGCAGAGGAGCGTGGGCAGTCGCTGCTGCATTAGCCTTGCGTCGACAACGGATGTAATTCACGAACAGTTCGGAGGTTGACCGTGGAGGTCAAGATCGGTGTAATCGACAGCCCGCGTGAGCTCATCGTCAACAGCGAACAGACCCCTGACGAGGTCGAGACACAGGTCGCGGCTGTCCTCGGTGGCCGTGAGCCGGTTCTGGCACTCGTCGACGACAAGGGCCGCAAGTTCCTGGTGCAGGCTTCTCGTGTGGCGTACGTGGAGATCGGCCCGTCCGATATCCGCAAGGTCGGGTTCGCGCCTACCGTCTGACGCGCAGCTGTAACAGCAGAATGGGCGGGCAGTCGTTACGACTGCCCGCCCATTCTCGTTCTGGGTTCGGTTACTTGGTTTCGGCCTGCAGCGGCACGTGAGAGAGGCCGCCCCACGCCAGTGCCACCGTGATCTCGACGGCTTCTTCCTTGGGAATGGGCCGGGCAGCTTCGAGCCAGTACCGCGCGGTGAACTGGCTGGCACCGACAAGCCCGACGGCAAGGATGCGTGCGCGATACGGATCGAGTCCGGAATCCTGGCTGACCAGGTCGAACACGGCGTCGACGCACGCTTCGGTGGCTTGTTCGACGCGCGTCTGCACCTGGGGCTCGCCCATGATGTCGGACTCGAACACCAGGCGGAAACCCTGCGAGTCGTTGTCGACGAAGTCGAAGAACGCCTGGACTGCGGCGCGGACACGCTGTTTGTTGTCCGTCGTCGATCGCAGAGCTTGGCGCACTCCCGAGATGAGACTGTCGACGTAGCTCTGGAGAACCGCTACGTACAGCTCGAGCTTGCCTGGGAAATGTTGGTACAAGACTGGTTTGCTGACACCGGCGCATTCGGCGATCTCGTCCATACCGGCCGAGTGGTACCCGTTCGCGACGAAGACCTCGCTTGCCGCTGCGAGGAGCTGGAGGCGGCGCGCATCGCGGGGGAGGCGGGTGCTGCGACGTGTTCCGGCAGGCTTGCCGGCCGTTGTACCGCGATCGGAGTCTGTCCGATCCGCGAGTTCTGTCATGTCGCTTCCAATCTGAGCAAAAGTAAAATTCGGTCGGCGCGCGGATCCGCGAGTCGCGTGTGCGTACCCGCCAGTATCCTCCGTCACACCGGTCGTAACCGAATGAACGATACCGTGTGTCGCCCGGGCGAGTCGCGTGTGCCTCGGTGAGCGAGACCAGCGGTCTTTCTCGTTACAGAGCGGGTTGCCATGACACGCCAGGACCAGCAGGTTTCGGTCAGCCTGGGCGAGCGACTTGCCGTGTGTGAGATTCTGGACGACGTGACTGACCCAGGGGGACCGCGCATGCGTGGACGAACTACGCAGAACCCTGATCGTGAGGAACTTCGAATGCGTAGCGGAACTGGAGCGCCCCGCGACGAACGTCGGCCGGAGGTGCCGGACGATCGTGCCTACGGCGAACGCGACTATCGAGGCATTTCCTCCCATCAGCCTCTGCGTGCCCAATGGGATCCGACCAAACGAGAAGTGGGTCGTACGCCGCGCAATCCGCGGCCGGACCGGGCAGCGCGAAAGCAGAGCAAACTCGGGCGCTTCGTCTCGACGTACGGCTGGCGTGCCTACGCGATCCCGGTTCTCGTGGTGCTCACCATCCTCGTGATCGTCGATGCAGTTCGTCCGGACACCACCGAGTCCGCGAGCAAGACGTCGGCCACTGCCGACCTCGCGCACAGCACCGACGGAACCGACGTCATCGGCGCACCACCCGCCGGAGACGGAACTTTTGCGTCGTCGATACCGTCCGGTGCACTTCCCGACGGTGGTCCGTTCACCGTCGCCGGCGGCGGTACGTGGCATGTCGTACCGGGTACGACGGGCAAGGTCGGACAGGGAACCGAACGCGAGTTCACGTACACGGTCGAGATCGAGGACGGCGTCGACACCACCGGCTTCGGCGGTGACGAATCGTACGGACGCATGGTCGATCAGACACTGGCCAATCCGAAGAGTTGGACCAACGATCCCAAGGTCGCGTTCCGGCGCGTCGACGCGGGTGAGCCGGACTTCCGGATCTCCCTGACCTCACAGATGACTATCCGTGAAGGCTGCGGCTACGAGATCGAACTCGAAGGATCCTGCTACAACCCGAGCATGGACCGAGTCCTGCTCAACGAACCGCGGTGGGTTCGAGGCGCCATTTCGTTCCAGGGTGACATCGGTTCGTATCGCCAGTATCAGATCAATCACGAGGTCGGCCATGCCATCGGTTACGCCGCTCATCAGCCGTGCGAGACCGAGGGCGGACTCGCGCCGATCATGATGCAGCAGACCTTCGGAACCGCGAACAACGACATCGCTAGGCTGGATCCCGAGGGCGTCGTTCCGATGAACGGACTCACGTGCCGCTTCAATCCGTGGCCGTACCCCCGAGCGTGACCGGATCAAGTACCCCTGATCTCGTCTTGAACTAGGAGTGTTTCGCGGTGTCTGCAACACCCGTCGTATTGCCACCACTGGTGGAGCCGGCAGCCGAGTTGAGCCGGGAGGAAGTTGCCCGGTACAGCAGGCACCTGATCATTCCGAACGTCGGCATGACCGGTCAGAAGCGGCTCAAGAATGCACGAGTCCTCTTCATCGGCGCCGGTGGATTGGGTTCGCCTGCACTGCTCTATCTCGCGGCTGCAGGAGTGGGCACGATCGGAATCGTCGAGTTCGACGAGGTCGACATGTCGAACCTGCAGCGTCAGGTGATTCACGGACGTTCCGACGTCGGACGCCCGAAGGGGGTCAGCGCGAAAGAGTCGATTCTCGAGATCAACGAACACGTCGACGTCCGGTTGCACGAGTTTCGCCTGGACAACTCCAACGCGGTCGAGTTGTTCTCCGAGTACGACCTGATCCTCGACGGCACGGACAACTTCGCGACGCGGTACCTCGTCAACGATGCCGCCGTGATCGCCGGAAAGCCGTACGTATGGGGCTCGATCTACCGTTTCGAAGGGCAGGTCTCGGTCTTCTGGGAAGACGCCCCGGACGGCGCTGGACTGAACTATCGCGACCTCTACCCCGAGGCGCCGCCGCCGGGCATGGTCCCCTCGTGTGCCGAGGGCGGTGTTCTCGGAGTCCTGCCGGCGACCATCGGTTCGATCATGGCGACCGAGGCGGTCAAGCTCATCACCGGTATCGGTGAACCTCTTCTCGGACGCCTGATGATCTACGACGCACTTGCGATGACGTTCCGGACGATCCGCCTTCAGCGTGATCCGACCAGAGTTCCGGTCACCGCCTTGATCGACTACGACGCGTTCTGTGGTGTCGTGTCCGAAGAGGCGAGCGTTGCCGCTGCCGGCTCGACGATCACAGCGCCGGAACTGGAGGCCATGATCGGCGAGGGTCGATCGATCGAATTGGTCGACGTACGAGAACCGGTCGAATGGGACATCATGCATCTGCCGGGGGCGGTGTTGATCCCGAAGGACCGCATCCTGTCCGGTGAAGCCCTGGCGACCTTGCCGCAGAACAAGCAGATAGTTCTGTACTGCAAGACCGGAATTCGTTCGGCCGAGGCACTGGCGTTTCTCAAGAACGCGGGCTTCGCCGATGCAGTTCACGTTCACGGAGGCGCGATCGCCTGGGCGAACCAAGTGGATGCGAGTCTGCCGGTCTACTAGGCGCGCCTCGCGGGAGGCAGCGGTGCGCACCGGTAGCGTTGTGGTGTGAGCACAGGCCAACCTCCCCAGCACGTGTGCTCCACCTTCGGCCTACGTGAAGTCGACCCCATCCCACTCGGTGCGGATTGGGACGGCGGTTGGCTGTGTGGAGACGTCGTCCTTTCAGCAGTCGCGGATCATGCCCGCGCAGCGTGGTCGGCGAAGGTGCGAGAGAACCTCGAAGTCGACGGTGTTCGACTGGCTCGGCCGGTGCGCTCGACCGACGGTCGGTACGTCGTCTCGGGCTGGCGCGCCGACACATTCATCGTCGGATCGCCGGAACCGCGTCACGACGAAGTGGTCTCGATGTCCTGCCGACTGCATGCGGCGACGGCCTCGCTCGAGCGCCCGCGCTTCCTTGCGCAACCGCCGGTGCCGCCGTGGGCCGAGGTCGACGTATTCGTCGCGGCTGATCGCGCGGCGTGGGAGACGGTTCCGCTGAGGATCGCGAAGGGCGTCGAGCAGCTCGAGACGCCTACGCCGGACGGCCGCAAGAGTCTGGAACTGATTGCCGGGCTCGCGACTTTGCGTAAGCCGGTGCAGAGTCCCGACCAGCTCGTGCACGGCGATTTGTTCGGGACAGTGCTGTTCTCGGGCAGTATGGCGCCCGGAATCACCGACATCACGCCGTATTGGCGTCCGGCAGCGTGGGCGGCCGCCGTCGCGGTGGTCGACGCGATCTCGTGGGGCGGTGCCGACGAGGCGCTGGTCGGCCGTTGGGAAGACCTACCCGAGTGGCCGCAGATGCTTCTACGTGCGGTGATGTTCCGCTTGGCCGTTCATGTTCTTCATCCTCGCTCGACGGCGGACGCGTTTCCGGGACTGGCCCGCACGTCCGACATC
Organism: Rhodococcus sp. NPDC059969; assembly: GCF_042738325.1. Classification (NCBI taxonomy): domain Bacteria; kingdom Bacillati; phylum Actinomycetota; class Actinomycetes; order Mycobacteriales; family Nocardiaceae; genus Rhodococcus; species Rhodococcus sp. NPDC059969. Next base: position 166,108 of record NZ_JBHWUF010000004.1, on the reverse strand, counting down.
GTGCGCTTGCTGCTCTAGAGGGCCGCACCTGCACCGAAGTCCGAGACCAGGCCTTCGAACAATTCGCGTGCGGCGTTCGAGGCGGCCACCGTGTCCCCGTCGACGACAGCCTCGACGAGCTTCGCGTGCTGCGAGTGAAATCCCTCACCGGTCGCATCGATGTGCTGTTGAATCGTGGTTTCGATGACCGGGAGCAGGGAGTCGTAGAACTCCAGGTAGACCTCGTTGTGACTGGCCGCGACTATCGCCCGGTGCAGGGCGACGTCCGCAGTGGTGGCGGCGTCGATGTCCTGACCCTCCCAAGACGCCGTGCGGAGCGCGAGTAACCGCGTCAGTTCGGCGATGTCGTCTTCGGTTCGGCGTGCGGCGGCGAGAGTGGCCGCGGTGATGTCGAGCGCGCGCCTCAGTTCGAGCACATCCCGCTGGTGGGCGCCGGCAAAGTAGTTGCCGAGAGTGCCGCCGAGGTCGGAGAGGGCAACGACATAGGTGCCCGATCCCTGACGACGTTCCAGCATTCCGGCGTGAACGAGCGCTTGGACCGCCTCACGCACCGTGTTGCGACCGGTGCCGGTCAGCTCCGACAGTTCCGGTTCGGTGGGGATTTTGGAGCCGATCGGCCAGGTTCCGCTCCGGATCTCGTTGCGGAGTTGTTCGGTGACCTGCGAGATGAGGCTTGCGCGTCGAACGGGTTGCACGTGGTGTTTCCTCGGGTCCGGGTTGTGACTCTGGGTCGTGGTGTGAATGTGACATTAGATTACCGCGCTTGTGCGAGTTCGTCCGGTCATCCTATGATTTGCCGGTGACTGCTCAACTGGAGAGAACCAAAACCCGTTCGTTGATACAAGGCCGTGTGCTCGTCTTCGCCGCTATTGCGATGTCTGCGCTCGTACTTCGACTTGCGGTGACCTCCTTCTCGCCGTTGGCGGCAGAGATTCGCGACGAGATCGGCTTCTCCGCCTCGATCGTCGGCGTCTTCGGCATGGTTCCGACCGCTATGTTCGCGATCTTCGGTCTCATCACCCCGGCGATTGCGAAACGGATCGGGCTCGAACGCACCGCCCTCGTCGCGATGCTCATGGCCGGCGTCGGAATGCTGTTGCGCGCCATGATGTCTCAGACGTGGTCGTTGCTGGCTCTGTCGGCTCTGGCACTGGCAGGCATGGGAATCGGTAATGTCGTGATCCCGCCGTTGGTCAAGCGGTACTTCTCCGATCGCCTCGCCACCATGAGTTCGGTCTACATCGTGGCCGTGCAGATCGGCACCATCGTTCCGGCGTTCGTCGCAGTCCCGGTTGCCGACGCCTTCGGGTGGAGGTTCTCGATCGGCTGGTGGTCGGCCTTCGGATTCGCCGCCGCAGTGCCGTGGTTGATCACCCTCGCTCGCTCACGCAAGGCTCGTGCGAACGAAGCCGGGTCCGTCGAGAGCGCATCGGATTCTGTTGCGGCAGTGACGGAACAGCCGCGCGGCCAGGTCTGGCGTTCGCCCGTGGCCTGGGGGATGGCCGGCATGTTCGGCATGACTTCGCTGATCACCTATTCGATGTTCACGTGGATTCCCTCGATCCTTCGTGATGCCGGCGCCAGCGACGCATTCGGCGGAACCATGGTCGGCATGTTCTCGGTGATCGGGCTCGTCGCAGCTTTCGGTGCACCGACGCTGTGCGCCCGCATGGCCAATCCCTTCCCCGTCGTGATCGCGTGTGCCGTCTGCTACCTGGTCGGCATGGGCGGGCTGTACTTTGCCCCGATGGCGGCGCCGATCGTATGGGTTGTCGTACTGGGCCTCGGTCCGAGCACGTTCCCGATGTCGCTCACGCTGATCAACCTGCGTACTCGTTCGCACATCGGCTCCTCGGCACTGTCCGGCTTCACCCAGGGCATCGGCTACTCCGTTGCCTGCCTCGGTCCGCTCCTGTTCGGCGTTTTCCACGACGTGTCCGGTGGATACGCTGCGCCGTTCGGCTTGCTCGTCGTCGCGGTGATCGTGGTGCTCCTGGGCGCTTACCAGGCATGTAAGCCTCGGATGCTCGAGGATTCCTGGCACGCACCTGCGAAAAACTAGCTCACACCCGGTCTTGTTACCGGGTGAGGATCAATTGACTTCGCGGTCATCGCACGCAGCACCGGCGCAATAACCGTTTTCTACCTTTGGGTCTCCAACATATTCAGGAGGCCCTGGTGAGTCATTACATCGAGCATTGGGATGCAGAGGACGTCGACGCCTGGGAATCCGGCGGCAAGGACATCGCGAAGCGGAACCTGATCTGGTCAGTGGTAGCCGAACACGTCGGCTTCTCGATCTGGTCGATCTGGTCCGTGATGGTGTTGTTCATGCCGACGGATATCTACGGCATCGACGCGGCCGGAAAGTTCTTCCTCGTCGCAGTGCCCACACTCGTCGGGTCCGTCCTCCGCATTCCGTACACGGTTGCCACCGCACGCTTCGGCGGTCGCAACTGGACGGTCATGAGTGCTCTGTTCCTTTTCATACCAACACTTCTCACGCTCTACCTGATGATGAACCCGGGTGCGTCCTACACCACGTTCATGTTGGTGGCGGCCACAGCCGGCATCGGTGGCGGCAACTTCGCGTCGTCGATGACCAACATCAATGCCTTCTACCCGCAACGCCTCAAGGGGTGGGCGCTCGGTCTCAACGCGGGCGGCGGCAACATCGGTGTGCCGATGATCCAGCTGATCGGCCTGCTGGTGATCGCCACCGTGGGTAACCGAGCTCCGTGGATCGTCTGCGCTGTCTATCTCGTGTTCATCGCGGCCGCTGCCGTCGGCGCTGCACTGTTCATGGACAACCTGGGCAACCAGAAGTCGGACCTGCGATCGATGGCCAAGGCGCTGAAGTTCTCCGAGTCCTGGGTGATCAGCTTCTTGTACATCGGTACGTTCGGTTCCTTCATCGGATTCAGTTTCGCCTTCGGTCAGGTTCTGCAGATCAACTTCCTCGCCGGCGGTGCCACTCCCGCAGCGGCGGCACTGCATGCGGCACAGATCGCCTTCATCGGACCGCTCCTCGGTTCGATCGCTCGCCCCCTCGGCGGAAAGCTGGCCGACCGCATCGGTGGCGGCAAGATCACGATGTGGACGTTTGTCGCCATGGCGTTCGCGGCATCGATCCTCGTGACGGCCGGAACGATGGACGACAACACCGCGGGCGTCGCGAGCGCCGGGATCATGGTGACGTTCGTTCTCGGGTTCATCGCTCTGTTCCTGCTCTCCGGCATCGGAAACGGATCCGTCTACAAAATGATCCCGGCAATCTTCGAAGCGAAGGCTCAGAGCTTCGACCACATGGATCGCAACGAGAAGGCAACGTGGTCGCGCAGCATTTCCGGCGCGCTCATCGGATTCGCCGGTGCGGTAGGCGGTTTGGGCGGTGTCGGCATCAACCTGGTCCTGCGCGCGTCGTACAGCAGCCCCGCGAAGTCGGCGACCATGGCCTTCTGGGTCTTCCTCGCCTTCTACATCGCCTGCATCGCGGTCACCTGGTTCGTCTTCCTGCGCAAGCCGTCGACGCTGACCACGGACGTCGACGACACGAAGGTCGCCGTCACGGCATGACGACCGCTCCGCAGAATCTCAGAACTCTCTCGTACCTCAGGAAGTAGGCGTCATGAGCAAGTCGGTTGTTGTCATCGGACACGGAATGGTCGGACACCGATTCGTCGAGGCACTGCGTTCGCGCGACGAAGCGAACAACTGGTCGGTGACCGTGCTCTGCGACGAGCAGTACGCAGCGTACGACCGAGTCGGGTTGTCCTCGTACGTCGGAGCGTGGGACCCCAAGGAATTGGCACTGGCCGGAAACGACTACGTCGGCGACAGCCTGGTCGATCTCCGAGTCGGGGAGGGCGCGCTCTCGATCGACAAGGACGCCCGCACGGTCACGACAACCACCGGCAACACGATCTCCTACGACGCTCTGGTGATGGCGACCGGCTCGTATCCGTTCGTACCTCCCGTACCGGGACACGACGGCGACGGATGTTTTGTCTACCGCACCCTCGACGACCTCGACGGTATCCGGGCCGCTGCCGACAAGGCGGGCCCTGGCGCTGTCGGCGTCGTGGTGGGCGGAGGTCTACTGGGACTCGAGGCCGCAAATGCTCTCTCGCTCATGGGAATGACGGCACACGTTGTCGAACACAATGCGCGACTGATGCCGATGCAGGTCGACGAGGGCGGCGGCGCACTGCTCGCCCGGCTCGTCACCGAGCTGGGGCTCACCGTCCACACCGGTGTCGGCACAGCACGAATCTCGCAGGCCGACAACGGAATCGTGGTCGAGCTGTCCGACGGTTCCACCATCGACGCGTCGCTGCTCGTCTTCTCGGCCGGAGTCCGTCCGCGCGACCAGCTGGCCCGCGACGCCGGCATCGCGGTGGGTGAGCGCGGCGGTATCCTGACCGACCTCGGCTGCGTGACGTCGGATGAGAACGTCTACGCAGTCGGCGAATGTGCTGCGGTGGAGGGTCGTTGCTACGGACTGGTTGCTCCCGGTTACACGACGGCCGAGATCGTTGCCGACCGCCTGCTCGGCGGTGCTGCGGATTTCCCGGGCGCCGACATGTCCACGAAACTCAAGCTCATGGGTGTCGACGTCGCCAGCTTCGGTGACGCGATGGCGACCTCGCCGGGCGCTCTCGAAGTTGTCCTCAGTGACGCATCCAAGGGGACGTACGCGAAGCTCGTCGTCTCCGACGACGCGAAGATCCTGCTCGGCGGCATTCTTGTCGGTGATGCGTCAGCCTATGCGTCGCTGCGCCCGCTGGTCGGTCGCGAATTGCCCGGCGACCCGGCGTCATTGATCTCGCCAGCGGGGGAGAAGCCGGGTGCAGGATCGCTGCCCGACGACGCCGAAGTGTGCTCGTGCAACGCGGTGACCAAGGGCGCCATTTGCGGCGCGATCGCCGCCGGTGCGTGCGACATCGCTTCGGTGAAAGCGTGCACCAGCGCCGGAACCACGTGTGGCGGTTGCCTTCCCACTGTCAAGCAGCTGCTGGCCGATTCCGGCGTCGTGATGTCGAAGGCGTTGTGTGAGCACTTCGCGCAGTCACGCGCTGAGCTGTTCCAGATAGTGCAGTCGACGCAGACCAGAACCTTCTCGGCGCTGATCGCCAAGTACGGCAAGGGCGCCGGCTGCGATATCTGCAAGCCGGTTGTCGCCTCGATTCTGGCGTCGACGGATTCCGATCACATTCTGCACCGCCAGCAGGCGTCGCTGCAGGACACCAACGATCACTTCCTCGCGAACATCCAGAAGAACGGTACGTACTCGGTGGTCCCGCGGATGCCCGGCGGAGAGGTCACGGGCGAGCAGCTCATCGTCATCGGCGAGGTGGCGCGCGACTTCGGCCTGTACACGAAGGTGACCGGCGGTCAGCGCATCGACTTGTTCGGTGCCCGCGTCGAACAGTTGCCCGCGATCTGGAAGCGCCTCGTCGACGCCGGGATGGAATCGGGTCAGGCGTACGGCAAGTCCCTCCGGACGGTCAAGAGCTGCGTCGGTTCGAGTTGGTGCCGCTACGGCGTCCAGGACTCGGTGGGCATGGCAGTCGACCTCGAGAATCGCTACCGCGGTCTGCGTTCGCCGCACAAGATCAAGTTCGGCGTCTCGGGTTGCGCCCGTGAATGTGCCGAAGCGCGCGGCAAGGACGTCGGCGTCATCGCGACGGAGAACGGTTGGAATCTGTATGTGGGCGGTAACGGCGGACAGTCGCCCAAACACGCTCAGTTGCTTGCCGGCGGCCTCGACGACGCGACCTTGGTCAAGTACATCGACCGCTACCTCATGTTCTACATCCGCACTGCCGATCGCCTGCAGCGCACGGCGCCGTGGGTCGAATCACTCGAAGGCGGACTCGATCACCTCAAGGCCGTGATTTGTGAAGACAGCCTGGGTATCGGCGAGGAACTCGAGGCACTGATGGCCAAGCACGTCGAGGGTTACCAGGACGAATGGGCCGGTGTGCTGGGTGATCCGGAGAAATTGTCGAGGTTCGTCTCGTTCGTCAACGCACCGGAAGAAGCCGACCCGACGGTTGTCTTCGACGAGACCGGAGTGCGCAAGGTTCCGGTCCTGATGGGCATGCCGAGCATCCCCACGCGCCGGTAATAGTCGCGTAACCCGAGGGAAACACGGGATCCGTAGAAACGTAGACAAGAACCCGCGCGACGTTGTCGCCGGATCGACAGGAGGACTTCGATGAGTGTCATCGATGCGCAGATCGCCAAGCTGGATTCGGATCGACTCGAATGGACGTCGGCCTGCCCGCTGAGCCATCTCATCCCTGGACGTGGGGTCGCCGTACTTCTTCGCGGAGGCGAGCAGGTGGCACTGTTTCTGCTCGAGGACGGCACACTGAGAGCCGTCAGCAACTTCGATCCGTACGGACGCGCCGCGGTGATGTCGCGCGGACTCGTCGGCGACCGTGACGGTGAACCGATCGTGGTCTCGCCGCTGCTCAAGCAGGCGTTCTCGCTGGTCGACGGCCGAGCGCTGGACGACTCGTCAGTCGCGCTGCCGGTATACGGGGTCCGCGTCTGGGCCGGTGTGGTTCAGGTACACAGCCTACAAATGCAGGGCGTTCGCTCGACTGTCCCCGATGCAGTCTCGTGAGTGACGACATGCCGTTGGCTGGATTCACGGTAGGTATCACCGCTTCGCGCCGCGCCGAGGAGTTCGCGACGTTGCTGACTCGTCGGGGAGCCGATGTCGTTCACGCTCCGGCGATTAGAATCATCCCGCTGGCCGACGACCGTGAGCTCGAAAGGGTGACGCAGCAGATCATCTCGGATCCTCCGGAGGTGGTTGTCGCGACTACCGGGATCGGATTTCGGGGGTGGCTGGAAGCCGCCGACGGGTGGGGTGAGGCCGAAAATCTCGGATCCGCTTTGGGCTCGGCTCGACTGCTTGCTCGCGGCCCCAAAGCCAAAGGCGCAATCCGTGCAGCCGACCTGCGTGAAGAATGGTCGCCGGCGTCCGAGTCGTCCGCCGAAGTGCTCGAACATCTCCTTGCAGAAGGTGTCTCGGGCAAGAGAATCGCCGTACAACTGCACGGTGCAACCACTGAATGGGAACCGATTCCGGATTTCTGTCAGGTATTGCGCGAGGCGGGTGCGGAGGTCATCGCGGTGCCGGTCTACCGATGGGAACCGCCGGAGGATCCGACGCTGCTCGACCGGATGATCGACGCCATCGCTTCAGCCGGAATCGACGCCGTCAGTTTCACCAGTGCACCGGCCGTAGCCTCGATGTTGATGCGAGCCGACAAGACCGGCGACCTCGGCGACATCCTCGACGCGATGCGAGGTCCGGTGGCGGCAATGTGCGTCGGCCCGGTGACGTCAGCGCCGCTCGAGGCGTTGAACGTGCCGACCACGGCTCCGGCGCGAGCGCGTCTCGGGGCGCTCGCGCGTCATATCGTCGACGAACTCCCGCAGCGAGCCAACAAGATTCAAGCCGGTGAACATGAAATCAGTATCCGTGGAGGATGCGTCGTCGTAGACGGTGAAGTGAAGCAGTTGCCGCCGGCGGCAATGTCGTTGATCCGCACGCTCGGGGCCAGTCCCGGCCGAGTCGTCTCCCGCGACGAGCTCCTCGCTTCACTTCCCGGTGGCGGCGGCGACACCCACGCCGTCGAGACCGCCGTCGCCCGATTGCGCGCGTGCCTCGGCGCACCCAAAGCCGTTCAGACCGTGGTCAAACGAGGCTACCGACTTGCCCTCGACCCCGGCGACTACGTACAGAATTCAGGTGACTATGCAACGCGATGACGACGTACTCGTACTGGTAGCTCACGGCACGCGTAGTGCACGCGGCGTGGAAATGGTTGCCGCACTTGCCGAAGCCGTCGGCAAGCGCGTCGGGCGTACTCGCGTTGCCTTCGTCGATGTGCTCGGTCCGTCTCCTTCGGAAGTTCTCCGGGACACTCCGGGCCGAGCGATTCTCGTTCCCGCTTTCCTGGCGTCGGGCTATCACGTCCACACCGACGTTCGACGCGAAGTTGCGATCAGTGAGCACGCGGCCGTGACTGTGACGCCTGCTCTCGGACCCGATCCGGCCCTGGCGCGGGTACTGCTTGGACGATTGGCCGAGGCGGGGTGGAATCCGGATGACGCGATAGTGCTTGCTGCTGCCGGGTCCTCCGATGCCCGCGCGCTGCGAGACGTCGGACGCGCTGCACTGATGCTCGCCGAAGTGGCGGGAAATCGCGTGGATATCGGGTACATCGCGACCGGAGAGCCGAAGGTAGCCGATGTTGTTGCAGCAGCACGCGTTCGCGGCGCGAAGCGAGTTTTTGTCGCCTCGTACCTCCTCGCGCACGGACTTTTTCACGAAAGGTTGCACGCTGCGGGAGCCGACGGTGTCACCGAACCGCTCGGTGTCGACCAAGGAGTGGTGGACCTTGTCGTGAATCGGTATGAGAGCGCGCGAGGGGAACTAGTATCGCTGCATGACGTCTCACTCCGTAACACCGACGTATGCCGACCTGGTCGCAGCGGTTCGTGAATCCGACGTCAAGGCACAGGCTCTCATCGGTGAGCTGACCGAAGAGCAGGCACGTGAGCCGTCGGGGCTACCCGGCTGGAGTCGGGGGCACGTCGTCACACACCTCTCGCGCAACGCCGACGCGCTGGGCAGATTTGTTGCCGGAGTGCACAGTGGCGAGTCGGGCGAGATGTACCCCGGGGGACCGGACGCGCGCAACGCCGCAATCGACGAAGGTGCCGATCGCCCGGCCGAGTTGTTGGCGCTCGACTATCGCTTCTCGGGGACGAGACTGGTCGACGCATTGGCTGACCTCCCGACAGATCGACTGGACACGCCGGTTCCGTGGCGCAAACCTGTCACTGCTTTCGATCTTCCGATCCTGCGCTGGAACGAAATCGAGATTCACTTGCTCGACCTCGACATCGGTTACACCTGCCACGATTGGCCGGCCGCGTTCGTGGAGTTCACGCTCGCCAGTCAGTTGGGCGCACTCGAGTCGGCTGTTCCGGGTGTACGAGTGCCGTCACTGTCCGACGCGGAGACCTTGGCGTGGTTGGTCGGGAGGCCGACGAGAGTGGGGCTGCCTACCCTGCCTGCCTGGCCGTTCTGAGACACAGCCTTTCTGAGATACAGCCTTTCTGAGATACAGCCGTTCTGAGAGTTAGAAGAGGGTGGGGGCGCTGACGTCGTTGCGCGCTTGGGCGAGTCGCGCACTCCACCGCTTCACCAACCACATCTCGACGATCTCGGGTTGGGTGCCGGCGGCATAGGCCCAACTGTCGAGCAGTTCGCAGTACCGGCGGTAGCGGCGCGTCGTGAACCCGGTGACGGAAGGATCCTCGAGCCAGCCCTCGTGGATGAGCGTCGAGACGCCGTACTGGTCGATCATCTGAGCGCGTCGGCCTTCGTCCTGTACGCCCACCGCCCACATGAATGCGGCTATGAGCGATACCCCGACGCCGGGGGTGAGTGGCCAACCCGACCAGGTGTCGCGCCGAACGACGGGCATGGACTTGTGTTTCGAACAGTGGTCGAGAATGGCTGTGATCTGGGTCAGCGGGTCCTCGTCCTCGCGGTGATGCGGGTTGAAGACGTTGGGGAATCGCCGCGTGAACCGTCTGCTCTCGTGCGAGCCCTGCCAGGCTGCGCAGAGGAACAGCAGTCCGAGTCCGTCGTGCTGGGCGACGACGAGATCGCTCGACGGGCGAAGATCGTTGCGTTGAACGATGGCTCGGCCTTCGGTGATCACCTTGCCGTCCAGATCGCGCCCGCGCAGGCTGATCGTGTGTCCGGCATCCTCGAGGTGTGCGTTCCACCAGTCCAGGTCGACGGTCGCTTCGTCGTCGAGGACGTGCAGTGGAAAGGTGCGGGAGCGGCACCACTCGACCAATGCGTCCGGCGGTTCGAATCCTTCGTCGACACGATTCATGGCGCGATGATCCCACGAGTCGCCGACAGAAACCCGGTCGACCTGATCGAACCGGACACTCGCGGTACGCTCCGCTCATGAAATTGGCGTCCTCGCGGGTGCGGCCGGTGCTGTGGATTGCGGCCCTCGCCCTGACGGCCTCGAGTCTGAGCGGATGCATCGGTGCCGTCGACCGGATGGATTTCGAAGGTCAGATGCGTGGACGTGGCGGTGGGATGACGTCAGATCTGGTGCGGAACGGGTTCGACAGCCTCGCAGAGCGATACGGCGTCGACGCGGTGTCGGTGACCAGCGTCGACATCAGTCCGATCGAGACGCTCGGCGTCACCGTTCGAGACCCGGGGAAGCCGTCGCAGCTCGACCGGTTCTCTTTCGACGGCGTCATTCTCGGCGAGCCGAGCCCTGTGCAAGTGAGCGTCACCGAAAATCTTGATGCACGATCGTTCACGTTGGATCAAGTGCCGGCATTGGCGAACGTCGAGAAGTTGGTCGACGACGCGCTGGCGAGCAGCGGCATCGACGAGGGTGAAGTCACCGGGATCTCGGTCGGTCGCACCGAGGCGATACACGCCTCCGTGATGGTGGAATCCCCACGCTCTCAGGTGCTGGTGGTCTTCGACCCGGACGGAACTCCCTTTCTGGTGCAGCCGCTGTGAGCCGCCGTATCGTTCCGCTGGTCATCTCGGTGGTGGTGATCGTGGTCGTGGGAATCTTTGCCGCACTGTTGTCTTCGGTGATCTGGCCCGGGCAGGTGGCTCACTTGGCGCCGATCTTCTGTGAAGATCCGACATCGAGCGCGATGGTCGTCTCGGATACCTTTACCGACGGCGACGGTACGTCCACCAATTTCACCCTGTATTGCGTCGGGCCGCGCGGTCAGACCGTCGATGCCGGTTGGCTGCTTCCGTTCGTGGTGCTGTGGGGCGTGTATTCGCTGGTTCTCGCGGTGGGTGTCGCCGTGATCTTGCTGGCGGGCGTCGGCCGGCGTAGGCGCCGGAACAGTCTCGGGGTCAGCGATGCCCCGGCGGCGTCGTCCTACCAGGAGTTCTGACTGCGGGGTGTTGCCCCGATCAGTCTGGGAGGACGATCAATTCGGCAACGGCGCCGTTCTGTGCGTGTGCCGGCACGAGGGCAAACGCCGAGCGTCCGATCAACCCTGCAAGGTGCGCGGTACGCACGGACGGATCGGCTCGCCAGCCACCGTCGGGGGATTGTGTGACCGGAAGTAGGCGTACCGCATCGGAACTCACCGCAGCAGCGTTCTCGATGATACCGAGCAGCGGCGGCGGCGTCTCGCGCCCGGTCAGGGCGGCCACGACGGTAGGCAGCATCGTCAACAGGGTGGTCACCGCGGCGTAGGGGTTGCCGGGGAGGCCGAGAACCACCCGACCGCTGGGCAGGACCGCCGTTATCTGAGATCCGCCCGGGCGCGAGGCAACCCGGCCGACGATCGTGCGAGCGCCGAGTCGATCGAGTGCACTGCGCATTTCGTCGGCCGCGCCGCCACCCGTCGCACCGATGACAACAATCAGGTCCTGTTCGGTCGCATCCGCGAGCACACGCTCGAAACTGTCCGCCGTGTCGCGCAGGTGCGAATTCGACTCGCACCGTACGCCGTTGCGTTCGAGCAGGTAGGGAAGAATTCCGCCGACGGAGTCGCGGGTCTGACCTTCACGCAGTGGGCCTGTCTGCCGGATCTCGTCGCCGGTGACTATCAGGCGTGCCCGGACCGGACCACGGACCAGGGCGGCGAAGACTTCGCCGCTGGCAGCCGCCGAGATCACCGACGGGGTCACCGCGGTGCCAGTCGGGGCAATCGTGAATCCGGTGGTCCAGTCTTCCCCTCGCGGGCGAGCGTCGTTGCGGTACGGCGCATCCGGCAGTCGTCGCAGTATCCGAGTTGGCTCGTCGAGGGACAGATACTCGTCCCGGACCACCGAGGTGGCACCGGCGGGCAGGTGCGCTCCCGTGGCAATGCGGATCGCTTCGCCTTCGCCGAGCTCGAGTTGCCCGTCGGCGCCCGCGATGCGGATCTCGGTACGCACCCGCCACGGACCCTCGCCGGAGACGGCGTACCCGTCCATCGCCGAGACATCGGATCGAGGAAGATCACCCAGGGCGACGAGAGGCTGCGCGAGGGTCGCTCCCAGACTGTCGGCGAGGTCGGCCCGGTGCGGGGACAGCGGTGTCAAGGCGTTCGTGACGGCGATGCGGGCTTGATCGATCGTCAGGCGCGGATGCCTTCGCGCGCGATCGATGTCCGCCGGTGTGTCGCAGTCGGTGGTACCAGCCACACGCAGGGTCGAGAACGGTTCGGTGACAATTGCTTTCATCGGTTGGTTCTCGAGCCCTGAGCTTTCACGCAAAGTGGCGAGGCGCTTTCGGAGTTCACGAACAGTCCAGGCGGAGAACAGGAATTGGGCTCGGTTGGTCTCGTCCACCGCGCACGTCACCGGATTGTCCGTCGACGTCGCAGCGATCAACGCGTCGACCGATTCGGCCTCGATGTGCGGCAGATCGGACGCCAGGACCACCACCACGGCGTCGTCGGGTAATCGGGTCGCAGACAATCCGGCCCAGATCGCCGCAACGGGTCCGGCGCCGATCGGAGATTCCTGGGTCTGGGTGATGCGCGCATCCAGTTCGGGTCGATGCGGACCGACAACGACGACGGCGTCCAGATGCGCCGTCGCTGAAAGCGCGATGTCGAGGAGCCTGCGGCCGTGAACGAGCAGGCCAGGTTTGTCGACACCACCCATTCGGGTCCCGCGACCACCCGCCAGAATGACGGCGGCGGTCGGCGGCGTGACGGTCATACCTCCATGCTGCCCCATCGCCCGGGTCACGACGACCGGTGACACGTGAATCAGAAGTGATACCGAGCTTTCTTCAGGTCGATCCGACCGTCCTTGATCGGCACGCCTTCGAGTTCGAGCTTGGCGATCTGACGATGGGCCAGGTGCGCCGACGGTTTGCCGGAGGCACCGAGAATCCGATGCCACGGCAGATCGGCAGAGTCGGTCCGCATGATCCAGCCGACCGTACGAGCACTGGAAAGTCCTGCGGCGTCGGCGATGTCGCCGTACGTCGCCACGAAGCCGGCGGGAATCGAGGCGATGAGTCGCCTTACCTCTTCGATCTGCTCTTCCGTGGTGGCTGCCATCGGGGCCTCGTCAGAGCACTGTCCGGACGAGGGTCGCCACCTCGTCGGCCCGCACGTGCGGGACCATGTGGTCACAATCGAATTCGACACTGGTCAGATTTTCGCCGAGGCGTTCGGCGAGCGCTGAGCGGAACTCGTCGGTGACATAGGGAGGCTGAACCTTCATTGCCTGAACCAGCACGGTCGGCATCGATGACGGTGGCAGCACGATCGGGCGAGCGAGTTCACCCCACCCGGTCACGATCGCAGGGGTGGACAGGCGCCAATTGACGCGCCCGTTGCCCAGTTGGATCAGGTGCTCGGCCATCTCGATGTCGAGATCCGGGGTGGGAACCTCACCCCACGAGCCGTGAATCTTCTCGGAGTAAGCCTCTGCCGCATCGGTGTAATCCGGTGAGCCGATTGTGAGTTCGGCCACTTCCTGCATGAAAGTCGGATCCAAACCGATCGCCGGGTCGAGCAGGACGAGCCCACGAACGCGTTCCGGTGCGGTAGCCGCGAGGTGCAGCGCCAGCATTCCGCCGAACGAATGCGCGAGGATCACCACCGGTCCGGTGGCGTGTTCGTCGAGCGTCTCCATCAGGCTGGCCACGTGGGATTCGATGTTCCACGGGGGAGCCCAGGTGGAGCGCCCGTGACCGCGCAGATCGGGCGAGATCCAGCGCGCTTCGGGCAGTTGGTTCTCGGCCATCGACTGCCAACGCCGGCCGTGACCGGTCAGGCCGTGCAGCGAAAGGATCTCCGGCGCCCCGACGGGTCCGTAAAGATACGTATGGAGTGCAGACACACGAGCAATCATGCCGGATGCAGGCGATGCATGAGTTGTCGGTGCGCTCTGGTGGAATGCCTGGGTGAGTGAGACGGCAACACGCAGCAAGGTCACCATTCCGCGGGCGCGGTTGGTGCACCGAACTGCGCCGTCTCCGATACCCCGAACGTGGGACGAAGGGACGGCGCGGCTGTTCGCTCCGCCGTCAGAAGATCCGTTCCAGCTCGCATTCGGCCCGGCGTCATTCGGCTCGGTGTCATTCGGCTCGGCAGCTGCCTGGAATCCCTGGCAGGTGCTCGGCAGCCCCGGAACCGGCAAGACGTCCCTTCTCGTGGATCTGGCAGTGCAGAAGATCTCCGGTGGCGAAGATCCTGAATCGGTCCTCGTGCTCACCCAGTCACGCCGGGCAGCGACGCAGGTCCGTGAGCAGATCACAGCCGGATTGCTCGGGTACGAACAAGAACGCGGACCGCAGGCAACTCGTGAGCCGTTGGTCCGCACCGTTCACTCCTACGCCTTCGCCGTTCTTCGGCTTCAAGCCGCAGCACACGGCAACGCGCCGCCGCGCCTGATCACCGGCGCCGAGCAGGATTCGGTGCTGCGCGAGATGTTGCGCGGCGACATCGAAGACGGTGCACTCCGGTGGCCGGAGCGCCTGCGACCCGCGCTGGGCTTGAACGGCTTTGCCGTCGAGCTCAGAGACCTGATGCTGCGTGCCAACGAACGCGGACTCGGTCCCGAAGATCTGGTCAAGCTCGGTAAGAAGCGCGGCCGACCAGAGTGGGTGGCGGCCGGCCGGTTCGCCGAGGCTTACGAGCAGGGTGTGCTGCTGCGCGGAAGCGTCGGCGTCGAGGCTCCGGAGGCCACAGCGCCGGCACTGGACGCAGCAGAGTTGATCGGCGCCGCGCTGACTGCGTTTGCCACCGACCCCGAGCTGCTCCGCTCCGAGCGCGCCCGTATCCGGCACCTCCTGGTCGACGACGCGCAGCACCTGGATCCCCAGGCGGCGCAACTGGTTCGACTGATCGGAACCGGAACCGGAACCGTAGGCACTGTCATCGCCGGCGATCCGGATCAGTCGGTCTTCGGGTTCCGCGGTGCGGATTCAGCGTTCCTGCTCGGACTCGCCGAGCGCGGAGACGAGCGCCAGATCGTCCTGCCCACCACGTTTCGAAACAATGCCGACGTCGCGTCGATCTCGGCCAAGATCGCTGCGCGGCTGCCCGGCAACCTCGCTCACCGCATCGCGGTTCCGTCCGATCTCACCGATGACGACCCCGGACGGGCGTCGGTGCGTGTTCTCGGTACGACGGCCAAAGAAGCGGCAGTTGTCGCAGATACCTTGCGCCGGGCGCATCTGCTGGACGGGATTGCGTGGTCCGACATGGCAGTCGTCGTGCGGTCGGTCCCGCGCACCCTTGCCCCTCTCCGGCGGGCCCTGCTC
Source organism: Rhodococcus sp. NPDC059969 (assembly GCF_042738325.1). NCBI lineage: Bacteria > Bacillati > Actinomycetota > Actinomycetes > Mycobacteriales > Nocardiaceae > Rhodococcus > Rhodococcus sp. NPDC059969. The sequence continues at coordinate 150,794 of NZ_JBHWUF010000004.1, read as the reverse complement.
GCAGCGGGGGTGCCCGTCACCACTGCTGCCACCGAATTGCCGCTCGCCAGACAACACGGCGTGTCCGGTCTGTTGCTGGTCCTTCGGGCGCTCGGCGGCGATCAGTTCACCGGGGACGACGCTCTGGCCCTGATGGCCGGCCCCATCGGCGGCGCCGAACCGGTCACCCTGCGCCGGTTGCGTCGTGGTCTGCGCCGCGTCGAGTTGGCGTCGGGAAGTGATCGGGACTCGTCGGAGTTGTTGCGGCTGATCCTGATCGACGAGGATCGCGCGCAGTCCAAGCGGCTCATGGGCAAACTGACGGACGTCGAGGCTGCCGCCCTGAATCGAGTGCTGTCGGTCCTTCGCAAGGCCCGGGTACCTCTCGAGCGTGGTCTCGGGGTCGAGGAAGTTCTCTGGGCGGCCTGGCAGGCGACGGGACTGGAACGGCGCTGGGCGGCTGCGTCGGCGCGCGGTGGTCCTATCGGCTCACAAGCCGATCGCGACCTGGACGCCGTCGTCGCACTCTTCGACGCGGCCGCCAACTACGTCGACCGGCTGCCGCGTTCGCAACTCGCCGGTTTTGTCGACTACTTGACCAGCCAGGAGATACCGACCGACTCGCGGAGCCGATCGGTCATCGCTCCGGACGCCGTCACCGTGGTCAGCGCTCACGCCGCGGCGGGTCGCGAATGGGCGGTCGTGGCGGTGGCGGGTGTGCAGGAGGGGCTCTGGCCGAGTTTGCGGGCACGCGGATCGCTACTGCGTACCGAAGCACTGATCGACCTGGTCAACGGAGTCTCCGACGGCAGTGACTCGGCTGCTGAACGACTCTCGCGAACCGCGCCCCTGCTGGCCGAAGAACGCAGGTTGTTCCTGGTCGCCTGTAGCCGAGCTCGTCGCCGTCTGCTGATCACCGCAGTCGAATCGGCTTCGGGAGACACCGATCTGGTGCCTTCGCGGTTCGTGGACGAATTGATCCGTGGTGACGCGTACTCGGACGACCCGACTTCCGATCTCGACGTCGTTGCACCGGAGACCGGAGATACCCGGGTTCTGTCGCTGCCGGCGCTGGTCGCACAGCTTCGCAGCGTGGTGTGTGATCCCGACATCGCGCATTTCGACCCCGAGAAGCATTCCCGTGCCGCACACCAGTTGGCGCGTCTGGCTGCTGCCGGAGTACGAGGCGCTCATCCGGATCAGTGGTACGGCACAGCCGAGCCGAGCACCGCTGCTCCCATGTGGCAACCCGAGGACGGACCGGTATCACTCTCGCCGTCCACCATCGAGCTTCTCGAAACTTGCCCTCTCCGATGGGTGTTCGAGCGTCATGGTGGCAGTGACGGAGACAACACTCACGCGATCGCCGGCACCCTGGTCCATACCTTGGTGCAGGCGCTGGCCGGCCGGATTCCACCGGACCAGGTCGAGAAGGCACTCGAAAATGCCTGGGAGTCGATCGATCTGGGTTCGCAGTGGTACTCGCGCCGCGAACTCAATCGAACGCGCGAGATGCTGGCGACGTTCACCGCCTGGATGAACGCGACTCGCGGCGAACTGACCGAAGTCGGCGTCGAGGTCGCGGTCGAGGGGGTCCTCGAACCGCGCGAAGAAGGAGCGCCTGCAGTCAAGCTTCGCGGCCGGATCGACCGGCTCGAGCGTGACACCGAAGGCCGCCCGGTGGTCGTCGACGTCAAGACTGCGCGAAATCCCGTCAGCAACGAGGCCGCCCAATCTCACGCGCAGTTGGCGGCGTACCAGGTCGCAGCGGCCGAAGGTGCGATAGCAGGCGAACCGGCGACACAACCCGGCGGCGCACGCCTGGTATTCGTGGCCAAGTCCAACAAGAAAGACGGTGCGGCGCAGCGAGTTCAGCCGCCGTTGACTGCCGAAGCAGTCGAGATGTGGCGGGACGTCATTCACAACGCCGCGGCAGCGACCCAAGGACCCGAGTACCTGGCCAGGGTCAACGACGGATGTAGACATTGCCCGGTGCGTTCGAGTTGCCCGGCACACGACGAGGGACGACAGGTGAGTAACTAAGTGGCTGCCGCGACGCAGAAGGCACGCCGACCGAAGATCGACCCTGTCGACCTCGCGGTCGCGCTCGGTCAGCACCCGCCGACGCCGGAACAGGCGGCAGTGATCGCTGCACCGCTCGGTCCGACATTGGTGGTCGCCGGTGCCGGTGCCGGTAAGACCGAGACGATGGCTGCTCGCGTCGTGTGGCTGGTGGCCAACGGCTTCGTCGATCCCGAGGCCGTTCTCGGGTTGACCTTCACGCGCAAAGCGGCACAACAGCTCACGTCGCGAATCCGCAAGCGCTTGGCGCGACTGGCGGGTTCGGACGTGCTGCGGGCACTCGATCCGACCGGCGGAGTGCGTTCCCGGATTCTGGCCGGGGAACCCGAAGTCAGTACCTACCACGCTTACGCGGGACGGTTGCTGTCCGAACACGGACTGCTGTTGCCCATCGAACCCTCGGCGACGCTGCTGTCCGAGACCGAACTGTGGCAGGTTGCGCACCGCGTCGTGAGCGGCTGGGACAGCGATCTGGACACCGACAAAAATCCGGGGTCGATCACCGAAACCGTTCTGGCTCTTGCCGGTCAGTTGGCGGAGCATCTGGTCGATCCCGAGCAGCTGCTCGAGGCCCACACCGAGTTGGACAAGCTGATTCACACTCTGCCTGCCGGTCCGAAACAGCGGGGCGGACCGAGTAAGGAATTACTGAATTACCTTGATGTGCAACACAAACGCATCGAGCTACTGCCCCTCGTCGCCCGGCTTGGCGAGACGTTGCGGCGCGAAGGAGCACTGGACTTCGGAAGTCAGATGTCGCTGTCGGCGCGGGTCGCTTCCGAGCACCCCGAGGTCGGGCAGACCGAGCGTGAGCGCTTTCGGGTGGTTCTTCTCGACGAGTACCAGGACACCGGCCACGCTCAGCGAGTGTTGTTGTCGTCGTTGTTCGGCGGGGGAGCAGACGGCCGGTTGGCGTTGACGGCCGTCGGCGATCCGATGCAGTCGATCTACGGTTGGCGCGGCGCGTCGGCGGCCAACCTGCCACGGTTCGCAACCGATTTCCCGCTCGCCAACGGAAAGCCGGCTCCGACACTCGAACTGCTGACCAGTTGGCGCAACCCGCCGGAGGCTCTCGAGCTGGCCAACCTGTCTTCGGCGCCGTTGCGTCGACGCGGCGTGGCCGTCAGCACTCTTCGTGCGCGGCCAGGAGCCGTCGCCGGAGATGTTCGACTGGCGTTGCTCGGTGACGTCGAACAGGAACGTCAGTGGGTGGCGGAGAAGATCGCCGAAGAATACGAGGCGGCACGTGCCGAAGACCGCCCGACGCCCACGGCAGCAGTGTTGATCCGCCGAAACGCGGACGCTGCCCCGCTGGCCGAAGCTCTGCGGTCCAGAGGTCTGCCGGTCGAAGTGGTCGGCCTCGGTGGGCTTCTGCACACACCTGAGGTGGCGGACGTGATCGCCATGCTCCGAGTGGTCGCCGATCCACTGGCGGGCAGCGCAGCGGTTCGGCTACTCACGGGAGCGAGATGGCAAATCGGGGCGAAGGACCTCGCCGCACTCTCGCAACGCTCCCGCGAGCTCGCCATCTCCGCGGGATACGGAACGGCAGGTGCGGTCACCGATGCCGAGGCGCTCACCTCGGCGGTCCACGATGCATTGCCGGGGGAGAACGCCGAGCAAGCAGGTTTGGTCGACTCGATCTCCGATCCGGGTCCGGCGGAACGCTATTCAGCCCTCGGGTACACACGCATCAACGCGATAGCAGCAGAGTTGGCGTCGTTGCGCGAACGCATCGGCCAACCGCTCACCGAATTGGTGGCGGAGGTCGAGCGGGTGCTCGGTATCGGAATCGAGGCGGGAGCGCGGACCCGAGTCGGTGTCGTCGGCACCGCAGGCCGTGAGCATCTCGACGCGTTTGCCGACGTCGTCGCCAATTACGCGACGCGTCCGACGGCCAATCTGACCGGGATGCTCGCATTCTTCGCGGCCGCCGAACAGATCGAGAAGGGCCTCACCCCGGGCGAGGTGGAGGTGGCGCCGGATCGCGTGCAGATCTTGACCGTGCACTCGGCGAAGGGTCTGGAATGGGAAGTGGTCGCGATCCCGCATGTCAGCGACGGCGTGTTCCCCTCGTCCACCGCGTCCGGGTCCTGGCTCGGTGCGCTCGCCGAACTGCCACCGTCGTTGCGCGGTGACCGGGCGGTCGACGCGGATTCGGCGGACGGCGTGCCGGTGCTCGACCTCGAGGAGTTGTACAACCGCAAGGACCTCGAGAACGCGATAACGGCTCACAAGAAGGCACTGTCCAACCGTCGACTGGACGAGGACCGTCGATTGTTCTACGTCGCGTTGACCAGAACCGAACGGGCACTGTTCATCTCGGCTCATCATTGGGCGGAATCCGGTTCGGAACCAAAGGGGCCTTCGGAGTTCCTGGACGAGCTGCATCAGATGGTCACTGCCGAAAACGACGCCGGTGAAGACGGTTCACGCGGTGCGATCGGCGTCGTGGAGGAATGGGCGCCGGCACCGGAACCCGACACCGAGAACCCGTTGGCCTCCACGCCCCGCACGGCGCAGTGGCCACCCGATCCGCTGGGTGCGCGCCGCGGGGCCGTCGAGGCGGGAGCCGCGAGCGTCCTGTCCGCTCTCGCTTCGCTGCCGAAAGACAGTGAAGAGACGGAAGAACCGGAGGACGATCCGGAAAACTGGGCATCGGATGTCGACGTTCTCTTGGCCGAGCGCGAAGCCCGGGCAAACGCGCGTGCCGAAGTGATTCTCCCCGCACAGCTTTCGGTGACTCAGCTCGTCGACCTCAAAGCCGATCCGGACGAACTCGCGGCACGTCTGCGTAGACCACTGCCGTACCCACCGAATCCGCTCGCTCGGCGAGGGACGGCTTTTCACGCCTGGATCGAGCGAAGGTTCGGTGCGACCCGGCTGTTGGATCTCGACGAACTACCCGGCGCCGCGGATACCGGCGCGGGCCCCGAGACCGATCTGGTGAAACTTCAAGATGCATTCCTGCGGTCCCCGTGGGCCAATCGCAGCCCGATCGAAGTGGAGGTTCCCTTCGAGACTTCTATCGCGGGCACGGTACTGCGGGGCCGGATCGATGCCGTGTTCGCCGACCCGGACGGCGGTTGGACGGTGATCGACTGGAAGACCGGTGCCGAACCTTCGGCCGCCAACGAGGCCGCGGTTGTCATGCAGTTGGCCGCGTATCGAGTGGCCTGGGCCGAATTGATGTCGGCCAGAGCTCGTTCGGCGGGGCGCAACGAACAGTTCCCGGCAGACAAGGTGCGCGCGGCGTTTCACTACGTGCGATCGGGTCGCACCATCGCCCCCGAGAACCTGCCGGACGGTGAGGCTCTTGCGCACCTCATCCGAACGGCAGGCGCGCAGGACTAGCCGGCGTTTCGACGAGCCTTGAGCGCTTCGGTCACCAGCGGAACCTGCAGGGGGAGACGTGCGATCGAACCGATCTTCTGCGGTGTGGACGTCTTCGGGCTTCGGCACCAGTCGATCGCCATCTGAATGTTGGCGGGGAAGACGGCAACAAAGAGCGCGGCGGCAAGGCCCGCACCGAGCTTGCGAGTCTTCGGCACGGCCAAGGCCGCGCCGATCGCCAATTCCGCGACGCCCGACACCTGCGTGTAGGTGCGCGCCTGACCGGGAAGCTGGCGGGGAACGGTGCTGTCGAAGAAGGAGGGCGCAACAAAATGCATGGTCCCGGCGCCGAGAAGGATGGCCGACAAACGAAGAGCGGCTGCTTGGCTGGGAGTGGACGTCGAACTGGTGAAAGGCATTTGCCCAGCCTGCCTCACGGTGGACCTTCTTGCCAGTAACGGCACCACTACCGGTCCGCTATTCGGCGCCCGAGTTCCGAAGTCGATCTTCGAGGGTTACGCTGCCTGCCGATGTCCGTGTAGGTATTTCGTAAGTTCGAGTGAGAGAGTCGATGTATGGCCGGTAAGCTCCGGGCGCGTTTGACCAGGTCGGAAGCATTGACCGATCAACCTGACTTCGCCCTTGTCGGGGTGCTGCGAATTCCCCAGCTGCAGACCAGTCCAGCTCGGGCCATCTACAAGCGAGTTCTCATCGCATTGGGTGCTCTCGGCGCCGCCGTGTTGATCGTGTACATCGATCGTGCGGGCTACCGTGACGCTCAGGACAACGAACTTTCCCTGCTCGACTGCATCTACTATGCGACGGTTTCGCTCTCGACCACCGGCTACGGCGACATCACCCCGTTCACGCCGTCCGCGCGCCTGGTCAACGTCCTGTTGATCACGCCACTTCGAATCTTCTTCTTGATCGTGTTGGTCGGCACCACACTTTCAGCTCTGACCGAGAGTTCGCGTCAGGCGTTCAAAATTCAGCGTTGGAGGCAGCACGTGCGTAATCACACCGTCGTCGTCGGATACGGAACCAAGGGACGCACGGCAATCGAAGCCATGCTCGGGGACGGTGTGCCGGCGTCGGAGATCGTGGTCGTCGACACCGATCAGGCCGTGCTGGATTCCGCTGCCAGCAAGGGGTTGGTGACGGTATTCGGTTCGGCTACGAAATCGGATGTACTTCGGTTGGCGGGCGCGCAGAATGCGTCGTCGATCATCGTGGCAACCAACCGCGACGACACCGCAGTGCTCGTGACGCTGACAGCTCGGGAAATTGCGCCGAAGGCCAAGATCGCCGCAGCCATCCGTGAAGCCGACAATGCGCATCTCCTGCGTCAGTCCGGCGCAGACTCGGTGGTCGTCTCGTCGGAGACGGCCGGCCGACTCCTCGGCATCGCGACCACGACGCCGACCGTCGTGGAGATGATCGAAGACCTGCTGACTCCGGAAGCCGGATTCGCGATCGCCGAGCGTGCTGTCGAGCGTGACGAGGTCGGTGGCTCTCCGCGTCATCTCTCCGACATCGTGCTCGGCGTCGTTCGCGACGGTCGTCTGGTCCGCGTCGGTTCGCCCGAGGTGGACGCCGTCGAGGAGAACGATCGCCTGCTGTACATCCGCCGCGTCACGAACTGAGTGCTACCGAGCTTCGTGCGCGCAGTAATGTCGTGAGCGTGAACGACTTCCAGCTGACCGAAACACCTCTGCTCTCACGTTCGAGCGTCGGCCGCGCCGAGGAATTGCGGTCGGACGCCGCTGCACTGACCACGGGCTGGACGGATGCGCTGCTTCTACGAGTGAATTCACGGGGGCAGGTCAAGGTGTCGCCGGAAGGTCAATTGGTCTTCGCCGAGGCAACCGAGTTGGGACCCGAACCGGTGCGCGGTGCGGTGTTCCTGGGAATTCGCGAGAATCGCCACGTGTGGGCAGTGCGGGTGTCGCTGCTGGCGGGCACGTTGTCCGAATTGCGGATGCTCGGCGGAACACTCGACGACGCGGACGCCGGCCTGCTGACCGGTGCCGTCGCGATTCTCAACTGGCACGACAGTGCCGGATTCAGCGCTATCGACGGCGCACCGAGTGAGCCCACCATGTCCGGCTGGTCTCGCATCTCCACGTCCACGGGCCACGAGGAGTTTCCCCGAACCGATCCGGCGGTCATCTGCCTGGTGCACGACGGCGGCGATCGAGTTCTGCTCGCGCGTCAGCCGACCTGGCCGCAGCGGCGTTTCTCGATTCTCGCGGGATTCGTCGAAGCCGGGGAGTCGCTCGAAACGTGTGTTGTCCGCGAGATCAAGGAAGAGGTCGGTATCGACGTGCACAGCGTCCGATACCTCGGCAGCCAGCCTTGGCCGTTCCCGCGCTCGGTGATGTTGGGATTTGCCGCAATCGGCGATCCCGCCGCTCCGCTGCTGTTCGCAGACGGCGAGATCGCCGAGGGCACCTGGTTCACCAAGGACGAGGTGCGCGCCGCTCTCGAACTCGGCGACTGGGGTTCGGAAGCGGACGCGCCGCTGCTGCTGCCCGGATCGATCTCCATCGCCCGCGGAATGCTCGAGAGCTGGGTCAAATAAGGGCTGGGTCAAATAGGGGCCTGAAAAGTTCTACAGACCCAGGGCCTGCTTGACCTGGTTGAGCGACGGGTTGGTCGCGACGCTGCCGTCGCCGTACTTCACGGTCGGGACGACGTGATTGCCACCGTTGACGCTGCCGACAAAGTCAGCTGCTGCCGGATCGTTCTCGATGTCGATCTCGGTGTACTCGATCCCCGACGCGTTGAGCTGCGTCTTGAGGCGGCGGCAGTAGCCGCACCACGTGGTCGAGTAGATGGTCAGGGCAGGCGCGTTTTCGGTAGAAGTCACGGCCGATATAACACCACGACCGAGAGCGTTGTTCCGTATCGGTCCGTGTTCTCTTGCCCACATACCGTCGGGCGCGGCGATTGGAGTGTCGGAACGTCCTGCCATGATGGTGCCCATGCCTGCGGACACCGGACTGGATCCAGAACAATCGGCCGCCGTGCTCGCGCCACGCGGCCCGGTGTGCGTCCTCGCGGGCGCTGGAACAGGCAAAACCCGTACCATTACACGTCGGATCGCTCATCTGGTTGCCGACGGTCATGTGTCGGCCGGTCAGGTGCTTGCCGTGACATTCACCGCTCGTGCGGCCGGGGAAATGCGTGGGCGTCTCCGTGAACTGGGCGTCGGCGGAAGTGGGCCGCAGGTCCAGGCTCGAACCTTTCACGCCGCTGCTCTCCGGCAACTGAAGTACTTCTGGCCGCAGGTTGTCGGTGACACGCCCTGGCGTCTGCTCGACCGAAAGTTCGCAGTTGTCAGTAGCGCCGCAGCTCGGGTGGGATTGTCCACCAGCACTGAAAGCGTCCGGGACCTCGCCAGCGAGATCGAATGGTCGAAGGCTTCGCTGATCGCGCCGGAGGACTACCCACGGGCGATCGCCAAGATTCGCCGTGAGGCACCGGTCGACGCCACCAAGGTGGCCCAGGTTTATGCGGCATACGAAGAGCTGAAAGCACGCGGCCAGGACGGCATGCTCCTGGACTTCGACGATCTCCTACTTCACACAGCGGCAGCTCTCGAAGAGCATTCGACGGTCGCCGACGAGTTCCGCGAGCGCTATCGCTGCTTCGTCGTGGACGAGTATCAGGACGTCACCCCACTTCAGCAGCGAGTGCTCGACGCCTGGCTGGGGGACCGCGACGACCTGACCGTGGTGGGCGACGCGAATCAGACCATCTACTCCTTCACCGGAGCCACCCCGAACTACCTGTTGGACTTCTCCCGCAAATTCCCCGAGGCGACCGTCGTCCGGCTCGAACGCGACTACCGCTCCACACCTGAGGTCGTGTCGTTGGCGAACCGCGTGATCGGTGCGGCGCGCGGGCGGATCGCCGGGACGCGTCTGCAGCTGATCGGCCAGCGCGCACCGGGGCCCGAGCCGGAGTTCATGGAGTTCGACGACGAGCCGGCCGAGGCGCTCGGCGTTGCGCGGGCGATCAAACGGCTGATCGCGGCAGGCACCCCCGCCGCCGAGATCGCTGTTCTGTACCGGATCAATGCCCAGTCCGAGGCACACGAGCAGGCGCTCACCAAGCTCGGCATCCCGTTCCAGGTGCGCGGTGGAGAAGGCTTCTTCACCCGTACCGAGGTCCGTCAGGCAGTGGCGGCGCTGCGCCAGGCTGCCGGACGCGACGACCTCCCCGAAGGTGCAGGCAACGGCGAAGCGCTGGTCTCACTCGTTCGCGCCGTACTCGCTCCGCTCGGCCTGACCAACGAGGAGCCTTCGGGTACTCAGGCACGCGAACGCTGGGCGTCGCTCTCGGCTCTCGTGGCGCTGACCGAAGAACAACTCGTCCACGAACCCGAACTCACGCTCACCGGGCTCCTGCAGGAGCTCACGGCCCGAGCCGAGGCGCGGCACCCACCGACAGTGCAGGGCGTGACGCTGGCTTCGCTCCACGCGGCCAAGGGACTCGAATGGGATGCGGTGTTCCTGGTCGGCCTCAACGACGGCACCCTGCCGATCCAACACGTTCTCGGCGACGCCAATTCCGGCGCCGACGACGTAGCGGTGGAGGAGGAGCGTCGGCTTCTCTACGTGGGGGTGACCCGCGCTCGTGAGCATCTGCAGCTGTCGTGGGCGCTGGCCCGCAACGAGGGCGGACGCAAGTCCCGTCGCCGGTCGAGATTCCTCAACGGACTCATCCCGGAGGACTCGCCTGCCTCGCGCGTCGCCGCGCCGTCGTCGGGGAACAAGAAGCGTCCGCGCTGCCGCGTATGCGGTAAACCGCTGATCGGGACGTCGGCGACAATGCTCGGACGCTGCGAGAAGTGCCCGTCCAATGTCGACCTGGAATTGCTCGAACATCTCAAGGCCTGGCGTCTGGACAAATCCCGTGAACTCAAAGTTCCGGCCTATGTCGTCTTCAGTGACAACACACTGATGGCTATTGCCGAACAACGACCACAAGACAATCGTGGACTGGTCTCGATTCCCGGAATCGGGCCGAAGAAACTCGACAATTTCGGCGAAGACGTACTTGCTGTCATTCGCGGTGAACTGCGAGCAGCAACACTCGATATCTGACAACACATCTGAAACGACAACCGTGAGTTACATAACCGCAGGTCAAAAATAGGTTGTGCAGATTCGAGAGATTCTCTACTCTGGTTTTCAGTGTTACGGGGCAACCTGTGCGCAGAAACTATCCGGACCGACACGAAATGGAGGTGGCAAATAAATGACGAACTTGATCTCTTACGAAGCGTGCGCAAGCGCAAAGTTCGCTGTTGCCGCCCCCATGCTGCCGCGTGCAGCGGGATGGGCGCAGCATGCGTTCCGCCTGCGCCCTCAAGCAGCAGCAAAGAAAGCAGCTGTCGAGTCCGTGTTCTTAAGCCATCGAGGTATTTCTCGGTAGGACACATCCGTTCACTTACGGCCACGGACCCGCAGCCCCTGCGGACCGTGGCCTTTGTGTTGGATACCCCTCTTGATCTGGTTTCCGACTCGGCTCAGGTTCGCACCCATCGAACCCATATCGTGCGACACAGTTTCGCATCCGAGCACTAGGAGACCGAGTTGTCTGCCCAGACAATCCGCGTGGAATCCGAAAACTCCACCACTGCAGCAACATCCACCGACGTCACTTCGGCTGCAGTGACATTCATCGAGGTCGCGTCCACCCGCCGCGACCTGCCGTGCCGGGCATCCAACCCCGATCTCTGGTTCGCCGAAGCTCCGGCCGAACTCGAGCAGGCCAAGGCACTGTGCGCGCAGTGCCCCATCCGTTCCCGTTGTCTCAGTGCGGCTCTCGACCGCGCCGAGCCCTGGGGGGTGTGGGGAGGCGAGATCCTCGATCAGGGGGCCGTCATAGCGCGCAAGAGGCCGAGGGGGCGCCCACGCAAGCAACTCGTGTGCGCGTGAGAGCTCTATTCGGCGGAGCCGGTGTCCTATTCGGCGGAGCCGGTGTCATCCAGAACCGGCTCCGCGAACCCTGGCAACCAACGAGTCAGGATTTCCATGTACGGGGCATATGCGTCCAACTGGGCGCATATGCCGACCGAACCGAGAAGAACACGAAAGATCATCAAATACTCGGCCGGAAGGTTGAGTGCACGGGCCGTTCGGAATTGCGCACTGTTGAAGTCAGTGGCGGTTCCGGCGGCCTTTTGCAGCCATGACCGAGTGAAGTGAAATGACTCGGTCTGGATCGGGTCGGTGAACGGGCGCAGGTAATCTGCGATCTCCTTGTCGGTCACCGTGCGACCGGGAATCACAAAACCGTTGGCGCGCAACAACTCCGTCAACTCGTCGAATTGTTCCTCGACCGCCAACCGCACCATCGTGCCGAGAACCCGTGGCAGTCCGTTCGGGAACGGCGCTGCAGCACCGAAGTCGATGACGCCGAGTCGGCCGTCCTCGAGAAGCATGAAGTTGCCGGGGTGCGGATCACAGTGGAGCAAGCCGACGCGTGCCGGAGACGCGAAGTGGAACTCGGCGAGTAGCGCACCGGCAGCATTGCGCTGATCCGGCGTTCCACTCTCGATGATTCTGGTCAACGGGGTTGCCGTCATCCATTCGGTCACGACTACTTTCGGCGCGCTCGCAACGACGTGCGGGATCACGAACTGCGGATCCCCGTCGAATTCTTTCGCGAATGCTCGCTGATTGTTCGCCTCGATCCGATAGTCGAGTTCTTCCTCCGTGCGGGCGGTGAACTCCTCGATCACGGGTCGCACGTCGACACCGGGCATGACCGAACCGAACAGGCCGGCAAATCTGCCCAAGGTCTTGAGATCGGCGCGAAGAGCTTCGTCGGCGCCGGGGTACTGAACTTTGACAGCTACGTCACGGCCGTCCGCCCAGACGGCTCGGTGAACCTGCCCGATGCTTGCCGACGCGGTCGGTTCGTCGTCGAACGACTGGAATCGATCGCGCCACTTGGTTCCGAGTTGCTGGTCGAGCATCTTGTGTACTTGCTTGGTCGGCAGCGGCGGGGCAGCGGCCTGGAGCTTGTTCAGCGACTCGCGGTACGGTTCCGCGAATTCCTCCGGAATAGCCGCCTCCATGACGCTGAGCGCTTGCCCCAGCTTCATCGCGCCGCCCTTGAGTTCGCCCAGCACCGCGAACAATTGCTCGGCAGCCTTCGCGCTCAACTGTGCGTCGATCTCTCCTTTGTCGCCGCCGGCGAGCTTGCGTCCGAAGCCCATGGCGGCGCGACCGGCCATCCCCAGGGGGATGCTCGCGAGTTTGGCAGTACGGGCAGAACTCTTGCGTGGGATCTCGGACACCACACCATCATGTCTGACTGGGGCGCCCTTTGCCCGAAACAGGTGCCAGGTATTGGCAACTGCAGGATATTTGCCGAGGCCAGCGCCTCGTTGTGATTCGATACGGACGGAGCGCGATCTCGAGCGTCGAGGACAGACTGGCTGCGGATGTTGCACCGCGCCGGGCCACCACACCGAGAGCCGCGTCGATCTCGGCCAGGGCCAGCGCGACGCTTGCATGGATCATCGCCGATTCCGCGTGGCCCGCGCTGCCGAGTAGCTGCGCGGACAGATGAAGCCAATGAGGGTCGAGTTCGGATCGGATGATGTCGGCGCACCGCAGGCAACTCGACTGACCCGGCAGGACTAGAGGACCGACCACACCGTTGCCGTCCCGGATGCGAACGGAAAGATGGGGGAGTCCGCATCGAACGAGATCGCTGACCAAGCGAGGATCTGTGACGACGTCGTCGGCCAAGACCACCAGTTGTTCGTTCCACGTGCGCACGACGTCGGTATTGCGATACCCGCGCGAACGTCGCGTGGTGATCCCGCCGGTGACGAGGGCGCGGTCGACGGCGTCCGAGAGCGGGCCGGCGCCGTGGATCCGGACGGACGCGGCGCTTGTGCCGGCAGTGTGGACGAATCCGGAATCGGCGAGTTGCTCGAGCAACGCCTCCGTCACCGACGTCGAAATCCCGCGCTTCGACGCTTCCCAGAGGATGGTGGCGCGGGATCTCGAGCCGTCCATCGTGCGAAGGATCGACTTCACCGCCCGCGCATCGACCCCGACAGGCAGCGTCAGCAGGACGGCGCGTCCGGGTGTCCATCCCAGCTGCAACCGACCGTCCGGGCGTGACAGAACAGCGATCCGCGGATCCCATCGGGGTCCCACGGATCGCTGTGTGTTCTGTGTCGTGCTGTTGTGTATCGCGCTGTTCTGCGTGTCACCGGTCATCGCTCGATGCTGGCATGACGGGCGGCCGGCGAGTCCGCTTCAGCGGCAGTTATCCACAGGCCGTCAACTTGGCTGAACTGCGAAAATGTGTCGAGAAGGAATTACTTCTCTTCGTCGTCCTCGCGGGTCTTGTCCATCGCTGCCTCAGCCGCACGCTCTTTTGCCTCGACGGCTTCGAGCTGGGCGATCGGGTCGTCGAAATTGCCGGCTTCGCCGCCGCCGAGGACACGGGCGACAAATCCGTCCGGTGCGTCGAGATCGCTCGAATCGGGCATGAGGTCGGGATGTGACCAGACGCCGTCCCGAGTATCCATACCGGCTTCCGCAGTGAGCTTCTGCCACAATCCGGCCGCTTCACGGACCTTACGAGGACGAAGTTCCAGTCCGACGAGCGTCGCAAAGGTCTGTTCGGCCGGTCCACCGGTGGCACGGCGACGCCGCAACGTCTCGCTCATCGCGGCGACACCGGGCAGTCGCTCGCCGAGTGCGGCGGTGACGACCGTCTCTACCCAACCCTCGACCAGCGCAAGCAGTGTCTCGAGCCGCTCGAGAGCGGCCTTCTGCTCCGGTGTGTTCTGCGGCTCGAACGTGCCCTGCTGCATCAGCGCTTCGAGCTTGCTCGGATCGGTGAGAGCAGACGGGTCGAGGTCCTTGGCGAATTCTTCCATCGCCGAGAAGTCCATCGTGATCCCGCGGGCGTACTCCTCGACTGTCGCGAGGACGCGCTGGCGCAGCCACGGAACGTGACTGTAGAGGCGCTGATGAGCTGCTTCCCGCGCGGCGAGGAACACGAGAACTTCCTGATGCGGCTGTTCGAGACCCTCACTGAAAGCCTGAACCGCAGCGGGGAGAAGGGCCGCGGTGCCTTCGGGTCCGAGGGGCAAGCCGATGTCTGTGGAGGAGAGCACCTCGGTGGACAATTGACCCAGTGCCTGGCCCAATTGCGAGCCGAACGCGAGTCCGCCCATCTGGCCTAGCATGCCCAGCATCGGGCCCGCCATCTGCTGTGCTTCCGCGGGAAGTCCCTGGACCCACATTCCAGCTACCTTCTCGGCTACCGGATCACAGAGTCGTTTCCACGTGTCGATCGTGTTGTCGAGCCAGTCGTTCGGAGTCCAGGCGAGGGTGCGGCTCGCTCCGGCGGGGAGCGTTGTCGCGGCGTCCAGCCACATCTCTGCCAGATGCGCTGCGTCGGCGATCGCCTTGACATTGCCTTCGGTGATCGGTGTGACCGACCCGATCTGTTGGCGTGCCAGCTTCTTGGCGATGTCGTAGTTCACCGGGCCGGACGTACCGGCCTGGCCCATCGACGAGCCCATTCCGCTCAGCATCTGACCGAACTGGGTGAGCATCTGGCCGAGTTGAGCCGGATCGAATCCCTCACCGCCCGCGCCGAACCCGAACGGCATGTCACCACCCCCAAACGGATTGCCACCCGCCGCGTTCTTGTCGCGATCGGGATCGTCGTCGGAGTTGGAGAAGCCGAACGGCATATTGCTCATACCTCAACGGTACAAGGCTCGAGCGGTCGGAGTCGCCCTCCGAGTCACGCTGACGGCGAACACGCACGGCGCTCAGGCGGTGCGATCGGTGCTCCGGCGCCTTCGCGCTTTACTCTGGATCAGGTGAATCGACGGATAGTGACGCTCTTGGCCGCACTCGCACCCATCGTCGTGTTGGGAGTCGTCGGAACAATGGTCACTGTTCCTTATGTCGCGCTCGGTCCGGGCCCCACCTTCAACACGCTCGGCGACGTCGACGGTAAGCCCGTTGTCGACATCCAGGGGGCCGAGGTCGATCCCACCGACGGCAACCTCAACATGACAACGGTGTCTGTTCGCGACGGCCTCAACATCTTCGAGGCATTCGGACTGTGGGCGAGTGGCAGCAACGGACTCGTCCCGCGCTCGGAGATCTATCCGCCCGAGAAGTCGAAGGAAGAGATCCAGCAGGCCAACACCGCCGACTTCCAGCAGTCCGAGGACAGTGCCGAGTTGGCCGCACTCCACTTTCTCGGCAAGCCGGTGGCACTGACTGTTTCGAAGGTGACCCCCGACGGTCCCGCAGCGGGTGCGCTGCAAGAAGGTGATGTCCTGGTCAAGATCGGTGACACTCCGGTCACCACGATCAGCGGCGTTCAGGACACGGTCGGGGCGATTGCTCCCGGCACTGCGATCAACGTCACCGTCATTCGCGCGGGCGTGGAGACCGTTGTGCCGGTCACCGTCGGGGCGCGGCCCAACAAGCCCGAATCGGGTTACCTCGGCGTCACGCCGAACGAGGTCCCGGACGTCCCCTTCACCGTGCAGTTCAACCTCGCCGACATCGGTGGTCCTTCTGCCGGACTGATGTTCACGCTGGCCTTGGTGGACAAACTGACACCGGGGGAGCTCAACGGCGGAAAGTTCGTGGCCGGAACGGGCACCATCGACTCCGCCGGTGAAGTGGGTCCGATCGGCGGTATCAGGTACAAGTTGATCGCCGCGTCCGAAGCAGGTGCGGAGACGTTCCTCGTGCCGGCCCAGAATTGTGACGAGGCGAAACAGAATGCGCCGGACGGGCTTCGACTCGTCAAGGTCGACAACCTGCCCGGCGCAGTGGACTCACTCGAGAGCCTCAACACCGGCGGCGACGCACCCCGCTGCTGAAAGCAGTCTCTGTCAGTCTTCTTCGACCTCGTCGAGCGTCGCGTACAGCGCGTGCACGAGGTGAGGTGCGAGACCGTCGTAGGTGAGCAGTTCCAGGTCGCCGTATGGATCCGCATCCTCGTCGGGACGCATCTGCAACAGCGACAGCGACGGACCGTCACGCAGCACGCCGACGAACAGTCGAGCTTCGCGTCGATCGGGATGCGCGTTGGCAGTCAGTCGAGCGACCTCGTCCGCCGCGTGCTGATCGGTCAACACCGGCGCTGTGGCGTGGTCGAGATCCGATTCCGCCTCGGGCGGTAGGACGACGATTTCCTGCACCAGGATGCAACCCTGGACAGACTCGGGCCAATGCGTCGTTGCCAGGAACTCGTCGAGTGCGCGTGAACCGCCGATGATGTCCTCGGGGAGCGATTCCTGCTCGATCGGTGTGTATTCGGCACCCTCGGCGAGTTGGTCCAGCAGTCCGGGTTCGGCTGCGGCGAGCATTTCGGTGGGTACCAACGCGTACAGCTTCGGCGGTTGATCCCAGCCTTCGGCGTCGATGTGGTCGACTACTTCATGAACGCACCGGGCGAGGGCACTCGGTGATCTGCTCATATTCTCTTCACTCACACGTTCATCCTCGCATCTTCTGCCTGGCTTCCCGCTCTCCGTGTTGTCAACCCGTGACCGTTGTTACGTAGAGTGGTCGGAAACGGCCAAGTCCACTCGGGCGTGGCCGCAGTGATCGATGCAATCGGTTGCGACGCCACGGCGTCGCCAAATCTTGGAGCGTGGCACGTGGGCATGCGGCCCCCCGCAGGTTTACCCTCTCTGTCCAGACGCAGTCGAATCTTGTTGGTGGTGGCTGTCGTTGTGGCGGCCTTGCTGCTCGTGGGGCCGCGACTGATCGGCATGTACACGGACTGGTTGTGGTTCGGCGAAGTCGGCTTCCGTGGTGTGTTCACCAAGGTTCTGCTGACGCGATTCGTTCTCTTCCTCGTTGTCGGAATTGTCGTCGGAGCCATCGTGTGGCTCGCGATGCTTCTCGCGTACCGTGCACGTCCGGTGTTCGTCCCGGTCTCCGGACCCAATGATCCGATCGCGCGCTACCGCACCACCGTCATGTCGCGACTTCGTCTGTTCGGCGTGATCATTCCGGTAGCGATCGGCATCCTGTCCGGTCTCATCGCGCAGGCCAACTGGGTCACCATCCAGTTGTTCCTCAACGGTCAGCAGTTCGGCATCACCGATCCCCAGTTCCATCTGGACGTCGGCTTCTACACCTTCGATCTGCCGTTCTACCGCTTCGTTCTGAACTGGTTGTTCGTCTCGATCCTGCTGGCATTCGTGGCGAATCTGATCACCCACTACGTTTTCGGTGGAATCAAATTGGCCGGGCGCGCTGGGACATTCACCACTGCCGCTCGTATTCAACTCGCTGTTATCGCCGGAACCTTTGTGCTCCTCAAGGCGGTTGCGTACTGGTTCGATCGGTACTCGTTGATGTCGAGCAGTCGTAAGGAACCGACCTTCACCGGTCCGGGCTTCACCGACATCAATGCGGTGCTGCCGGCGAAGCTCATTCTGTTGTCCATCGCCGTCATCTGCGCCTTGGCGTTCTTCGCGTCGATCTTCACGCGGGATCTTCGGATACCGGCCATGGCAGTCGCTCTCCTGGTTCTCTCGTCGGTGCTCGTCGGTGCGGTCTACCCGATGATCGTCGAGCAGTTCTCCGTCAAGCCCAATGCGGCGCAGAAGGAGAGCACGTACATCGAGCGGAACATCGAAGCGACCCGTCAGGCGTACGGGATCACCGAAGAGAACGTCGACTACGTCGACTATCCGGGCATCGGCACCAAGCAACCCCAGGATGTTCCGGCCGACCGGACCACGATCGCGAACACACGATTGTTGGATCCGACGATCCTGTCGCCGACGTTCACCGCTCAGCGTCAGCTCAAGAACTTCTACGGGTTCCCGCAGACGCTCAACGTCGACCGTTACGAACAAGACGGACAGTTGCGCGACTTCGTTGTCGCAGCGCGTGAGCTGTCGCCGAACAACCTTTCCGGCAACCAGACGGACTGGATCAACAAGCACACGGTCTACACGCATGGCAACGGCTTCGTCGCGGCCCAGGCAAACGAAGTCACGGCCGTGCAGGGCGACAGTCAGAACAACACCGGTGGTTACCCGATCTACTCGGTGAGCGACCTGACGACCACACCCGAGAACGAGAACCTCAAGGTGGACAATCCTCGTTCGTACTACGGCGAGGTGATAAGTCAGTCGGACGCCGATTACTCGATCGTCGGTTCCGTCGACGGTGAGGGACCGCGGGAGTACGACACCGACACCTCGAAGTACACCTACACAGGCTCGGGTGGCGTTTCGATCGGCAACTGGTTCAACCGTCTTGCATTCGCGGCGAAGTACACCGAGCGCAACATCCTGTTCTCGAGTGCAATCGGCTCGAACTCCAAGATCATCTTCAAGCGTGATCCGAAGGAAAGGGTCGAGGAGGTCGCGCCTTGGCTGACGACTGACGGCGCTGCTTACCCCGCAGTGGTCGACGGCAAGATGCAGTGGATCATCGACGGCTACACCACTGCCCAGGACTACCCGTACGCGCAGCGCAGTTCGCTCGACGGTTTGGTCGAGGACAGTATCGACCAGACGACCGGGCGCCTCATTCCACGCCAGGAGTTCTCCTACATCCGCAACTCCGTGAAGGCCACGGTCGATGCCTACGACGGCACCGTCACGCTGTACCAGGTCGACGAGCAGGATCCGGTTCTGAAGGCGTGGATGGGGGTCTTCCCGGACACGGTCAAGCCGAAGAGCGAAATTTCGGACGACCTGCAGGCGCACTTCCGGTACCCGGAAGACATGTTCAAGGTCCAGCGCGAGATGCTGGCGAAGTACCACGTCGACGATCCGAGTGAGTTCTTCACCAACAACGCGTTCTGGTCGGTTCCGAGCGATCCGACGATCGACACGACCGCCAACCAGCCGCCGTACTACGTGCTGGTCGGCGACAAGGACACCGCGAAAGCGGATTTCCGTCTGACCAGTCCGATGGTCGGGTTCAGTCGTGAGTTGCTGTCGGCCTACATTTCGGTGGCGAACGACAAGGAGAACTACGGCAAGTTCACGGTGCTGCAGTTGCCCACCGATACGCAGACTCAGGGTCCACAGCAGGCGCAGTCTGCGATGACGTCGGATTCGCGTGTTGCTTCGGAAGTGTCACTGCTCAAGCAGTCGAACAAGATTCAGTACGGAAACCTGCTGACTCTGCCGATTGCCGAGGGCGGAATCCTCTACGTCGAGCCCTTGTATTCGCAGCGAAACTCGCAGAACGCGTTCCCTCAGTTGGCGCGTGTGCTGGTGAGCTTCAGCGACACCAACGGCATTCGGATCGGTTATGCACCGACCGTCTCCGAGGCGATCAGTCAGATTTGGCCGGGCGCGGGTTCGGCAGCGACGGTCACCCAGCCGGCACCCGATCCGGATACCGGAGCGCAACCGGAAACGCCGACAACTCCGACGGCACCGGCCCCGCCGGCTTCTTCGGACGACGTCACGAAGGCACTCGCCGAGGTCAATTCGGCAATGGCCGCATTGAAGTCGGCGCAGCAGAGCGGTGACTTCACCAGCTACGGTGCTGCGCTCGACCGCCTGCAGAAGGCTGTTGACGCGTACCAGGCGCTGCCGAGGTAAGCAGCGTCAGTTCGTGAACAGCGTCGGTTCGTGAACAGCAGAAGGCCCACCATCCGTTCGGATGGTGGGCCTTCTTGTGTGCTCAGGTGAAACTGTGCGAGCTGAATCAGCGCAGTGCTGCAACGATCGGTGCGTTGGCATCGGAGAGCTGCTGGAACTGTGCTGCGAAGCCGTACTGGCCGGCGAGGTCACGAGCGGTGTCGTAGGCCTGCTGTGCGGCGGGCTTGAGCTCGGCCGGGATCTCGAGGGCGGGTGCAACTGCGGGTGCCTCGGCGACGGGAGCCGGTGCTGCTGCGGGAGCTTCTTCGACTGCGGGCTCGCTCGCGACGGTCAGACGCTGGCCGCAGACGGGCCATGCGCCGGGGCCCTGGCTCTGCAGGGTGTTCTCGGCGACGCGGATCTGCTCTTCCTTGGAAGCGTTGGCGGGCGAGCCGCTGCCACCGTTGGCGGTCCAGGTGCTCTGCGAGAACTGCAGGCCGCCGTAGTAGCCGTTGCCGGTGTTGATGTTCCAGTCGCCACCGCTCTCGCACTGTGCGACGCCGTCCCAGTTGTGGGTGGCTGCGGAAGCGGTGCCGGTGCTGATGGTGAGGGGCACTGCGACAAGTGCGCCGGCTACTGCCAATGTGCCGAGTGCACGCTTGCTGATGCTGGTGTACGTCATGTCGGGGTAAATCCTCTCCGCGCTTGCTGACATCGGCGGGCCTGCGGGTCGGCGGTGGTGCTGGCTTTCCCGGGCGCTTGTCTCTCCGTGTCTCTGCCCCTCGAAGGTTTCGGGGGTTCCGATCCCGCGGGGCAGAGTCGAGCAGCGGCGGGTCGGCGTTCGCCCGGTTGATTCGGGCCGGGACCGACCGTACGGGAGCGCTGAACGAGGGTCGATTCGCAAATTTCCGGACCTTCTGGTCTGCTCCCACTGGCGAACTCCGACGTTTACGCTGGTAGAGCCTTTCCGATGCGGTTTCGAGGTACGTTCGTTACATGCCTGTTATGTGTTGATGCTCACGGGCATTTTGTGAAGCCAGTCACTCGGATTTGCGACTTTCAGGCGTGTATTTCACTCCAGCGCAGGCGATTTGCGTTCCGTTCATCTGCTCGTGTAACTTTGTCCATGCATCGCGGGGTGGAGCAGCTCGGTAGCTCGCTGGGCTCATAACCCAGAGGTCGCAGGTTCAAATCCTGTCCCCGCTACTAGAAAAGGACCGCCGTACTGGATTCCAGTGCGGCGGTCCTTTTTTGCGTGCGTCCGTCGTAGGGTTGCGACGTGCGATTCTCGAAGGTGCCCCTGTTATCGGTCGTCACCGCTTTTCTGGCGATTGCGGCGTCGGTGTTCTCTGCGAGCAATGCTGCAGCCGGTGGATGGGTCGAGGCGGGGAAGCGCGTGGTCTTCATCGTTCCGGGCCAGCAGCTCTACAGCTCAGGTGAAGCCCATCAAGCGCCTTACCGCGCCCTCGACGAGGCACTGCAGGATGCGGGCTACGAGACGCATTTCGTCGATGCACCCGGCAAAACGATTGCCGAAGATGCCGAACTGATCGCCGAGTCGATTCGCACCTACGCTGCTGACGCCACATACGTCGGCGTAGTCGCGCACAGTGCGGGCGGACTGAGCGCCCGGTATTACGCGAAATTCTTCGGTGGCTCGGACATCGTGGATTCATACGTCGCTATTGGCGCTCCGCAGTACGGCAGCCCCGGTGGCTGCGTGCAGGGCCCCGCCGACGGCTACGACACCTGTATGTTCTCCGAAGTTCTCACCAAGCTCAATGCCGGTGAGGACACTCCTGGCGCAGCCTACTATTCGGTGGTGCAGAGCTCGGGCGAGTGGGCGGACGGTCGGCTGGACGGGGGCCAGTGCCGGGTGTACGTCGATGGCGTTCCCGGTTCCGGAACCGGAGCAGACCACCTGACCGAGCTCGAGCACCCCGAGGTGATCTCGGGAGCGATCAGCGCGATGGGGCGCGACTGTGTCGGCACTTTCGTGGACGAGAACGACGGCGACATCACGTGGCCGGACACGTTGTTCCCGTCCTTCCGGTAAAGCTTCAGGTCCGGGTTGTTCGGACGAGTAGCCCGGCCACGTGCGCGCTCGCGGCGGTTCTCGCTCCCAAGGCGTCACCAGATTCGATGGCCGCGACTATACGAGCGTGCTCGGTGACAGCGATCCGGCGATTGAGCTCGAGGCTCCACATGTCCGAACGGTAGAGATGTGACTGCCCATCCAGACGGTGCAGGGCTTCACTGAGTGGGTGATTGCATGCCGTCTCACGAATCAACGTGTGGAACTCGAGGTCCAGCTTCGAATCCCGACGCTGATCCGGCGGGCTCTCGAGAAGTTCGCGTTGCACCTGCACCATCTTGCTGAGCTGCGCCACGGTTTCGTGAGTGGCATTCGCCGTCGCGTTGAACGCTGCGAGACCGTCGAGTACCTCACGCACCTCGAAAACAGCGCGCAGCGACTCCGCGTCCAGCGAATCGACTTTTGCACCCGCATTTCGGGTGTGGACGGCGATGCCCTCGTAGATCAACTGCTGCACGGCCTCGCGGACAGGCGTGCGACTGACATTGAGTTTGCTCGCCAGCGCGGGAACACTCAGTGGTGTCCCCGGCGCCAGCTCTCCCGAAAAGATCAGTTCGCGAAGCGTCTCGTGCACGGACTCGGTGAGCAACGCTCGTTCGGTGGTGGTCATCTTGTCCTCACTTCGATCCTGCACGATATCGACGGTACCCGGGAGCGCCACCCGGCACCGTCACCCGACGGCGCGCACCCGGTCAGCGCTGCGACGGTCGACCTCGGGCGCCGTCGCGCCTTTCAGTCCGGCCACCTTGGCCGCGATGTTCTCGGCGATCGTGATCGGCGGGTATCCCACTTCGCCCGATGTGAGAGTTCCTGGCAGTGCTTCGATGACGGCGTCGTAGTTTCCGTCGAAAAAGAATGCGGCAGAGCGACGTCGGATGATCTGGCCGTCGACGATCGGCGGGTCGACTCGGTGCACTGTCGAGCGCCATCGGTCGTTCGTCCAGCGCGCCATCGCGTCACCGAGGTTGATCAAGAGTGCGCCGTCGGCAGGTTGGACGTCGTGCCACACGCCGTCGGTACTCAGAACTTGTAGGCCCGGAACCTGATCTGCCCACAGGATGGTCAAGATTCCGAAGTCGGTGTGAGCGCCCATTCCCGTCATGTCGCCGGAGATCCGGATCTCGCCCTCGGGCAGTGCGTAGTTGTTCATCTTCATCGCGTCGATCGAGTGGTCGAGCATCGAATCGAAGTACCCGGGCTGCAATCCGAGGGCGTCGGTGAAGGCACACATCAGGATTCGTGCCAAACTCTGTGCCTGGCGGAAATACTCTTCGATTGCCGGTCGGAAGCCGGGCGCAGCGTCGGGCCAGGTGTTGGCGGCGTAGCTGGACTCGGGTAGCTCGACGCCCGGATAATCGCTCACCTCCGTACCGACGACTATCGCTTCGTAGAAGTCGTTCATCTGGTTTGCAGACGCGACGCCCAGGCTCATGCTGAGTGATTCCGACTTCGGCGGTGAGTAGCCACGGTTCTCGGACGAGGGGCGGCGATAGTTGTTCTTGAGCGCAAGTGGGAGCGCAAAGAACTCGTTGAGGGCGTCGGCCAGGCCGTCGGTCGCTGACTGTGGAATGTCGTGTCCGACAATCTGTATGAAGCCGACGTCCCGGCACGCGCGATCGAGTTGAGTTGCCACTTCCGCACAGGCAGTGCTGTTGGTGGCGTTTGTAACCGTTGCCTCGCCGCGGAGGTACGGGCTGATATCGATCGTAGGAATTTCGAAGACAGGAGTTTCGTGGGTCATTTAAAGTCCTTGCGGCCGGACGTGTGCCACTTACCGACGAGCACACGTGAGAGGAATCCAAAGGCAGAGAAGACGAGGACGCCGAACACCGACGCGATCACGATCGCGGCGATCAGATCCTCGGACTGAAGGCGGCTTCGGTAGACGTCGAGCAGCGTTCCGATCCCGGGTTGTCCTTTGGCGAAGAACATGTCGCCGATGATGGCGCCGACGACAACAAGGCCGGATGCGGTGCGGATACCGGTGAGAATGGCCGGCATTGCCGCTCGCAGTTCGAGTTTCACCAGTCGATCCCACCGCGACGCTCGTCCGAGGGTGAAGAGTTCGTGCAATCCGCGATCGACCGACTGTAATCCGAAGTGTGTGTTGGTGATGATCGGGAAGGCTGCGATGAGAACACACACCAGAGTACGAGCGGTCATGCCGTAGCCGAACCAGAGGCCGATGAGGGGCACGATGGCGAGGATGGGAATGACTTGCAGCACAACGGCGTACGGATAGACGATCCGCTCGATCCACTTGGCTTGGCTCATCAACACACCGGTTCCGACGCCGACTGCCACCGCGACGACGAAGCCGACCAGCGCAACCTGCGCCGTCACGGCGAGGGCTTCGAGCATGGGAGAGAGATGTTTCCAGTCGAGCAGCGACTTGGTCAGCACCTGACTCGGTGGCGGGAGGAGAAACCGACGTTCGGGGGAGAGGACGAGATAGCTGACGATCGACCAGGCCGCGACCGCGCCGGCAAGGGAGAGCAGCGGATAAAGGACGAGGGCACCGAGCGCTCTCATTCGCGAGTTCCGTCCGTTCTGTGCCTCTGCTTGTATGGTGGTCGCAGAGTCAGAGCGAACCGCGGTCTTGCGTGTGGTGTTGCCTCGCCCAACTGCAAGAACTTCGGTCATCGTAGGCTCCCGTGCAGACTGGCCGAGATATCGGCGACGTACTCGGTGTAGCGGGCGTCGTAGCGCAGTTCCGGGCTACGTGGGTAAGGGAAATCGATGTCGACGACCGAATGTATTCGTCCGGGCCTGGCGGTCATGACAACCACCTTGCTTGCCAGGTACACGGCCTCGGATACCGAGTGCGTGATGAACATCGAGGTGAATCCTTTTTCGGTGTACAACCTTTGAAGTTCCACCTGCATCTCCAGGCGGGTCATCTCGTCGAGTGCGCCGAAAGGTTCGTCGAGGAGCATCACAGCGGGTGCGAGCGTGAGGGCGCGAGCCAACGACA
This sequence comes from Rhodococcus sp. NPDC059969, assembly GCF_042738325.1. Taxonomy (NCBI): domain Bacteria; kingdom Bacillati; phylum Actinomycetota; class Actinomycetes; order Mycobacteriales; family Nocardiaceae; genus Rhodococcus; species Rhodococcus sp. NPDC059969. The sequence continues at coordinate 125,747 of NZ_JBHWUF010000004.1, read as the reverse complement.
CGCGCATCTTCATTCCGCCGGACAACGCATTGGGCAGTTGCTGTGCAAAGTCCGCAAGGCCTACCGCGCGGATTGCCTCGTCGGCGCGCAACTTTCGCGCTGCTTTGTCGCCGCCACCGAGTTCGGCTGACAATTCGACGTTGGCCTGCACATTCCGCCAGGGGAGAAGGGTCGGCTCCTGGAAGATGAAGCCTACTGATTCGGTGTCGAGGGCAACCGCGCCGCTCGTCGGTCGTTCGAGGCCGGCCGCCATGCGCAACAAGGTCGACTTGCCACAGCCGGAGGGTCCGACCACGGCGACAAATTCTCCCCGCTCCACGTCCAGATCGATGCCGTCCAGCGCGACTGTGCCGGTGTCGAACTTCTTGACGACGTCGGAAAAGACCATCTGCATCGGCGCGGTGAGTTTGCGAGCGTCGGCATCCTGCATCGTGTTCGCGAGTTCCATCTGAGCCTCCGGTTCAATAATGCATGCAAACGTTCTTCAAGATCTACGACATATCTTGGATTGCATGTATGTCGTCGAGATTGCTGAATGTAAATGTGAGGTGACATTGCAGGTAAGGAAAGGATCTTGGCCTGCGTTACCTGATGGAAACAACCAGGCGATTGCATGTAATCCAAGTGCTGCAGAGTGTGCTCATCGGATCACCCTTCTTGGTTCGCCCCCATCCCAATTGTTTTCACGAAGGAGACGCTGTGTATTCGAATCGCAAGGTGTATTCCAATCGCAAGAGTGTGGGAGTGGCCGGCGTGGCACTGGCCATGTGTGCGGCCATCGGATTGACTGCTTGCAGCTCCAGCGAAGCCGATACGGCCACAGCCGAATCGCTCGAACCCGCCGCCGAGGCTCAGAACCTGGCGGGGCTCTGTCCGGAAAACGTTGTGGTTCAACTTCAATGGCAGCCACAGTCGGACATGGGAGCACTGTTCGAGATGCTGGGTCCCGGGTACTCGGTCGACACCGATGACAAGTCGGTCAGTGGAACTCTCGTTGCGGGAGGGAAGGACACCGGAGTCGACCTGACCTTGCGAGCCGGGGGACCGGCAATCGGGTTCCAGTCCGTGAGCTCCCAGATGTACGTCGACGATTCGATCACCCTCGGACTCGTGCACGGCGATCAGGTGATTGCGGCGGCAGCAAGTCAGCCCGTCGTGGCCGTTACTCCACTGCTCAAATACAGTCCGGCAATCCTCATGTGGGACAAAGAGTCTCATCCGGACTGGACGAGTGTCGCCGATATCGGTAAGTCCGACGCGAGTGTCGTCGTTTCGAAGGAACAACTCTTCCCGCAGTGGCTCGTGGCAAAGGGGCTACTGAAGCAGTCCCAGCTCGACACGAGTTACGACGGAGCTCCCTCGCGATTCGTCGGTGACCCGACCATTGCTCAGCAAGGATTCGCGAATTCGGAACCGTACACGTACGAGAAGGAGACGCCGGCATGGGACAAGCCGGTTTCCTATGACCTGCTGAAAGATTCGGGTTTCGACATCTATGCCTCCAATGTTTCCGTCCGAGCCGACAAGGTCGAGACACTCTCGCCGTGCTTGAGCAAGCTGGTTCCGATCATTCAGCAGGCCACGGCCGACTACATCACCGCGCCGGATGCTGCGAATGCCGCCATTGTCGACGTCGTCTCGCAGGACGTGTCGTTCTCGCCGTACACCGAGGGTGAGGCGGCATTCAGTGCCCAGCTCCTGAAAGAGAAAGGCCTGATCGCGAATGAGGCGGACGGCTCCGTCGGGACGTTCGATATGACCCGAGTCGCCCATACCGTCGAAGAACTCAAGCCCATCCTGATCGCCGGGGGTGCGGCGATACCGCAGTCACTGACCGCGGAAGAGATCTATACCGACAAGTTCACCGATCCGTCCATCGGAATCCGCTGAAGGAGCTGACAGTAAATGACTTACGACATGACAGAACTCAACCGCGAGACCCGCATGGGTGGACTGGGTACCGAAACGACCGACCGCGAGGTCCGAAGAATCGATCTCGCGGACTTCGAGAACCGGCGCAGCGAGATCGCCGAGGAGTTGTGGTCGGCAGCGACCGACATCGGGTTCTTCCAAATCGTCAATCACGGAATCGATCTGGACCAGGTTCGCGAGGCTTTCGCGGCGGCCGAGGGATTCTTTGCGCTCCCCGCCGAGGTCAAAGCGCAGTATCCGCTCAAGAAGGGTTTCAACTCCGGCTGGGAGAGTATGACGCAGGTGCGTCCGTCCATTGGAACACCTGATCAGAAAGAGTCCTACCAGGTGACCCGCCCGCATATGGGAGATCTGTGGCCCACAGCAGACGAATTGGCCGGGTTCCGCGAGACGATCCTGGACTTCGAAGCCAAGTGTTGGGGCATTGCGATGGATCTGCTCTCGTGCTTCGCCGAGAAGCTGGGATTCGAACGAGACTTCTTCACCAAGGCGCACGATCCGTCGGTGGAGAGCTACCAGAGCACACTGCGGCTGCTGCATTACTTCCCCCTTGCCGCCGACGCGGATGTCGAAGGGATGTGGCGCGCCGGTGCGCACACCGATTTCGATTGCCTGACATTGCTTTTCCAGCGTGACGGTCAGGGTGGTTTGCAACTGTGCCCGGGCAAGGAGATGGACACCCAGGAATGGACGTCGGTGGTGCCGGCTGAGGAAGCGATCACCTGCAATATCGGCGACATGCTGATGAGATGGAGTGATGATGTCCTGCCGTCGAACTTTCATCGGGTGAAGAGTCCCGGCGTCACCGACTACCGGGGACCTCGCTACAGCCTCGCGTTCTTCGCTCAGGCGAACCGCGACGTGACCATCGAGGGCCCCGCGGGCAAGTACCCTCCGATCACCGCGGAGGACTACATCGACCAGCGAGTACGCGCGAACTTCGCACGTTGATCCGCACCCGTTCCGTCACACACTTTCAGGAGAATTGTCGATGACTACCGCACACCGGAACTCGGCCGACACGATCGTCACGGACGTCACGCTCTACAGCGGCGGCCAATGGCTGAGCGGCCGCGATGTTGTCGTCTCGAACGGCGTTGTCGAATCGATCGAGGTTTCCGCCGGGAGCGCCGGCGCAGGCAGCGTGGACGGAACGGGGGCGTATCTGATCCCGGGGTTCGTCAACACCCATACGCACCTTCAACAGTCACTGATGCGTGGGATCGCCGAAGGGACACCGCTTCTCGAATGGTTGCTTGCGGTCGCGGAAGAGTCCGTCCAGATCACTCCGGAGCGGGCGTACGCGGCCGCCGTCGCAGCCTCGTTGGAAGCATTGCGCAGCGGTACGACCACCCTGGTCGAACACATGTGGCCGCACCCGTCCAGTGAGGTTCACGACGCTGTGATCCGGGCGTTGCGCGACACCGGGATTCGAGCAGTGTTGGGGCGTGGGGCCGCAGACAGGGCGGACCCGACGAGGAAGTGGGGGTTCGATCCACGGCTGATGCAGCCACTCGGAGATGTCCTCGCACATACAGATCAGATGATGCACGACGTGACTGGTTCCCGCGTCGACGTGGCAGTGGCGGTACCGAATCCGCGATCGTTGACCCCGGAGGGGATGTCGGCAGTGCGTGAATTCGCGCAGTCTCGCGACATGACGGTCTCGATCCACCTGCTCGAGACGCAGACCGACAACACGATGTGTACCGAACATGCAGGCGTGAACGCTGTCGACTACCTCGATTCCCACGGATTTCTGTGGGATCGGGTGCTGGCGGTCCATTGTGTCGAACTCGACGACCGTGGCCAGAAAGTGTTGGCGGAGCGCGGCGTCGGAGTGTCGTACAACCCGGTCAGCAACATGCGCCTCGGCAGTGGGATCGCACCGGTCCCGAGCTTCCTCGACGCGGGAATCGCGGTGGGGTTGGGCGTGGACGGCGCAGCCAGCAACGACACCCAGGACATGCTGGAGACGCTGCGCACGGGCGCCTACGTGCAGCGAGCCGCGCGCGGCCGCGCCGACCTGTTCGGCTTCGAAGCCATGATCGACATCGCCTCCGGCGGCGCGAACGCGGCGCTCGGTCTACCCGCCAGGTCCGGCGGAATCTCCGTCGGTGATCTCGCTGACCTCACCATGATTCGATTCGAACGAGACTTCGGGTGCCTCCCGGTACGAGATCCGGGTGCGTCCATTCTCACGACGGGCAGTCGTCAGATCGTCGACACGGTGTTGGTTGCAGGCGAGGTCGTGATTCGTGACGGGCATTCCACTCGCGTCGACGAGGCGGAATTGATCCGGACGCTCAGCGCGTTGTGACTGCGCTCAGTCCTCACTGACCTCCATCTCGATGAGGACGCGGCGCAACAGCTTTCCCGTGGCGTTGCGGGGAAGTTCGTCGATGAAGACGATCTCGCGGGGAACCTTGTAGCGGGCCAGGTTGGACCGAACGTGGTCTTTCAATTCGTCGGAGTTCTGCTCGGCGCCGTGAGCGACGACGACAAACGCTCGCAGGCGGTGGCCGAAGTCGGTGTCTTCGACTCCGATCACGGCGGCTTCCAGGACGTCCTCGCGGTCGGCGAGGAGGTTCTCGACCTCGAGCGGGTAGACGTTCTCGCCGCCGGAAACGATCATGTCGTCGTCGCGGCCGTCGACGAAGAGGAGGCCGTTGGCGTCGAAGTGTCCGACGTCGCCGGTGGAGAGAAGTCCGTCGATACGTTCCTTGTCTCGCCCATCGGTGTAGCCCTCGAAGCTCAGTCCGCTCGCGACGAAGATTCGGCCGATCGTGTGGGGAGTGGTAATTCTCTTGTTGTTTTCGTCGAAGAGTTCGACGTGGCACGTCACTGGAGCTCGGCCCGCGGTTCCCGGCGCAATGGTCAGATCCTCGGGAGTCGCGACCGTGGCCACTGCGACCTCGGTGGATCCGTACAGGTTGTAGAGGACGTAGCCGAACGAGGCCGTGACTCGCTTGCACAGATCGGGTGAGAGTGACGAACCTGCCGAGAAGATGATCTTCAGGTTCGACGTGTCGTACTTGGACAGCACGTCGGGACCGAGGTCGATGATGCGAGTGAGCATCGTCGGGACCACGACCAGACTGTCGCACTTGTACTGGGCGACAAGCTTGATCGTGTTCTCCGGATCGAACTTTCGATGCATGACGACGGTCTGGCCGAGCGCCAACGCGAGAGCGAACTGCGAGACACCGGTGCCGTGGAAGGCGGGGGCCGCCATCATCATGGTCTGTCCGCGGCGCAACGGCACGCGGTCGAGGAACTGCGCCGACGCGAGAGGGGAGGTGTGGCCACGCGGCGCACCCTTGGGAGTTCCCGTTGTGCCGCTGGTGAGGAGGACGAAGCCACCGTTCTTCTCGGGTGCCGGCACCGACGACGTGGTGCGTCCGGCGATGGCCTCGTCGAGAGTGGCTGCAGTGGAACCGTCAGCGGCCGTGCCCTCTGGCCAGGAACGATAGACGACGACGTCGTCCGGCAAGGCATCGGCGACGTTCGCGAACTCGTCGTCGTAGACGAAGGCGACAACCTTCTCGCGCGCGGCGACGTCCACGAGTTGGGGCCGAGCGAAGCCCGTGTTCATGAGTACGAGCTTGGTTCCGTTCTTTGCTGCCGCCAGCATGGTCAGCACCAAGCCACGATGGTTGCGACACATCGCGCCCATGACGGAGTCGGACGTGATGCCGTCCGCCTGCCATGCTCGGACCAACGCGTTGCTCTGACGTTCGAGTTCGGCGTAGGTGATGGGTCCACGTTCGTCGATGATCGCCACCGCGTCGTAGCCGTTCTCGGCGTGCGCGTGGACCGGCCCGGCGAAGGGCCCGTACTTGTCTACCGCTGCAATGGATTTGAGTCCGCGATCGAGGCGGGGGAACGGAACGAGCCCGGCTCGGAACATGACCCCCGCCGCGCCGATGGTGTCAGTGACCTTGGTGACCAATCCGGGCATACGTGAACCTCTTCCGAGCGTCGTTGTGGGACTGATTACACACTAATGCGCAAACACGGCTCGGTGGTGGAATTTCCGGATGGCGACCGAGCACTCCGCCCCGCTATCTCGGAAGGTGGCGGGGCGGAGCGTGTGCGATGTTGTTTTTCTGGTATTCGACCTACGAAACCGTCACTTCAGTTCGGCGGACGACTTTCCGAGCAGGCGGCGTGCGACGATCAGCTGCTGGATCTGCTGGGTGCCCTCGAAGATGTCGAGAATCTTCGAGTCGCGGCCCCACTTTTCGAGCAACGGGCGCTGCGAGTAGCCGTAAGTGCCGGCCAACTCCACTGCCTTGAGCGTCACGTCGGTGCCGGTGCGGCCTGCCTTCGCTTTGGACATCGACGCTTCGAGCGAGTTCGGCTTCTTGTTGTCGGCCATCCACGCCGCGCGCAGAGACAGCAGGTATGCGGCCTCCCAGTCGGCTTCCAAACGGATGAACTCGGCTGCAGCTGCATGCTGGTTGTAGACCGGTGTGTCGTAGGAGATCTCGACTCCGGCTTCGGTCAGGATGGCGCGCAGTTCTTCGAGAGCTGCGCGTCCGACGCCGACGGCCATGGCTGCAACGAGCGGGCGGGTGTTGTCGAACGTCTGCATGACGCCGGCAAAGCCCTGCTCCACGTTGACCTCCGGGCTGCCGAGGATGTTGTCTGCCGGAATGCGGCAATCCTGGAGTAGGAGGACGGCGGTGTCGGAAGCCTTGATGCCCAGCTTGTGCTCGAGACGAGCAACGCTCAGGCCCGGGGCGTCACGCGGTACGACGAACGACTTGATGGCCGCGCGGCCCTTCGACTTGTCGACCGACGCCCACACGACGATGTGCGTCGAACGCTCACCAGCGGTGACGAAGATCTTCTCGCCGTTGAGGACCCACTCGTTGCCGTCGAGAACAGCGGTGGTGGTGACGGCAGCGGAGTCGGAACCGAAACTCGGTTCGGTGATGGCCATCGATGCCCACACCTTGCCGAAACGTTCGAGCTGCTCGTCGGTGGACACTGCGGCGATCGCGGCGTTGCCGAGTCCCTGGTAGGGGATCGAGAGCATGAGTCCGACGTCGCCCCAAGATGTTTCGAGCGAGTTGAGAAGCGCGGACATGTTGCCGCCGTTGGCGTTGCCGCCCTTGGCGCTCGCGTCGGAACGTCCGCCGCTGGCACCGCCGATGTCTCCACCGGAATCGGAGAGGCCTTCGACCATGGCGGCCATGGTGTCGAGTTCGACGGGATACTCGTGCTCGGCCAGATCGTACTTACGTGAAATGGGTCGGAAGATCTGCGCCGCGACCTGATGTGCCTGGTTCGCTGATGCTTTGAGCTTCTTGGGAAGTTCGAGGTTGATCATCGTGGTTCTCCTGGAAGTTCAGCGGCGTCAGATGAGGACGATGCCCTCGGCAACGCCGATGGCACGGAGGTCGCGGTACCAGCGCTCGACCGGGTGTTCCTTGGTGAACCCGTGTCCACCGAGGAGTTGCACACCGTCGAGGCCGATCTGCATGCCCTTCTCGGAAGCCAGCTTCCGGGCCAGAGCGGATTCGCGGGCGAAGGACAAGCCCTGCTCGGCGCGTGAAGCGCCGCGAAGCGTGACCAGACGCAGTCCGTCGAGTTCGATGCCGATGTTGGCGACCATGAAGGCAACCGCCTGGCGGTGGCTGATCGGCTCGCCGAACGCTTCGCGCTCGTTGACGTACGGAATCACGTAGTCGAGAACTGCCTGGCTGGTGCCGACGGCCATGGACGCCCAACCGAGGCGGGCCAGGCGAATCGCGTCGGCGTATTCGGCCTTGCGCTGATCGGCGTCACCGTCACCGAGCAGTGCCGACTCCGACACCGCGACGTCGGTGAGGATCAGGCGACCCAGACCGGCGGCGCGCAGACCCATGCTGGGATCTGCCTCGACGACAAGTCCCTTGGTGTCGGACTCGACGATGAAGAAGGACGGCTTGCCGTCGAGTTCTGCGGCGATGACGAAGAGCTCGGATGTGGCCGCTGCCGGCACCAGGCTCTTGACGCCGTTGAGCTTGTAGCCGCTGGGCGAGCGAACTGCCTTGGTCTGCAGGGCAAACGGGTCGAACAGAGCGCGGGGCTCGTTGACCACCACTGCTGCGCCGGGTACCTGCTCGCCGGTGAACGCCGGGAGGTAGGTCTTCTGCTGCGCGTCGGTGCCCCACTGGGTCAGTGCGACTGCAACACCACTGGGTGCGAGGATCGGCAGTGCCAGACCCATGTCTCCGTGCGCAAGTGCCTCGGCAACAAGAGAATTGGTGACCGCGCCACGATCGGCGGCCGCTCCGTCGAGTTCTTCGGGAACGTTGATCAGCGTGATACCGAGCTCGGCCGCACGCTTGGAGAGGTCGGCGGGGGCCTGAGCTGCACCGTCGGCGTCGTAGGCCGCAGGACGCAGAATTTCGGCCGCGAACTCGCGCACGGTCTCGACGATCATCTTCTGATCGTCGTCCGGGGTGAGGTCGAAGTAGTCGGCGTTCTTGCTCGGGTTGTCGGGTAGGCGCTTGGGTGCACCGTTGCCCGAGACCTTCTGGAATCCACGAGTAGCGGCGCCCAGGGTTTTGAAGCCCGTCTTGGTGCCCTCGTAGGTCACGCGATCGATGGTCTGACGCAGATTGAACTTCTCGGCCAGTTCCGAACCGGTGATCTTGGTAAGCACGCGCATGGCTGCGCCCATGGCGTCGCGTTTGATCGGGTTCAGGCCGACGGCGGACGTGTCGCGGGGCGCACCCTTGGCGCCGCCGCGCTGCGCGCCCGATTCGCTGCGCTGAGCGCTCTTGTCGGAGGCAACACTGTCTTGCTTGGTCATGATCACCAGCTGTTTCTCGGTGTTGGGGCGTTGGACGATTCTTATCTTACTCATCAGTAAGGTCTGTTGTCGAGAAACGGCAAAATGATGCGCGTCATAGGCTCGACGGGTGAACCGGACAGAGGTGCCAGATCGGATACAGCGGTACGTGCGCTACGTGCCGTTGGTGGTTGTTCCGTGCCTGTTGATCGCCAGCACGTATCCCGGGGAGTATCGAGTCCCGCTCACCTACTGGATCTTCGCGATGCTGTCGGCGCTCGTCTTCGTCGCCGGCCGTCGATGGCCGGTCCTCGCGTCCCTGATCGTCTCGGCGCTGGCCATTCCGATGTTCGTCGCCGACGCCTGGGGGCTGTCCGAACTTGTCCCGTACATCGGCGCGGTAGCGGTTGTCGACGTCACGATGCGGGCCGATCGCAGAGAGTGGGTCGCCGTTTCGGCAGCAGGCTGGTGCGGTTCGGTGCTCGCGGGGATCTGGTTCGAATCTCACGAAGCACTCTGGTCGGTCACCACTGCTGTGAAAGTGCTTGCTTACGTGGGGTTGCCACTGCTGCTCGGGCTGTATCTGCGCTCGCAGCGTGAATTGGCCGCGAACAATCTTGCGCAGACCCGCGCTGCGGAGCGGAGTGCGCTCGCCCGCGAACTCCACGACCTCGTTGCGCACCACATGGCGTCGATCGTTTTGAGAATCGGTGTGGCTCAGCATGTCTTGGCGCCCCAGGACGAGGCCGTGCGTGAGGTCCTCGCGGATGTGCGTGCCACGGCGTCGGATGCGCTGACCGATATTCGTCGCCTTCTGATAGCCCTTCGTGATCCCTCGCTCGGCGAGGTTGCTCTGGTCGAGCCGGATGCCGTCGACGCGGAAATCGCGGCGGCGGTCGATCGTGTGCGTGCAGCGGGTTTCGAGATGCAGGCCGACTTCGATGTTCAGGGGAATGTCGAGTCAGGCGCAGCTGATCTCGATGCGATCGGCAGGCTGACGTTGTTACGGGTGATTCAGGAATCACTGACCAACGTCATGAAGCATGGCGATCGGAAGGGGTCGGTCTCGGTCTCGGTTCGTCGTCTCGACGGTCGGGTGGACGTGAGGGTGATCAACAGCTGCGAGGGATCGGCAAGGAGTGCCGGACACGGACTTGTCGGAATGCGTGAGCGTGCAGAACTGGTCGGCGGCGAGATGACTGCCGGCACCAACAGCGACGGGAAATGGGAAGTCCACGTGAGTATTCCACTCGTTAAAACAGGTGGTGCCTCGTGATCAGAGTGCTCATCGTTGACGACCAGCGACTGGTGCGCGCTGGTTTACGGATGTTGTGCACGGCAGCTGCGGACATGACCGTAGCGGGTGAGGCGTCGAACGGGGTCGAGGCGGTAGCGCTAGCTGCCGAACTGGATCCCGACGTGGTCCTGATGGATTTGCGGATGCCCGGGCTCGACGGGATCGGTGCCACACAGCAGATCGTCAAGGCCGGTCGGCGAGCACGCATTCTCGTGCTGACAACCTTCGACGACGACGATCACCTGTATCCCGCGCTCGCCGCCGGGGCTTCCGGGTTTCTGGTGAAAGACACCGAACCGACCGAGTTGCTCAGCGCCATTCGACGGATCGCCGAGGGAGAGATGGTGTTCTCCCCGGAACTGCTCCGCCGCGTCGTGGATCGGGCGGTGATCGGCGCAGACGCCGACACTGCTGTGACGGAGAAGGTTCCGCTGACCGATCGCGAATCGCAGGTCCTCGCACTGGTGGCGGAAGGGCAGAGCAATCAGGAGATCGCGGACGCGCTCCATCTGGGTGTGACCACGGTCAAGACGCACGTTGCGAACCTGATGTCGAAGACCGGCTGTGACAATCGGGTTCGCCTCGCGGTGTACCACCTGCAGAACCGTCAGTGACCGGAGTGCGCACCAGACGACGGCATCGGCATGTCCATCGGCATGTCCATCGGCATGTCCATCTGCATCGGCATTGCTTTCTGTCCTGGCCCTAGTACGAGGAATTGGCCCATCATGCCTTGGTCCTCGTGCATCAGCAGGTGGCAGTGGAACATGTACGGGAAGGTGGGATCGGTGTACTCGGACCACTGCAGTGCGACGCGAACCCTGCTGCCCGGCGGTGTATAGACGGTGTCCTTGAGTCCACGCAAGTGAGGCGGAGGAGTGCGGCCGTCGACGTCGAGGACCTGGAATTGCACGTCGTGGACGTGGAAGTTGTGCGGCCAGTTGTCCTTGTTGGTGATCGTCCACACTTCGATCGCGCCGACCTCGGCCTCGAAGTCGATGCGGTTCATGTCCATTCGTTGCCCGTTGATCATGTACCACTGCAGATCGAAGGTTCGGGAAACGCGTGCCTTCGACGGGTCGAGGCGCGGCAGGGCGGCCAACTGCGCCGGAAGGCTCGACCGCGACGCGCGAGTGCCGGCGCCCCGAAGTTCGACGATGTCGAAGCGGTCGTTCATACCGAAGTTCTCGGCGTCCGACGAGTTCACGCCACCGCCGTCCTCGATCGGGAACGACACCAATGTGGTCGTCGCACCGGGGTCGACTCGAACCACGATCTCGGCTCTTTCCCCGGGGCTGAGCTGAATCCGCTTGATCGGAATCGGTGATTCGAGCAGGCCGCCGTCGGTGGCAATCAGATCGAAGGTCCGGTCGTCGGGGAACCCCAGGTTGTACAGACGACCGGAAGAGCCGTTCAGGATGCGCAACCTGACAACCCCGGTGGTGACGTCGAGGTAGGCGTCGGAGATGCCGTTGGTGACGATGGTGTCGCCGAGCAGGCCGATGTCGGTCGGGTCGGACTCGTCGAAACTGCCGTCGGCGAGGAATCGACGATCCTGGATTATCAACGGAACATCGTCAACCCCATATGTTTTGGGGATGTCCAGCCTGTCGGTATCGGCGTCGTCGATCAGGAACAGTCCGGCGAGTCCGCGCTGCACGTGCCGTTCGGTGGATCCGTGCGGGTGTGGGTGATACCAGAGCGTCGAAGCCGCTTGGTCGATCGTCCACGCCGGTTCCCAGCGTCCGCCGGCTTCGATGGTCTGGTGCGGGCCGCCGTCGAACTTTGCCGGCAGATGCATGCCATGCCAATGGACGGTCGTCGGCTCTGTCAGTGTGTTGTCGATCGTGAATGCGACAGATTCTCCGCGTGCGGCTCGAATGGTCGGTCCCAGGATGGATCCGTTGAAACCCCAAGTGTCGGTGATCTTTCCCGCGACGATCTCGGTGGCTGCGGCACCGGCGCGGAGTGTGAAGTGGCGAACGCCGGCGTCGTCGACCGTCGATTCGGCCAGCGGCGGAACCGGTAGCGGGCGAGAGGTTCCGGGTACCGCCTGTGCGGCGCTTCTTGCTGCCGAGTTGGCCCCGCAGCCCGCTGCGAGCCCGAGGGGCGCGGCGGCAAGACCGAACAGAATGGTGCGCCTGGAAATCCGGTTCATCGTTCTCCTGGAAGTAGTGCGTGATCAACTACTTCCAGTCAACGGGTCGCGGCGTGCTGCCGAATCCTGCCGACGGGCCTGTCGGGACTCCTCCCGCGGACCGTTGCGGCGGGTGGGATGTTCTGGTAGTCGGGTGGTTACCGCAGGCGGGTCAGAACGTCTTCGTGCAGCAGGCCGTTGGTGGCGACCGCACTGCCGCCGTGTGGACCCGCGCCGCCGTCCAGATCGGTGAACGCGCCGCCGGCCTCACGGACCAGAACATCGAGCGCTGCCAGATCCCACAGGGAAACCTCGGGTTCGGCAGCGATGTCGACGGCACCTTCGGCCACGAGGCAGTAGGAGAAGAAGTCGCCGTAACCGCGCACGCGCCACACATGGTCGGTGAGCTCGACGAACTGGTCGCGAATTCCGCGGTCCTTCCAGCCGGACAGGCTCGAGAAGCTCAGGCTCGCCGATTCGCTGCGATCGACGGCGGATACCTGGATTGCCCGCGCATCGCCGTCTCCGAAAGACGTATGTGCGCCCAATCCTGTTGCAGCCCACCATCGCCGATTCAGTGCCGGTGCGCTCACGACGCCGATGACCGGGACGCCGTCCTCGAGCAAGCTGATCAGAGTGGCCCACACCGGTACGTTCCGAACGAAGTTTTTGGTCCCGTCGATGGGATCGACCACCCACTGCCTGCCCTCGAAGACTGCGTCGCCGCCGAATTCTTCGCCGAGCACGGAGTCTGCAGGCCGATGCTCACCGAGCGTCGCGCGCACTGCCCGCTCGACAGCGAGGTCGGCGTCGGAGACGGGGGTGAGGTCCGGCTTGTCGTCCACTCGAAGATCGAGTGCGCCGAAGCGGGCGCGCGTGATCGCGTCAGCCTCGTCGGCGATACGGAGGGCGAGTGCGAGGTCGGATGCGCGATCGGTCACGGGTACACAACCTACCGGCTCAGACGGGGAGGACTTCGTTCAGCTTTCCGGTCGCGACGTCGAAGACGAATCCGCGGAGGGACGTCGTCGCGGTGATGAACGGACTGTTCTCGACGCGCTTCAACGACTGACGAACGTCCTCGTCGATGTCGGGAAACGATTCGGCGGCCCAGTTGGGTTTGATGCCGATCTCGTCTTGGATCGAACGCTTGAAGTCGTCGTCGGTGAACGTCAGCATTCCGCAGTCGGTGTGATGGATGAGGATGATCTCGGTAGTTCCCAGCAGCCGCTGGCTGATGGCCAGGGATCGGATCTCGTCGTCGGTGACGACTCCACCCGCATTGCGGATGACGTGCGATTCACCTTCCTTGATTCCCAGAACCCGATAGACGTCGATGCGGGCATCCATGCAGGCGAGAACGGCAACGTGTCTGCTGGGTGGGAGGGGGAGCGGTCCGGTGAACTGCTCGGCGTAGACGGCGTTGTTCTGGAGGTATTCGTCGGTGACAGTCATCGTTCCAGTAGGTTCCCTCAGGCCGACGTTGGCAAGGCTTCGAGTCCCGGTGATCTCAATACGTGACGCGCGGCGGACCTGAGAAGGTGACGCACGGCAGAGCCGAGGTCGGCACCCGGTAGCCTTGAGAACCGTGCATCCCGACGTAATTGCAGACCTGAACGCCCTCGACACCACCCTTCGCACCTGCGAATCGGTTGTGGACGTCGAGGAGCTGCGCCGACGCATCGACGAGCTCGAGCACCAGGCAGCCGACCCGGGTCTGTGGAACGACCAGGAACACGCCCAGCAGGTCACCAGCCAGCTCTCCCACGCGCAGGCCGAACTGCGGCGCATCGTGGCACTGCGCGAGCGGCTCGACGAGATGTCGATCCTCTACGAATTGGCCGAAGACGAAGGACCAGACGCGCTGGCCGATGCCGACGCCGAGCGAGCCAGCCTGCGTGAAGACATCGCGGCGATGGAAGTCAAGACCATGCTCTCGGGCGAGTATGACGAGCGCGACGCCCTGATCAACATCCGCTCCGGTGCCGGCGGAATCGACGCCGCGGACTGGGCCGAGATGCTCATGCGCATGTACATCCGCTGGGCTGAGAAGCACGACTACGGCGTCGAGGTCTACGACACGTCGTACGCCGAAGAAGCCGGACTCAAGAGCGCGACGTTCGCGATCAAGGGCCCGTACACCTACGGAACGCTGTCCGTCGAGATGGGCACTCACCGGCTCGTCCGGATCAGTCCCTTCGACAACCAGGGCCGCCGCCAGACGTCGTTCGCCGAGGTCGAGGTCCTGCCGGTCGTCGAGACCACCGACCACATCGAGATCAACGAGAACGACATCCGAGTCGACGTCTACCGCTCGTCCGGTCCCGGTGGTCAGTCCGTGAACACCACGGACTCCGCAGTTCGACTCACACACATCCCGACGGGAATCGTCGTCACCTGTCAGAACGAGAAGTCGCAGCTCCAGAACAAGGTGTCGGCGATGCGCGTTCTGCAGGCCAAGCTGCTCGCGGTCAAGCGCCAGGAGGAGCGCGCCGAGATGGATGCGCTCAAGGGCGACAGCGGCAGCTCGTGGGGCAACCAGATGCGTTCTTACGTCCTTCATCCGTACCAGATGGTCAAGGACCTGCGTACCGAGTACGAGGTCAACAACCCGTCGGCAGTGCTCGACGGTGACATCGACGGGTTCCTCGAGGCCGGCATCCGTTGGCGCATGAGCGAGAACCAGTCCGCATAGCGTTCGGATACCGAAAGGCACGATGACTTTACTCAGACCTGGGCAGAACCTGCTCGATTGGCTTCAAACCACCGGTTTGTCAGTCCTCATGACCGTGCTCGGCGCGATGATTCTCGCCCGTTTGGTCAGTTGGGGAGGCAACAAGGTCACCGACCAGATCGACTCCAACTATCAGTTGGGCGATGCGCTGGTTCGTTCCGAGGCGACCAAGCATCGTCACTCGGTCGCGCAGGTCATCACCTGGGTGGTCATCACGTTCATCTACGTGATCGCGACGCTGAAGGTCCTCGACCAACTGAACCTACCGATCGGAAGTCTCGTCGCGCCGGCGACCGTTCTCGGTGCGGCGCTCGGTTTCGGCGCGCAGCGCGTCGTGCAGGACATCCTTGCCGGTTTCTTCATCATCACCGAACGCCAGTACGGCTTCGGTGACACCGTCCGGCTTGCGATCACCGGATCCTCCGACGACGCCGAAGGTGTCATCGAGGACGTGACCCTGCGAGTGACGCGGATGCGTAACTCCGACGGCGAGGTCATCACCGTCCCCAACGGCCAGATCGTGAAAGCGACCAACCTGTCCAAGGACTGGGCCCGCGCCGTCATCGACGTTCCGGTACCGGCGACCGCCGACCTCACCCGGGTCAACGAGGTACTTCGTCAGGTCGGAGTCGACGCGATGGCCGACCGCGGACTCAAGAAACTCCTGCTCGACGAGCCCACCGTCATGGGCGTCGAAAGCCTCGAGGTCGATCAGGTCAACGTACGGATGGTTGCGCGCACGCTTCCTGGCAAACAATTCCAGGTCGGACGCGCACTTCGCGTCCGCGTCGCGGCAGCGCTGCGACGTCAGGGGATCACGGTGTCACCGGATCTGCACACCGTACGGACCGAGGAGGCGAGCGAATGACCGATCAGGAACCGCGCCGCGGACTCGACCGACTGATTCACCTGGACTGGCTACCGTCACGGATCTTCGGCGGCCGGATGCGAACTTCGACTTTCATCCTCATCGTGGCGTGGATACTGACGTATCTGCTGCATACGTACCTCAATCCGGAGGACCCGACCGCAGCGACACCACCGCCGAGCACCGATACGTCGCAGACCGAACCGTACGTCGCTCCGTCGGTCAAGCCGTCGACGACGACCCCCGTGCCGTCCTCGACCGAGCCGACGACCGCCTCCGAGACCCCGTCCTCGGAAACGAGTACGGGCAGTTCCGGTTCTCCGACGCCGACTTCGGGTCCCGCGCCTGCGCCGGGCAACGCCGAACAGTCCGCGACCACCGTGCCGACCACTCCTGCGACGACGACCGTCCCGCAACCCGGCGCGGCGATGCAGGCACCGACGTCGGTGCCGCAGTCACCTGCGACCACCGGTACCGGATAAGGACGAGGGTGCTCGCGCGTGGCGCCAAGGTCACCGTTAGATAACGGCTAGACTGGCTAGTTGTGATCAGCATGAAGAATGTGTCGAAGTCCTACAAGGCCTCCACCAGGCCGGCGCTCGACAAAGTCAGCGTGGAGGTGGAGAAGGGGGAGTTCGTCTTCCTCATCGGCCCCTCCGGCTCTGGCAAGTCGACGTTCATGCGGTTGCTGCTCAAGATGGAGTCGCCCACGTCCGGCGATATCGAGGTCGCGGATTTCCACGTCAACAAGTTGGCGGCCCGCCGTGTGCCGAAGCTTCGCCAGAGCATGGGCTGTGTGTTCCAGGACTTCCGCTTGCTTCAGCAGAAGACGGTCTCCGAGAATGTCGCCTTCGCGTTGGAAGTCATCGGCAAGCCCCGCAACGTCATCGCACGCACTGTTCCCGAGGTGCTCGACATGGTCGGTCTGGCGGGTAAAGCCGACCGACTGCCCACCGAGCTCTCCGGCGGTGAGCAGCAGCGCGTCGCCATCGCTCGTGCATTCGTGAACCGCCCACTCGTCCTGCTCGCCGACGAGCCCACCGGCAACCTGGACCCCGAAACGAGCCAGGACATCATGCTGTTGCTCGAGCGGATCAACCGCACGGGCACCACCGTCGTCATGGCGACCCACGATCACCACATCGTCGACTCCATGCGTCGACGCGTCATCGAACTCGATCTCGGCAAGGTGACCAGAGACGAAGCGCGGGGCGTGTACGGCGTCGGCAGGTAGCGCCGACTACGACCACACGTCCCGTACGCCCACCGGTTGTCGTGAAACAACCGGCCTCTCGAAAAGGAATCGGATTCCCCGATGCGCGCCAGCTTTATTTTCAGCGAAGTACTGACCGGCCTACGCCGCAACATCACTATGACCATCGCCATGATCTTGACGACGGCGATCTCCCTCGGTCTCTTCGGCGGTGGTCTGCTGGTCGTGCAGATGGCAGGCAAGACCCAGCAGATCTTCCTCGAACGCGTCGAGGTGCAGATCTTCCTGACCGACGACATCTCTTCGGCCGATCCCGGTTGCGAGCAGGAGATCTGCAGTTCGCTGCGCAAGGAACTCGAGCAGACTCCGTCCGTCGTCGCGGTTCAGTACCTCAACCGTGAAGACGCGGTGAAGGACGCCACCGAGCGCGTGTTCAAGGACCAGCCCGAACTGGCAGCGCTGGTGAGCCCGGACAGCTTCCCGGCGTCGTTCAAGGTCAAGCTCAGTGACCCGGAGCGGTTCGGCGTCATCAACGACACCTTCGGTTCGAGGCCCGGCGTCGAGAGTGTGCTCAATCAGCGCGAGTTGGTGGACCGACTCTTCAGCGTGCTGGGCGGAGTGCGCAACGCGGCATTCGCGATCGCGATCGTCCAGGCGATCGCAGCGATCCTGCTGATCGCCAACATGGTCCAGATCGCGGCGTTCACGCGTCGGACCGAGGTCAACATCATGAGGTTGGTCGGCGCGACGCGTTGGTACACCCAGCTTCCGTTCCTCCTCGAAGCCGTCGTCGCGGCCTTGATCGGCGCGGTGCTCGCCATCGCCGGACTGTTCACCGCGAAGAACGTCTTCATCGACGGGGTCCTGGCCGACGTCTACGAAGCCAACATCGTGGCGCGCATTTCCAACAGCGACGTGCTGTTCGTTTCGCCGATCCTCGTGCTTGCCGGAGTCGGAATGGCCGCGGTGACGGCGTACGTGACGCTGCGTCTGTACGTCCGCGAATAATCGGTTTGCACGAGCTTCTATGCTGGAACTGTATTTGACGGTAAGACAGTATTCGACAGCAAGACAGCGGACTGAGAGGCCCGGACAGTGAAGGAAAAGGGCCGCAAGGTCATTGCGACCAATCGCAAAGCACGCCACAACTACACGATCATCGACACCTACGAGGCCGGCATCGCCCTCGTCGGGACCGAGGTCAAGAGTTTGCGTGAAGGCAAGGCATCGCTCGTCGACGCCTTCGCAACCGTGGACAACGGCGAAGTATGGCTGCGCTCGTTGCACATTCCGGAGTACACGCAAGGCACGTGGAACAACCATTCGCCGCGTCGTACCCGAAAGCTCCTGCTGCACAAGCGTGAGATCGAGCACCTCGTCGGCAAGACCCGCGAGGGAAACCAGACGCTGGTCCCGCTGTCGATGTACTTCAACGACGGCAAGGTCAAAGTCGAACTCGCGCTGGCAAAGGGTAAGCAGGACTACGACAAGCGCCAGGACATGGCCAAGCGCACCGCCGAGCGCGAGGTGACCCGCGAGCTCGGTCGTCGTATCAAGGGCATGCGCTGACCTCCATCCTGCTTGCCCTCGTGGCGGCAGTTGCCTACGGAGTCAGCGACTTCGTCGGTGGAGTTGCGTCACGACGGGTTGCCGCACTGCGCGTGGTGATCGTCTCGTATCCGCTTTCGCTCGTCATCGTGTTGATCGCAGCACCTTTCGTCTCCGGGACGCTGACGCTGAACGGGTTGATCTGGGGTGCGATCGCCGGCATCACGAGTGGTCTGGCGGTGTGGTGGTTCTATCTCGCGTTGGCGACCGGCCCCATGTCAGTGGTCTCGCCGCTCACCGCCGTTCTGGTGGCGGGTATTCCGGTGCTCGTCGGATTTGCTTTCGGTGAACGGCCGGGACTGATCGCGTACCTGGGTATCGCCGTCGCGTTGGTCGCCGTCGTTCTGGTCAGTCGCGAGTCGCCCGACGACACCGCGGGCGAAGTTGCCGGCGGAATCACGCTCCGCTTCACCAGACAAGTAGCGCTGCTGACCGTCGGAAGTGGTGGCGCATTTGCACTCTCGTTCATCGCACTTCACCAGATCGGCGAGGGCAGTGGGCTGTGGGCGTTGGCCGTATCTCGCGGCGCCGCGACCGTCGTGGTGTGGTTGGTCGCATTGGCGGCCGGTCACTTCGTTCTCCCGCGAGGTGAGCCACTCAAGCTCGCGGTGTACGTCAGCGTCCTCGACGTCGTCGCCAACGGGACGATGATCTACGCCTTCCAAGGCGGAATGCTCTCGCTCGTCAGCGTGATCGGTTCGCTGTACCCGGCTGCGACGGTTCTGCTCGCGATGGTGATGCTGGGCGAGCGGGTCAGCCGCGTGCAACAAGCGGGAATGCTGTTGGCGCTGGCGGCAGTCGGCATGATTGCCGTCGCGGGTGCATAGATTCTTTTCAGCTCCAGCGTTTCAGCCGCGTCTGTCGGCCGGTGCAGCGCGTAGGTGAACCCGCTCGCCTTGTTTTCCGAAGAGGCTGATCGCCTCGGCCGGTCGACCGTCGGCAGCACTGATGCGGTGCGGGATGTGTGTATCGAATTCGGCTGCCTCGCCGGCACCCATGATGAAATCACGGTCGCCGAGTTGGAGTCTGATGCGCCCGGACAGAACGTAGACCCACTCGTAACCCTCGTGAGATCCTGGCTCGCGATCGTCGTCGGTGGGGGAGATGATCATCTTGTAGGCCTGCAGATTGCCGGGCTGGCTCGTCAGCGGAATGACCGTCATACATCCGACCGTCCGAGGTTCTTCTCGCACGCGCGGATCTTTGATCTTGCTGTTCACGAGGTCGTCCAAGGGGACGCCGTGTGCCTTGGCGATCGGCAGCAGAAGCTCCAAGTTGGCTCGGCGAGTACCTGATTCGAGTCTCGACAGTGTGCTCACACTGATGTCGGTGGCCTCCGACAAATCGGCCAGGGTCATGTCGGACTGTTGGCGCAACGCACGTAGGCGAGGGCCGATGCCGGCCAGTACGGCTTCGAACGATGTTTCGGTCATGCATTCATTTTGCCAAAGTGGCAACAGTGTTTGTCAAGATTGCGTTCTCTTGTCATTCTGGATTCATGACGCAGAACTCATTCGACGTAGCAGTAATCGGAGCCGGTGCGGCGGGCCTCAACGCCGCACTCATTCTCGGTCAGGCACGCAGGTCCGTGATCGTCTTCGACAACGGATCGCCACGAAACGCGGCCGCCGACCACATGAACGGATTCCTCTCCCGTGACGGCATGAACCCTGCCGAACTGTTGACCATCGGCAGAGGTGAGGTCCGCAAATTCGGCGGCGAGTTCCACGACGGCACGGTCGTCTCCGTGACACGGGACAGTGACGGTTTCTCGATCGAACTCGCTGACACCAGCAAGATTCAGGTACGCAAAGTCCTTGTCGCAACGGGCCTGACGGACCGGCTACCGGCAGAACTCGAAGTCTTCGGTGAGCGATGGGGCCGCGACGTGTTGCACTGCCCGTACTGCCACGGGTACAGCGTGCGTGATCAGCCGCTCGGCGTGATCGCCAAGAGTGCGGAGTTTGCGATGCACCAGGCACTCATGGTGCGCCAGTGGTCCGACGACGTGGTTCTCTTCCTCCATCGAATCACCGAACTGAGTGCCGAAGATCGGGAAAAGCTTGCAGCCCGCGATATTTCGATCGTCGAGGGTGAGGTCGCCGGTCCTGCCGTAGAGGATGATCGGTTGGTGGGCGTGCGATTGGTGGACGGCACTGTGGTCGCGCGTTCGGCAGTTTTTGTCGGCGGCGCCCTCACGATGGATCCCAACGATGCGATCTTGCGTACATTCGGCGCGCAGCGCGCAGAGACGATGATGGGCGATTTCGTCACTGTCGACATGATGGGGGCCACAAGCGTGCCCGGCGTGTTCGCCGCCGGCAACGTCGTCGACCCGGGTGCCCAGGTCATCATGGCCGCAGCCGCCGGGGCGAAGGCCGGGGCGGGGATCAACATGATGCTGACTAACGACGACCTCGAGGTTGCACTCGCGCTTCGGAGCTGAATTCTGCGTAGCGTGGGGTGATGGACGCAGTGAGAGTGTTGATCACGGGTGCGACCGGATACATCGGCGGACGTCTTGCCCCTCGCCTGGTCGAAGAGGGACACCACGTGCGGGTGGTGGTGCGAAGTCCCGAGAAGCTTCGCGATGTGCCCTGGCATGATTCGGTGGAGATCAAGCGCGGGGATTTGACCGACAGTGATTCACTCGCAGGTGTTTTCGACAACATCGACGTGGTCTACTACCTCGTTCACGCCATGGGCGGGGGAGGGTCTTTCTCTGACATCGACAAGCGGAGTGCGCAAAACGTCGCCGCCGCCGCACGCGATGCGGGGGTGCGCCGGATCGTCTACCTCGGTGGGCTTCATCCGTCCGACCGGGAGCTGTCGACTCACTTGCAGTCTCGGCTCGAAGTCGGTCGGATCCTGCTCGACTCCGAGGTTCCGACGGTTGTGTTCCAAGCTGGAGTGGTGATCGGATCGGGTTCGGCGTCCTTCGAAATGGTGCGCCACTTGACCAATCGACTTCCGGTGATGACTACCCCCAAGTGGGTGCACAACAACATCCAGCCGATCGCGGTGCGTGACGTACTCCACTATCTGACCGCAGCCGCGGCAACAACGCCGGAGGTCAACCGCGCCTTCGACATCGGTGGGCCGGATGTCATGCAGTACGGCGAGATGATGAACACCTACGCCGACGTTGCAGGACTGGTACGTCGGCGCATCCTCGTCTTGCCTGTCCTCACGCCGAGGCTGGCAGGTCACTGGGTGGGATTGGTCACCCCGATCCCGCGAGGCTTGGCGATGCCGTTGATCGAGTCACTGCAGAACGACGCGGTGATGCACAATCACGACATCGACGACTTCATCCCGCCTCCCGCCGGTGGTCTCACGCCGTATCGGGAAGCGGTACGTTTGGCACTTCACAAGATCGAGACCGGTGAGGTGGAGACGGCGTGGTCCGGTGCAACGATCGCGGGAGCACCCTCCGATCCTCTTCCATCCGACCCGGATTGGGCTGGTGAAGCGGTCTACGTCGATCATCGCGAACGCGACTGTGCTGCCGATCCGAAAACCCTCTGGTCGGTCGTCGAGTCGATCGGCGGTGAGAATGGTTGGTATTCATTCCCTTTGGCGTGGGCGATCCGGGGGTGGATGGATCGAGCAGTTGGCGGTGTCGGTCTACGCCGAGGTCGACGCGATCCCCGGCGACTCAACACCGGTGAAGCCTTGGACTTCTGGCGCGTCGAAGAGATCGATCGAGGCAAGTTGCTCCGTTTGCGCGCCGAGATGAAGGTTCCCGGCGGGGCATGGTTGGAGTTGCGAGTATCGGAAGGTCCGACGGGCGCGGACGGCCGACCGGTGGGTTCGCACCTCGATCAGCGGGCGGTCTTCTTTCCGCGTGGGCTCGCCGGCCGGGCGTACTGGTACTCGATCCTGCCCTTCCACGGAGTTGTCTTTCAGGGCATGATCACCAACATCACCGGTGCTGCCGAGCGTGAGATGGCTGCAGTGCAGGACACGGCTGGGGCGAGGGACACGGCTGGGGCGAGGGACACGGCTGGGGCGAGGGACACGGAAAGTGCCGCCGATTAATTGGTATGACTTCCGAACTTCGGCGCGTTATAGTGAATAGCCCCACGAAAGACGCGGGGCACACACGGGGCTGAACGGTTTCGACTGCGTGTGTTGAGTTAGGGGAAGCGTGTCGGTGCAGGCAAGAGACCACCGTAAGCGTCGCTGCAAACCTATAAGCGCCGATTCCAATCAGCGCGACTACGCTCTCGCTGCCTAAGTAGCGAAGCGTGTCTGTCAGCCCGGGGTTGCCCTCGACCCGGTTCCTGGCATCAGCTAGAGGGCTTTACTGTTCGGCTCGGTCACGGAGTCGAATGGGACATCAAACAGTGACTGGGATCGTCATCCTGGCTTGTTCGCGAGACTGGGAGATCCAAGTAGAGACTTAGCGAACTGCACACGGAGAAGCCCTAGCGATTCAACGTAGGACCCGGGTTCAATTCCCGGCAGCTCCACAACAGGTCGGGCCGGAGAGCACACGCTCTCCGGCCCGACCTTTTTGCTGTCTTGCTGCTGTTTTGTTGCGGCGCTTTGCGGCCGCGCAGGGGCTTTCTTGCGATCAGGAGCCGAAGAATCCCAGGTCGACCGAGCCGACGAAGCCGGGAGCTTCCTCGGCTAGCGGCTTGCCGTCCAGGTCGGCAGGCAATGCAACGCCCAGACTCTGGAGGATTGTCGGAGTGATGTCGGCGATCGTGTACGCGTCGGTGGTCTTACCGGCCGCGTATCCCGCACCGCGCGCTATGACGAATGTCGTTGCTTCCGCCGGTGTCTGACCGCCATGCCCGCCGGTGGGCTTGTGCCCGTGATCCGCAGTGACCAGTACAGTCCACTTCTCGCCGGTCTTCGCTGCGCGCTGATCGACAGCATCGACAATCTTGCCCACCTGGGCGTCGACCGAGGCAATCGACTCGTCGTACGCAGCGCCGTTGGTGCCGCCGCTGTGCCCTGCGCCGTCCACCTGATCGAGTTGGGTGAAGATCAGGTCAGGTCCCTTGTCGGTGATGTCCCGGGCGACGGCGTCTGCCGTTGCAGCGTCGGTGGCCGCTTCGG
This sequence comes from Rhodococcus sp. NPDC059969, assembly GCF_042738325.1. Classification (NCBI taxonomy): domain Bacteria; kingdom Bacillati; phylum Actinomycetota; class Actinomycetes; order Mycobacteriales; family Nocardiaceae; genus Rhodococcus; species Rhodococcus sp. NPDC059969. The sequence goes on along the minus strand of NZ_JBHWUF010000004.1, from coordinate 102,101 downwards.
AACCTGCATCGGCTGTGGTCACGACAACGTCAGCTTTCGGTGTCCCACTGGAAGCGATGTTGTCGATGCCGCCCCAGGTGGAGATCGATTCGGTGAGGAGGGAGGGCTTTGCTGTTTCCAATCGGGTGAAGACGCTCGGGTAGAGGTCGAAGCGGGCGCCCGCGTACGTGTTGTCCTTGACGCCGTGCTTGGTGTCCCAGACTCCGGTCAGGATCGTCGACCACGACGGTCCGGAGATAGTGGTGTGGCCGAGGATGGAAGATTCTCCGCTGGTTCCTTCGGCGATCAGCTTCTGGAGACGGGGAGCGTCGGCGGTCTTGATGTGGCTGAGCATGGTGCCGTCGAGACCGATGACAACTGTCTTCTCGGCGGCCGACGGATTGAGGTCGGATGATCCGGGAGTTGCTGCAGCGGTTGCAGTTCCGGCTGCTACCGCGCCGGCGAGGAGGAGTGTGATGGCGGCTGAGGTGCGTGCGATTTTCTTGGTCACGCTAAGCATCTTGCGATAGGACTAGACCAATTGCACTACCTGGATGTGAGGGTTGTCCTGCTGTTCACGGCAGATTCAGATTGGACTAGACCGATGTTTCCTCAGGCGGCCCAGCCGTCGAGGATGACGCTGACCGCGTGATCGAGGTGGAGAGGTTCGCCGTCCCATGTCGCGGTGATCGCATCGTCGGGTATCTCTCCGCGCAGTAGGCCATCGGCGAATCCTTCGGTCGGCGGTGCTGGGTCGATGACGTCACCATTGGCGTAAAGGAACTCGAACTTCTGCTCGCCGAGTGCAGTGATGGTGAACTGGCCGTCGTGCAGCGCGCGGTGGCAGGTTCCGCAAAGCATGATCAAGTTGTCCAGATCCGTGGTGCCGCCGCGTCCCCAAAATTTGACGTGGTGCGCGTGCAGGAAACGAGTCCGCCCGCAACCTGGTGTGCGGCAACACCCGTCGCGATAATTCAATGCCAGCATTTGTTTGGCGCTGACGACACGGGTCCGTCGGCCCAGATTCAGAACGCATCCCTCCTTTGTCGTTCCCAGACGAAGTTTCGCGTTGCAGAGCACTTCCTCGGCGGCACTTCGTGGGAGCGCGGGTCCACTCGGTACTCGGACGGTGTTCGCTTCGTGGAAGAACACAACTTCGTTGGTGGCGGCTTTGGACGCGCGGTCTGCGACCACGGTGGTGGCGAGCTCGGCCATGGCGACCAGGCCTGGCCCGATGTTTCCGACTGGGTTCTTTGTGGCCGTCTCGTCGACAGGGCGGATGGCAGCGGTTCGGGTGCGTTCGCGTTCCGCCACCGCCAGCGCTGCGAGGATTCGGGCGCCGTCCTGCGCGGGCAGGCGTCCTTTGATGACAAATTCGCCCGTATCCGGGTCCCAATGCCACCGGACCTGAAGGTGTTCGGGTGCTTTGCTTTTACCGGATTCGTTGTCGGTTGCTTTACGCAGACCGGCGGCTAGGCGATCGATCTGGGCTGCGGGTGCTTCACAGCCGAACCGAACCATCTGCTTTTCGTTGGACGGCGTGGTGACCCGAGTGAGTGCGCGAACCTTCGAGTAGGACAGCCGGCCTTGCTCGAAGGCCTTCCGCATCTCAGGTAATGGTCGGAGTGCTTTGGCGACGCGAACGTATTCCCGGCCGGTATGCAGGCTCATTCCACATTTCCACGACAGCCAGTGGGCGCACGAGTGCAGTCCAGGGCCGGTCCAGCCGCGGTCTTCGTCGAATTTCGACAGGAGGGTGAGGAATCGGGCAGTGGCCGCGGCGATCTGGCCGGCGAGAGCGCAGATTTCGGAGCCGAGTTCCTCCACGTCCTCTCGGGCGGAGCACCGCGTCTCTTCATCGGTCAGTGCTGCGGTATCGGTCAGTGCTGCGTTGTTGATCAGTGCTGCGTTCATCGTTGCCCCCGGCGCGAGTCCGACATCGTTTCGAATGTATGTTCGATATTAGATGTGGGTACCGACACGCATCCATGGATGCGGACTGCAAGCGTCCCCGCGGGGACGTCTAACCGCAGCCGATCGAGTACTCGGCGTAGGTGCCGACATCCCTGAAGCCGAGGTTTCGATAGAGCTGGACGCCTTCGCTGGACGCCTGAAGTACGGCGATTCGGGCGCCCCGCTCGCGGGCGATGTCGAGCGCGGCCAGGGTGACCGCCGAGCCGAATCCGCGTCGGCGGGCCGCGTCGAGTGTGACGACGCCGTACAGTCCTGCGACGCCGGCAGCAAAATGGACCTCGGCTCCGGCGACGGGCTGGGAGTTCGCGTACCCGAGGACAAACGAACTGCGCGAACGCTCATCGAGGACGGCATGGGCAGTTTCTTCGAAGAAGCCAATTACTGCCGCCGAGGGCGGCGACCAATTGGCGGCCATCACGGCGGCATAGTCGGCGAGCTGTGAACGAGTCGTCACTCGCTGAACGGAGAGTTCTGCGACAGGCGTTGGGCGCGGGACGGCGTCTAGGTCTGCCGTCATCGCTCGTTCTTCCTCGGAGCGCACGCAGCCGAGGGCTGACAAGCGAGCGCCGAGGTCTGAGGGCTTGTCGCGCGGACCCGTCCACCAGGAGAACGGACGTCCCGTTGCTCGAATCGACGAGAGAATGTCGAGCAGTCGTCGGTCTTCGTCGGGGCCTTCGTCGGGGCCTTCATCAGGAACGGCTAAGCGAGCGCCGGCGATGATGTTGAAAGTGTCGTCGGCGAGGCCGCTGTCTGCGACGGCAACATCTGCAGCGAGAGTGACCGACGCCGCCGGTAAGTGTTCATGCAGGTGGCAGGCATGGGAGACCAAGTTGGCGTCCATGGCGTCGAGGACGTCACCGACGGGTGCTTCACGATTCACAAAAGAAATTCTACGAACCCCATCCAAATGGTTTTCGGCTCCGAATGCCTTGCATGACGCCTACCCGACGGCAAGAGCAGGACGGTGACCAGCACCTGGTGGTGCTCGTGCTGCCTGGAGGAAAGGTCTCGAGCCATCGCCCTGCCCGAGCGTGGCACCTGTCCAACCTTCGGATGCGCCCGTTCACTGCTCGGATTCGCCGCTCCGGTGTGACAGCGGTGCAGGTTCGGTACCGGGTCCGTGGTTGGAACGGCGCCGAGCGCAGTCCGGTAGCCGATGCCCGAGTCGCACTCGACGCGATCACGAGACGTGATGCACAAGCTCAGGTGATCCTGCTCGGGCACTCGATGGGTGGACGAGTTGCCGCTGAACTGTGTGGCGATCCGGCGGTGGTCGGTGTGGTTGCGCTGGCGCCGTGGTGGCCGGAAGGAACGCTCGAAGGAACGTCGGTGAATCTGCGTTCCGACACACCACTGGTGGTGCTCCACGGCACGGCCGACTCCTGGACCGACCCGGCAGCGTCTCGTCGGAAAGTTGACGAACTGCAGAAGTCTGGAAAGAGCGCCGAATGGTTCGGCATCGACGGCGCCGGGCACTTCATGCTCCGCCGGGCGGCGACCTGGCATCGCCTCGTCGCCGATGCAGTTGCAGGGATGAGCCGCGGGGTAGCCGCGACGAAGACGGGAGAACGACGATGAGTTCCGACAAGCGCAGGGTTGCAGTCGTCGGCAGTGGGGTCGCGGGTCTGACAGCGGCGTGGGTGCTGAGTAAGGACAGTGACGTGACGCTCTACGAAGCGGATTCACGGCTCGGTGGGCACGCGGACACCCATTCGGTCACCGACCCGGAAGGGCGAAGCCTCGCCATCGACACCGGGTTCATCGTCCACAACGACCGCACCTATCCGACTTTGTTGCGATTGTTCGCAGAACTCGATGTGCCTACGCAGGAATCCGACATGAGTATGTCGGTCAGGTGTGGGGGTTGCGGGCTCGAGTACTCGGGAGGGCAAGGATTGCGCGGCGTTCTCCCGACGCCGGGGTTGCTGGTGAATGGCAGTTTTCTGTCGATGTTGATGGAGGTCAAGCGTTTCCATCGCCGTGCCCGCGCCCTGCTCGACAACACGGATCCGTCGGCACCCGACCAGACACTGGGAGTGTTTCTGCGCAGCGGCCGGTTCTCCGACTACTTCACTGCTCATTTCATGACGCCGCTGGTGTCGGCAGTCTGGTCGTGTGATCCCGGCTCGGCGCTGAAATATCCTGCGCGGTATCTGTTCTCGTTCCTCGATCATCACGGAATGTTGAGCGTGACGGGATCGCCGACCTGGCGGACGGTTACCGGGGGATCGGCTGAATACGTTCGCCTCGTTGCCAAGAGTATCGGCGACATCAGGCTGAACACCCCGGTGCGCGCCATCCACCGGTTCGGCGATCGCGTCGACATTCGCGACGGCGACGACCAAATCCAGACTTTCGACGCAGCTGTAGTCGCAACGCATCCGCAGCAAGCGCTGAAGATCTTGGCCGAACCGACGGCCGTCGAATCGCAGGTCCTCGGCGCAATGCCGTACTCCGTCAACCACACCCAACTTCACACCGACGAAAATGTGCTGCCCGACAACACCAATGCGCGCGCGTCATGGAACTACTACATCCCGGAATGCAATGCGAAGCCCGATCACGTTCTGGTCAGCTATGACATGACGAGGTTGCAACGGCTCCCAGATACGGGCCGGCGATACATAGTGACCTTGGGGGGAGGCGAGATGGTGTCGCCGGAGTCGGTGATCGATCAGATGACCTACGAGCATCCGCAGTACACGCCGACTTCCGTCGCAGCTCAGGGACGGCTTCCCGAGTTGGACTCGAACGTGCTCGCGTTTGCCGGCGCGTACCACGGATGGGGCTTTCACGAGGACGGTGCACTGTCGGGCCTGCGCGCCGCCGAACGCGTCGGAGGTCGGTGGCCGTGACCGCACCCATCACGCAGTCCGCACCCATCACACCGTCCATCGTTCACACGAACATTCGGCATGTACGAACGCAGCCGTTGCACAACGAGTTCGAGTACCGCAGCTACAGCTGGCTGGTCGACGTCGACGAATTGCCCGAGCTCCCGAAGGCATTGCGCCCCTTGGCTACGTTCGACGCCGGGGATCACCTCGGCGACCCCACCCGATCGATTCGTACCAACGTCGAGACTTTTCTGGCGACCAACGGATTCGACTTCTCCGGCGGCCGGATCCTCATGCTTGCGAACGCACGTGTGTTCGGCCATGTTTTCAACCCGCTGAGCGTGTTCTGGTGCTTGAACGACGACGGAACTCAGCGTTGCGTTGTTGCAGAGGTTCACAACACCTACGGCGAGCGGCACTGTTACCTGCTCGAACCCGACGAACGTGGCGCCGCTCGCACGTCCAAAGAGTTCTACGTATCTCCGTTCAACGATCTGGACGGCGAGTACCGGATGCGACTCCCATTACCCGACACCGCGCTCGCGCTTTCGATAGTTCTGGCCCGAGACGGCAAGGCGCCATTCGTAGCCACGGTGTCAGGTCGATGCGTGCCGGCAACGACGCGCGAGATCGTCCGCAGTGCGCTCTCTGTTCCGCTGGCTCCTCTCCGAGTCGCCGCGCAGATCAGATTTCAAGGAATCCGGCTGTGGGCCAGGCGCTTACCCATCGTTCCCCGACCGCAACATCACCCGCAGGAGGCAGTGCAATGACCACAACTACTCTCGGCACCGAACCTTCCGCTCACACGATCGAAACCGAGCGATGGCCAGGCGTTGCCACGGTGCCCAGCGGAGTCAAAGTGCGGGTTGCGTCGCCGGTTGCCCGCTCTCTGTTCCACAAGGCGGTCGCGCGCTTGCCGCTGCGTGTTCAGATGCCGAATGGTGAGTTCTCCGGCGGTGGTAGTCCGGATTCGCCGTTGATGGTCATTCATCGCCCGGACGACTTCGCCGCTCGTGTGGGAGACAGTGGTTTGATCGGATTCGGCGAGTCGTACATGGCGGGCGATTGGGAAGCTTCCGACCTCACTGCGGTCCTGGAAGTCTTCGCCTCCCGCGTCGCGACGCTGATTCCCGACTTTCTGCAGCGGTTGCGAGGCCTGTACATTCCGAAGCAGCCTCGCAGTGAGCGGAATTCGACGCAGAACACGCGCTCGAACATCTCCAGGCACTACGACCTATCGAACGAGATGTTCGAACTGTTCCTCGATGACACGATGACCTATTCCAGTGCACTCTTCGAGGATCTGTCGGTAGGAGCATCCCCGTCGTGGGATGTGTTCGCAGCTGCCCAGCACCGGAAGATCGATCGCCTGCTGGACGGCGCGGGCGTCGGTCCGGGTTCACGAGTGCTCGAAATCGGCACAGGCTGGGGAGAATTGGCGATCCGAGCGGCCCAGCGCGGCGCAACGGTGCGCTCGGTGACTCTTTCGGTCGAACAACAGGAATTGGCAGCGAAGCGGATTAGCGCTGCGGGACTGGCAGATCGCGTTCAGGTCGACCTTCTCGACTATCGGCAGGTGCAAGGGGAGTATGACGCCGTTGTTTCGGTCGAGATGATCGAAGCGGTCGGACATCAGTACTGGGGCAGCTACTTCCAGACGATCGACGCTTTGTTGGCGCCGGGTGGGCGCGCGGCGATCCAAGCGATCACGATGCCGCACGATCGGATGCTCGCGACCCGCAACACCTATACCTGGGTACACAAATACATTTTCCCCGGTGGGTTTCTTCCGTCGGTGCGGGCGATCGAGGATGTCACCGAACGCTTGACGACGCTCCGGGTGCGTGAGCGGATGTCGATGGGCGATCACTACGCGCAGACGTTGCGGCTGTGGGACGAGCGTTTCAGCGCTCGCACCGACGAGGCATCTGCACTCGGGTTCGACGCAGTGTTCGCGCGCATGTGGCATTTCTATCTCTGCTATTCCGAGGCGGGCTTCCGATCGGGGTATCTCGACGTTCAGCAAATTGTTCTCGATCGGAGGAACCAGCGATGACCGCCACCATGGATCGAGCGATACAAGGCACCGGTGTTGCGAGCCGTCTGTCGGAAATTCTGAGTCCACTTGTCGGCGGCGAGCTTCCGGTGCGGTTGACTGCGTGGGACGGCAGCACGGCAGGACCGGAGGACGCTCCGAAGGTGACGCTCTACAGCGCGAACGTGTTGCGTCGCCTGCTCTGGAATCCCGGCGAGTTGGGAGCTGCGCAGGCATATGTTCTCGGCGAACTCGACGTCGAGGGTGATCTGGGCGATGCGCTCACACACGTGTGGAAGGTGTCTGCCGAGCGGGGACTCGGGTCGATCACCCCGACGCCGTCGCTCGTCCTCGCGGCGGTCAAGGCCGCGCGGTCCTTCGGTGCTTTCGGGAGACCTTTGGCTCCACCGGCGTCGCAGGCCCAAGTGAAGGGCCGCTTGCACAGTCTCGCCCGCGACCGCGAGGCGATCGGGCACCACTACGATTTGTCGAACGATTTTTACGAGCTGATTCTCGACGAGAACATGGCTTACTCCTCGGGATACTGGACTTCCGATGCACCGGAATACACGCTCGAAGACTCGCAGACAGACAAGCTGGACCTGGTGTGCCGCAAAGTCGGTCTTGATCGGGCGCGAGGGCTGCGGTTTCTCGACGTCGGCTGTGGTTGGGGCTCGCTGAGCCTGCATGCAGCGCGGGAGTACGGCGCTCGGGTCGTCGGCATCACTATCTCGGCTGAGCAGAAGGCATTTGTCGACGCGAAGATCCGCGCACTCGGTTTGGAAGACTGGGTCGAGATCCGATTACAAGATTATCGCGAGATCCCCGACGGTCCGTTCGACGCGGTCGCGTCGATCGAGATGGGTGAGCACGTCGGCGAAGACAACTATTCGACGTACGTGAAAGCGCTCCACGACAACGTGATTGCGGGTGGGCGTGTGCTGATTCAGCAGATGTCGCGCACCGGCTCGCATCCCGGGGGAGGCCCGTTCATCGAGTCGTTCATCGCGCCGGACATGTACATGAGGCCTGTGGGCCGGACCGTTGCGATGATCGAGGAAGGCGGACTCGAAGTCCGTGACGTCCACGCCCTGCGTGAGCACTACGTGCGGACGGTGGACGCGTGGATCGAGACTTTCGAATCGAATTGGGACCGCGTCGTGGAACTTGTGGGCGTCGAAGTCGCTCGGGTGTGGCGTCTCTACCTCGTCGGCGGGGGAATGGCTTTTCGGGACGGCAGGATGGGCGTCGATCAGATTCTGTCGGTCCGGCCGCTCGGTGATGGTCGATCGGGCATGGAACCGGTCCGGCCGCAGTGGGTGTCGCGGCGATGAACGGATTCGACTGGGGCGCATTCGGAGTGGTCACGCTCACGAGTCTGCTGGCGATCGCCATCGGAATGGCAGTGACAGCCACGATCGGTGTACGGATCGGGCGCCACAATGTTGTCGACGTGTCGTGGGGCGCCGGCTTCGTTCTCATCGCGCTCGTGTCCGCGATAGTGGGAACCGGCGACCTCTGGCGCCGGTTGCTGATGCTTGCGCTCGTGGCGATCTGGGGTCTGCGCTTGGCGACCCACATGGCGATCCGATCGCGTGGCAAGGGTGAAGATCCGCGGTACGAGGAAATGCTCGGACGGACGACGGGTAGTCGAACGCTCTACGCGATCCGCAAGATCTATCTCACGCAGGGGATTTCGTTGTGGTTCGTCTCCCTGCCGATCCAGGTCGCTGCGGTCTCGCACGGCAGCTTCGGGCTTCTTGTTGTACTCGGTATCGCGCTGTGGATTGTCGGCGTCACGTTCGAGACGGTTGGCGATCGGCAGATGGAGGAGTTCAAATCCGATCCGGGCAGCCGTGGCCACATCATGGATCAAGGTTTGTGGGCGTGGACGCGTCATCCCAACTACTTCGGCGACGCGAGCGTGTGGTGGGGGATCTTCCTCGTCTCGGCCTCGGTGTGGCCGGGGGTGTTGACCGTCCTCTCGCCGATCGCGATGACGTACTTCCTGGTCTTCGCCACCGGAGCGCGGTTGCTCGAGCGACACATGGAACAGCGCCCGGGCTATCGCGAGTATCAGCAGCGGACAAGCTACTTCATTCCGCGCCCGCCGAAAGCCCGATCCGGGACGTAGGCTCTTTCGGATGAGGCGAGAGCATGGGTGATCTGAAGCTGCCGGCTGCAGTGAGCGCGGTTGCCGTCGGTGGAGCATTGGGGGCACTGAGCCGATACGGTCTGGGAGAGCTGTTCCCCCACATCTGGACGACGCTGGTCATCAACGTTTTCGGCTCGCTCATTCTCGGCATACTCGCGGCCCTGCTGGTCCACAACAAGGTGGGGTACCTCTTTCTCGGCACCGGGTTCTGCGGCGGCTTCACGACCTTCTCGTCATTCGCGGTTCACGCGGTGACGGAGAGTCCGTGGCGATCGATTCTCTATGTACTCGGGACGCTGATTCCTGCCATCCTCGCCGCAGCGCTGGGCAAAGGGCTCGGTGAACGCTGGATCCGTGCGCGGGACGGGGTGTCGGCATGACAGTTCTCCTGGTAGCACTCGGCGGCGGCGCGGGTGCGAGTGGCCGGTACCTGTTGGCGCGGTACGTGCCCGCTTACAAGGGGTTCCCGGCTGCGACGTTCGCCGCGAACGTGATCGGCTGCTTCCTGCTCGGATTGTTCACCGGGGCAGCTCTTTCCACCGAGATGGCCGCGCTCCTGGCGACTGGCTTCTGCGGCGGCTTGTCCACCTACTCGACCTTCGCGACCGAGAACGTGGGCATGGTCGAGCGGCGTCAGACGATGCTCTCGCTGATCTACATCGTCGTCAGTCTGATCGTCGGCTTGTCCGCTGCGTGGGTGGGAATCCAGATCACGGACTGACGTATTCGGCGTCGAGCGTGCACGCCACGCGGCCAGGGTAGACAATTGTCCACAGTCGCGTCGACACAGTGGTCGACCACAGGGCCGAGGGGGATTCGTGGCGCACGAACGAGCAGGACAAGTGGCTCTGCCAGAGGATCTGATCGACGTTCCTCATCTGGTCACCGCGTATTACACGCGCACTCCGGATCCCGAGAACCCGATGCAGCAGGTACTTTTCGGCACTTCCGGACATCGCGGTTCCAGTCTCGATTCGGCTTTCAACGAAGCTCATATCCTGGCGACAACCCAGGCGATCGTCGAGTACCGCGCTTCGCAGGGAATCGACGGCCCGCTGTTCATCGGCCGGGATACACACGCGCTGTCCGAACCCGCCTGGCTCTCCGCGTTGGAGGTCCTCGTCGCCAACGACGTCGTCGTTCTTGTCGACTCGCGCGACGCCTACACGCCCACCCCGGCTGTGAGCCACGCGATCTTGCGATACAACTCGACGGGGCCGGAGGCCAAGGCCGACGGTATCGTCGTGACACCGTCACACAATCCGCCTCGTGACGGCGGCTTCAAATACAACCCGCCGCACGGCGGACCCGCGGACACGGATGCGACGTCGGTTATCGCCGACCGAGCGAACGAGCTTCTGCGCAAAGGGCTTTCCGGGGTAAGGCGCGTCACGGCAGCGCAGGCGCTGGACCGCGTCGAACGCTACGACTTCCTCCGCTACTACGTCGAAGATCTCCCTTCTGTCCTCAACCTCGATGCGATCCGCGACGCCGGAATCCGGATCGGTGCAGACCCTCTCGGCGGCGCAAGTGTCGACTACTGGGGCGCGATCGCCGACACTCATCGACTCGACCTCGAAGTGGTGAATCCTCTCGTGGATCCGACCTGGCGGTTCATGACGCTGGACACGGACGGCAAGATCCGCATGGACTGCTCGTCGCCCGACGCGATGGCGTCGCTGATCGGGATTCGAGATCGCTACGACATCGCGACCGGAAACGATGCGGACTCCGACCGCCACGGCATCGTCACTCCCGACGGCGGTTTGATGAACCCGAATCACTATCTCGCCGTTGCCATCGAGTACCTGTTTGCGAACCGGCCAGGGTGGGGCGCAGATACCAAGGTCGGCAAGACCCTCGTGAGTTCCTCGATGATCGACCGTGTGGTCAGCGGCCTGGGTCGCGAATTGCTCGAGGTTCCGGTCGGGTTCAAGTGGTTCGTTCCAGGATTACTCGACGGGTCTGTGGGATTCGGCGGCGAGGAAAGCGCCGGCGCGTCCTTCCTCCGACACGACGGTTCCGTCTGGACGACGGACAAGGACGGCATCATCCTTGCGCTGCTCGCCTCGGAAATCACCGCTGTGACGGGAAAGTCTCCGGCAGCGCACTACGCCGCGTTGGCCGAGAAGTTCGGGAGCCCCGCGTACGCACGTATCGATGCGCCCGCAACACGCGCACAGAAGGCAGTCCTGGCAAAGCTGTCTCCTGATCAGGTGAGTGCAACCGAACTGGCGGGTGAGCCGATCACCGCGACACTGACAGCGGCGCCCGGAAACGGTGCGGCGATCGGTGGTCTCAAAGTGACGACGGAAAATGCGTGGTTTGCAGCGAGGCCGTCCGGCACGGAGGACGTGTACAAGATCTATGCCGAGTCGATGAAGGGCACCGATCATCTGGCTCAGGTTCAGGCAGCGGCCAAGGACTTGGTGTCCGGAGTCTTGAAGGCGAACTAGCCCGCGGACCCCTCATGTCGCCCGGCTAGAATTCCGGGCGACATGAAAACTCGTGCAGCCAAGCTGCCACAGGAAATTTGGGTACTGGTCGCCGCCAGCTTCGTCATCGCCCTCGGATTCGGATTGGTCGCTCCGGCGCTACCGCAGTTCGCGCGAAGCTTCGACGTATCGGTCACCGCCGCCACGATCGTGATCTCGTCTTTCGCGTTCATGCGATTGGTGTTCGCGCCGATGAGCGGCTCTTTGGTACAGAAACTCGGTGAGCGACCGGTCTACATCGTCGGCCTTCTGATCGTCGCGGTCTCGACCGGCGCGTGCGCTTTCGCGGGGGAGTACTGGCAACTTCTGCTGTTCCGGTCGTTGGGCGGCATCGGGTCGACCATGTTCACCGTGTCGGCTCTCGGGCTGATCATTCGTATGTCACCGCCGGACAGTCGCGGCCGCGTGTCGGGTCTGTACGCGACAAGCTTTCTCATGGGATCGATCGGCGGCCCGCTGGTCGGCGGTGCGCTGTTGCAGTTCGGTCTCCGGATGCCGTTCATCATCTACGCAATTGCGTTGGTGATCGCCGCGCTCGTTGTCTTCGTGAGCCTGCGTGGATCTCATTTGGCGTCACCGGACAAGGCTGTCGATGTGAAGTCGATGACTCTCACAGAAGGCCTCCAGTCGCCGGTGTACCGGGCAGCGCTCGGATCGAACCTCGCCTTCGGCGGGGTCATCTTCGGAGTTCGCGTTGCCATGGTCCCCCTGTTCGTCGTGGAGTTCCTCGATCGGGATCCGTCGATTGCGGCCTACGCCCTGACGATCTTCGCCGTCGGCAATGCGTTGGTGTTGATCGTTTCCGGACGACTCTCGGACCGCTTCGGACGCAAGCCCTTTGTCGTGAGCGGCCTGCTCATCTGTGGTGTGGGCACCATCGCGATGGGATTCACGGACAACCTCGTGGTGTTCTTTGTCATCGCTGCAGTGACGGGCGTCGGTTCAGGGCTCATGAGCCCGGCTCAGCAAGCAGCGGTTGCCGATGTGGTCGGGTCGACGGCTCGCGGCGGACCCGTCCTGGCGGTATTCCAGATGATGTCGGACATCGGTGGGGTAGTGGCGCCGATTTGTGCCGGGCTGATCGCCCAGCATGTGTCGTACTCTGCGGCCTTCGCGGTGATGGGAGCGGTCGTCGTCGTGTCGGCTACGGGTTGGTTGTTCGTCCCGTCGCGAACGAAGACAGTCGAATCCGTCGTCGAAGATCTGACTGATGTGACGGTGCTTACGGATACGCCTGCGCGGACAAACCTGGACTGACCGGGCATTCTGTACTCTCGATCGGGTGGCAATTCGTATCGTGAGTCTTGTAGCCCGATTGGGCTTGGCGGCCGTCTGGCTGATTTCCGGCGGGCTCAAGTTCCTTGATCCCGTGCAGACGAAGATCGCGGTGCGTGCCTATCAACTGTTGCCCGAGTCACTGGTGGGTCCGGTGGCGACGGCTCTTCCTCTGGTCGAAATAGTCCTGGGACTGCTGATCCTCGTCGGTCTGGCGGTTCGAGTATCCGCCGCAGTCTCGGTGGTGATTCTCACGGTCCTCATCGCGGTGATCATTTCGGTGTGGGCCAGGGGATTGTCCATCGACTGTGGATGTTTCGGCGGCGGCGGTGCTGCTGACGTCGGTGCTTGGGACTATCTGAAGGAGATTCTCCGGGACCTCGGCTTCATGGCGCTTGCCGTGTGGCTGCTCGTGTTCCCGCGTTCGCCGTTGGCATTGGGCCCCGGATCACGCGCGGCGTTCTCAGTGGATACTCAGTCTTCAGTGGCAAGGTAAGCAATCGGTAAATCGTTTCGACGCACGAAGGACTGCATCAGCGTGAGCACCAAGAGCAGCAAGAACAAATACTCGCCGGAACCGGTCTCGAGCCGCTCCACCTACATCATCGGTGGCCTCGCAGTGCTCGTGATCGCGGCCCTCGTCATCGGCGGTGTCTTGTGGACGAACAACAAGAACAAGCCCCAGAACGACGGCTACGGCTCCGTGCAGAATTCCGAAGTTGCCGTCACAGTGCAGGACAACGGCGTGGTGCTGCTCGGCAAGCCCAGCGCCGCAACGACCATTGATCTCTTCGAGGATCCGCTGTGCCCGGCTTGTGCTGCTCTCGAGCACCTCAGTGGCCAAGCGCTCTCGGCTGCCGTTGACAACGGTGACGTCGCCGTTCGCTACCACATGCTGAATTTCCTCAACCGGGCGTCGGGCAGCGGTGACTACTCCACACGGGCCGGCGCCGCTCTGCTGTGCGTCGCTCAGGGTGGCGACGCGATCGCGTACTCCGCATTCCACACAAAGCTTTTCGCGACCGACACACAGCCTGCGGAGGGCGGCAGCAGCGATCACACCAACGACGACCTCGCCCAGATCGCTCGGGATGCGGGAGCATCCGAGGATGTGGCAACCTGCATCTCTTCCGGCACCAACGTCGAGGCCGCCGCAACAAACGCCGCAGCCGCGAGCCAGGCGCTCAAGGATGCCGGATCGACCGGGACCCCCACCGTAGTGGCGAACGGCAAGATTGTTGACACGCGCAGCAGCGACTGGGTTTCCAAGCTTTCCTGAGTCGAAGCGGGCGCGCCCGTGTGGGGCGGGCGCCACCCCCGGTGGCGGGGGTTTTTTTGGCCGGGTCGGAGTGGTGTGAAATTATTTAATCAATCGGAAAACAAAAAAACCGCGGG
>NZ_JBHWUF010000004.1:0-87946 GCF_042738325.1 Rhodococcus sp. NPDC059969 | reverse complement strand
CCTCGTTTGTGCCTCTGGCTTTTTTTCTCCCCCGCCCCCTCCGTTTTTTTTTATACTCGTTTGCTCGTGTGCCGGGGCGGCCCCCTTCGGGGCCCCCCCGCCTCCCTCTGAGCAGGCGATTTGTTGCCCAGGATCGAAGTGGTGTAACTTTCTTCAAGCAAGCGGAAAGCAGAAAAGCCGCTGCGAGTTCGACTGTTAGAGTTAATTGAATACGGGGCTATGGCGCAGCTGGTAGCGCACCACACTGGCAGTGTGGGGGTCAGGGGTTCGAGTCCCCTTAGCTCCACCCAAGACAAATGCTCTGCACCAATCGGTGCAGAGCATTTGTCGTTTTCGGAATGGGGAGTCATGCGCGCACACGTGGTGATAATCGGTGCAGGATATGCGGGCGCCATGGCAGCGAAGCGGCTGCTGAGAACTCGTTCGGACGTCACGGTCACCGTCGTGAATCCGCGCCCACACTTCGTGCAAAGAATCAGGCTCCATCAGATGATCGCGGCTGGCTACGATACGACGGTCTCGTTCGACAGGGCGCTACCGCGTGCGGCACACCGAGTCTTCGGAGAGGTGACGACGATCGAGGCGGCGCTCGGCAGGCTCACCCTCGACGACGGCAGTGTGCTCGACTACGACTATCTGGTCTACGCAGTCGGGAGTGGGCAGTCACCCAGCACTATCGCCGGGGCGGCGGAGCACGGGTTCAGCGTTTCCGAATTCGAGGACGCGGTACGCCTCGAATCCAGGCTGTCGGCAATCGACGAGAAGGCTGCAGTCTGCGTTGTCGGCGGCGGTCTCACCGGAGTCGAGACTGCCGCAGAATTGGCTGAGCAGCGAAGCGGCCGAATCACCTTGGTGACCGGCGGGATCATGGCTCCGGACCTTTCGGAGCGCGCGCGATCAGCGATAGTCAGATCGTTGACCGATCTTGGGGTCGATATTGTCACCGAATCGCGGGTGACTCGGCTCGACGGTTCGTCCTGCGAGCTAGCGGGAGGCATACGGGTGGAGTCCGAATGCACGATCCTCGCGACGGAATTCGGTGTCCCCGAACTGGCGCGCCGAAGTGGCCTTGCCGTCGACGATCTCGGTCGCCTGAAACTCGACAACCGCCTCGAATACCCGTCCTATCCCAACATCGTCGGTGCGGGTGATGCGGTCGCGGTCGGTGATCTGTCACTGAGGATGAGTTGCCAGGCCGCTATCCCCTTGGGAGTTCATGCGGCAGAAACGATCCTGCATCGACTCGACGGTTCCGCGCCGCGTCCGGTGGTTCCGAAGTTCGCCGGACGGTGCATCAGTCTCGGTAGGCGACAAGGGGTTTTCCAGCGGACCACTCGCGTCGACGAAGCAACGGGCATGTTCATCGCAGGCAGGGCGGGTGCATTCGTCAAGGAAAGAGTCTGTTCGTCGACGACCGACTGGGCTGTCACCCCGCGCCGCTCTTTCTTCTACAGCTGGACATGAGCAGCGCTGGTCACGCTCGATCGCAGATTCGGTCGATGATCGCCGCAGTCTTGCGGACGTACGGTTGGCGGACGACGTCTTCGTGGCACGCGTCGACGTCGTCGAAATCGAGTGAGCCCGTGGCAATGAGTGACCAGATCTCGCGTCCACGGTTGTTGGTGGCTCCACGGATCACGGTGACGGGCGCGGCGCATGCTCGTATCCGATGCTTCCGGAGCGCCTGGCCTCCGATGTAGAGGAACACTGTCCACTGGGTGGCCGGTGGGTACTGCAGAATGCCGGCGAACAGCGTGCGGATCCACATCGCGGCTACGGTGCGTCTGGTCGGCTTCCAGCGGGTATTGGTGGATGGTTGTGGTGCGAGGTCGACGATCGACGGATCCAAACTGATGCCCGCACGGTCGGCTAGTCGTGCGGCAGTGTCGGTGGGGATTCTGGTGTCGAGAACGGTGACGTGCTCGACAGTGTCACCGGTCTCGGACAGCTGTGACGCCATTTCCAGCGCCACGTAGCCGCCGTACGAGTAGCCGGCGAGGAGGTAGGGGCCCGTGGGCTGAATCTTCTTGATTTCGAATATGAAACGGCGAGCGCTTGCCTCTACCGACCGATCGGGCAGTCCGCGAGATTCGAAGCCGTGTGGCTGAAGTGCGTAGACCGGGCGATCGGTGTTGAGCGCTTTCGACAAGGTGGACAGTGTTGTCGAGGGGCACCCTGCACCGTTCATGATGAACAGCGGTCGCCCTGACCCTTCGAGCTTCAGTGGAACCATCATGTCGTGAGAGACGCGATCGTCGGGATCGATTGTGCACCGATCGATCAGCGCTGCAAGGTCTTTGACGGTGCTCGCGGTCGCGAACTCTGCCGCCGTGATCCGGACCCTGAACATGTCGTGAATTTTGGCCACCACCTCGGTCGAAGCAAGGGAGTCGCCGCCGAGCTCGAAGAAGTCGTCCTCACGGTCGATGGAATCGATGCCGAGAATCGACTCCCAGATCGAGGACAGCCACAGTTCGGCAGGTCCGGCGAGAGTTGGGGGAGTGTCCCTCACCGCGACGGATGGCAATGTTGTTCTCTCGACCTTCCCCCTTTCGTTACGGGGCAGCTCGGCCATGAGAACAAAATGTCGCGGAAGCATCCAGGCGGGCAGGTATTTCGCCAATTCCCGCCGCATCTCGGCCCCCGACCGAGTCATCACGGCTTTGGTCAGGACCACGTAAGCGACAATCTCCGGTCGATCGTTCTCGAGTACGGCAGCGACGAAAACATCGGCGACGCCGGGAATTCGACGAATATGCGACTCGACTTCCATCGGTTCTACCAGGTAGCCCCGAATCTTGACGGCGTCGTCAACCCGTCCACGCAGTTGTAGTTCGCCGTGTTCGTCGATGCGGCCCCGGTCACCGGTCCGGTAGATACACACCCCCTCGCCGAGACGTGTGAATCGTGCTGCAGTTCGATCCGGGTCGCCGTGGTATCCGTCGGCAAGATCGCTGGAGACAACCTGAATCTCGCCGATCTCCCCGTCGGGGAGAGGCACGCCGTTCACATCGACGATCTGTACGTCCTTGCCATCGCGAGCACGTCCGGCCGGCACCACTCCGTCGGGCAGTTCGGAATGCGGCGGGAACGCGTTGTATGCGACGACGCCGGTCTCAGTGGTGGCCAGCCAGTTGACGTAGGTGACGCGTGCAAAGCCGTGACTGCGATGGCGCGCGTAGTCCTCGCCGTGAACCGGTTCCCCGTACGTCACGACGACCCTCAGCGATCCGAGCGAATTATCCGGTGCTTCATCGGATTCGAGATCCGACCAAGCTCGCAGGAATGACGGTGCGCAGTGCGCGGTCGTGATCGAGTTCTCGATCAGCCAGTCATCGATTCCCGAGACTCCGTCTGTGCGTGGATCCCAGCAGAAGACCGTGACTCCGTTCATCAGTCCCATGATCAGGGCCGTGATTCCGGCTCCGAAACTGACGGGCAACAGGTTCCCGATGTGATCGTCGGGTCGCAGGTCGATTGCTGCGGCAAGTTCGTCGGCTTTGTTCAGGCACATGGAGTGGCTCAGCACGACTCCCTTGGGGGCTCCGCTGGTCCCGGACGTGAACGCGATCATGGCAGGGTCGGAACTGGAGGGTTCAAGCGCGTTGTCGAAACGGAAGCCCGTTGCGGCTGATTCGTCGAGTATCGACTGCAGCGCGACGGCACCCGAGGTGCTCATGATGTGCGCTCGCCGGGCCTTGGGGAGTTGTGGGTCGATCATGACCAACGGCCGACCGGAAATCAGAGTGGCGAGGATGGCGGGTACCGACTCGGCGGTTGGTTCGAGATCGACCGCAACCGGGCAAGCCCCGTGTGACCCGCGCAGGCGAAGTTCGCGGACCAATGCGTCGGTCCGGAGTTCGAGTTCGGCGAAAGTGATCCGGTCGCGCGGAGTCACGACGGCAACGGTGTCGTGCTGCATCGAGGTAACTCGGCGCCACCTCGACTCGATCGTCTCGTCGATGACTGCGTAGCGCGTGCGCTCTAGACCTAAGTCGACAACCTTCATCACAGTAGCTCCGTCCGACTTTCAGCTATCTTTTAGCAAAGACTACATAAGGTATGTGAAGTAGGTCCATAACAAACCAAAAGTAGTTTTACATACGTTCCCATCCTCCAGTCCGTCAGCTCCGAATGCTTTGAGGAACCAATGCCGATCGAGCGTTGTACAGACGAGGAGCAGTGATATGAAGTGGTCGGGGCGAAGTGCGATTGCGGGAGTGTGCGCCGCAGCGGCGATGTTTTCGGGAACCGCGCAGGCGAGCCCACTCTGGGAACCCTTGCAGCCGGTGGCGAACCTGGACGCCGCGCGCTACGTAGGGGAATGGAACCAGGTGGCGGCGATTCCTCAGCCCTTCAACCTCGCGTGCGCGAAGGACACCCGGGCGAGTTACGGGATAGTCGATTCGTCGAACGTGAGCGTGAAGAACACGTGTACGACGTGGACCGGCCAAGCCAACGAGATCGTCGGGAATGCCCGAGTTACCGATCCAGCAACGGGTGCCCAGTTGCATGTGAGCTTCCCCGGGGTGCCCTCACAGGAAAGCTTGGACGGTCCGCCCAATTACATCGTCACGTATATCGCCGACGACTATTCGTGGGCCCTGGTGGGCGATCCGCTCAGGCTTTCCGGGTTCGTGCTCTCACGGTCGCCGGTCGTCGACGCGGCAGGCTGGAGTGAAATCCGCCGGGTCGCCGAATCCCGTGGATACAACGCGTGCACGATCTTGACGTCACCGACCACCGAGGGCACTTCGGACATCCGCCCACTCTGTACGGTGTGAGTCTGCTGTCAGCGTGAACCTTCCGAAGCCACACTCCACTACGATCACTGATCGGTACGTGTGGTTTCGGAAGGTTGTGTGGTGGCGAAGAAGCAGATTCCCGTAATAGTCGTCGCAGGCTTTCTCGGTTCGGGCAAGACGACGCTGCTCAACCATCTCCTGCGTAACAACGACGGCGTACGCATCGGCGTGATCGTCAACGACTTCGGCTCCGTCAACATCGATTCGATGATGGTCGCCGGTCAGGTCGATTCGATGGTCACGCTCAGCAACGGCTGTTTGTGCTGTGCTGTCGACGTCTCCGACATGGACGAGATGCTGAACAAGCTGGCGCACCGGCAATCCGGGATCGACGTGATCGTCATCGAGGCCAGCGGGCTTGCCGAGCCGCGGAACATGATTCGACTCGTCCTCGGAAGTGAGAACCCGTCCGTCGTCTACGGCGGCCTGGTGGTCTTGGTCGACGGAGCCAATTTCTCCACCGTTCGCAGCGAACATCCCGAACTCGATCAACATGTCCGCCTGGCAGACCTGGTGGTAGTCAACAAGATCGACAGCGTTCCCGCCGCCGAGCGCGAGCAATTCTCGGCCGGAATTCGTGAGTTGAACCCGCGAGCGCCGATAGTGGAAACGTCGCACTCGCGGATAGACCCCGCTCTGTTGTTCGATTCCGGTGAGGTGACCCCTCCCGCTCCGGGCGATCAACTGAGCCTTGACGAGCTCCTGCGCGACGGACTCGACCACGATCACGGGCACGACCATGAGGACGGCTCGTGTCACCACGATCACCTGCATCATCGCTACGAGTCGGTTGATTTCATATCGGAGACACCACTCGATGCCAGGGCTCTGACGCACTTTCTCGAGAATCAGCCGTCGGGTGTTTACCGCATCAAGGGATTCGTGAACTTCGAAATTCCCGGGTACACAGGAAAATTCGAGATCCAGTCGGTGGGTGATCATGTTCGGATCACCCCGCTGCGATGGAAGTCGGGCGAACCTCGAACTACGCAACTGGTCGTGATCGGTTCCGGGATGGATTCGGGAGCGGTGGGCAGAGCCCTGCGCACCTGCGTACGAGAAGAAACGGCCGAACCGCACCCCGACGCCATGCTGGGATTGCACCGCTATACCGTCGGAGCGTGAGTGAATCAGATGTATCCGTGTACGAAGCGATTCGGCGACGGCGAGACGTTCGCGCCGAGTTCTCGGGAGAGGTCATCCCGGACGAAACCCTGATGCGAATTCTCGACGCCGCTCACCGCGCGCCGAGCGTGGGAAACACGCAACCGTGGGATTTTGTCGTCGTTCGTAATCCGGAGACGCTCAACACCTTCGCGGCGCACGTCGCCGATGCCCGGATGAATTTCGCGCAGTCTTTGCCCGGGGATCGCCGCTCGACGTTCGACCCCATCAAGATCGAGGGAATTGCCGAGAGCGGTACCGGGATCGTCGTCACTTACGACCCGTCACGCGGTGGCCCGAACATCCTCGGCCGCCACACCGTCGACGACACCGGCCTGTTCTCGGCAGTGCTCGCGATTCAGAATTTGTGGCTCGCCGCGGTAGCCGAGGGGATCGGCATCGGCTGGGTCTCGTTCTACGACGAGAAGTACCTCACCGAACTCATGGGCATTCCGTCACCCGTTCGCCCCATTGCGTGGCTGTGCGTCGGGAAGGTGACTGAATTCCAACAGGTTCCGGATCTCGAGCGCTTCGGATGGCGACAGCGCCGGCCATTGGCCGACGCTGTCCACTACGAAACCTATTGAATTGTGCCTGTGCGGCCTAGCGCGCGGGACGGCCACCGGTGGAGCCCGCAGTGCGAGCGCCGCCGCCGGTGCGGGGACGGCGAGCGCCGCCGCCGGCATGTTCCTGACGGGCAGCGCCGCCGGTGCGTGCACCGCGTGACTGACCGCCCTGTCCGGAGCGAGCCTGACCCGAACGTGCTGCGCCGCCGCGTCCACCCTGGCCGGCGGGGCGCTGTCCGCGTCCACCGTTCGGCTGGGCCGGAGCCTTCGGAGCCGGAGTGACATGCGGTGCGATGTCGCCGACCAACTTGACGACGTGCTCGGAGTTGGCCGTCGAACGAACCGGCGTCACCTTGATGGCTGCCTTACGCATGAGGATCGCGAGATCCTTACGCTGCTCGGGCAAGACCACGGTGACCACGTCGCCGGCGCTGCCTGCGCGAGCCGTGCGACCACTGCGGTGCAGGTAAGCCTTGTGCTCGGCCGGCGGATCGACGTGGACGACCAACTCGACGTCGTCGACGTGGACGCCACGCGCTGCGACGTCGGTGGCGACGAGGACGCGCGCTTCACCGGCGGAGAATGCCGCCAGGTTACGGTCGCGAGCGGCCTGGGAGAGGTTGCCGTGCAGGTCGACGGACGGGATGCCCGACTCGGTGAGCTGGCGAGCCAACTTGCGAGCCTGGTGCTTGGTGCGCATGAACAGGATGCGACGACCGGTACCGGAAGCGAGCTTCTCGACCAGAGCCTTCTTGGCTTCGACGCCGTCGACGTCGAACACGTGGTGCGTCATCGCGGCGACGGGGGAGTTGGCCTCGTCGACCGAATGCATGACCTCGTTCTTGAGGAAACGCTTGACGAGCTTGTCGACGCCGTTGTCGAGCGTCGCCGAGAACAGCAGGCGCTGCCCGTCCTGCGGCGTGGACGAGAGGATGCGGGTGACGACGGGCAGGAAGCCGAGGTCGGCCATGTGGTCGGCCTCGTCGAGCACGGTGATCTCGACGGCGTCGAGGCTCACGAACTTCTGCTTCATGAGGTCTTCGAGGCGACCGGGGCAGGCGACGACGATGTCGACTCCGGCCTTCAGAGCCTGAACCTGGCGGTGCTGCGAGACGCCGCCGAAGATCGTGGTCACGCGCAAGTCGTATGCGGCGGCCAACGGTTCGAGGGTTGCGGTGATCTGGGTGGCGAGCTCACGCGTGGGTGCGAGCACCAAGCCGAGCGGTCGACCCGGGCGACGCTTGCCGCCGGACAGTTCGCCGGCGAGGCGAGAGACCATGGGGATGGAGAACGCGAGGGTCTTTCCGCTTCCGGTCTTTCCGCGGCCCAGTACGTCGCGACCCGAGAGAGTGTCGGGGAGGGTGTCGATCTGGATCGGGAACGGAGAAGTGATTCCGCCGTCTTCGAGAGCTTTCACCAGCGGTGCGCGCACACCGAGGGCTGCGAAGGTGGTAGCGGGCGTAGAGATGTCAGACAAGTGTGTTCAGAGCCTTTCGGGCACGTGTTCGTGCCCGGATGCCGACACGGGAATTAACCGGTCGAACAATCAAGCACAGTGGTGGCGGCGCTGCCGGTCGGCAGGCTTCTTCGCCGTAAGAAGAGCGGGTGCATTGAGCACTCAGCAAGAAATTTTGCGTTCTACGACGCTGGATGCCCGATTTCAGGCACCTAGTGATCGCAACTCTACCTTCCCAGAGCGTTCGACCTACAACCCGACCCATTCGGAGACGCCGTTCGCGAAGTGTTGCCGCTTCCAGATCGGTACCTCGTGCTTGATGCGCTCGACCAGTTCGGCGCACGCGGCAAACGCCTCCGCGCGGTGTGGCGCGGCGACGGCGGCGACCAGTGCGAGGTCTCCGATCTCGAGATGCCCGACGCGATGAATCGCGGCAACCGGTAGGCCGGTCGAGGCTGCAACTTCTTGGCAGCATGTCTGGAGGAAGCGTTCGGCATCCGGATGCGCTTGGTACTCCAACGCCGAAACCGCTTGGCCTTCATCGTGATTGCGCACCGTTCCCGTGAACACCACAACAGCACCGTTCTTCGGACCGGCCACGGCCGCGTCGACGGTGTCTGCATGGATCGGTTGCTCGGAGATCCGAGCCAGTAGCTCACTCATCGTGTGCTCCTCCGCCTGCGACCTGCGCGAGCAGGTGATCGATGATGGGTTCGAGGACGGCGAGACCGTCCTTCACTCCGCCGGGAGAACCCGGAAGATTGACGATGACCGTCGTACCTGTGAGACCTGCCACACCACGGCTCAGTGATGCGTGCGGGGTCTTCTCGAGGCCTTTGGTTCGGATCGCTTCTGCGACCCCGGGCAACTCACGGGTCAAGACCGAGCGGGTAGCTTCCGGGGTTGCATCCGTGGGGGAAGCGCCGGTGCCGCCGGTACTGATGACA
This sequence comes from Rhodococcus sp. NPDC059969, assembly GCF_042738325.1. Taxonomy (NCBI): domain Bacteria; kingdom Bacillati; phylum Actinomycetota; class Actinomycetes; order Mycobacteriales; family Nocardiaceae; genus Rhodococcus; species Rhodococcus sp. NPDC059969. Next base: position 79,008 of record NZ_JBHWUF010000004.1, on the reverse strand, counting down.
AGCGACGGGGAGCCCTGCTTCGCGTCCGCTATGCCCGCCGCGATGTCTGCGTCGGCGTACACGAGCGGTCCACGCACCTCGAAGTCCCGCTCGCGGAGCCAGTCCGCGATCTTCGGTCCGGTGGTGTCGGGTCTGGTTCCGTTGGCGCCGCCAGTTGAAGCGACTAGCACGGTCGCGGACCTCGTCGAGGTGAAGACGTGCTCCGGAGTAGCCGGGGCGCCCTGAGCCTCGCGGGTCCAATGCCCGCGTTTACCACCGTCTTTGGTGAGCAGACGCACACCGTTCATGGTGGCGCCGGGATCGACTGCTTTGACCATGTCGTGCAAGGTCAGGCCGGCCACCGCGACGGCGGTGAGTGCTTCCATCTCGACGCCGGTCTGTCCGCGAGTCTTTGCCGTCGCTTCGACGGTGATCGAGGTTTCGGTGAATCCGAACTCCACCTTGACCGACGAAAGTGCGAGCTGATGACACAACGGAATCAGTTCGGACGTCTTCTTTGCGCCGGCGATTCCGGCGATGCGTGCGGTGGTGAGGACATCGGCCTTGGGCATGCCGTCGGCGCGGACGAGGCGGACCACCTCGGCGGTCGTGACAAGTTCACCGGCAGCGACGGCGATCCGCGTCGTCTCGGCTTTGGCGCTGACGTCGACCATGCGTGCGCGGCCTTCGCTGTCGACGTGTGTCAATTCGGTCATGAGTGTCCTTTGAATCAGATCGAGTGAATCAAATCGAGGAAGTCGAGAGCGGGACGACGTCGACGAGATCGCCTGCGCCGAGTTCGGTCACGGCGGCGGGGATGTCGATCAGGACGTCGGCCCACGCCATGGCTGCAACGAGGTGCGATCCGGGTCCGGCAACGAGTTCGATACCGTCCGCAGTTCTGCGTGCCCGCAGGAACTGCCGTTTGCCGTCCACCGAACGCAGCGGTGCAGTCAACGGGAGTCGCTCGCGCGGGATCTCGGGCAGGCCCGCGGCCCGGCGCAGTTCGCCCCGTGCGAAGACCTCGAAGGAGACCATCGTGCTCACCGGGTTGCCAGGGAAGCTCAGTACCGGCACTTCGTTCACCACGGCAGTGCCTTGCGGGCCGCCCGGTTGCATTGCGACGTGGCCGAATTGCGCCCCCAGGGGTGTGAGGGTCTCCTTCACCACTTCGAAGTCACCCATCGATACTCCGCCGGAAGTGAAAACCAGATCGGCGACCGAGGTTGCGTACGAGAGCAATTCGCGGAATTCAGCCGGATCGTCACTGCTTCGAGCGACGGATACGACATCGGCACCGTTGGCTTCGGCCAATGTTGCCAAAGCTGCACCGTTGGAATCGTAGATCTCGCCGGGTTCGAGAGTTGTTCCGGCACTCTTGAGTTCGGCGCCCGTCGTGATGACGGCGACCCGTGGTCTCGTGTACGTGTCGAGTGAGGCCAACCCGACGGCGCTCAGCGCAGCGATATGGCGAGGTTCCAAGTGCGTTCCCGCCGTGACCAGTAGCATTCCGGCAGTGATGTCACTGCCGCGTTCGCGAACGAATTCGCCTACAGACCTGCCCCGTTCGATGGTGACGACGTGTTCGGTGACGCCCGTGGTGTCCTCGACGGGAACGACGGCGTCGGCACCTTCGGGGAGCGGCGCACCGGTCATGATGCGAAATGCCGATCCTGGAAGGTGTTTCGGTGGTTTTCCGCTTCCGGCGGCGATCACACCTCGAACCGTCAGCGTGGTGGGAACCGAGGCCACGGATGCGGCGTCGACCGCATATCCGTCCATCTGAGAGTTACGAAAGAGCGGGAGGTCCACCGGAGATGCGATATCAGAGCAAGTTATGCGCCCCAACGCTTCTGCCGTCGGAACCTCCGACGGAGAGAGGGTGTGCAGGCCCGAGAGCAATTCGGAGATGTGCGACGCGTGTTCCTCGACCGAACGCGCGCTCATGACAGTAACCTCGACAACCTCGACATGTTTTGATCCTAGGCGGTGTGGTCCGTCCGACACACGGAGTACGGCTTTCGGTCATACTGGAGCAATACGGAAGTTGGTGAAGTGATGACAGTGGTCTCGATGGGAATTCCCACCGTGCGGTTTGACGCCGCCGCCCTCACCGGCCGTCCCGAGACCGATCTCCTGGTCGACAAGTTCGGGCGTGTTGCCCGAGATCTGCGAGTGTCGATCACCGAGAAGTGTTCGCTTCGTTGTACGTATTGCATGCCGGAGGAAGGCCTACCGGCCATCGCCGCGGAAGATCTTCTGAGTGCTGACGAGATCATTCGAATGGTCGGAATCGGCGTCGAACGAGCCGGTATCCGTGAAGTGAGGTTCACCGGCGGGGAACCACTGATGCGCAGCGACCTCGAAAAAATCATCGCCGGGTGCGCTACTCGCGTGCCGGGTATTCCACTTGCCATGACTACCAACGCGGTTGGGCTCGAACATCGGGCTGCGAAGTTGGCCGCAGCGGGTCTGACCCGCGTCAATGTTTCTCTGGATTCGGTTGACCGCGCCCACTTCGCAGAATTGACACGTAGAGACAGGCTGCCATCGGTTCTCGCGGGAATTCGAGCAGCTGCGGCGGCCGGACTCGCGCCACTGAAGATAAATGCGGTTCTCATGCGTGAAACGCTCCACGGAGCGGCGGACCTTTTGCAGTGGTGTCTCGATGCCGGCGTCGAATTGCGTTTCATCGAGCAAATGCCTCTGGATGCAGATCACGCATGGGCCCGCGAGAATATGGTGACCGCCGCTGAATTGTTGTCCGTATTGAGTGGTCGTTTCGAATTGGAAGCAATAGGCCGCGAAGACCCGTCGGCTCCAGCTGAAGAATGGCGTGTCAATGGGACCTCGATGACGGTAGGAATCATCGCTTCCGTGACCCGTTCTTTCTGCAGTGATTGCGACCGGACCCGAATGACCGCCGAAGGGACAATTCGGTCATGTTTGTTCAGTGATCGCGAAGTCGATTTGCGTGCGGCGCTCAGGTCGGGAGCAAGTGATGACGAACTTGCGGATTTGTGGCGCGGTGCGATGTGGAACAAGTGGGCAGGGCACGGCATCGACGCCGCGGACTTCGTTCCGCCGGAAAGAAGTATGGGAGCGATTGGTGGCTGATTCGCATTCGATCTCGGTTCGATACTTTGCTGCTGCAGCGGATGTGTCCGGGTGTCGCAGCGAGGTAGTCGCTATCTCGCCCGACAACACACTTGCAGAGTTGGTGGCGGTGCTGGTCGGGCAATACGGGCCGGAGATGGAGCGAGTGCTGTCGGTCTCGGCGTTCCTCGTGGGTGACGAGTTGACTCGCGACGTCACTCGGCCCTCCGGTAGTGCTGTCGATATTCTTCCGCCTTTCGCGGGAGGATAGTCCGAGGATTGTCGGCGTAGCTATTTGTCGGCGGCAGATTTATTGTCGGATTTCAGCGGCCCGGTTCAAATGGGCTGATTGATATTGCTGCACTTCACGTAGCGTTTATCCCCATCTTCTCTGTTCTTGGTCAATTGTCCAGAATTGGTCGTTTTGTTTCAATTCTCCTACTTTTAGGGGAGTAATTGCACTTTTGTTTGCCGATGCAAATTGTCATCTGTTCGGATGACAAAAGAAATTCCTCCGCTGTTGGTAATTGTCGGCATGTGTTAATTTTGGCGCAATTCCAGTCGGGATATGCGAAAGGTATTTCAATGTCGATTAATTCCACGCGCCGTGTCGGAGTCGTCGTAGCACTCCTCGGAGCAGCTGCACTCACTGCTCCGGCAATTGCTACTGCACTTCCGTCCACCGGTTCGCTCGGCTCTTCTGCTCCGGAAGCCTCGTGCTCGACCCTGTCCACCGAAACGACGCCGAACGGATGGGGCATCCCGTTCGCCGACGAGAAGGACCAGACCGCGTCGTACTCGGCCGAAAATGTCCTGGACAAGGACGGCTCACTGAAGCTGGCCGTCGACGGTACCGGCGATCGTTCGGTTTCCTACCATTCGGCCGGCGGTATCAAGCTGTCCGACGCAGTCGGCAAGGCGATCGGCTTTGCCGAGCGCGCCGCCACGCCGACTGCGGCGTTCCAGCTCCGCCTCACCGGAACGACCGGCGGAAAGTTCGAGAACGGATTCACCACCCTGGTGTGGGTCCCGGGACCCGACGCGACGCCGACGGCTGACGGCGGCGTTCACGCGGATATCCAGAAGGGCGTGTGGTGGAGCACTCAGAACATCGACGGCGCCAAGGACCGCGTGTCAGTGCCTTTGGCTGACATCGTTGCTGCGAACCCGAAGGCGGTTGTCGATCACTACGGAGTCAGCGTGGGCACCGGATCCGCAGCCACGTCGACTCTGGTCGATGCGGTGCAGTTCAACGGATGCACCACCAACTTCGCGAAGAAGGATCCGGCCTCGGGAACGGGTTCGCTGGGCAACATCTTCGGCAGCCTGTTCGGTAGCTAGTCGCTGGTAAGAACTCTGGTAGGAGTTACTGCCACCAGTTATCCAGGGGGGTGACCGGCTCCGTGCGCTTGTGACGAGTGTTGGTGAACATCTTCTCGAGCTTCTCGGCTACCTCGGAGGAAACGTCCTTTCCTTCGAGGTAGTCGTCTATCTGTGAGTAGGTGACACCCAGGGCAACTTCGTCGGGCAGCGCGGGCCGGTCGTCCTCGAGGTCGGCGGTCGGAACCTTGCGCCACGTGCTCTCCGGTGCGCCCAATTCCTGCAGGAGCGCAGCGCCCTGACGTTTGCTCAGACCGGTGAGCGGGGTGATGTCGACACCTCCGTCGCCGAATTTCGTGAAGAACCCGGTGATCGCTTCCGCAGCATGGTCGGTACCGATCACCAGGTAGCCGAGCTGCCCGGCTATCGCATACTGAATGACCATGCGTTCGCGCGCTTTGATGTTGCCGCGGACGAAGTCGCGCAGTTCGCCGTTCCCCAACGCCTCGGACGCCTCACGGGCTGTGGCGTCGGCGCCCGGCTTGACGTTGACCGTGAGCGAGCGATCCGGCTTGATGAAGCCGAGTGCGATCTGCGCATCGGATTCGTCGGCTTGTGCGCCATAGGGGAGTCGGACCGCGACGAACTCGGCGTCGTGGCCTTCTTCGCGAAGCTCGGTGACGGCGCGTTGGGCGAGAGCCCCGGCGAGCGTGCTGTCCTGACCGCCGCTGATTCCCAGAACGAACCCTGTGGCGGGGGTCGAGCGAACGTAGTCCTTCAGGAACTGGACTCGCGCGCGAACCTCCGCTGCGGCGTCGATTGTCGGCTTTGTGCCGAGTTCTTCGATGATGCTTTCACGCAGTGTGGCCATGAATGGACTCTAGCGATGTGAGCAGGCGCGTGCAGTGCCACCGCAACCTGGGCGGTACGGTCGCGCACATGAGTGCGAACAACGTTCTGGTGGTCAGTGCGACGAAGTCGGAAGCGGCCTATGTGCCGCAAGGGTACGAACTGCTGATCACGGGGATCGGAAAGGTCAGTGCTGCAACGGCAGTCGCCTCCGCTCTCGCGCGGTACGAGCGCGAGAACCTGCCGCTGGTCGTCAACATCGGGACAGCCGGTGCGCTGCATGCGCACCACGGCGGTCTTTTCGTTCCCGGCGTTGTCATCAATCACGACATCAGCAGCACCGCGATTCGAGCGTTGGGACACGACGTCGTGGATCGTCTGGTGCTCGATGGTGGGGACGACTCTGTATTGGCCACCGGCGACGCATTCATCGCCGACGCGGTGACCCGCGATGCCCTCGCTCAGCGCGCCGATCTGGTCGACATGGAGGGCTTTGCCATCGCGTTTGCCGCGAAGGCCGCGGGTGCAAATTGCCGCCTCGTCAAACACGTCAGCGATCACGCGGACGACTCGGCCATGGACTGGCCGGCGATGATCGATGCCAGCGCCCGTGAGTTGGGACGCTGGCTGCTCGACAACGCTTGATCAGGCCTGCACCGTCTGATCAAGCCTGAGCAGTCAGTATCAATCCGGTGTCGTCGGGCGTGCGCAGTGTCAGCGTGTCGGCGTCGATGGTGTAGCTCACTTCACCGTCGAGCACTGCCAGGACCTGACGCTCGATGTCCATGTTCTCCTCGGGGCAAGCCATGCGAGTGGTACCCATCGGCGCGAACGTGACTGTGGTGTCGGATACCTGGGCGCTTCCGGTCATGCGATTGCATCCGGTGGTCCCGCTGACCGAACCGCCTGTGGCGATCGTGAGCTCGGGCGCTGACGTCTCCAGCGCCAGACTCGTACTGATCGCGTCGGGGCTGATGAGAGACGTGACGGTCCAGGTCGTGCCTTGGAGCGCTCGATCCGGCGTGACGACTTTCTTGTCCTGCAGGGTGACGGTGGCATCGCCGGAGGTAAGGGTGAGGGTGTCGCCGTCGAGGCTCCACGTCGGCGCGGCGGTCAGCAATGTTGTTGTCCAGGCGTCCGATTCGGCGATACCGGGAGGGCAGCCCATCATGGTCGACGCCATCGTGCCTGTGGTCAGCTTGCCGTCGGTGAACTCGACCGAGCCGTTCGCGGTGTTGCATCCGGCGCTCGCGGACACTCGACCGGCTTGGCTGAAGTCGAGAGTCAGTGGGCCGCCGCCGGGAATCGGTGTTCCGTCGACCGAGGTCGAGATGAAGACGCGCCCGGAGGGGTTCGACTTGTCCTCGGGGGAGTCGGACGAAGCGGAGCAACCGCTTACCGCGGCGATGGTCAGGAGGCCGATGACGGCTGCAGCGATGCGCATGGGCTCACATTAAGTGGTGGGACGGATCTGGGGAGTCAACATCGAGTAACGCGTCGGGCAAGGTCTTCCCAGCCGGCCGCCAGGCGCTCGGTGGTCATCCCGAGATCGCGTCCCTGATGAAGGACGAGCGACGCTTCGAGTGGTGCCAGCAGTGCCGAAGCGAGCAGATCCAGGTCGCCCTCGACGCCGGCTCCTCGAAGAAGTCCGATGACGTGAGCGATGCCGAGTGCTCGGGCCGGACCGCCGAAGCGGTATTCGGGGGCATTCTCCGCGGCGCGAAGAACTTCGCCCTGTACTTCCACCATGGCGATCCGGGCGCGGCCGAACGCGATGAGGCGCTCGATCGGCGGCGCACCCGGGCCCAACGGTGGGGGGCCGAACATGAATGCCTGCTGCAACTCTCGCTCCGTGTGATCGAGCAGAGCCTGCATCAGTCCTGATCGATTGCCGAAGCGCCGAAAAACTGTGCCCTTGCCCACACCGGCTCGGCATGCGACGGCATCCATCGTCACCGCGTCGACACCTCGCTCGGCGACGAGGAGGGCTGCGGCGTCGAGCAGAAGTGCGCGGTTACGTGCTGCGTCACCGCGCTCGACCGGCGCGGCGCCGATCTGGGGGAGGGGGATTGCGCTCACGGGATCAGGTTACAGGGCTGGGGAATGTAAGTGGACCGCGGTCCGTTTAGTTGATATAACTTTCAACCGGAGCCACCAACCGCACCACTCTCGAAGGAAACTCGTTATGTCACAGACCAATGTTCTCGTTCTCGTCGGCAGCCTGCGCGCCGGATCCGTCAATCGCCAGCTTGCCGAGACTGCTGTGTCCGCCGCGCCCGAGGGTGCTGCGCTGACGGTCTTCGAAGGCCTCGCCGACGTTCCCTTCTACAACGAAGACATCGACGTCGAGGGTGCTTCCATCCCCGCTGTCGACGCGCTGCGCTCCGCTGCGAGCAACGCGGACGCCTTCCTGCTCGTCACCCCCGAGTACAACGGCACCATCCCCGCAGTACTGAAGAACGCCATCGACTGGATCTCGCGTCCGTACGGCGTCGGCGCAGTCAAGGACAAGGCTGTCGCAGTCATCAGTGCTTCGCCCAGCGGCAACGGCGCCAAGTGGGCACACGAAGACACCACCAAGGCAGTCGGCATCGCCGGTGGCAAGGTCGTCGAGGACACCGCACTGAGCATCGGTGGAACCGGCGCACTGTTCGGTGAGCTGCACCCGCGTGAGAACGCAGAGGTGCTCGCTCAGGTCTCCAAGGTCGTCTCCGACCTCGTCGACGCCAGCAAGCAGCTCGTCAACGCTTGATCCGTTTCACAGCCGAGGGCCATGCCGAAAGGTGTGGCCCTCAGCTGTATATGGACTAAAGCTCTTGTGTACTTAGAGCCCTTCGCGTTCCATCGCGTCGTCGACGGCGTCGCGCACCGACTCGAAATCCTTGCCCGCCATCATCGCTTCGCCCATCGCGGCATCTATCCGGTCGGCGACCGCGGCGTACCGACGCTCCCAGTTCTCCTTGTCCTCTCGCCAATAGCCCATCACGTGCATGTGTGCTGCCGGAATATTGATCGTTCGACGCAGATGGGTGCGGATGCGTCTGGCGGCCGCTGCCTCGACTGCGCACCAGATATAGCCGGTGCCGGGCGGTAGGGGATAGGCGGACAGTTCGGTGAGGAGAGAGCCCGCTGTGTCGAGCCATCGGTAGTGAGCGTCGGCGCGCGTGGTGAACGTCTGCTGTTCGCTCGGCGCGGGCACCTGTGCGATGACGTGGATCGGCAGACCGCCTGGGGCCTCTTCGAGAATTCGCCCGACTGCCGGCAGAGCGGCGTGATCGGCGACGAGTAGGAGCCAGTCGCACTCTGTCGGCGGCTCGAACCATCCGCTGGCGGTCGAGAGGTGGACGGTCTCGCCTGCTTGCGCATTCTCGGCCCAGAGAGCGGCTCCGCCATGGCCGTGGAGAACGAAGTCGATCTCCAGTTCGTTCTTCGACGGCTGCCAGCGCCGGACTGTGTAACTGCGGGCGTGAGGGGGATCGAGAGGGAATCTGACGAGCACCCGTTCGTCGGGGCTTCCGCTCGTCTCGAAGTCGCTCAGGCCGGTGCCGCCGAAGGTGATTCTGCGCATCAGCGGTGTCACCTGCTGCGTTCTCGTCACGGTTGCCTGGTGGCGCGGAGCTTCGTCCTTCGGGGGTGTTTCCACGACCCTCATGGTAGGTCCGTGACGCGGCTCCGAGAGGCCGGCGAGCACCAAAAGAAAATGTGACGGGCGACACGCCGACGCGCCGGGAAATGTGGGCGCTGAACTGGGGCGACCTGGGAATTCCAACGATGTGACTCACAACATCTCGCGTTATGTGTTTCTGTCGGCCACTAGGTGTAGTGTCTTGAGCACTGAGAGACCACAACGCGGAACGCCTCGAGCGAGACTCCGGCAATCGGTCGAATCGGTGCTGAACATCACTACATCGGCCTTTGTTGGCTAAGCGAAAGAGGGACTCTCATGAGCATCACCGTCTACACCAAGCCCGCTTGCGTTCAGTGCAATGCCACCTACCGCGCCCTTGACAAGGCCGGTCTCGAATACAACATCATCGACATCACCGAGGATGCCGAAGCCCGCGACTACGTCATGGCTCTCGGGTACCTCCAGGCGCCCATCGTGGTTGCCGGTGAAGATCACTGGTCGGGCTTCCGTCCCGATCGCATCAAGACCCTGACCGTCGCTGCTTGAAGCGCCGCAGTGTCGGCGGTGGACACCTCCGCCGACACATCTGAGTAGTTCCGGGCACCGTACAAGAAAATGGTGACAACCGATGACTTCGCTGGTCTATTTTTCCAGCGTGTCGGAGAACACCCACCGATTCGTTCAACGTCTCGGCCTGCCTGCGACACGTATACCCATCCATGACCGTGACGGCTCATTTCGCGTAGACGAGCCCTATGTGCTGATTCTGCCCACCTATGGTGGCGGAGCCACCGTGACAGGGCGCGACACCAGTTATGTGCCGAAGCCGGTCATTCGTTTTTTGAACAATCCACACAACAGGTCGTTGATCAGAGCAGTGATCGCGGCGGGAAACACCAATTTCGGTGAGTCCTTTTGCTATGCAGGAAACATCATTTCCCAGAAATGCCACGTTCCTTTTCTGTACCGGTTCGAACTCATGGGCACTGCCGAGGACGTAGACCGAGTACGAGAAGGCTTGGGGGAGTTCTGGAATCATCTCGAAACAGAGAAGGAGCACGGGCAGTGGCGCCAACCATCACTGACACGATCGCGGCAGGAAGCGTAGAGCGTGATGCACGCGGCGGTGATTCCACCAACGGTCTCGACTACCACGCACTCAACGCCATGCTCAACCTGTACGGCGCGAACGGTGAGATCCAGTTCGAGATGGATGTCGCCGCAGCCCGTCAGTACTTCTTGCAGCACGTCAACCAGAACACCGTGTTCTTCCACAACCTCGACGAGAAGCTGGACTACCTCGTAGAGGAAAACTATTACGAGCCAGAGGTTCTCGATCAGTACTCACGTACTTTCGTGAAGTTCCTGATCGATCACGCGTATGCCAAGAAGTTCCGCTTCCCGACGTTCCTGGGTGCGTTCAAGTACTACACCTCCTACACGCTCAAAACCTTCGACGGTAAGCGCTACCTCGAGCGTTTCGAAGATCGTGTCTGCATGGTTGCGCTCACGCTGGCCGCAGGCAACGAAGACCTGGCCGTCGAACTCGTCGACGAGATCATCGCCGGACGCTTCCAGCCCGCCACCCCGACGTTCCTGAACTCGGGTAAGAAGCAGCGCGGCGAGCCCGTGTCCTGCTTCCTGCTTCGCATCGAAGACAACATGGAGTCCATCGGTCGCTCCATCAACTCGGCACTGCAGCTTTCCAAGCGCGGTGGCGGTGTTGCCTTGCTGCTCACCAACGTTCGAGAGCACGGCGCGCCGATCAAGAAGATCGAGAACCAGAGTTCGGGTGTCATCCCGATCATGAAGCTTCTCGAGGACTCGTTCTCCTATGCCAACCAGTTGGGTGCGCGTCAGGGCGCCGGAGCTGTGTACCTGCACGCGCACCACCCCGACATCTACCGATTCCTCGACACCAAGCGTGAGAACGCCGACGAGAAGATCCGTATCAAGACCCTGTCTCTGGGCGTCGTGATCCCGGACATCACTTTCGAACTGGCGAAGAAGAACGAGGACATGTACCTGTTCTCGCCGTACGACGTCGAGCGCATCTACGGTGTTCCGTTCTCCGACATCAACGTCTCCGAGAAGTACTACGAGATGGTCGACGACAAGCGAATTCGCAAGTCCAAGATCAAGGCTCGTGAGTTCTTCCAGACCGTCGCCGAATTGCAGTTCGAGTCGGGCTACCCGTACATCATGTTCGAGGACACGGTGAACCGGGCCAACCCGATCGAAGGCAAGATCACGCACTCGAACCTGTGCTCGGAGATCCTGCAGGTTTCGACGCCCTCGCTGTTCAACGACGATCTTTCCTACTCGAAGGTCGGCAAGGACATCTCCTGCAACCTGGGTTCGCTGAACATCGCGAAGACCATGGATTCGCCCGACTTCGCCAAGACCATCGAGGTCTCGATCCGCGGTTTGACAGCAGTGTCCGACCAGACGCACATCTACTCGGTGCCGTCGATCGAGCAGGGCAACAACGACTCTCACGCCATCGGCCTCGGTCAGATGAACCTGCACGGATACCTCGCTCGTGAGCGGATCTTCTATGGCAGCGAAGAAGGCATCGACTTCACGAACATCTACTTCTACACCGTGCTCTTCCATGCGTTGCGTGCGTCGAACAAGATCGCCATCGAGCGCGGCTCGTACTTCAAGGGTTTCCCGGAGTCGAAGTACGCCTCGGGTGAATTCTTCGACAAGTACACCGACCAGGTCTGGGAGCCGGCAACCGACAAGGTCCGCGGACTCTTCGCCGATGCGCAGCTGCACATCCCCACCCAGGACGACTGGCGTGAGCTGAAGGCTTCGGTCCAGAAGCACGGTATCTACAACCAGAACCTTCAGGCCGTCCCGCCGACCGGCTCGATCTCGTACATCAACTACTCCACCAGCTCCATCCACCCGGTGGCGTCGAAGATCGAGATCCGCAAGGAAGGCAAGATCGGTCGCGTCTACTACCCGGCGCCCTACCTGACCAACGACAACCTGGAGTACTACCAGGATGCCTACGAAATCGGGTACGAGAAGATCGTCGACACCTATGCTGCCGCAACGCAACATGTCGACCAGGGCTTGTCCCTGACGCTGTTCTTCAAGGACACCGCCACCACGCGTGACATCAACAAGGCGCAGATCTACGCGTGGCGTAAGGGCATCAAGACGCTCTACTACATCCGTCTGCGTCAGATGGCACTCGAAGGTACCGAGGTCGAGGGCTGCGTTTCCTGCATGTTGTAAGGGCTTCGCCCCCCCGTGCGCCTTTTTGGTAGTGACTGCTACCGAAAAGGCGCACAGGGGTATCAGGCCGGCGGACGGCCGGGGCCGTGCATCTTGCCGGCATTCTTCGGCATACGACCGTGTTCGGTAAGTGCGCGCCGAAGGAGAAACTCGATCTGGGCGTTGGTACTTCGGAGGTCGTCGGCCGCCCACCGGGCGAGCGCGTCGTGCACCGCAGGATCCAACCGAAGCAGGATCTTCTTACGCTCGGATCTCGGAGCTGGATCCGTGGCCATGTGGCCTTTCCTTTACTGGTAGAGCGAACCGGTGTTCAGCACCGGTTGTGCGTCGCGGTCGCCGCACAGCACGACCAGAAGGTTACTGATCATCGTGGCCTTGCGTTCCTCGTCGAGTTCGACGACGTGCTTTTCCTCGAGCTGCTTGAGTGCCATGTCGACCATGGACACCGCACCTTCGACGATTTGCTTGCGGGCGGCGATCACAGCACCCGCTTGCTGGCGCCGAAGCATCGCGCTGGCGATCTCCGGTGCATACGAGAGCCTGTTGATCCGTGTCTCGATCACTTCGACACCTGCCGCCCGCACGCGGGCGTGAACCTCCTCCGACAAGGTGGTTGTGATGATATCGGCGTTCTCGCGCAACGAAACTCGGCCTTCGGCGTCGTACGGATAGCTGCCGGCGATATGGCGGACGGCCGCCTCGGTCTGCACCGAGACGAACTCCTCGTAGTCGTCCACCTGGAACGACGCGAGCGCAGTGTCGGCGACTTGCCAGACGACCACCGCCGAGATCTCGATGGGATTGCCGTCGGCGTCATTCACTTTCGCCTGACCGGTCTCGTGGTTTCGGATACGCGTGGAGATCGATCGACGGACGGTCAGCGGGTTCGTCCATCGCAGTCCCGGCGTGCGCAGGGTGCCGCTGTACGAGCTACCCAGGAGTTGAAGGACTCTGGCTTGATTCGGTTGCACCAACGTCAGGCCCATCAGCAGGGGGAGTGACGCGATGAACAGCACCACTCCGACCGGAATCAGGGCGAAGAGTCCCAGAACTCCGCCAACGACGGACAGTGCGATTCCGGCCAGGAACAAAAGGACGCCGCCGAGAAGCATCCACCCGCCGGACAGGTCCCAGCCTGGGCGTTCGGCGATCGTGGTGGTGGCGACACCGGTCGGTTTCTCGGCCACGGTAGGGGTGCTGGTCATGCGAGACTCGCTTTCCATCGGTAAGTGATATTTAATTGATATCACATTTTTGATCCTTGTGGAGGGGCGCGTGCGACACATGTTGTTGTGTTGGCATCGCGGACCCGACACAACGGGTAGTGTTCAGGCAAGCCAACATTCGGCAGTATCTCTCTCGCTAGGTAGGAATTATGGTCAAGCTGGTCAGTCGCGTTTCCGCCATCAACTGGAACCGCGTCCAGGACGAGAAGGACGCCGAGGTGTGGGATCGCCTCGTCAGCAATTTCTGGCTGCCCGAAAAGGTGCCGGTCTCCAACGACATCCCGTCCTGGGGAACGCTGACCGCGCAGGAGCAGCAGCTCACGATGCGTGTCTTCACGGGTCTGACATTGCTCGACACCATTCAGGGGACCGTCGGCGCAGTCAGTCTCATCCCCGACGCAATCACTCCCCACGAAGAAGCGGTCTACACCAACATCGCCTTCATGGAATCGGTGCACGCCAAGAGCTACAGCTCGATCTTCTCGACGCTGTGCTCCACGCCGGACATCGACGACGCGTTCCGCTGGTCGGAGGAGAACCCCAACCTGCAGCGCAAGGCGCAGATCGTTCTCGACTACTACAACGGCGAGTCGCCGCTCAAGCGCAAGGTCGCCTCGACGCTCCTCGAGAGCTTCCTCTTCTACTCCGGCTTCTACCTGCCGATGTACTGGTCCTCGCGCGCCAAGCTCACCAACACCGCTGACCTCATCCGCCTCATCATCCGTGACGAGGCCGTCCACGGGTACTACATCGGCTACAAGTACCAGAAGGGCCTCGAACAGCTCACCGAGGCCGAGCGCGAAGAGCTCAAGAACTACACGTTCGAGTTGCTCTTCGAGCTCTACGAGAACGAGGTCGACTACACGCAGGACCTCTACGACGGCGTCGGTCTGACCGAGGACGTCAAGAAGTTCCTGCGCTACAACGCCAACAAGGCACTCAACAACCTCGGCTACGAAGGCCTCTTCCCGAAGGATGAGACGGACGTCAATCCGGCTATCCTGTCGGCACTTTCACCGAATGCGGACGAGAATCACGACTTCTTCTCGGGCTCGGGTAGCTCCTACGTCATCGGCAAGGCCGTCAACACCGAAGACGACGACTGGGATTTCTAGAGCGACCCGCTCGGGATTTCTAGAGCGACCAATACACCGAAGCCCGATTCCTGCACACGCAGGAATCGGGCTTCGGTCGTCCATGGGGGAGTGGACTAGCGCAGAAACCACGCTTCCGGCTTGTCCTGCAACGCTTTTTCGAGGCGTAGTCGCGAGGTGTCGGTCATGTCCGAGGGCAATTCGCCCGGCGCGAACCATGCGACCTCGAGGTTCTCGTCGTCCGCCACATGCGCTTCTCCGCCGGTCCACTTGGCCAGGAAGCACACGTCCAAGTACTGAGTCACGTCGCCGTTGGGGTACGTAATGGGTTCTGTGACATCGACACTCGTGATCCGAATCAATTCGGCGTCGACTCCGGTTTCTTCCTTCGCCTCCCGCACCGCCGCCGACGACGGTTCCTCGCCGGGCTCGAGAACGCCGGACACGACGGCCCATTGACCGTTGTCGGCTCGGCGGGTGAGAAGGACTCGGCCGTCGTCGTCGCGAATCACGACGCTCACTCCGGACAGCCACAGTGGGGCATGACCGACCTTCTCGCGCAGGGCGACAATGAATTCCGGGATCGGCATGGTCAGAAACCGACCATCACAGTTGCGGCGAGCTGCCTCGAATGTGGGAGTCGTGTTTCGTTCCGGTCAGCTCGCATATCCGTTCAAGGTTCCCTTCAAATCCGCCAATACGGCATGGGCGGCAGTCATCCCGTTTCCGTTCCAGATGTCGTCTTCCGCCACGAACACGCGCCGATCGGAGGCGGCGGCGAGGTCCTGCCACTGGTCGCTCTTCATGACCTCGGTGCCGTAAGTACGACCGTTCGGCCCGTCGAAGAGGACGTAGATCAAGTCACCTTCTGCTGCGCTGAGATCGTCGGCCGGAATCGGTGCTGTGGTCGCATCGGTCAATCGCTGAGCCGGTGGGCGCCGGACGCCGACGTCGTTGAGGATCTGTCCGGCGAAGGACGCGGGACCCTCGATCTGCAGGTCCTTCGCACCGAACCGAACCACTGATGCCTGCGTCTGTGATGCATTCAATGTGTCGCCGAGTTGCACGACGTCCTGCTGGTATCGATCGAGCTCCGTCGCCGCCGCTGACGAGCGGCCCAGTGCCTGACCGGCGAGCGCGAACTGAGCTTTCCAGTACACGGGATCGGACCCGGCGAACACGGTGGGCGCGATGGCGTCGAGTTGCCCGTACAAACCGTCGGACGCCGGACTCGACCCGAGGATCAAGTCCGGCGCGGCGGCCTTCACGGCGTTGACGTCAGGTGCGCTCACGGGACCGACACTCGGAATTTCCGAGATGCCGAAACCGAGGTACGACGGTTGAGGCGAGTCGACGCCGGTCGCAGCGCCCACCACGCGCTCCCACAGTCCGAGGGCGCACACGGCGTCCATCGAGACGCTGTCGAGGACCACGATCCGTTGTGGATCGGAAGGAACCTCGGTTTCGCCCGCAGTGTGCACCACTCGACGCTTCACCTCGGGGCCCGCGCCCGGGTCGGCCGGCGTCGGCGTCGGGCAGGCGGTGGCGGTGTCGCGTTCGATGCCCATCACGCCGGCACCGGCGATCGACGTAGTGGTCCGGACGATGGTGCTCGCGGGATCGTCCGACGAGTCGGACGAGCAACCACCGAGGACGAGCATCGTGGCGGCGATCCCCAGGATCGAGACACGACGAATGGACGTGTGGGCAGTCGTGCGTGAGAGAACAGTCGTGCGTGAGAGAACAGACAAGTCGACGGCTTCCTGTGTGAGCGGGCGCCGTTCAGGTTAGCTGCTCGACTCAGCTGTTCTGCTTGTCCACCTCGAACGTGTCCGAGAGGTCGTCGAGGATCATGTGCGCGCCCTGGATGCTGACCGGCGACATCCAACGTGAATCGTCCACGTCTACCTTCCGTCCTCGAAGGGTCTGCCACAGCGGGCTCTCGAGGAACGGCTTCGCAGCTTCAGCGCTCTTGCCCTCGGCGTCCTGCCAGGTGCTGATGAAGATGACGTCCGCGTCGGCCTCGTTGATCAGCTCGGGGCTGATCTTCATCATGATGTTGCCGGCGTCGGCGGGGTCGGGCCCCTGGTTGTCGGGGCGCTTCAGTCCGGCGTCCTGAAGAACGATGCCGCTGAACGAGGTGGTGCGGTAGAGGCGTGCGGTCGGTTCACCGGCGAATCGGACCACCGAGATGACCGGGTTGTCGGCCTTCTCGTTGATTTCCTTGCCGACGGCAGCCGCGCGAGTTTCGTACTCGGTGATCTTCGACTCAGCCGAAGACTCCTTGCCGAGGGCTTCACCGACCAGGCGAATGTTGTCCTTCCACGTCGGACCGGTCGTCTGGGTGAAGACGGTGGGCGCGATCGCGGAGAGTTGCTCGTAGTTCTTCCCGTCGCGGACCTCGGCGGAGATGATGAGGTCCGGCTGCAGTGCGGCGATCTTCTCGAGGCTTGCGCTGCTGACCGTGCCGACCGAGACGGCGTCCGCGGCGAATTCCTCCCGGGAGGATCCGAGGTAGTTGGGCAGACCGGGCTCGCGGTAGTCGACATAACCGACGAGCGGGGATTCGAGGAGAAGGACGGCGTCGGTGAAGCTGTTGTCGAGCGCGACGATCCGCTGGGGCGCAGCCGGGATTTCGGTGCTTCCGCGGAAATGTTCGACGGTGCGGGGGAATTCACCCGACTCGGTCGAGGTGGTGGTTGCAGCCGGTTCGTCGTTGCTCGAGCAGGCCGGAACGACCAAGGCGATCGAGGCTGCGACCGCTACCAGCGCGGCACGGCGGGGAAAGAATTTCACTGATTGACTCCTGAGATGAGTTAGGCGAGGGTGACCTTATCAGTGGAGGAGTTGGCCGAAAACGGACACTGGCCGAAATCTTCGACGGGTGCGACACGCCGATTCGGAAGTGGGTTCGGACTCCCCAGGGAACATAAACCGCAGGTCGTTCGTTCGGTTCCGCGAAAAACGGATGCTCGAGTACGACGCAGAGTAGGACCGGGTCGCGGTGCCTCGGAGTCACGGTCTACGATTCGATGAGCGCAAGCCAGAAGCCGTTGTCCGCAGCCCGGGCGACGGACCCTGCGGGCGCAACCAAGGGCTCTGTAACGGAGTCTGCGGAGCGACCAAAGGCACATTCAGGAGGATCAGTGACTGCCGTAGCGCCCCAGCCAGTCCCCACGATAGCGCCGGCCAGGCCTTACCCGCCGCGGCAGGGACCCAAGGGCTCATTCATTTTCAAGATGATCACGACCACCGATCCCAAGGTGCTCGGAATCATGTACTTGGCGACTTCCATCGCCTTCTTCCTCATCGGTGGCCTCATGGCACTGATGATGCGTGCCGAACTTGCTGTACCCGGCATGCAGTTCCTTTCCAATGAACAGTTCAACCAGCTGTTCACCATGCACGGCACGATCATGCTGCTGCTGTACGCGACCCCGATCGTCTTCGGCTTCGCGAACTACATTCTTCCGCTCCAGATCGGTGCACCCGACGTCGCGTTCCCGCGTCTGAACGCGTTCAGCTACTGGCTGTACCTGTTCGGCGCGATCATCACGACGGCCGGATTCGTCACGCCCGGTGGCGCAGCAGACTTCGGTTGGACGGCATACACGCCGCTCACCAGCGCGCTGCACAGCCCCGGCGTCGGCGCCGACCTGTGGGTCTTGGGTCTGGCTGTCGCCGGCCTCGGCACCATCCTCGGTGGCGTCAACATGGTCACCACCGTGATCTGCCTGCGCGCACCCGGTATGACCATGTTCCGCATGCCGATCTTCACCTGGAACATCTTCATCACCAGCATCCTGATCCTGCTGGCGTTCCCGCTGCTGACCGCTGCATTCATGGGCCTGTTCGTCGACCGCCATCTCGGTGGACACATCTTCGACCCGGCAACGGGTGGTGTGCTCCTGTGGCAGCACCTGTTCTGGTTCTTCGGTCACCCCGAGGTGTACATCATCGCGCTGCCGTTCTTCGGCATCGTGTCCGAGATCTTCCCGGTCTTCAGCCGTAAGCCGATCTTCGGCTACAGCGGCCTGGTGTACGCAACGCTGGCCATCGCCGCTCTGTCGATCGCGGTGTGGGCTCACCACATGTACGCAACAGGCGCTGTTCTCCTGCCGTACTTCTCGTTCATGACGTTCCTGATCGCCGTGCCGACAGGTGTGAAGATCTTCAACTGGATCGGAACGATGTGGAAGGGGCAATTGACCTTCGAATCGCCGATGCTGTTCTCGATCGGCTTCCTGATCACCTTCCTATTCGGTGGTCTGTCGGGTGTCATCCTCGCGAGCCCGCCGCTCGACTTCCACGTCACGGACAGCTACTTCGTCGTCGCCCACTTCCACTACGTGGTCTTCGGCACGGTCGTGTTCGCCACGTACGCCGGTATCTACTTCTGGTTCCCGAAGATGACCGGTCGCATGATGGACGAGCGCCTCGGCAAGTGGCACTTCTGGACCACGTTCGTCGGCTTCCACGGCACGTTCCTCGTTCAGCACTGGCTCGGTGCCGAAGGTATGCCGCGTCGTTACGCCGACTACCTGCCCTCGGACGGATTCACGGTTCTTAACTCGGTGTCCACGATCTTCGCCTTCGTACTCGGTGCCTCGACGCTTCCGTTCATCTGGAACGTCTTCAAGAGCTACCGCTACGGCGAAGTTGTCACCGTCGACGATCCGTGGGGTTACGGAAACTCGCTGGAGTGGGCAACCACCTGCCCGCCGCCGCGTCACAACTTCACCGAGTTGCCGCGCATCCGTAGCGAGCGTCCGGCGTTCGAGTTGCACTACCCGCACATGGTGGAGCGGATGCGCGCGGAAGCGCACGTCGGCCCCGGCCACGGCGGGAAGAACGCCAGCACCGTGCTCGAAGATGCTCGTCACGAGCCGCTGACAGTCGGGGACGAAGGCGACCCCGGCACCGACAGCCGCTCCTGAGCGAAGTAACACACTGAAGTAATCAGCGAAGGCCCCGCCCGAGTAACGGGTGGGGCCTTTCGCTTGGCACAATAGTGACGATAAAGACGCGAACGAAGAAACGATCGGAGTTTTCGGTGGGTGCCTCTGACACCACTGTTCTGGTGACTGTGACCGGGCCGGACCGCCCTGGCGTCACCTCGGTATTGTTCGCGGCGCTGTCGCGGCACGATGTTCGTCTACTCGACGTGGAGCAGGTGGTGATTCGAGGTCGACTGACACTCGGAGTCATGGTGGCCTGCCCGAACGATCCCGAAGCGCTTCAGGAAGAACTCGAACAGGCGATGGCGACAGTCGGAATGAACGTCGACATCGAAATCGGTGCCGATCCCGGACGGCCCGCGGTATCTACCCACGCGGTAGTTGTTCTCGGCAGCCCGGTCAATGCTCGCGCTATGCGATCGGTTGCACGCGAACTCGCGAAGCAGGGCGCCAACATCGATTCGATCCGTGGTGTCGCCGACTATCCCGTCACCGGTTTGGAACTCAGCGTCAGTGCGGCCGATACCGTCGACGGCGACGCGAAGCTGCGCACCGGACTCGCCGAGGTTGCCGCACTCGAAAACGTCGACATCGCGGTCGAGCGCGCAGGTCTCGCTCGCCGGGCCAAGCGTCTGATCGTGTTCGACGTGGATTCGACGCTCGTTCAGGGCGAGGTCATCGAGATGCTGGCCGCGAAGGCCGGCGTCGAGGACGAGGTCCGCGCTGTCACCGAAGCTGCAATGCGCGGCGAGATCGACTTCACCGAATCACTGCACCAGCGGGTTGCCACACTCGCCGGTCTCGACGCCTCCGTCATCGACGAGGTGGCAGAGAGCATCGAACTGACGCCGGGTGCTCGCACCACCATTCGTACCCTGCGTCGTCTCGGATTCCACTGCGGTGTCGTGTCCGGCGGCTTCCGCCAGGTCATCGAAGGCCTCGCGCACGAACTCGAACTGGACTTCGTACACGCCAACACTCTCGAGATCGTCGACGGCAAGCTGACCGGGCGTGTGATCGGTGAGATCGTCGACCGGGCTGCGAAGGCCGTGGCGCTGCGCAAGTTCGCCGATCAGGTCGGTGTGCCGATGGAACAGACCGTGGCCGTCGGTGACGGTGCCAACGACATCGACATGCTCAACGCTGCGGGCCTGGGTGTGGCGTTCAACGCCAAGCCTGCACTGCGCGAGGTAGCGGACGCGGCTCTGTCGCATCCCTTCCTCGATGCTGTGCTGTTCATTCTCGGTGTGACTCGCGACGAGGTCGAGGCGGCAGACGCAGTCGACGGTGGCGTACGACGCGTACCGATTCCATGAGTTCCGATCCAGCAGTCACCTCCGATCCAGCTGTGATGTCCGGCCCCGATTCGCGCTGGCGCGAGCGCCACGCGGTGCTGGCTGCTGGGTACGGAGGGCGAGACGATCCCGCGGATCCGGCGCTGGTGTTGGCGATGCCGATCGTTCTGCACATTCCGAAGGCAGACCCGCCCAAGCGCACCGCACTGCTCGAGGCTGCGGCAACGGCGGCTGTGGCGCTGTGTCTGGACGAACGCGTCGGGTTCACCGAAGACGGGGAACCCGGCCCCTGGCACGAGGACTATTCGGCGTGGGTGGGTGCCCGGATTCGGAAGGTGTCTCGTCGAGCGCGAGGAGCGCAGTGGCTCGCCGCGCTGGAGGTACCGGGAATCACCGTCGATGTGGATGGCGCGCAGGCGCGGGCTCTGGTTCCCGGGCTGGTCGGAGAACTGGACCCGCGAATCAAGAAGTTGCAGATCGGTGGGACCGATCTCGAGCACGACGAGCCTGGCCCGCCGGAGCCTGGTCTTCCGGTGCTGTGGATCGACTCGGCGCTCGAGATGACGGTTGGCAAGGCGTCGGCACAGGTCGGGCATGCCTCGATGTTGTTGGCGGCGGCCATGTCCGAGAAACAGTGCTGGGCCTGGGCGCAGAACGACTTTCGCTGCTCAGTGCGCGACGCGAGCCCGGAACAGTGGGCCGAAGCAGTAGTTCGGCTGAAGAAGTCGGAGGCCGTCGCGGTTCGTGACGCTGGTTTCACGGAAGTGGCACCAGGCTCCATGACAGTCATCGCGGTTCCGTAGAGACGTAACCGACCAGTCCAGTATCGGTAACTTGGCTATGGATGAACAGTCCAGTGGCCTTCAAGATGGTCGAGTGTTGATACGGAGATTCGCCTCGCTGTTCGTCGGTCTGTGGTTGTACGGCTTCTCGATGGCCATGATGATCACGGCCGGTCTTGGTTTGGATCCCTGGGACGTGTTTCATCAGGGTGTGGCCGAGCACGTTTCGCTCAGTTTCGGCGTGATCACTGCGATTACCGGTGCGGTGGTACTGCTGCTCTGGATTCCGATCCGCCAGCGGCCGGGATTCGGAACGGTCGCCAATGTCGTTGTAATTGCCATCTCGGTGGATACCTCACTGGCCTTCTTGCCCGTCTTTGATTCCATGCCAGTTCGAGCCGTGATCATGGTCGCGGGAATCCTCCTCAACGGACTGGCCAGCGTTCTCTACATCGGCGCGGGCATGGGGCCGGGCCCCCGCGACGGGTTGATGACCGGACTGGTGGCGCGCACCGGCTTGTCGGTCAGGCTCGTGCGTACCAGCATCGAAATCGCGGTCCTCTCTACCGGATGGCTTCTCGGTGGAACCGTCGGCGTCGGAACCGTGTTGTACGCCTTCGGAATCGGACCGACCATTCAATTCCTGATCAAGGTGCTGCCGGATTCCATGACAGCAGCGGTGACCGGCGGACGTGAAACCGAACGTAAGGCCAAGACCGTGGGTCCGGTCAACGAAATTTCGGTGCCGACGGAAACTTCCGCGGTCGAGGCAGGCTCTCCGGTGGGTGACGCCGAATCGAACGATGCAGTCAAGGTGCCGTCGAACCATTCCGGAGTTCCGACGGTGACTTGAGTCGGTCCGCCGGAATGCAGGATCAGGAGCCAACTGTCGTCACCGAGAGGACGCCCGGTCCGCGTGTGAGACCGAACGTCGGCGCCGTCGATCCAGGCCTGCAGGGTTCGGTGAGCCTCGTCGTACCACGCGGTGTCGTCGAACTCGATGCCGGCAGCGTCGAACCAGACGAGGTCCGGGTGGTCCAGTCTTCTTCTGCCTTCGAAGAATTCGGGCTGACGCAACGCCGGTGCCGCTCGGCGTAGTCCGAGAGCTCGGGAGACGAATCGCACCAACGACTGATCGGCGCTCGTCCAGTCCAGTGCCCACGACTGTGCAGGGGAGGCGAGAGCGGGAACACAGTACGCGTTGTTGTTCCCGCCCAGGCTGTGGCCGAACTCATCACCGGCGGTGAGCATCGGTGTACCTGTCGACAGCATGAGCGTGGCGAGCAGCGCCCGTACGTGGCGCGCCCTGGCGTCCTGAATTTCGGGATCGGTGCTCGGACCTTCGATTCCGTGGTTGAACGAATCGTTGTGATCGGCGCCGTCACGATTGTCTTCACCGTTGGCCTCGTTGTGCTTGTGGTCGTATGTCACTAGATCGGCGGCCGTGAACCCATCGTGCGCGGTGACGAAGTTGATCGATGCCCAGGGGCGACGGCCGCTGCCGGCAAAGATGTCCTCGGAACCGGCGAGGCGCGACGCGACCTTCCGGACGCTGGAGCCGCCGTTCCAGAACTGGCGAATGGTGCTGCGGTACTTGTCGTTCCATTCGGACCACTGGAGTCCGAAGTTTCCGACCTGGTATCCGTCGGCAGTCGCATCCCAGGGTTCGGCGATGAGCTTGCACCGAGTCAGTACCGGATCGGAGGAGATAGCCGACAGGATTGACGCGCGCTGGTCGAAGCCGCCGCCGCGCGGCCGACCCAACGCGCTCGCGAGATCGAATCGGAAGCCGTCGACACCCATTTCGGTGGCCCAGTAACGGAGGCTGTCGGTGATCATGCGGACGGCGATGGGGGAGCAGGCGTCGACCGTGTTGCCGCACCCGGTCAGATCGATGTCGCGGCCGTCTGTGTCGAGAAGGTAGTAGCCGGGACCGTCCAAACCTCGCCAGCTGACACTGATTCCGTCGACGCTCTGCTCGCAGGTGTGGTTGTAGACGACGTCGAGGATGACCTCGATGCCTGCCGCGTGAAGTGCGTCGACCATGATCCGGAACTCGGTGACTTCGCCGCCCGGAGTTGCCGCGTATCCGGGATGCGGGGCGAAGTACGACGCCGTCGAGTATCCCCAGTGGTTGCGCATCCCTCGCTCGCGGACGCTCTGTTCGGTCAGAAACGCCTGTACGGGAAGCAGTTCCACGGCGGTGACGCCGAGTGAGACGAGGTGATCGATCACGGCCGGTGCCGTCAGGCCGAGGTACGTTCCGCGGTGGGCGGCGGGTACTCCTGGATGACTGGCGGTGTACGAGCCCACATGCAGCTCGTAGATCACGCTTTCCTCCCACGGCGTCTCGAGGCGGGCGGCGGCGGGCACGAGGCCTGGAGTCACCACGGACAGTGGCACGTGGCCGAGCGAGTCGAGCGTCGACGGGTCGCCGAAGGGATCGTCGGCGTACGACAGCAGGGCACGGTGATCACCGAGTTCCCCCTCGATGCGGCGCGCCCACGGATCGACGAGCAGCTTGTGTGGATTCAGTCTCAGCCCGGCTCGCGGATTCCACGGACCGCTCGCCCGAATTCCGTATCGCTGCCCCGCACCGACCCCGGCGATGATTCCGTGCCAGATTCCGTACGTGTGTTGCCGAAGTTCGACGCGATCTTCGTTTCCGGCCTGGTCGATCAGGCAGATGTGGACGCTCGACGCGGCCGGGGCGTGGACCGCGAACTGGGTTCCGGAGTCCACGATGTGGGCGCCGAGGGGGAACGGAGACCCGGGCGTCGGGGTGTGAGTTTCGATGAGAGGCGACACGCAAGATGATCCTGCCGTGAACGGCCGGAGAATGTGCGGGAAGATGTTCGGGTGCCGCTACCTGATCCAGATCTGCTCATCGATTTCGACAATGTACTCATCCGCCGGGGAGGGTCCACTCTCGTGGGTCCCGTCACCTGGAAAGTGGAGCTCGACGAGCGATGGGTGGTGCTCGGACCCAACGGCGCCGGCAAGACGTCGCTGCTGCGCATCGCGGCCGGCGAGACCTTCCCGACCAGTGGTTCCGCCCACCTCCTCGGTGAAGTTCTCGGCAAGGTCGACGTCAACGAGTTGCGCCCGCGAATCGGTTTGTCTTCGTCGTCGTTGGCGAACCGCGTTCCCGGCGACGAGAAGGTCAGCGACCTCGTCGTGTCGGCGGGCTACGCCGTTCTCGGTCGGTGGCGCGAGGAGTACGAATCCATGGACACCTCGCGTGCTGTCGAGATGCTCGAAAGCCTCGGCGCCGAGCACCTGGCGGATCGTACGTACGGGACGCTTTCCGAAGGCGAGCGCAAGCGCGTCCTCATCGCGCGAGCCCTGATGACCGATCCCGAACTTCTTCTTCTGGACGAGCCCGCCGCCGGGCTCGACCTCGGTGGCCGTGAGGAACTTGTGGCCAGACTCGCCGAACTGGCTGCCGATCCGGACGCCCCGGCAACCGTTCTGATCACCCATCACGTCGAGGAAATCCCGCCGGGATTCACTCACGCACTCCTTCTCAAGGAAGGTGAGGTCGTCTCCCAGGGGCTTCTGGACGACGTCATCACCGCCGAAAATCTGAGCGCGGCATTCAGCCAGTCCATCAGCCTCGACAAGGCGGACGGCCGATACTTCGCGCGCCGTGCGAGGCCGTCCGGAGCTCATCGCGCGTGAGCTTCAGTGGGACCTGAAATGCGGCCCAGATCACAGATCGCGTAGGTTCGCGAAGCATGGCTAACGAGAATGCAAACGCTGTCCCCGACCCCAAGGATGCGTCCACCGTCATCTTGGTGCGCGATGCCGAATCCGGTATCGAGATCTTCCTGCTTCAACGAGTACAGGGGATGGCGTTTGCCGGGGGCATGACGGTCTTCCCCGGCGGCGGCGTCGACAAGTCCGACGCGACGGCCGAGGTCGAGTGGGCCGGCCCGTCGGTCGAGTGGTGGGCCGGGCGGTTCAGCACGGATGTGGCTCGGGCGAAGGCCCTCATCTTGGCTGCGGTTCGGGAAACGTTCGAGGAGTGCGGCGTCCTGCTCGCCGGACCGACCGCAGGCACCGTCGTGGCCGACACGGCCGGCTACGCGCAGGACCGGGTTGCCCTCGAAAAGCACGAGCTGTCGTTCAGTGATTTCCTGAAAAAGGAGAACCTGGTCCTGCGAACGGATCTGCTGCGGCCGTGGGCGAACTGGATCACGCCGGTGGGCGAGACCCGCCGCTACGACACACGCTTCTTCGTCGCGGCGTCACCGACCGGACAGATTGCGGACGGAGTCACCTCCGAGGCCGCTGAGGTTCGTTGGCAGAGCCCGCAGGACGCTCTTGCGCATTGGCGTGAGGGTGGCAGCATCCTGTTGCCGCCGACATGGAGTCAGCTGACCGAATTGGCCAAGTTCAGCTCGGTGGCGGAGATACTCGCAGCCGAGCCGGAGATCCCCGTCATCCTGCCTACGCTGATCACCGACGAGGAAACCCTGCGCGTGGAATTCCCGAACCAGGACGGCTACTACACCGCCGGACCGCATCCGTGGTCGATCAAGGCGGCAAAGTAGATTCTCGATCATGGCTGAATTTGTGACTCTCGAAGTTTCCGAAGGCATCGGCACCATCCGTCTGGCGCGCCCGCCCATGAACGCACTGAACCGTCAGGTGCAGGACGAGTTGGCAACTGCCGCACACGCTGCGACCGTCGACAAGACGGTCAAGGCCGTCATCGTCTACGGCGGGGAGAAGGTCTTCGCTGCCGGCGCCGACGTCAAGGAAATGGCCGAGATGGACTACGGCCAGATCCGTGACGCGATCGGTGGCATGCAGGCCGGGCTCGGCGCCGTGGCGTCCATCCCGAAGCCGACCGTTGCCGCGATCACCGGATACGCACTCGGTGGCGGACTCGAAGTTGCCCTTTCGGCCGATCGCCGGATTGTCGGAGACAACGCCAAGCTCGGAGTTCCGGAGATTCTGCTCGGAATCATTCCCGGTGGCGGCGGAACGCAGCGCCTCGCTCGCCTGATCGGGCCGGCCAAGGCCAAGGATCTGGTCTTCACCGGCCGTTTCGTCGGGGCTGACGAGGCGTTGGCCATCGGGTTGGTCGACGAGGTCGTCGCTCCTGACGATGTCTACACCGCAGCCCGTACGTGGGCCTCGCAGTTCGTCGGAGGTGCGTCGCGCGCGTTGGCTGCTGCCAAGGCGGCCATCGACGAGGGTCTGAACACCGACCTGGAATCCGGCCTCAAGATCGAGCAGCATCTGTTCGCCGGATTGTTCGCGACCAAGGATCAGACGATCGGCATGGAGTCGTTCATCGCCAACGGTCCGGGCAAGGCCGAGTTCACGGGCGAGTAGGCTCCCCTAAACTAGAACTTGTTCATCTCTTACCAGCGAGTAGGATAGCCGCCATGACAGCCAGCCCGAATGACGACGCAACCGTCACGCCGCCCGCCGCTACCGACACCTCGGTAGTCGACCCCGCGCCGCGGCCGCACGCCACGGCCGAAGAGGTCGAGGCCGCTCGTAAGGACACCAAGCTCGCCCAGGTGCTCTACCACGACTGGGAAGCCGAAACCTACGACGACAAGTGGTCCATCTCGTACGACGAGCGCTGCATCGACTACGCACGTGGTCGTTTCGACGCCGTCGCGGGCGACCAGCCGCTCCCGTACGAGCGCGCCCTCGAACTGGGTTGCGGCACCGGATTCTTCCTCCTCAACCTGATGCAGGGTGGAGTCGCCAAAACCGGCTCGGTCACCGACCTCTCGCCCGGCATGGTCAAGGTCGCGCTGCGCAATGCCGAGAGCCTCGGCCTGCCGGTCGACGGCCGTGTCGCCGACGCCGAGACCATTCCGTACGAGGACAACACCTTCGACCTGGTTGTCGGCCACGCCGTGCTGCACCACATTCCGGACGTGGAGAAGTCGCTGCGTGAGGTCCTTCGTGTCCTCAAGCCCGGCGGACGTTTCGTCTTCGCCGGTGAGCCCACCACTGTCGGCAACTTCTACGCTCGCTGGCTCGGCCGCGCGACGTGGGAAGCAACCACACGCGTGACCAAGCTGCCGTTCCTCGCAGACTGGCGTCGCCCGCAGGAAGAGCTCGACGAGTCCTCCCGCGCAGCAGCTCTCGAAGCTGTCGTCGACATCCACACGTTCGACCCCACGGACCTCGAGAACATGGCGAAGTCCGCCGGCGCCGATCAGGTCCACGCTGCCACCGAGGAGTTCGCCGCGGCTCTTCTCGGCTGGCCTGTCCGCACCTTCGAGGCGGCTGTTCCGCCGGAGAAGCTCGGTTGGGGCTGGGGGCGTTTCGCTTTCGGTGGTTGGAAGACGCTCAGCTGGGTCGACGAGAAGGTACTCCGCCACGTCGTTCCTCGCGGATTCTTCTACAACGTCATGATCACCGGCGTGAAGCCCGGCAACTGAATTGGGCTATGACTTCACCCTCGGCGACGTCGACTATCTCGGAAGTGATTCCGGCGTAGCGGCCTTGGCCGAAGTGGATCAGCTCGAACTGTCCACGCGTACGCGTCTGGCCGACATCGGCCGGGCGCGTACGCGTTTCGGTGATCACATGCCCGCGCTCGTGGACACCGTCCTACTTCGGCGCAAGGCGGCCGCCAAACTGCCGGGCAGTGAGCAGTGGTTGTTCACGGACGACGCGATGCAACAATCCACTCCTGGCGTTGTCGCGGCCCACCGGGCGCAGCGTCTGATCGGGCGCGACGTCCATGACGTGACGTGCTCCATCGGCGCCGAACTGCACGCATTGACCGGCGTTGCGCATCGCGTGATCGGCAGCGACATCGATTCCGTTCGGCTGGCGATGGCGCAGCGCAATGTGCCGAGTGCAGCATTGTTGCGCGCCGACGCTCTCCGCCCTACGAGCCGCGAAACCGTCGTACTGGCAGATCCCGCAAGGCGATCGGGCGGTCGCCGCACTCATGATCCCGCAGCGCTGATGCCGCCGTTACCAGACCTCATCGAGGCGTACTCCGGGCGAGATCTCGCCGTGAAGTGCGCTCCCGGACTCGATTTCGGCAATCTCGGTTGGGCGGGCGAAGTCGAGGTCGTCTCGCTCGACGGCGGTGTCAAGGAAGCCTGCCTGTGGTCTTCGGGGCTGGCCGAGTCCGGCGTTACGCGTCGAGCTTCGGTGCTTCGCTCCGACGGGACCGGTTGGGCGATCACCGACTCCGAGGACGACGTCATCCCGGAGCAGGCACCGGGGAAGTGGATCATCGACCCGGACGGGGCGGTAGTGCGCGCGGGCCTCGTGCGCCACTACGCGGCCAGACACGGCCTGTGGCAACTGGATCCGCGGATCGCCTATCTGACCGGTGACAGTGTCCCTGAGGGCGTTCGCGGATTCCGGATCCTCGAGCAGATCAAGTACTCGGAGAAACTGCTCAAGCAGACGCTGGCCAAGCGGGACTGCGGTGTCGCCGAAATCTTGGTGCGGGGAGTCGACGTCGATCCGGCAGTGCTGCGTCCGCGGCTCAAGCTGAAAGGCTCGCTCGCGCTGAGCGTCGTGATCGTTCGGATCGGACGATCGGCGTCGGCCTTCATCTGTGAGGCATCCCGCTAGATCACTTGAAGACGAACAGCTCACCGATTGCGCTGGGCGTCAACACTTCGCCCTTGGGGCCGATGGAAGTGCCGACGGTGAAGCCGACCGCGCCCGGCAACGTGTCCTGATCCACCGTCTCGCCGGTTTCGGTGTCGAAGGTGATCAGGCTCAGTCCGTTCTCGCCCTCACGTACGACGGTGTATCCGGTGTTTCCGGCGGTCTGTGCCGGAACACCCAGCTGCAGAAGGTCTTTACGCTCCCAGACGAGTTCGGCGTGATCCCCCTCGTCGCGCACGGCAAGGAGATGCCCCTTGTCGCCGCCGGCGGGGATGATCAGGCCGTCGTCGGACGTCGAGGCGCTGCCCGCCGAGTTGAAGCCGATGTCGTAACTCCACCGCGGGTCACCGGTTTCGGCGTCCACCGCCCAGAGTGATCCGTTGTTGTCGGTGGCGTACACGGTCTTGCCGTCCTTCGACAGGTCCGGGCTCGACGCAGTCCCACCGGGAAGCGCGTCGGTGGACCACTCACGAGTGATGGACGGGTTGTTGCCGCCCGTGTACTTCATGGCGACCAGATCGGCTGCCTGCGAACTGGGTCCGTAGAAGGTGAAGTAGAACTTGCCGGTGCCCAGGTCGACTGCCGGCGTATTGGCCACCGGGCAACCGGACGTGCCGAGGAAGCACTCGTTCAAACCCTTGTTGTCGGGAATGAGTTCTGCATTCGCGCCCTGGTCGATCGTCGGCGGCGGGATCAGGTCGAACGACGGAAGAACCTTTGCGCCGGTCTGCGGATCGAGCACGTTGATCTGGCCCAGTTGCGTGATGAAGAGCAGGTTCCCGTCGCCGGTGAACTGCGACGAGAGCGGGGTGCCGACAACAAGAGTGCGCCAACGTAATTGGCCGGTCTCAGTGAACGACATCATCGCGCCGCTCTCGCCGACGTAGACATTGGTGGCCGTGTCGACGATGGGCGTCGAGGCGACTACGCCGTCGTTGAGTCGAGCGCACCACTTCTTGCGACCCGAATCCATCTGGAACGAAAAGAGATTGCAGCCGTTCTCGGTGCGGGCGGTGACGAAGCTCTGACCGTTCGCGGCGACCGAGGCGTAGGCGGCAACAGGACCGCCGAGGGGCCGTGACCACGCGAACTCGATATCGCGTGATCCGGTGACCGGACTCGTGTCGCTGTTGCGTGCGTCGGCATGCATGGCCGGCCAACCCGCCGACGCGTACCGGTCCACCCGGCCGTCGTCGCTGCCGCAACCGGCGATCAGGACCGCAGCGATCGCCGTCGACACCATCACGGACGACCGTAGGACCCGCCGCATCACAATCTCCCTGCCTTCACTTCGTCAAGAGCCTTCGACAACTGCACAAGCCCGGACCAGAGACTATCCCGACCGGGGCAACGTGACGGGGCACACCCCGAGGGTCGGTGAGTCGGCCCCACGTAGGCTGAACACTCATGACGAGCATGTGGGGCGCACCGTTGCGCACTCGATGGCGGGGATCACGCCGAGGCGACAGCGATCAGGCCAAGTTCTTGACGGTCGATTCCCTCAAATGGGTTCTGGCGAACAAGGCGTACACACCCTGGTACCTGGTGCGGTACTACCGTCTCGCCAAGTTCAAGATGGCCAACCCGCACGTGATCCTGCGCGGCATGGTGTTTCTCGGCAAGAACGTCGAAATCCATTCCACCCCCGACCTCTCCCGCCTCGAGATCGGGCGCTGGGTGCACATCGGTGACGGCAATGCGATCCGGTGCCACGAAGGCTCGCTGCGCATCGGCGACAAGGTCGTCTTCGGCAAGGACAACGTCGTCAACACCTACCTCGACATCGAAATCGGTGCTTCGACGCTCGTAGCCGACTGGTGCTACATCTGCGACTTCGACCACCGCATGGACGACATCAACACACCTATCAAGGACCAGGGCATCGTCAAGGGCCCCGTCCGTATCGGCCCGGACACCTGGGTTGCCGCCAAGGTCACCGTGCTGCGGAACACCCGCGTCGGACGTGGTTGTGTCCTCGGGGCCCACGCCGTCGTCAAGGGAGACATCCCGGACTACAGCATCGCCGTCGGCTCGCCCGCGAAGGCGGTCAAGAACCGCAAGTCCGATTGGGAAGCCGGCGCTGCCGATCGCGCGAAGTACGTCGCCGCGCTCGAGGACATCGCGCGCAAGAAGGCTGCCGCAGACGCTGCCGACGCGTCGTCGACGTCGTAAGCCACTTTTCGACAGATCCCGCGATTACTTTCGGCGCCGCCACCGGTCTGTATCGGTATCGGCGCCGAAAGTCTGCGCCGGTGAAAGGAGTGCCGACATGAGCGAACAGACACCCGAATGGGTCGTGGCGCAGCGCCGCGAACTGGTGGGATTTCTCGAAGTCCTGAGCGCAGCGCAGTGGAACGCGCCGACCCTGTGCGACGGGTGGCGCGTCCGCGAAGTGATCGCGCACATCACCATGCCGTACCGATACTCGGCGCCGCGATTCGTCGTGGAGATGGTCAAGTCACGCGGAAATTTCAACAAGATGTCGAATCGGCGAGCGCTCGCCGACGCGTCGGAAGTTGGTGAGCAACAACTGCTCGCCTCGCTTCGTGACAACGTTGCACATCCGTGGAAGCCGCCGGGCGGCGGCTTCGAGGGCGCGCTTTCGCACGACGTGATCCACGGTCAGGACATTCGCGTGGCACTCGGTGACGATTACGTGGTGCCGGAAGACCGGCTCAGCCGCGTCCTCGGCGGCCTCTCACCCAAAACGGTGAAGTATTTCGGGACGGACCTCGACGGCGCGCGGCTGCGCGCCGACGACCGGGACTGGGAATACGGTGCGGGCGCCGAGGTCCACGGAGCGGCGCAGGATCTGCTGCTGGTGGTGTGCGGCCGGATGTTGCCGCCAGGCCATCTGCTCGGGGATGCGAGTTCTCGCTTCACCGCGCCGCTCCCGACTCCTTGAGGTCAGCGCCCAGGTAGCGGACGCTCGGGTATCTGCGGACGTGCCAGCGGCTGCCGGACCCGACGCTTTGCGCCCGCGTAGACGTGCGCAGTCTCCTCGGCGACCTGATGCCAGTCGAAGTCCGACGTCAGGCGTGCCCGGGCAGCCACGGCCCGCTCCTGTGCCCCGGCGGGATCGTCGAGAACCTCGCGAACTGCCGAGGTGAGGCCGGCGATGTCGCCTGGTTGGAAGGACATGCCTGTCACGCCGTCGACGACGGCCTCGCCCAGTCCGCCTGCGGTGGACGTGATCAGCGGTGTGCCGGCTGCCGCCGCTTCGAGTGCGATGATCCCGAACGGCTCATAGCGCGACGGCAGGACGATGGCATCCGCGCCGTGCAGCCAGCTGAGCAGTTCGGTGTGATCGAGGTTGCCGAGAAAGTCGACGGCCCGCGCGACGCGATGCGTGCGTGCCTGTTGGTAGAGCCAGGTGAACTGGGTACCTTCGCCTGCGATCGCGAGGGTCGTGCCGGGGTGGCTACGACGGATACGGGGGAGTGCCGCGATGGCGTCCTGTACGCCCTTCTCGTATTCCAGGCGGCCGACGAAGAGGAGTTTCGGCGGTCCGGATCGCGGTCCTCGTTCGCGAAAGTTCCACGTGGTCACGTCGATTCCGTTGCGGATGACGGTGATCGGTGGAAGCGTCGGGCCGTAGAGCTCGGTCACTTCTTCCTGCATTGACGCCGAACAGGTTATGAGAGAGTCGGATTCGTTTGCAAGCCACCATTCGACGGAGTGGACCTGACGGTTGATTCGGCCGGAGATCCAACCGCTGTGTCGACCGGCTTCGGTGGCATGAAGCGTGGAAACCAGTGGTACGTCGTAGAATTCGGCCAAAGCGATCGCCGGATGTGCTACCAACCAGTCGTGCGCGTGCACCACATCCGGTTGCCAACCTTCGCCGACGCCCGGCTTGTGCAGCGCCATTCCGGCACGGACCATCGCATGGCCCATGGCCAGGGTCCACGCGAGCATGTCCTCACCGAAGACGAAGTGCGCCGGGTCCTCGGCCACCGCGACGACGAGAACGCCCTCGGAAATGTGCGTGACTGTCGGGTGGGTCGATGAATCGGTGCCGGACGGGCGGCGTGAGAGCACCACGACCTCGTGGCCCGCCGCTGCCAATTCGGTGGCGAGATGGTGGACGTGTCGACCGAGCCCGCCGACGACGACCGGTGGGTACTCCCACGAGACGATGAGAATTTTCACGACGGACTCAGTTCTGTGTCAGGTAGACGGCGAGCATCCAGTCCCGGGAACAACCCGTCGGCGCGATTCCAGCCTTCGGCGAGTCGCACGGCGACGGCATCGCGGCCGGATACCAGCGCTTCGGAGATTTCCCTGGTCGCATGGGCGTGCTTGTGCGCACGTTCGCGGGCGTATCCCGCGGCCGAATCCTTGCTCACCATGAATGCCCAATCGCTCGAAACTGTCATCAGTGTCTCGCGAAGTACCTGATCGTTGACGCGGTTTCGCAGTTCCGGTCGTCCGGGTGCGTTGTCGCGTCCGCGAGACTTGTCCACGGTGCCGAGCGCGGTCTCCACCACTTCGGAGTTCAGTTGCACCAGGTCGGATACCTGATCACCGGCCCACACGCGCCAGTCCTTACCCGATCCCCAGGACGAGTCCTCGAGCTGAACGGGTTCGCCGACGTATCCCGATGCCTTGGCGTCGGCGAGGGTGCCGACGCGGATTCCGGCTTCGGGGAGCGCGCGCAGGAGTTTCTCGAGCCACTGCGGACCTTCGTGCCACCAGTGCCCGAACAGTTCGGTGTCGAAAGCGGCGACCACGAGGGCGTCGCGGCCGATGCGGGCGGATTCACTGCGCAGACGCGCCCGAACGGTGTCGACGAAGTCGGCGACATGCTTGTCGACGGCGGCAGCGGCGAGTTCGGGGTCGTACGGCAACTTGTCGGCGGAGTCGACGGTCCGTCCGGTGACCCGCGACGGCTTGAGGCCCGTCGCGTGGTCGTAGGTGTGGAAGTCGCGGTAGGCAGCGTGGCCCGGGTATCCGGACTTGGGGGACCAGACACGGTAGCTGACCTGCAGGTCGCGACCGAAAGCGACGACGTCGGATTCTCGAACCGGTCGGCCGAGGGACGTGTCGCCGCGCAGGGCGGGGCCGTCGACCATGAAGTGAGTGACGCCGGCTTCGGCGTAACCGCGCTCCATGCCCGGGGTGTACCCGCACTCGGGTCCCCAGATCCCGGTAGGGGTGTGGTTCCACCGGGCATGCGCGTCGGCGAGACCTTCGCGGAGGGAGAAGGCTCGCAAGCGGGGATCGAGCAGTGGTTGGAACGGATGGGCCAGCGGCCCGCCGAGAAGCTCGAATGCCTCCCGATCGATGAGGTCGCGAAATACCGGCGAGGCACCGTGCTGCCAGTGAGTCTCGAAATCTTCGAGAGCGGCTGCTGACGCCCGGTGTTCGCGCGCTCCGAGTTCGCGGTGCGCTGCGTCCGGCATGCCGGCGGCCTCGTGGGCGCGGATCTGCCAGTTGCCGAGCCAGTGATGCATTCCGGCGAGGCAGTGGGGATCGTCCAACTGGGCTGCGAGTACCGGCGTGATTCCCAGCGTCAGCAAGTGCGATCGGCCCTCGTCGGCCAGGCGTCGTAGTGCGGCGGCGAGCGGAATGTACGACGCAGCCCAGGACTGGTAGATCCATTCCTCGCCGACGGGCCATCTGCCGTGGTTGGCGAGCCACGGCAGATGGGAGTGCAGAACCAGGGCGAACATCCCCGGTTCGGTGACGGGTGTTGCGTTACTCACTCGCCGGTTTCCTTCACGGCAATAGCGACGAGGTCGAGGCTGTCGTCGATGTCGGGTTCGCTGATGCTGAAATCGTCGACGGTGATGCCCTCGACGTCGCGGGTGAGATCTTCCGGCCAGGGCTCACCGGCCAGCGCGCGGTCGATCTGCGCATTGATGAACGATCCGCCGTGCTTGGCGTCGAGTTCCTTCAGACGCGAACCGTGGTGCACACCGGTCATCAACTGAACGCGGAATCCGGCGTCTTCGAGCAATTCGGTCATTTCGGCGGCGTTGAGCTCACGAGTGTGGAAAGGGTTGAGCGGCGTGTCGCGGCCGGGGGAGAAGGTGATCCGGTTGGGGGTGCTGATCAGAAGTTCACCGCCGGGAGCGAGAACTCGGAAGCACTCGCGCAGGAACTGACCCTGATCCCACAGGTGCTCGATCACCTGGAAATTGACGACGACGTCTACGGAGTTGTCGGCCAGTGGAAGCTCGGCGAGGTTGCCGTGAAGCATCTCGACGCGGGGGTAGCGAGCACGGACGTGTTCGACCGCGGAGATGTCGTAGTCGAGGCCGGTAACCTTCGTTGCGACGTCGGCAATCATGTTGGCGCCGTAGCCTTCTCCGGATCCGGCTTCGAGGACTCGGCGATCCGTGCAGCGCTCCAGAAGTGCGCGGTACACCACTTCGTGGCGTCGGAACCAGTAGTTCTCCTCGGGGATTCCTGGCACCGTTCGTTCGCCCGTCAGGGGCAGGGGTGCGTCCTCGTGGTTGCTGACACTCGTTTCACTCACCCGTGCGAGATTAGTGCCATCCGAGTAGAACGTGTTCGCCGTGGTCCAGATCACTGCTGTCAATTCCTGTTCGTGCCGTTATGGTGGACGAGGTTCCACGTTAAGTTACCCACCGGTAACTTAACGTGGGGTAATCTAACGCACAGCCGACGTGAACCGAGAAATCCGCCCGTAGGGAGACCTGTCGGACTCTCTTTTCGGACGCTCGGACTGCGCGAGCACCACAGACGATTTATCAGGTGAATTACACACAGGAGGTCGACGAAGACCCATGACGAATATCGTTGTTTTGATCAAGCAGGTCCCCGACACATGGTCCGAGCGCAAGCTGACCGACGGCGACTACACGCTTGACCGTGAAGCCGCCGACGCAGTCCTCGACGAGATCAACGAGCGCTCCGTCGAAGAAGCACTCCTCATCAAGGAAGCTCAGGGCGGTGAGGTAACGGTGCTGTCCGCAGGTCCCGACCGCGCCACCGACGCTATCCGCAAGGCTCTGTCGATGGGCGCCGACAAGGCTGTCCACATCAACGACCCGGCACTGCACGGCTCCGACGCGATCCAGACCGCATGGACCCTCGCTGCTGCTCTCGGACAGATCACCTTCGAGAACGACGAGCCTGCCGACCTGATCATCGCCGGCAACGAGGCCACCGACGGCCGCGTCGGCGCTGTCCCGGCCATCATCGCCGAGTACCTGGGCATCCCGCAGCTCACGCAGCTGCGCAAGGTCGTCGTCGCCGACGGCAAGATCACCGGTGAGCGCGAGACCGACGAGGGCGTCTTCGGCCTCGAGGCTTCGCTGCCCGCGATCGTCTCGGTCACCGAGAAGATCAACGAGCCGCGCTTCCCGTCCTTCAAGGGCATCATGGCCGCGAAGAAGAAGGAAGTTCTCGTCTACACGCTGGCCGACCTCGGAGTCGACCCGGAGACCGTCGGAGTTGCCAACGCCGGCACCACCGTGACGTCCTCCACCCCGAAGCCCCCCCGTACCGCTGGTGAGCGCATCGTCGACGAGGGAGACGGTGGCACCAAGATTGCCGCTTACCTCGTCAGCAACAAGGTCATCTGATCGCGCCCTTCTAGACATCCAGCAGAAGAACTCAGGGAGAGTTAAGTCATGGCAGAAGTACTTGTGCTCGTAGAGCACGCAGAGGGTGCGCTGAAGAAGGTCAGCACCGAACTCATCACCGCTGCACGCGCACTCGGTGAGCCGTCGGCAGTTGTCGCCGGCCCCGCGGGCACCGCAGCAAAGCTCGCCGACGCGCTGGCAGCAGCCGGCGCCGAGAAGATCTACGTCGCCGAGTCCGACGACATCGACGGCTACCTCGTCACCCCCAAGGTCGACGTTCTCGCCGCTCTGGTCGAGTCCACCAGCCCGGCAGCAGTCATCACCGCAGCCGGCACCGAGGGCAAAGAGGTTGCCGGTCGTCTGGCCGCACGTCTGGGCTCCGGACTGCTGACCGACGTCATCGAGATCAAGGCTGACGGCACCGGCGTCCACTCCATCTTCGGTGGCGCGTTCACCGTCGAGGCCAAGGCCAACGGCGACGTTCCCGTCTACTCGGTTCGTCCGGGTGCCGTCGAGGCTGCTCCGCAGGCCGGCGCAGGCGAGCAGATCACCGTCGAGGTTCCGGCTCAGGACGAGAGTGCCGTCAAGGTCACCTCGCGTGAGCCCATCGTCGGCGGCGACCGCCCCGAGCTCACCGAGGCGTCGGTTGTCGTCTCCGGTGGACGTGGCGTCGGCAGCGCGGACAAGTTCTCCGTCGTCGAAGAGCTGGCCGATTCCCTCGGCGCTGCAGTCGGTGCTTCGCGTGCCGCTGTGGACTCGGGCTACTACCCCGGACAGTTCCAGGTCGGTCAGACCGGTAAGACGGTCTCCCCGCAGCTGTACAT
This sequence comes from Rhodococcus sp. NPDC059969, assembly GCF_042738325.1. Lineage (NCBI taxonomy): Bacteria > Bacillati > Actinomycetota > Actinomycetes > Mycobacteriales > Nocardiaceae > Rhodococcus > Rhodococcus sp. NPDC059969. The sequence goes on along the minus strand of NZ_JBHWUF010000004.1, from coordinate 41,538 downwards.
CGCGCTCGGCATTTCCGGTGCCATCCAGCACCGCGCCGGCATGCAGACGTCCAAGACCATCGTCGCGGTCAACAAGGACGAAGAGGCACCCATCTTCGAGATCGCCGACTTCGGCATCGTGGGCGACCTGTTCAACGTCGCACCGCAGCTCACCGAAGCTGTGAAGTCCCACAAGGGCTAAAAAGCACAATCTGCTGTGCGCCTTTATCAACCCCCCGCGGTTGATAAAGGCGCACAGTGCTTTATTCACCCGGCCTGCATCGGTATGTCACTTCGTCGATACCGGGATGCCGTTCGCGCTCGATAAACCTTGCGCATGACAATTACGTCAGTCCTTCGCTCCGCGAGTGACAATCTCGGCCGTGAGGTCGCCCAGCCGAGATATTCCCTGATCGTCTCCTCCGACCGCGAGCATCGTGTCGCTGCGCAGCGTCTTCGATACCGAGTGTTCGCCTCCGAGCCAGGCTTCTCCCTCCCGGCAACGGCTGGGGTGTTCGAACTCGACGCCGACGCCTTCGACGAATTCTGTGATCATCTTCTCGTTCGTGACAACATCACCGAGGAGTACGTCGGCTGCTACCGAATGCTGCCGCCGGATTCCGCTGCGGCGGCCGGCGGGTATTACACCGCAACGGAATTCGACATCTCCGCGCTCGACCCGGTGGCGAACAGGATCGTCGAGATGGGTCGCGCGTGCGTCGATCCCGCTCACCGCACCGGATCCGTCCTGAGCCTGATGTGGTCGGGCATCCTGCACTACCTCGAACTGACCGGATACGAGTGGGTGATGGGTTGCGTCTCCGTGCCCATCCTGCCGCGCCCCGATGCCATCGCCGGCGCAGATGTCCGCGGCGTGCGTGACTTCGTGATGAACAAGCACGCCAGCCCGGTTGCGCGACGGGTGACACCTCGAAACCCGGTGGTCCTCGGCGGCCGGACGCTCGACGAGATTGCCGCACCGGAACGCCTCACGATGCCACCCTTGCTCCGCGGCTACCTACGGATGGGCGCGACAATTTGCGGGGAGCCTGCTCACGATCCCGAGTTCGGCGTGGCTGATTTTGTTGCGCTGCAAGGCCTTCACTCCGCAAACAAGCGTTATCTCGAACGGCTGCGATCGGCGGCCGCCGCACACGAGTCGGGGATCGGCTGATGACCGCGGCGGCGCCGTACTGGGTACCTACGAGCCCCTGCGGCGACGGGTGTCTACCCGCGGACGAACCCGGTGTGTCGAGTATCACCGTGATTGCCCGCGGGGTCATGGTCGGTGCCGCCCTGGTGACAGCGCCGGTGCTGTCGGCCGGCTGGCTGCTCCCACGCACCTGGCGCACTGAGATGCAACGCGGATACTCGCGGGCGTTGCTGCGCTGTCTGGGGATGAAGCTCACGGTCGACGATCAACGGTTGGGGCGCGCCGAACCGGCGGGCGTGATGGTTGTCGCCGGTCACGTGTCCTGGACCGATGTACTGGTCGCGAGCGCCGTCGCTCCGGCCAACTTCGTCGCCCGCGCCGACCTGCTCGACTGGGCAGTGCTCGGCGGTCTCGCTCGGCGGATGCGCGTCGTACCCATCGATCGAGCACGACTGCGGGACCTCCCCGGAACCGTCGACGTCGTGCGCGAACGCCTGCAGCGCGGTGTCCGCGTGATGGTTTTTCCCGAGGGGACGACCTGGTGCGGCCGAGCGTACGGCGGTTTCCGCCCGGCGATGTTCCAAGCTGCCGTCGACGCCGAATGCCCGGTTCAACCGATGGCGATCCGATACGAGAACGCCGACGGTTCCCTGTGCACCGGACCGTGCTTTGTCGGCACCGAAACGATCGGTCAGTCCATCCGTCGGATCCTGCGTCAGAAGAACGTCGAGGTGAAGGTCAGGCTGGCTCCGCTCGAGGAGGCAGGGGAGTGCCGAGCCGATCTCGCGCAGCGATGCGAGAGAGCCGTACGCGGCGTCGACGTCATCGATCTGGCAGCTCACGACATCTTCGACCCCGCACCGGAACTCGTGACACAAGCCGTGGGACAAATCGATCCCTCCCCGGCGATGAGCGCTTAGCCTGCTGAGCGAGGCTGGGCGAGCTCTCGTGCTGGGCTATCCTTGTCAAGCCATGACTCTGCCTGCACACAGTGCCCACGCCGGATTTCCGGTGTACCTCGATCATGCCGCCACGACTCCGATGTCGGCAGCCGCTATCGAGGCGATGACCGATACCTTCAAAACCGTGGGCAACGCGTCCTCGCTGCACGGCTCCGGCCGGGCGGCCCGGCGCCGCGTCGAGGAATCGCGCGAATCGATCGCCGCCAGCCTGGGCGCGCGGCCGTCGGAGGTCATCTTCACCTCCGGGGGAACCGAGAGCGACAACCTCGCGGTCAAGGGCATCTACTGGGCTCGCCGTGACGCCGATCCACGACGCACTCGCATTCTGGCCAGCTCCGTCGAGCATCATGCTGTGCTCGACGCCGTCGAGTGGCTCGAGCAGCACGAGGGCGCGCGCGTGACGTGGTTGCCGGTCGACGAGAACGGTGTGGTCGATCCGCAGACGTTGCGCGACGAACTGTCCGTCCACGCCGACGAAGTAGCACTGGTGACGGTGATGTGGGCCAACAACGAGGTCGGCTCGATCATGCCGATCGTGGAGTTGGCGGAGATTTCGGCCGAGTTCGAGATTCCGATGCACAGCGACGCGGTCCAGGCCGTTGCTCAATTGCCCGTCGACTTCGCAGCGAGCAAGTTGTCCGCGCTGAGCATCGCGGCACATAAATTCGGTGGTCCCCACGGCGTCGGTGCACTCTTGCTCGGACGCCAGGTTCCCTGTGTGCCGCTCCTTCACGGCGGTGGGCACGAACGTGATCTGCGTTCGGGCACTCCGGATACCGCGGGAGTTGTCGGAATGGCTGCGGCGCTGCGCGCAAACGTCGAGAACTTCGATTCCAGCACAAGGGAATTGGCGCAGCTGCGTGACCGTTTGATCGAGGGAGTCCTGGAGATCCTTCCCGAGTCGGTGCTCAACGGCCCGACCGGTTCCGATCGGCTTCCCGGTAACGCACACTTCACCTTTCCCGGCTGCGAGGGCGATTCGTTGCTGATGCTCCTCGACGCAGCAGGTATCGAATGTTCCACCGGTTCGGCCTGCACTGCCGGTGTGGCCCGGGCCAGTCACGTGTTGATCGCGATGGGCGTCGAATCGCCCGTAGCGCGTGGCTCACTGAGATTTTCGCTCGGACATACGTCGAGTGTCACCGATGTGGATGCGCTGCTCGCAGCGCTTCCACAAGTAGTAGAGCGCGCTCGGGCCGCCGGTCTTGCCGGTGCCGGTTCGCGTGGAGGGGATCGCTGATGCGAGTACTCGCAGCCATGAGCGGAGGTGTCGACTCCGCTGTCGCCGCCGCCCGCGCTGTTGCCGCCGGACATGACGTCGTCGGCGTTCATCTTGCGCTGTCCACGGCGCCGGGCGCATTGCGTACGGGTTCGCGGGGTTGCTGCTCGAAGGAAGATGCCGGCGACGCCAGGCGCGCCGCCGACGTCCTCGGAATCCCCTTTTACGTCTGGGATTTCGCCGATCGCTTCAAGGAAGACGTGATCGACGACTTCGTGGCGTCCTACGCGGCAGGTGAGACCCCCAACCCCTGCCTGCGTTGCAACGAGAAGATCAAGTTCACCGCACTCGCCGATCGTGCGGTCGCTCTCGGCTTCGACGCCGTGGCGACCGGTCACTACGCACGCCTCGAAGACGGCGTGCTGCGCCGGGCGGTCGACGCGGACAAGGATCAGTCGTACGTCCTCGGTGTGCTGACGGCAGAGCAGCTTTCACGCGCGATGTTCCCGATCGGTGACACCCCGAAGGAACAGATCCGCGAGGAAGCGGCCGAGCGCGGCCTCGCTGTGGCGAACAAGCCTGACAGCCACGACATCTGCTTCATCCCGACCGGTGACACACGAGCATTCCTGGGTGCGCGCATCGGCGTTCGTCCCGGAAGCGTTGTCGACGCCGATTCCGGTGAAGTCCTCGCCGCGCACGACGGCGTCCACGGCTTCACGATCGGACAGCGCAAGGGTCTCGGCGTCGAAGGTCCGGCGGGTGACGGCCGCCCGCGGTACGTGACCGCGATCGAGCCCGAAACCGGAACGGTCCGAGTGGGTTCGGCCAAGAACCTCGACGTCTGGGCCATCTCGGCGCAGCGTGCGGTCTGGACTTCGGGCCAGGCGCCGGAAGGCCCCGTCGAATGCATGGTGCAGGTTCGTGCGCACGGCGGACTGGCACAGGCCGTCGCGGAGGCCGTCGATGACGGTACTTCGAGCGGCGGTATCTCGATTTCGTTGCGCGAACCACTGACCGGCGTCGCAAAGGGTCAAGCTGTCGTGTTGTATCGCCCCGACAGCGAGCTGGGCGACCAGGTTCTCGGCAGTGGCACCATCTCGGGCACCGAATCCGAGCCGAACACACTGTGACGCAGCAGGTTTCCATCGGTGGCCTCGTCACCGGAATCGGATCCTGGCCGGGCACGGATGCCCGCGAAAGTGCCGCAACCATCCTCGGAGAGCTTGGCGGTTTCCCACATCTGGTGGAGCTGCCGAGCCGGGGTCTCGGCGCAGACATGGTCGGCCGGGCAGGCGCCATTTTGGTCGACATCAACCTCGACGCCTCGACACGTGCCTATCGCGTCGTGCCTCGGCGGGGCAACGTCGCGAAGCGGGCCGAGGACTTCCTGAATCAGGATCTCGACGCACTCGAGGAAGCCTGGGAGTCGGCTCGCTTGGTCGGCGGAGATCACGTGATCAAGCTTCAAGCTGCCGGCCCGTTGACGCTCGGCGCCGAGATCGAGGTCGCGAACGGCTCACGAGTTCTCGTCGACCGCGGGGCGCTCCGCGACATCGCCGAATCACTCGGTGAGGGTCTCGCGCGTCATGCGGCCGAGGTCACTCGCCGGACCGGCGCCGCAGTGGTGATCCAGTTGGACGAGCCTCAGATCGCGGCCGTACTGGCCGGTTCGCTGCCAGGGCGCACCAAGATGGAGAGCGTTCCGGCTTTGCCCGAACCCGAGGCGCTCGCCGTTCTCGACTCGACGATCAGCGGTTGCGGGCTGCCCACGATCGTCCACAGCTGCGGCGCCGACATGCCGTGGGATCTATTGAGGCGAAGTCAGGCGTTCGGCGTGAGCTTCGACATGTCGCTCATCGGCTCACGCGATCTCGACGGTATCGGCCAGTTGTTCGACGCCGGCAAGGAATTGGCGCTCGGTCTGGTTCCGTCCGTGGAGCCGGAAAAGCCGGTGACGTGGAAAGAGTGCGCGATTCCCGCCGTCACGCTGATCGATCGTCTCGGATTCTCGCGTGAACTCCTGCAGAACCAGGTCGCGGTCACTCCGCGTTGTGGTCTTGCGGGTGCGAGCCTGGAGTGGGCTCGTGCCGCTCTTCGACTGAGCACAGACGTCGGCAAGGCATTGGTGGACGATCCGTCGGCGTTCTGATGCGTGGAGTCATGTGGTGTGTCGGTGTGACCCGATAATCTTCTAGCTGTGACTGAAACCGCGGATGCAATGCAGCCAGCGCCCAACGAGGCGCGCGAGCAGTGGACGGAGCTGGCCGAAGAGGTACGCCAGCATCAGTTCCGCTACTACGTTCGTGATGCGCCCGTCATTTCGGACGGTGCATTCGACACATTGCTCGGGCAGCTCAATGCTCTCGAAGAGCGGTATCCGGATCTGCGGACTGCCGACTCTCCGACGCAACTGGTCGGCGGCGGATTCGCGACGGACTTCACCTCCGTCGATCACCTCGAGCGGATGCTCAGCCTCGACAACGTCTTCGACGAGTCCGAACTGCGTGGATGGATCGCCAAGGTAGAGCAGGAAACCGGGCCCGAACTGCACTATCTGTGCGAAGTGAAGATCGACGGTGTTGCACTCAACCTTGTCTACGAGAACGGCAAACTCGTGCGCGCCGCTACCCGCGGCGACGGTCGCACCGGCGAGCTGGTCACACTCAACGCCCTGACGATCAACGACATCCCGGAGCGGCTCACCGCCACGGACGAGTACCCGATTCCGAGCCTGCTCGAGGTGCGCGGTGAGGTGTTCTTCCGCCTCGAGGACTTCGCTGCACTCAATGCCTCGCTGGTGGAGGAGGGCAAAGCGCCGTTCGCCAATCCGCGCAACTCCGCGGCGGGCTCCCTGCGTCAGAAGAATCCGGCCGTCACCGCGCGTCGTCGCCTCGGCATGATCTGCCACGGGTTCGGACGCATGGAAGGTTTCGATCCGGCTTCGCAGTACGACGCCTACGTGGCCCTCGCCGCCTGGGGTCTGCCGGTGTCCACGCACACCTCGCGGGTGGTCGGCGCCGACGCCGTGGTCGAGAAGATGAAGTACTGGGGAGAACATCGCCACGACGTCGAGCACGAGATCGACGGCCTGGTGGTCAAGGTCGACGAGATGTCGTTGCATCGACGTCTGGGCACCACGTCTCGCGCACCGCGGTGGGCGATCGCGTACAAGTACCCGCCGGAAGAGGTCACGACCAAGCTCCTCGACATCCGGGTCAGCGTCGGGCGCACGGGACGCGTGACGCCGTTCGCGTACATGGAACCCGTCACGGTGGCAGGTTCCACTGTGTCCTTGGCCACGCTGCACAACGGATCCGAGGTCAAGCGCAAGGGTGTGCTGATCGGCGACACCGTGGTGTTGCGTAAGGCCGGAGACGTCATCCCCGAGGTCCTCGGGCCCGTGGCAGACGTGCGCGACGGTACCGAGCGCGAGTTCGTCATGCCGACGCACTGTCCCGAGTGCGGCACGTTGTTGGCACCGGCAAAAGAGGGCGACGTCGACGTGCGATGCCCCAATCAGCAGTACTGCCCGGCGCAGTTGCGCGAGCGCGTGTTCCACGTTGCCGGTCGCGGGGCGTTCGACATCGAGGTGCTCGGATACGAGGCCGCGACCGGTCTGCTGGAAGCGAAGGTCATCGGCGACGAGGGTGATCTCTTCTCCCTCGACGCCGAGAAACTGATCGATGTTCCTATCTTCCGTACCAATGCGGGAGCACTGTCCGCCAACGGAAAACGCTTGCTGGCCAATCTTGATTCGGCCAAGGACAAGCCGCTGTGGAGAGTGCTTGTGGCACTGTCGATTCGGCACGTCGGCCCTACTGCCGCCAGGGCGTTGGCCGGCGAATTCGGTTCGTTGCAACGCATTCGGGAAGCGTCAGTCGACGAGTTGGCTGCAGTGGACGGCGTCGGATCCACGATCGCGGCGGCGGTCGTGGAGTGGTTCTCCGTCGACTGGCACCAGCAGATCGTCGACAAGTGGGCTTCGGCCGGAGTACGCATGGAGGACGAACGAGACGATTCGATTCCGCGCAATCTCGAGGGCCTCTCGATCGTTGTCACCGGTTCGCTCGAGACGTACTCGCGAGATCAGGCAAAGGAAGCGATTCTGGTGCGCGGGGGCAAGGCGGCAGGTTCGGTGTCGAAGAAGACAGCCTTCGTCGTCGTTGGTGAAGCGCCCGGTTCCAAGCACGACAAGGCCGTCGAATTGGGTGTGCCGGTGCTCGACGAGGACGGCTTCCGGCGGTTGCTCGAAGATGGCCCGGATGCAGTCGCTCCCACCGAATTGGACGCAGCAGAGTGACTTTGTCCGATTTCTGAGATTGACGTGTGGGGTGCCATAGTGACGCCATGATCGAGATTCGTGAAGTTCTGCCGGCTGAGTTCGAGACCGTCGGTGAGCTGACTGTGCAGTCGTACGTGGGCGGCGGATTTGTCGCCGACGGATCCCCGTACGCGGAGCGCCTGCGCGACACCGCAACTCGGGTGGAGCAGGGGCGGGTGCTGGTTGCCGTCCTCGGCGATCAGGTCGTGGGTTCGTTGACGATTGCCGAGCCCGGTACGCCCTTCGCCGACGTTGCGCAGAAGGGTGAACTCGAATTCCGCATGCTCGCGGTCTCTCCGCAAGCTCGAGGATCGGGCGCCGGAACCGCATTGGTTCGCGCAGTGATCGCCGACGCATACGATCGCGGCGATCACTCGGTGGTCATTTCGACGCAGCCCGAGATGGTCGATGCGCGTCGTATCTACGACCGAAACGGTTTTGTCCCCGATCCCGAGCGCGCGTGGGAGCCCATTCGCGGCATGGAACTGACCGTCATGGTTCGCGGTCTGGCCTGACTATCCAGCCTGGCTAACCCAGCACCGTCGCTACGATTCCTGCAAGGTAGCCGAGGCGGGCTATCTCCGAGGGGCGGAATTCGGGTCCACCGGGGCGGCCGAGCATGAGGACTCGATTGCCGGAACCGAGAGGTGCGGCAGCGAGGCTGGTGTTCATGTCGCGCCATACGTCCGGAACCCAATCCGCCTCGCCGTCGAGGGCGGTGGGCTTGTCCAGCGGCATCCACGGAATATCGGTCGCATGAGTTTCCGGAGCGCCTGCGCTACCGACGACACGGTAAGCCCCGTGCTTGCCGATGTCCGCGATGACGCACCAGCCGACACGGAGGACACGCGGCGCGCCGTCGACGAGAACCTGTAGTCGATCGTTTTTGGCGGTGGCGACGGAGTCGATCAGCTCGAGTTCGCGGTGAGTGTCGAGAATCCCGGCGTAGGGGCGGATCGAATCGACCAGCACGTCGGGCAGATGCTCCGCAGCGGTGATCAAAGTGTCGGGCAGTGCGCCGGGTTCGACGTCGACCACGAGGTCGTCGATGGCAAATCCGTCGCCCCGTTCCACGACGTCGAGAGAGAGGATGTCTGCGCCGACGGAACCGAGTGCCACGGCGAGAGCGCCGAGGCTACCGGGTCGGTCGGGCAGTTGGACGCGAAGCAGGTACGACACGTGCGTGCCTTTCGCTGATCGGTTCTCGCCCGGATCACGTCGACCCGGGCCACACCCATCTTTGCACTTGCTCAGCACCCGTTGGTGGGCGCCGCGGCGGGGTCACACCGGGTGCACATGCTTGTCACACGAGCGAAACACGAGGTGGATTCGACGTGGCGGTGGACACAGTGGGCGCGCATACCGGTCGACACAGCAGGCGTGCTTACAGGTCTGTGTCGGTGAGGAACTAGGCTGGACCGGCAATGTTCACGTCCTCTTCCGAAAGGGGCCCCGCGGTGCCTGCCATCTCCCGTGACGAGGTCGCGCACCTCGCGCGGCTGTCCAGACTCGCCCTGTCCGATGCCGAACTCGACGAGTTCGCCGGTCAGTTGGATTCGATTCTCAACCACGTCAAGGTGGTCACCGAGGTTGCGGCCGACGACGTCCCGCCCATGGCGAACCCCAATGCCGTCACCAACGTGACGCGCCCCGACGTGATCGTGCCCGGGTTGACCCCCGAGCAGGCATTGTCCGGAGCACCCGCAGTCGAACAGGATCGCTTTGCGGTTCCGCAGATCCTTGGAGAGGGCGAATGACCGATCTGACCACGCTGGACGCCGCTGAGCTGGCCGGCAAGATCCACTCGCGTGAGGTGTCCTCGGTAGAGGTCACGCAGGCGCATCTCGACCGCATCGCTGCCGTCGACACCGAGTACCACGCATTCCTGCACGTCGCCGGCGAGCAGGCTCTCGAAGCCGCCGCAGCAGTGGACAACTCGCTCGCAGGCGGAAACGAACCCGCTTCGGCACTCGCCGGCGTTCCGATCGCGTTGAAGGACATCTTCACCACGACGGACATGCCGACCACCTGTGCGTCGAAGATTCTCGAAGGCTGGGTTGCGCCGTACGACGCGACCCTGACGTCCAAGCTGCGCGCTGCCGGCATCCCGATTCTCGGCAAGACGAACCTCGACGAATTTGCGATGGGCTCCTCGACGGAGAACTCCGCCTACGGTCCGACACGCAACCCGTGGGACGTCACCCGCATCCCCGGCGGATCCGGAGGCGGTAGCGCGGCAGCACTCGCATCCCGTCAGGCTCCACTGGCGATCGGTACCGACACCGGCGGATCGATCCGTCAGCCGGCTGCGGTCACCGCGACGGTCGGAACCAAGCCGACGTACGGAACCGTCTCACGCTTCGGACTCGTCGCGTGCGCGTCCTCGCTCGATCAGGGCGGCCCCTGTGGTCGCACCGTGCTCGACACCGCACTGCTGCACGAGGTCATCGCCGGACACGATCCGCGTGACTCCACCTCCATCGACGCCCCCGTGCGTCCGGTGGTTGCCGCAGCACGTGAAGGTGCAAACGGCGACCTTCGCGGCGTGAAGGTCGGTGTTGTCAAGGAACTGCACTCCGACAGCTACCAGCCCGGCGTCATCGCCTCCTTCGACGCCGCAGTCGAGCAGCTCAAGGCTCTCGGCGCCGAGGTTGTCGAGGTCTCGTGCCCGAGCTTCGAGCACGCGCTCGCGTCGTACTACCTGGTGCTGCCGAGTGAGGTGTCGTCCAACCTGGCTCGCTTCGACGCCATGCGCTACGGACTGCGTGTCGACGAAGGCAACATGAGCGCCGACCAGGTCATGGCCGCAACTCGTGCCGCCGGTTTCGGCCCGGAGGTCAAGCGTCGCATCATGATCGGTACCTACGCACTGTCCTCGGGCTACTACGACGCCTACTACGGCTCGGCGCTCAAGGTCCGTACGCTCATCGCGCGCGATTTCGACAAGGCCTACGAGAAGGTAGACGTATTGGTGTCGCCGACCAGCCCGTTCACCCCCTGGAAGTTGGGCGAGAAGGTCGGCGATCCGCTGGCCATGTACCTCTCCGACCTGTGCACGCTGCCGACCAACCTGGCCGGACACTGCGCGATGTCGGTGCCCTCGGGTCTGTCCGCGGACGACAACTTGCCGGTGGGCCTGCAGATCATGGCGCCCGCCATGGCTGACGAGCGCCTTTACCGTGTCGGTGCCGCCTACGAAGCTGCACGCGGCCCGATCGCGACTGCAGTCTGACCTGTTTGCTGTGCGCCTTTATTAACCCCCCGCGGTTGATAAAGGCGCACAGCAGTTTCAGGAGCAAGTTCTCAGGGCCGTCCCCTGATCAGTTCCGTAGCGATGGCCGTGGCCGGCGGGAACACCGAGCGAACCGAGCATGTCTGCGGTCGTCTGCAAGAACGTGACGCCTGGAATCCACTGCGGGATCGGGGCATCCTGGACGGCGCGGCTCAGGTCCGGCTTCTGCGTCGCGAGGGCGGGGGACCACCACACCACCGGGTCGGACGTGTTCGCGAGAACGGTTGCGCCCTCCGTCCGCGTCGCGCCCGCCGGGGGACCGGCCCACAACACGTCGCACGCGGTGGTGGGGCTTTTCTCCATCAACGCAGCACTGCCCCCGACGGCGCCCAGGCTCTGTCCGTAGAGGAACAGGTCCGGTCGCTCTTCGGTCGGCATCGAGGCGATGTGTGTACCGATCGCAGTAAACAGAGCGGTGGCTGAATCTTCGGCTTCGTCCCGGCTGAACAGGAACGTCGCCCAGCTGGGTGCGTCGGAGTATTGCTGGCCGACTATCGCGACGTCGCCGCCGAACCGTTGCTCGATACCGTCGACTGCGTGCGTGTCGATCCACCCCGAGCCGGTCGGAACCGCCACCACGACGCTGTTGCGGGCAAACCCACCGACGCGATCGAGTTCACTCACGGCGAGAGCGGCACGCGATGCGGCATCGGGTGCGGAATCCAAACCGGCGTAGACGCGCACCGAGTCTTCGCCTGCTGCGACGAATTTGCGTCCCTCCGCCCCCATCGACGTCCAGGAGATAAGAGATTCGGGGCTGCCTGACACGGAGGCCGAAAGTGGCTGCGTCAGAGCAGTGTCGATGTACGCGTTGGACTTGTCGAACGAATCGGCGAGGCCGTTCCACACGACGGGACCGACGACCAACTGCACTCCGAGAACACCCATGACCAGTGCGCCGACGCTCCGCGCGAAACCCATCCACCGCAGCGCCTTCGAAATTCCGACCCCGATGCCCCAGAGACCAAGTGCGGTCAGTGCTGCAATGCAACCCGCCTCCGCCCAGTGGAGAAGTCCGGCAGACGGTGCGCCCATCGCCGCTCGCAACGAGTTCTGCCAACTGGAGGCGGCGAAGACAGCAATCGCGGCGGCGGCCGTCGACAACCCCAACGCGCTGATGCGCCAATGATGTTCGTCGAATCGGGCCTTCACGCGATCAGAGACGAGCCGACGCGCAACCGCGGAGAACGCCCACATCGCCAGTAGTCCGGCCGCGACGAGCAGACCGCTGAACACACCCTGGAGCACGGCTGATCTCGGCAGCAGTCCGGGAGCAAGTGAGATGGCGGACATCGCTGCCACGGCGACGCTCGTCGACACTCGGGGGAGTGCGGGCGCCCCGACTCGGGCGAGGGCAGGGGTCCGTGACGCATTCAGAACGCTCATGCTGCAACCGCTTTCGGAGAGGAGGAGAACCCGTTCGACGGATCGAGACGCCGCGACCGCACGAGGGTGAAGCCGAGGGCGGAGACAGCGAAGACTCCGGCCGCGCCGTAACCGAAGCCTGATTCAGCGACCGGTGTCAGATAGCTTTGGCGCCAGGAATTTCCGTTCACGGCTGTGACGGCTACATCGGCCATCGCGAAGCAATACCCTCGTGAGACAAAAGACGTCCGCTCTTCACACGCGGCATGCATTCGCTCGTCGAGCTGACCGTCGAGGACCTGACGTGCCCACGGCCCCAGTTCAGTTCCGTGCGAATGCGCGTAGCGGAGCAGGTCGTAGCCGAGATCGTGCGCTTTGCAGGCCGAGTCGAATTCGTCGGGAAGTGGGACCGGCGACGAGCAGTCGCCGTGAGGATTGGCGAGATATCCATCGACGACGGTGGGGGTGTAGCCCGCGAATGCCGCAAAGTCTGCCGGGATGGTGGTCACAGCGTCAGAGGCATCCGCGGTAGTCACGGCGGCGATCGCCCTGGATGCGTTCGAGTTCTCGGTGCGCGGCGGCTCGGCGCCGCTCGATCCGGCAGTGACGATGATTGCCGCCGTTGCCGCCAAGGCCATGGCAGCCCAGGTGCCGCCGCTTCGAGAGAGGTCTTTCACTCGTGTGATCCGCATGCCGTTCACGCTATGAACGGACAATCCTGGCGGTCATCGCTCTGTGGAGGGGTTCTCCGACGCCGATTCGGGTGAGAATTCCCTCCCCTGTGATACCTCGGAGGTAGGGGGATCTCACACTGCAGTATGAGGACTTTCGGGGTTCGCCTTCATAGGCTTGACGGGTGATCAAGGTCCGAAGGAAGAACAGGGGCGCACCGGATGCGCCCGCACCGACATTCGCCACTGCCGGGTCGATGCTGTCCGGCCTCGACGGGGCGGTAGTGCATTCGGAGAAAGTGCGCCGCGCAACCCGTTTCGTGGCCCACGGTCAGTTCTGGAACTTCGTCATAGTCGCGGTCACCTTGATCCTCTACGCGATCGCGTGGCCGACACTGCAACTGACGCATCATGTTTCGCCGCCGATCATGCCGTTCGTCGCCGCGTTGGCCGCCTTTCCGTTTGTCCTGATCCGGATCAACGCACCGTTGGGGTGGGCGGTGTCGGCGGTGTCGGCACTGATCATTCCGTTGGTGTTCGACAACACGCCCGGTTACGACTATCCGTGGCAGGTCGTCCACATCATCGTGCTGATGTGTTTGCTCGCCGCGGTGAGTCTGCGAGCGCCCATTCAGGTTGTCGGTGTCGCCTGGATCGCCACGGTGCTGCTCTTCCTCGGCAACGCCCCGGGAAGCGACGGAGCGGGTTGGGCTGTCGGGCTGAGTGCCCTGGTGGTCTTCTGCCTGTTGATCCGCTGGTTGGTTCTCTCGCGCCGCCAGTTGGCCAAGCAGGAGGAAGTCAGTGAACTCGAACGCACTCGGCGAACGATCCTCGAGGAGAAGGCGCGGATCGCCCGCGACTTGCACGACATCGTGGCCCACCACATGTCGATGGTGGTCGTGCAAGCGCAGAGTGCGCCGTACCGACTCGATGCCGTCACTCCGGAGATCCGGACCGAATTCGAATCGATAAGTGAGACAGGGCGAGCCGCGCTCAACGAGATTCGTGGTCTCCTCGGAGTGCTGCGCAGCGATGGTGACTCTGTGGTGACGGCCCCGCAACCGGGCGTCGACCAGTTGGACGAACTGCTGCTCGGCAGTACACGTGCCGGACTTCCGGTGTCGTGGCGAGTCGACGGAGATCGAGCGTCGGTCTCGGAATCCACGGGACTTGCGCTGTACCGGATCATTCAGGAGTCGATCACCAATGCGGCCAGGCATTCACCTGGCGGACCCATCGAAGTCGCTGTGGCGTTCGGCCCGCAATCGGTGAGCGCGCTCGTGAACAACGGACCTTCGCCACTGGGTGGCAATCAGCACTCGGTGTCGGAAACCACTGGTGGCAATGGAATACGCGGAATGCGTGAGCGGGCTTCGGCCGTGGGTGGCATGCTGTTGGCAAACCGGCGCGAGGACGGAGGGTTCGAGGTCCGGGCCGAGTTGCCGTCGATGCCCGCCTAGGCTGTCCGAGTGCCCATCACAGTATTCATCGCAGACGACCAGGCGATGGTTCGACAAGGGTTCGGAGCCCTACTCTCCGCCCAGCCCGACATCAGCGTGATCGGCGATGCGCCGGACGGCAAGATCGCCGTCGCCGAGGTCGCGCGATTGCGTCCGGATGTGGTGTTGATGGATGTTCGCATGCCCGAGATGAACGGACTCGACGCTGCCCGCCAGATTCTGTCCGCCGGATGGGAACCGCCGGTGCGAGTCCTCATGCTCACCACTTTCGACATCGACGACTACGTCTACGAGGCACTGAGCGTCGGGGCGAGTGGGTTCATGCTCAAGGATGCACCGGCCGAGGAACTGATTCGGGCGGTACGCGTGGTCGCCGAAGGGCAGGCCTTGCTGGCGCCGACGGTGACGCGTCGGCTGATTGCCGATGTGACCAGCCGGCGGGCGGCCCCGCGCGCACGGCCCGCAGCGCTCGACGCCCTGACCCCGCGTGAGCGCGAGGTCCTCGAACTGATCGCCCGCGGATTGTCCAACATCGAGATCGCCGAGCGGCTGTTCGTCGCCGAGCAGACCGTCAAGACCCATGTCGGGAAGGTGCTGTCGAAGCTCGATCTGCGAGATCGCGCCCAGGCAGTCGTGTTGGCGTACGAAAGCGGGCTCGTCACGCCAGGTTAGCGATCCCGTACGGCGCGGCGTTGCGGCTCGGCAACGCCGCTATCCTGCGGCAATACGGTGACTGGGGGAAGATGGACACCAAGATCCACAATCCGGTCACGAGAGGTGCTGCACTATGCGAATCGGAATCCTCACGGGCGGCGGCGACTGCCCGGGCTTGAACGCGGTCATCCGCGCCGTCGTACGTACGTCGGCCGGTCGTTACGGCAGTACCGTGGTCGGATTCCGGGACGGCTGGCGAGGACTTCTCGAGGACCGCAAGGTCCCTCTCGATGCGGACGATCGCATCAACCGCATCCTCACTCGCGGCGGCACGATCCTCGGCACCGCTCGCGTGAACCCCGACAAACTGCGCGCGGGTCTCGATCAGATCAAGCAGACCCTCGACGACAACGGGATCGACGTCCTGATCCCGATCGGCGGCGAAGGCACACTCACTGCGGCCAGTTGGCTTTCCGAGAGTGGCGTGCCCGTGATCGGCGTGCCCAAGACGATCGACAACGACATCGACTGCACCGACGTGACTTTCGGTTTCGACACCGCCTTGGCCGTCGCCACCGACGCCATCGACAGACTCCACACCACGGCCGAATCACACCAGCGGGTCATGCTCGTCGAGGTCATGGGCCGGCACGCGGGCTGGATCGCGCTGCAAGCCGGACTGGCGTCGGGGGCACACCTGACGCTGGTTCCGGAACAACCGTTCGACGTCGACGAGGTGTGCGCGATGGTCAAGAAGCGCTTTCAGCGCGGTGACTCCCACTTCATCTGCGTCGTCGCCGAAGGCGCGATGCCCGATCCCGCGTCGATGACTCTGCGCGAGGGTGGCATCGACGAGTTCGGTCACAAGATCTTCACCGGAGTCGCGCAGCAGCTCGGTAACGAGATCGAGCGTCGGATCGGCAAGGAAGTTCGCACCACCGTCCTCGGACACATTCAACGCGGCGGCACCCCGACGCCGCACGATCGCATCCTCGCCACCCGCTTCGGCGTACATGCCACCGACGCAGCTCACCGCGGAGATTTCGGTCAGATGGTCGCCTTGCACGGAACGTCCATCGACCTCGTTCCGCTCGCCGAGGCGACCCGCAAACTCAAGACGGTGCCCAAGGAGCGCTACGAGGAGGCAGCCGCATTCTTCGGCTGAGCCGCAGACGCATAAACTGATCACCATGACTGCTGTCGATGCGCCCGACATCCTCGATTACGACGAAGTACTGACCAAGTACGAGCCTGTGATGGGTATGGAGGTGCACGTAGAACTCGGCACCGCGACCAAGATGTTCTGCCCGTGCCCCACCGAGTTCGGTGCCGAACCCAATACCCAGGTGTGCCCGGTCTGTCTGGGCATGCCCGGTTCGTTGCCGGTGGTGAACGCAGCTGCTGTCGAATCCGCGATCCGGATCGGCCTTGCGCTCAACTGCTCCATCACACCGTGGGGTCGATTCGCGCGTAAGAACTACTTCTACCCGGATCAGCCGAAGAACTACCAGATCTCCCAGTACGACGAGCCGATCGCGACCGAGGGCTACCTCGACGTGATCCTCGACGACGGCACGACGTGGCGTGTCGACATCGAGCGCGCGCACATGGAAGAGGACACCGGAAAGTCCTTGCACGTGGGCGGTGCTACCGGCCGTATCCACGGCGCAAGCCACTCACTACTCGACTACAACCGTGCCGGTGTGCCGTTGGTCGAGATCGTCACCAAGACCATCCACGGTGCCGGCGAGCGCGCTCCCGAGGTTGCCCGTGCCTACGTGACGGCGCTTCGTGATCTGCTGAAGTCCCTCGACGTCTCCGACGTGCGGATGGATCAGGGATCGATGCGTTGCGACGCCAACATTTCGCTGATGCCGATCGGCGCCGAGGAACTCGGAACGCGTACCGAGACCAAGAACGTCAACTCCCTCAAAAGTGTCGAGGTCGCGGTTCGCTACGAAATGCGCCGTCAGGCAGCAGTTCTCGACGCCGGCGGTGAGGTCATCCAGGAGACCCGCCACTTCCAGGAAGCCGACGGCACCACCGCCGCCGGACGCCGTAAGGAAACGGCCGAGGACTACCGCTACTTCCCGGAGCCCGATCTCGAGCCTGTTGCCCCGAGCGCCGAGTGGGTGGAAGAACTGCGCGGCACCTTGCCGGAGCTTCCCTGGATTCGCCGCGCGCGGATCCAGAAGGACTGGGGAATCTCCGACGAGGTCATGCGCGACCTCGTCAATGCCGGTGCCATCGATCTGGTGATCGCGACCACCGAGGCCGGTGCGTCGCCCGAGGCAGCGCGGTCGTGGTGGCTGTCCTACCTGTCACAGCAGGCCAACACCCGTGGCGTCGAACTCGGTGCTCTGCCGATCACCCCGGCGCAGGTTGCGCAGGTCGTCGCTCTCATCGACAGCGGCAAGCTCAACAACAAGGTCGCTCGCCAGGTCGTCGATCACGTCCTCGACGGCGAAGGTGATCCGGAGCAGGTTGTCGCGGCGCACCCGGAGTTGGTCGTCGAACGTGACGAAACCAAGCTCAAGGCAGCCGTCGACGAAGCGCTCGCAGCCAACCCCGACATCGCGGACAAGATCCGCAGTGGCAAGGTGCAGGCCGCCGGAAAGATCGTCGGCGACGTCATGAAGGCCACCCGTGGGCAGGCAGACGCGGCTCGTGTGAAGGAACTTGTCATCGAGGCGTGCAGCTAATCCTCGGTAGCGAACGCTGATGCCCGGCCGAATCGAATTCGGCCGGGCATCAGTGTTTTACCGCTGTCGATCTGGATACTGTCGATCTACAGACCAGGGACCACAACCGCGCGGCCGCTGAGCGTTCCGGCGGCCAGTCGTCGATACGCTTCGGCTCCGTTGTCGAGGCTGAAGGTCTCCACCGCTATGTCGAAGATGCCGGCGTGGGCGAGGTCGATCAATTCGATCAATTCGTTGCGGGCACCCCAGTAAGGAACGGTCACCGAAGCCTCGTAAGGACTTTGGAAGAACCCGACCTTGGCATGCGCCTGCCCATCGCCGATCCCGACGATGGTGACGTCGGATCCGACGCCGGCGACAGCCATCGCGGTGTCGATGGTGGGCTGGTAGCCGACGAAGTCGAGAACCAGTGCGGCGCCCTGACTTCCGGTGATCTTGCGGACGTTCTCGGCCGCATCCTTGTCGGAGAGCACCACTTCGTGGGCGCCGACCTTGGTTGCCAGTTCGAGCTTGTCCGCGCTCACGTCGAGTGCGATGACCGTGGCTGCCGAGAGGTGGCGGAGGAGCTGAATGGCGACGTGGCCGAGACCACCGGTGCCGATGACAACCGCGTACGAGCCTCCGCGAAGTTTCGGCAGAGAACGCTTTATCGCGTGATAGGGCGTCAGGCCGGCGTCGGTCAGTGGCACTGTCTTGATCGGGTCGAGGTCGCCGATCGGGACGAGATGGCGAGGTGAGTCGACGATCATGAACTCGGCCAACGCGCCGGGGGCGCCGAGACCGGGAGGATTGATGCCGAGTTCTTTTGCGCGAGAACAGTAGTTCTCCAGTCCCTGCGAGCAGTGCCAGCAGTTGCCGCAACCCCAAGGCCCGTAGACGACGACATTGGTTCCGATGTCGAGTCCCTCGACACCCTCGCCGACGGCGGCGACCCGGCCGGCGCCTTCGTGACCGAGAGTAAGCGGAAGGCCGTAGGTGTACTGCTCTTCGGGCAGGCTCATGATGAAGTCGTCCGAGTGGCAGACGCCGGCCGCCGTGACTTCCAGGAGCACTTCACCGGGACCGGGCGCGGGTTTGGGAATCTCCGTGAGTTCGGGCTCTGCGCCGATTCTCGTGTACTGGATTGCCTTCATTCCGACTCCTTTGTCGTGGTTGGCCAACCGGTCCTGGAAGTGCGTATGGAAATCAGAGGCTCAGTCGATCCCGCCACTGCCACTCGGCATGGGGATCTTGACCACCTTGTCGTCGTTCGGCCCCGGCTCGCCCGCAGTCTTGTTGATCGTGCTCGCCCACATCAAACCGTCGGATCCGAGTGCCAAACCGCCCAGTTGGCCGTACGTGTCTTTCGCCACTGCCGACGGCGCGGTCGTGACGGCACCTGTTCCTGGATCTGCGGCCAGCGCCGAGATCGCTTTGCCGGCCCCCAGCGCGACAGCTACCACTCCCTGCGCCGCAATGCACCCTCCGACGCCGGGTCGGTCAGGCCACGTCCAAGCGGGGGACGTCACCGTTCCGTCGGAGCCGACACGTTGGAGGCGATCCTCGAGAGTGGTTCGGTCGGTCACCCACGTCGCGATACCCGGATCCACACAGACGCCGCCGCCGTTCCCGATTCCGGACAGAACAACTTCCGGGCGAGGCGGCGCTGCGGTGGGCGTCAACGATCGGACTCGCAACAATTTCCCCGCCAACGAGCCGGGATCCTGAGCAACCGCAGGGTTTCCGGTATCGCCCGTCAGGACCATGAGCTGGTCCGGGGCCGCGAACTCCAGTGACCCGCCGTTGCCACTCGCGCCGCGTGGAATTCCACCGAGGACTTCCTTTGCGGTGTCGCCCGGAGCGATGCGGACCACCCGGTTGTCGGTACCGGTGGTGACGTAGGCATAGATCAGATTGTCTTCGACAAATGTGGGGGAGAGGGCGATGTCGAGCAGTCCGCCGTCGCCGCTACCGTCGACGTCGATCTTGGCAACCTCGACGGGCGTCGTGTTGGGCGCTACCTGCATGATTCGACCGGTCCGACGTTCGGCGACCAACCCCGAGTTCCCGTCCGGGAGTGTGACGAGCCCACCCGTGGTGTCGAGACAGGTTGCGATCACGGCAGTGTCGGCGTCCTGACAGGGGCCGAGAGGGCCGGTACGTGGCGCCGGCGGCGTGGTCGAGGGCGGCGGATTCTCGGGCTGCACTTCGGCGCTGGCCTGGTTGGTCGGCTCGGGTGTGAACGGCGAGGCAGTCGATTCGTCGAAGTCGGCGCAACCTGCGAGCAACGATGTCCCGAGCACCAGAGCCAGTGCGCCCAGCGCTGCATGCCTACCCGTAGTCATGCCCAAGACGTTACGTAACCCACGGCCGATGCCGCCACGCCGGACCAAGGTTCCCCGTCGAGTTCGTGAATCGGTCATAGGCTCACCTACGTGACTGACGAGCGAAAAGATCCCAGCGAGTTGTCGGATGCGGACAAGCCGACGGGCAATGTGTCCAGTCCGTATGATTCGCCCACCGAACAATTTCCGACGGTGAGCGCCAAAAACCCGTTGCCGCGTACCGACGACGATCTTGACTTCGGTTCCACGAACGCCAACTCCCTCACCGAACAGATACCGACGTATCGCGCACCGGGCGCGGATCAACCGACGGTGGCTCTCGAGCGTGAGACGGCGTACGACGCTCCGATCGCCGCTGTCCCCACCGCCGAAGCGGTGGCAGGTACAACGGAGGCTCCGCGGAGTCGAGGCACTCTCGACCTCGGCTTGCTTGCCTTGCGGTTGGCCGTCGGTGGAACTGCGTTGGTGCACGGTCTGCAGAAGTTGACCGGTATCTGGAACGGGCCGGGTCTGGGCGGGTTCGAGACGATGCTGGCGGATGCCGGGTTCCAGCAGGCGAAGTGGATGGCGATACTCGGCGCCGTCGGTGAGGTCGCGGGTGGCGCGCTCCTCATCCTCGGGTTGCTGACTCCCGTTGCGGCAGCGTCGGTTCTGGCCGTGATGATCAACGCGTGGGCGCTGCGTCAGGCGAGCGCCCCGGGTCTCGAGTACTTCGCCCCGGCCGGTACCGAATACGAGATGCTGCTGGGAATCTGCGCCGGCGTCATCATCTTGACGGGTCCTGGCCGAATCGCACTGGATGGTCGTCGGGGCTGGGCCACCCGCCCGTTTGTCGGGTCACTCGTGGTCTTGATTCTCGGCATCGCTGCCGGCGTCTGCACTTGGATCTTCCTGAACGGTGCCAATCCGCTCATCTGAAATTCGCACAACCAAAACGAACCGCCGCCTTCCGAATCGGAAGGCGGCGGTTCGTTTGTGACAGATCAGTCCTTGACGAGTACCGGATCGGCATTCGCAGACGGGATGGCCGTTCCGTCCTTGAGCTTGCGACCGAGGACCGACTTGCGGTGTCCGTACGCGAAGTACACGAGCACACCGATGGCCATCCAGACGAGGAAGCGGATCCAGGTCTCGACCGAGAGGTTGAGCATCAGCCAACCGCAGGCGAGCACGGCGACGATCGGAACGAACGGAACCAGCGGGACGCGGAATCCGCGCGGCAGGTCGGGGCGGGTGCGGCGCAGGACGATAACGCCGACGCAGACCAGGACGAACGCGAAGAGCGTGCCGATGTTGACCATTTCTTCGAGCGTGCCCATGGGGAAGAAGGCTGCCAGGACGGCGACGATGCCGCCGACGATCAGCGTGATGCGCAGTGGGATGCCCTTGGCGTTGGTCTTGGCCAGGCTGCGCGGCATGAGGCCGTCACGGGACATGGCGAACAGGACGCGGGTCTGGCCGAGCATCATGACCATGACGACTGTTGTCAGGCCGGCCAGGCCACCGAAGTTGATGGCCGTCTGTGCCCAACCGATTCCGTTTGCCTCGAATGCGGTGGCAAGGGTGGCGCTGGAATCGCCGACCAGCGGGCTGCCGTCCTTGAGTTCGGTGTACTTGACCATGCCGGTGAGGACGAGTGTGACGGCAACGTAGAGCACGGTGACGATGGCGAGCGAGCCGAAGATTCCGCGCGGCAACGACTTCTGCGGGTTCTTGGTTTCCTCGGCCGTGGTCGCAACCACGTCGAATCCGATGAATGCGAAGAACACCAGGCTGGCGGCGGCGAGCAATCCGTATGCGCCGTAGCTGCTTCCACCGGCGCCGGTCAGCCAGGAGAACAATGTCTGGTGGATTCCGCTGGCAGAGCTCTCGGCCCCCTCGGACGGCGGGATGAAGGGGGAGTAGTTCTCCTTTTTGATGTAGAACGCGCCGACGACGATGACGAGCAGTACTACCGCGATCTTGATTGCGGTGATGACTGCGGAGACTCGCGAGGAAACCTTGGTGCCGATCGCGAGGATCAGCGTGATCGCTCCGATGATGAGCAGTGCGCCCCAGTCGAAGCTGATCGATCCGATGTGCGCGGTGGTACTGCCGCTGGCACCGATGACGTTGCCGAGATAGAGCGACCAACCCTTGCCGACGACAGCGGAGGCGAGTGCGAACTCGAGGATGAGGTCCCAGCCGATGATCCAGGCCGCGAACTCACCGAACGTCGCGTAGGAGAACGTGTATGCGCTGCCGGCGACCGGAACAGTGGAGGCGAACTCCGCGTAACACAGTGCGGCAAGGCCACAGGCAATGGCAGCGAGAACGAATGCCAGTGAAATGGAGGGTCCTGCGACATTGCCTGCGGTTCGAGCAGTGAGCGTGAAGATGC
This sequence comes from Rhodococcus sp. NPDC059969, assembly GCF_042738325.1. Classification (NCBI taxonomy): domain Bacteria; kingdom Bacillati; phylum Actinomycetota; class Actinomycetes; order Mycobacteriales; family Nocardiaceae; genus Rhodococcus; species Rhodococcus sp. NPDC059969. Next base: position 19,053 of record NZ_JBHWUF010000004.1, on the reverse strand, counting down.
CTGCGCCGATGACGACGGCGACTCCGAATACCGTGAGGTCCTTCGCGGTCAATTCCTTCTTGAGCTTTGTCTCAGGCTCGTCGGTGTCCGCGATCGATTGCTCGACGGATTTGGTGCGCCATATGCCGACTCCGGGCATGTATTGCTCCTTGGTTGTTTCCTCGTCGACCTTGTGGGTGACGGGCGGTGGCTGACTGTCGTCGTTGTGATGTGCGTCTCAGCGACCTGATGAGGGAACCACTGGTGAGCGCCGTGTGCAAGTCAGCTCGCTCGAACTGACCGAAATGATCACCTGACTGAAAGTCATCCCCCCTCATGTATCTGAATTGATCAGCTGGTGTCTGGAACCCTACGTCCAAGTGAATTCGCTCACGAGCCGGACGCGCGATTCGGTCTGAAATGTCTGATAGCTCATATCGTTCCGTTGGTGCTCCGCGTGTCGCCCGGTTATTCGGTACCTGTCGGTCGGTCTTGCTCTCGATGAGTTGCATCAACCCAACTGGTTTCACCTCGCCGGAGCAACACCGCGTACCTGGATGCACTCGAGCGTCAATCAGGTGTCGTGGCAGAGTGTGTCGGCGACGGGATGATCGGATTGGGTTGTGGTTCAGGCTCATACACCACCGAAGGGGTATGGCGTGTTCGGACGCGGTCGGTCCCGCGTTCTTCTCCGACAGCGTCAGGCGTGACATGGCGAACTCCGAGGCGAGATGAACCCGACTCTGTCGCGAGCCGCACGCACACTGACAGAAAAAATCCCCGGCCGAAAAGCGGCCGGGGATCTTTTCTCGATTCTTGGCAGAACTTACGGAACGTAGCGAACCGCGCCCTTGTCGGCGGACGTTGCCAGAGCGGCGTAGGCGCGCAGCGCTGTCGTCACGGTGCGCTGACGATCGACCGGCTGCCACGGGCGCTCCGAGGTCTCCATCTTGGCGCGTCGCTCGGCGAGGACGTCGTCCTCGACAAGGATCTCCAGCGTGCGAGAGGCGACGTCGATGCGAACCTGATCGCCGTTCTGGACGAGTCCGATGACTCCGCCTGCGGCAGCCTCGGGGGAGATGTGGCCGATGGACAGCCCGGAGGTTCCGCCCGAGAAACGACCGTCGGTGATCAGTGCGCATTCCTTACCGAGGCCCGCGCCCTTGAGGAAGGCGGTGGGATGCAGCATTTCCTGCATGCCGGGTCCGCCCTTGGGGCCCTCGTAGCGCACGACGAGAACGTCGCCGGCCTTGATCTTCTTCTGCAGGATGACCGAGACGGCTTCTTCCTGAGATTCGACGACCAGCGCCGGGCCCTGGAAGGAGAACAGTTCCTCGTCGATGCCGGCTGTCTTGAGGATTGCGCCGTCGAGTGCGATGTTGCCGCGCAGGACAACCAAGCCGCCTTCGACGGTGTAGGCGTTCGCGACGTCGCGGATGCAGCCGCCGGCCGCATCCGTGTCGAGGGCAGACCAACGGTTGTCCGTGGAGAACGGTTCGATGGTGCGCACGCCGCCGGGAGCCGCGTGGAACAGCTCGATGGCCTCGTCGGTTGCTTTGCCGGAGCGGATGTCCCAGTCGTCGAGCCACTGATCGAAGCTCTTGGTGTGCACGGTGGAGACGTCGGTTTCGAGGAGTCCGCCGCGGCGAAGCTCACCGAGCAGTGCGGGGATTCCGCCGGCGCGGTGGACGTCTTCCATGTGATAGTCCGAGTTGGGGGAGACCTTGGACAGGCACGGCACCTTGCGGCTGATCGTGTCGATGGTGTCGAGGTCGAAATCGACCTCGCCTTCCTGCGCCGCAGCCAGCGTGTGCAGGACGGTGTTGGTGGAACCGCCCATGGCGACGTCGAGAGCCATTGCGTTGCGGAACGCTGCCGGGGTCGCGATGTTGCGCGGCAGAACCGACTCGTCGCCGTCGCGGTAGTACTTGAGTGCAGCCTCGACCACTGTGGTGCCCGCACGAGAGAAGAGTGCGTGACGCGCTTTGTGAGTTGCCAGCGTGGAGCCGTTGCCCGGCAATGCGAGACCGAGGGCTTCGGTCAGGCAGTTCATGGAGTTGGCGGTGAACATGCCGGAGCAGGACCCGCACGTCGGGCACGCGCTGCGCTCGACCTCGTCGAGGCCTTCGTCGGACACGGCATCGTTGGCAGAGGCGGAGATCGCGGTGATGAGGTCGGTGGGGGCTTGGGCTACGCCGCCGACGACCACTGCCTTACCAGCCTCCATCGGACCGCCGGAGACGAAGACGGTCGGGATGTTCAGACGCATCGCGGCATTGAGCATGCCGGGAGTGATCTTGTCGCAGTTGGAGATACACACCAGTGCGTCGGCCGTGTGGGCGTTTGCCATGTACTCGACCGAGTCGGCGATGATCTCGCGGCTCGGGAGTGAGTAGAGCATTCCACCGTGGCCCATTGCGATGCCGTCGTCGACTGCGATGGTGTGGAACTCACGAGCGACGCCGCCGGCTGCACTGATGGCCTCGGCAACGATCTCGCCCACGTTCTTGAGATGCACGTGGCCGGGTACGAACTGGGTGTACGAGTTCGCTACGGCGACGATCGGCTTGCCGAAGTCGGAATCCGTCATTCCTGTGGCGCGCCACAGGGATCGGGCTCCGGCAGCATTACGTCCGATGGTGGTGGTGCGTGACCTCAACGGGGGCATGGGCGTGTTCCTTATGTGATCGTTGCTGGTCCACTCAAATAGAAGCGAGGGCCTTTCAACGCTACTCGCGTGCTATTGGCGCTTCTCTTCGGGCTGGACCGAACCGTTGTCGGCGTTGTCGGACTCGACCTCGGCTTCTGCTTCGGCTTCTGCCGCTGCGTCTTCCTCTTCGGCTTCCTTGGCGGCGAAGGCTTCTGCGGCCGATGCATAGGGATCAGTGATGCGGCCGCCGCTGGCGATCGCGATCTCGGGAAGCCTGACGAAGCTGACCGCAGGCAAGGTCACCTCGGTTCCGTCGGTGAGTTCTGCGCGCGCCCAGCTGCGCTTCGGGAAGCGGAAACCCTTGACGTCGTCCCAGGCGAGGGTGCGCTTGGAGAACGTCGAGCGGACCTCGAGACCGTCAGGGCTGACGGTGGTGCGCAGTCGCGCGACGAGATAGACGGCGATGATCGGAAGGATCAGCAACCAGCTGAAGGCGACGGGCCACCCGAAGATCGGGAAGCTGACCGCGAACAGAAGGAACGCGCACGCCATGTAAGCGAGCTGCGAAATGCGGATGACGTGCCGAAGTGGTTTCGGCGTGTGGGATGATTGAGCCGGTGGCACGGGCTGCTGCGAAGTTGACACCTCTACATCTTCGCATTGCAGCCGATGTATCTCAGATTCTGGGACGGTCGACTCACCAAGTTTGCCGTTCGCGACTAGCGCCTCTACTGTCGAGTGCGTGAAACAGAATGAGTTGCTCGTAATCGGCCGGCGCGTCGTCGCCTGAGTCGATTTTTCAACTCACCAGATAACGACGCGCCACCCTCGCTCAGCAGATGCTGACGGGGGTTTTTTGTTGCCCGGAGCCAAATCAGAGGATTTCCCAGTGAGCGCACCAACAGCACGGCCTCAACCAACGCCGCGCAAGTCAGGGACACCGAGCCCGACAACCGCGGCTGCCGCAACCCAGACGGCCAACCGTCGCCAGCTCCCGCCTGAGCGGGTAACCGGCGCGCAGTCTGTGGTTCGAGCCCTCGAAGAGCTCGAGGTCGACACGGTATTCGGTATTCCCGGCGGTGCCGTGCTCCCGGTTTACGACCCACTCTTCGATTCGGTCAAGGTCCGCCACGTGCTCGTGCGCCACGAGCAGGGTGCAGGCCACGCTGCCACCGGTTACGCCCAGGCGACCGGCAAGGTCGGCGTGTGCATGGCTACCTCGGGTCCCGGTGCGACCAACCTGGTCACGCCGCTGGCCGACGCGCAGATGGACTCCGTTCCGATCGTCGCGATCACCGGACAGGTGGCGCGCTCGCTGATCGGTACCGACGGCTTCCAGGAAGCCGACATCTCAGGCATCACGATGCCGGTCACCAAGCACAACTTCCTGATCACCGACGCGATCGACATCCCGCGAATCATGGCCGAGGCGTTCTACCTCGCGGCGAGTGGTCGCCCCGGCGCCGTCCTGGTCGATATCCCGAAGGACATCCTGCAGTCGCAGACCACGTTCTCGTGGCCGCCGGAGATGCGTCTGCCGGGATACCGCCCGGTCACCAAGCCGCACGGCAAGCAGGTACGTGAAGCTGCACGTCTGATCGCCGACGCCAAGTCACCGGTGCTGTACGTCGGTGGCGGCGTCATCAAGTCCGACTCCTCGCCGGAGCTGCTCGAATTGGCCGAGCTGACCGGAATCCCCGTCGTCACCACACTGATGGCCCGCGGCGCGTTCCCGGACAGCCACGACCTCAACTGCGGTATGCCCGGTATGCACGGCACCGTTGCCGCGGTCGCCGCTCTGCAGCGCAGCGATCTCCTGATCACCCTCGGCGCGCGTTTCGACGACCGCGTCACCGGTCAACTGAATTCCTTTGCGCCCGATGCCAAGGTCATCCACGCTGACATCGATCCGGCCGAGATCGGCAAGAACCGCTACGCGGACGTCCCGATCGTGGGCGACTGCAAAGAGGTCATCACCGAACTCATCGAGGCGATCCGTGCCGACATGGCCACGGGTACCACGTTCGACCTCACCGTGTGGTGGGCGTACCTGAACGACATCCGTCGTACGTACCCGCTGAGCTACGACCGCCCCACCGACGGTCAGCTGAGTCCGGAGTACGTCATCCAGACCGTCGGCAAGCTCGCCGGACCGGATGCCATCTACTGTGCCGGCGTCGGCCAGCACCAGATGTGGGCTGCGCAGTTCGTCGGTTACGAGAAGCCCCGCACGTGGCTCAACTCGGGTGGACTCGGCACCATGGGCTACGCGGTTCCCGCAGCCATGGGCGCCAAGATGGGCATGCCTGACACCGAGGTGTGGGCGATCGACGGTGACGGCTGCTTCCAGATGACCAATCAGGAACTCGCAACCTGCGCACTCGAAGGTATTCCGATCAAGGTTGCCCTGATCAACAACGGCAACCTCGGCATGGTGCGTCAGTGGCAGACACTCTTCTACGAAGAGCGCTACTCCAACACCAACCTCGGAACGCACGGCGCCATCCGCATCCCGGACTTCGTCAAGCTCGCAGAAGCATTGGGCTGCCACGGAATTCGTGTCGAGCGCGAAGAAGACGTCGAAGCTGCGATCCGTGAGGCGCAGTCCATCAACGACAAGCCTGTCGTGATCGACTTCATCGTCACCGCCGACGCACAGGTGTGGCCGATGGTCGCTGCCGGAACGAGCAACGACGAAATCATGGCGGCCCGGGGCATCCGGCCGCTGTTCGACGACGACGAGGCAGTTGCCGAGCCCGCCGTCATCCACGAAGCCATGTCACGCGAGCAAGCCGGACCCGCCGCGGGCACAGGGGAGGATCAGAAGTGAGCACCAGTCACACCCTCAGTGTTCTCGTCGAGGACAAGCCAGGCGTGCTGGCTCGCGTCTCCGCACTTTTCTCCCGCCGCGGATTCAACATCGAATCCCTTGCGGTGGGCGGAACCGAGATCCCCGAGATCTCACGTATGACCATCGTCGTCACGGTCGACGAGTTCCCTCTCGAGCAGGTGACGAAGCAGCTCAACAAGCTGATCAACGTCATCAAGATCGTCGAGCAGGACGGTGAAGCATCCGTCGCTCGCGAGCTCGTGCTCATCAAGGTGCGCGCAGATGCAAGCGTGCGCACGCAGGTCATCGAAACGGTGAACCTGTTCCGCGCCAAGGTGATCGACGTCTCCCCGGAGTCCGTCACCATCGAGGCGACCGGTACTCGGTCCAAGCTGGATGCACTGCTGCGGATGCTTGATCCGTACGGTATCCGGGAGATCGTTCAGTCCGGGGTCGTGGCAGTCGGTCGAGGGCCGAAGTCGATCACGGCCACCCGCTAGTACTTTTAGACACGTAAAAATCCAAGGAGAGGTTGAGAACTGTGGCAGTCGAGATGTTCTACGACGACGATGCCGATCTGTCGATCATTCAGGGCCGCAAGGTTGCTGTGATCGGCTACGGAAGCCAGGGCCACGCCCATTCGTTGAGCCTGCGTGACTCGGGCGTCGATGTGCGCATCGGCCTCAAGGAAGGCTCGAAGTCCCGTGAAAAGGCTGAAGAGCAGGGGCTGACGGTCGGTACGCCGGCCGAGGTTTCCGAGTGGGCCGACGTCATCATGGTGCTCGCACCTGACACCGCTCAGGCGAGCATTTTCACCAACGACATCGAGCCGAACCTCAAGGACGGCGACGCGCTGTTCTTCGGTCACGGCCTGAACATTCACTTCGACCTGATCAAGGCTCCGGAGTTCGTCACCGTCGGCATGGTCGCGCCCAAGGGACCCGGCCACCTGGTGCGTCGTCAGTTCGTCGACGGCAAGGGCGTTCCCGCGCTCATCGCCATCGACCAGGATCCCAAGGGTGAGGGCCAGGCTCTCGCTCTGTCCTACGCCAAGGGCATCGGTGGAACGCGCGCAGGCGTCATCAAGACCACGTTCAAGGAAGAGACCGAGACGGACCTCTTCGGCGAGCAGGCCGTGCTGTGCGGCGGCACCGAGGAACTGGTCAAGACCGGTTTCGAGGTCATGGTCGAGGCCGGCTACGCACCCGAGATGGCGTACTTCGAGGTTCTGCACGAGCTCAAGCTCATCGTCGACCTCATGTACGAGGGTGGCATCGCCCGCATGAACTACTCGGTGTCCGACACCGCTGAGTTCGGTGGATACCTCTCCGGCCCGCGCGTCATCGACGCCGACACCAAGGAGCGCATGAAGGCGATCCTGGCCGACATCCAGTCCGGCGAGTTCACCCGTCGTCTGGTTGCCAACGTCGAGAACGGCAACACCGAGCTCGAGGGCCTGCGCAAGGCCAACGCCGAGCACCCCATCGAGGTCACCGGCAAGAAGCTGCGCGACCTGATGAGCTGGGTCGATCGTCCGATCACCGAAACCGCGTAATTCGCAGTTTCACGCTCTACGTCTCCACTGGCCTGATGTCGCGCCGGTTCAATTCCGTTGAACCAGCACGGCATTGGGCCGGAGTCGTTTTCCGGGTCGGCTGAGTCCGGATTCATATTCCATCGAGAATTTGCCCGCGCAAGTGTCCACTATGTGGTATTGCCTACCGCGTTGTGGATTCGAAGTCAGCGCGCACTAAACTATCGGTGGTTAAACCACCTTCACACCCACCTAATCAGGGAGTTTGCACGTGAGCCAGCCTGGCCGTCCCGTTGTTCTGATCGCCGACAAGCTCGCGCCGTCCACAGTCGAGGCGCTCGGTGACGGTGTGGAGGTGCGTTGGGTCGACGGACCCGACCGCCCGGCGCTGCTCGCCGCGGTACCCGAGGCCGACGCGATTCTCGTCCGTTCCGCCACCACCGTCGACGCCGAGGTTCTGGCTGCCGGCACCAAGCTGAAGATCATCGGCCGCGCCGGTGTCGGCCTGGACAACGTCGAGATCCCCGCAGCCACCGAGCGCGGCGTGATGGTCGTCAACGCACCGACCTCCAACATTCACTCCGCTGCCGAGCACGCTGTCGCGCTCCTCATGTCGACCGCTCGCCAGATTCCCGCAGCAGACAAGACCCTGCGTGAGAACACCTGGAAGCGAAGCAAGTTCAACGGTGTCGAGATCCTCGGCAAGACCGTCGGTGTCGTCGGACTCGGCCGCATCGGCCAGCTCTTCGCGCAGCGTCTCGCTGCGTTCGAGACCACGATCATCGCGTACGACCCCTACCTGCCCGCAGCGCGCGCAGCGCAGCTCGGCATCGAACTGGTCACCATCGACGAGCTCGTCGAGCGCGCCGACTTCATCTCCGTGCACCTGCCCAAGACCAAGGAAACGGCCGGCCTGATCAACGCCGAGCGTCTCGCCAAGGCCAAGGACGGCGTCATCATCGTCAACGCCGCCCGCGGTGGTCTGATCGACGAAGATGCGCTCTACGACGCACTGGTCTCCGGCAAGGTTCGCGGCGCCGGTCTCGACGTGTTCAGCACCGAGCCGTGCACCGATTCCAAGCTGTTCGGTCTCGACAACGTCGTTGTCACCCCGCACCTCGGTGCATCGACGTCCGAGGCTCAGGACCGCGCAGGCATCGACGTCGCGAAGAGTGTTCTCCTCGCTCTGGCAGGCGAATTCGTTCCCGAGGCCGTCAACGTCTCCGGTGGCCCCGTCGGCGAAGAAGTTGCTCCGTGGCTCGAGCTCGTCCGCAAGCTGGGTCTCCTCGCTGCGACGCTGTCGCCCGAGGCAGTTCAGACCGTGCAGGTTGTCGCCACCGGCGAGCTGTCGGCCGAAACCGTCGACATCCTCGGCCTGGCTGCACTGCGCGGCGTGTTCTCCGCCAGCAGCGACGAGGCTGTCACGTTCGTCAACGCTCCGGCACTTGCCGAGCAGCGCGGCGTGACCGTGTCGGTCGAGAAGCACTCAGAGGCTCTTGCTCACCGCAGTGCGGTCGAGGTTCGTGCGGTTGCCGCCGACGGCACGGTCACGTCGGTCACGGGCGCACTCACCGGCCTGCAGCAGGTCGAGAAGATCGTCAACATCAACGGACGCAGCTTCGACCTGCGCGCCGAGGGCCACAACATCGTCGTTCACTACAGCGATCGTCCGGGCGTTCTCGGTGTGCTCGGCACGGTTCTCGGTAACGCGGGCGTCGATATTCTCGCCGCAGCGTTGAGCCAGGACGCCGAGGGCGAAGGCGCAACGGTCATCCTGCGCGTCGATCGCGTCGTCGGTGACACCGAGGTCGAGGCAATCGTCTCGCAGCTCGACGCTCGCGTCGCCCAGGTCGACCTTTCCTGATTTGTTTTTGCTGTGCGCCTTTATTAACCGCCCGCGGTTAATAAAGGCGCACAGTTCTACTGAGATGAGGACTCCATGAAGCTTGCGGTCATTCCGGGTGACGGAATCGGCGTCGAGGTCACAGCCGAAGCGCTCAAGGTGCTCGGCAAGTTGGTTCCGGATCTGGAAACCACCGAATACGATCTCGGTGCCCGTCGCTACAACGCCACCGGCGAGTTGCTTCCGGCCGACGAGCTGGACCAGATTCGTCAGCACGACGCAATCCTGTTGGGCGCCATCGGGGATCCGCGGATCGTCGCACCCGGCATCCTCGAGCGTGGACTGCTGCTGAACATGCGTTTCCAGCTCGATCATCACGTGAATCTTCGCCCCGCACAGCTGTATCCGGGTGCTTTGTCGCCGTTGGCGGCTCAGCCGGAGATCGATTTCGTCGTGGTTCGTGAAGGAACCGAGGGTCCGTACACCGGAAACGGTGGAGCGATCCGCGTCGGTACCGATCACGAGATCGCGACCGAGGTGTCGATCAACACCTGGTTCGGTGCCGAGCGCGTGGTGCGTTACGCATTTGCCTTGGCGCAGACCCGGTCCAAGCACCTCACCTTGATTCACAAGACCAACGTGCTCTCCAACGCGGGCGCGATCTGGACGCGTGCAATCGAGACCGTCGGCGCCGAGTTCCCGGACGTCGAAACCGCGTATTGCCACATCGACGCGGCCACGATCTACATGGTCACCGACCCCTCGCGCTTCGACGTGATCGTCACGGACAACCTCTTCGGTGACATCATCACCGACCTCGCCGGCGCGGTGACCGGTGGAATCGGTTTGGCCGCAAGCGGAAACATCGACGCGTCGGGTACCAATCCGTCGATGTTCGAGCCGGTGCACGGTAGTGCTCCCGATATTGCAGGCAAGGGGATCGCCGACCCCACTGCCGCGATCCTGTCCGCTGCACTGCTCCTTCGTCACCTCGGTCGCGAAGACGACGCCGCTCGGGTCGAGGCAGTAGTTGCCGCGGACCTGGCAACGCGAGGCGAAGGCCCCATCTCCACCACGGAGATCGGTGACCGGATCACCGCAGCACTGTAGGGATTCTTCCAACGAGACTGACGCGCGTAAGCCTTTCGGCTTGCGCGCGTCAGGCGTATCCGGCACCCGGATAGACTTGCGTTCATGCGTCTTGGTCGAATTGCCAGTCCCGATGGTGTTGCGTTCGTCAGTATCGAAGGTGAAGAGGATGCCCTCGTCGCCAAGGAGATCGCGGAGCACCCGTTCGGGAATCCCACATTTACCGGCCGAAGTTGGCCACTCGCCGATGTTCGCCTTCTCGCCCCGATTCTGGCGAGCAAGGTGATCTGCATCGGTAAGAACTACGCCGACCACATTGCCGAGATGGGCGGCGAAGCTCCCGCGGATCCCGTGATCTTCCTCAAGCCCAATACGTCCATCGTCGGTCCGGGTGCCCCGATCGTCTTGCCTCCCACCTCCAACGAGGTGCACTTCGAGGGTGAACTCGCGATAGTCATCGGTCAGCCGTGTAAGGACGTTCCCGCGGCGAAGGCGTTGAGCGTGGTCCTCGGCTACACGATCGCCAACGACGTGTCGGCGCGAGATCATCAGCGTCACGACGGGCAGTGGACGCGTGCGAAGGGGCACGACACGTTCTGCCCACTCGGACCCTGGATCGAAACCAGCCTCGACGCGTCCGACGTGGACATCAAGACCGAGGTGAACGGTCAGGTCAAGCAGGACAGCAGCACGGCTTTCCTCCTCCACGACATTCCGAAGATCATCGAGTGGATCTCGGCGGTGATGACCCTCCTGCCCGGCGACGTCATCCTCACCGGCACGCCCGCCGGAGTCGGCCCGATCGTCGACGGCGATTCCGTGTCGGTCACGGTCTCGGGGATCGGCACGCTCACGAACCCGGTGACCGCCAAGAGTTGATCTGACCCGATTCGTTCAGTCACACGAAGACGGAGGCCCCATCCTTACCGGATGGGGCCTCCGTCGTGCCGTGAGCTCGCGAGTTGTCCATCGAGAAAAGTTGCAAGATGGTAACTATCGGTTGGAGGGCGGTCTGGATTGCCGCCCCACTCCAGCCGATCGCACTCCGTGACTGACCTGCAGGTTTCATGAGTCAAGCAAAGCTTCGTTAGCTCTGCCCTGGCATTTTGACCGAAATTCCCGGATTGGAGGCCTTCGCCGCGAGGGTTTGCTGCCGCAACCGATATCAGACCAAATTCCCTGAAATGTAACGCTGAGCAGTAGGGTGGCCGATAACTGGATAGAAGCCGATGGGGCAATCGAGTGGATTGCGCAGAAACGTGGTGACAGATGACGACTTTCGCGGAAGCCTCCCGGACGGCGGCTGGGGACGCGCGGAACGGGCAGCGGCCGGTGTGGCGAGACAAGAAGCGCTACCTGTGGCCGTTGGGTTTGCTGGTGCCGCTCAGTCCCTTTGCTGCTTGGTTCCTGGTCGACAAATTCAGCCTGGGGCTCTTCTGGGCTATCGGGGCGTGGCTGATCGTCATCGTCATTCCTCTGATTGATCTTCTGGCAGGCGAGGACGGGAACAGTCCGCCGGACGAAGCGATTCCACATCTGCAGGAGGATCGTTTCTACCGCTGGTGCACATACTTGTTCCTGCCCCTTCAATACGTCGGTCTCGTGTTCGTCGCGTGGTGCTGGGTGAATGCGCCGATGGCTGCGGGGGAGAAGTTCGCTCTCGCGATGACTGCCGGCGTTGTTGCCGGTGTGGGAATCAATGCGGCACATGAACTAGGGCACAAGAGTGAGAAGCTCGAGAAGTGGCTCGCGAAAGTAGCGCTGGCGCAGTCCTTCTACGGTCATTTCTACGTCGAACACAACCATGGTCACCACGTCCGCGTCGCGACGCCGGAGGACCCGGCCAGCTCGCGCTACAAGGAGAACTTCTGGTTCTTCCTGCCTCGCAGTGTCATCGGCGGTCTGCGCTCGGGATGGCGGATCGAAAGCGCTCGACTGAAGCGTCAAGGACGGCGGACCTGGAGTTGGCGGAACAACATCCTGAACGCGTGGGCGATGAGCGTTGTTCTGTTCGGCAGCCTGATCGCGGTGTTCGGGTGGGAAATCGCACCGTGGCTGGCCGTTCAGGCGATTGCAGGATTCACGTTCCTCGAGACCGCAAACTATCTCGAGCATTACGGATTGCTTCGTGCAAAGAGGCCTGACGGCTCGTACGTCCGCTGCTCACCAGAGGACAGTTGGAACAGTGACCACGTGGTCAGCAACCTGTTCCTCTATCAGCTTCAACGCCACAGCGACCATCACGCGAATCCGCGTCTGCGGTACCAGAGCCTGCGCAGTGCGGCCGAAGCGCCGCAACTTCCTGCGGGTTACGCGGTCATGATCGTGTGCGCGTGGGTGCCACCGCTGTGGCGAAAGGTCATGGACAAGCGACTACTCGCCTACTACGACGGTGACATGACGAGAATCAACGTCCTGCCGGGTAGGTGATCGGGGGGATGGAGGAAGGGCTACCGGACTAACCTGTAGTACGACCATCCACCATCGCCGAGCCAAGTGAGCCATGACCAACAGCGAAGTACGCGTCCGTTTCTGCCCGTCACCCACCGGAACCCCGCACGTAGGTTTGGTGCGCACAGCCTTGTTCAACTGGGCATTCGCACGTCACCACGGCGGCACGTTCGTGTTCCGTATCGAAGACACCGATGCGCAGCGCGACAGTGAAGAGTCCTACCAGGCCATCCTCGACGCCCTCCGCTGGTTGGGGCTCAACTGGGACGAGGGCCCGGAGGTCGGCGGGCCGCACGCGCCGTATCGCCAGTCCGAGCGTCGTGACCTGCATCTCGACGTCGTAGCCAAGCTGCTTGCCGCGGGGGAGGCCTACGAGTCGTACTCGACCAACGAAGAAGTGGAAGCGCGGCACAAGGCTGCCGGCCGCGATCCGAAGCTCGGATACGACAATTTCGATCGCGACCTCAGCGAAGAGCAGCGCGCCGCCTACATTGCCGAGGGTCGCAAGCCCGTCGTCCGACTCCGGATGCCCGATCACGATCTGACGTGGAACGATCTGGTTCGCGGCGAGACCACGTTCAAAGCAGGCACCGTCCCGGACTTCGCGTTGACTCGCGGCAACGGTATTCCGCTGTACACGCTGGTCAACCCTGTCGACGACGCGTTGATGAAGATCACCCACGTACTGCGCGGCGAGGACCTGCTGTCCTCGACTCCGCGTCAGCTCGCGTTGTACGAGGCATTGATCCGCATCGGTATTGCCGATTTCACACCGTCGTTCGGGCACCTGCCGTTCGTGATGGGTCAGGGCAACAAGAAGCTTTCCAAGCGCGATCCCGAGTCCAACCTCTTCATTCACCGTGATCGGGGCTTCATCCCCGAGGGACTGCTGAATTATCTGGCTCTGCTCGGGTGGAGCATCGCCGACGATCACGACGTCTTCTCGCTCGACGAGATGGTGGCGGCCTTCGACGTCTCCAAGGTCAACTCCAACCCCGCGCGCTTCGACCAGAAGAAGGCCGACGCGATCAACGCCGAGCACATTCGCTTGCTCGAGCCGGCCGACTTCGCGGCCCGACTGAAGTCGTTCCTGGTGGAGCACGGCCACATCAGTGCCGACGTCGACGAAGCGACGTTCACTGTTGCTGCGGACCTCGTGCAGACGCGCATCGTCGTTCTGTCCGACGCGTGGGATCTGCTGAAGTTCCTGTTCGTCGACGAGGCGTCGTTTGCCCTCGATCCGGCTGCAGCGGCCAAGAACCTGAAGGAAGATGCGGGACCGGTTCTGGACGCATCGCTTGCTGCGCTCGACGCTGTCTCCGAGTGGACGGCGGCAAGCATCGAGGAAGCTCTCAAGAAAGCCCTCATCGAGGATCTGGAGCTCAAGCCGCGTAAGGCCTTCGCCCCGGTGCGAGTGGCGATCACGGGCTCTCACATCAGCCCTCCGCTCTACGAGTCGATGGAATTGCTCGGTCGCGACATCTCTCTCGCGCGGTTGCGAGCAGGTAGGGCAGCCGTAACCGCCTAGATCGGGCGGTCTTCCGGCCGAAAATGAAGCAAAAACCTCCCGTGACCATACGATTTGGTATTTGGGGCAGGGGTACTGGTAATCTTCTTTTCGGCCGGAGACGAGCCGCCGAGCACAACAGCGAAGCGGATCGGGCAAGGCTGGTGAGCAAGACCTTGGGGTATGGTGTAATTGGCAACACAGCGGTTTCTGGTACCGCCATTCTAGGTTCGAGTCCTGGTACCCCAGCGGAAATCCGGTCGATTTTGTGGCCGGACTCAGACAAGCTAAGCTTGCTGAGCATCCAAGAGCAAGACTGAAATACCACGTTTAAAAGCGTGTCCTGGCCCCGTCGTCTAGCGGCCTAGGACGCCGCCCTCTCAAGGCGGTAGCGCGGGTTCGAATCCCGTCGGGGCTACAAAGGAAAGACCCTCCGATCATTGATCGGAGGGTCTTTTCGTGTGTCCGGGAAACCTTCATCGGGTCGCGAAAAGCAATCACCCCCAATCGAATTCGACTGGGGGTGATCGTTATCTCACTCTGTTGTCCGGACTATCCGCTCTTACGACGGAACTCTCGCTTGTGATCGGCTGGGCCGTGCGTGTTGTGGACCTTGGACTGTCCGTCGCGATGGTCGGTCGATTTGGCGTTCTGATGATTCTTCCGTTCGAGGGCCTCACGGAACTTTCGTTTGGTCTCCTCCGATTGGGATTCGGGTTCGGACGGGGTGTTGCTGTCGAGATCGCTCATATGCTCACTCCTTGTTGTTGGGCCTGTTGGTGAAACTACGCCGGCCCGAATTCGAATGCTCGTGATTTATCGGCTCACGAATCTCGGGGCTGCGGCGGCGGTGCGGTAGAGCCGGAAAGAGGCATCGCAGGCATCCCGAGCTTGCCGTGGTCCCACGAACGAGTGCGATCGAGAACGAACCGTACCGCGACGCGTTTGTGGAGCATCGCGTCGACGGCGGGGCGGAGATCGTCGGTGTACGGGCCGGTGTATCGCTCCCAGACGCTGATTCCCACCGCGAAGAGGGCTTCCGGATCCTCGACGATCACTCCGGTGCCTTCCATCGAGACCCCTCGGAGCGTGTCGTACGTCAGGCCGTCTTCGATCAGCACGGACATACGGGCGTCCCGGCGAAGATTGACGGCCTTCTGCGACTTGGCTTTGGTCTCGAACCAGATTTCGCCGTCGACTATCGCGAACCACATCGCGATCAGGTGAGGCATTCCGTCAGCGCTCAACGTCGCCATCGTTGCCGTGCGGCTCTTTTCGACGAAGCTCGAAATTTCGGCCTCGGTCATCGTGATCTGACTACGCTGCTTTCCTGCCATGGTCGCGTCGTACTCCTGCGTGCTCGAGGATCTGAAGACCTTACTGTGTCACGAATTACAGACGCTTGTGGAGCGCTTCGGCAGCTGCGAGAAGGTCGGCCGCCCAGCGCGCTCCCGGTCGCCGACCCATCCGGTCGATGGGGCCGGAGACCGAAATCGCGGCAATGACAGCACCTGCGGAGTCGCGGACGGGAGCCGCGACGCTGGCGACACCAGGCTCACGTTCGGCAGCACTCTGCGCCCAGCCGCGCCGACGCACCTCGAGGAGTACTCGTTCGCCGAACGACGCATCGGCGAGAACGGTCCGTTGGGTTTGTGGATCTGCCCATGCGAGAAGGACCTTGGCGCCGGATCCGGCATTCATCGGGAGCCGAGCCCCGACGAGAACCGTGTCGCGCAAACCTGTCGGCGGCTCCATCGATGCGACGCAGATGCGTTGTGTGCCTTCCCGGCGGTACAGCTGGACGCTTTCGCCGGTGATTTCGCGAAGGCGGGGGAGGATGAGTCCGGCCGCCGCAATGAGTGGATCATTAGCGGTGGCAGCGAGTTCGGCGAGTCCGGGCCCTGGGCACCACTGACCGTCCGAGTCGCGGGTGAGGAGTCGATGGACTTCGAGGCCGACGGCGAGCCTATGGGCGGTTGCGCGCGGCAAACCGGTTCGTGCACAGAGTTCGGTGAGGCTGCACGGTTCCTCAGCTACTGCATGAAGCACGCCCATTGCTTTGTCCAGGACGCCGATGCCGCTATGCTGTCTCATAGGTCGATACCAGTTTCTCGCATAGTGGGATGCTACCGCATTTCCTGGTGAGCAAGCGCATTTCCTGGTGAGCTAGCGCATTTCTTGAAGGGCTAGTGCAGTTCTTGAAGGGCTAGTGCAGTTCCCAGGGGCAGCCTGCATCTCCTGTAGAAGCTGGGGACCTACTTCACGCGCGGCGGGCCAGCCCGTAGTCCGCCGACGCGAGGCTACGTACAGAGGTGGAAGACATGGCACAGAAAGCACGCACTCTCGCCGAGAAGGTGTGGGACGACCACGTTGTCGTGAAAGGGGAGGGGCAGGATCCCGACCTCATCTACATCGATCTCCACCTCGTTCACGAAGTGACGAGCCCGCAGGCATTCGACGGACTTCGCTTGGCCGGACGCCCGTTGCGCCGTCCTGACCTGACGATCGCCACCGAGGATCACAACGTCCCGACGATCGACATCGATAAGCCGATTGCCGATCCCGTGTCCAAGACTCAGGTCGACACCTTGCGCCGAAATTGTGAGGAGTTCGGAGTTCGCTTGCACCGCATGGGCGATCTCGATCAGGGCATCGTGCATGTGGTCGGACCGCAGCTGGGCCTGACTCAGCCCGGAACCACCGTGGTGTGCGGCGACAGTCATACGTCGACGCACGGCGCATTCGGTGCGCTCGCAATGGGAATCGGCACCAGCGAGGTCGAGCACGTGATGGCGACGCAGACATTGTCGTTGCGCCCCTTCAAGACCATGGCGATCACGGTCGACGGCGAGTTGCCTCCCGGTGTCACGAGCAAGGACTTGATCCTCGCCGTCATCGCCAAGATCGGCACCGGCGGCGGCCAGGGCTACGTACTGGAGTACCGCGGCGAGGCCATTCGCAAACTGTCGATGGAAGCTCGTATGACCATCTGCAACATGTCGATCGAAGCCGGAGCGCGCGCCGGCATGATCGCACCGGACGAGACCACTTACGAGTTCATCAAGGGTCGTCCGCACGCACCGTCCGGCGCAGAGTGGGACGAAGCGGTCGCCGCGTGGGAGCTGCTCAAGACCGACGAGGGCGCGGAATTCGACAACGAGGTCCACATCGACGCAAGCGCATTGACGCCTTTCGTCACCTGGGGAACCAATCCGGGACAGGGTGCGCCACTCGGTGACCGTGTGCCCGATCCAGAGCTGATCGTCGACGAGAGCGAGCGTCAGGCAGCTGAGAAGGCGCTCACCTACATGGGTCTCGACGCCGGGATGCCGCTTCGGGATGTTGCTGTCGACACCGTGTTCGTCGGTTCGTGCACCAACGGACGGATCGAAGATCTGCGCGCGGTGGCCGAGGTGCTCGAAGGTCGCCATGTGGCAGAGGGTGTTCGGATGCTCATCGTTCCCGGCTCGATGCGGGTGCGTGCTCAAGCCGAAAGTGAAGGTCTCGGTGAAATCTTCACAGCGGCAGGGGCGGAATGGCGCCAGGCCGGTTGTTCGATGTGCTTGGGAATGAACCCTGACCAGCTTGCTCCCGGCGAGCGTTCGGCATCGACGTCCAACCGGAATTTCGAAGGCCGACAGGGTAAAGGCGGTCGGACCCATCTGGTTTCCCCGCTCGTCGCGGCGGCCACGGCGGTCCGCGGAACGCTCTCGGCACCGGCCGATCTGGTCTGACCCACTTACCTTCTCGAGGAGAAATTCGATGGAATCCTTTACCACGCACAAGGGTATCGGCGTCCCGCTGCGACGCTCGAATGTCGATACCGATCAGATCATCCCTGCCGTGTACCTGAAACGGGTGACGCGCACGGGATTCGAGGACGGGCTGTTTGCAGGCTGGCGTGCCGACCCCAACTTCATTCTCAATCTGGCTCCGTACGACAAGGGAAGCGTTCTCGTTGCCGGTCCCGATTTCGGCACAGGCTCTTCGCGTGAGCATGCCGTGTGGGCTCTCTCCGACTTCGGATTTCGGGTTGTGATCGCTTCGCGGTTCGCCGACATCTTCCGTGGGAACGCCGGAAAAGCCGGTCTCGTAGCGGCACAGGTCGAGCAGAGCGACGTCGAATTGCTGTGGAAGTTGCTCGAAGAGCAGCCCGGACTCGAATTGACAGTAGATCTCGAGAATCGGACTGTGAGTGCCGGAACTACGGTGGTGCCGTTCAATATTGACGACTACACACGGTGGCGTCTGCTGGAGGGGCTGGACGACATCGGACTGACATTGCGGCAGGTAGAAGCGATTTCCGAGTTCGAAAAGTCAAGGCCTTCATGGAAACCGACTACCCTTCCGGCTCGAATTTCGCAGGGCTGAACCGAAATCCGCAACTCCGCGCGGGAAGAGAAATAGGTCACCATTTCGCAGTCACGTTGAATGAGAATTGGCGTGGCACATAGACTCTTGCCGTTATCAGGTTTACCGTGGTTCTCAGTCGGTCCGACGGTGGACCACAATTAGCGGAGGAATTTCAATGAACAAGGCAGAGCTCATCGATGTTCTGACTGAAAAGCTGGGTTCGGACAGGCGCACAGCGACCGACGCAGTGGAGCACGTCGTGGACACCATCGTCCGCGCCGTCCACCGTGGCGAGAGCGTGACCATCACCGGCTTCGGAGTCTTCGAGCAGCGTCGTCGTGCAGCACGTGTTGCACGCAACCCGCGTACGGGCGAGACCGTCAAGGTCAAGCCGACGTCGGTTCCGGCTTTCCGTCCGGGTGCGCAGTTCAAGGCTGTTATCGCTGGTGGACAGAAGCTTCCGGCCACCGGCCCGGCAGTCAAGCGTGGCGTAGCAGCACCGGCCACCAAGGCTGCAGCCAAGAAGGCTGCTGCCAAGAAGACCGCAGCCAAGAAGGCTCCGGCCAAGAAGGCTCCGGTCAAGACCGCAGCCAAGAAGACGGTTGCCGCCAAGGCTCCCGCCAAGAAGGCTCCGGCCAAGACCGCAGCCAAGAAGACGGTTGCCGCCAAGGCTCCCGCCAAGAAGGCTCCGGCCAAGACCGCAGCCAAGAAGACGGTTGCTACCAAGGCTCCCGCCAAGAAGGCTCCGGCCAAGACCGCAGCCAAGAAGACGGTTGCCGCCAAGGCTCCCGCCAAGAAGGCTCCGGCCAAGACCGCA
>NZ_JBHWUF010000003.1:80358-478193 GCF_042738325.1 Rhodococcus sp. NPDC059969 | reverse complement strand
AAATTCCCTAACGGGGGGGCCCCCCGTAAAAAACCGGGGCCCACCGCTTTTCGGTGTGAAGGTGTGAAACCGGGAGAGCGCTATTGCACGGATTCGAGTGTGCTGCCTCGCGTTTCCTTCACGAACCTCAGGACGACGAACAGCGACAGTAGTGCCATGACTGCGTATCCGGCGTAGGTGTACGACAGATTCCAATCGGCGAGTGCCGGGAACGTCCAGGACACCAGGAAGTTCGCGACCCAGTTGGTGGCGGTGGCGATTCCGACTGCAGCGGCGCGTACCCGGTTGGGGAACATTTCGGAGATCAGTACCCACACCACGGGACCCCAGGACAAAGCGAAGAAGAAGACGAACGCGTTGGCTCCGATGAGTGCGATCGTGGCGTTGGCGCCGGAAAGCGTCGCCACGGATTCACCGATCTCGTTCTTCGTCACTGTTGCCGAATGGAAACAGAACGCTGCGGTGCCCAACGAGATGGCCATACCGACAGAGCCGACCAGGAGCAGTGGCTTCCGCCCGACGCGATCGATGACGGCGATGGCGACAAACGTACCGACGATGTTCACCAAGGCGCTCACGACGCTGATGAGCAGCGAGCGATCGGCTCCGAAACCAACTGCCTGCCACAGGGTGCTCGAGTAGTAGAAGATCACGTTGATGCCGACCAACTGCTGCAGTGCGGCGAGTGCGATGCCGACCCAGACCAGATGGGATACGCCGAGCCGCTTTGAGAAGAGCTGACGCACCGTGGTTTTGGCTTGTTTCTCCGTCAGTGATTCGCGGATCTCGTTCATGCGCACGGTGACGGCGTCGTGATCTCCACCTTCGAGATCGGAGATGATCTTGCGCGCACGATCGTCCTTGCCCTGCGCCACCAGGAATCGTGGAGACTCCGGAATCGTGGTTGTCATGATCAGGTACAGGACTGCGGGAACGGCCTCGAGCATCAGCATCCACTGCCAGGCTTCGAGACCCGCGATCTGATTGCGATCGCCACCGGCCGCGGCTTGAAGTGCGTAGTTGACCAACTGCGATACAGCGATTCCGAGAACGATCGCCAACTGGTACATCGAACCGAGGCGACCGCGTATCGCAGCGGGGGAGATCTCCGCGATGTACGCCGGGGCGATGACGGATGCGAAGCCCACTGCCAGGCCGCCGACCACGCGCCAGAAGGTGAGGTCGTAGACGCTGAACGGAATGGCGGAACCGACGGCGCCGATGATGAACAGCACCGCGGCTATCTGCATGACGCGGATGCGGCCGAGGCGATCTGCGAGTGTGCCTGCGATCCAGGCGCCGAGTGCTGCGCCGAGCAAGGTCAGCGAGACCGTGAGCCCGGTGCCCGAAGCACCGATGTCGTACTTGTCTCGGATCGCACCGACGGCCCCGTTGATGACGGCGGTGTCGTATCCGAACAGAAAACCACCGAGCGCGGCGGCGCCGGCGAAGAGCACTGCATGTCCGACGTCGGCGCGAGTAGCGCCGGATCCACCGCCGGCGGCGGTTCCGCTGAATGCCATTCCTGCCCCCTCAAAAGGCCCTACGGTCGACACCCCGATGCGTCGATCCATCCGCGAGCACTCTGCACGCTACGCCCACCGGGGCAGATTTGGCGGGGACTCACGCGCCGTTATCCAGCTGAGTCCATTCCGAGGTCGAATCAACCGGTCGCAGAGATGAAGTATTGATTGCAGTGACCATGCAGACAATAAGATCAATGCAGGTGAAGGCGGTTTACCTGCCCGCGAGACGCTCGGCTTTTGTCGCGATGTCCTCGAGATCCTTGGCCATGAATTTCCGGGTCACCCGCGCGCCCAATCGACCGAATACCGCTGTGAAGATCTTCGAGATGCGTGAGGGGGATTCGGATTCACCGGAGAAAAACATCTCGAGCATCGTGCCTGTGGCGTCAGGCTTCAGGGTGAACCCACTCGTGTAGTTCATGCCGTGGGAGTTGGCTTTGACGACCGTGCGGGTGGGAGCCTCGACCTCGGTGACCCACATGTCCTCGGTTGCTTCCTTGCCCATCATCTTCCGAGTTTCACGCCACTTGGTGCCGACGGCGTATCCCTCTCCGGCGAGACGCTCGATCCGGATCACGCCGGAGAGGGTGTCGGCAGCATTGTCGAGGTCCGTGAGGACCTGCCACACGGTGTCGACCGATGCTTTGACGTGTCTGGTCACGGAGATCGAAAGTTCAGCCATGCAGGTGAGCATAAAGACCGTGACCGACACTGCATCTTATCTAGGCGGTCGCGCGCTTTGCGGCTTCGCTCAACGTCGGTGTGATCTGGCCGAGGACCCACGGCGTGCTGAGGACGTTGACGTTGCTCAGTCCGCCGATGACGCGAGTGTCGCTGAGGAAGGCGGTAGATCCGCGCTTGACCGCGTCGAGCCCGCCGACTGCAGGGATGCCGGACGGATCGCCGGAGCCGTCGGTGAAGCCGACGATCACATCGGCGTCGATGTCGGCGATGTTCTCGTAGGAGATCGTCTTGAAGAAGGTTCCGCCTGCATTGTCCGCCGCGAGCTTTTCGACGCCGGGCGCATTGACGAATCCGA
The DNA here is from genome assembly GCF_042738325.1 of Rhodococcus sp. NPDC059969. Classification (NCBI taxonomy): domain Bacteria; kingdom Bacillati; phylum Actinomycetota; class Actinomycetes; order Mycobacteriales; family Nocardiaceae; genus Rhodococcus; species Rhodococcus sp. NPDC059969. Next base: position 475,628 of record NZ_JBHWUF010000003.1, on the reverse strand, counting down.
GTTCCGTCAGCACCTGGACACGCGGATCGGTGGGCAGGTAGACGTTGATGTTGCTCGAATCGGTGTCGAAGTTGACCACTGCCAATGTCTTTCCGGCGAACTCCGGGTGGGCTGCGGCGGTATCGGCGAGAGTTGCGTCGAGGCCGTCGACGAGCTTGTCGGCCTCTTCGCTCTTACCGACGGCCTTGCCGACGATTCGGGTCTGGTCCTGCCAGGTCGTCTGCCACGCTGCGCCGGGGTAAGCAGCCGTCGGTGCGATCTTGCTCAGCTGGTTGTAGACGGACTCCTCGAAGCCCTCGTACGGCGCCAGGATCACATCCGGTGTCAATGACGCAATGGTCTCGACCGGCGGCTCGCCGCTCGCCGGCATGTCGAAGAGTGTGGTCTTGTCCGCGTCGAAGTAATCCTGCGCCCACGGCATGACTCCGTTGTCGTCCGCGCCGTAGGTGTACTTGGGCTGGCCGACCGGAGTGAGATCGAGTGCGTACAGGATGTCTTGTGCGTTCCAGCCGAGGGTGACGAGCCGTTCGGGCTTGGATTCGATCGTCGTCGTGCCGAAGGTGTTCTCGATACTGACGGGGAATCCGTCCGTACCTTGTGATGCTGTCGAGGTGTCTGAATCAGAGGAGCACGAGACAAGTGCGGTGACTGCAATCGCAGCCGCACCGAGGGCGGCGAGGCCCCGAACAGAAGTTTTCATGAAGGGCAGCCTAACCTACTGCTATTTGGCGGCCAAACGAAACCATTCGTGCCGTTTATGCAGGTAGGACTCGGATGTGCACTGCGTTTCGTCGCCCGGAATTTCGGTGCGCGATACTTTCATCGTGCGATCACAGCAGAAGATTCTCGGCGCCGCCCTCGGTCTGATCGAAGGTGGCGGATTCGAGGCTGTGAACATTGCCGCAGTTGCCACCGCGGCCGGTGTCTCGCGCCAGACGGTGTACTCGATCTTCGGCACACGTGAAGAGGTCGTCTCCCAGGCGATGGGCGGTCTCGCTGTCGAGGTTCTCGGGGAGATCACGGCACAGGTGGAGTCGGTCGACACGGCGTGCGACTACGTCGTCGAATTCATCGTTGCCGCGCGCACAGCGGTTCGCGCGCACCCGGTTCTGGCGACGCTGCTGCTTGCCGAGCGGGGAAACCCCGTCTTCGACCTCGAAATGATGAGTCGAGCAGTACCTTTCGCTCGCCAGATGCTCGCTCCCATGGTCGAACGTGGTCTCGCCACAGAGGCGGAGTTGGACGAGACGGTGGAAATCGCCGTGCGCCTGGGGCTTTCGGTTGTTGCTTTCGACAGTGACCTCGTCCATTCCGACGACTCCCTGCGGGCCTTTCTCGGGCGATGGCTTGGACCCGCGATGCGATCCACCTCGTAGATCGTCGTTGCCGTCAATACCTTGACACTTCCTTGCGTGAGTGTCTAGTTTTGGCGTGCCCGGAATTCTCTGGCGACATTCTTCGAGGGAGCACCAGTCATGTCCGGAGTCAAACGTAGATCGTTCTTGGCCGGTACGGCCGCCGTGGGAGTTGCGATGATGGCGCAACGCACTGCCAAGGCCGCAACCGGGATTCCGCTGACACGTGAAGAGCACCGCGTCGTGGTAATCGGCTCAGGTTTCGGGGGCGGGGTGACGGCTCTTCGCTTGGCCGAGGCCGGAGTTCCGGTCACCCTGCTGGAGAGAGGGATTCGGTGGCAGACGGGGCCGAATGCCGAAACTTTTCCGCATCCCGCACGTCCGGACAAGCGCATCCTCTGGCATCAGTCCAACCCGACTCTGTTCGGTAGGCCGGCGATCTTCGAGCCCTATGCAGGTTTGCTGGAGACGGTGACCGGTGAGAACATGACAGCGATCTGCGCTGCCGGCGTGGGCGGCGGATCGCTTGTGTACCAAGGGATGACGCTGCAGCCGGAAGCAGCGGTGTTCAACGCGCATTTCCCGGAAGAACTCGACTATGCACGAATGGACCGCGTCCACTACCCGCGGGTGGCACGGATGCTACAACTGGAAACTGCACCCGAAGAACTGATCTCCAGTCCGAACTACGAGGCGGCACGCGTCTTCGCGCGCAACGCAACGCGTTCCGGTCTTCCGGTGTCGAAAATTCCGATGCCGATCGACTGGAACTTCGCGTTGGCCGAACTTCGGGGTGAGATGAAGCCGTCGTACACCAACGGTGACGGCGCACTCGGGGTCAACAACGGTGGCAAGCATTCGGTGGACGTCACCTACATTTCCGCTGCCGAAGCGACCGGATTGGTGAACGTGGAGACCTTGCACCAGGTCACCGACGTCGAACGGGCAGCTGACGGGCGGTGGCGCGTGTACGTGAACCGGACCGATATTGCCGGCACGGTTCTCGAGAACAAGATCTTGACGACGGATGCGCTCGTGATGGCTGCCGGCAGCATGAACACCACCAAACTCCTGGTCCGCGCCGCGGCAACGGGGCGGATCACGGATCTGCCGGACGAGCTCGGCGCGGGGTGGGGGACCAATGCCGACCGGATCTACATCTGGTCGGATCTCGCCGAGAACTTCGGTGCGACGCAGGGCGGACCGGTCGTCTACGGCAGCCGGAACTGGGAAGACCCGCACAACGCGTTCACCGTCATACAGGCGTCGTTCCCGCCCGTGGCGTTCGACGCCCACAGCACGGTGATGGTCGGATTCGGTGTGAGCCGCGACCGAGGTCGGTTCGTGTACGACTCGGCGCGGGGTGAGGCGGTGCTCCATTGGCCGAAGGACGGGGATTCGGCGATCCAGCAAGGCCACATCGGGCCGGCGGCCCACCGGATCGCGGCAGGCGGTCTACTCACCGACACGAACGCGATACTGCCGTCCACGTGGCATCCCCTCGGCGGTGCCTGCATGAACTCGGTGTGCGACCTCGACGGGCGGGTTCTCGGCCAGCGGGGGTTGTACGTGCTCGACGGTGCTCTGCTGCCGGGCAACTCCGCCGCGTGCAATCCATCGATGACCATCGCCGCAGTGGCTGAGCGCGCGCTCGAGAACATCGTGAAAGACGATGTGGGAACACTCTTCTGAGCCGCCGCAAACGTCACGGACGGCGTACCCGAGGGCACGCCGTCCGTGACGGGTCTATCGACATTCTCAGACGCTGGCAACACCGGGCGCGAGGAAGCGCTTGCCGTTGACGGCCTCGGAGGTACCGGTGCGGTCGAGGTACGGCGTGATGCCGCCGTTCCAGAATCCGAATCCGCCGCCGAGCAGCAGGCAGAGGTCGATGTCCTCGGCCGCCGCTACGACGCCCTCGTCGAGCATGATCTGAATTTCCTCGGCGAACGCGCGACGTGTGCGCTCGAGGACCTCTTCCGAGGTGGACGCCTTGTCACCCTGCGGCCACAGTGCGGCGACCTCGGGGTCGACGGCCTGACCGTTCTCGCCCCAGGTCCACACGCCGGGCTTGCGGGCCTCGACGAGTGCTTCGAGTCCGGGTGAGCTCTTGAACCGGTCCGGGTACGACTCCTGCAGGGTCTCGCCGGTGTGCAGTGCCACGGCGGGTCCGACGAGGGCCAGCAGCGTGAACGGCGACATCGGCATACCGAGTTCGGCGATCGCATTGTCTGCGACGTCGAAGGGGGTGCCTTCGTCGACGGCAGACATGACCTCACCCAAGGTGCGGGTGACGAGGCGGTTGAAGACGAATCCGGCCTTGTCGCCGCAGAGGACGGCGGACTTCTTCAGTGACTTCGCGGTGGCGAAAGCCGTTGCGAGAGTTGCGTCGTCGGTCTTCTCGCCCTTGATGATCTCGAGGAGGGGAAGCACGGCCACCGGGTTGAAGAAGTGGAAGCCCACCACACGCTCGGGATGCTCGAGCCCGGACGCCATCTCCGTGATGGAGAGCGAGGAGGTGTTGGTCGCGAGGATGGTTTCGGGAGCGATGAACTGCTCGAGTTCCGCAAAGACCTTCTTCTTGACGTCCATGTTCTCGAAGACGGCTTCGATGACGAAGTCGGTCTTGGCGAACGCGGCCTTGTCGAGCGAGCCGGAAACGAGTGCCTTGAGGCGGTTCGCGGCGTCGGGGGACAGGCGTCCCTTGCCCTGGAGCTTCTCGATCTCGGTGTGGACGTAGCCGACACCCTTGTCGATGCGCTCCTGGTCGATATCGGTCAGGATGACCGGCACCTTGAGCTGGCGGACGAAGAGCAGCGCGAGCTGGCTGGCCATGAGGCCGGCACCGACGATGCCGACGCCGCTGACCTTACGAGCGAGTGAGCGATCGGGTGCTCCGGCGGGACGCTTGGCGCGCTTGTTCACCAGATCGAAGGCGTACAGACCAGCACGGAGCTCGTCCGTCAGCAGGAGATCGGCAAGAGCCTCGTCCTCGGCCGCGAAGCCCTTGTCGAGCGAAGCGGCATCGGTGATGTCGGTGCTGCGAGCCAGTTCGAGCAGCTCGACGGCCTTGACGGCGCCGGGTGCATTGCCCTTGGTCTTGCCGTCGACGATCGCCTTCGCGCGGGCGATCGCGTCGTCCCAGCCCTGGCCACGATCGATCTCGGGGCGAGCGGGGGTGACGGTGCCGGCGAGGACCTGCGACGCCCAGGCGAGGGACTGCTCGATGAAGTCGGCGGAGTCGAGAACGACGTCGACGACGCCGAGTTCGAGTGCCTTCTTGGGAGAGAGCACCTTGTTCTGGTTCAGCGAGTTCTCGATCACCACGGTGACGGCGTTGGACGGGCCGACCAGGTTGGGGAGCAGCTGCGTTCCGCCCCAACCGGGGACCAGACCGAGGAATGCTTCCGGAAGGCCCAGCGCGCCCGCGTTGGCGGCAACCGTGCGGTAGTGGCTGTGCAGGCCTACTTCGAGGCCGCCGCCCAGGGCGACGCCGTTGATGAAGGCGAACGTGGGAACGGAGGACTCACGGAGGCGTCGGAACACCTTGTGGCCCAAGCGGCCCAGCTCGAGTCCCTGTTCACGCGAGGTGATCGCGGGAACACCCTTGAGGTCCGCGCCGGCGGCGAAGATGAAGGGCTTGCCGGTGACCGCGACGGCAACCGGGTTGGCGGCAAAGGCTTCGTCGAGGGCAGCGTCGAATGCTGCGAGTCCGCCGGGACCGAAGGACGACGGCTTGGTGTGGTCGAAGCCGTTGTCGAGGGTGATCAGTGCAAACGGGCCCTCGATACCGGGAACCGAGATGATCTTGGTGTAGGCGTTCGTGACGACCTCGTCGGCGAATGCTGTTGCAATATCAGACATTTAGTTGACTCCTGCCTGGTAGTCAGCGTGGTTCGGGTTCTCCCAGATGACGGTGCCGCCCATGCCGAGGCCGATGCACATGGTGGTCAAGCCGTAGCGCACGTCGGGGCGTGTCGCGAACTGGCGGGAGAGCTGCGTCATCAGGCGAACGCCCGAGGAAGCGAGGGGGTGGCCACACGCGATGGCGCCGCCCCACTGGTTGACGCGCGGGTCGTCGTCGGCGATTCCGTAGTGCTCGAGGAACGCGAGAACCTGAACGGCGAAGGCTTCGTTGATCTCGAAGAGTCCGATGTCCTCGATCTTCAGGCCGGTACGGGCCAGGAGCTTCTCCGTGGCGGGAACCGGGCCGATGCCCATGACGGCGGGGTCGACGCCCTGGTAGGCGAACCCGACCATGCGCATGCCGACCGGCAGGCCTAGCTCTGCTGCTGTGTCCTCACCGGCGAGCAGGGCGGCGGTGGCGCCGTCGTTGAGTCCGGCGGCGTTACCGGCGGTGATGCGTCCGGCCGGGCGGAACGGCGTTTTGAGCTTCGCGAGATCTTCGACAGTGGTTCCGGGGCGCGGCGGCTCGTCCTCGGTGGCCAGACCCCAGCCCGCGGAACTGCGAGTGGCGACGGGGACCAAGGTGTCGGCGATGAAGCCGGCCTTCTTGGCGGCTTCGTACTTGTTCTGGCTGTTCACGGCGTATGCGTCCGTGCGGTCCTTCGTGATGGTCGGGAACCGGTCGTGCAGGTTCTCGGCGGTATTACCCATCACGAGGGCGCTCGGATCGACCAGGCGGTCGGCGAGGAAACGCGGGTTGGGGTCTGCGCCCTCACCCATCGGATGGTGGCCCATGTGCTCGACGCCACCGGCGATCACGACGTCGTACTGGCCGAAGCCGATACCCGACGCGGTGGTGGTGACGGCCGTCATCGCGCCGGCACACATGCGGTCGATGGCGAATCCGGGAACGGTTTCGGGGAGACCGGCGAGGATCGCAGCGGTGCGGCCGATGGTCAGGCCCTGGTCACCGGTCTGCGTCGTGGCTGCGACGGCCACTTCGTCGATCCGCGCGGGATCGAGCTGCGGGTTACGACGAAGCAGCTCACGAATCGCCTTGACGACGAGATCGTCTGCGCGTGTGTCGGCGTACATGCCTTTCGGGCCGGCCTTGCCGAACGGGGTGCGAATGCCGTCGACGAAGACGACGTTGCGTTGGTTGTTTGTGGATGGAGCCACGCGAATTCCTCCTGATGGAGCTGCCCACCGCACCGAAGGGCGGTGAGACGTTGGTTCGGCGATCACGGCCAGGCGTCCGGCCTCGTATCGAGCGTACTACTGCCCATTACTGACCGGTAACTTAACGTGCCGAATTGCTCCAACTTCACACCGGGGTCAGGTCAGGATTTCGGCTCTTCCACTTCGGGCTCGGCCGGGACCACGGAGTTCAGTGCCTCTGCGAGGACGGGAGCCGTCAAAGTGCGTTGCCAGCCACGTGCGCCACCGGAAGTGAGCTTGGTCTCGATTGCGCTCTCGACTTCGGCGATGTCCGAGTCGGGTTCCAATCTCCAGTCCCAGCACAGGCGCCTGACCAGATCGGGTTGGAGCAGGTTTTCCACCGGTACCGAAACCTCTTTGCTCAGGTCCGACAGTGCTGCGCGCGCCGCCGTCAACCGGTCGGCAGCGGCTGGATCCTGTCGAGCCCAGCGACCGGCGGCGGGGGGCCCGACGATCGGCGGAGTCTTCGGCGGAAGCTCACTGTCGGGGAGCCTGCGCGCGGCTTCGAGTGCATCCATCCAAATACGCGAATAACGACGTTGACGTGGTCCGCCGAAGACGGGAAGGGAGCGGAGCGCGTCCAACGACTGAGGATCTTTGAGAGCGGCATCGATGATCGCGGAGTCGGGAAGTACCCGGCTCGGAGACACGTCGCGTTTGCGTGCGAGATCCTCACGGGCCTGCCACAGCGCCCGCACTGCCGCCAACTGACGGGTGGTCTTGAGTGAGGTGATGTGCGACGTACGACGCCAACGGTCAGGCTTGGGTTTAGGCGGGCCGGCCAGCCGGATGTACTCGAACTCTTCCTTCGCCCACTCGAGCTTTCCCTGCGATTCGAGTTCGGCCTCCATCGCGTCGCGCAGCTCGAGAAGCACTTCGACGTCGAGGGCGGCGTAGTTCAACCACGCGTCCGGCAGCGGACGCGTGGACCAGTCGGCAGCGCCGTGACCCTTGCGAAGTTCCACCCGCAGGGTTCGTTCGACTATTGCGGCCAGTCCGACTCGTTCGAAGCCCGCCAGTCGTCCCGCCAATTCGGTGTCGAAGAGTTCCGCCGGTGTCAGGCCCAATTCTGCGAGGCCGGGGAGATCTTGATCCGCAGAGTGAAGCACCCATTGCAACGGGTTGATCGCCTCGGCCAACGGCTGTAGATCCTGCGCCGTCGGAATCGGATCGAGCAGGAACGATCCCGCGCCTTCGCGTCGGAGCTGGATCAGGTACGCCCGTGCCGAATAGCGGAATCCGGATGCCCGCTCGGCGTCCACCGCGAGCGGGCCGTGGCCGGAGGCCAACGCGGCCGCGGCGGCTGCGACGCCGGCGGCAGTGGTGATGACTTCCGGAACTCCGTCACGAGGTACGAGCAGCGGAACTACGTCGGAGGTGGGCTCGGTCGCATCATCGGTGACTTCGGACATGGTCACTGACTCTACGTCGCAGTGGGGACAGTGGTTGTCACCTCAGCCTCGAACAGTTCGTCGAGAGCTGCCCCGAAACCTTGCGCGAGCTCATCCAATTCGGGTGCCAGATCAGAGCAACTGACGATGCCGACGTCGAGTTTTCCGTCGAGCGACATCACCGTCACGTTGAGGCCCGCCCCGTGAAAGATCGGACCGAGGGGGAACATTCCTTTGATTTGCGCGCCCAAAAAGTAGAGCGGGACCGGCGGCCCTGGCACGTTGGAGACCACCAGGTTGGACACGACGGGGTGACGTTCGGCGAGCTTGAGTGACGAGTACACGCGCATAGCGGCGCCGAACACCGCCGGCGATGCGAACTGCGACCAGTCTTGAAGCATGTTCGCCCCGAGTGCTTCGTTGTGGTTCTTCGAGGTAGCGTTGTAATCGCTGATCGCGTGCAGACGTTCGACCGGATCGGCGATCTGGGTGCCGAGTTGCGTGAACATGCCCGAGATCTGGTTCGTGCCCGGACGATCGGATTTGCCGTGGACCGACACCGGCACCATGGCGACGAGGGAATCCTCCGGCAGTTCGTCCCGTTCTTCCAGGTACTTACGCAATGCTCCGGCGCAGAGCGCGAGAACCACGTCGTTGACCTTCACGCCGTGACGGTCTTTGACGGCTTTGACCTTCGCGAGATCGAGTTGGCTGAACGCGACGTTGCGGTGACCGGTGATGGCGCCGTTGAACGAGGTCCGCGGCGCGGTGAACGGCGCAGGCATGGCTTCACCCTTCCGTGCGCGCGTCACCCACTTGGGGAGCATGGCGATTCCGCCGGGAACAAGTCGGGCAATTCGTGCGGGCCGTGCGATCACGGCCATGAGCCCGCCGAGTGCGATGTCAAGCGTTCCCGCGTCGCCTGCACCCTGAGCGTCGGGGTCCACCAGGGCCGGTGAATCCGGTTCGAGGCTGCACAGCTGAGCCAGGATGTTTGCGCCGGTTATGCCGTCGGCGGCGCTGTGATGGATCTTCGACATGACCGCGATCTGTCCGTCGGCGAGTCCCTCGATGACCCACATCTCCCACAGTGGACGCGACCGATCCAATGGCTGGCTGGCGATGTGCCCGGCAAGTTCCGCCAGTTCCGCGTGGGTGCCCGGCGCGGGTACCGCGGTCCGATGGCAATGCCGCTCGATGTCGAAATCGTGATCGTCGACCCACACCGGGTAGTCGAGATTGAGGCGCGAATCCTTGAGTTTGCGCCGGAAGGTCGGCATGGTGGCCATCCGCGAGTCCAACTCGCGAAGCAGCTTCCGGTAGTCGTAACCGCCCGGGATGGTCGTGGGGTCGAGCAGGACAAGTCCACAAACGTGCAATAGCTGGGTCGGTGTTTCCAAGTAGAGGAAGGTCGCGTCGAGTCCGCTGAGACGTTGCATGACTCATTTTAGAACAGGTTCTAGTATTTTTCCGGGGGAATGCTCAAACGAGTAGCAGAGTCAGTCGTTCTGCCGCGACAGCGTGGTTATCCCGGCGGGAGGAAGTCCCGCCGCATAGGCGAGAACTTCACAGAAAGCCTCGACGTGGTGGGCCAGTTCGGACGAAGTTGCAGTCCAGGACGCTCGGAGTTCGAGCTGATGGGCTCGGGGCGGCCCAGCAATGTCGCCGTAGCGCACCGAAGTTGTGGCCGTGACCGTACCGCCCAGGGCGACAAAAGGTTCCGGCCCCGCCTCCAACGCGTCCACCAGCCAACTCCAGGCTACTTCGGGAAGCAGTGGATCCGCGGCGACGGCTTCGTCGAGATCGGCCTGGATATAGGCGACCAACCGCATGGTGCCGTTCCACGCCTCGTCGCCGTCCGGATCGAACAGCAGGATGAGGCGGCCGAAAGCGTCACCTTCGGATTGCTCTGCCACGACGTCGGAGTCCGGATGCAGTACCTCCGCCCCCACGGCGTGGCTGTACGGAGCGAGACGCTGCGGCGGACGGATGGGACCGACCTCTATCTCGGGCCGAACCCGCGCAGCGGTCATCGCCTCCACGGCGGCACGGAACTCGGCCGGGTCGGCTGTCGATCCGGATGTCGTCACAGGTCAGGACGTTAGTCGGGGATGCGGGCGGGTAGGTGGAGGCGCGCCGACCGAGTGTGGCTCGGGTGTGGGGGCGCTCACGAACCGCTCGGGTGTCCGATCCGGAGTGTGGGACATGGCAGCATTGAGTCGATCGAAGACACACGTTGGCGGAGAGCGCGAGGACTGATGAGCGGGTTGGACAACATGAATTCAGGCACCACCGGGTCGGCGGAATACAGCGCTCGGCGAGTTTTGCCCGACGCACCGTTGCTTGCCGCGGCGACCGGACGCACTCCGAGCCGACGGCCGGTGTGGTTCATGCGCCAGGCCGGGCGTTCGCTGCCGGAGTATCGCGAGATCCGCGCGGGGATCGGCATGTTGGAATCATGTTTCGATCCGGCACTGGTCTGTGAGATCACGATGCAGCCGGTGCGCCGTCACGACGTGGACGCGGCAATCCTGTTCTCGGACATCGTTGTTCCGCTCAAAGCCGCGGGAATCGATCTCGACATCGTTGCCGGCGTCGGACCGGTGGTTGCCAATCCGGTTCGCTCCGTCGCCGACGTCGCAGCACTCCCGCGTCTGGTCCCCGAAGAGGTAGGCGCAATCGCGCAGGCAGTTCGGCTTCTCACCGCCGAGTTGGGCTCGACTCCGCTGATCGGTTTTGCCGGAGCGCCGTTCACGTTGGCGTCGTATCTGGTCGAGGGCGGTCCGAGCCGGAACCACGAGAAGACCAAAGCGCTCATGCACTCCGACCCGAAGACCTGGCACGCGTTGCTCGGAAGCTTGGCGGACACCACGATCTGCTTCCTGCAAGCGCAGCTCAAGGCAGGTGTCGACGCAGTCCAGTTGTTCGACTCGTGGGCCGGCGCACTCTCGCTGGCCGACTACCGGGAATTTGTTCTCCCGCATTCCGAGCGCGTATTCGCCGAGGTTGCCGCTGCCGGCGTTCCGCGCATCCACTTCGGAGTCGGAACCGGTGAACTCCTCGGCGCGATGGGGGAGGCCGGCGCCGACGTCGTGGGTGTCGACTGGCGGATCCCGCTCGACGTCGCGGCAGGTCGTGTCGGTCCGGGCAAGGCACTGCAGGGCAATCTCGATCCCGCGGTCCTGTTCGCGGGCCCCGAGGTGATCGATCGCGAAGTACGACGGATCGCCGCCGAAGGGGATCGCGCGATTGAAGCCGGTGCCATCGGCCACATCTTCAACCTCGGCCACGGAGTTCTTCCCGACACCGATCCCACGGCGATCACCGCGGCGGTGGAGCTGGTGCACTCGCTGTGACGACCACTGGGCCGTCGGTCGCGGTGATCGGAGGCGGAATCTCCGGTCTGGTTGCCGCGTACCGGCTTCGGCGCAGTCTGGGTTCCGATGCCGACATCACGGTCGTCGACGACTCACCGCGACTGGGCGGGAAGCTGCGAACAGTTGATCTGGGCGGCGGACCGATCGACATCGGTGCCGAGGCGTTCATCGCCCGTCGGCCCGAGGTTCCCGCGCTTCTCGCCGAGCTGGGATTGACCGATCAGATCGTCTATCCCGCGGGGTTGAGCCCGTTGATCTGGTCTCAGGGATCACTGAATCGGTTGCCCACCGGAACCCTGATGGGAATTCCGGCGTCGGCGGAGTCGGTGCGAGATATTGTCGACGAGCAGACCCTGGCGCGCATAGCGGCCGAGCCGGCCATCCCGTTCGAGTGGACTCGCGGTTCCGATTGCAGTGTTGCCGAACTGGTTTCGCAGCGATTCGGTGATCAGGTGGTCAGTCGATCGGTGGATCCGCTTCTGGGCGGGGTGTACTCGGGGCTGGCGGAGACCATCGGCGTCCGCGCAGCATTGCCGACGCTCGCTGCGGCGCTCGATGCCGGGGCTCAAAGCCTCACGGATGCAGTCGCGGCTGCGTTGCCGACCCCTGCACCCGGACCGGTGTTCGGAGCGCTCAGGGACGGTTACGGCGTCCTGCTCGATGCGCTACGGGAGGCCGCCGACGCGACTTTCGTCCGCGGCGAGGCCTCGGGGTTACGCCGGGACGGGACGGGTTGGCACGTCAATCCGCTCGGCAGCGTCGACGCGGTGATTCTGGCGGTCCCGGCGCCGCGTGCAGCGACGCTGTTGGCCGGAGTTGATCCGAAGATCGCGAGGATCACTGCGCGGATCGAACTGGCGTCGTCCGCGGTGGTGGCGCTCCGGCTGTCCGGGCAGGTCGATCTTCCGCAGAATTCGGGGATTCTTGTTGCCACCGACGCCGACCTGACCGCCAAGGCGTTCACGTTGTCGAGTCGGAAATGGACGCACCTCGCTGATCGCGGCGAGCATCTCGTTCGGGTGTCGTTCGGCCGATTCGGTGCATCGGAGATCGTCGACCGGCCGGATGGGGAACTGATCGAACTCGCGCGGGCCGATCTCGAGGTCGTGACCGCAATCACCGAGGAGCCGAGAGCAAGCTTCGTCCAGCGGTGGCACGGAGGCCTTCCGCAGTACGCCCCAGGTCACACGGAAATCGTGGCTGAAATCGAGTCCGAGATGACGCAGTTCGACGGTCTCGAAGTGGCTGGGTCGTGGCTGCACGGTGTCGGGGTTCCGGCGTGTGTCGCAGTCGGCACGACGGCGGCTACACGGATATTCGAGCGAGTGGCACGATAGACCCATGGCACGCCTTGATTTCGACAAACTGAACTCTGAAATCCGTTACCTCATGTTCTCCGTGTTCCAGGTGGAACCCGGTGTGCTGGGCGATGATCGGGAAGCTGCGGTCAAGGACGCCCGCTTGTTCTTCGAGGGTCTCGAAGACAAGGGCGTCGTGGTTCGCGGCATCTACGACGTCGCCGGCTTGCGCGCCGACGCGGACTTCATGATCTGGACCCACGCGGCCAGCATCGAGGAGCTGCAGGCCGCGTACGCGGATTTCCGTCGCACCACGGTCCTCGGACAGGCGAGTGCTCCGATCTGGAGCAACTCGGCGGTGCACCGCCCCGCGGAGTTCAACAAGAGCCACGTGCCCTCCTTCATCGCGGGTGAGGATCCGGGCGACTACATCTGCGTCTACCCGTTCGTCCGCTCGTACGAGTGGTACCTGCTCCCCGACGAGGAGCGTCGCAAGATGCTCGCCGATCACGGTATGGCTGCTCGTTCGTACAAGGACGTTCGCGCCAACACGGTCCCGGCCTTCGCGCTGGGGGACTACGAGTGGATTCTTGCGTTCGAAGCGCCGGAGCTCATCCGTATCGTCGATCTGATGCGCGATCTGCGTGCCACCGAAGCTCGCTTGCACGTTCGCGAAGAGGTGCCGTTCTTCACGGGGCCGCGCGTGGACATCGAGAAGCTGGTCCTTTCCCTTCCCTGACCTACTTCGAAGGTAGTTTCTGTGACAACTGCACCGAACCGGCGTCGTCAACACATGTCCCATTGGGGAATGTTCACCGCCGAGTCGGTCGCCGGCGAGGTGACCGCAGTGCATCCGTACGAGGGTGATTCGAACCCTTCGCCGATGCTCGGTAACCTCGCCGGTTCGGTGCGCAGTCGAGCTCGCGTTGCCGGCCCGGCGGTGCGCCGAGGTTGGCTCGAGAACGGACCGGGTCCCAGCGACCAACGTGGAGCGGACGAATTCGTCTCGGTCTCCTGGGACGAGCTGACAGAACTGCTCTCCCGTGAACTGCGCCGCGTGGTCGACACACATGGAAACAACGCGATCTTCGGTGGCTCGTACGGTTGGGCCAGCGCCGGTCGATTCCATCACGCGCAGAGCCAAGTTCACCGATTTCTGAATCAGCTGGGCGGATACACCAAGTCGGTCCACAGCTACTCGCTCGGTGCCACCGGCGTCATCATGCCGCGTGTGGTCGGAACGCACTGGAAGTTGTTCGCGCGCTCCACGTCGTGGGACGTCATCGCGGAGCATTCCGATCTCCTCGTCTCGTTCGGGGGAGTGCCGATCAAGAACACCGGAGTCAATGCCGGTGGTACGAGCGATCATCCGACGCTCGGGGCGCTCAACGCGTTTCGGGCCCGCGGCGGAAAGATCGTCTCGTTCAGTCCGCTGCGTGACGACGTCGATGGCGACTGCGAGTGGATCGCACCCGTTCCGGGCACCGACGTGGCAATCATGCTTGCCCTGGCGTTTGTCCTGGCGTCGGAGAACCTGCACGATCGCGAATTCCTGGGCCGCTTCTGTGTCGGCTACGAACGCTTCGAGGACTACCTGCTCGGACGGACGGACGGAGTCCCGAAAGATCCCCGCTGGGCCCAGGAGATCTCCGGAGTTTCTGCCGAGTTCATCACCGACCTAGCTCGGAGAATGGCGTCTGGCCGGACGCTGGTGACCGTCACGTGGTCGTTGCAACGCATCAAACACGGTGAGCAGGCGCCGTGGATGGGCGTGACACTCGCAGCGATGCTCGGCCAGTTCGGTCTTCCGGGTGGCGGTTTCGGGCACGGCTACGGTTCGATGAACGAACCCGGTCTAGCCCCGGTCCCGTACCCGTTGCCGACATTTTCCCAAGGTCTGAATCCGGTGTCGGATTTCATACCGGTAGCCGCGATTTCCGATCTGCTGCTCTCGCCCGGGGAGGAGTTCGACTACGACGGCCGACGCCTGACCTATCCCGACATCCGGTTGGTCTACTGGGCCGGTGGCAATCCCTTCCATCACCATCAAGATCTCCCGCGGCTGCGACGCGCGTTTGCACGGCCGGACACGATCGTCGTTCACGATCCGTACTGGACGCCGATGGCTCGCAGCGCCGACATCGTTGTCCCGTCGACCACCTCGCTCGAACGAAATGACCTGAGCTGCACTCGGAACGACCCGCTTCTGGTTGCGATGCAGCAGGTCGTTCCACCTTTCGAGAACTCGCGTGACGATTACGACACGTTTGCCGATCTGGCTTCTGCGCTCGGATTCGGGGAACAGTTCACCGAGGGGCGATCCTCACAGGAGTGGATCGAGCACCTCTACGATCAATGGCGGCCGTTTGTCGATGCAGACGGCGGCAACACACCGACGTTCGAGGATTTCTGGGCAGACGGGCACTACCGGATGCGAACCGAAGACAACCTCGTGCTCTTCGGCGACTTCCGCGAGGATCCCGAGAAGTATCCGCTCTCGACTCCCAGTGGGAAGATCGAGATCTTCTCCGAGACCATCGAGTCCTTCGGCTACGACGACTGCTCCGGGCATCCGCGCTGGTACGAGCCCGACGAATGGTTGGGTGGCCCGCGTGCCTCGCAGTTTCCGCTTCACCTGATCGCCAACCAGCCCAAGTCGCGGCTGCACAGCCAACTCGATCACGGCGCTGCGAGCCAGGCGTCGAAGATTCAGGGACGCGAGCCAATTCGTATGCACCCCGATGCAGCGGCCGCGCGCGGCGTGTCGGCCGGAGACGTGGTGCGCGTGTTCAACGATCGTGGGGCGTGCCTTGCTGGTGTGATCGTCGATTCGGATTTGCGGAGCGATGTCGTCCAGCTGTCCACCGGTGCGTGGTACGACCCGCTCGATCCTGCCGATCCCGACGCCATGTGTGTGCACGGAAATCCCAACGTTCTGACACCGGACATCGGTACGTCCTCGCTCTCGCACGGCTGCACCGGCCAGCACGTTCTGGTGCAGATCGAGAAATTCGACGGGGCCCTGCCGCCGGTCAAGGCGTTCGATCCGCCGGTGCTTCGTTCGCGCTGACGGAACCGATCGGCCACCTCTCGCGTCGAACCTCGTGAGCGCCTGAATCAGGTGTCACGATCTATCGAAGGTGGGGGCCATCGTGAGTGCAGCGGATGTTGGTTCGATGCGGGGGCAAGTCGAAGTTCTTCGGGCCCAGATCGATTCGATGCAGGACGTTCTGTTGGAGCGAACGCGATCGCTGGCGGACTTGCAGGAGAGGATCGCTCGATCCGCGGCGAGCGCGCGTTCGAGTGACGGCTGCGTCGAAATCGTCGTGGACGCTTCGGGGGCAATTGTGGGAGTTACCCTCTCGGGGAGTTCTTACGGCAAGCATTCGCCGGCAGCGTTGGGGAATCTGATTCTGGATACGGCCACCTCTGCGGCAGAAGACATGCGCCGACAGGTTGCCGAGATGACGAAGCCGTTCACGGAGGCGGCCACAATCGACTTGCCGGACCTGGTTCCGGGTGTGCTCGGATTGCGCGAGATTCTCGAGCCTCGTCCGAGCTCCACACCGGTCACCGGCGACGAACACTGGGACCGCACCGTTCTGAGGAGCTCCGGCAATGTCTGAACTAGGTGTGGACGTGGCCGCGATGAAGAGTGCTGCACCAGCCTTCGCGGTGGTCGCTGCCGATCTCGACGAGGCTCGGAGCGCTCTCGACGCAGTGGTCGCCGCCGAAGAGGGTTGCTGGGGAGGCGACGAGTTCGGAACCACTTTCTCGGGCGCATATCTTCCCGGTTCGGCGTCAGCGGTTGGTGGGATGTCGCTGGTCGCGGGCGCGATGCGCGAATTGACCGCCACGCTGATCGAGATTGCCGATCGTTTCGAATCGATCGACTCCTCGCTCGCCGACGACATGGCGGGTGGGCTCTGATGGGACTCGAGATTCCGGGCTGGTTACAGGCGGTTGCGTCGGTCGCGGTAGGCAGCGACTGGCCGCAAGGAGACGAAACGGCACTGTGGCGATTGGGTGATGCCTGGTCAGGTGCGGCCGATCAAATCGAGGCTTCGGCCGCTGCCGGTGGTTACGGATTGCAGGCCGTACTGGCATCGATCGACGGTCAAGCCGGCGACTCGTTGTCTCGGTATTGGTCGGAGGCCGGTGGAGTTGCGGAGGTCTTCGAGCGGTTGTCCTCTGCTGCAGCCGAACTGGGTCAGTCGTGCACCGACACAGGCACGGACATCGAGTACACCAAACTGTCGATCCTCGCGGCGCTGAGCGCACTGGCGCTCGAGATTGCCGCCATGGTGGCGGCCGCTGTCCCGACGTTGGGTGTCAGTACCGCCGGAGTCGTGGCGGCGGAGGTGGCAACAACTCTCACGGTCCGAATGTTGTTGCAGCAATTATTGATACGAGTGATCGAGGCTGCGGCAGTGGAGGCTGCGGCAGGCGTCTTCTCCGGTCTCGCCATTCAACTGGGTCAGATGTCGATGGATCACCGCCAGTCGATCGACGGTGGCAAGGTCGTGACCGAAGGGCGCGACGGTTTCATCAAGGGGCTCGCGAACGCAGGATTGAAGACGACGCCGGATCGTGTCGGGCCGGACCCGAACCCGCTTCCGATCGGTTCGAGGTTGCAGGAGATCGCGCGAGGCGCCTTCGACGACGCGGTCTCGGGAGCGTCCGCTGCGATCGTGACGAAGGAGGTCACGGGCGGCGACGCCTCACTGACGGACATCACTTCCGGCGCGATCGGTGGCGGGATCGGTTCCGTCAAAGACGGTCTTGTCGCTCGCAACGAGGACCTGAATGCGACCGGTCTGAGCCCGACTGCGCTGAACTGGGACTTCTGAGTCGAAGTCTCGAACCGTGGGCTACTCCCGTACCACGGGGGTAGCCCACGGACTGCTTACTCAGCAGGCTTGAGAACCAGCGAGATCGAGTTGATGCAGTACCGCTGATCGGTCGGCGTCGGGTATCCCTCACCCTCGAAGACGTGGCCCAGGTGGCTGTGGCACTTCTTGCAGATCACCTCGACGCGTCGCATCCCGAGGCTCACGTCTTCCTTCAGGATGACGGCGTCGGAGTTTGCGGGATCGAAGAACGACGGCCACCCGCAATGTGATTCGAACTTCTCCGTGCTGCGGAAAAGTTCGGCGCCGCACGCGCGGCAGGAGTACACACCTTCGGTGGTGGTGTCGGTGTATTCGCCCACGCCGGGCCGTTCGGTGCCGGCTTGCCGCAGAACCGCGAACTCCTCCGGCGTCAATTTTTCGCGCCACTCGCTCTCGGTGTACGTGACCTCAGGTGTGCTGTCGATGCCATCGTGTGAAGAACTCATGCCTCCACGCTAATGCTTTGTCGCCGTTTCGGCTTCGCCGGCAGGTGAGACGGCTGCGAGCGGGGGATCGAGGAGGTAGGCGGGATCGATTCCGCGATCCAAGCGACCTTCGCGACGCGCGACCAGATACCGGTAGCCGAGGACACAGAAGATCACGATCAGCAGGAGGCTCCAGCCGAGGGTGCTCTTGGTGTATTCGGCGGCCCGACCGAACGTCGGCCAGCGGTTCGACCACCAACTGTCGAAAGTCATGAAGCCGTAGACGGCGAGCCAGGCCGGCCAGTTCCGCATGACCGAGTTCTTGAGCACCACGGACATCAGGAGCGGGAGCAGCATCATCGAGTAGTACATCTGGCCGAGTGAGGGCAGCAGGAACGATGCGGTCATGATCACACCGGTTGCGGTGGTGAGGAAGAAGAGTTCGTCGTTGCGGTAGTAGCGGTACAGAAGCCACAGAGAGACGGCGACCATGGCGGCCAACACGACGCGCAGCAGCAGGATCAACCATTCGGGCAGACCGAAGTAAGCGCCGTTTCCGACAATCGAACTGTTGAAGTAGTCACGCGATTCGAGAAGGTACGGCACGGTGCGGCGGACGAAGTCCATCGGATCCGACGCCAGTGGCCACGCCACGACGGTGAGAATGAACGGGATGCCCAGGGCGGTGACGAACACCTTCCACTGGCCGCGAACGAGTGGCAGCAGGAGCAGCGGCGCGAGAGTGGGTTTCACTGCGATGGTGAGCCCGATCGCGGCGCCGGCCCACAGATCCTTCTTGCGCATCAGCAGCAGGAGGAAGGCAATTTCGCCGAGCAGCACGAGCCCGTTGATGTTGGTGAACACCAATGTGTTGGTGACCGTCTCCGACATGAAAGCGCCGAGCACGAGAATCGGCGCGGCAATGGAACTGATCGTCAGGTCGAACAGGCGCAACAGCAGGTAGAGGGCCACGAGGATGGCGACGGCATTGACACCGATGAACAGCCACCGCGAACGCTCGGGATCGAGGATGGCCAGGGGCGCCATCAACAACGAACCCGATGGTGGGTACAGGTAATGGGGGTCTACCGAGTTGAAATCTGCGGTGTAGACGTCACGCCCGTTCCAGAACGCCAGCGCGGCGTTGTAGACCGGTCGGAAGTCATCGGTAATGGCGCCGTTGACTGCTGTGACGATGACACGATTGAGCACGGTCATCACGGCGATCGGCCACAAAACGAAGTTGACGACTTGTTGGGTTGTCCGCCCGGTACGCGGCTCGAGCTGTCGAAGGAACACTTCGGCACGGTACACCGGAGCAGGGTGTGATCGGGGGATGCACCCCTTTTCGGTCGTGGTGGACAAGCGCCCGAGTCAGGCCGGACACACGCTTCCGTTGCTGGGCAGGGAGGCGTCGCCGAGGTAGAGGCGCATCGCCTGTTGAGTGCACGTGGATTGCGCCGCGGGATGACCCGCACCCTGCCAGTCCAGGGTTGCGAAGCGCGACCCTGCGTTAGTCACGACGCCGGTGACGGTCGAGAGTCCGGAGTTCCCGACGGCCGGGTCACCCTGACCGCTCAGTACGAGGACGGCGGGCTTCAACTGGTTGGGCAGGGGAGAGTTGGCGGTCGACGGCCAGCTGGCGCATGCGAGCAATCCGAGCGCGGCGTCTCGACCGAATACCGGATAGTTGGTGCCCCACGTGTCCGCCAGTTCGCGGACACGCCCGATCCCCGGCCACTGCACACCGTCGGTGCACCGTCCGATGAACTGGCCGTCGCCGTCCACCTCGTTCTCCGCCCGGGCGGCGCGCTCCCGAATCGGTGAAGCGTTTCCGGTACCGAGCGCGGTCAGAGCGTCGGCGAGTGAGCGGGTTTCTTGCTCACGATTGGTTCCGGCTGTCCACAGGCTTGCCGAAATCGCGTTAGACACTGCTGCGGCGGACAGTGGTTGGAATTCATCGGCCCGAGCGCGTTCCATCAAGTCGGTGACCGCTTTTTTCGGATCCGGTCCGAGCGAGCACCCCAGCGCCACGCATCGCTGAGCGAACGCGGTCAATGCCGCTTCCTCGCCCTGCACGCGGCTCTCGGCTTCGGTGGCAGCGTCAGTGGCCACAGGAGCGGGAGAATCGAGGATCAATCTCGCGAGGTTGTTCGGGTGGGCTGCCGCATAGCTCAGCGCGATGTCCGAGCCGGACCCTGCCGACCACAGAGCGATGGTCTCGACGCCCCACCGTGTGCGCAACGCGTCGATGTCCTCGGCTGCGGAGTCGGCGCCGAACTTCAGTTCTTGGGGGTCGAGGTAGTCCGTGCAGGCAATGGTGGCGTCGTGACCGAGGGCCGCGACCGCATCGGCGGCGTCACCGGTGGTGTCCGAGTCGAATTGGCCCAGATCGTGAAGTCCGCGCCGAATTTCCGGCGTCATGCAGTCGATTGCGGTGGACCTGTCGATTCCGCGGCGATCGAGGGCAACCACGGGATGTTCGGCGAGAACCGTGTTCAAGCCGGATGCGGCGAGCATGGCGAGCGAGTTTCCCGACGAACGATCGGTGCCGGATGTGAACACGATCGGGTATGCGTCGGCAGGCGTCGACGACGTACGAGCGCGGGTCAACCCGGCCGTGAAGTTGCCGTCGATGGCGCCGGTCACGTCGATGGGGGCACTGAATTCGGCGCATTCGAGGATGACTCCGGCGCTCGACGCTGCGAGAGCCTGGTCGGCGAGTGACGTGCCGGTGCAGTCTCGCCACGGAATGTCGTCGGTCGGGACGCCAGGGACAGCCGGCGGCGCATCGGGCGACGGGCCCTCGCTCTGGGCCGGGCTGCCGTCGGTGCGGCCTTCGACCGCGACGGCGGGCCGAAGCGACGGTCCGGCGCCGCACGCACAACACGTCGCGAGGACGACGGCCATCAAAGCAACTCTGCGCATGCCGACCAGAGTGCCAGGTTCATCGACGTGGCTGCTGACGAACCCATCGAGTGAGGATCGTGCCGTCCGAATCGCCGAGGATGTGCGCGGGACGCATGGCTGTGGGCATTGCGTTGGGGGAGAGTGAGATTCGGCCGACTTTGCTACCCACCAGTTGAGGTGACGTGGTGACGCAGAGTTCGTCGACGGCATTGTCCTCGATCAACTGGCCGAAAAGTGACGGTCCGCCCTCGCACAGCACGCGACGGAGCTTGCGAACCGACAAGGCCCTGTCGATGTCGCCGCTGGTGACGTTCGGTGAGTCCGTCACCTCCACCTGCGCTCCGGCAGATCTCAGCGCCGAAATTGCCGCGGAGTCAGCGTCGCGACCGACAACAAGGATCGGTGGAACTTCGGTATCGCGAAGGAGTCGGCTTCCGGGGTCGATCGACGCGTGCGCCGAGACGACCAGGATCGGTGGCACCGGAGCAAGGCCGCCGGCCGTGCGTCGGGCCCGGGCTGCGTCCGAGATCTGCACACCCCCGTAGTTCTCGGCTCGCGCTGTGCCTGCGCCGACCACGACGACGTCACAGAGTTCGCGCAAGATCCCGAATACC
This sequence comes from Rhodococcus sp. NPDC059969, assembly GCF_042738325.1. Lineage (NCBI taxonomy): Bacteria > Bacillati > Actinomycetota > Actinomycetes > Mycobacteriales > Nocardiaceae > Rhodococcus > Rhodococcus sp. NPDC059969. Next base: position 454,242 of record NZ_JBHWUF010000003.1, on the reverse strand, counting down.
GACTTGTCTGCAGGTGTGCCCAGTCCGCCGCTCACCCCGTCGACGGAGACGCACCCGTCGATGCTGGAAACGAAGTTCACACGCATCCAGGGTTGCGAGAGATTCTCCGGATAGGCGTACAGGCTGCGGAGCTCGTCTTCGTGGCCTGGTGTGAAGTAGGTCGCAATATCCATACGGTGCACATGAGAGATCACATCACGTAGATACCCTTGACGGATGCATGAACGTCTTGTCGATCGCAGCCCGGTGGTACCCGCCGATCAACTGGTAGCTCAAATGGTGCCTCCCGCAATGTTCGACGAGGTGAGTTTTGCGTCCTACATTCCTGATCCGAAGGAACCGAGCCAGGCAGCTGCCGTTGCCAAGGCCGAGGAATTCTCCAAGCGCGTCACCAAGATCCGTAGTGGTGGACGCCGTGGATTGTTCGGGAAGAAGACCCAGGCGACCGGCGCCGGCCTGTACCTCGACGGTGGATTCGGTGTCGGTAAGACGCACTTGCTGGCATCGATCTTCCACAGCGTTCCGTCGCCGAAGGCGTTCGGAACCTTCGTCGAGCTGACACACGTCGTCGGTGCTCTCGGCTTCAACAAGGCTGTCGAAGCGCTCGCCGACCACAGCGTGCTCTGCATCGACGAATTCGAGCTCGACGATCCGGGCGACACCATGCTCGTCTCCCGCCTCCTCTCGGAGCTTTCCGCGCGCGGCGTGTCCATCGTCGCGACGTCGAACACGCTTCCCGGCCAGCTCGGTGAGGGTCGCTTCGCCGCTCAGGACTTCCTGCGTGAGATCAAGAAGCTCGGCTCGATCTTCGAGACGATTCGCGTCGACGGCCCCGACTACCGTCACCGTGACCTCCCGCCCGCACCGGAGCCCATCTCGTCGGAGGAATTGGTTTCTCGGGCCGACGCCATCGACGGTGCCACGCTCGACAACTTCGACGAGCTGTGCAAGCACCTCAGCACCCTGCATCCGTCGCGGTACAACAAGCTGGTCGAGGGTGTGAAGGCCGTCTTCATCGACGGCGTCCACCCCGCAACGGATCAGTCGGTTGCACTGCGCATCGTGGTTCTCGCCGACCGCTTGTACGACGCGAGTATCCCGGTCACCGTCTCCGGCGCACGCCTCGACGAGATCTTCACTCCCGAGATGCTCGCCGGCGGGTACAAGAAGAAGTACCTGCGCGCGACCTCGCGTCTGCTCGCACTTTCTCGTTTCGAGGTCGCGGCCGGCTGATCGGCACGCCCGTCAGCTGACGGGGCGCTCCATCACGAAATCGTGGTGGAGTTGTGCGCCCACGAGGAAAGTCTTCGTGCCGACCTGGGTGAAACCGTGCTTGGTGTAGAACTTCTGGGCACGCAGATTCTCCTGATTGACACCAAGCCAGATTCCGGCACTTCCGCTGCGTCGTGCGTGGTCGACGACGGCGTCCATCAAGGATGCTGCCGCGCCGGTCCCGTGGTTACCCGGAAGCACGTACAACTTGCTCAGTTCTGTCGTCGGGCGGAGAGTCACAGCAGCTTTGACGTCCGGGTCGGAGGGCTCGTCGTCGACAAGCATCGCGTAGCCGACGATCGAACCGTCGCGAATGACCTTGAGAACGGTTCGCGTCGGATCGGTGAGGTACTCGGAGAACTTGTCGACGGAGAGAACGTTGTCGATGAAGGCGCTGATGTCGTCGTCCGACGCGTTCGGCGGACACGCCAATGGAAATGTCACCGCTGCCACGTCGGCGATTGCTTCGGAATCCCAGATTCCGGCCCGGTCAACGGTGATCGTCACGTCAGTTTCTACCTCTCGCGCACACAATTCGGTCGATCAAGTACACCACTTTGCACGGGCGCAGTGCTCACGCGGCGTTCTCGGTGACCGGACTCGTGGCTCGTTTCGGCGCGAACGCGGGAGCAAGAACTATCAAGATCGCGCAGAACGCCAGCGGAATCAGGAACCCGATTCGAAGGTCACTGAACGCAGCGACTGCGCCGACGATGCCACCACCGACCACGGTGCCGACGTAGTTGAAGAGGTTGATGCGTGCGATCACCGCGTCGACCTGATCCGGGGGAGCCATCCGGCCGGCGGCGCTGAAGCAGATCGGAGCGATCACCGGTACCCCGAGTCCGACGATGAGGAAACCGGCGATGGCAACGGCGGGAGATTGCGCGAGCACAACGACTGTCATCCCGACTACGCCGATGAGAGAGCCGATCCGCACGACGGTGGTCTCACCGAACTTGCCGACCCAGTAGTCGCCGGTCAGTCGTGCGACCAGTGCCGCGATTTGGTACGCCGCCACGGACAGGGCAGCGGTCCCGGCGTCGGCGAGCAGTTCGTCCTTGACGTAGAGAGTCGACCAGTTTCCGACGCTGAAGTCGACCGCGTAGAACAAAGCCATCGCGACGCCGAGGAGGACAAAGGCGCGGGTAGGGACGGTGAACTTCGCGGTGCTCGTGATGTTTGCATCGGCAACCGGAGACTCGGACCGATCCAGCAGTTGCGGGCCGAAGGCCAGAAGCATCAGTCCGACAACAACTCCCGCGATCACCTGCGTCACGCGGATCGAAATGTCGAGACTTGCGGTTGCCGAGATGAAGAGAGCGCCGACAATCGCTCCGACGCTCCAGGAAGCATGGAACGAGGAGAGGATGAACCGGCCCTTGGCGTGTTGGATCGAGACCGCCTGCATGTTGGCGGCCGCGTCGACCATGCCGAGTCCGATGCCGTAGATCGCCAGGAAGACGAAGAACATCGCCGCGTTGGGCGCAATACCCGTTGCCCCGCCGAAGACTGCGATGACGGCGAGTCCGGTTCGCAGAGTCATCTTGCTCGACGTCCGTACCGCCAGCATCTCGGCGAGCACGCTGCCGAGTCCGGCGATGACGGACACAGTGACAACCGCACCCACCACCAGCGTCTCGCTCAGCTCGAACAAGTCCTTGTACTGCGGAAGCTGCGTCAGAATGGCGGCGAGCAGAAATCCTTGAAGTCCGAAGGCCACCGAAGTGGCGATCCGGGCCCTCGTCAGGGTGCGGGTGTTATCCGTCATCAAGCAGGGCCTTTGTCTCGTTCGTTCGGTTAGGCCGAACGGTACTGGATCTTGATACTGGTCGAGTGTCCAACAAAGCTGCGTGTTTTGCACGGTTCTTTGATTAACTGACCGACATGACTCGGCAGCCGACACCAGAATTTCCGTCTTCCTTCGTCTGGGGAACCGCTACTGCGGCCTATCAAATCGAAGGAGCTGTGGCCGAAGACGGTCGCGGACCGTCGATCTGGGACGAGTTCTGTGACCGTCCCGGTGTAGTCGTCGGGGGCGACACCGGGACGGTCGCTGCCGATCATTATCACCGCTGGGAATCGGACATCGAACTGATGACACAGCTCGGGCTCGACGCCTATCGGCTCTCGCTGTCCTGGTCGCGAATTCTCCCCACCGGCTCGGGGACCGTGAATGCGAAAGGGCTCGACTTCTACGACCGATTGATCGATCGACTGTGTTCGGTCGGAATTACCCCCGCTGTCACGCTCTTTCACTGGGATCTGCCCCTCGCCTTGCAGGAGCAGGGCGGCTGGATGAACCGCGACACCTCGTATCGACTGGGGGAGTATGCGCAGGTCGTCGGTGAGCGACTGTCGGATCGCGTCGGAATGTGGATGCCGCTCAACGAACCGGTAGTGCACACGCTCTACGGCCATGCCCTGGGAGTTCATGCCCCGGGATTGGCCTTGGGGTTCGAGGCATTCCAGGCCGCGCATCACCAGCTGCTCGGGCACGGCCTCGCGGTCGAAGCGCTTCGTTCAACCGGGTGCACGAACATCGGAATCGCCTCCAATCATGCTCCGGTGCGGGCAGCTTCGGATTCCCCGGAAGACGTGATGGCTGCCGACATCTACGACCACGTTGTCAATTGGATGTTCGCCGACCCGGTCTTGGTCGGAAAGTACCCTGCAGACGAATTTGCGCAGCTGCTCAGCGGCCCTGTCGACGAGGACTTGAAAATCATCGGGGCGCCGCTCGACTGGTACGGGATCAATTACTACGAGCCGACGATGATTGCCGCCCCAGTGGAAGGCCAGGGGACCGAGGGCGTGCTCGAGGTCGACCTACCGCCAGGCCTGCCCTTTGCTCCTGTCGCGATAACTGGTTATCCCACAACCGATTTCGGGTGGCCGATCGTTCCGGAAGGACTGGGCGAGATCTTGCGGACGTTCCACGCGCGCTTCGGTGATGCACTGCCGCCGATCTACATCACGGAAAGCGGATGTTCTTTCCACGACTCGCCGGATGCCGCGGGGATCGTCGAGGACGAAGCACGAATCGATTATCACGACGCGCACCTTCGCGCCCTCCGGTCGGCCATCGACGACGGCGTCGACGTCCGCGGTTATTTTGTGTGGTCGCTTCTCGACAACTTCGAATGGGCCGCGGGATACAAGGAGCGATTCGGTCTGGTGCACGTCGATTTCGACACTCAGAAGCGCACACCGAAGACCTCTTTCGAGTGGTATCGGGCGTTGATCGCCGACCACAAGGCGGCTCAGGTCTGACCTGTGCGTAAGCGGTCTGGGTTGCTGTGCGGAAGCGGTCTGGGTTGCTTTATGGGACCAGGCCGCCTAGCCTCTTCTCTCATGAAGCGAATTCTCGTAGTAAGCCGCCGTAGCGGGGTCTGAATCGGACCGACCCCTCGCTGCGGGTCGTCTTGCTACCAGTTGGTCCTCCACTTCATTCCAGGAAGACCACGATCATGACTTACAACTTCGCCTTCGCTTCTGATTCTTCTTCTACGGCTGCTGATCCTTTCGCGGCGCGCCACGGAAAATCTCTGCCTGCCGGCCTGCGTGCCGAATGCTCTGCGATGTCCTGGACCGAGTTCGAGTCCACGTACGCGGCAATGAGCGGCCCGATCCGTCTGGGCGCGTGGTCATCCGAAAAGATTGCACCGGGTCGGTGGACCTTCGAAGCGACGCTCGGTCTGGGGGAGCGCATCCAGAAAGCGTCCGCCACCTCGACCGGCGCGATCTCGGCTATGACCTCGATGCTGCACGACGCGGGAATCTCGCTCGAGATCCTGTCTTTCCACCAGCACCAGATCGGTCACCGCACCGCGACGTTCATCTTCACCGAGTGCGACGGACGTCGGAGCTGGGCGATGGGTATTGCGGAGTCGTCCACGGAGTCCTCGTTGCGCGCGATGACCTCGGCAGCGAACCGCTTCTCTCACTGATCAGCTCCATCACCCTGATCAGCTACATCAACCGCAGTACTGACGCGGATTCCCTTGGGGGCTTGCGTCAGTACTGCCGTTAGTGTGTTCGCTGCTCAATGCAAAAAGCCGGAACCCTTGGGGTTCCGGCTTCTTGCATTCTCAAATGGTGCGCGATACTGGGATTGAACCAGTGACCTCTTCCGTGTCAGGGAAGCGCTCTCCCGCTGAGCTAATCGCGCGGGTTCTGGAGAAAAATGGAGCGGACGACGGGATTCGAACCCGCGACCCCAACCTTGGCAAGGTTGTGCGCTACCAGCTGCGCCACGTCCGCATGAGCAATGAACTCCGTTACCGGAACTCAGTACTTTTCTAACCTATCAGACCTGCAAGCAGACCTTGACCATCAGGCCCGAAGGCCTGACGTGGTGCGCGATACTGGGATTGAACCAGTGACCTCTTCCGTGTCAGGGAAGCGCTCTCCCGCTGAGCTAATCGCGCGAGGTGGAGACGGGAATCGAACCCGTGTGCACGGCTTTGCAGGCCGTTGCCTCACCACTCGGCCACTCCACCGTAAAAGGTTGAGTCACACCTCTCGAGCGGACGACGGGATTCGAACCCGCGACCCCAACCTTGGCAAGGTTGTGCGCTACCAGCTGCGCCACGTCCGCATCGCACCGTGTTGCTTGGGGAGCTGCTCGCTCTCCTCGGTGCGTTGGAAACATTAGCCGACCGTGTCGGATACACACAAATCACCAGCTCAGTGGCGTGTTCGGAGTCGAATCGGCCCGTCGCGCGCGTTGCAACTGTCCGTCTCGGCGATGAATTCGGTCTGAAATCAGCTCGAATTCGTAGATTTCGGGGTCGCCTGGAGCAAAACGAATGCCAACCTGGTGATTCGTATTCATCGCGCAGCCGTGTTAATGTTCCAACTCGTTCGAGCGCATGCGTTCGGATGACTTACGGTCCCGTGGCTCAGTGGGAGAGCGTCCGCTTCACACGCGGAAGGTCGCTGGTTCGATCCCAGCCGGGACCACAGAAAACATTGAAGGCGTTCCCGATCATCGGGGACGCCTTCAGTCGTTCGAGAGCACAGTCGTTCGAGAGCACAGTCGTTCGAGAGCACAGTTATTTCGGCATGCAGACCGTCGTCGCAGGTCGCCGGTCGACGATTTCGGTAGCCTGGTCGAAGAGACATTTCGCGACGGAAAAGGTGACCGACTTGAGTACCGAAAAGGTCGATTCTCCCGTCGACGATTCAGACCTGTCCGTCTTCCAAGACGCAGAGTCCCGCTGGGAGCGGTGGCGCGCTGGAATCGCCGCGCGGCCCACCCTCAATCTTGCGTACCGCATCGGCGTCGGAGTCGTGGGCGTGATCGTGCTCGCCGCGGGTGTCGTAGCTATTCCGTACCCCGGCCCCGGATGGCTCATCGTGTTCGCCGGCCTGGGGATCCTGGCGTCGGAGTTTGCCTGGGCTCATCGACTCCTTCATTTTGCGAAGGCTCGATACGACAGGTTCATGGAATGGTTCGGCAAGCAGTCGCTGTTCGTCAAAGGGTTGGGCGTTCTGTTCACCACAGTGTTCGTCCTGGCGACTTTGTGGGTGCTCGGCACCTTCGGCCTGATCGGGACATGGGTAGGGCTGGACTACTCGTGGCTCGAGTCGCCACTGTGAGCTGAACGAGGTCGGTTTCCTTCACTCGGTTGTCTCGACATGTCGGTAGGGCCGATAACATGATCGTGCGCGTGCTCGCAGTGGGTACGACGCCTGTCTTAACCTGTCGCAATACCTTAGGAGCACATCGCCGTGACAAGTCCCGCGCCAGAGCACTCAGCCGCCCCACTTCGGGTGCCCGCGGGGACGACCGCCGGGACTGCAGTGCGCGAAGCCGGATACCCCACGAAGGGGCCCGACGTGATCGTCGTCGTGCGGGACGGCGAGGGAACGCTCAAGGATCTGTCGTGGACTCCTGAGGTCGATGTCGACGTCGAGCCGGTCGCGGCATCTACCGAAGACGGTCGCAGCGTCATCCGACACTCCGCGGCCCACGTCCTCGCTCAGGCGGTCCAGAAGGAATTCCCTGATGCGAAGCTGGGCATCGGGCCGCCGATCAAAGACGGCTTCTACTACGACTTCGCGGTGGATCGTCCGTTCACTCCGGAAGATCTGACCAAGCTCGAAAAGCGCATGAAGCAGATCATCAAGGGATCGCAGCGCTTCTCGCGTCGAGTCGTCGATTCGATCGAGGACGCCCGGGTCGAGTTGGCCGACGAGCCGTTCAAGCTCGAACTCATCGACGACAAGTCCGGAATCGACGATCCCGAGATCATGGAGGTGGGTGGCAACGAGCTGACCATCTACGACAATCTCGATCCTCGTACCGGCGACAAGATCTGGTCCGATCTGTGCCGCGGTCCGCATATTCCGACCACCAAGCACATCCCGGCGTTCAAGCTGACGCGTAGCTCCGCCGCGTACTGGCGCGGAAATCAGGACAACGCCGATCTTCAGCGTGTCTACGGCACCGCGTGGGAGTCCGCCGAGGCTCAGGACGAGTACCTCGAGTTGCTCGCCGAGGCCGAGCGTCGCGATCACCGCAAGCTCGGTACCGAACTGGACCTCTTCAGCTTCCCCGACGAACTCGGCTCCGGTCTGCCGGTCTTCCATCCCAAGGGCGGCATCATCCGCACCGAGATGGAGAATTACTCCCGCAGCCGCCACATCGAGGCCGGCTACGAGTTCGTCAATACCCCGCACATCACCAAGGGCCATCTGTACGAGGTCTCCGGTCACCTCGACTGGTACCGCGACGGCATGTTCCCGGCGATGCACGTCGACGAGGAACTCAACGAGGACGGCACCGTGCGTAAGCCGGGCCAGGACTACTACCTCAAACCGATGAACTGCCCGATGCACAACCTGATCTTCCGTGCTCGCGGACGTTCGTACCGTGAATTGCCCTTGCGGCTCTTCGAGTTCGGCTCGGTCTACCGCTACGAGAAGTCCGGCGTCATCCACGGTTTGACCCGTGTGCGCGGCATGACTCAGGACGACGCTCACATCTACTGCACCCGTGAGCAGATGCGCGACGAGCTGACCACCACGCTGCAGTTCGTGCTGAACCTGCTCAAGGATTACGGCCTCGACGACTTCTACCTCGAGCTGTCGACCAAGAACCCCGACAAGTTCGTCGGTAGCGACGACGTCTGGGAAGAGGCGACCGCAACGCTCGCCGAGGTCGGCGAAGCTTCCGGCCTGACTCTGGTGCCGGACCCGGGCGGAGCCGCGTTCTACGGTCCCAAGATCTCCGTTCAGGTCAAGGACGCACTCGGCCGTACCTGGCAGATGTCGACCATTCAGCTCGACTTCAACCTGCCCGAGCGGTTCGAGCTCGAGTACACCGGCAACGACGGCGTCAAGACTCGTCCGGTCATGATCCACCGCGCTCTGTTCGGCTCGATCGAACGGTTCTTCGGCGTTCTGACCGAGCACTACGCCGGCGCTTTCCCGGCGTGGCTGGCGCCGGTGCAGGTCGTCGGAATCCCGGTGGCGGAGGCATTCGCCGATCACCTGTTCGACGTCACGAAGAAGCTCAAGGCTGCCGGTGTGCGCGCCGAGGTCGACTTCAGTGACGACCGCATGCAGAAGAAGATCCGCAACCACACCACGCAGAAGGTCCCGTTCATGCTCCTGGCGGGCGAGCGTGACGTGGAAGCCGGCGCAGTCAGTTTCCGCTTCCGCGACGGAACCCAGATCAACGGAATTCCCGTCGACGACGCCGTCCGGATCATCACCGAGTGGATCAGCCGTCGCGAGAACGCCTCGCCGACAGCCGAACTGGTGCAGCCAAGCGTGGCGCAGTGAGCGCCCCCGGTGACGAGGGACCAGGTTCGCTGATCGACCACGGCGTCGGCGACCCTGACCATTTGCAGCGCATTTGGTCGCCGCATCGGATGTCGTACATCACCGAGGCGCCCAACACTCCGGGTACGACGGGTGAGCCGTTCATCGACATCCCGAAGATGTCGGACGAAGAAGGGCTCATCGTCGCCCGCGGTGAGCATGTCTACGCGGTTCTGAACCTGTACCCGTACAACCCCGGGCATCTCATGGTGGTTCCGTATCGCAAGGTCGCGGCTCTCGAAGATCTGACGCCGGAGGAGAGCGCCGAGCTGATGGCGTTCACCCAGCGTGCGCTGCGGGTGATCAAGAGTGTGTCGAATCCTCACGGATTCAACGTCGGCCTGAATCTCGGTGCCGCTGCGGGCGGTTCGCTGTCCGAGCACCTTCACCAACACGTAGTGCCTCGCTGGGGTGGCGACGCCAACTTCATCACCGTGCTCGGTGGGGTGAAGGTGATGCCGCAACTGCTGCGGGAGACCAGGGGACTACTCGCCGGTGCCTGGCAACAATAGATCGATGCGTCCGGCTTCATGGCAGGATGCTGTGCTGCGACGAGTTCCAATCCGGAACTCACGACGGGGAGGTTTCCTGCGGTGTTGAGCTTCTTCGGACGCGAATCGGTGTCCAAGGTGACGGCACCTATGGGGAAGGCGCTGGTCAAGACCGGCCTGACGCCAGACGCGGTGACGGTGATCGGCACGGTGGCGAGTGTCGCCGGGGCGGTGACTCTGTTTCCGTCCGGACACCTGTTCTGGGGAACCATGTTCATTTGGTTCTTCGTCATGTTCGACATGCTCGACGGCGCCATGGCCCGTGCTCGCGGTGGCGGAACGCGTTACGGGGCCGTCCTGGACGCCACCTGTGATCGCGTGGCCGACGGTGCGATTTTTGCCGGCCTTGCGTGGTGGGCGGTCTACCACGAGAACAGCAAGTGGCTTCTCGTGGCGACGCTCATCTGCCTCGTCACCTCGCAGGTCATCTCGTACGCGAAGGCACGCGCCGAGGCGAGCGGGCTGACTGCCGACGGTGGTTGGATCGAGCGTCCGGACCGGCTGATCATCGTGTTGGTCGGCTCGGGCCTTACGGGCATGGGTCTACCGTGGGCAATCCACATCGCGATGTGGGTACTTGCCGCCGGAAGTATCGTCACTGTCTTCCAACGAGTGCTCGCGGTCCGCAATTCACCTGGCGCCCGGGAACTTCTGCCGATCGCCCCGGCGTCATCTACGACCGATGGTGAGTCGAACACCGACGGCGAGGCAGAGCAATGAGTTTTTCCGAGCGTGCAACCGATCTGGGATACGCCGCGGGTTGGCGTCTGGTGCGAAGCCTGCCGGAATCGGTGGCAGTCAAGCTGTTCGACGCCGGAGCGGATTTCGCGGTACGCAAGGGCGGACCCGAACAACTCAGGAAGAACCTCGCGAGAGTTCTGGGCACGACACCGGAGGAAGTCCCGGATCAGCTGATCAAGGATTCGATGCGCTCGTACGCCCGGTACTGGCGTGAGGCGTTCCGTCTACCGTCGATGGACCTGGTCGCCACCGGTAAAGCATTGCATGCGCTGGTCGAGGGCCAGGAACATCTGGAAAAGGCGATGGCGGCAGGTCATGGCGCAGTGCTGGCGCTGCCCCACAGTGGCAACTGGGACATGGCCGGCGTGTGGTGCGTTCAGCAGTGGGGTGGATTGACCTCGGTGGCCGAGCGGCTCAAACCCGAATCCCTGTACGAACGGTTCGTCGAATATCGCGAGAGTCTCGGCTTCGAGATCTTCCCGCTCAGCGGCGGAGAGCATCCTCCGTTCGTCGAACTCTCCAAGCATCTGCGTGAGAACAAGATCGTGTGCCTGTTGGGGGAGCGCGATCTGGCGAAGAAGGGTGTGCCCGTCACGTTCTTCGGAGAACCCACTCGTATGCCCGCAGGCCCGGCGAAGCTCGCGATCGACACCGGAGCGCCGCTTCTACCGGTCCACTGCTGGTTCACTCCCGACGGGTGGGGTTTCAAGATCGACCCGCCGATCGACGTTTCCGGCGGAGTCGGCCCGGCCACGCAGGCACTGGCCGACCGATTCGCGGTCAACATCGCAGCGCACCCCGCTGACTGGCACATGCTTCAGCCGCTGTGGCGCTCGGATCTCTCCGAATCGCGGCTCGCCCGCATGGAGGGTGAATGAAAATCGGCATGATCTGCCCGTACTCCTTCGACGTCCCAGGCGGGGTGCAGGCGCACGTGGTGGATCTGGCCGAGGTACTGATCGAACGCGGCCACAAGGTGAGCGTGCTTGCGCCGTCGTCCGACGACGACGAGTTGCCGGATTTTGTTGTCTCCGCTGGTAAAGCCGTCGCGATTCCCTACAACGGCTCTGTTGCACGGTTGTCCTTCGGCCCGACGGCGAACGCCCGCCTCCGCAAGTTCATCGCGGAAGGTGACTTCGACGTTCTGCACATCCACGAACCCAATGCGCCGAGTCTGTCCATGCTCGCGTTGCGTATCGCGGAAGGCCCGATCGTGGCCACCTTCCACACGTCGACCACGAAGTCGTTGGTGCTGAGCACTTTTCAGGGTGTCCTGGCCCCGTATCTCGAGAAGATCAGTGGCCGGATCGCAGTCTCGGAGTTGGCGCGTCGTTGGCAGGTCGAGTCCCTCGGATCCGACGCGGTCGAAATACCCAACGGCGTCGACGTCGCAGCGTTTGCCGAGGCCGATATGTTGCCCGGCTATCCGCGCGAGGGTGGAACCATTCTGTTCCTCGGGCGCTACGACGAACCGCGAAAGGGGATGGCCGTCCTCCTCGGTGCGCTGCCGGAGTTGGTCGAGCGTCATCCTGATCTCGAAGTGATCGTGGTCGGGCGCGGCGACGAGGAAAAACTCCGCAAAGAGGCGGGCAAGTACTTCAAGCATCTCCGACTGCTCGGGCAGGTCAGCGACGAGGAGAAAGCGTCGGCACTTCGCAGTGCGGACGTCTACTGCGCGCCCAACCTCGGCGGCGAGAGCTTCGGGATCGTGCTGGTCGAGGCCATGGCGGCCGGTACCGCCGTCGTCGCGAGTGAGTTGGACGCCTTCCGTCGGGTACTCCGCGACGGCCAGGCCGGCTTGCTGGTTCCCATCGGGAACTCCGATGCCCTGGCCGAGGCAATCGATTCCGTACTCGGCGATCCGGACCGACGCCGTGCTCTGGTCAACACCGCGACAAGTGTTGTCGCCGAATACGACTGGCCGGTGGTTGCCGAGCAGATCCTGCGTGTCTACGAGACCGTCACGGTCGGCGGCACCGGTGTTCGTGTGGTGGGGTCATGACCTTTTCCGCTCTGACGATCTTCATTCTCGGACTCGTCGCCGCCGTCGTCCTGGTCGTCGGACTGTGGGCGTACGGGACGGCGAATCGACTCGATCGGCTGCATGTGCGTTCTGATCAGTCCTGGTTGGCGCTCGATGCGGCGCTGTCCCGCCGTGCAGCGGTGGTCCGCGCGGCGGCCGTGGACATGAGCGCCGACGACGCCCGCAGATTCGTCACCTTGGCGGACGCCGCTGAACGGGCAGACCGGCAAGACCGAGAACTCGCGGAGAACCGGTTGTCCAACGCTCTAGCCGCCTACGGCACGACGTCGCTGCGACCTCAACTGGTGGCCGAGCTGGCCGACGCCGAAGCGCGGGTTCTGATCGCCAGACGGTTCCACAACGACGCGGTGCGAGACACCCTTGCACTCCGTACGCGTCGACTTGTTCGCTGGCTTCACCTCGGAGGAACGGCGCCGCTGCCTCAGTATTTCGAGATCTCCGAGCGCACCACCGCGGCCGCGGTGCCCGAGGGCATCACCGTCGATACGTCGCGGACCTCCGCGCGCGTGGTGATGCTGGACGAGGACGATCGGGTGCTGCTGCTGCGCGGGCACGATCCTCAGATCCCGAACACGTACTTCTGGTTCACCGTCGGCGGCGGGCTCGAACGCGGTGAACATCTGCGGGCCGCTGCCGTTCGTGAGATCGAGGAGGAAACCGGATTCGTCGTGGCTCCGGAGAATCTGCGAGGTCCGCTCTGGCGTCGTGTGGCGATTTTCCCGTTCGACGGTGAGCTGATCCGTTCGGAAGAGCTGTTCTTCGCGACGCGGACTCACGGCTTCGAGCCGGTCTTCCAAGGCCATACGGAATTGGAGCAGCGCGCGATTACGGGCCATCGCTGGTGCAGTGCCGACGAGATCCGCCGACTGGCCAAGTCCGGTGAGCCCGTCTACCCGTTGGATCTGGCAAACCTCCTGGTGGAAGCGGCGACGATTGCGGACGGTACCGAGGATCCGGAAGTGCGCTCCATCCGCTGATCCATTCGGCAGATCAGGTGCCGCGGCCATTTAAGGCCAGCAATGGCAAATTGGATACGGAATCGAAGGCCGGTTGGTCCTAGAGTTCTGGCCAGAGGCCTCCGTGCGAATGAACTCGTGTGTTCGCCGTGCCTCGTTTCTTTTGTCACGCCACTACTGCAGGAGTTTGCTGTGAGCACCCCCGACTCTGCCCCCACCACCGCCATCGGCACCGCACGCGTCAAGCGCGGCATGGCTGAAATGCTCAAGGGCGGTGTGATCATGGACGTTGTCACCGCTGAGCAGGCCAAGATCGCCGAAGACGCAGGCGCCGTCGCCGTCATGGCACTCGAGCGGGTCCCCGCGGACATTCGCGCACAGGGCGGCGTCTCGCGCATGAGCGACCCTGACATGATCGACAGCATCATCTCCACCGTCAGCATCCCCGTCATGGCAAAGGCACGCATCGGTCACTTCGTCGAAGCGCAGATCCTGCAGAGCCTCGGCGTCGACTACATCGACGAGTCCGAGGTCCTGACCCCGGCCGACTACGCCAACCACATCGACAAGTGGAAGTTCACCGCTCCCTTCGTCTGTGGCGCCACCAACCTCGGCGAAGCGCTGCGTCGCATCAACGAAGGTGCGGCCATGATCCGCTCGAAGGGTGAAGCCGGCACCGGGGACGTCTCCAACGCCACCACCCACATGCGCACCATCCGTGGCGAGATCCGCCGGTTGACCTCGCTGAGCGAAGACGAACTGTACGTCGCTGCCAAGGAACTGCAAGCCCCGTACGAACTTGTCGTCGAGGTCGCCAAGGCCGGCAAGCTGCCGGTCACCATGTTCACCGCCGGTGGCATCGCCACCCCGGCAGACGCTGCGATGATGATGCAGCTCGGCGCCGAGGGCGTGTTCGTCGGATCGGGCATCTTCAAGTCCGGCAACCCGAAGCAGCGCGCCGAGGCCATCGTCAAGGCCACCACGTTCTACGACGACCCGGACGTGCTCGCCAAGGTTTCGCGCGGACTCGGCGAGGCAATGGTCGGCATCAACGTCGACGACCTGCCGGTTGGACACCGCCTCGCAGAGCGCGGCTGGTGACACCAGGTTCGACGGGCTCGGGATAGTTGTGTGAGACGGCGGTGGTTGCAGATGCAGCTACCGCCGTTTTCTTTCCTCGGTTCCCGTTGCGATCTAGTCAGGTAACGGGAAGGCGATCTGCAAGCGGGTTGCTATTGTTTCCTGATGACTAGCATTCGACAGGCATGGTGGTGGCTGCTTCCGCAGTCCGTCTAATCATGTTCACGGGCTGTACGTAGCCCGTGAATGCCTTGCTCGGCATATGGATTCGTGCAGCCCCCAAAACAGGAGCTGTATCGTGGATTCTTTCGAGAGCACTCGTCGACGAAGCGCAGAACTCAATGTCGATATCGCTTCCAACCCGGAGCGATACCGCCTCATTTCGGGTGAACGACCAACCGGATCGTTGCATCTCGGACACTACTTCGGCACGATCATCGAGCGTGTCCGTCTGCAAGCACTGGGGATCGAAACGTTTGTCATTCTTGCCGACTATCAAGTGATCGCGGATCGCGACGCGATTGGGCGAGTGCGCGAGAATGTCTACAGCGCAGTAATCGATTATCTCGCCGCTGGTCTCGACCCCCATTGCTCGACGATATTCACGCACTCCGCAGTTCCAGAGTTGAATCAATTGATGCTGCCGTTCCTGAGCCTGATCACCGAGGCAGAACTGCATCGAAATCCCACTGTGAAAGCCGAACACGACGCTTCGGGAAGAGCGCTCAGTGGTTTGCTTCTGACGTATCCGGTACATCAAGCCGCGGACGTGTTGTTCTGCAAGGGCAACTTGGTGCCTGTGGGCAAGGACAACCTCCCGCATGTGGAGTTGACGAGAGTTATTGCGCGCCGTTTCAACGATCGTTATGGTCGCGTATTCCCGGAGCCACAAGCCTTGCTGACTTCTGCTCCGGAAGTACCAGGTATCGATGGAAGGAAAATGTCGAAGAGTTATGGCAACGCGATCTCACTGTCGATGACGGCCGACCAGACAGTGAAGATAATCCGGAAGGCGCCGACCGACTCTGAACGGACGATCACTTTCGACCGCGCCAACCGTCCGGGGATATCTGCACTACTGACCACAGCGGCGCTGTGCCTGGGCAGGGACGAAGAGTCCCTTGCAGCTGAAGTTGGGAATGGTGGTGCTCGAGCGCTCAAGGAGCTCACCGCTACCGCGGTCAACGAATATTTCGCCGGCCACCGAATCCGTCGAAACGAGATCGCGGCCGATCCTGGGTTTGTTCACGGTGTCGTGAGAGCTGGTAATACCCGTGCCAGCGAGTTCGCGCGCCGAACCCTCGACGAGGTCCGGCGCGCGATGGGAACTACGTACTGATTGTTGGTCTTCAGACTTCGGAGACCTCGAACACGAATTCCACCTCGACGGCACTGTTGCGGGGGAGTTCTGCGACGCCGATCGCGGAGCGGGCGTGTTGTCCTGCGGTACCGAAGATCTCGGCCAGCAGGTCGGACGCACCGTTGATCACCTGGGGTTGCTGGGAGAATCCGGATCCGGAAGCAACAAATCCAACGACCTTGACGACGCGAACGATGCGGTCGAGCCCGACCAGGGCGTCGACGGCCGCGAGTCCGTTGAGAGTGCACAGCCGCGCCGCCTGAGCGGCGTCTTCGACGGAGACACCTTCACCCAACTTGCCGATGCACGTCGTGGTGCCGTCGACGAGCGGCAATTGCCCCGATGTGTAGACGTATGCCCCCGTGCGAACGGCGGGGAGGTAGGAGCCTGCCGGGGTAGCGACCGGCGGGAGCGTCAGGTCGAGTGCGGCAAGTCGTGCGGTCCAGGTACTGGCGTCGTTCATCGAGTTCCTCAATGGATTCTTTTGTCTGGGAATGATGTTCGAGTCTGTCATCGGGAGTCTCGGCAAGTCCAAGTCGTATTTGTGCCCACCCCATCACTTTTGGTGATACTCACTGCCGTCGGATTAGTCATGCTCGAAGGCACGGACTCCGTCACGGGGGAAACCTTCCATCGATTGATCGGTGGCGGTATCGAGTTCGGTGAGACGGCCGAGGCAGCGCTGCGACGCGAGTTCGCGGAGGAACTAGGCGTCACGTTGGGAAGCGTCGAGTTGCTCGAGGTCGTCGAGAATATCTTCGAGCCACATCTACCCGGCCGAAGTCTCCCGCATTGTCAACGCTCTGGTTCAGTAGGGGAATCCGTTGCCGGAACAAGAGTGGCCGCAAGGGTTGCTCCGCAACGATTTTCGGTCAAACGGAATTCTTCGGACTGATTTCCGGAAACTGTAGAAGTTCGAACATAGTTTCGAATATTGTGGAGGAATGTTTGATAACGGAGCAGGAAGTTCGGGTACCGCAGCGCAGCTGTTCGGTGCTGAATCCGACTGCGCCCTCATCGATCTCATTGCCGAACTGCATGCGCGCGAGTCGATGCTCGTGGAACGGAAACTCGCTGCCGTTGCCGAGTTTTTCGAGCGTCGCAGCGCTGAACACTCCGATGCCGGCGCGTGGTCGTCCACCGCGCACGAACTAGCTGAGGCCGAGCTCGGCGCAGCGTTGACCATGGGCCGTGCCGCGGCGGGAAAGTTGATCGGCCTCGGCTTTTCTCTGAAGACTCGACTCCATCGCACGCGTGCCGCTATGGCACGCGGAGAACTGGATTTGTATCGAGTCGGATTGATCGACTCCGCTACAGCCAACGTCGATGACGATTTGATAGACGAGGTGGAACGCCAACTCCTCGAGAAGATTTCAGCACCACCAATGCATGGCGGTACCGGGTTGACCGGCCGCCGATTGACGGCGGCCATCGACCGAATCGTCGCCGTGGTGGATCCGGAGGGGATGCGGGAGCGTCGACGCCGCGCCCTGGCTGACCGATTCGTAGGCGTGAGCGCCGCAGAAGACGGAATGGCGCGGATCTTGGGGAGTATTCCGGCGGAGGACGCACGGGCTTTCGACGGTCGGTTGCGGGAGTTGGCGATGTCGGTGTGCCGACACGATTCCCGTAAATACGAGCAGCGACGAGCCGACGCCTTGGGAGCGTTGGTAGCTGGGTCGACAATTCTGCCGTGCGACTGTGGCCGGGCCGACTGCCCACAAGACCGCAGCGGGATTGTTGTGGTGCGTCGGCCGTTAGTGCACGTGGTCATGGTGGAATCCGCGCTCCAGGGCGGTGACTCGCCAGGTACAGACGAACCCGCTCACCTCGACGGATACGGAGTGATCAGTGCAGAGCATGCGCGTGACATCGCCGCGGGTGCGTTGATTCGGAATGTGAAGGTACCAGCCGATGCGGCGCTCGAGTCTGCCGATGAGGGCGAGCCAGTACCTTCGCCTGTAGTTCCGTCGCCTGTAGTTCCTTCGGCGATGGTGTACCGCCCGGGCGCTGTCCTCGACACGTGGGTGAGGGTGATATCGGGTAGCTGTCAGTGGTTGCACTGCGATGTCGCGGCATGGAATTCCGATCTCGATCACACCGAACCTTTCGATCATCGCGATCCAGCACGTGGTGGAAAGACCGTGGCCTCGAACTTGAGTGCCTATTGTCGAAATCATCACCGCCTCAAGCATTCCGGTCAGTGGGTGCACACCTCGAATCCGGACCGGAGCGTCACGCTGACCTCGGCGACCGGACATTGTTACCGAACTCGGCCGTCAGGTCTGCTCGCAGGAATGCTCGAGCCTGTACTGCCCGAGGGCGGTCGGCGTCGACGTACGCGTTTGGAGAACAAGGCGGCCCGCGTGCGGGGTGAACGCCGGCGCCAGCGGATACGGATGCACCTGCGGATGAAGAAGAAGGTCCAGAGGAGGACCGTCGATCGAGGAGACGATCTACCGCCGTTCTGAGTAGATGCGCCCCGTCGCTCAGTGTTTTCGGGTGCCCAGTTTTCGGATGCCCACTTTGGTGGCCGGGGCTGCATCAGGCATTGTGTGAAGGTCGGTAGACGTCGGTACACGGGAAGATGTGGAGCATCGATGGCGAGGATCGAAGAAATTCTGGAGTTGGAACGCCTCGAGCGTGACATCTTCCGAGGAATCATCGCGGAAACCACCCTGACCCGTACTTTCGGCGGCCAGGTCGCCGGCCAGGCATTGGTGTCGGCAGTACGAACGGTCGATCCGGCCTATTCAGTTCATTCGTTGCACGGATACTTCCTGCGTCCGGGAAATCCGATGGAACCGACCGTCTTCCTGGTGGATCGTGTTCGCGACGGACGATCGTTCGCGACTCGCCTGGTCACCGGAATCCAAGACGGACAAGCCATTTTCACGATGTCTGCATCCTTCCACGTCCAGGACGAAGGCATCGAGCACCAGGACGAGATGCCGCCCGTCCCTGACCCTGAAACGCTGGCCATCGCCCAGGATTCGGAGGACCCCGAGACCGCATGGTTGGCTCGCGAGTGGTCCGACTGGGACCTGCGAATGGTGCCGAAGGCAGACATCAACAAACGTCCGGGCGCTGCCGCACAGCAGCAAGTGTGGTTCCGTTCCCGCGAGGCGCTCCCGGACGACCCGGTATTTCACGTCTGCACGCTCGCATACATGAGCGACATGACGTTGCTCGGCTCTTCTCGCGGCCCCCACATGGATGTCGCCATGCAAAGCGCGTCGCTCGATCACGCGATGTGGTTCCTGCGGCCGTTCCGGGCCGACGAGTGGCTGTTGTACGACCAGACGTCGCCTTCGGCGGGCTTCGGCCGGGCACTGACGCAGGGGCGCATCTTCGACAGCCGAGGAAACATGGTTGCCGCGGTCGTCCAGGAAGGCCTGACCAGGCTCTATCGCCCGAAGTGAGATCAACCGCAGTGAAGTCAACCGCCGTGAAATCAAACGCGGCGAGACCGCACCGCAGGCCGGGGCGGATGGTCGTACCTGACCTCGAAATCGACCTCCTCGGACACCGCTGAGCGGTGCGCGAGGAGTGCGTCGACTGTCCACAGGTCCGCCTCCGGTGTGTGCCTCCGCATGGCAGCTTCGCTCATGTCCAGGTGGACGGTGACGTCGAACTCCAGTCCGCGCCCGAGCAACATCGGACCGGCGATCACGATGACCGCGCGCTCGTGGACAGGGATACGGCTCGAGCGAGCCGAGCGATCAGTGGTTTCGTCCCAGAGTTTCGGCAACAGCGTTCGTTTGGTGCGGGCCGCGGTGATCACTTCACGATCGAGTGCCGGGTAGTCGAACCAGATAGTGCGGTAACTCAGCGCATCCTCGTGGCCGAACTCGTATCGCAGCGACGCCGGCCGCACGTAGTCGTGCAGTGATACAACGGCACTCGGCCTGCTGTGCGACTCGACTGCAACCCCGACCAGTTCCGCGAGCCGCGACGGTTGCGCACAATCCGGTCCGTCGATCGCTACTACCACCACCGATGGAAATGATCCGCTCAGCGTTGCGATCTGCTCGGCCAGAGCGAGGGGAGTGGACGGGATGAATGTACTCACGCCCACCATGGTGCCGTGCCCGCTCGCCAAGGCGATATTGTGAACCGTCATCGCGCCTAGTGCGGCGGTCTGTGTAGGCGGTCAAAGTTTCCGGAGGACTCATGGTTGGTATCGAGGAGATCCTCGCGCTCGAACACCTGGAGAAGGACATCTTCCGCGGTGCGGTCCATCCCACTGCACTTCAACGGACGTTCGGCGGGCAGGTTGCCGGGCAGTCGTTGGTTTCTGCCGTGAGCACCGTCGACGAGAGCTACCACGTGCATTCGTTGCACGGATACTTCCTGCGCCCGGGCAACCCGAAGATTCCGACGGTTTACCTGGTCGACCGGATTCGCGACGGGCGTTCGTTCTGCACGCGTCGGGTCAATGCAGTCCAGGACGGTAAGACGATCTTCACGATGTCGGCCTCGTTCCACGTCGACGACGAAGGCATCGAGCACCAGGATCGGATGCCCTCCGTTCCGGCGCCGGAGGACTTGCCGGATGCGCAGACTGTTCCGAAGTTGGCTGAATCGCAGTTCTATCAGGAGTGGAAGAACTGGGACATCAGAATTGTGCCCGCTGAGCAGAGCGCGTCAGCGCCGGATCTCGCCGCGCAACAACGCGTGTGGATGCGCTACCGCGAGGCTCTGCCGGATCGTCCGCTGCTGCACATCTGCACCCTCGCGTACCTCAGTGACATGACTTTGCTCGGAACTTCCAAAGTCCCGCACCGGGGCGTGAAGACGCAAACGGCTTCGCTCGATCACGCGATGTGGTTCCTACGGCCCTTCCGAGCCGACGAATGGTTGCTCTACGACCAGACCTCACCGTCGGCAGGTTTCGGTCGCGCGCTCACTCAGGGGCGTATCTACGATCGCGATGGCAACATGGTGGCAGCTGTGGTTCAGGAGGGTTTGACGCGGCTGGAACGCGAACCCGACAGCAGTGAGAACAAGAACAGCAGTGCGAACAAGGACAGCCGTGAGAACAAGACAGGAACTGTGTGATGACTCGTCCGTTGATCGGTGTTCTCGCCCTGCAAGGTGATGTTCGCGAACACCTTGCCGCACTCGATGATTCGGGAGCGGACGCAGTCGGTATCCGGCGACCCGAGGAACTCGACAAGGTCGACGGCATCGTGATCCCGGGTGGCGAATCCACCACCATGAGCCGGCTTCTGCAGGTTTTCGAGCTGCTGGAACCGCTTCGTGATCGACTTCGCGGCGGGCTGCCGGCTTACGGATCCTGTGCAGGCATGATTCTGCTCGCCAGCGAGGTACTCGACACCCGGCCGGACGCCGAACATCTCGGCGCTATCGACATGACGGTGCGCCGCAACGCTTTCGGTCGTCAGGTCGATTCCTTCGAGTCCGACCTGGAGTTCGAGGGAATCATCGGTGATCCCATCCGCGCAGTCTTCATCCGCGCACCGTGGGTCGAGCGGGTCGGTCCGGGTGTGGAGGTGCTTGCGCAGGTTCCCGCCGCGGCGGGGGAGGCCGCGGGTCGCATCGTCGCGGTTCGGCAGGGCTCGGTGATCGCCACTTCGTTCCATCCCGAGGTCACCGGGGACCGTCGAGTCCACGAGATGTTCGTCGATCTGGTGCGCGGCTAGGGCGCTAGTTCACTTCGGCTGAACTACAGCTCGAGTTCGCGCGCAAGGATCGCCGCCTGGACGCGTGAGGTGAGGTGCAGCTTCGACAGAACTCGCGATACATGCGACTTCACCGTCGGGGCACCGACACCGAGTTCACGCGACAGTTCGGCGTTGGACAGACCCATACCCAGTAGAACGAGAACTTCGCGTTCGCGATCGGTGAGCTCGCTCAGTCCGAGCGGCTCGGCGGGCTTGGGAGTGCGCTGAACGAACTCGCCGATCAGTGCGCGTGCGGCTCGGGGAGCGAGCACCGCATCGCCGCCCGCGACATTGCGGATGGCGCTGGTCAGTTCGTCCGCTGTCGCGGTCTTGAGCAGGAAGCCCGATGCACCGGCGCGCAGAGCTGCGAAGACGTATTCGTCGAGGTCGAAGGTAGTCAACACCAGAACGCGGCTGCGGGTCGTACCGATGATCTGACGGGTCGCTTCGATGCCGTCGGTGCCAGGCATCCGGATGTCCATCAGCACGACGTCGGGATGATGTGTGCGGGTGACGGTGATTGCCGACGCGCCGTCTCCCGCTTCCGCAACGACATCGATGTCGTCATGCTGCCGCAGAATCATCGACAGGCCGGAGCGGATTGCGGCGTGGTCGTCGACCAGGGCGACGGTGATCACCGATCCGTTCCGTTCGGTGTGTGGACCGGTAGCTGCGCGCATACCGTCCATTCTCCGTCGACCGGCAGTGCGTCGAGTGAACCGCCCAGCAGCTCGGCGCGATGACGCATGTTTGCAAGCCCGCGCGTTCGTGCCCGCGGACTGGATATGTCGGGACCGATGGGGTTTCGGATGTCGATCTGTAATGCATTGTGCTGGAGGGAGATCGACATCGATATCGGCGCGCCCGGCGCATGCTTGAGTGCGTTGGTCAACGCTTCCTGGGTGATTCGATACGCCGTGTGATCGACCACGCTCGGCAGCTCGGCGGCGTCGACGTCGATCGCTACATCCACTGCGCTGCCGGTGGCACGGGCCGCGTTCAGTAGAACGGGCAACTCGGTAAGCCGCGGGGGAGAGGAACGCGGGTCAGGCGTCTCGCAGCCCCCGGCGTGAAGCAGTTCGATCATCGACCGCATCTCGGAAAGCCCCGCGAGGCTGCTCGATCTGATCGCCCCGATCATCTCCCGCAAGCCATCGTCGGGTTCACCCCGTTCAGAGGAGAGAGTTGCGGTGGAGAGTGCAGCTTCGGAGTGGATGGCGATGGCAGAGAGGTGGCTCGCGATCACGTCATGCAGATCCCGCGCCATGGTTGCGCGTTCGTGAGCGACAGCGGCCTCGCGGTCCAGCGCGGCGAGTGCTTCGTGGACTCTGGAACGCTCGCGTTCCGCCTCGGTCAGTTCGACTTGTCGACGGATGACCAGTGCCCACCACACCGGCGTACCGAAGAACAGAGCAGTCACGACGCCCGCCCCAGCCGCAGCGCGAACGTCCCTGGTGGACAGGTAAACGAGTGCGGTGAGCGCGGCAACCGTCACCGCGGTCAGAGAACACACCACTCGGCCCAGTCGCGCCGTCCCGTACAGAACTGCGGCGTAGGTGAGATCCGAGAGGACAAGCCACATCGGCAGAGTGGGGCCCAGGGCGGCGTCGACCGCGACGATGACGGCTCCCGCCGCCAAGGCCGTTGCCGGGCGCACCCGCCGAAACGAGTCGATCGCACACAGCAGAGCCAGCATCCCGATCCGAACCCCGACGGGAACGTCGGCGACACCTCCGACATCGGTCCACATTTTGTACAGGCCGACGAGGTAGAGAAGTACCCCGATCGCGAACAGACCGATGGCGATGAGCGGATCGTTCCACTTGCCGACGCTCCGACTTCTGGTCACCACAGACTTATCAGAGCACATCGGGGCGCCTGACTTGTCATACCAAATGATGAGGTCGGCGTTGTTCCGACGGCTGATGTGCGGATCCGAGCGAGACGACACGCTCGAGGTATGAAATTTCGTTTCGAGTTGATGATCGGCATTCTCCTCGTCGTCGGGGGCGCTTGTCTGTGGCTGTTCGCGCGTGACGCCGAGTTCTTCTGGTTTCGCGGCGGGCCACTCGGGGTGATTTTGGCGATCATCGGTGCTTTCGACATCGTGAACGCAGTCCGGACGAGGGACACGGTGACACCCGAGCGTCGACACGACTGACGTGGAACTCGTCCTTCTGACGACCCTGGGCGGCCTCGCCCTGTTGGACAGTACGAGCATCGGAACGTTGGTCGTCCCGGTGTGGATGTTGTTGAAACCGGGACGGCCGCAGGTTCGCAGTCTGCTGACCTACCTGGTAGTCATCACGACGTTCTATTTTGTTGTCGGGGTAGCCGTCTGGACGACGGCCCGCGTGGGCATGCCGGTTGTCGCCCCGATTCTCGACACTCCGGTAGCCCGGGGCGCACAGTTGATCCTCGGTATCGCGTTGTTCGCGTTGAGTTTTCGATTCGACTCCGAGAAGCGGCGCACATCCGGTCAGGCTGATCGAACACACGCCTGGCGGGAGCGGGTACTCGATTCGAGTCGTTCGGCGAGAAGCGTCGTACTTCTGGCCATTGCAGCCGGAACCGCCGAATTGGTGACGATGCTGCCCTACTTGGCGGCGATCGCGATGATCACAGCGGCTGGGTTGTCCTCAGTCATGTCGGCGTCGATACTTGCCGGTTACTGCCTGATCATGGCCGCACCGGCAGTCATTCTTCTGTGCGGTCGGCTCGTGGCCGGGAACCGCCTGGACAAGCCGCTGCGCCAGGTGGACTCGCTGATGTCCCGTTACGGCGACAGTGCGATCGGATGGGTGTTCGGCATCGCCGGCTTCTACCTCGCCGGCAATGCCGCTGCCGTGTTGTTCGTGAATCAGCCAGCCTGAACCAACGAATTGATCAGCTTCACACCGTCTTCCGGGTGATCGACGGTCACGGCGAACAATCGTCCGTTCTCGAGAGTGACCACGATCGCCTCACCCGAGCGGAGAGTGACGGCCGTTCCGCGCGGTGTGATCCGGTAACCCCATCCACCCCATTCGGCCGGACGTATCGAATCGACCGATGCGGACTTCACCGTCGAGATGGGGATTTTCTTCCATCGAACGCCCCAGGAACTGATGCCGAGACCGTGACGGTCGACGCGCACGGTGACCGAAGCGAAAGCCGTGATCGCGAGGGTCGACACACCCAGGATCACGGCAACCCACCAATCCGAATACGCGGCAGTGGCGATCACGAGAACGACGAGGCCGGCGGTGAGGATCCACGGCCAGATGCTGCGGACCTGCCCGACCCACACTGCACGTTCGGAGGCCGCGAGCGGCGTGTCCAGCGTCGGGGTCGGAAGTGGTGTCTCAGGGTCGCGTTGCTGCTCAGGCAGTGCATACGCCAGAACTCCGACGAGCACGGCCGCGATCGGCGCAAGAATCCACCAACCGATACGTGCGTCTTCCGGTGCTCCGGCGTCGATCGTGAGGGCGACGCTGAGAATCCAGATCGTCGCCAACGTCGCACTCGAGATCGAGGTGACGGCCAGAAACAGGGGAGCATTGGCGCTCGAACGGGCCGCGACGACACACGCGAAAACGACTGCCACCAGTGAAAGTGCCAGCGCGATGGCGAAGAACGTCGTTGTGGTGCTGAACCCGTCCGGGGCCGATCCGGACCAATGGCTCGCGACGGTCTGGGGTAGCCGATCGCCCCACGCGAAGCGCGCGAGAACCAGGATCAGGGTCGGGATCAGAGTCAGCGAGGCCGCTGTCCAGAGTCGGATCTTGCTGGTCGTCATTGTGTGCTGGTCTCCTTGATGAGGTCGAGCATGTGCGCGGTGTCGAGTCCCAGATTTCGGGCCTGTCGAACGAACTCGCGTGCAGATTCGTTGAGAGCCGTTCTTCCCGAGTCGAATTCGGCGCGAATGACGGCGCCACGTCCGCGTCGGAGGTCGATCAGGCCTTGGTCGCGGAGTGTTGCGTACGCACGAAGGACCGTATGGAGATTGACGTCGATCGACTCGGCGAGAGCGCGAGCGGACGGCAGTCGATCGCCCGGGCCGATTTCGCCGCGGATGACCGAGCCACGAACCCCGGCGGCAATCTGTTCCGCGAGTGGAGTTGTGGAGGCGTGATCTATTCGCACCAACATGTTTGCATTCTATGCAAACAATGCTGTGTTTGGTCAATTCGTGTCGGGGGATGCAGCGAGTTGTGACGTGGGACGGGTAACATCGGCAGAGCTGAAAGACGCGCATTCGGCGTGCGCAACGCAGCAGGAAAGGGGCTTGAATCGCATGAGCGGCCACTCAAAATGGGCCACCACCAAGCACAAGAAGGCTGTGATCGACGCACGTCGTGGCAAATCCTTCGCGAAGCTGATCAAGAACATCGAGGTGGCGGCACGCACCGGCGGTGGCGATCCCACGGGCAACCCCACCTTGTTCGACGCCATCCAGAAGGCGAAGAAGACGTCAGTTCCCAATGACAACATCGAGCGTGCGCGCAAGCGCGGCGCCGGTGAAGAAGCGGGCGGCGCAGACTGGCAGACCATCATGTACGAGGGCTACGGACCCAACGGCGTCGCCGTTCTGATCGAGTGCCTCACCGACAACCGCAACCGCGCAGCCGGTGAAGTTCGCACCGCGATGACCCGCAACGGTGGCAACCTCGCTGACCCGGGTTCGGTCTCCTACCTGTTCGCTCGCAAGGGCGTCGTCACGCTGGAGAAGAACGGCCAGTCGGAGGACGACGTCCTGATGGCTGTGCTCGACGCCGGCGCCGAAGAGGTCACCGATCTCGGTGAAACCTTCGAAATCGTCAGTGAGCCACAGGATCTGGTTGCCGTACGTTCGGCACTGCAGGAAGCCGGCATCGACTACGACTCCGCCGAAGCCGATTTCCGCGCTTCCGTCGAGGTTCCGCTGGATGTCGACGGCGCACGCAAGATCTTCAAGCTCGTCGACGCACTCGAAGACTCGGACGACGTGCAGAACGTCTACACCAACATCGATCTGTCCGACGAGGTTCTCGCGGCCCTCGAAGACTGATTGCCCTTCAACTCAACCCGGCCATGACGTCCTCGTCACGGCCGGGTTGCGTGTTGATGCGGGGCAGTAGTCCCGCGCACCGCTAAGCTATCGAACAGCTGTTCGGTATGGAGAGGTGTGACAAAGTGCGCGTGCTCGGAGTGGACCCAGGCTTGACTCGCTGCGGGTTGGGTGTGGTCGACGGGAGCAACGGCAGGAAAGTGCGCCCCATTGCCGTCGACGTGGTGCGGACTCCGGCAGAGATGGATCTCGGATCTCGGCTCCTACGGATTTCCGATGCGGCTGAACTGTGGATCGAGCAGTACAAGCCGGAGGTTGTCGCGATCGAGCGTGTGTTCGCGCAGCACAACGTCAGTACCGCGATGGGGACGGCGCAAGCAGGTGGAGTTGTGGCGCTCGCTGCCGCCAGACGCGGAATCCCGGTGTGTTTCCACACGCCCAGCGAGGTGAAGGCCGCCGTCACCGGTAGCGGTAACGCAGACAAGGCGCAGGTCACCGCGATGGTGACTCGAATCCTGAATCTGAAGACGGCGCCGAAACCGGCCGACGCCGCCGACGCTCTGGCGCTGGCGATCTGTCACTGCTGGCGAGCGCCCATGATCGAGCGAATGGCCCGCGCCGAGGCGATGGCCGCCGAACAAATGCGTAAGTATCAGGCAAAATTGGCCGAGATGAAGAAGGCAGGTTCACGATGATCGCGTCGGTACGCGGCGAGGTACTCGATATTGCGCTCGACCATGCGGTCATCGAAGCGTCGGGTGTCGGCTATCGGGTCAACGCCACCCCCGTGACGCTCGGTGCGCTCCATCGCGGAAGCGAAGCGCGCCTGTTCACGACGATGATCGTTCGCGAAGACTCGATGACGCTCTACGGATTTTCCGACACCGAGTCGAAGGACCTGTTCAGCCTCTTGCAGACGGTCTCGGGAGTCGGGCCGCGCCTGGCGATGGCAACTCTCGCAGTTCTCGAACCCGACGCATTGCGGCGTGCACTGTCGGAAGGCAACCTGACGGCGTTGACGAGGGTCCCCGGCATCGGCAAACGTGGTGCCGAGCGCATGGTCGTCGAATTGCGCGACAAGGTCGACGCGGTTGCGACGACGGCCGGCGCGGCCACCGGTGTCGTCGCCGGTAGTTCGATCCGCGATCAGATCGTCGAAGCTCTCGAAGGTTTGGGTTTCCCGATCAAGCAGGCCGAGCAGGCCACGGATTCGGTTCTGGCGGAATCGCCCGAGGCCACTACGTCGGTAGCACTGCGTTCGGCCCTGTCGCTGCTCGGTAAGACTCGATGAACTTCGATCCGATCGACGATTTCGACGACGAATCGCAGGTCTCTGCCGAATTGGTGGCGGGAGACGGCGACGTCGAAGCAAGTTTGCGCCCCAAGAGTCTCGACGACTTCATCGGGCAGCCCCGGGTCCGCGAGCAATTGCAGCTCGTGCTCACCGGAGCAAAACTTCGTGGCAGCACGCCTGACCACATCCTGATGTCCGGTCCGCCCGGACTCGGTAAGACGTCGATGGCGATGATCATCGCGGGGGAGTTGGGCTCCTCCCTGCGGCTGACGTCCGGGCCGGCGCTCGAACGCGCCGGTGACTTGGCGGCGATGCTGAGCAATCTCGTCGAGGGCGACGTGTTGTTCATCGACGAGATTCACCGAATCGCTCGTCCGGCCGAGGAGATGTTGTACCTGGCGATGGAGGACTTCCGCGTCGACGTCGTCGTCGGTAAGGGGCCCGGCGCCACGTCGATACCTCTGGAGGTCGCACCATTCACGTTGGTCGGTGCGACGACCCGATCCGGTGCGCTAACCGGTCCGTTGCGCGACCGCTTCGGATTCACCGCACACATGGACTTCTACGAACCCGAAGAGCTGCAACAGATTCTGATGCGCTCGGCGGGAATTCTGGGAGTCAATCTGGAAGTTGACGCCGGCGCCGAAATCGCGAGACGCTCGCGGGGGACACCGCGTATCGCGAACCGATTGCTGCGACGGGTTCGTGACTTCGCGGAGGTGCGCGCCGACGGAATCGTCACCATGGACGTCGCTCAGGCCGCCTTGGCTGTCTACGACGTGGACCAGTTGGGCTTGGACCGACTCGACCGATCCGTCCTGAGTGCGCTGGTGCGTTCATTCGGCGGCGGGCCCGTCGGCGTGTCGACGCTGGCCGTGGCCGTGGGCGAGGAACCGTCGACGGTAGAAGAAGTGTGCGAGCCCTTCCTGGTCCGTGCCGGGATGATCGCCCGGACGCCGCGAGGTCGTGTGGCCACCGCCGCTGCCTGGACTCAACTGGGAATGACGCCACCGCCGGATGCGGCCGCGGGCGGGATCGAGGTTCGCGTCAACGAACCGCAGGCCACGTTGTTCGATCCGAACGGAGCGTGAATTTCGACCGGAAAGGCCTCATTGGTCGGCCGATCTGTCAGGAATCCTCAGCAACTAATGGCACACTGGTGTATTGCGTAGGTCCATCCGGGGCCATCGCGGTGTAAAACGTGCAACACAACCGAGGTTGATCAACACATGTCGAGTTTGCTTTTCCCCCTCTTGATCCTCGCACTGCTCGTGCCCATGTTCCTGGGCATGCGCAAGCAGAAGAAGGCCTTGGCCGCGACTTCCGAGATGCAGGACTCGCTGCAGGTCGGCGATCGGGTGCAGACCACAGCCGGGCTCTACGCAACGATCGCTTCTCTAGGCGACGACACCGTTGACCTCGAGATCGCCGACGGTGTCATCACCACCTGGTCGCGTCTGGTCATCCGTGAGCGCGTCGTCGAGACGACCGAGACCGACGAGTACGACGACGACTCGATTTCCGAGATCGAAGAGTCGGCTACCGACACCGAAATCCGGCTCACCAAGGAGTCCTGACTTCGTCGACCTGGCACGTGTTCTAGAGTTGTGAACTCGGACACACGTCCAGATCGGTTTGTCCGTTCTTTCACCAGCAGCTCAGTTCAACCCGTTGATCAATCGTTGCAGTTCGAACGCCGCAGCTCGGGTGGTCGTAGACCACCCGAGCCGTGCAGTTACTGAAGCACTGCACTTACTGAAGCACTGCACCTACTGAGGAGACTTAAAGATCGTGGCACCTTCCACCGGAACGGTGCATCCGGTCCGCTACCTGGCCCTATTCGGGGTCTTGGTGGTGGCACTGTATGCCCTGGTGTTCTTCACTGGAGACAAGTCGGCCACGCCGAAACTCGGCATCGATCTGCAGGGTGGAACGCGCGTCACGTTGACCGCTCGTACCCCGGACGGCAGTGCTCCGAGTCAGGACAGTCTCAAGCAGGCGCAGGAGATCATCGAGACCCGCGTCAACGGTCTCGGCGTTTCCGGCTCCGAGGTCGTCGTCGACGGTGACAACCTCGTCATCACCGTTCCCGGAGACGACAGCGCACAGGCTCGCTCGCTCGGTCAGACCGCCCGCCTCTACATCCGGCCGGTGACCGGTTCGATCGATGTCGCCACCCGTGACGCGAGTCGGACGGCAACACCGGAGACACCAGCGGCCGAAACACCGGCCACCGATGCTCCGGCTCCCGAAGCACCCACTGACGGGACCCAGACTCCACAGAACCGTCCGTTCCTGGCTCAGGACCCGACAACTCCGGAGGCAACCCCTGCGCCGGAGACGACGACTCCGGCCCCCACCGGGGATGCGTCGAGCGACGGCACCGACGAAGGCGACGCAGCAGCAGCGGAAATCGCCGCAGCGCGCGCCCTCCGACAGAGCAGCGATCCGACCGTCCAGCAGCAAGCAGTGGCGAACCTCGACTGCTCCGTCGCAGACCCACTTCGTGGAAACGACGACCCCACCCTGCCGTTGGTCGCGTGCTCGCAAGACGGACTGAACATCTATCTCCTCGGTCCCTCGATCATCGACGGCCAGGAAATCGCCGACGCGTCGTCGGTCTTCAACTCGCAGCAGTCGCGCCACGAGATCAGCCTCTCGTTCAAGACAAGCGGCAGCAACACCTGGGCCGAGTTCACCTCAGCCAACATCGGCAAGCAGGCAGCGTTCACGCTCGACTCGAAGGTCGTCAGCGCTCCCACGATTCAAGGCGCAACGCCCGCGGGCAGCGCCACCTCGATCACCGGCAGCTTCACCGCGGACAGCGCGAAGGAATTGGCCAACACGCTGAAGTACGGTTCGCTTCCGCTCTCGTTCGCGGCCTCGGAAGCCGAGACGGTCTCGGCCACGCTCGGCCTGGCCTCGCTTCAGGCGGCACTGATCGCCGGCGCGGTGGGTCTTGTGCTCGTTCTGCTCTACTGCCTCGTCTACTACCGCATGCTCGGCGTCCTGACGGCGTTGTCGCTGATTCTCTCGGGAGTCATGGTTTACGCAATCATGGTTCTGCTCGGTAGATACATCGGCTTCACACTCGACCTGGCCGGTATGGCTGGTCTGATCATCGGTATCGGTATGACCGCCGACTCGTTCGTCGTGTTCTTCGAACGCATCAAGGACGAAATGCGTGAGGGCCGTAGCTTCCGCTCGGCGGTGCCACGCGGTTGGGCGCGAGCGCGTCGGACCATTCTTTCCGGCAACGCGGTGAGCTTCATCGCCGCTGCAGTTCTGTACGTGCTGGCGGTCGGACAGGTGCGAGGCTTCGCCTTCACCTTGGGCCTGACAACCATCCTCGACGTGATTGTCGTGTTCCTCGTGACGTGGCCACTGGTCAGCATGGCGTCCCGTTCGGCGTTCTGGTCCAAGCCCAGCGTCAACGGGCTCGGCGCAGTGCAAGAGGTTGCCCGCGAACGTAAGGTTGCCGCCGCTGCGTCGGCTAAGGAGACACGAGCATGAGCGAGTCCAACAACTCCCCTGTGGGGTCCGACAACAGTTCCTCGGCCGAGTCCGCAGACGCCGCCGCCCGATCGGAGATCACCGACTCTGGCGTCGATCAGGGCGCGATGCCCAAGCACAGCTGGCTCTCACGGTTGTACACCGGAACGGGTGCATTCGAGGTCGTCGGCAAGCGTCGCTTCTACTACGGGCTGACCGGCGCTCTGGTCGCGATCGCGCTGCTGAGCATCATCCTGCGCGGGTTCACCTTCGGTATCGACTTCGAGGGTGGATCACGCATTCAGTTCCCGGCCGAGGGTGGAGTCGAGACGTCGGCGGTGGAAACCGTCTACTCCGACACACTCGGGTTCGAGCCGGTCAGCGTGCAGACGGTCGGCTCGGGTGCCAGCGCCACCGTGCAGATCCGGTCGGAGACCTTGAATGCGACGCAGATCAACGATCTTCAGTCGGCGCTCTTCGACGAGTTCCAGCCCAAGGACAAGAACGGGAACCCGTCGGCGCAAGCCATCAGTTTCGCGGACGTGAGTGAAACCTGGGGCGGCCAGATCACCAAGAAGGCGCTGATCGCGCTGATTGTGTTCCTGGTGATCGTGAGTATCTACATCGCCATTCGCTTCGAGCGAGACATGGCGGTAGCCGCGATCGTCGCGTTGTTCTTCGACATCATCGTCACCGCCGGCGTCTACTCGCTCGTCGGTTTCGAGGTGACGCCCGCGACGGTGATCGGTTTGCTCACCATTCTCGGCTTCTCGCTGTACGACACGGTGGTCGTGTTCGACAAGGTCGAAGAGAACACCCGCGGTGTTCTGCACCTGACGCGCCGGACGTACGGCGAGCAGGCCAACCTCGCGGTGAATCAGACCTTGATGCGTTCGATCAACACGACCGTCATCAGTGTGCTTCCCGTGATCGCACTGATGGTGGTCGCGGTCTGGATGCTCGGCGTCGGCACACTCAAGGACCTTGCACTCGTTCAGCTCGTCGGCATCATCGTGGGTGCGTACTCCTCGATCTTCTTCGCGACGCCGCTACTGGTGTCGATGAAGGAACGCTGGGGACCCGTCGCCGCGCACACTCGTAAGGTGCTCTCCCGCCGGGCTACGCTGGCCGAGAAGGGTACGCAGGCGGTTGCCGTCGGCGCACCAGTTGCACGTCGTGCGCCGGTTGCTCCGCAGCCGGGTGCGCGGCCGACCGGAAAGCGAAACAAGAAGGGGCACTGAACATGCTCCCAAGAACACGCACACTGGTTCGATCGATGACGTTCGTTGCAGCCACCGCGGTGGCTGCGGGTTCGTTGGCGGCCTGCTCGGAAAGCGCCGAGCAGGTTCCGTCCATCGGATACGCCATCGACAACTCCATCACCACGTACAACGCCAATACGACAGCTGGGTCGGTGTCCGGAGCGATGGCCGCGTTCGGACGGGTGCTTCCCGGTTTCACGTTCACCGGTCCGGCGGGGGCGCCCGTGTCGGACACCGACATCGGAACGGCGTCGGAGTTGCCCGGTGACGTGCTCACCGTCTCGTACAAGCTCAATCCGGCTTCCGTGTACTCCGACGGGATTCCGATGTCCTGTGACGATCTGGTCCTCACGTGGGCGGCGTCGAGTGGCAAGTTCACCGAAGACGTCGACGGTTCCGTGAAGCCCATGTTCGACACGGCAAACAATCTCGGTTACGCGGACATCGACCGGATCGACTGCCAGAGCGGGTCGAAGGACGCGACGGTGTTCTTCAAACCCGGGCGATCGTTCACCGATTGGCGGTCGTTGTTCGGTGCGACTGCGTTGATGCCTTCACACGTCGTGACGCAGCGCACGGGTGTCAGCGACGTGGTGAGCGCGGTGAATGCCGGTGACACCGAAGCATTGTCGAAGATCGCGGACTTCTGGAACACCGGGTGGAACCTGACTCCAGGTCAGGTGGACACGTCGGTACTGCCTTCCGCCGGACCGTATCGAATCGACTCGTACAGTGCCGACGACGGTCTGGTGCTGGTCGCGAACGAGCGGTGGTGGGGTAACCAGCCGGCGACCGATCGCATCGTCGTCTGGCCACGTGGGGTGAATCTGAACGAGGATCTCGACAAGAACTCGATCGAGGTCGTCGACGTCGCTTCAGGGTCGGCGGGCGAGCTCGGTACTCCGTCAGGTTTCGACGTCCAGCAGATTCCGTCGCGGTCGATCGAGCAGTTCGTTCTCGCGACGTCTGGTTCTCTGGGCGACGAAGCCGCGCGTCGAGCGTTCGCGCATTGTGTTCCGCGGACATCGTTGTTCGAGAAATTCGGGCAGACGGAGAATGCGCCGCAGGCGGGTCTGGGCTCCGGCGTGGTCGATTCGCGACTGATGGCGCCGGATTCACTGGTCTACAGCGACGCCGCTGCAGTCGACGGTGATCGGTACGCCAATTCCGACGTCGAGGCTGCGAA
The DNA here is from genome assembly GCF_042738325.1 of Rhodococcus sp. NPDC059969. NCBI lineage: Bacteria > Bacillati > Actinomycetota > Actinomycetes > Mycobacteriales > Nocardiaceae > Rhodococcus > Rhodococcus sp. NPDC059969. Next base: position 420,455 of record NZ_JBHWUF010000003.1, on the reverse strand, counting down.
GACCTCGTTGTCGGAAGCGGACCTCGACCAGTTGACCGTCCGAGTCGGCTACCTGGCGCCGGACCCGGTGCGGGCGCAGATCGTCTCCGAAGCAAAAGCAGCGTGCGCTCCGGCGGGAATCACGATCGAGGACGCGAGCAGCGACAGCTTCGATCCTGCGAGTCTGCAGTCCGGGGGAGTCGACGCTGTGCTTTCCGGCATGGCCGGCAAAGTCGGGGCGGGCGGAACAGCGAGCATGATCGACGCGCGCGGAGCGTTGCGATCGGGCAACGGCGCAAACCTCGGTGATTACGGAAACGCGAGGATCGATCAGATCATCGATCAACTGAACGTGGATGCGAGCACGAGTGCGCAATTGGGACTCTCGGTGGAGGCGGAGAACATCCTCTGGACTCAGGTGCCTACGATTCCACTGTTCAATCAACTACGAACTGTCGCTGTAGCTCCAGGCATGTCGGCAGTCTTGGTCAATCCGACGCGGGCCGCTACCGGCTGGAACATGGACAGATGGGTACTACGCAGATGACCGTCTCGAATGGCGTTGCCTTGCACACGCCAGAAGAATTGATCGCAATCCACCGGGCTGCCGGGGACGCCGTTGTTCGGCTGACCCGCTGGGCAGACAACTTCCCGGGCCCTGGAGTGCGGTTCGCCGATCTGACTCCGGTGTTCGCCGACGCAGAGGGGTTCGGCGCCGTGCTCGACGCCCTTGTCGCCTGTGCCCCGGACGCCGACACGATCGCAGCCGTGGATGCCCGCGGGTTCCTGCTCGGTGCCGGCGCAGCCGCGAAGATGGGTGCTGGGGTGGTGGCCGTGCGTAAGGTCGGCAAGCTGCCGCCGCCGGTGCTCTCTCGCTCGTACAGCCTCGAGTACGGATCGTCGACTCTCGAGATCCCGGCGAACGGCTTCGATCTCACCGGGCGGAACGTTCTGGTGATCGACGACGTTCTGGCTACCGGAGGGACACTCGAGGCGGCTGTACAGTTGGTTGAGTTGGGTGGAGCGAACGTCGTCGGCGTCGCAGTGGTGCTCGAGATCGAGGAATTGCGCGGTCGAGATCGCTTCTTGAAGTACCCACTGACATCCCTGGTGAAGGTCTGAGTATTAAAGTTGTCTCCTGGGGGTCGAGTTAGACCTCCAGGGCAATTACCCGATGCAGGGCGGTTGCCTCATCCAACTCGGTGGTAGGAGGTGGCGACATGACGTCGAATCTTGATCGATCACAGAACTCGGGTGCAGTGTCGCAGGAGACGGATGCAGTTCCGTCTCCGGAGACGACACCATCGAAGTCCGCGGTGTCCGACGATTCGGGATCTGCGCAAACTACCGGCAATCGGGGTGGGCAGAACTTGGCCGTGCCCGCCTCCGCCTCCCGTAGGGTGCGCGCTCGGCTTGCTCGGCGCATCACCGGTCAGCGCAACGCCACCATCCGCCCGGTGCTCGAGCCGTTGGTCAGCCTCCACCGTGAGCTGTATCCGAAGGCCGACCTCGCGCTGCTCCAGCGTGCGTACGACGTCGCCGAGGACAGACATTCGAGCCAGCGGCGCAAGTCCGGCGATCCGTACATCACGCATCCGTTGGCCGTCGCAAGCATTCTGGCCGAGTTGGGAATGGACACCACCACCCTCGTCGCAGCACTTCTGCACGACACCGTCGAGGACACCGGTTACTCACTAGAGGAGTTGACCAAGGACTTCGGTGACGAGGTCGCTCACCTCGTCGACGGCGTCACCAAACTCGACAAGGTCGTTCTCGGCACCGCCGCCGAGGGCGAAACCATCCGCAAGATGATCATCGCGATGGCGCGGGACCCGCGCGTGCTCGTGATCAAGGTTGCGGATCGTCTGCACAACATGCGCACGATGCGATTCCTGCCGCCCGAAAAGCAGGCGCGCAAGGCGCGAGAGACTCTCGAAGTCATTGCGCCACTTGCGCATCGACTCGGAATGGCGACCGTCAAGTGGGAACTCGAGGACCTCTCGTTCGCGATCCTGCACCCGAAGAAGTACGACGAGATCGTTCGACTGGTCGCAGATCGCGCGCCCTCTCGTGACACCTATCTGGCCAAGGTTCGCGCCGAGATCAACTCGACTCTGTCTGCCTCACGGATCAACGCCATCGTCGAGGGCCGGCCCAAGCACTACTGGTCGATCTATCAGAAGATGATCGTCAAGGGCCGCGACTTCGACGACATCCACGATCTTGTCGGCGTCCGCATTCTGTGCGAAGAAGTGCGTGACTGTTACGCCGCGGTCGGCGTTGTCCACTCGCTGTGGCAGCCGATGGCCGGACGCTTCAAGGACTACATTGCACAGCCCCGCTACGGCGTCTACCAGTCGCTGCACACCACCGTCGTGGGACCGGAAGGCAAGCCCCTGGAGGTCCAGATCCGGACCCAGGACATGCACCGGACCGCCGAGTTCGGTATCGCCGCGCACTGGCGGTACAAGGAGACCAAGGGCAAGCACGCGGGCGACATCGCCGAGGTCGACGACATGGCGTGGATGCGTCAGCTACTCGACTGGCAACGAGAAGCGGCCGATCCGGGGGAGTTCCTCGAATCGTTGCGTTACGACCTCGCGGTCAAGGAGATCTTCGTCTTCACGCCGAAGGGTGACGTCATCACGTTGCCTGCCGGATCGACTCCCGTCGATTTTGCATACGCCGTGCACACCGAGGTCGGGCACCGATGCATCGGTGCCAGGGTCAACGGCCGATTGGTCGCGCTGGAACGAACTCTCGAAAACGGCGAAGTGGTGGAGGTCTTCACGTCGAAGGCCGCAACCGCCGGGCCGAGTCGCGATTGGCAGACGTTTGTAGTCTCCCCGCGCGCCAAGGCGAAGATCCGGCAGTGGTTCGCGAAGGAACGGCGCGAGGAGGCGCTCGAGTCCGGTAAGGATCAGATCGCGAAGGAAGTCCGCCGGGTGGGACTTCCATTGCAGCGGTTGATGAATGCCGAATCGATGAGCACCATCGCGCACGAACTTCGTTATCCCGACGTCTCCGCGTTGTACACGGCCGTTGGCGAGAGTCAGGTGTCGGCGCACCACGTCGTGCAGCGTCTGGTTGCTCATCTGGGCGGCGTCGGCGCCGTCGAGGAGGAACTGGCCGAGCGTTCGACGCCGTCGACCATGCCGGTGCGCACACGCAGCACGGGCGACTCCGGAATTCTGGTTCCGGGGGCTCCCGGCACGGTGGCAAAACTCGCGAAGTGTTGCACGCCGGTTCCAGGCGATTCGATTCTGGGCTTCGTCACGCGTGGCGGCGCGGTCAGCGTGCACCGTACCGACTGCACCAACGCCAACTCGCTCCACGATCAGTCGGAGCGAATCATCGACGTCGAATGGGCGCCGTCAGCGACCTCGGTGTTCCTGGTCGCAATCCAGATCGAGGCGCTCGATCGTCATCGGTTGCTCTCCGACGTCACCAAGGCGTTGGCCGACGAGAAGGTGAACATCCTGTCCGCCTCGGTCACCACCTCCGGCGACCGAGTGGCGATCAGCAAGTTCACCTTCGAGATGGGCGACCCGAAGCACCTGGGTCATGTGCTCAACGTGGTTCGCAACGTGGAAGGCGTCTACGACGTCTACCGCGTGACTTCGGCCTCGTAAACTGCTGTGCGCCTTTATTAACCGCGGGCGGTTAATAAAGGCGCACAGGGGGTCAGGCGACTACTGCAGTCTCGATGGTGATCGGGGTGTTGGGTGCACCGCCGCCGGTTGCGCCCATGCCACCGTCGTCGCCGTCGGCCGCGATCTTTTCGATCGTCGCCAGGCCGGCGTCGTCGATCTTTCCGAAGACCGTGTAGTTGGGCGGCAAGACCGAATCCTCGTAGACGAGGAAGAACTGACTGCCGTTGCTACCCGGGGCACCCGAGTTGGCCATTGCCAGCGTGCCGCGGGGGTAGACGGCAGGCAAGGAGAGTGCCGGATCGTTGGCCGGGTAGGCAGTGGTCGGGTACTCGTTGTCGAAGCCGTAGCCGGGTCCGCCCGTGCCCTTGCCCGAGGGGTCGCCGCACTGAAGGATCTGTAGACCGGGTGTGGTGACGAGTCGATGGCACGGGGTGTCGTCGAAGTACTTCTGCTCGGCCAAGCTCACGATGCTGTTGACCGTGCAGGGGGCTTCCGCCCGGTTCAGTTCCATCCCGATTGGGCCGGCCGTAGTCGTGAGCGCGACGGTTACGGTTCCCTCGGTGGATACGCCCGTGGAGCTCGGCGGATTGACGGTTTTTGCTGCACCTGCTGCGCTCGGGTACGAGCAGTCGACGGTCGCCGAGGAAGGAGTCGGGACAGGCGGGAGTGCGTCGAACTGTGACATGTCGAGCGGCGGCATGGCAGCCGTCGTCGTTTTCGCCTTGGAGGTGCTGGACGGCGAGTCCGAGCTACCGGAATCGCTGGAACAACCAGCCAGAAGCAGCGCCGCGGCGCTTGCAGCGGCAATAACTACAGGAAAGCGCATCACAAGATTACGTCGCATCAGTCGAGCCTTACTGTCTTGATGTCGGTGGTCAGATTCGGCTTGCCGTCGCCCTCAGGCGTCGATCCGCCGGCCGCGACCTTGTCCAAAGTGGCGAGACCGGTCTCGTCGATCGTGCCGAAAACCGTGTACTGCGGCGGGAGTTGCGAGTCGCCGTAGACGAGGAAGAACTGGCTGCCGTTGCTACCGGGTGCCCCGGTGTTTGCCATCGCAACCGTGCCGCGCGCGTAGGTGACTGCCTCTTGCGCTGCCGGGTCGGTGGTGGCGTACGCCGTGGTGGGGAACTCGTTGTCGAATCCGTATCCCGGGCCGCCGGTGCCGGTTCCCGACGGGTCGCCGCACTGGAGAACCTGGAGCGTGGGGCTGGTCGTCATGCGGTGGCAGGTGGTGTCGTTGAAGTAGTCCTGCTGCGCCAAGCTCACGAAGCTGTTCACCGTGCACGGAGACTTCGTTCCGTCGAGCGTGAGCCCGATGTTCCCCTGTGACGTCTCGACGCTGATGCTCGGTGTCGCGTCCGGGGCGGTGGTGGGGATGCCGTCGGTACGAGGCGGGTTGTTGGCCTTGGACGCAGTAGCACCGTCGGCCGGGTAGGAGCAGGAAACCGTGTCGGCAAGTGGCGTCGACAGACCGGCCGGCATCGCACCCGCAGTTTGCGGCGTGAGGCTCGAGTCGTCGGCTGCAGTGTTGGTGGTGTTCGCGTCGTCGTCGCTGCGGTTGCTGAACCAGATGAGGCCGCCGACGACACCGACTACGACAACCACGCCGAGTGCAGTTCCGGCTATCGTCATCTGCTTGCGCTTGCGGGCACGTTCTGCGCGACGTTCGAGCTGACGCTCGAGCTTGCGTTTCGCCGCCTCGCGGCGTTGCTCGTTACTCGGCACTGCTGTAGTCCTCCGTATCGCGGGTGGATCGTGGTCGGCCGGCCGAGCGACACCCTGGGGTCGGCTTCGGCAAGCGGCTCTACTCGTCGTCAGAGTCTCCCATTGCAACCTGAGAACTTACTGGCGGGGCAGCAGCTTAGGCTGTAACCGACACCGTGTTGTTCGTTTCCGCCCTTCGAAGAGGAGTTGCCCCCGTGCTCGTCACTGGTTTTCCGGCCGGGATGTTCCAAACCAACTGCTACATACTCGCCCAGGACGACGCGTGCGAATGCGTAGTCGTCGACCCGGGGCAGGATGCGGCCGAGCCGCTCTTCGAATATCTCGACTCGAAGGACATGACGGTCAACGCGGTACTACTGACACACGGTCATCTCGATCACGTGTGGTCGGCCCGCGAGGTCTGTGAGCGGTATTCCGTACCCGCGTACATCCATCCCGAGGATCGCTACATGCTCAGCGATCCGGCACGGGGGATCGGCCCGACGATGAAGGAATTCATTCAGGGCATGACGTTCGTGGAGCCGGACGAGGTGATCGAACTGGCCGACGGAGACAAGATCACCGAGGCCGGAATGACGTTCGTCGTCGACCACACACCCGGGCACACGCAGGGATCGGTGGTGTTCCGAACCCAGGCGAACACCGAGTCCGGACCCGTGGACTTGGCGTTCACCGGTGACACCCTGTTCCAGGGTTCCATCGGGCGCAGCGACCTGCCCGGCGGAAATCACGAGCAGTTGCTCGCCTCGATCGCCCGCAAGCTACTGGTACTCGGTGACGAGACAGTGGTCCTGCCCGGGCACGGCGGCAACAGTTCGATCGGCGCCGAGCGAAGCTCGAACCCGTTTCTCGTTGGACTCAGCGCACAAGAATAAGGAAAAGTACCTCTCGTGAGTAAAGCCAGCACCTTCTCTGCACCCAAGGGCATTCCGGACTACGTTCCGCCGCAGTCAGCCGAATTCGTCGCCGTTCGTGACGGTTTGACGCGCGCCGCCAGGTTGGCCGGGTACGGCCACATCGAATTGCCGATCTTCGAAGACACCGGCTTGTTCGCGCGCGGCGTCGGCGAGTCCACCGACGTCGTCAGCAAAGAGATGTACACGTTCGCCGACCGTGGCGATCGTTCGGTGACGTTGCGTCCCGAGGGAACCGCAGGCGTCATGCGTGCCGTCATCGAGCACAACCTCGATCGTGGACAATTGCCGGTCAAGGTCAGCTACGCGGGCCCGTTCTTCCGCTACGAGCGCCCGCAGGCCGGTCGCTACCGTCAGTTGCAGCAGGTCGGCGTCGAGGCCATCGGGATCGACGACCCCGCACTCGACGCTGAGGTCATCGCGATCGCCGACGCCGGATTCCGGTCGTTGGGGCTCGACGGCTTCCGCCTCGAAATCACCTCTCTCGGCGACGACACCTGCCGACCGCAGTACCGCGAACTGCTGCAGGAGTTTCTCTTTGCACTTCCGCTCGACGAGGACACGCGTCGACGCGCGGAGATCAACCCGCTCCGGGTGCTCGACGACAAGCGCCCGGATGTACGTGAGATGACTGCGGGCGCACCGCTCATGCTCGATCACCTGTCGGAGAGCTGCAAGGCCCACTTCGACGAGGTGCTCGCGCACTTGGATGCCTTGGGCGTTCCCTATGTCGTCAACCCGCGCATGGTTCGCGGCCTCGATTACTACACCAAGACAACCTTCGAATTCGTGCACGACGGACTGGGCGCGCAGTCCGGAATCGGCGGCGGTGGTCGTTACGACGGTCTGATGGAACAACTGGGCGGACAGCCGCTTTCGGGGATCGGGTTCGGAATCGGCGTCGACCGCACGGTTCTCGCTCTCGAAGCCGAGGGAAAGTCGGTTGCACCACCGGCACGTGTCGATGTCTTCTGTGTGCCGATGGGCACCGAGGCGAAGGCGGCACTGGTGAAGATCGCACATCAGTTGCGTGCCAACGGAATTCGTGTCGACCTGGCGTACGGAAATCGAGGCGTGAAGGGCTCGATGAAAGCAGCTGATCGTTCGGGTGCCGCAATCGCATTGGTCCTCGGCGAGCGTGAGCTCGAAGAGGGCGTTGTCGTTGTCAAACAGTTGGCAACAGGTGAGCAGGAGACGGTGCCGCTCGACCAGGTTGTCGACAAGCTCGGGGATCTCGTTGAGCACTGAGGCCGAACCGGTTTCACTCGATCTGGTTCCCGTGGCGTTGATCGCGCCGCGGCTGAAGAAGTTCGCCGTTGTTGTTGTGGTGTTCGGTGTGGTCGTCGGGTTGATTGTCAGTGTGTTCTCGACGGCGACCGTTGGAGTGATCGTCGGTGCCGTCATCGCGGTGCCGACGTCGCTGGCGATCCTGATGACGCTGCGCCGACACATCACGTTGTACGGCAACAGGGTTCGTGCGCAAGCTGGTTTTCGAACCAACGACGTCGACGTGGCCGAGGTACTCACGGCGGCGTTGACGGTGCGATCCGGCCGGATCAGCGAGGTCAGCCTGACACTCGGCGACGGACGGTCCACCGTGCGGATACCGCTCGCGCTGTACACGGCAGGAGGCGGGCGCGAGTTGGAGATCCTCGCACTCCGCAAGCTCGCCGACGCCCTCGCTGCCAGCGAGTTAGTACCGGCTGCCGCGTTGTCCTCGGTGCTGATCGAACAGTTGCGTGCCGAAGCCCGCGGCGCCGGACTGGCCGAGCGTCCGCTGTATCGCGCCGTCGAACTCGTGACGGCGGAGGGACGAGTGCCGAGAACCACACTGACAGACCACGAAGTGGCCGGATTACTCGACTAGCGTGGAAACCGTTCTTACAGCGTTGTAGAACGGACAGTCGTGAAAACGGCAGGTGAGGAGTCGGCAATGAGTATTGCACCCGTAACCGTCACGGTGACCGGAGCGTCGGGTCAGATCGCATACGGCATGCTTTTCCGCATAGCTGCGGGGGAGATGCTCGGCGCGGACGTCCCGATCAAACTTCGACTGCTCGAGATTCCCGCCGCTGTGTCCGCTGCCGAAGGCGTTGCGATGGAACTCGAGGACGGCGCATTTCCCTTGCTGAGCTCCATCGACATCACCGACGATCCCGACGTCGCCTTCTCCGGCGCGAACATCGGCATGCTGGTCGGTGCGCGTCCGCGGAGCAAGGGGATGGAGCGCGCCGACTTGCTGAGCGCGAACGGCGCGATTTTCACAGCGCACGGGAAGGCGATCAACAACAACGCAGCCTCGGACGTCAAGGTGCTGGTCGTGGGAAACCCGGCCAATACCAACGCACTTATCGCGATGAACAACGCACCGGATGTGCCGGACACTCGGTTCAGTGCACTGACGCGTCTCGACCACAACCGAGCGATCGCGCAGGTGGTGAAGAAGACCGGCGTTCGTGCGTCGTCGGTCCGCAAAGTATCCGTCTGGGGAAACCATTCGGCGACGCAGTACCCGGATCTGTCCCATGCGACCGTCGCGGGTAAGCCTGCGCTCGCGGTGATCGACGATCGCGACTGGGTGGAGAACGATTTCATCCCTACGGTTCAGGTGCGAGGCACAGCCATCATCGCTGCGCGTGGATCGTCCTCTGCGGCAAGCGCAGCCAGTGCGTCGATCGACCACGTCCGCGACTGGGTGATCGGTACGGCCGAGGATGACTGGGTATCGATGGCCGTGTGTTCGGACGGTTCCTACGGAGTGCCCGAAGGATTGATCTCGTCCTTCCCGGTGACCTGTGCCGGTGGTGAATTCGCCATAGTTCAGGACCTCTCGATCGACGACTTCTCACGCGAACGGATCGACCTGTCCGTCGGCGAATTGGAGCAGGAGCGCGCGGCGGTGCGGGAGTTGGGCTTCGTCTGAGGTTTGTCTTGATCAGAGATCTCGGAACAGGTACTGATCGGGATCCTCGGCGCCGAGCACGGGCGGCGACACCATCGGTAAATCGTCGACCATCGAATTTTCGTCGCCGGCATTGACGAGATACCCCGGAGTGATGCGGGACGACTCGTCGTCCCGCGATCCGCGAGGTCCGCCGCCCATCATTCCCCCGGGCGTCATATTTCCGCCGCCGACCGCCGAAGATGTTGCACCCAGGCCGGGCGTTGCTACCGGAACCGGTTGAACTGCAGCAACTCCCGCTGCGCCTCTCATCGTCCCACCGCTCGCGCCGTTCCCGCCCACCCACGCCCCGCCGGAGCTCGCTGTCGCACCGGGTGACGGCGACCCACCGGCTGCGAGTGATGCCGACGAATTGCCTGCGCCCCAAAGCTTCTCGACGCCGGCCGGAAGTCCGGCGCCTGCCTGCGCTGCCGAGGTCCGAACTGCATCGGCGCCTGGGTGAGTGGAGTACGGTGCGTCGCCGGCGTTGATTGCTGCCGGTGACTGCGGGGCGGATGCAGCCGATGCCGACAGAGGCTGGGCGATCTGGCGGGCGGCGTCGGCGAACGCCTCCGGAGCAGCAAGGTTGGCGAGCGCCTCACCGATCGGTGGAGTCGGAACGGGGATCGACCCGGCAAGAGCATTCATGGCAGCGGTGTGCCCGATCATTTCGCCGCGAGTCGCAGTCACCGCCGCGACCGCTGCCTGCATGTGTTCAGCTGCGGAGGCAAGCAACATCGCCTGTCCGGGTGGTGTCCATGCGATCGGTGCAGCAGCCGCAATCGTGGCGGCGAAGGACTGCGCGATCGCCGCGAGATTTGCATTGCCTCGTTGCACCGATTCCGCGGCTGCAGCAGTGGTTTTCGATATCGCAGTTCCGCGTTCGCTCAATTCTGCGCCGCTGTTCTGTGCGGATCGCGACAGTTCGGTCGCGGCGTCACTGCCGGTGCTGTTCCATGTCTTCCCCACCTCGGCGACCGCGCTTTCGGACAGTCCCATGGCTTGGTCGATCAGCGTGGACGCCTGGTTGAAGATGCCGACGGGATCGATGCCGGTAAAAGTGCCTGTGCCGAGACTCTTCCCGAGTTCGATCAGGGGCGCGAACAGATCTTCGATTCCGGGGAGCGCCGGAACCGGTATGCCGGCGAGCATCGAGTCGACCGCGTTGTTCGGCAGTGCCGGGGCCTGTGGACTGCCGAGGAAGCTCGGCATCGACGGCAGGGTCGGAAGTGACGCGAGCAGGTCCGAGAGATCCCCGAGCGCAGACAAGGCCATTGCCGGGTCCGGCGCACCACCTTGAAGGAGGTCGAGGACCGTCGTTGAGTCGACTTCGGTATTGACGCGATCGGTATTGACGCGATCGGAGTTCACGCTGTCACACTCGTCGATCCAGCCGCGCCGGTCAGATCTGACGCGATTGCATGATCTGTCGTGTCGTAGGCCTGTGCGGCTGCACCGGCAGTTGCGGCATTACCGGCGTAGAACGTAGCGAGTGCTGCAACATCTTTGGTGTGTGTGGCCTGAGCGCGCGCGAATGCTTCGAGAAATTCGATCCCGACGGGGCCAACGGCCGGTGCGACTGCCGCGATGTTGGCGCCAAGATCGACGACGGCGGCCTGCGCGATGTGTCCTGCAGCTTCGGCCGACGTCGAGCCGTACTTACGAATGTCGTCAGTGACGACAGTCAATTCGCTCATCATTACCCCCAGTTGGTAAGCGTCGTGAGAACTGTATCGGACCACAGTCCGCCCTTGCAGGGAGAGAACGCGAGTTCGCCATCGCATCCAGACAACTTGGACGAAGTGGCGGAGATTACATTCGGATCCGGTGTTGGTATTGCGGGTGCGATCGATTTGGCACACTCGAACCATGCGAACCGCTGCGGACGTCATCCTCCGACTCACGTCCGATCCAGCTCGCTGTGGACTGGTGATGGATTTCGACGGTGTGCTTGCACCCATCGTCGATGATCCGTCGGCGAGTGCACTCCTGCCCGGCGCCGAGGACGTGCTCGCGACTCTGACGAAACACCTCGGTGTAGTCGGCCTGCTTTCGGGGCGGCCGGTGTCGTTTCTGCGAGAACGGCTGAGTCTGGATTCGGTTGTACTCATGGGTTCCTACGGTGTCGAGACCTGGACGGACAACGGAATCAAGGTGCTTCCGGCCGTCGCGGCGTTCAGTGATGCCGTCGCTGAAGCAGAAGCCGACCTGCGCCGCTTGTTCGATTCTCAGGCAGTTCCCGGCATCCATGTCGAGAGCAAAGGCCTTGCGGTGGCCGTGCATTGGCGTCGGGCTGCAGATCGAGCGGCCGCGCAGCGCCTGGTGGAAGCAGCGACAACAGAAATCGCGAGCCGGACCGGGTTGCATCGTGAGCCCGGCAAGCTGGTCGAAGAATTGCGCCCACCGGTCAAGGAGGACAAGGGGACAGGTCTTCTTCGTGCGATCGAGGCCGCGGGAGTCGACGTCGTTGCGTACGCGGGAGACGACCGCGGCGATCTACCAGCATTTGCGGCGGCCATCGCATTCGGGGGAGAAGCGCTGGTGGTCAAGGGCGATGACATTGCACCAGAAGTTGCCGCCGTCGACGGCGTCCAGTTCGACGGCCCGCAGGCATTCCTGGGTTGGATGAAAGATCTTGCCGCGCAACTCGAACGCTGATGCATGATGTCAGTCGGCCAGGAACTCGACCAGGTCTTCTTTCGAGGTGCCGCGTGCACGGGGCAGAGTGACGCGAACCCGCTCGTGCCCTGTTCCTTGGCGTGATCGACAAGCGCTGTGGGTTCTGTCAACGCGAAACTGGCCGCACCGGAAGGGCTCCGGTGCGGCCAGTTTCGGTCTTGGTCAGTTCGTGACTTGGTCAGGCGTCGCGCTTGTTGACAACGGCGATGCTGATTCCGAATATCACCAGCACAAATGCTGCGAAGTAGAACAGGCTTCCCCAAGGGCCCCAATGGAAATTGGTGCTCGAACCCGAAGAGAGGAAGTGGTCGGCATTGGCGAACGGGAGGAACGGTGTGACGTTTCTGCCGAAGGATCCGAACATGCCGAACAGGCTCTCGATGAGCAGCGGCCACAGCAGCAGTAATGCAATGGCGCCGGCGGACTGACGCAGGAGTGCTCCGACGGCAATAGCAAGGGCGACGCAGAGGAACGCGAAGATCGGTACGCCGTAAACGGCGCGCCAGGCATCGGCGTTGTCGAGTGCCAGATTGGTGGAACCTTCAGATCCTGCAGCAGCTTTGGTGATGAATACCGCGCCGAGCATGAGAACGAAGGACAGTACCGCGCCGAAAGCCCCGATCAGGCCGGCTTTGGCGATCAGAACCGAAGCCCGACTCGGGATGGCCTGGAAGGTGGTACGGATGATGCCGAAGCGGTACTCGCTGGTGATTGCGAGGGCCGCCATGATCATCAGGACCATCACGCCGAATCCGGATACTCCTAGCCCCGCGTCGTTGAACGTGGGGAGGAATTTCTCGAAATCAGGAGTTCCTGATGCGGCTTCATCGTTGTACGCCTGAATGCTCGAACTCGACGAACGCCCGATCATCCAGGCGACGCCCAACCCTAGGATGATGATTGTGATCGTGCACCACAGCGGCGACTTGGTCGTGGTGATCTTGATACGTTCAGCACTGAGAACAGCCATTACAGTGCACCTCCCATAGCGTGCTGTGTGTTTGCGTGGTGGGCTCCGGCGCCCGGATCGATACCGGACGCGTGGTACTGGACATCGTCTCCGGTCAACTTCATGAACGCATCCTCGAGCGACCCCTGCACAGACGCCAACTCGTACAACACGATTCCCTGCGAACCAGCCAGACCGCCGATCACATCGGTGGTCGAATCCACCACCACCAACACCGGCTCCGGGCCTGAATGGTCCTCGCGGACAGTCAGTCCCTGAGCAGTCAATGCGGCATGGAGAGCGTCCAATTGTGGGCTGCGCACGCGCACAGTCGACTCCGACGAACGATCCACGAACTCCGCCACCGTCGAATCCGAAATCAACCGACCCCGACCGATCACCACCAACTGCTCCGCCGTCAACGCCATCTCCGACAGAAGGTGACTCGACACGAGCACCGTGCGGCCCTCCGCCGCCAACCGCTGCATGAACTTACGAATCCAGACGATGCCCTCCGGATCGAGACCGTTGACCGGCTCGTCGAACAACAACACCTTCGGATCACCCAACAACGCACCGGCCAACCCGAGACGCTGCGACATACCGAGCGAGAACCCGCCGGCCTTCTTGCCCGCAACCTCGGACAATCCGACCAACCCGAGCACCTCGTCGACGCGGGACTTCGGGATCCCGTTCGAGGCGGCCATCCACTGCAGATGCGCTCGCGCACTGCGGTTGGGGTGCACCCACTTGGCATCCAGCAGCGCGCCCACCGTCCGCAACGGTGTTGTGAGTTCGCGGTACGGCTTGCCGTCGATCAACGCCGCACCCGACGTCGGCTGATCCAAACCCAGGATCATCCGCATCGTCGTCGACTTGCCTGCACCGTTCGGGCCCAGGAAGCCCGTCACGATGCCCGGCTTGACCGTGAACGACAGATCGTCCACCGCTTTCGTCGGTCCGTAAACCTTGGTCAATCCCCTCAGTTCAATCATGTGCAGAACTGTGCCCTACCGACACTGACCAGCGCATCGGTCCGGAGGATGACATGAACCCTGAGATGTGGAGACGGCAGTTCAGGGAAAACCCTGTCCTCGACCGGATCTCGGAACTGCCGCTATATGAGGGTAGTGCGCGAAGAAGTCGCCGTCGAACAATTGCCAGTAAAAGTCGTTCATCCTCGCAGCGGCGGGCGCGTGCCGTGTCAAGATCGCGGCCACCTCTGGCGCCACATCACCTGGGATATGACCTGTAGCGCACCGGCGTACGTACTGGTTGCGGGCGACTGGTCCGCCGCTTGTCGGCCTCGGTATCCCGCAGACCTCGGTCACCAACCAGTTGACCAGAAGCATGGCGGCGTAGTCGGCGTCGTGAGTGGCGTGGCGCCGGACGAAGTCGTGCTCGGCAGTCGACAGGTCGAAGTGTGGGGATGTGGCCAGTCCGAAGTCGGTGAGATAGATCCGCTCCATGTCGGTGCGCATGTTGCCGAAATGTCCGTCCATGTGGAGCAACTGTCGATCGCGCAAGAACGCCACGATCTCCGAGAACTGTCGCTCGACTTCGGCAGCCTTGCCGGTCGGGTTGTCTTGCAGCCAATCCGATATCGGGTGTGCGATGTACTCGCAGAACAGAACGAGGCTGCATGGTGCAGCGGCGAGCGCCTCGAGGCGTGTCCGCACTGCCGGGCTGCCGCCCTGAGAGGCAAGCACCGCGTCGATGTCCGCGTGTTCGGATGCAACAGGTGAGCGGCCGGGCAGCACCCGCCAGTGGTAAAGCATCGGGAATGACTGTGTTTCGCCGGCCAGAACGGCATCGGTGACGACGACGTTCGCGGCCAACTCTCGCCAAGCGTTGAAGCTTGGGCCTCCAATGCCGTACTGGCAGAACATGGGTAGGTCGAAGAGGTTGGACGTGGAGCCCACGTCGGCGAGTTCGCGTTCGCTCAGTGGAATTCGTTTGGTGAATACCGGAACGCCGTTGAGCCTGTTTTCGCCGACACTGACGAGTCCTGCGGCGCCGCCCACTCCGACACTCGTGACTCGAGCGGTGTCTACCAGTTGGGCCAGTTCGGCATCGTTCTGGGAAGCGAGGAATGCCGATAGTTTTCGGTACCGGTCAGCCCTGACATCTGTCATTCCACGACTGTGCCACAGGTTCGTGCGGCTTCGATTTCGCGAAGCCGCTTGTCGAAGTCTCCGATTCTGGCGGTGTCCTCGTAATAGTCTTCCTGCTCGATGATCTTCCCCCACTTGGTTCGAACGAGAAGCACTGTCCGATTTTGGTAGATGACGGAGCCGTCGGGGCCGAGCGCGCGGTCATTGAAACGCGCGAGCAGAGTCATGCGCCAAAGTGGACCACCGAAATACGCTTCGGTGACTTCGCCTTGAAGCCCGGCGGCGACGAATTCCTGGAGAAACTTCGCGATTTGGTCCCTTCCGGCGTGCACGCCGGCCCACCGATGATCGCCGTCGGCGAATCTCAGTACTGCGTCACGGTGATATGAGCCCAGCAGCGGACGGTAGTTTCCGGAGTTGAGCGCCCGGACGTCGCGCCTGAACTTGAAAAGCAAAGCTTTACGCAGCAGCGATCGCGAGACGATCGCCGTTCCGAGGCCGGCCGCGAACCATCGCTTCATCTTCGAAGCTTGTCGTGGCATCGAACGCCCTGTCAACGATGTGCCGGGGTCTGCTGATATCTGACAGAAAATTGGATATTGACAGTGACTGTCACAATAGGTGAGACTCGCATTATCGAGAATGGCCGGATCTCGGCCGAGGCGGGAGGACGTTGCTGATGTCACTACGGGAGAGACAGCGGTTGCAGGTGCGAGCAGACATTCAACGTGCGGCATTCGAACTGTTCGCACGTGACGGTTTCGAAGACGTGACCACTGACCAGATTGCGTCGGCGGCGGGGGTATCGGCGAGCACGTACTTTCGGCACGTTCGTAACAAGGAGGATCTGCTGTTGGATCCGGTCAGGCAAGGCGGTGCCGGAATCGTGACGCTACTCGAGGAGCGCCCGGCATCCGAGTCGGCTGATCTTGCGATCTCACGGGCAATCCTCGAGCGTTCCAATGCTTTCGAGTCCTCGGAGATCGATCAGTGGCGATCGGCGTTCCGTACCGCGCCGCACCTGATGGATCGAGTCGCGTTGATCGCGCCCGAACATCGTGATCGGCTGGTCGAGTTGGTGGCACAGCGAATGAAACTCGATCCGGAAAACGACAGCCGCCCAGGACTTCTCGTTCATCTGATGTTGGCTGCGGCGGAGTTCGGTTATCGGCAATGGATACGTCACCCCCACAAGCGCGGGGCATCGCTTCCCGTATGCGTCGAGGGGGCGCTCGACGCCGTTCGGGGATCCCGGTGGCACACGCAGGACGAAGATGACACGAAAGGTCGTGATCAGTGATGGACGAGGACACTCAGGGCGCCGTGCCGCCCGTAGTAAATGTGCCCGAAGTGGATGTCGTTGTTGTCGGATCGGGGGCTGCCGGCATGTCCGCAGCCATCACCGCAGCCCGCAACGGACTCTCGACGATCCTCGTGGAGAAGTCCGAATACTGGGGCGGTTCGTCGTCCCGGTCCGGGGGCGGCGTGTGGATTCCGGGAAATTCGATACTGCGCCGCGAGGCGCCGGCAGACGATATCGACTCTGCGCGAACATATCTGAAGAGCATTGTCGGAGAGGATGCAGACACCGACCGAATCGACAAGTATATCGATCGGGGTCCGGAAGCCCTCGATTTCCTGATTCGTCACTCTGCGCTGGAGCTCGAATGGGTGAAGGGTTACTCCGACTACTTTCCCGAGGCACCTGGCGGACGTGCAAGCGGCCGCTCGTGCGAACCGCGCCCGTTCGACGCGCGAGCTCTGGGCGACGATCTTGCGACACTTCATCCGCCGTACATGAAGGTTCCGCTCAACATGGTTGTCCAACAATCTGACTACCGGTGGCTGAGCACGGGGATCCGGCATTGGCGGGGTCCGGTGCGGATGCTTCGGGTAGGAATGAGATCCCTGGCCGCAAGAGCTCGGAAGAAGAAGCTGATCGGGCTCGGGCCGGCGCTCATGGCCGAACTGATGCTCGGAGTTCGGGACGCCGGAGTTCCGGTGAAACTCGGAACGAAACTTGTGGATTTGGTTACCGACAGCGGACGTGTGGTGGGCGTGCGACTCGAGTCCGGGGGAGTACAGACAACGCTGCGCGCCCGATGCGGCGTCATCCTCGCGTGCGGCGGTTTCGACAACAACGACGACATGCGCAGCGAGTATCAGCGTCGACCGAGTAGTGCACAGTGGACTCTCGGAGCGCCGACCAATACCGGGGACGGTATCCGAGCAGCTCTGGGCGTCGGCGCAGCAATTTCGTACATGGACGACGCGTGGTGGGCGCCGTCGATTCCACTGCCCAAGGGCCCGTGGTTCGCCTTGGCGGAACGCTCGTTGCCGCGCAGTCTGATGGTCAACGCCGGCGGGAATCGGTTCATGAACGAGTCGCTTCCCTACGTCGAAGCGGCGCATGCAATGTTCGGCGGGAAACATGGCCGAGGTGAAGGCCCTGCCGAGAACATCCCGGCCTGGCTGATTTTCGATCAGACTTACCGTGACCGTTACCTGTTCGCGGGAGTTCCGGCGCGTGGGTCGATACCTCGGTCGTGGATCGCATCGGGCGCGATTGTGCGAGCCGGATCGATTGCCGAACTTGCTGCGGAGATCGGAGTACCAGGCGATGCGTTGTCGGCGACGATCACGCGATTCAACAGTTATGCGCGCGACGGAGTCGATCGTGACTTCGGCCGGGGGACAAGCAAATACGACCACTATTACGGTGACCGCACCAACAAGCCCAATCCCAGCCTCGGAGAACTCACCAAGGGGCCGTTCTACGCCGCGAAAATGGTTCCCGGCGATCTGGGAACCAAGGGCGGTATCAACACGGACGCTCGCGCGCGGGCGCTGCGCGCGGACGGTTCGGTCATCGACGGGCTCTACGCCGCCGGAAACACCAGTTCGCCGGTGATGGGTCATACCTATGCGGGGCCAGGCGCAACTATCGGTCCCGCAATGGTTTTCGGCTATCTGGCGGCGCTCGACGCGGTCGCACGATCCCATGACGGTCGTGAGCTAGCGACCGAAGGCAGAAATAATGGTTTGGCAGATCGCCGTGGGTAGGGTTCTCTTGACAGCGTGACCCACCTCAACATCGCCGACGTCGACTACTTTCTCCCTGATGGTCGACAACTGCTCAGCGGCGTCAGCTTCCGGGTCGGCAACGGTGCCAAGACTGCACTGATCGGCCCGAATGGGACCGGCAAGACGACATTGCTTCGGATCATTGCCGGAGACGCAGTCGCTGACGAGGGCGCAGTCACCAGATCCGGAACACTGGGTGTGATGCGGCAATTCGTCGGTCAGGTTCGTGACGAGTCCACCGTGCGTGATCTCCTGTTGTCCGTCTCTCCGGCGCCGATCCGCGACGCGGCACTGGCGCTCGACACCGCGGAGAACGCGATGATCGAGCGAGACGAAGAGTCAACTCAGATGAAATACTCACACGCGCTGGCCGATTGGGCCGACGTCGGCGGGTACGAGACAGAAGACTTCTGGGACAAGGTCACTACCTCTGCTCTCGGCGTTCCCTATGACCGTGCGAAGTGGCGAGCGGCCAACTCGCTCAGTGGTGGCGAGCAGAAGCGATTGGTTCTCGAAGCGCTGTTTGCCGGGCCCGACGACGCACTTCTTCTGGATGAGCCGGACAACTACCTCGACGTTCCGGGGAAGAGGTGGCTGGAAAAAACGATCTCGGAATCGCCGAAAGTGGTCCTGTTCGTCAGCCACGATCGCGAACTGATCGCCAATGCGGCCACCCACATCGTGACTCTCGAACCCGGAATCAGCGGCGCGACATCGTGGACCCACGGCGCTGGGCTGGCCAGCTACCACCAGGCCCGCGAGGATCGCAACGCGCGCTTCGAAGAACTGCGCCGGCGCTGGGACGAAGAACACGCGAAACTGCGTGCCCTGGTACTGCGATTGCGTGAAAAGGCCAAGTTCAACGACGGCATCGCTGCTCGGTACCACGCTTCGCAAACCCGGTTGGCGAAATTCGAGGAGGCAGGACCGCCCGAGGCAATTCCCCTACAGCAGAAGGTGACAGTGCGACTGGCGGGTGGGCGAACTGCCAAGCGTGCCTTGGTCTGTCAGAGTCTCGAGCTGACGGGTCTGATGAAGCCCTTCGACACCGAGATCTGGTACGGAGACCGGGTTGCCGTGCTGGGCTCCAACGGGTCCGGGAAGTCGCATTTCCTCCGTCTCTTGGCGGGCGGTGGGACCGACCCCGGGACCGAGCATCTTCCCGTCGAGGCGCTCGACATCGCGCCGGTTGAGCATGGCGGAACCGCGACGCTGGGTGCCCGGGTACGTCCCGGATTGTTTGCACAGACACATTCCAGGCCCGATCTAACCGGAAACACGCTGCTCGAGATCCTGCACATGGGCGACGAACACCGCAACGGAATGGGGCGTGAAGCGGCGAGCCGGGCTCTAGATCGTTATGGACTGTCCCAAGCAGCGGAGCAGAAGTACGACGACCTGTCCGGTGGTCAGCAGGCACGACTGCAGATTCTGCTTCTCGAGCTCTCCGGCGCCACGATGCTGTTGCTCGATGAGCCGACCGACAACCTCGACCTTCATTCGGCGGATGCGCTCGAGCAGGGGATCGCCCAGTTTGCCGGAACCGTCATCTCGGTCACCCACGATCGTTGGTTCGCGCGCGGGTTCGACAGGTTCCTGGTCTTCGGATCGGATGGAAACGTGTACGAGAGTGAGTCGCCGGTCTGGGACGAGGCCAGGGTCGAACGAGCGCGCTGAGATCGAGCAGCCGCTCCCTACCTGGGGAGAGGCGGCAGCTCGTTGATCACCGCGCGAAGAAGGCTCAGATCGCTGCGGTGCGGTCGGGTCGGGGGACAGCGCGAAATATCGAGCAGCGCCGGGAAGTGCCACACAACGCGCCCTGGATCTACGCGTTCGACCGCCGAGTACCACTCGGTGAGCGGCTCGGCGAGCGCCGCGTGAAGCTCGAAATGCCGTCGTCGGCGGCTGAGGTCTCCTTCGCGCTGCAGTAGAAGCTGCCCCGGTGACGGTATCGAGATGACGGTCAGATCCACGAAACCGAGTCTCAGCTGCGCAAAAGCGCTTTCGACCGCCAGGAGTTCGTGCTCGAATCGCTCCCGAGGTGCTGCGCCCACCGCAGCGAGACACCAGCTGTAGTGCAGTTTCAGCGGGTCGCTGTCGCAGAGCGCGAGACCGGTTCTCGATTCGAGGTCTTCCGCTTGCGACCATCGCTTCGAATTGACCGTTGTCCAGTAACTTGCCTGAACGTCGAGATCCGTGCCGTTCGGCTCGAACCCCGTGGGCTGATACTCAGCGACGAATTCTTCCGCTGCGGATTCGCCACCGAGTTGGGTTCGGCACCAGGTGGTCTTGCCGGCGGCGCTGGGTCCTTCCACTGCGATGATCACCAGTTCATTCTCCATAATGATTGGGGCGGTTGGTTTTTCCCGTTGCCAGGACTCTCTTAACATTCCCAGGGGCATCGTTGGCGGTCCGACACGGCCTGTTTCGGTGCGGTGGGTCACAAAATCGCCGTGACGGTTGCCACATAACGGACGGATAACGATCGGTATGGTTGAAGCTCGAATCAATTAGTTGACCAGTGGTTATTGCGCGATTCTTCGCAGATTCTGGTACGGCAGTGCCGGAAAAGTGTCCCGTGACCAATCCGTGACCATCGCCTACGGTCGTTGACAGCCCGAAACTACCGGGCAAACACCGACCCGCAACTGCGTGCTTCTGCCCCGCGGGTCCGGTACTCCCGAAACCTTCGCGGGGCAGGAGTGAAACAGGCGAGTCGATCGACGAGACGTGAAAGCGTCCGGGCCGATCTCGTCCGTGGTGGCGGAGAGGATTTACCCAATGACCAGCATCACCTTCAAGCGCGCCCTCGGCGCAGTTGCAACCGCAGGCGCAGTCGTCGCGATCCCGCTCGCCATGAGCACCGGCACCGCGTCGGCCGCCGGCCACGACTGGTCCGGAGTCGCCAACTGCGAGTCCTCCGGCAACTGGGCCGCCAACACCGGCAACGGCTTCTACGGCGGACTGCAGTTCACGCAGAGCACCTGGAACGCATTCGGCGGATCCGGCAACGCCGCCAACGCCAGCCAGTCCGAGCAGATCCGTGTCGCCGAGAACGTTCTCGCAGGCCAGGGCGTCGGCGCATGGCCCGTCTGCGGTCAGTACCTGACCACCGGCACCACCGCAGGCTACTACGAGGCCGCAGCAGCGCCCGTCACCGCTGAGGCTTCCGTCGAGTCGGCTCCGGCAGCAAGCACCGGAAGCGGCAACTACGTGGTCAAGGCAGGCGACACCCTGTCGAAGATCGCTGCTGCGCACGGCATCTCGCTCGAGAACCTCGCCAGCCAGGTCCCGAACATCAACCTGATCTTCCCGGGACAGTCCCTCTCGGTCTAGTCACGTGGCCGTTTAGGGCCTCATTGCGTCGAAATTGTCCGGAGCTGATTCAGCCCCGGACAATTTCGGCGTTTCTGCGTTCGAAATGAGTTCCGCCGCTTCCGTATGGAGGGGAGCAAGATCCTGGCGCCACCCCAGAATGTGCAGCGCCGACCCGGCGATGACGGCGGCGTCGGGGATCGGCGTTCCTTCGAGCGCGTCGGCTCGCGCGCTGATCACACTTTCGACCAGGCGAAACGGAAGCTCGGCCAGAGTCGATGCCGGATCGCCAATTGCGGCGAGCACTGCCTGCGCGAGTGTCCGGTATTGCTCGCGAAGCCGATCGCGATCGGCTCGGAAAGAGATGAACCGGTCGCTTCTCAGTTCCGGCAAGAGGTAGAGGACGCCGAGGTTCCACCGTCCGGTGATCAGTTGCGCCGCGTCGATGTACGAAAGCGCGTACAGCTTCACCTCGGGTGAGGCGTCGAGCGGCCTGAGATTCTCTGCGAAGTCGAGCGCCGGAGTCACCGTGTCGGCGAGTAGCGCAACCAGGATGTCGTCTTTGGTGGCGAAATGGTTGTACAGAGACGCCTGACGCATCCCGACTGCTTCGGCGATGTGGCGCGTCGACGTCGCCGCGAAGCCTCGGGTGGTGAACAGTTCCGCGGCAGCATCCAAGATCTCCGCGCGGGCGGTCCCACCCGGGCGTCGGCGAGCGGTCAGGCGGGGTCGTCCGGGGCCGGCGTTGGTCACGCCTTCCATAGTGGCAGGCCGAGGCCTTACATGCGGGGTGGACGTCCCTGTGAGCATTTGGTCACGCGCTCGAAACGTACTCAACGAGCCTGTTACAGAATCGGGCGAATCGTATACGCGGGCGTCACCTGCGGCGAGTGGATTTCGCGAAAACTATCAATCGACAGTTATTCGCCTCTGAATCGCTTCGCCGAAGGAGTACGCCGTTGAGTGCAACCACCCCGGCTGCGCAGCCCACAACCGCATCCGCGCTCGCATCTTCACCTCACGACGACGGCGACCTCGCGGAGTTCGGCTACGAGCAGCAGCTGCATCGATCGCTGGGAAAGTTCGCGTCGTTTGCCGCGGGCTTCTCCTTCGTCTCCATTCTGACCACGATCTTCCAATTGTTCGGTCTCGGTTTCGGTTTCGCGGGACCGGCCTTCTTCTGGACCTGGCCGGTCGTCTTCATCGGACAGTTCATGGTCGCGCTCAACTTCGCGGAACTTGCTGCCAGATATCCGATTTCGGGTGCCATCTACCAGTGGTCGCGGCGAATGGGCGGTGAGATCGTCGGCTGGTTTGCCGGGTGGTTCATGATTCTCGCTCAGATCGTCACCGCGTCGGCTGCCGCCATTGCCTTGCAAGTTGTGCTCCCCAATGTGTGGAGTGGGTTCCAGATCATCGGCGAGGACAGCGCGCTCACCTCCTCGAGTGGCGCTGCAAATGCCGTGCTGCTCGGTTCGGTACTTCTGGTCCTCACCACCTTCATCAACTGCATCGGCGTCAACTGGATGTCGCGTATCAACAACATCGGTGTGACCTGCGAAATCGTCGGTGTCATCGCTGTGGTCGGGATGTTCTTCACCCACGCTCAGCGCGGACCGGACGTCGTCTTCGACACCGGCAGTGCCGGCGGTCAGCCCGGATACGCCTGGGCGTGGATCATGTCCGGACTGATGGCCGCGTACGTCATGGTCGGCTTCGGTTCGGCAGGGGAACTGGCCGAGGAGACCCGCAATCCCCGACGCGTTGCACCCCGCACGATCCGTCTTGCGCTCTCTGCGTCCGCACTCGGTGGCGGCTTGATGATCCTCGGTGCATTGATGGCGGCGCCTTCGCTCACCGACGGTCGCCTGGCCACGGAAGGTTTGCCGTACGTACTGACGTCTATCCTGAGTTCGCCGTGGGGCACTGTGCTGCTGATCGACGTCGCGATCGCAGTGTTCGTATGCACCTTGGCAATTCAGACCGCAGCATCGCGGCTCATGTTCTCCATGGCCCGCGACGGGCGTCTGCCGGCCTCGCCGATCCTGGCAAAGGTGAACCCCCGCACCGGAACACCTATCGCACCGTCCATCCTCATCGGCCTGATCTGCATTGCCGTTCTGGCCGTCAACGTGGGCAACTCGGCAATTTTCGCGACCCTGTCCAGCGTGTGCATCATCTTGATCTACTTGGCCTACCTCATGGTGACTGTGCCGCTGTTGGTTCAGCGGCTCAAGGGATGGCCGCGCACCGCTGCCGGCCCCAAGTTCGATGCCGAAGGTGAAAAGCTGTTCTCCCTCGGTATCTGGGGAGTGCCTGTCAATATCGCGGCGGTGGTGTACGGCGCACTGATGGTGATCAACCTGTCCTGGCCGCGGGCCGAGATCTTCAATCCCACCGGCGAATATCCCATCCTGCAGTGGGCTGCCCCCATCACGATTGCGCTGGTCGTCGGGCTTGGAGTCGCCTGCTTCCCGCGCGGACGCGCCACGCCGAATCCCGTCACGATCGGAGCCTGACCATGACTACCCAGACCACCGCCGGAGCCCGCGAGCACGCCCGGTCCCAAGCCGGAACGATCACCGATTCCATGCCCGTCTTGCCGGCAACCCGCTGGCCGAACCCACCCGAGGACGTCGCCTCGGAGCGTCTGACCTGGGCTGAAACGGTACCGGGCGGGCGATACACGACGAAGATTCTCGCCCGTGGAACGCGATTGCGACTTCGCGACGTCGTTGGCAGCGCCTGCGCCAACGTCTTGCTCTACCGCGCCGACGCTCCCTGGGAGCGGCTCAACGTCGCCGATACCGTCAAGGTTCCGTGGCAGGCATATCTCGGCGTCGGGCACCCATTGCTCTCCGATCAGGGGCGAGTACTCGCGACCGTCGTCGCAGACACCTCGGGTCACCACGACGCGTTCTGTGGAACGACATCACGCGCCACCAACGAGGCGAAATACGGTCAGGGTTCGTTGCACAGTGCCTCACCCGCCGGACGCGAACTTTTCACCGTGGCTGCCGCGAAGAACGGACTCGGGCCGCAGGACATAGCGCCTCCGTTGTCGTTTTTCCACGGTGTGCGCGTCGAAGCCGACGGCGCTCTCACCAGCACCGGATCCACCGGAGCAGGTGCAACGGTTGACCTTCTGATCCACCTGCCCGTCATCGTGATGATCGCCAACACCGCGCACCCACTCGACCCAGCGTCGGAGTTTCCCACCACGTCCCTCGAAGTGCTCGCGTGGAATGCGGCTGACGAACTCGACAGCCTCGTCGTTCGCGGGCCGGAATATCAACGCGCAGTGCTCAATACCGAAGACGCCTGGACAGCTTCGAACCTGGAGGAGATCGCATGACCACCACTCTGGATGTCCCCGCCCTCGTTCCCGGAACGGTGATCCTCGACGAGATCGCTGACGCGTTCGGGCCGTGGTCAGCGCTCGTTCGTGCCGGTGACGTCCTGACCATCGTCGATCTGCACGGAAATCAAGCCGTCGACACACTCGTCTACGCCGGTGACGATCACAGCGTTCGGTATTCGGCAGCAGCGACTGTCGCCGCCCAGCGGAATCTGTTCCTGACCACTGGCTCCGTGCTCCGCAGTGACGACGGAACTCCGCTCATGACACTTGTTGCGGACGAGGTCGGAAACCACGACACAGTCGGCGGCGCGTGCTCTCAGGAATCGAACACGCTGCGATACGGCCACCACACCAAGCATCAGCACGCGTGCGTCGAGAACTTCCTCGTAGAGGGCGCCAAATGGGGGCTAGGCAAACGGGACCTGGTGTCCAACATCAACTTCTTCATGAATGTCCCGGTCGACCCCGACGGCACGCTCGGCATCGTCGACGGACTGTCGGCGCCGGGAAAGCGGCTCGCGTTGCGTGCCGAACGCGACGCGCTTGTCCTCGTGTCCAACTGCCCGCAGATCAACAACCCGTGCAACGGCTTCGATCCGACGGCCGTCCGCATGATCGTCACACGGCCGGGAGCAGACGAATGAACGCAAAGCTGACCATCGTGCGTCCCGGAATGTTGACGACGGTTCAGGACTATCCCGGACGGGTTGGATATTGGCAGATCGGAGTCCCTCCATCGGGCCCGATGGACGACCTGTCGTTTCGGTTGGGAAACACCGCACTCGGAAATCCTGAAGGCGCTCCGGGAATCGAATGCGCAATGGCCGGACCTGCGATGACCTTTGACGAAGACACCACGGTGTGCGTCACAGGAGCCCCGGTGTCGGTGACCGTCGACGGCATCGCACACGGTCAGTGGCGACCAGTTTTTGTCCCCGCTGGAGCGGTGCTCGACGTCGGAACGGTCAGCGGTCCGGGACTGCGCATCTACGTACTCGTACAGGGCGGCATCGAGACCGACGACTATCTCGGCAGCGCCTCGACCTTCACCCTGGGCAGGTTCGGTGGACACGAAGGCCGGACCCTACGTGCAGGAGACGTTCTCAAACTCGGACAGGCGACCGGCGCAGCGGGAGCTGTTCCCGCCGAGCATGTTCCGGCGATACACACGTGCTGGGAACTTGCGGTGACCGAGGGCCCGCACGGGGCGCCGGAGTTCTTCACCCGCTCCGACATCGACACTCTGTACGCGACCGAGTACGAGGTCCACTTCAACTCCGACCGCACCGGAGTCCGGTTGGTCGGGCCGAAACCCGACTGGGCCCGAACCACCGGAGGCGAAGCGGGCCTTCACCCGTCGAACATTCACGACAACGCGTACTCGATCGGTGCACTCGACTTCACCGGCGACACACCCATCCTCCTCGGACCCGACGGACCGAGCCTCGGCGGCTTCGTCTGCCCGATCACGGTCGTTTCCGCCGATCGATGGAAGCTCGGACAGTTGGCTCCCGGCAACAGGATTCGCTTCGTACCGGTTCGTGCCGAACGGGCGGCCTCGCGCCGTGACCTGGGAGTATCGCGTCGAGCTTCCAGTTCGATTGTGCATTCCACCGGCGGTGACGGCGATGACGGCGTCATCGCCCGCCGCGACGGCGACACCCCGGTGACGTATCGCCGCTCGGGTGACGACAACGTATTGGTCGAATACGGCGACATGAATCTCGATCTGGCCCTGCGTGCGCGTGCACACGCGCTGCATCAGCGACTCGAACTCGAGAAACCGGCCGGACTACTCGATCTCACACCGGGAATCCGCAGTCTGCAGGTCCGCGTCGACCCGGATGTCCTACCCGTCCACATACTGATGGGAATGCTCGCCGAGGCAGAGGACACCTTGCCCGCAGCCAACGAACTCGTGGTGCCCAGTCGCACTGTGCGGATGCCACTTTCGTGGGACGACCCGGCAACGCGCGAAGCGATCCAGCGGTACATGCACGGCGTTCGCGCCGACGCGCCGTGGTGCCCGTGGAACATCGAGTTCATCCGCCGGATGAACGGTCTCGAATCCGTGAACGACGTGTTCGACACCGTCTTCGGCGCCGAGTACATGGTGCTCGGCCTCGGCGACGTCTACCTCGGAGCGCCGGTCGCGACACCGCTCGATCCGCGCCATCGCCTGGTCACGACCAAGTACAACCCTGCCCGCACCTGGACCCCGGAAAACGCCGTCGGGATCGGTGGGGCTTACCTCTGCATCTACGGCATGGAAGGCCCAGGTGGGTACCAGTTCGTCGGACGTACGACGCAGGTGTGGAATCACCGCCACCCCGCGAAGTCGGGCCCCTTCGAGGAAGGCACTCCCTGGCTACTGCGATTCTTCGACCGGATCTCCTGGTATCCCGTCGAGCCGGAAGAGTTGATGGATCTGCGTGCGGACACCGCCGCCGGCCGCGGCGGGGGAGTCGAGATCGAGGACGGAAGTTTCTCCCTGGCCGAGCATCAGGAGTTCCTTGCGTCGAATTCGCGCTCGATCGAGGAGTTCCGCGCGATGCAGTCCGTCGCGTTCGGGGCCGAGCGGCAGCGCTGGTCGGATGCGGGGGAGTTCTCGCTACCCGGTTGATGGCCGACTGATCACCGTTTTCTCCGAGTGAGCACCGCTTCCAGAGTGTCGGAGGCGGTGCTCACCCAGTAGTAAAGGTGTTCAGTCCCCACGCGAACTAGCGGCGGGTGATCGCATCAGCGAGACAGCGCGCGATTGAACAGGTCGATGAACGGGCGCGGCGACGGCGTTCCGGTGGGCCGGAAAGGCGCAGAATCCCTCGACGCCGATACCCATTCGGTTCTGCTCACCCGCGACAAGTCGAGCTGATACCGGGTGTCGGCGGCGAGTCGATGCAGGAAGAGGGTTCCGGTTCGGCCGTTTCCTTCCCGAAACGGGTGGGCATGATTGAGCGTCGAGTACACCGACGCGAGCGCGAACGACGTAGCGCCGCGATCGAGCGTGGCCCAGTCGACGGCGGCGATGATCTCTTCCACCTCGGACAGGTAGTTCCGGATCGCGGAAACCGGAGCGAAGGTGGCCGCGCCCTTCTTGATGTCGACGGTTCTGATGTGGCCGGCCCACTGGTACAGGTCTTGGAAAACATGCTGGTGAAGGAGGAGAAGTTCGACAGTGTCGCCTGTGTGCGGTACCAGTTCGTCTCCGAGATGTGCCTCGCCCAGACGCAGTGCGGTCGCCGCAAATTCCAGCGACTGCAGTGCCGCGGGATCTCGTACGTCGAAGTTGTTCTTGAGTACCGATGTACCGCGATAGACGTACGGCGCTGATCGTCGCCAGCGGATCCGCGGGGGAATCGTTGACGAGAGGCCGACGGCCCGCGCCAGCTCCTGCTCGAAATACTCACGCCGAGAAAGCATCCCGATCAGGACGGCTTCGAGTTCCGCGATCTGCTCATCGTTCGGATCCCAGCCTTCGAGTCGCTCCGCGGCCAGAACCTGTTCGAGCGCACTGCGATTCACGGGTCGATGTCGGGTAGCGCCGACGCGGACGCGGCGTACTCGAGGCGTCGCTGCACACCTGCGACCTCGCGCACTGCGTTGCTCAGCAAGCTGCGGGAGAGCGGTGTGAGTTCGGAAATCGCGACCTCGTCGGTTGGCGGCCTACCCGCGGAGAACTGATCGGTCTGGTGGCGGACGCGAATCTGCTGCAATACCTCGAAGGATTCGATCAGCACCTGGGCGTCGTCGTCGAGAAGAAAGCCGCTTCCCGCTGCAGCTTTGAGGCGTTCGAGTGTCGAACTCGTGCGGGCGCCCACGGAAATCCCCGCCCATCGAGCGATGTTCACGATCGGTTGGACTGCGCTGGCTTTGAGGTCGACGGTTCCGGTCCGACGCGTCACCACGTCTTTGAACGAATGAAGTTTGGCCTTGTCGCCGACTGCTTCGCGAAGCAGTAGCCGCATCACGGCCGGGTGCAGTCGCAGTTGATCCAACGCCGCAGGACGAGGATCCAGCGATGGATCGCCCGCGACGACGCGCGCATCCGCCAGCATTGACAACATGACCAGCGCTTGGTCCTGATACGGATTGGAGACCCATTTCCGCAGCGCAGTGCGCCATTGTGGGAGCGTTCGAGCAAACCTGGCCTGGGTGGCGACGGCGTTCTTGGTGTCGCGTGGGAACCCGCAGAGGTCGAGGATGTCGTGGATGCGCTTCGCGGCGTCGGCACCCTCGTGATGGGATTCGCCGCCCCACACCAGGGCGCTGTCGATATCCGAAGAGGGGAGCGCCTCACGCCGAGCGACGCTGCCGAGCGACAGCCACGCGAAATCCGGTCGTTCGTCGCCGCCTACCACCAACTCGATGGCTCGCCTTACTGTGACGTCGATCAGGACGGCAAGGGTGGCACCGATGTCGAGCGGTGAGACTCGCGACGCCACCAACTCCGTCACCAGAACCGGTACGGCGCGGGCCGTTTCGATGAGGTGCGCGTCGTCTTG
The DNA here is from genome assembly GCF_042738325.1 of Rhodococcus sp. NPDC059969. Classification (NCBI taxonomy): domain Bacteria; kingdom Bacillati; phylum Actinomycetota; class Actinomycetes; order Mycobacteriales; family Nocardiaceae; genus Rhodococcus; species Rhodococcus sp. NPDC059969. Next base: position 391,239 of record NZ_JBHWUF010000003.1, on the reverse strand, counting down.
CGCCGTGGCGAGTGCTGCTCGCAGTTCGAAACCCTGATTGGTAGCCGAAGTCAGGAGGTCACTGAGTTCGAGCACACCCATCAACGTGCCTGCCTCGGTCACGACCGGGAGGTGGCGCAATCCGTACTCGAGCATGTCGGTCACGGCGTCGGCGCCCAGTCGATCAGGGTCGACTGTCACCGCAGACGGCGTCATCACCGTCGACACCGGCTGATTGCTGTCGACGCCACCGACTACCACGCGAGCTCGCAAGTCACCTTCGGTGAAGATTCCGAAACCGGTTGTAGCCGTAGGGATCACAACAGCACGGCGGCCCGCCTCGGTCATCAACTTCGCGGCCTCACGGATGGTGGCCTGTTCGCTGCAGACAATTGCGGGTCCGCGCAGCAGGTCTCGTACCCGGCGCATGGCGGGACTCTGCATGCCTTGCCCCGCCGAGTGCCCCGTCATGGGGTCATTGTCTCAGGTGTGTCCGTTTCAGGTCGGCAGAGGGTGAGAAGTCACAGACCGCCGAGCCGTGCGAGTACGTCGAGAGCCGAATCCGTGGTGCGCCAGAGTGCGTCGATCTCCTGCTCGGCGCCAGGACGGGTCTGGGGATTCTGGAGGGCGAACCCGTTGGCCAGTGTGATGGTGTTGTATCCGCTGTCGGCTGCGCGGAGCAGCAGTTCCGAGGGCTGCGAGTTTCCGGCCAACCGGTCGAGTCCTTCGCCGACGAAGTAGAACCGCCAGAGCGGCCCGAGGTCAGCGTCGTACTCGGCCTTGGTGAGGGTCACGATCGAACCACCCTTGACGGCAATGGAATCGACGATCTTGTAGAAATCGGGAACATCCTCCGCAGTGGTTCCGGATGTAGCGACGGCATGAGCGAGGTCGACGGTGAGATGCGCGTTGTATCCGGCCATGGCGACCCGCGCGGGACTGTCGTCGCACTGACGCGTCAGAGTGAAATAGTTGCTCCACGCCGGATCGATGGGGGTACCCGTGAATTCCGCGTGGACGTTCACCAGGTACCTGCGTAGTAATTCATAGCTGACCGAATGGGCCCAGTCGTCATTGTCGAAAGCTGCGGGATCTCGCTGCAGGGGCATTACCGCCTCGTGCTCGACAGCGTCGAGGCCGATGGAGAACAGGCCTCGCCAATCGTGGTGTGAGACGAGGATCGACGTGATCTCCCGATGACGTTCGACAGCCGTCTCGAGGCGAGGTAGCCCGCTGCCGTTCAGCGTCGTGACGTCGCTGAGTTCGGCAATCCGATCCACCTCGGCATTGCTCAGCGGGCTGCCGCAAGCCGTCGAAAAACTCTCGCCCGGTTCTGCAAGTGCAGAGCCGGGCGAGAGGAAAGTGACGGTGATGCCGAGCGCGAGCGTCAACGGATACAGCCGCATCGGTTTCATCGGCTCAGACTAGGCGCCCACTGTCACAAACGTCCGGATTGACGATCAGCTGAGGACCGCGTCGGCCTCGATCTCGATGAGCAGAGCGGGGTCGATCAGCGAACTGACCTCGAGGATGGTCGTGGCGGGACGAATCTCGCCGAACACTTCACCGTGGGCGAGAGCGGCCTGCTCCCACTGCGTCATGTCGCGAACGTACATGCGAGTGCGGATGACGTCGTCGAGCGAGGCGCCGGCCTCGGCAAGTGCTGCCTTGATCGTTTCGAGCGCCGCGCGTGTCTGATCGGTGAGGGTCTCACCAGGAGCGGTGGTGCCGGAGACTGCGATCTGGTTGCCGATGCGCACGGCGCGGGAGTAACCGATCTTGGGTTCCCATTCGGAACCGGACGAAATATTGATTCTGTTCGACATGCACCGAATTCTGCCAACAACCTCCCGGCCGCGGTGAGGCACGGTCGGGTATTTGCTCCATCTTGACATACCTTAGAACAAGTGTTCGACTTGGGGCCATGAGGTGGTCGGGTCAGGCATTGGATGCAGATGACGGAGCGCTACCCGGACTCGAACGGGCCGGGTTGGTTCGCTCCGTGCAGACTCCGGAGTTCGAGGGAATCACGTTTCACGAGGTGCTCTGCAAGAGCGCGCTCAACAAGATGCCCGAAGAGTCGACGTTGCCGTTCAGCTTCACCGTCAACGCTTTTCGTGGTTGCTCACACGCATGCCGATATTGTTTCGCGAGACCGAGCCACGAGTATCTCGACCTCGACGCCGGAGCGGATTTCGATTCCCAGGTGGTCGTGAAGACGAACATCGCCGCGGTGCTCCGCAAGGAGTTGGCGCGAAAGTCCTGGAAACGGGAGGCAGTGGCACTGGGCACCAACACCGATCCCTATCAGCGAGCCGAGGGGCGATACCGCTTGATGCCCGGCATCATTCGCGCGCTGACCGAATCGGGAACCCCCTTCTCGATCCTGACGAAGGGAACTCTGCTCCGGCGGGATCTGCCACTGTTGAAGATGGCGTCGGAGCAGGTCGACGTCGGAATCGGAGTGTCGTTGGCGATCAACGACGCCGTACTTCAGAAGCAGATCGAACCTGGCACACCGTCGCCGCGTGCGCGCCTCGAGATGATCCGCGCCATCACCGACGCTGGATTCGCGTGCAATGTGATGGTGGCGCCGGTCATTCCGTTCCTCACCGATTCCACCAGTCACCTCGACGGTCTGTTCGAGGCACTGTCAGAGGCGGGTGCGACCAGTGTGACGGTCTTCCCGATGCACCTGCGCGGCAGTACTCGGGGCTGGTTCATGAACTGGCTTGCTCAGGAACACCCGGCACTCGTCCGCCGCTACCGTGAGCTGTACGGGCGGGGCGCGTATGTCACTCCCGAATACAAGCGTTGGCTCGCAAGCCGCGTCGAGCCACTGGTCGAGCGTCATGGGTTGGGTGGTCGTTCGGAGCATCGAGACGTCGATGCATCAGGCAAGCAATCGCGCGAAGCGCCGCGTGAACTGGTAGGTGCGGGAGCAGCTCTTACCTTGTTCTGACTGCTGCGCGGTTCTGACTGCTGCGCGGTTCTGACTGCTGCGGGGCGCGTAAATCGGAGGCGCTCCGGACGTATGCCGGGCTACATTCGCCTGGTGCTACTGACACTGACGACCACCCCGACCTCGCAGACTCCTGATGCGACTGCGTTGAGCTACCTGCTGCACAAACATCCCGACCGAGTGCAAGCTTTCGACTTGGCGATCGGCACCGCCACGGTTCTGTACCCGGAAGCCTCGGCCGAAAAGACAACTGTGGCAGTGATTGTGGACGTCGACCCCATCGAACTTGTGCAGAGCAGGTATCGACGCGGCAAGAGTGGTGACAACTTTTCGCTGGGGGAGTACGTCAACGACCGACCGTATGCGGCGTCGTCGATCCTCTCGGTTGCTTTGTCGAAGCTGTTCCGTACCGCGTTGACAGGAACGTGCAAGTCGCATCCGGAACTCGTCGAGGCAGAACTCGCGTTGACGGTCTCGATTCCGGTGGTTCCGTGCGGCGGCGATGCCGACTTGCCGCGTCGACTGTTCGGGCCGCTGGGGTGGGACGTGACAGCGACTCCGGTGCAGCTTGATCCGCACCTGCCGAATTGGGGAGACTCCGACTTCGTGTCGCTGACACTGACCGGGGAACACACCGTGCAGAGCGCCCTTCGGCACCTTTATGTGCTGTTGCCGGTACTCGACGACGTGAAGCACTACTGGGTGGGATCGGACGAGGCGGACAAGTTGATCCGCGTCGCCGGGGAGTGGTTGGCTTCGCATCCGGATTCCGCGCTGATCATGTCCCGCTACCTGGCGCGTAGACGTGACCTGGTCGAATCGGTAGTCGACCGATTGATTCCCGAACAAGCGGAGGTGCAGATCGAACTGCCGCGCCCGGATCCGCCGCTGGCACGGCTTCGTGTCGAAGCAGTTCTGGCGACGTTACAGCGACTGCATGCTCGAACAGTCGTCGACATCGGTTGTGGCGAAGGGAAACTGATCGAGGCGCTGATTCCCCACGCGCAATTCGACAAACTTGTCGGCGTCGATGTGAGCGCGCGTGAACTGACGCGGGCGCAGCGGAGGTTGAAGTTCACCGAAATGTCCGACGTCCAACGTGAACGTGTGTCTTTGATGCAGTCGTCCGCGACTTACCGCGACGCACGGTTGAAAGGCTTCGACGCAGCCGTGCTGATGGAGGTGGTCGAGCATGTCGACGCGGCGCGCCTGCCGGCTTTGGTCCGATCGGTCTTCGTGGACGCAGCGCCGCAATATGTGCTGCTGACCACCCCGAATGCCGACTACAACGTGCTGTATCCGGCGTTGGCAGAGGGAGAGTTCAGGCACCCGGATCACCGGTTCGAGTTCTCCCGAACCCAATTCGAAGACTGGGCAACCGAAACAGCCCGAGCCCATGGCTATTCCGTGGAGTTCGAATTTGTCGGAACAATCGATCCGGCCCTCGGCGGGCCGACGCAATTGGCGATCTTCACGAAGGAGGCACGAACGTCATGACGGTGTACGAAATTCCTGACCTCTCTCTTGTTGTACTCATCGGCGTCAGTGGCTCGGGGAAGTCGACCTTTGCCGCGCGTCACTTCGGTGAGTACGAAACTCTTTCGAGTGACACCTTCAGAGGATGGGTCAGTGACGATCCGAATTCGCAGGAATCGACGTCCGACGCTTTCGAAGTGCTGGAGTTCGTCGCAGCCAAGCGTCTGCGACGCGGACGTCTGACGGTGATCGACGCGACCAACGTCCAGCCCGCCGCGCGCAAGCGGCTCGTTTCGTTGGCTCGCGATCACGACGTACTACCGGTTGCAGTTGTGCTCGACGTCCCGGAATCGGTCTGTGCTGCACGCAACGACGCTCGCGCTGATCGGACGTTCGGGCGCGATGTCGTTCGCCGCCAGCACCAGCAGTTGACTCGTTCGCTTCGCGGGTTGGGCAAGGAAGGTTTCCGTTCGGTTCACATCCTCAGAGGTGAGGACTCGGTTTCCGAAGCCGAGTTCTCGCGTCACCCGCTCCGCAGCGATCTGCGTGTCGAGCGTGGCCCGTTCGATGTCATCGGCGACATCCACGGATGTCGCAGTGAACTCGAGACGCTGCTCGCGAAACTCGGCTACACCGTCGACTACGGGGCCGATGGCGGCGCTGTCGATGCCGTGCCGCCGGAAGGGCGAACTGCCCTCTTCCTCGGAGACTACGTCGATCGGGGACCGGATTCGGTCGGTGTGCTGCGTCTGGTCATGGGAATGGTCGCGGCGGGACATGCGATAGCGGTTCCGGGTAACCACGAGAACAAACTCGTCAAAGCGCTGCGGGGCAAGAAGGTCACGGCGAGTCACGGTCTGGCCGAGACGCTCGAGCAGCTCGCCACCGAGACGGCGGAGTTCCGCGACAGCGTCGTCGACTTCTGTGACGGCCTCGTCGCGCACCTCGTCCTGGACGACGGCAAACTCGTCGTCGCGCACGCCGGTCTCAAGGAGGACTACCACAACAGGGCATCCGGCCGAGTGCGGAGCTTTGCGCTCTACGGTGAAACAACCGGTGAGACGGACGAATTCGGCTTGCCGGTTCGATACCCGTGGGCGCAGGACTACCGAGGATCTGCGATGGTCCTCTACGGCCACACTCCGGTCCACGAGGTGGAATGGATCAACAACACAGCATGCCTCGACACCGGCTGTGTGTTCGGTGGATCTCTGACCGCACTTCGATACCCGGAGCGCGAGATCGTGTCGGTTCCGGCCGAGCAGGTTTGGTACGAACCGATCGTGCCGCTGGCTCCGCCGACTCGCGATCCAGACGTGCTCGATCTTGCCGACGTCCTCGAAACGACCGGCGTCGACACTGAACTCCGCGGTCGGGTGTCCGTTCGCACCGACAACGCCGCCGGCGCCTTGGAAGTGATGAGCCGCTTCGCGGTCGCGCCGCAATGGCTGCGGTACCTACCGCCGACCATGGCGCCGTGCGCGAGCGCCCAGTCAGACGACTATCTGGAACACCCGTCGACCGCGTTCGACGCATACCGGGCTGCCGGAATCGGAACAGTCATCTGCGAAGAGAAGCACATGGGTTCGCGGGCAGTGGCGCTCGTGTGCCGTGATCGATCGGTTGCTCAGTCCCGCTTCGACGCACCGGATGCGCTCACCGGCATGGTGCACACCCGCACCGGCCGCCAGTTCTTCGACGACGAGCTGACTCAGAAGTTGGTCGACGACATCGCTGCCGCAGTCACATCCGCTGGGTTGTGGGAAGAGTTGGGCACCGACTGGCTGCTCCTCGACTGCGAACTGTTGCCATGGAACGTCAAAGCAGAAGGTCTGCTGCGCTCGCAGTACGCGTCGGTCGCGGCGGCGGGGCGAACTGACCTCGCCGCTCGCGAGGCAGTGTTGGCGCAGGCCGGTTCGCGGGGTCTGGACGTGGCGGAAATGTTCGAGCAGACATCGGTCCGAGCCGCGAGTATCGAGCGCTTCGGTGAGGCGTACCGGCGGTACGTGTGGCCGACGAACGGGCTGGACGGAGTAACCATCGCTCCGTTTCAGGTGTTGGCGACCGAGGGCCATTCGTACGGGGAACGGGATCACGAATGGCACCTCGCAATTGCGGACCGCCTGGCCGAGGCAAAGCCGAATCGATTTACCACCACACGTCGACTGGTGGTCGATCTCGGTTCCGAAGACTCGGTGTCCGAAGCGAAAAAGTGGTGGGAGTCGCTCACCGGTGAGGGCGGTGAGGGGATGGTCGTCAAACCGCTGGCGAATCAGATTCACGGACCTCGCGGGTACAACGCGAAGGTTCAGCCGGGGATCAAGGTTCGCGGTCGCGAGTACCTGCGTTTGATCTACGGCGCCGACTACCTCGAACCGTCGACGCTTGCTCGGCTACGCAATCGCAACCTCGGGCACAAGCAGTCGATGGCGCTGCGCGAGTACGCGCTCGGCATGGAGGCGGTGACTCGGCTGGTCGACCGCGAACCGTTGTGGCGCGCACACCAGGCAGTGTTCGCGGTGTTGGCTCTCGAATCGGAGCCGGTCGACCCGCGATTGTGACGGCGGGTTTGGGAGGTGCGGATTGATACCGTCGGGTATGGGTGTGATTGCTCGCTTGGACGGTTTCAACCGGCGCCATCCGTGGAATCACAACGATCACTACGGACGGTGGGTTCTGCGCAATCTGGGCGGAACCAGGTCCGGTCGCGCCCTGGACGTGGGGTGCGGGACGGGCAATCTGATCGACCTCCTGCGTACGCGGTTCGACGTGGTGGTCGGCGTCGAACCCGACCCCACGACCTCGGCTGCCGTGCTCGCCAGGTTTGTGGACGACGAGAACGTGATCATCGAAGCGCTGCGGTTCGACGACTTCGCGTCCGAAGCGAAGTACGACGCGATCACCGTCGTCGCGGCGCTGCACCATCTTCCACTCGAAGAATCGATGAAACGCCTGAGTGGCCTGCTCGAACCAGGCGGTCGGCTCGTCGTAGTCGGGTGTTATCGATCGACGACAATGACCGACGGACTCCTGTCGGTGTTGGCGGCCGTCTGCAATCCCGTCGTCGGCGTGCTCGAGCATCGACGGGTTGCGGTGGAGCCGCTGAAGTCGATGACCGCTCCTACCGCGGAAGCTGGTGAGTCGATGGCTGACGTCCGGCGCGCCGCAGCCCTGCATCTGCCAGGTAGCCGGATCAAGCGGCGACTGTTCTGGCGCTACACCCTGATCTACGACGCGAGGCTGGCCGCCGCGTCGGTGGGGGAGTGAGTGGACCGCTGCGGTTCGCGGGGAAATGCGCGTCGGCCGAACCCGACTATCACCAACGAACCGATCATCAAAGCGACCCCGATTCCCGCCAGATGCGAGATCCCACCACCGTCGACGACAGCGGCGCCGAGCAACGCGCCGGTCGCAATCGCGATCTGGAACACGACCACGTAGACGGCGGAGGCACGGTCGGTCCCGATCGGGACGGCGCGCAGAACCGACGACTGTAGGCAGATCGGAACGGTGGTGAACGCCGCGCCCCACAAGATCGTGGCGACAACTGCGAACGCTCCCATCGACGGCGCCAAGAGCCAGAAGATGGCCAGCGCGCCTGCCACTGTCGCGATCGAGATGAGCGTGAATAGGCGCGGTCGGCGGTCGTAGAACTTGCCGGCGACCCACACCCCGACTGCGCCGGCGGCGCCGTACACCAGAAGCATCGCGGTACGGATCCCACCGGACGAGCCAAGACTCTGCTCCACCAGAAGGGTGAAGAACGTGTACGACGCGAACTGCCCCAGCGCAGCAAACAGCGTCGCCGCACAAATGACGGCGAGTGCCCGTCTCATCTCCGGTGTCGGCTTCGGCTTGTCTCGCTTGCTCCGATGGAGTTGATCGACCGGCATTTCGGGCAATGCACGATGCAGTGAGAAAGCGATGATCACTGCCACCACACCGATTGCCGCCGACGCGGTCCGCCAACCCCAGGACTGGCCGATCGCCGAAGACAGGGGACCTCCGAGAACAAAAGCGAGAGACGTGCCGGCGTACACCATCGCGATGGCCTTGCCCTGCTGTCCGCGCGGAACCAGAGTCGCTGCGACCGGCGCAACCACTGCCCAGAACACACCGTGCGTCGCAGCGCAGAGCAACCGCCCGATCACCAGCATCGGATAGTTGACGGCCAACGCCGCGACCAGTTGCGACACCGCGAGGGTGGCCACGGTCAAAACGACAACGCGTCGGCGCGGCCAGGATTTGACCGCAGAGATCAATGGAAGCGTCAGGGCCGCGACACCGTATGCGTAGAAGGTCAGCAGAAGGCCGACACGCCCTTCGGTGACGTCGAGATCTGACGATATTTCGCTGAGGAGTCCGATGGGGAGCATTTCAGCCGTCACGTAGGCGAAGGCTGCCCCGGCCAGTGTCATCAGCCGTAGCGTGGTTGCCTTCGGCAGTCGAGCGGTCATGGTGTGTAACGATACATGTATCGATACACACCTGCGTAATGGATATTCCGTACTCGCTATGCTGATGCGCATGGCCACACGTGCACAGCGTTCGAGTCGACCGACGATGGCCGACGTCGCCGAGGCCGCAGGCGTATCGGTGATGTCGGTCTCGTACTCCTTCGCACAACCCGAGCGCGTGTCGGAATCAACACGCGCCAAGGTGTTCGCGGCAGCTGAAGATCTCGAGTACTCGGGCCCCAACCGCGCGGCGCAGTCCTTGCGGAGCGGCAAGTTCAACAACATCGCGGTCGTCTTCAGCGAGAAGCTGACGTACGCCTTCGAAGACGCAGTAGCCCGGCGATTCCTGTCGGGCGTCGCCGACGCCTGCCTGGGCGCGAATGCCGGATTGATGATGCTGCCGAACTCGGGGAAACCCGGAGACGTCGACAGAGTTCGCGACGCAGCGGTAGACGGTTTTGTCGTCTGGACGACAGTATTCGACGACCCGATCCTCGACGCGATTGTCGGCACCGGAAAACCCGCGTGCATTCAAGGCGGGCCGGCGCACGAGGGTGTGGATCTCGTCGGGATGGACGATGTTGCGGGCGCGACCGCTATTGCGGCGGTCGGGTTGTCGGGGGCGCAGCGGCCCGCGGTGATCAGCCTTCCGTGGGATCGTGAGCGTCGCTCCGAGATCCGGATGGATGTGGATCCGGGTGAGGCGTTATTCCCGGTTTCCCGCCATCGGCTCGAAGGCTACGAGCGCGCAGTTCGAGACGCCGGACTCGACTGGTCGTCGGTACGAGTTGGAGTTGTCACCGTCAATGAGCGGAGCGAGGGGGCGCGAATGGCTCGCTTACTCCTAGACGTTCCGGCGAGCCGAAGGCCCGATGTAGTCCTGGCGATGAGTGACGAACTCGCTCTCGGGGTGCTGGACGCGATCCGTGAACTCGGCCTAGCGTTGCCCGACGACGTCGCGGTCGTCGGGTGGGACGACACCGCAGCGGCGTCGGACGCCGGGCTGACTACGGTTCGCCAGTCATTGTTCGATCAAGGGCGCAACGCAGCTCGCGTGGTTCTCGGGCTCGACGATGCGGTGGAGCCGGTCGAGTGGTCGGTGCGTCGGAGAACCTCGACGCGATGATTACCCCGGTCATCGTCGACGGTCTGCGTTTTCGGTGGTTTGTCCCTCCAGAATTGGGGGAGACCGTCCGTTGGGGGCTCTCGTGGAATGCCGACAACCCGCGCCGGTGGGCGGTCGCCGAAGTCGCGGGTGCAATGCACCTACTTGCCGGAACTCCTCGTGACGACCCAAACGCGCGTCAGGCCTGGATAGATTTCGGCGCAGATGCCGCCACGACCGGAGTAGTTCGGCGCCTACGGCTCATGTCGATCGAGTCCGACATGCTTCCCGACCCGAAGATTCCGCACGGCGCAGATTGGGGTTGGGCTACGACGCAGTTCGTGCCGGGCTCCGAGCGCTTCTACGAGTTGGCCCGTGCACCTGGTGCGTTGCGCTCGTATCAGCTGACCGATCGTGACTGGGGGCCGCGGCGCGAGGAGTTCTTGCTGGTCGACCTCGAGACGGCTGCTTGATCGCTGGACCTGACACCGTTTTCATTCAGTGCACACAGGCTCCAGCTGACTGGAAACAGTGTCTGCTCGATGAAACCGGTGCCAAGTGCTGCGGCTAGCGCTCTCTGCCGACGACGTTCAGTGCGTATCTGCCGGGTGGCGCCCCGATGTGCTTGACGAAGTGTCGCGACAAGTGGGCTTGATCGTGGAATCCGACGTCGACGGCCACATCCGCTAATTCGCGCCCCGCCAGGATTGCGCGTCGTGCCAGATCGATCCGGCGTCCCGTCACGTACTTGTGAGGCGGAAGGCCATAGTGCATCGCGAAGTTCTTGATCAGGTAGGTGGGGTTCCGCTGCAGAATGCTCGACGCTTCTCGCATCGTGATCCCCGTTGTCAGTCGCGCATCGAGTAGCTCCCGAAGTTGATCGGCAACGCGTTCGTCGACGGTGGGAGTGTGACGGACTCGACCTGCGTGCGGTGTGAGGATTTCGTTCAATTTTTCACCGAGGAACCCCAGGCGACTTTCGGCCTCGAGTGAGTCGCCGTGCGGGCCGAGTGCAGAGTGCAGCTGATCGATACGGTGGCGCAGCAGCGGGTCGCGAATCTCGGGACAGTCGACTGCTCGACCTACCAGATCCTCGCCGAGAACCGACGTTTCGAGATAGAGGATTCGTTGCCGAAATCCGGCCTCGGTGACCGGGACTCCGTCGTGCGCGATGCCTGGCGGCAACAGTGTCACGATCTCAGGGGCCGCTCCGTGTGCTCGGTGGTCGAGGTCGTACGCAATCGTTCCGCGGTCGACGAGCATCAGCGACCACTGATCGTGCGTGTGCTTCGGATAGGCGTGGCCGACAAAATCGGCATGAAAGACCTCGGTGATTCCCTCGAGGCCCGGTGCCCACGCGGTGATCTGTGCGCCGTGTGGATCCATGTCAGAAACGTACAAGACGCTCCGGCCTCGGGTGACGAAGAGTGGTGCGGGTTCGTCGTCGCAACGATGGCGAGCCTGAGGGAGGAACACCATGGACAGTTCGGCAACAGCGATATCGCTCCGCGAGAAGTTCGGTCAGTTCACCGAGCACTGGTCGCCCAAGAAGATTGCTTCACTCAATGACTACGAGATCAAGATCGTCAAGATAAAAGGAGAATTCGTCTGGCACACCCACGCCGACACCGACGAAATGTTCCTGGTGACAAAGGGGCAGATCCGAATCCAACTGCGCGACGGAGATGTTTCGCTGGGGCCCGGTGAATTGTTCGTTGTACCTCGCGGAGTCGAACATTGTCCCATCGCCGAAGAGGAAGCGGAGGTGATGTTGATCGAACCCGTGGGCGTGGTGAATACCGGGAACGTCGGAGGATCACGAACCGCGGTGCTCGAGGACTGGACGTAGCTACCGGCTCTTCCAATCCAGGGGATTGGTTCGGAGCGGCAGCGCCATGCCCGATCTCCAGAGCGTCGCCGCGCGAGAGAGCGGACGGAGCTTGACCTCGCGCCGCATCGACTGTGCGAACTCGTCGGTGAACCCTGTTCGCGGGTATTCCGCGATTGCTGCATCAACAGCTGCTCGCGGTACTTCTGGTGCACGTCGACCGGCAACGTCGAAATGTGCTGCGGCGTGCAGCAGATAGGCGTCGGCGCCCGCATCGCGATCGACAGTCAGATCCATGTGCAGACGGATCGCTTCGCCGATTCGCTGTGTCGACCTCTCCGAGGTGCCCACTCGGGTCGCGAGTTCTTGCGCGTCGGCGGCGCTGATGTGGGTGAAACACCCGTGCTCGGTCGATCCCTCTGCGCCCAAGCCGACATCGTGAAGCGCACACGCGGTGAAGAGATCTTCTGGGTCGTACTCGATCGCATCGATCTGCGCGAAGACGTCGGCCCAGATCCAGCAGCGCAGGCTGTGGTTCAAGACCGCGGGGGAGAGGGAGCCTTTGGCGTGATCGAGCGCTTCGCTGCACAGCTTGGTGTCGGGGAGTGGGCGTTTGCGCAGCTCGAGTGTCCGAGTGGGGTAGCGGCCGAGCCGGAGTCGGAGCATCGACGGAGTACTCATGGCCTGCGCAGCAGCCGCGCGGGCCATGAGTTGCAACTGCTCGAGGGTGGTCAGCTCACCGGGGCGCATCGAATTCCTGTCTGAGGTAGGAGGCAGCTGGATACGAATCTAGTTGCCAGATCCGGTCCTTCGCCTAGGATCAATATCTGTCGACGACGGAAACAATGGATTATCCGAATATTGCGAATCCGTTTGCTCCATCCAACGGTCAATCCAATTCAGAAACCTCGCCGCCCACATCAATGGAGTTTCATCACGCAAAGACCGTGGGGGGTTGGCTCAGAGGACGCCGAACCCGACGATTCCCGGAACTTCCGAGGGCACTATGCGGTGAAGCATGACTTTGTTGTTCTCGTTTCCGCCGACGGTTGTCAGTGTGCCGGCGTCGTTGATCAGAACGACGTTGACGTGTTGCCCGAAGGGGCTCGAGTCGCCGTACAGGATCGTGTCGCCGACCTTCGGTTGGTAGTTCTGACCGTAGGGGACAAATGCGCCGACCGACTCGTAGTACTCCTGCAGCGTGTACACCCCGGGGATGCGCCACGAGCCGGAGTTGGGGTTCGAAAAGGGCGTCCCGATCTGGTTCATCGACCAGCTCACGAAATCGGCACACCACGATTCTTCGACACCCTCGGCGTATTTGGTGCCAGGACTGCCCGATGCCCATTCCTGTTCGAGGACGGTCAGCAGCGCACTCTGCTGAGCGGTCAGCGTGCTGTGGTCCACCGTGGGGAACGAGTCGAGGTTCTCGCCGGTAAGGGCGTCGTCGCCGCGGGTGAACCACCAAAGCGCGCCGGCAACAACGACAACCACTACAACGCCGAATACGCTCAGAACAGCGAGAGTGCGTCTGGGCGTATTCGGTGCGTGCGACATCACGCCACGATAGTCAATTACTCGAGCGGGGGTGCCGATCGATCGATCGTCGTCGCGAGCGGCTTCTCCTTGACGAAGAGCAATAAGACGACCGCTGCGATGACCAAGGGGACGAGGTACAGGAAGATCGGTGCAAGCGCATCGTTGTATGCGCCGACGATGATCTCGCGAACCTGGCTCGGCAACTTCCAGAGAATTCCCGGTGTCAGTGAGTTTTCGTCACCGCCGACTGCGCCTCCGTTTGCCGGAAGCCTCTCGGACAGCAGATTGGTCAGGCGCGAGGCGAACAGGCTGCCCACGATCGCGCTGCCCAACGAAGCACCGATCTGACGGAAGAAGTTGTTCGACGCAGTGGCAGTTCCCACTTCAGCGGCGGGAAACGTGTTCTGCACGATCAGGATCAGGATCTGCATGACCAGTCCGAGCCCGATGCCCATGAGTGCGATGTAGCAACCGAAGACCAGCAGCGAAGTCGAGGGCGTCAGACGCGACAGCAGGACCAGAGCAACTGCGACGATCGACGTTCCGACGATGGGGAAGATCTTGTAGCGGCCGGTCTTGCTGACCAGCTGGCCGGAACCGATGGAGGCGACGAGCAGGCCCGCCATCATGGGAATCATCATCAATCCTGCTTCGGTGGCGTTCTTGCCGGTCACCATCTGGATGTAGGTCGGCAGGTAGGCGAGCGCGCCGAACATGGCGATTCCGATGATCAGGCCGGCGACTGTGGTCAACACGAAGTTGCGCTGAGCGAACAGATGCATCGGAATTACCGGTTCGTCGGCACGCTTCTCGACGAAGACAAAAGCCACTGCCGTCACGACGCAGCCGACGATCAGCCCGATGATGACGGCCGATCCCCAGGCGTAGGTGTTTCCGCCCCAAGTCGTGAACAGGATCAGACACGTCGCTGACGTCGCGACGAGAACCATGCCCAGATAATCGATGCGAGGCTTGCCGAGGTTCGGCTTCCGCAAGTGCAGAAATGCCATCGCGCTCGCGATGGCGAGTAGGCCGAGGGGGATATTGATCCAGAAGGCCCAACGCCAGCCAATCCCTTCGGTGAACCAGCCGCCGAGTAGGGGACCGGCAACCGAAGCCAGCGCGAACACACCGCCCATCGCACCCATGTATCGGCCGCGTTGCCGGGCCGGAACGACGTCGGCGATGATCGCCTGGGACAGCAGGATCAAACCGCCGCCGCCGAGTCCTTGTACTGCGCGACCAGCGATAAGTGTGGTCATGTCGTGGGACAGACCGCCGATCACCGAACCGACGATGAAGATGCTGATGGCGCCGATGAAGAGGCCCTTGCGGCCGATCAGGTCACCGAGTTTTCCGTACACCGGCATCATGACGGTCGAGGCGAGGATGTACGCCGTCGTCACCCAGACCATGTGGTTGACGCCGTTCAGTTCGCCGACGATGGTGGGCAACGCAGTGCTGAAGATCATCTGATCGAGCGATGCCAGCAACATGGTGATCATCAGCCCGACAAAAACGAGGATGATCGACCGTTTGTCTGGCGCGGCGTCGGTGTCGGTGTGCGCGCCGTCGGGGTCGACGGTCGCAGCTTCTCGAGTGGACATGAAGTTCCTTAGTTCAGTGACGGCTGGCGAAATCAGTTCGCGGATCGGAGAATTCGAGCCATCAGGAGTAGTGCAGGATCCAGCAGTTCGGTTCTGGGGCCGGCACGTTCGCTGCCCTGCCATTTTCGGAAGACGTAGCGCATCGCTGCGCCCGCTGTGATGACCGTCGCGGTGGCTTCGTCTGCGGCGGCGGTGTCTGCCGGAAGTTGTCGATAGTCGGGGCGCCCGCGCAGCTCGCGCGTCAAGAGTCTGGTAAGTGTGTCTTCCAGGTCGTGGAACGTGGCCAGGTGCTGTTGCAAGAGCGTGGGATGCCGTTCGAACAATTCGCGTCGGTGCGCGAGCAGGTCGGGCCGCTCGTCGACGATCTGCATGGCCTCTTCGAAGACCGCGAGCGCGCCTCGGAGTGGATCGTCGGGGTGCTCGTTGATCAGCGTGGTCATGGTCGTCTCGCTCGGCACGACGAGCATGAGCCCACCGATTGCGGCGTCCTTGGTCGGAAAATAATTGAAGAACGTGCGCGTCGACAGGTTGCAGGCTTCGCAGATCTTCTCGACGGTCACTTCGTCGTAGCCCAGTCCGAGGACGAGTTCGACCGCCGTGTGCTCGATCAACTGCCTCGTGGCAATTCGCTTTCGTTCACGCAATCCGAGTGTTTCGGTTCCCATTTCATCCATAATTGCACAGAGTGCAAAGTTTCATCGAGTGCAATATTTGACCCAAGAACGGTTCATGAAGTGCAAAAATGGGAATCGCGCGCCGGCTGGATAGGATGACCCGCGTGGAAGACACCCTGCCCCCATGCCCCGAATGCGCCGGCGAATACACCTACGAAATGGGTGCGCTGATGGTGTGCCCGTCCTGCGCACACGAGTGGGCACCGGCCGATGGTGCAGGTGAGGCTCCGGGAGTGGTGAAGGACTCTGTAGGAAACGTCCTTGCGGACGGCGACACCGTGACCGTCGTCAAGACACTCAAGGTGAAGGGCAGCCCCACCGGTATCAAGTCGGGTACCAAAGTGCGCAACATCCGCCTCGTTCAGGGCGTCGGCGACCACGACATCGACTGCAAAGTCGACGGCATCGGACCGATGCAATTGAAGTCGAGCGTCGTCAAGAAGGTGTGACCGGATAGCAATAGATGTCGGCTCGAAATCCTGTTCAGTTTCGACTGTTCGATCGCCACAATCGAGGAGATTCTCGACTGCCGAACGAACGGACCGAACTGTGTCGAACTCGATTTGCCTGCACCCCGCACTCGAAGACCCCGTACTTGATACAGACGAGCAGTGGAACCGCATCATCGATGCGCTGACGCGCCGGGGTTTCCTCGGCGCCGGGCTCGGCGCGGCGGCCGCGACGCTTCTGGCAGCGTGCAGCAGTGACGAAAACGGCTCGGAGTCTTCAGGTCTCGTCACCGTGCAGGACGAGACGGGCAGCGTCGAGATTCCGTCGGATCCTCAGCGGATGGTCATCGCTCACGTCAGCGCCATGGCGACGGTGCTCGACCTCGGAGTGCCGCCGGAGAAGATCGTCGGCGGCTTCTTCGGCCTCGAAGGTGTGGGCAGCGACGCGGTGTTGCACACGATGCCGGAGGCCGCGAACATCCCGAACCTCGGCACGGCCGGAACCTGGAACAAGGAAGCAATCATCGGCGCGTCGCCCGATCTGATCGTCATGCTCCTGACCGCCGGAAATGCTTATGCAGCAAAGTCCTACGACGAACTCTCGGCCACCGGTGTTCCGGTGTTCGCCGGCTTCAACGGGTTCCTCACGTGGGACGAGATGATGAAGTTGGTCACCTCGATGGGCGTCGCGGTCCGACGCGAAGACGCTGCCGCGGAATTGAACGCGCGAACGGAAGACCGACTCCTGGCAATCAAGGATCGACTCTCGGCACTCGGCTCGCTGCCGTCGGTAACCCTCCTGCGCACAGGCGAGAACGGTGTTGTCTACAACCAGGTCGACGCTCTTCTCGACGCCCTCGGATTCCCCGGTGATCGAGCCACGTCGGAGGAGTTCACGCGCACACTTTCCGCGGAGCAACTCGATCAGGTCACCAGCGACGTGATCATCGTCGGCGCTTTCCAGGACCAGCAGGACGTCCGCGCCCAGTTGGCGATGAACCCGCTGTGGGAGCGGCTTCCCGCTGTCCGCTCCGGGAACGTCCACTACGTCGACGACAGCCTGTGGGGCTCGGGCTATTCTCCTCGCGCGACACAGCTGCGGCTCGACGACATCGAGCGGATCTTCAGCTGACACCGTCGTGTCCTCTCGACTTATCGGTGAGTTACCTCGAGAATCATGACCATGGACAAAATCAGGTTCTTCGAGCTTGTCACTGAATGGTTCGAAGTACTTGGTGTCGTCGCCATGGTTCTCGGGTTCGTCTTCGCATTTGTGATCGCGGGACGCGCGTGGTCTCGAACGCGCGACGGTAGTTCAGCGTTTCGGACTCTGCGCGAATCCATGGGCGCGGTCATCCTTCTCGGGCTCGAGATCCTTGTTGCAGCCGATCTGGTCAAGACTGTGACGTCTTCGCCGTCGCTGACCGATGCCGCAGTTCTGGGCATGATCGTGCTGATTCGAACCGTGCTCAGTCTGTCGATTCAGATCGAGATCGACGGGGTACTTCCGTGGCGCAAGGCGTTGGTGTCCAGTCCGGAACTCCTGGTACGCGCGGCGCGCGGATCAGGAGGCCGAGCGATGCCCGACGCGTCGAGTTCGTAACAATAGCCGTTGCGAGTGAAAGGTCGGGCAGATGACAGCAGTGCGCACCGAACATCTCTCTGTAGACGAGCGGCGGGCCCGCGGCCGCCAGGCGCGTAGAGACACCCCGCTGGCGGCGCTCGCGGATCTCGCGGACAGCGACCGCGACCCGATTTCGCTACTGGAAGTGCAGGCGAAATCCCGGGTCCAGGACCTGGTACCCATTCGCTACGGGCGGATGTCGGCGTCGCGATTCTCGTTCTTTCGGGGTGCTGCGCTGGTGATGGCCGACGATTTGTCGCGCAGCCCGGATTCGGGCCTTGCCAGCCAACTCTGCGGTGACGCACATCTGAGCAATTTCGGGATCTACGCAACGCCGGAGCGGAAGTTGGCGTTCGACATCAACGATTTCGACGAAACCTACCCGGGCCCGTTCGAATGGGACGTCAAGCGACTGGCAGCAAGCTTGGCGATCGCCGCGAAGGACAACGGATTTTCGGGCAAGGAGCGAAAGAAGATCGTTCGCGGATGCGCGGCCGAGTATCGGGAAACCATGATCACCCAGGCAGGATTGGGAAATCTTGCAGTCTGGTACTCGCACATCGCACCCGAGGACGGGCTCGAGGCCCTCCAGATCGACCTGAAGAAGCGCATGCTCATTCGTACACAAGCGACGCTGGACAAGGCTCGCCGCCGCGACAGTGTGCAGGCGGCAGGCAAGTTCACCGAAATCGTCGACGGCCGGCGGCAATTCATCAGTGATCCGCCCTTGATCGTGCCCGCAAACGAGTTGTTCGTCGGGACCGATCTCACGCAGATCGAGGACCTGTTGCGTCAACGCGTCCGGTCGTATCGCGACACACTGCAGTGGGATCGACGCGTTCTCCTCGACGCCTTCGAGATGACGCACATCGCCAGGAAAGTCGTGGGCGTGGGAAGCGTCGGAACACGCGCGTGGATGATCCTCATGAAAGGCGTCGACGACGACGATCCGTTGATTCTGCAGGTCAAGGAGGCGCAGCCCTCGGTGCTGTCCGGCTACGTCGACGGCCCGACCTTCAAGAACGAAGGGGAACGCGTCGTCAACGGGCAACGATTGATGCAAGCGACGAGCGACATTTTTCTCGGCTGGGAACGAGGGCCGGGGCTCGACGAGGGCGAGCACGATTTCTACATTCGCCAACTGCGTGACGGTAAAGGGTCGGCAGTCATCGAGGAGATGGTGCCGGAGGGTTTGGAACTCTACGGGCGCCTGTGCGCCAGGGTCCTCGCCTACGCGCATGCTCGCTCGTCCGACCGGATAGCGATCGCCGAATATCTCGGTGACGGAACCGAATTCGATTTCGCGATCGGGGAGTTCGCGGCTGCCTACGCCAAACGCAACGCTCGAGATCACGCCGCTCTGCTGACCGCGATCGACAACGGTCGTGTGTCAGCAGAGCGGGGAGTGTGACGACTCAGGCGAACACGCCGGTGAGCCAGGCCTGCCACGCTGCCGTCGCTGCGTCACCATCCGCATCCGCGGCGAAGAGGTGATGGGCCGCGTCGACGTTGCCG
The DNA here is from genome assembly GCF_042738325.1 of Rhodococcus sp. NPDC059969. Lineage (NCBI taxonomy): Bacteria > Bacillati > Actinomycetota > Actinomycetes > Mycobacteriales > Nocardiaceae > Rhodococcus > Rhodococcus sp. NPDC059969. The sequence goes on along the minus strand of NZ_JBHWUF010000003.1, from coordinate 372,024 downwards.
CCGAAAGCGTTTCGGCCGTAGAACCGAAGCAAGGCGTTCTCGGTGCGCAAGCCGATGAACCAGTCGTTGACGTAATCGACGATTGCTTCGATGGTCCCGATTCCGGGCACATTCACCGTTACCGTGTCGCCGACGGCGGTGTCTCGGGTGATTCCAAGTGCGCCGCGAAGTGTAATTATGGCGTCCGGCGCGCTGGAGGCCTCCGGACCCTCGGCCGAGACGTACGTGGTGGGCCTACCGGCAAAGTACTGCACGTACTGGCCGAGACTGTGAAGGTAGAAGTCGGTGTGCTTGCTCGCTCCGTCGTACTGGTTGTCCCAGTCCTCGGCAAACACTCCGGCGTGGACGTAGCGGACAACCGCGGTGCTCTCGTCGCGTGCTTCGACAACGTATTCGAGGTTGTTGAACCAGCCGTCAGGGCCTTGCATGTGGATGGCAAGTTCGGTGGGCGGATCCCAGGTCGCGATGATGGGGCTGCCCGGGCGGCTGCCGTCGGCGGGGATCTCGAGAGGTGAGGGAAACATCCAGCCGGCCGTTTCGGCCGAGATGGCGGCCCAGATCTGCTCGGGAGTTCCGGGTACGACCACCTCGCGGCGGATTTCGAATTTCTCGGACATTGTTACTTCTCCGTTTCGGGCGCGTCGATTGCCTGGGGTGTGTTGACAGGGGGTGTGGTGAGGCTGGGATGCAGGGCGACAACGAGGCGGTGTTTGCGTCCGCCCTCGGAATTGCCGCCGTGATACTTGGCGACGAGTGAGTTGATCGACTCGCCGAGTTCACCGGCGAATGCAGCGCGGTCGGATGCAGTCGCAAAGGTGATGTCGCTGTCGATGGCAAAGGACGCCAACGGTTTTCCGGCCGCAGTCGCCCCTGCGATCAGCTCGCCGACTTCTCGGACGATCCGTGCCGCAAGAGTGACGAGCCAGCGCGCCGAGAGCTGATCCGGGAACCGGCTCGGGTCCGGGGCAAGCGCAGACATGGCGGCGGGGGAGATGACGTACGACGCGGCGCTGGCCTGCATGATGCGCTCGGTCATGTTGCCCCGCTTGCGTTCCTCGACGAGTTCGACAAGTCCGTGCTCTTCGAGAGTGCGTAAGTGGTAGTTCACCTTCTGGCGTGTCAGTCCCACCCGAGGCGCCAGCGAGGATGCCGATCCCGGCACCGCCAATTCGGCCAGAATCCGTTGCCGTATCGGGTCGAGCGATGCCTCCGCGGCAGCGGGGCGATCGATGACCGCTACTTCCAACATGAGAAAACCATCCCACCGACAATAAATTCTGTCAAGACAGAAAAAATTGTCAGCGGGATGGTTTCGGGGTTCTCTACTGCTTCAGGTCGGGTGGGTTGTTCAGATCCCTCGCCGAGTAGGTGTCACACGAGGAGACCTGGCCTGTTTGATATCCAGTTGCGAACCACGCCTGACGTTGCGCGGACGATCCGTGTGTCCATCCTTCGGGATTGACCCGACCGGTCGTGGACTTCTGGATGCGGTCGTCACCCACCGACGAGGCCGCCGACAGTGCGTCGCGAATGTCGTTCTTCGACAGGGGCTTCAGGAAAGGTTGGCCGGTTGCCTCGTCGGGAATCGTGTCCGCGAAATGCGCCCAGACGCCGGCGTAGCAATCTGCCTGGAGTTCCGTGCGGACCGCGCCGGACTCCTCACCCTGCGGGTCGGCTTGCGCTCGGCCGATGTCACCGAGCTGATTCTGGATGTGATGACCGAACTCGTGCGCGACCACGTACTCCTGCGCGAGCGGCCCTGCGCTGGAACCGAAACGGTCGACGAGCAGTTGGAAGAAACTCGTGTCGAAGTACGCCGTCTGGTCGGCCGGGCAGTAGAACGGACCGACATCACTCGACGCCTGTCCGCACCCGGTGTTGACCGAACCGCTGAACAAGATGACCTCGGGTCGGACGTACGCCGTACCGGTCTGCTTGACCAATTGCTGTTCCCAGACATCGTCGAGGCTTCCGACGGTCAGAGTTACGCGGCAGTTCACATCGGCGTTTGCCTGAGCGCCGGTGCACTCGTCTACCGAGGACAGTCCTGTCGACGAATTCGAAGTCTCTGTCGACGTGCCCAGAAGTGAGCCGGGATCGCCACCGAACAGCAGCGCCAAGATCAGGACGATGATGCCGCCCGCGCCACCGCCGATCGCGATTTTGCCGCCCCGGCCACCCCCGCCCCCGCCGCCTTGAACCTGAACGCGTCCCGCTTCACCGCGAGCCCCCTCGTTGAAGGTCATCTATGTCCGCTTTCTGCTGTCGGGAACCAGTGCTTGCCGTCACTTCTGGAGATAGCTTCGCATGCGATGCGGGTCCGCGTTTCCGCTCTGCGCAGTTCGCTCCGTAGGATCGCAGGCAAAGTAGTCGGTCGTCGGTTATTGGAAGTAGTTCGAAAGGAATCCCGTGCTGCGCACACATCTCGCCGGTTCATTGCGACCCGAGCAGGCAGAGCAGACCGTAACGCTCACCGGTTGGGTAGCCAGGCGTCGTGATCACGGCGGAGTGATCTTCATCGATCTCCGTGACGCATCCGGAGTTGCGCAGGTAGTTTTCCGGGCAGGTGACGTGGCCGAGCAGGCGCACCGTCTGCGCGCGGAATACTGCGTCCGCGTGACCGGAACGGTCGAGGTTCGCCCCGAGGGCAACCAGAACTTCGAGATCCCCACGGGAGCAATCGAGGTCAACGCCACAGAACTCGAGGTTCTCAACGAAAGCGCACCGCTGCCGTTCCAGCTCGACGATCAGGTCGGCGAAGAAGCACGCCTGAAGTATCGTTACCTCGATTTGCGTCGTGAGGGCCCCGGCTCCGCAATTCGCTTGCGCTCCAAGGTAAGTGCTGCAGCGCGCGGCGTTCTCTCGCACCACGAGTTCGTCGAGGTCGAAACTCCGACGCTCACGCGCTCGACGCCAGAGGGCGCCCGTGACTTCCTCGTTCCGTCACGCCTTCAGCCCGGTAGCTTCTACGCACTGCCGCAGAGCCCGCAGCTGTTCAAGCAGCTCCTCATGGTCGGCGGCATCGAGCGCTACTACCAGATCGCGCGTTGCTACCGCGACGAGGATTTCCGCGCCGATCGTCAGCCGGAGTTCACCCAGCTCGACATCGAGATGGCATTCGTCAACCAGGACGACATCATCCTGCTCGCCGAGGAAATCCTCACGGCGCTGTGGAAGCTGGTCGGCCACGAGATCAAGACGCCGATCGACCGCATGACCTACAACGAGGCAATGCGTCGTTACGGCAGCGACAAGCCCGACCTCCGTTTCGGTATCGAACTGGTCGAGTGCGCCGAGTTCTTCAAGGACACGACGTTCCGCGTGTTCCAGGCCGAGTACGTCGGCGCCGTCGTGATGCCCGGTGGTGCAAGCCAGCCGCGCAAGCAGCTCGATGCTTGGCAGGAATGGGCCAAGCAGCGCGGCTCCAAGGGTCTGGCGTATGTGTTGGTCGGCGAAGACGGCACCCTCGGCGGCCCCGTCGCCAAGAACCTGACCGACGCCGAACGTGAGGGCCTTGCGGCTCATGTCGGAGCTCAGCCTGGTGACTGCATCTTCTTCGGAGCCGGTGCGACGAAGTCGACGCGCGCGCTCCTCGGCGCAGCCCGTGGTGAGATCGCACGTAAGAAGGACCTCATCGATCCCGACGCGTGGGCTTTCGTGTGGATCGTCGACGCTCCGATGTTCGAGCCGACTGCCGATGCCACTGCTTCCGGTGACGTTGCGCTGGGCCACTCCGCCTGGACGGCCGTGCACCACGCGTTCACCTCGCCGAAGCCGGAGTTCTTCGACACCTTCGACACCGATCCGGATTCCGCTCTCGCCTACGCATACGACATCGTCTGCAACGGCAACGAGATCGGCGGCGGCAGTATTCGTATCCACCGCAAGGACATTCAGGAACGAGTGTTCAAGGTGATGGGTATCTCCGAGGAAGAGGCGCAGGAGCAGTTCGGCTTCCTCCTCGACGCCTTCGCCTTCGGCGCGCCTCCGCACGGCGGAATTGCATTCGGCTGGGACCGCATCACCGCGCTCCTCGCCGGCATGGATTCCATCCGTGAGGTCATCGCGTTCCCGAAGTCCGGCGGCGGCGTCGACCCGCTGACGGATGCGCCGGCACCGATCTCGGCTCAGCAGCGCAAGGAGTCGGGTATCGACGCGAAGCCCGAGAAGAAGTCCGAGGAGAAGAAGTCAGAGGACAAGAAGTCCGAAGGCGACACCGGCGAAGCCAAGTAGAGCCGACACCGGATCGCCATGCTGCATTTGCGGGTGATCTGCCCGACCGAGCGCACCGAGCAAGTTCTCGGTGCGCTCGCGTCGCAGCGGGGCGCGACACACATCGTCGTATTACGTGATGTCGCAGTTCATCCTGCCGGTGACATGGTGGAGGCCGACGTCGCCCGTGAAGCGGCCAACGACGTCGTCGATGCCCTGAACGAACTCGGCGTCGCCGAGGACGGCGGAATGACGCTCGTACCGGTCGAGACGGTGTTGTCGGCGGCGGCGCGCAAAGCCGAGCGTGACGTGCCTGGTGATCCAGCGGATTCCGTCGTGTGGGAGGAATTGCTGTCCCGCACTCGGGAAGAATCAACTCTCAACGGATTGTTCGTCGCGTTCCTGACGATCGCGTGCCTTCTTGCCGCAATCGGCGTTGTCACCGACTCACAGATCACGATCGTGGGCGCAATGGTCGTCGGCCCCGAGTTCGGGCCGCTGGCGGCCCTTGCGGTGGCACTGGTGCGGCGCGACCGACGGTTGCGCCGACGCTCGATTCTTGCGCTCGCCGTCGGATTCCCCATCGCGATGGGCGTGACTCTTGCTGCCACGTTCGTGGTGAAGTTCTTCGGATGGATGGACGTCGTCAGTCTCGAATCACTCCACGAGGTCGATTTCGTCTACAAGGTCGGGCCAATTTCCTTTGTCGTCGCCCTCCTCGCCGGCGCGGCCGGAATGCTGGCGCTCGTCTCATCGAAGTCCGCCGCCTTGGTCGGGGTGTTCATCTCGGTCACCACAGTTCCCGCCGCTGGTTTCGCCGTGGTTGCGGCAGCGAACGGGGAGTGGCGGATCGCCGGATTGTCGTCTCTGCAACTGGCGGTCAACCTGCTCGGGATAGTCATCGCCTGTGTACTCGTTCTCTGGGTCAGAACGCGGGCCGACGAGGAATTCGAAGCAGCGTTGAAGGGCATTTCTCGATTTGTCGACGAGGACGACGACGCGGACAAATCGGCGTGAGGTTGTATTTGCGGAGTTCTGCTCACGAGTAGAAAAATTCTCGTGAGAACTGTGTGCCGATGTGGCGATTAGGGACTTTCGTCATCACCGCACGTGGGAGCCTATTTCTGTCGTTGTGAGCCCTCGGATTTACGAGCCTGCGCGGATGAGCTGGGCATGATCGGAGTCACTAACGGGTAAGTTGGTCGGTGATGACCGCATTACTGGCAGACCCCGTTTCCGAAGTCGTCGCAGCTGCTGAGCAGTTGCTGACACGCCGCACAGGGGCACCCGTAACCCTGGTGGATCCAGTCGATCTCGGGGGGAGTGGCCGCACCGTCGTGCTGCGCGTCCGTGTCGCCGAGAATCCGTTCTCGTTGCCTCGCACACTGGTGATCAAGCAGGTCCGCGACAACTTCCAGGGAGCTACCAAGACGGCGATTGCGCTCCCCGCCGCATCCGAGGGCGACTTCGACGTCGAAACCGCCTTCCTCCGTGAAGCGGTGTCGTATCAGTTCGCCAACGCGCTTGCCAAGGACGCTCGCCCCGGCGCGGAACTGTTGGCGTCCGACCTCGACGCTCGTCTCCTGATCCTGAGTGATCTCGGCGACGCCACCGCCATCAGCGTCCGTCTCGAAGACTCCGACCCGGACACCGTCACGCACACGTTGATGGCCATGGCGCAGGCCATGGGCCGCATGCACGCCGCGACCGTCGGTCGTGAGGACGACTTCACCGCGCTGCTGCGTCGCGCCGAGGTCGCCCATTGCTCCGACGAAGTAGCGGATCAGGTGGGACGCGCCGTGGCCGGCGTTCCCACCATGCTGGTGCAAAATCTCGGCATAGATGTGAGTTCGGACATTCTCGAGCAGGTCCAGCATGCACAAACGCTGTTCAGTGGCGGCCGGTTCCGCGCATTCAGTCCGTCGGACCTGTGCCCGGACAACATCATCGTCAACGACGACGGCGTGCAGTTCCTGGACTACGAGTGGGGCGGCTACCGCGACGCCCTCCTCGACATCACGTACGCGCTGGTGTCGTTCCCCGGTTGCCTGTGCAACATCGACCTGACCGAAGAGCGGGCGTCTGCGATGGTGGATGCCTGGCGGGCCGAGGTCGTCGGGATGTGGCCCGCCCTGGCCGACGAGGCCGAGTTGGGACGCAGGATCGTCGAAGCCCAACTCATCTGGGTCTGGCTCAGCACCTACCTGTACCTGCCCGAAGACCATTCACGTATCGCTGCGGTCCGAGAGCACTATCTCTCGATCCCGCGCGCCGACGCACTGGTGGGACGCTGGGCCAGGCTCGCACGGTCGGCGCAGCTCGCCGGCAACGACGCCGTCGAGTCACACGCCCGCGAGGTCGTGGCGGCGTTGCGCACCGAGTTCAGTTGAGTCTCTGACCACATGCAGACGGGCGCCCGTGCACGCAGCACGAGCGCCCTTTCTTTGTCGAGGTCCGCTCAGTTGTCGGAGACCAGATCGCTCTCGGACAGGTCCGTCGCTGCGAGCGCCGTCGCCAGATCAGGATGCCGGAACGTCGACGTGACCTGATCCGCCACGACCCGGAACGCCGAGGCCACAGTTGCGGACTTGTCCGGTTCGGCCGCCCACGTTGCAGTCTGTTCGACGACGACCACGCCGTGGTGGACGTACATCTTTCCGGGGACGAGTGTGATGCCGGCGTTGGTGGCCCACTCGCGCAGGGCAGCGAGTCCCTGGCTCGCGCCCTTGGGGCCGCCGACCTCGATGTCGTCACTCGACAACTGCAGCAGTGTGTCGATGTCTTGGGAGTTGAGTGCATCGTGCCACGCGAGGACGGTGGCGATCTCGGAGGTGCTCATGGCGACAACGCTATCCAATGCTGATTCCCAGCGGGGTGAGGGCTGGCGGAACAGCGGATTGTGTCAGGCGTCGGTGGTCTCTAGTAGCGTCGATTCGTGAGCGATTGGCAAGCGGAAGACAGCACGGTGGCGGAAGACGGCCTCTTCGAGGCAACACCGGAAGAGTCCGAGATCGACGAACCAGATGTCGTGTCGGTAGCCGAGCGCGCTTTGTCCTCGGTGCCGCCCGGTGCTCCTCTGGCTGTCCGCATGCGCCCGCTCACTCTTGGTGAGGTTGTCGGGCAACAGCACTTACTCGGGCCCGGCGCGCCACTGCGCAGAATGGTCGAGGGATCCGGCGCCGCATCGGTGCTTCTGTACGGACCTCCCGGCACCGGCAAGACCACGCTTGCATCGTTGATCTCGGGTGCAACCGGCCGTCGGTTCGAGGCCTTGTCTGCCCTGTCCGCGGGTGTCAAGGAGGTCCGCGGTGTCATCGAACTCGCGCGCCGTCGCCTGCTGAACGGCGAACAGACCGTTTTGTTCATCGACGAGGTTCATCGTTTCTCCAAAACCCAGCAGGACGCCTTGCTCGCCGCAGTCGAGAACCGGATCGTTCTCTTGGTCGGCGCGACCACCGAGAACCCGTCGTTCTCCGTCGTCTCCGCGCTGTTGTCGCGCTCGTTGGTCCTGCAACTGCAATCGCTCACCGCTGCCGATGTCCAGGAACTGCTCGAGCGTGCGGTCGCGGACGAGCGAGGGTTCGGGGGAGCGATCACGATCGACGACGACGCGATGGAACACCTCGTCCGTCTGGCTTCCGGCGATGCACGCCGAGCCCTGACGGCACTCGAGGCCGCTGCCGGGGCCGCACTGGACACTGCAGGTGACGCGCCGGGTCCGGTGGTGCTCGACCTCGCGACCGTCGAGGCCAGCGTCGACAAGGCTGCGGTTCGGTACGACCGTGCCGGAGATCAGCACTACGACGTCATCAGCGCATTCATCAAGAGCATTCGCGGCTCCGACGTCGACGCCGCGCTGCACTACCTCGCACGGATGCTGACCGCGGGCGAAGACCCTCGATTCATCGCACGGCGTCTGGTCGTTCACGCCAGCGAAGACATCGGCATGGCCGATCCGACAGCTCTGCAGACTGCGACCGCCGCCGCGCAGGCAGTGCAGCTGATCGGCATGCCCGAGGCGCGTCTTGCTCTGGCACAAGCCACCATTCATCTGGCGACAGCTCCCAAATCGGGTGCGGTCATCGCCGCTCTCGGCGCTGCCATGGCCGACGTGGCCGCCGGAAAATCCGGACTCGTACCGCCGCATCTGCGCGACGGGCACTACAAAGGCGCCGAGCAATTGGGAAACGCAGTCGGTTACAAGTACCCGCACGACACACGTGATGGTGTTCTGCGGCAACAGTATCCGCCGGACGATCTGGTGGGTGTCGACTACTACCAGCCCACCGCGCACGGCAACGAGCGAGAGATCGCCGATCGGGTGAGCAAACTCCGCCGAATAGTTCGTGGCTGACGCCTGCCAGGTTCCACCGGTCGACGCGTTAGTCTGGACACCCATAGCTCGACGCTCTTGAAGGTAAGGACCGGTTAGTGCAAACCCACGAGATCCGCAGGCGATTCCTCGACCACTTCGTCAAGGCCGGCCACACCGAGGTGCCCAGCGCCTCGCTGATTCTCGACGACCCGAACCTTCTGTTCGTCAACGCGGGCATGGTTCCGTTCGTGCCGTTCTTCCTCGGGCAGCAGACGCCGTCCTACTCGCGCGCGACGTCCGTGCAGAAGTGCGTCCGCACCCTGGACATCGAAGAAGTCGGCATCACCACCCGCCACAACACCTTCTTCCAGATGGCGGGCAACTTCTCCTTCGGTGACTACTTCAAGAAGGAAGCCATCTCCCACGCCTGGCAGTTGCTGACGGGTTCGGTCGAGGACGGCGGATACGGCATCGATCCCACCCGCCTGTGGGCCACCGTCTATCTTGACGACGACGAAGCATTTGCGATCTGGCGCGACGAGGTCGGACTGCCCGAAGAGCGTATCCAGCGCCGCGGCATGAAGGACAACTACTGGTCCATGGGCATCCCAGGACCTTGTGGTCCCTGCTCGGAGATCTTCTACGATCGCGGCTCCGAGTACGGCGTAGAAGGCGGCCCGGAAGCCGACGAGGACCGCTACATCGAGATCTGGAATCTCGTGTTCATGCAGAACGAGCGCGGCGAGGGCACCAACAAAGGCGACTACCCGATCCTCGGACCGTTGCCGAAGAAGAACATCGACACCGGCATGGGCGTCGAGCGCGTCGCGTTCCTCCTGCAGGGTGTCGAAAACGTCTACGAGACAGATCTTCTCCGCCCCGTCATCGACAAGGCCGCCGAACTGACCGGCAGTGTCTACGGGACCGACCACACTTCAGACGTCCGTTTCCGCGTCATCGCCGACCATGCACGCACCGCCGCGATGTTGATCGCCGACGGTGTGAACCCCGGCAACTACGGCCGCGGGTACGTCCTGCGTCGGTTGCTGCGTCGTATCGTGCGCTCGGCCAAACTGCTCGGCAGCGAGCAGCCCACCATGCGCGAGTTCATGATCGTCGTCCGCGACACGATGGCGCCGTCGTACCCGGTTCTGGAAACCGACTTCACGCGCATCGAGAACGTTGCCGTCGGTGAGGAGACCGCGTTCCTCAAGACGCTGGCCTCGGGATCGGCACTCTTCGAAAATGCTGCCGAGTCGGTCAAGTCGTCCGGAAAGTCGGTCATCGCCGGCGATCAGGCGTTTGCACTGCACGACACCTACGGCTTCCCGATCGACCTCACGCTCGAAATGGCGTCCGAGGCCGGTCTCACCGTCGACGAAGACGGTTTCCGCTCGCTCATGGCCGAGCAGCGCAAGCGCGCCAAGGACGACGCGCAGGCTCGTAAGCACGCTCACGCCGACCTCACGGTCTACAAGGAACTGCTCGATCGAGGCGCCACCGAGTTCACCGGTTTCGACGAACTCGTCTCCGAGGCTCACGTTCTCGCGTTGATCGTCGACGGCGTCCGCGTGCCGGTGGCGAAGGCCGGCCAGGACGTCGAGGTCATCCTCGACCGAAGCCCGCTCTACGCAGAGTCCGGTGGACAGATCGCCGACATCGGTTCGCTCACCGCTCCGGGCCTCGAGGCCAAGGTCAACGACGTGCAGAAGATCGCCAAGAAGGTCTGGACGCACAAGGTGACGGTCAAGAAGGGCGAGATCACCGAGGGTGACGTCGTCCTCGCACACGTCGATGCCGAGTGGCGCAAGGGCGCAACCCAGGGGCACTCCGGTACCCACATGGTGCACGCTGCGCTGCGTCAGGTGCTCGGCCCCAACGCGGTGCAGGCCGGCTCGCTCAACAAGCCGGGTTACCTCCGCTTCGACTTCTCCTGGCAGGGCGCGCTGTCCGAGTCCCAGAAGCAGGACATCGAAGCCCTCACCAACGAAGCCGTGGCGTCGAACTACGCGGTCAACACCTTCGTCACGGATCTCGACAAGGCCAAGTCGATGGGTGCGATGGCACTCTTCGGCGAGAACTACGGAGACGAGGTTCGCGTCGTCGAAATCGGCGGCCCGTTCTCGATGGAACTGTGCGGCGGTACTCACGTCGGGAGCTCCGCTCAGATCGGTCAGGTCACGCTGCTCGGTGAGCAGTCGGTCGGCTCCGGAATCCGACGCGTCGAGGCGTACGTCGGTTTGGATTCGTACCGCTACCTCGCCAAGGAGCGCGCGCTTCTGGCCGGACTGTCCTCCTCACTGAAGGTTCCTTCGGAAGAGGTGCCTGCTCGAGTCGAGGCACTCGTCGAGCGGCTCAAGGTGGCCGAGAAGGAACTCGAGCAGACCAAGGCCAAAGCTGTGCTGGCGTCGGCAGGCGAGTACGTCGCCAAGGCCAAGCGCATCGGCAGCGTCCTGGTGATCGCCGAACCGGCTCCTGCGGGAGTCGGTGGAAACGATCTGCGCAGCCTCGTCACGGACATCAAGGGTCGCCTCGGCTCCGAACCTGCCGTCGTAGCGCTCCTCGGTGACGTCGACGGCAAGGTTCCGTTCGTGGTCGCCTCGAGCAAGGCAGCTCAAGGTCTCGGTGTGAAGGCCGGCGAACTGGTCGCGTCGTTCGGACCCAAGATCGGCGGCCGCGGCGGCGGAAAGCCCGACATGGCCCAGGGCTCGGGTTCGGACTCCGCAGGAATCCCGGCGGCGCTCGATGCGATCCGGGACAGAGTCGGAGAGCTGGCGGGCGGCAGCTGACGGTGGTGGCTACGCAGCAGGGTCCCGATCGCCCCGGCATCGACGACCCTGGTCGCGGGCGGCGCATCGCCGTCGACGTCGGCAGTGTTCGCATCGGCGTCGCGTCCAGCGACCCCGACGGCATCCTCGCGACACCGGTGGAAACGGTTCCACGCTCGAAGGAGCGTGGGCCCGACGCGCCGGATATCCGGCGCATTATCGACATCGTGTCCGAATACGAGGCCGTGGAGGTTATCGTCGGACTGCCACAGACGCTGCGCGGTGAGCAAGGTAAAGCCGCCGGTATCGCGACTGCATTCGCCAAACGACTGCAGCGGGCCGTCGAACCGATCCCGGTGAGACTGTCCGACGAACGACTGACGACTGTCACGGCTGCGCGCAATCTCCGCGAAAGTGGAGTCAAGGCACGCGGTCAGCGGCCGATGATCGATCAGGCTGCGGCGGTGGAAATCCTGCAAGGCTGGCTGGACGAGCGGAGTAGAGCTGTGAAACCAGGGGAGTCGTCGAAGGACGCTGCACTGGAGGGCGATCTGTGAACGCGCGGTGGGATGAGGGCGGCGGAAGCCGGCCCACCAGTTCGTTCGACTTCGACAACGACGAGACAATGGTCATGCGTGCGCTGCCGCAGAACATCGATCCGCCGCACATGTCGCGAGCCGAGGCACGCAAGCAACGCGAAGCGCGCAACAAGCGCGCCAAGCGAGGCAAGAAGGTCGGTGTTCTCGCCCTACTGGTGTTGGTGATCGCAGTCCTCGGTGTCGGTGCATACGGCGCACTCTGGTACATGGATCGCAACAAGGCCGCAGAGGATTTTGCCGGCCCCGGCGGCGCACCCGTGGTCATCCAGATCAACAGTGGAGAAACCGCATCGGAAATCGGTGCGACGCTCGAGGCGAAGAACGTCGTCGCGAGTTCCGCTGCTTTCTACAACGCGGCGATCGCCAATCCGTCGGAGATCCAGAAGGTGCAACCCGGCTTCTACCAGGTGCCGGTGCAGAGTAGCGCCGCGAGCGCACTCGACACCTTGGTTGCCCCGGACTCCCGCGTCGGCAGTGTTGTCATCGCCGAGGGGCGTCAGCTGCACGACAGTTCGGATGCGCAGACGGGCTCGCTCAAGAAGGGCATCTACAACCTCATTTCCGAGGCGAGTTGTGTCGGCCCGGTTTCCGCTCAGAAATGCGTATCGACAGATGAATTGAACACTGCGGGAGCATCTTCCGATCTGGCTTCGCTCGGCGTCCCGGACTGGGCCATGTCTTCGGTCAAGAGCGTGCCGGACAAGGATCGTCAGCTGGAAGGTTTGATCGCCGCCAGCAGTTGGGATTTCGACCCGACTGCGACGCCCACCGAGATCTTGCGTGCGTTGGTCGAGGGCAGTGCCGCCAAGTACGAGGCCACCGGGATTCTGACAGCCGGAAGCGGCGTCGGAATGTCGCCGTACCAGTTGTTGGTGGCAGCGTCGTTGGTCGAGCGTGAGGCATTGCCTGGCGACATGGCCAAGGTCGCGCGAGTGATCGTCAACCGACTCGCAGTCGATCAGCCGTTGCAATTCGACTCCACGGTCAACTACTCACTCGACACCACCGAGGTCGCCACCACGGATGCCGACCGTGAGCGCGTCACTCCCTGGAACACGTACGCGATGCCCGGCCTGCCCGCGACGCCCATCGCTTCGCCGAGCATCGACGCTCTCAAGGCCGTGGAATCCCCGGCAGACGGTGACTGGTTGTACTTCGTCACGATCAACAAGGAAGGCCAGACGCTCTTCACCAAGAGTTACGAAGAGCATCTCGCCAACATCGAACTGGCACAGCAAAGTGGGATTCTCGACAGTGGACGGTAGTACCGCGGCAACACTCGAGACGCCGCGTAAGGCAGCTGTTCTCGGAAGTCCGATTGCTCACTCGAAGTCGCCGTTGCTGCACCTTGCGGCGTACGAGGCTTTGGGCCTGAGCGATTGGACCTACGAGAGGATCGAGTGCACCGGCGAGCAGTTGCCTGCCCTCGTGGATTCACTCGGCCCCGAATGGGTCGGACTCTCCGTGACGATGCCCGGCAAGATCGCGGCACTCGAGTACGCCACCGAACGCACACCGCGGGCGGTGACCATCGGCTCGGCCAACACCTTGGTTCGCATCGACGGCGGTTGGCGTGCCGACTGCACGGACGTCGACGGAGTCAGTGGTGCCCTGATCGCCGGCGGTGTCGGCGATCTGAGCGGGAGTTCGGCGGTAGTTGTCGGCGCGGGCGGCACCGCGCGGCCGGCACTGGTCGCGTTGGCCGACATGGGAGTTCGGGCAGTCACCGTGGTCGCACGTGATCCGGGACGCGCATCCGGTGCCATCGAATGTGGTGGCGCTGTCGGGTTGGACGTTGATCTGGTTACGTTCGACGACGCACGGCTCGGTGGGATCTGCGCCGAATCCTCGGTCTTGGTCAGTACTGTTCCCGCAGATGCGGCAACGCCCTCCGCCCAGCAATTGGGGAAGGCGCGGTTTGTCCTCGACGCGATCTACAACCCCTGGCCGACGCCACTCGCTTCGGCTGTCGAGGCGGCTGGTGGCACGGTGATCGGTGGCCTCGAGATGTTGCTCAATCAGGCCTTCGGACAGGTCGAGCAGTTCACGGGCAAGCCCGCTCCGCGAGAGGCCATGGCAGCCGCTATCGCCTAGCTCTGTTCACAGGGCCCAGGTAGTCCACAAGACGATTCGTAGTCTGCCGCTGGTGAACGCCAGACCCCATGCTCGAAACCATGTGGACAATGGTGGTCTTGGCAGGCGCTGGGGTCGTCGCAGGTGCCTGCGCTCGGGCGATCGCCGACAGTTGGTTGCGGCGACACGGTTATCGACCAGTCACGACTCGCTGGTGTGCGCCGCAGTGCGCCGTCGCAACAGGTTGGGTTGTCGTCGGTGTGCTGAATACTTCAGTGGTGCAGCTAATTTCAGGTCTCGCTGTGGTGTGGTGGTGCATTGCGATCTCGACTGTCGACCTGGCTGTGCGCCGGCTGCCCAACAGTTTCACCTTGCCGGGTCACGCAGTCGTGATGGTCTACGCGACGGTGTCGGGAACGGTGTGGGCAGCCGCGATGGGATCGGTACTGCTCGCCGGAATCCACCTCCTGGCGCACGTGATGTCGCCTCGTTCCATGGGTCTCGGCGATGTGAAGCTCTCTCTTCCGCTGGGTGGACTGACCGGATTGGTGGGAGCGGACGCCTGGCTGTGGTCGTTGGCCTCCGCGTCGGTACTGACCGCAGCCCTGGGTATCGTGCTCGAACTTCGACGAAGACTCGAACGTCGAAATTCCGGCCCGGTAGCCCACAATTCGCCCATCGCGCACGGACCCTCGATGTGCCTGGCAGCATGCGGTTCGATTGCGTTTGCCTGGTGGACGTGACGAGCGCAACGTTCACGATGAAGGCTCGCGTCATTGAGGATTCAACGACGGATCGTGATCTGCAGGAAAGACGTAACCGTCGGTTTCATTTGTTCGGGTATCGTAAGCGCGCAGTCCCAGTATGCGGCGCGTCGGACTTGCCGAATGTCCCCACACTGTCGTTCACTGTGGTTTCGGAAATGGGACAAAACGAATCTCGTTTCGCACTCGATTATCGGGGGAACCTATGCGCACAAGGCTTTTCGTCGCTGCGGCAGCCTGTTTGGCGGCTGTGGCTGCAGGGGCAGGCGTCGCCGGCGCCGCGCCTGCACCATCTTCGGTGGCTCTGGGCGGGGGCTCAGGAATCCTGCTGCCGGACGTGGATCACTCCGATCCCGACCGAGTTGCGGCGTGCACGTTGACCGCGGTCGGCTATGACAACGCCGGTTCGCTCGTGGCACTCACCGCCGGACACTGCGGAGTTGTCGGGGACCGGGTGTTCGCCGAATACCTGCCCGAAGCTGGTCCTATCGGCCGATTCACCTACTCGAGTCCGGTCTCGGACATCGCCGTCATCGATCTCGACGACGCAAAGGTCGCTCCGCTGCGTACCGTCGGCGGAACGACGATCAACGGTATCGGCGCCCCGCCTGCACCGGGCACGATCGTGTGCAAGGAAGGCCGTTCGACCGGCAACACGTGCGGTATCACCTGGGGCTACGACTCCGTCTACGGAGAGATCGTCGAGCACACGTGCTCGATTCCCGGTGACTCCGGTGGACCACTCGTCGTCGGCGATCGCCTGGTGGGCTTGATCAGCAACGGTTTTGCGCCGTACTGCTTCGAGCCGCTCCCGCCGCCGTTCCATGCTCCCGACAACTCGGCGGACATCAACATCGGATTGGCTGACATCAACGCCAACGGTGGAGGATTCCGCCTTCTCTAGACCCACAGGTACTGCTGAGATGGCCCACACGCATCATGTGTGTGGGCCATCTGTGTTCACCTGGAGGGCCACTGTGACAACTGAGGTCTGCGACGTGGAAAGATGGTCGGCGTGCTGCGTTGGATAACTGCCGGAGAATCCCATGGTCCCGCCCTCGTCGCGATGCTCGAGGGCATGGTCGCGGGGGTCGAAGTGACCTCTGAGGCCATCTCGTCCGAACTTGCCCGTCGTCGACTCGGTTACGGCCGTGGCGCGCGGATGAAGTTCGAGGCCGACAAGGTCACCATCATCGGCGGTGTCCGCCACGGATTTACGCTCGGTGGCCCCGTGGCCATCGAAATCGGCAACACCGAGTGGCCCAAGTGGGAAACCATCATGTCCGCCGACCCGGTCGACCCGGACCTGCTGGCCGATCAGGCTCGCAATGCCCCGCTGACGCGCCCGCGTCCCGGTCACGCCGATTACAGCGGCATGCTCAAGTACGGCTTCAACGACGCGCGTCCCGTCCTCGAGCGCGCCAGCGCTCGCGAGACCGCAGCTCGGGTAGCCGCCGGAACCGTTGCACGGTCGTTCCTGCGTCAGGTATTCGGTGCCGAGGTCGTCTCACACGTCATTTCCATCGGTGCTTCCGAGCCTTACGTCGGTCCCGTGCCGGAGGGCAAGGATCTGGACGCGATCGACGCGAGCCCGGTCCGCGCATTCGACAAGGCCGCCGAAGAGTCGATGATCGCCGAAATCGAATCGGCCAAGAAGGACGGCGACACCCTCGGCGGCGTCGTCGAGGTCGTCATCCACGGCCTGCCGGTCGGACTCGGCACTTTCGTCAGTGGCGCCGAGCGCCTTGATTCGCGACTTGCCGCTGCCCTCATGGGAATTCAGGCCATCAAGGGTGTCGAGGTCGGTGACGGTTTCGAAACCGCGCGTCGTCGTGGCAGCGAGGCTCACGACGAAATCCGTCCGGGCCCGGACGGCATCGTGCGCTCCACCAACCGCGCAGGCGGTATCGAAGGCGGCATGACCAACGGTGAGGCTCTGCGAGTTCGCGCCGCGATGAA
Organism: Rhodococcus sp. NPDC059969; assembly: GCF_042738325.1. NCBI lineage: Bacteria > Bacillati > Actinomycetota > Actinomycetes > Mycobacteriales > Nocardiaceae > Rhodococcus > Rhodococcus sp. NPDC059969. Next base: position 355,334 of record NZ_JBHWUF010000003.1, on the reverse strand, counting down.
GCCGATCTCGACGGTTCCGCGCGCTCTGGCGACGGTCGACATGGAGAGCGGCGAAGAGGCCGTGGCCATCCACCAGCGCAGTGACGTGTGCGCGGTTCCGGCCGCCGGCGTCGTCGCCGAGTCGATGGTTGCACTTGTCGTCGCTCAGGCCGCACTCGAAAAGTTCGGTGGTGATTCCATTGCTGAAACCACTGCCAACTACCGTCGTTACGCCGAGGGCATCGCAGCCCGACCGCCTCGATAGGACTCACGTATCGATGAAGCCGAAGGCTGTACTCATCGGTCCGCCCGGCGCCGGCAAATCGACCATCGGTCGACGCCTTGCGCAGGCCCTCGAACTCGAATTGGTCGATACAGACGCCGAGATCGAACGGACCACGGGTAGGACCATTCCGGAGATCTTCACCCACGACGGAGAGCCTCGGTTTCGTGAGATCGAGGAAGCGGTGGTCCGCGACGCGTTGCAGGCCACCGACGGAATCGTCTCGCTCGGCGGTGGTGCGATCCTCTCCGATCGCACCCGCGAGTTGCTTCAGGGACACACGGTCATCTACCTGGAGATCAGTGTCGCCGAAGGGCTTCGCCGCACGGGGGCGAACAATCATCGTCCGCTGCTGGCCGGTGGAGATCCCAAGGTCAAGTACCAGGAGCTGATGAGGCGCCGTCGTCCCTTGTACCGGCGTTCGGCCACTATTCGGATTCGGACCGACGGCCGCAGTCCGGCGCGTGTCGTCGGGCAATTGGTGTCGAAACTTCAAGACAAATGAACAACCGGAGCGGAGTAGTGGAGCAGTGACCGAACCCGTACGTGTAGAGGTGAAGACCGCAAGTCCCTACCCGGTCGTGATCGGCCGCGGCCTGCTCGGCGATCTTGTTGCCGAGTTCGACGGCGCGCGCACTGTCGCGATCTTCCATCAGCCGCCGCTCGCAGAGACAGCGGAGGCAGTACGGGCTGCGTTGGCGGAGAAGGGAATCGACGCTCACCGTATCGAAATTCCCGACGCCGAAGACGGTAAAGATCTTGCCGTCGCCGGCTTCTGCTGGGACGTACTCGGCCGGATCGGTCTGACTCGCAGCGACGCGATCATGAGTTTGGGCGGGGGAGCGGCGACCGACCTCACCGGCTTCGTGGCAGCCACCTGGATGCGCGGCGTCAAGGTTGTCCACGTGCCGACCACGTTGCTCGCGATGGTCGACGCAGCGGTGGGCGGCAAAACCGGTATCAACACCGAAGCGGGCAAGAACCTCGTCGGTTCGTTCCACGAACCCGGAGCGGTGTTCATCGATCTCGCGACGCTCGAGACGGTGCCGCACAACGAGATCGTTGCCGGCATGGCCGAGGTCATCAAGACCGGATTCATTGCCGACCCGGTGATCTTGGACCTGATCGAAGCCGATCCCAAAGCGGCTCTCGATCCGTCGGGAACTGTTCTGCCCGAGCTGATTCGGCGTTCCGTCGAGGTCAAGGCCAAGGTCGTGGCCGCGGATCTGCGCGAATCAGATCTGCGCGAAATCCTGAATTACGGCCACACGCTCGGCCACGCGATCGAACGTCGTGAGCGGTACAAGTGGCGCCACGGTGCCGCTGTCTCCGTCGGCCTGGTCTTCGCAGCCGAACTCGGACGGCTCGCCGGTCGACTCGACGACGCCACCGCGGATCGTCACAAGTCGATCCTCGACCTCGTCGGCCTGCCGACGTCGTACGACGGTGACGCGTTCGGTGACCTGCTCAAGGGAATGCAGACCGACAAGAAGAACCGTGCCGGGCTGCTTCGTTTCGTGGTCCTCGACGGACTGGCCAAGCCGGGCCGCCTCGAAGGACCGGATCCGAGCTTGTTGGTCGCGGCGTACTCCGCGATTGCCCGCGATCCGAGGCCGGCCGGCGGAACGGTTCTGTTGTGAGGATCAACGTCGTCAACGGACCCAATCTGGGGCGTCTGGGTAAGCGTCAGCCCGAGGTCTACGGGGCGACTACACACGACGATCTGATCGAATTGTGTGTCGCGGCGGGCAAGGATCTCGGCGTCGAGGTGATCGTTCGTCAGAGCGATCACGAAGGTGATCTGCTCGGCTGGATCCACGACGCAGCCGACGCGGGGGAACCGGTGATTCTCAACGCCGGTGGCTTGACCCACACATCGGTGGTCCTGCGCGATGCGTGTGCCGAACTGACCACCGGACTGGTCGAGGTGCACATTTCGAACGTTCATGCGCGGGAAGAGTTTCGGCACCATTCCTACCTGAGCCCGATCGCGACCGGTGTGATCGTCGGACTCGGCGTCGCCGCGTATCCGCTGGCGATCAGGTTCCTCGCCGAGCGGGGCTGACCGAAGCGAAGTCGAAAGTACAGCCACACGAATGCGGCCCCGAGGAAAATTTCCTCGGGGCCGCATTCGGTTGTGTAGACGGTGGCGTTACTGCTCGCGCTTGCCCAGATCGATCGCCGGGAAGACCGCGGTATCGGCGTCGGATTCCTCGACGGACATGGCGGCTCCGCTGTATGCGTGCTGCTCGGTGGGGGAGTCGTAGCCCTCGCTGACAGGTACTGGTTCGCGATGACGCTCGTGGGTCGGGGTCTGCGGAGCTGTTCCGTTCTTGCGCTGTTCACGGCTGACGAAGAAGCGTCCGACGGTGATGGCGACCATGGCGGGGACGAAGATGAGAAGGATCGTGAACGCCGCACCAGAGGTCACCTCGAAGAACAAGCCCTGCTGGGTCAGCTCGAGGGAGGGGACCAGGCTGAGTGCCCAGCTGGCAGCGCCGGCGACGAATCCGCCGACGAGTGCAGCCTTGAGCCACAGCATGGTCAGGTCGGCGCCGTCTTCGGGTTCGGGGAAGTCTCGGCGGTCACGAATGCCGTCGATACCACCCCAGATCGCGGCGAAGACGATGACGATCAACAGGGACAGCCAGCGCAGGGTGGACCCCTGAAGTGGCCACTGTGCGATTGCTGCACCGAGCAACGCACGAAACACAACATGTATCAGGGCCATGCCGAGGCCACGTACCAACCACGCGTTCATGGGTACAGCCTAACTAGAACCCATTACACCTTGTGGCCTAACCCACACTTATTGCTGTAACCGTGAGTTTCGAGTTGATCGGCAGGTCTGCGCGGGCGGTAGGTTCGAGGGATGCCGGTCGACTTCAGAACACGCCGTGAATCCCTCAGACGCCTCCTCGCGGAGCGCGAACTCGACGCGATTCTCGTCACAGATCTCCTCAACATCAGATACCTCACCGGATTCACCGGTTCGAATGCGGCGCTCGTCGTCAGTGCGTCCGATTCAGCGTCCGACGAGCGCGCGACGGTGATCTGCACCGACGGTCGCTACGTGACGCAGGTGGCGGAGCAGGTGCCGGACCTTCGTGCCGAAATCGCCCGTTCGAGTGCTGCGCACTTGATCGAGACGTCCACGGTGCCCGTTCTCGCGTTCGAGTCTCATGTGGCGACATTCGCCGAACATCGGGCATGGACCGAGGCAGCGCCGAAGATCAGGTTCGAACCGGTGAGCGGACTTGTCGAACAATTGCGCATGGTCAAGGACGAGCACGAGGTGGAGTTGTTGCGCGCCGCGTGCACCGCAGCCGATGTCGCGTTGGCGCAGTTGATCGCTCGCGGTGGCCTGCGACCTGGCCGAACGGAACGAGAGGTCGGCCGCGAGCTGGAAAACCTGATGCTCGACAACGGCGCAGACGGTATCTCCTTCGAGACGATCGTGGCTGCCGGTGCCAACTCGGCAATTCCCCATCACCGGCCGACCGGCGCGATTCTTGCGTTGGGAGACTTCGTCAAACTCGACTTCGGAGCTCAGGTCGGCGGGTATCACTCCGACATGACCCGGACCTACGTGCTCGAGTCCGTTTCCGATTGGCAACGGGAGATTTACGAGCTCGTCGCGCGTTCGCAAGCTGCCGGTTGCGACGCTCTCGCTCCGGGTGTCGAATGCGCGGCAGTCGACGCCGCTGCCCGTGCGGTGATCGACGATGCAGGCTACGGCGAGTTGTTCCTGCATGGCCTCGGCCACGGTGTGGGCCTCGAAATCCACGAAGCACCGGGGATCGGCAAGCTCGGCACCGGTACACTTCTTTCCGGCGCGGCGGTGACCGTCGAGCCGGGCGTGTACTTCTCCGGGCGCGGAGGTGTACGGATCGAGGACACGCTCGTTGTTCGTGAGCAGGGGCCAGAGCTGCTCACACTGACCGCAAAAGACCTTACCGTCGTCTGAGACGGTTTCCCGACCCCTAGGAGACGCGAAGCAAGTGGCTTCCACCAGTGATTTCAAGAATGGTCTGGTTCTGCAGATCGAAGGCCAGCTGTGGACGATCATCGAGTTCCAGCACGTCAAGCCCGGCAAGGGCCCTGCCTTCGTGCGCACCAAGCTCAAGAACGTGCTCTCGGGCAAGGTAGTGGACAAGACGTTCAACGCCGGTGTGAAGGTCGAGACCGCCACGGTCGACCGTCGTGACATGACCTACCTGTACCACGACGGCAGCGACTACATCTTCATGGACGGCGACACCTACGACCAGGTGTCGATCAGCGAAGCCACCGTCGGCGACCAGTCGCGTTTCCTGCTCGAGAACATGGCAGTCCAGGTCGCTACCCACGAAGACGTCCCCCTCTTCGTTGAGCTTCCGGTCACCGTCGAGCTCGTCGTCAAGCACACCGATCCCGGCCTGCAGGGCGACCGCTCCACCGGCGGCACCAAGCCTGCCACCCTCGAGACCGGTGCCGAGATCAACGTCCCGCTCTTCATCAACACCGGTGACAAGCTCAAGGTCGATTCCCGTGACGGCAACTACCTCGGGCGTGTGAATTCCTGAGTGTCCGGCACACATAAGAAACTCGGTGCACGCCACAAGGCGCGCAAGCGTGCTGTCGACTTCCTCTTCGAAGCCGAAGCACGTGACCTCGATCCGGTCGCACTCGCATCGGAGCGTTCAGACCTGGCCGTCAAGGACGATGCGGTAGCGCCCGTCGCGGCCTACACCGTCACGTTGGTCTCCGGAGTTGCGGAGAACCTGGATCGCATCGATCAGGTCATCTCCTCGCATCTGCAGGATTGGACGCTCGAGCGTCTGCCTGCCGTGGACCGCGCGATTCTGCGTATCGCCGTGTGGGAGCTCTTCCACGCGACGGACGTTCCGCCGGTTGTCGCTGTGGACGAGGCTGTCGAACTCGCGAAGCAGCTTTCGACGGACGACTCTCCGGGATTCGTCAACGGAATCCTCGGGCAGGTCGTTCTCGTTGCGCCGCAGGTTCGATCGGCTGCAGCTGCGACATCTCAGCGCGCGCAGGAATCGGATTCGGGTACCGAGTAGCAAGTTTTGTTCCACCACCCGCCGTGCGAGTCGCGCGAGTGTCACAGTGCGAGTCGCACAGGTGTCACAGTGCGAGTTGTGTGTCTGCACACAACCGGTTCGAGTGACTGCTCGCACGGCGGGATCAGGTCTGTCGGCTGATAGGGTGGGGACCGTCAGACATCCTTTAACGATCCGTCCAGTGAGGCGGAGAAGGAGGTCGCTGCATGAGCGTGCCCGAAGGGTCTCGCCCATCCGATCTTGCAGGTCCAGATAACGCGAAGGCGCCCGCCGGTGCCGAGGCAAGTAGCGAGACCCGCGAATTGTTGTCCGCCCAGGATGTGGGCAGGACCATCGCGCGGATCGCTCACGAGATCATCGAGAAAACCGCACTCGACGGACCAGAGGGAACAGCCCCGCGTGTAGTCCTGATCGGTATCCCGACGCGCGGCACTACTCTCGCCACGCGACTGCGGGCCAAGATCGAAGAATTCTCCGGTGTGCGTCTTCCCATCGGATCTCTCGACATCACGCTCTACCGGGATGATCTCCGGAACAAGCCGCACCGCCCGCTCGAGCGAACGTCCGTCCCTGAAGGCGGCGTAGACAATGCGCTGGTCGTTCTCGTGGACGACGTCCTCTTCTCCGGTCGCACCGTGCGCTCCGCCCTCGATGCGTTGCGTGATCTCGGCCGCCCCCGTGCGGTGCAACTCGCCGTGTTGGTCGATCGCGGTCACCGTGAACTGCCGCTGCGCGCCGACTACGTCGGCAAGAACGTCCCGACTGCGAGGTCCGAGGACGTCAAGGTTCTCCTCCAGGAGCACGACGGCAGGGAAGCGGTAGTCATCTCCGGAGGTAAGAGCGCGTGAAGCACCTTCTTTCCATCGCGGACCTCAATCGTGAATCCGCGGTAGAACTTCTCGACGAGGCAGAACGGTTCGAGCAGGCGCTTCTGGGACGCGAGGTACGCAAACTCCCGACGCTGCGCGGACGCACGGTCATGACGGTGTTCTTCGAGAACTCGACGCGCACCCGGGTGTCTTTCGAGGTGGCGGGCAAGTGGATGAGTGCCGACGTCATCAACGTCAGCGCGTCCAGTTCCTCGGTGTCCAAGGGTGAATCCCTGCGCGATACGGCGATGACCTTGCGCGCGGCCGGTGCCGACGCACTCATCGTGCGCCACCCGGCGTCGGGCGCCGCCCATCAGATCGCCAAGTGGACCGGAGCGGCCGACGACGGTGGCCCGGCAGTCATCAACGCGGGTGACGGCACCCATGAGCATCCCACCCAGGCGCTTCTCGACGCTCTGACCCTCCGCCAGCGTCTCGGCGACATCGAGGGCAAGCGGATCGCCATCGTCGGCGACATTCTGCACAGTCGTGTGGCGCGCTCCAATGCGCTGCTGCTCTCGATGCTCGGCGCCGAGGTCGTACTTGTTGCCCCTCCGACGCTGCTGCCGGTCGGGGCGCACACGTGGCCGGTCACGGTCTCGCATTCACTCGACGCCGAACTACCCGGCCTCGACGCGGTGCTGATGCTCCGTGTTCAAGCCGAGCGCATGAACGGCGGCTTTTTCCCGTCGCAGCGCGAGTACTCGATCAACTACGGCCTGTCCGAGAAGCGACTGGCGATGCTGGCCGATCATGCGGTGGTCTTGCACCCCGGACCGATGCTGCGCGGCATGGAGATCGCATCCGCCGTCGCCGATTCCTCGAAAACTGCTGTACTGCAACAGGTTACCAACGGTGTGCACATGCGCATGGCTGTCTTGTTCCGACTTCTGGTCGGTTCAGAGGACGGTGCGCTGTGACGAGAAACGAGAACGGAGAATCACCCGTGAGTGTCCTGCTCCGCGGAGTCCTGATCTACGGAGAAGGGGAGCCCACCGACGTACTCGTCGGCGAGGGCACCATCCTCGAGATCGGCGTGAACCTCGATCCGGCCACGGCGTCCGAGGTGATCGACGCCGGCGGGCAGATCCTGCTTCCCGGCTTCGTGGACCTGCACACACATCTGCGTGAGCCCGGTCGCGAGGATACCGAGACCATCGAAACCGGCAGCTCGGCAGCCGCTCTGGGTGGATACACCGCGGTCTTCGCGATGGCCAACACGAGTCCTGTCGCCGATTCGGTGGTCATCACCGATCATGTGTGGCGACGTGGGCAGGAAGTCGGCCTCGTCGACGTCCACCCCGTCGGCGCAGTCACAGCGGGCCTCGAAGGCAAGCAACTCGCCGAGATGGCGACCATGGCGGCCGGCGTCGGCAAGGTCAAGATGTTCTCCGACGACGGTCACTGCGTCTACGACCCACTGATCATGCGTCGCGCGCTCGAATACTCCAGCTCGCTGGGCGTTCTGATCGCGCAGCACGCCGAAGAGCCGCGCCTGACGGTCGGTGCGGTTGCGCACGAGGGTCCCACCGCTGCACGTCTCGGCCTGGCCGGGTGGCCGCGAGCAGCCGAAGAATCGATCGTCGCACGCGACGCACTGCTCGCGCGTGACGCCGGTGCCCGCGTTCACATCTGCCACGCATCCACCGCCGGAACCGTCGAACTCGTGAAGTGGGCTCGCAGCCAAGGGATTTCGATCACCGCCGAGGTCACGCCGCATCACCTGCTCCTCGACGATTCACGTCTCGAGACGTACGACGCGATCAACAAGGTCAACCCTCCTTTGCGTGAGGCCAGCGATGTTGCTGCCCTGCGCAAGGGACTGGCCGAGGGCATCATCGACTGCGTCGCGACCGACCATGCTCCGCACGCCGAGCAGGACAAGTGCTGCGAATTCGCAGCTGCTCGCCCCGGAATGCTCGGCCTCGAGACATCGCTCTCGATCATCGTCGAGACGATGGTTCAGCCTGGCCTGCTGGACTGGCGCGGCGTTGCCCGGGTTATGAGCGAGCGCCCCGCGGCAATCGTCGGCCTCGACGATCAGGGCCGTCCCATCGAGGTGGGGGAGCCCGCGAACCTGACATTGGTCGATCCTTCGGCCGAGTGGACGGTCCACGGTCCCGACCTGGCGAGTGTCGCGCATAACACTCCGTACGAGTCGATGACATTGCCCGCTCGGGTCACGACCACACTGTTACGTGGCCGCATCACCGCACACGACGGGAATGTGCGGCTGCGAAGTAGCGAGGAGTAGCGCGTCATGGACAGAGCACTGTGGATCATCGGTCTGGCGATCTTCTGGGTCGCGATGATCGGCCTGATGTACGTCGGCTGGCGTGGACGCGCTCGACGCCAGAAAGACAAGATCGGCGAGTTGCCGACGGTACCGGCAACCCTGGGTGAACTGCTCGTCCTGCCGACCACCGGCCTGTACGTCGGCAGCACCATTGCGCCCAGCTGGCAGGACCGCATCGCCGTCGGCGACCTCGGTTTCCGCGCCACCTGCGAGATCAGCCGCTACAGCGGCGGAATTCTCGTCGAGCGTGACGGTGCGTCGGCGATCTGGATCCCGGAGAAGTCGATCCGCGCGATCCGCACGGAGAACGGTCTTGCCGGCAAGGTCATGAGCAAGGACGGCGTCCTGGTGATTCGCTGGGAATTGCCGAGTGGAAGCGAGATCGACACGGGCGTGCGCGGTGACGACAAGACGGTTTATCCGGACTGGGTCAAGCCGGTAACTGCTTCGAACAAGACCGCTTCGAACAAGACGAATGACAATGAAGACGCAAGCTCTGGCGACATCGAGCAGAACGGAAAGAACGCATGAGCGGCTTTGACAACAGCCCCGCAGTACTGGTCCTCGAAGACGGACGGGTGTTCCGCGGAACCACCTTCGGTGCGGTTGGACAGACCCTGGGCGAAGCGGTGTTCAGCACCGGCATGACCGGCTACCAGGAAACGCTCACCGATCCCAGTTACCACCGCCAGATCGTGGTCTCCACCGCGCCGCAGATCGGCAACACCGGCTGGAACGACGAAGACGACGAGTCAGTCGGACCGACCGGCGAGCGTGCCGGCGCCAAGATCTGGGTCGCCGGCTACGTGGTCCGCGATCCTTCTCGGGTTACTTCGAGCTGGCGTGCAACGGGCTCGCTGCAGGCCAAGCTCGAAGAGCAGGGAATTGTCGGAATCGCCGGTATCGACACCCGCGCCCTCGTTCGCCATCTGCGCACCCGCGGCTCGATGAAGGCCGGTGTCTTCTCGGGTGAGGCAATCGCCGCCGATGACGAACTGGTCCGACGGGTTCAGGATCAGCCGACCATGCTCGGCGCCGATCTTGCCGGTGAGGTCAGCACCACCAGCGGCTACGTCGTCGAGCCGAAGGGCGGGGAGGCGCTGTACACCGTTGCCGCCATCGACCTCGGTATCAAGACCAACACCCCGCGCATGTTCGCCGAGCGTGGCATCCGCGTGCACGTGCTGCCGTCGAACGCGAGCCTCGAGCAGATTCTCGACCTGAAGGCAGACGGAGTGTTCCTCTCCAACGGTCCCGGCGACCCGGCCACTGCCGATGGCGCCGTCCACCTCACCAAAGAGGTCATCGGGCAGGGCTTGCCGCTGTTCGGTATCTGCTTCGGCAACCAGATCCTGGGCCGCGCCCTCGGCCTGAGCACGTACAAGATGAAGTTCGGCCACCGCGGCATCAACATCCCGGTGATCGAGCATCAGACGGGTCGCATCGCGATCACCGCGCAGAACCACGGCTTCGCGCTCGAAGGCGAAGCCGGTCAGGAATTCGACACACCGTTCGGTCGCGCCGTGGTCAGCCACACCTGCGCAAACGACGGAGCCGTCGAAGGTGTTCGCCTGCTGGACGATTCTGCCTTCTCGGTGCAGTACCACCCGGAAGCCGCAGCCGGACCGCACGACGCTGCGTATCTCTTCGACCGCTTCACCAGCCTGCTCTCCGCACGGAAAGAAACCGGAGTCAAGAACTAATGCCACGCCGTACAGATCTCAAGCACATCCTGGTAATCGGCTCCGGTCCGATCGTCATCGGTCAGGCCTGCGAGTTCGACTACTCGGGCACCCAGGCCTGCCGCGTCCTCCAGGAGGAGGGCCTGCGCGTCAGCCTGGTCAACTCCAACCCCGCCACCATCATGACGGACCCCGAGTTCGCCGACGCCACGTACGTCGAGCCGATCACGGCCGAGTTCCTCGAGAAGGTCATCGCCAAGGAAGCCTTGCAGGGCAACAAGATCGACGCCGTCCTCGCGACGCTCGGTGGTCAGACTGCTCTCAACGCCGCAGTGGCGCTGCACGAGCAGGGAATCCTCGAGAAGTACGACGTCGAACTCATCGGCGCCGATTTCGACGCCATCCAGCGCGGCGAGGATCGCCAGAAGTTCAAGGACATCGTTGCCAAGGTCGGCGGCGAATCCGCCAAGTCGGCCGTCTGCTACACGATGGACGAAGTACACGCCACGGTTGCCGAACTCGGTTACCCGGTTGTCGTGCGCCCGTCCTTCACCATGGGTGGCCTCGGTTCCGGCATGGCGTACGACGTCGACGATCTCAACCGGATCGCCGGTGGCGGTCTGGCTGCTTCGCCGACAGCGAACGTCCTGATCGAGGAATCCATCCTCGGTTGGAAGGAATACGAACTCGAACTCATGCGTGACAGTCGCGACAACGTCGTGATCGTCTGCTCCATCGAGAACGTCGACCCCGTCGGTGTCCACACCGGCGACAGCGTCACGGTCGCTCCGGCGATGACGCTGACCGACCGCGAGTACCAGGCGATGCGCGACCTCTCCATCGACATCCTGCGTGAGGTGGGCGTCGACACCGGCGGCTGCAACATCCAGTTCGCGATGGACCCGGCCGACGGCCGCCTGGTTGTCATCGAGATGAACCCGCGCGTGTCCCGCTCTTCGGCTCTGGCGTCCAAGGCGACCGGCTACCCGATCGCGAAGATGGCCGCCAAGCTGGCCATCGGCTACACGCTCGACGAGATCGTCAACGACATCACCAAGGAAACCCCGGCCTGCTTCGAGCCGACACTCGACTACGTCGTCGTCAAGGCTCCGCGGTTCGCTTTCGAGAAGTTCCCGGGTGCCGACGGAACACTGACCACCACGATGAAGTCGGTGGGCGAGGCCATGAGCATCGGCCGCAACTTCACCGAGGCATTCGGCAAGGTCATGCGCTCGCTCGAGACCAAGCGTGCGGGGTATTGGACCGGGGCCGACGTCGAGGCGGAGAGCCTGGACGCACTGCTCGCCGATCTGAGCGTTCCGCAGGACGGCCGCATGTACGGCATCGAGAAGGCATTCGCCCTCGGCGCAACTGTCGAGCAGCTCTTCGACGCCACCAAGATCGATCCGTGGTTCCTCGACCAGTTCCAGCAGATTCACGAGCTCGGTGAAAAGCTGCGCGCTGCAGAGTCTTTCGACGAGGCTTCCCTGCGTCAGGCCAAGTACCACGGCATCTCGGACCGCCAGATCGCGGCTCTGCGCCCCGAACTCGGTGGTGACACGCACGCAGGTGAGGACGCCGTTCGCGCTCTGCGTGATCAGCTGGGCGTGCGCCCCGTCTACAAGACCGTCGACACCTGCGCCGCAGAGTTCGAGGCCAAGACGCCGTACCACTACTCGACCTACGAGCTCGACCCCAACGCCGAGTCCGAAGTTGCTCCGCAGACCGAACGACCCAAGGTTCTGATCCTCGGATCCGGCCCCAACCGCATCGGTCAGGGCATCGAGTTCGACTACTCGTGTGTCCACGCGGCGCAGACGCTGTCCGAAGCCGGGTACGAGACCGTCATGGTCAACTGCAACCCCGAGACCGTCTCGACGGACTACGACACCGCTGATCGCCTGTACTTCGAGCCGCTCACGTTCGAGGACGTCTTCGAGGTCTACCGCGCGGAGGCGCAGTCGGGCACCGTTGCCGGCGTCATCGTTCAGCTCGGCGGCCAGACCCCGCTCGGATTGGCGAAGCGTCTCGAAGCTGCCGGTGTCCCCATCGTGGGAACCAGCCCCGCAGCCATCGACCTGGCCGAGGACCGCGGCGAATTCGGTCGCGTGCTGACCGAAGCCGGTCTGCCCGCACCGAAGTTCGGTACCGCCACCACGTTCGACGGCGCCCGCGAGATCGCAGCCGGTATCGGCTACCCGGTGCTGGTGCGTCCGTCGTACGTGCTCGGTGGTCGCGGCATGGAGATCGTGTACGACGAGGCTTCCCTCGCCGACTACATCTCGCGTGCCACGGAGATCTCCGACGACCGCCCGGTTCTGGTCGACCGTTTCCTCGAAGACGCAGTCGAGATCGACGTCGACGCTCTGTGCGACGGCACCGAGGTGTATCTCGGCGGCGTCATGGAGCACATCGAGGAAGCCGGCATTCACTCCGGCGACTCGGCGTGTGCGCTCCCGCCCATCACCCTGGGCCGTGCGGATCTCGAAAACGTCCGTCGTTCCACCGAGGCTCTCGCGAAGGGAATCGGCGTCAAGGGTCTGCTCAACGTCCAGTACGCCCTCAAGGACGACATCCTCTACGTGCTGGAAGCGAACCCCCGCGCCAGCCGCACGGTTCCGTTCGTGTCCAAGGCGACGGCCGTGCAGCTGGCCAAGGCTTGTGCCCGCGTCATGCTCGGCGAATCCATCGCCGAGCTGCGCGCAAGCGGCATCCTGCCGGCCACCGGCGACGGTGGAAACACCCCGGCCGGTGCACCGATCGCGGTCAAGGAAGCTGTGTTGCCGTTCAACCGCTTCCGCCGCGCCGACGGTACCGGCGTGGATACCTTGCTCAGCCCGGAGATGAAGTCCACCGGTGAGGTCATGGGAATCGACTTCGACTTCGGTACGGCTTTTGCCAAGTCGCAGACCGCTGCCTACGGATCGTTGCCCACCACGGGCGCGGTGTTCGTCTCGGTCGCCAACAAGGACAAGCGTTCGCTGATCTTCCCGGTCAAGCGCCTGGCAGATCTCGGATTCACCATCCTTGCTACTGAGGGAACCGCAGATGTGTTGCGGCGCAACGGTATCGAGTGCAAGCAGGTCTACAAGCAGTCGGGTGAAGATGTTCCCGCCGGCGCCGAGACCATCGTCGACCAGATCCGCAGCGGTGAAGTCGCCATGGTCATCAACACGCCGTACGGCAACAACGGCCCGCGCGTCGACGGCTACGAGATCCGAAGCGCAGCAGTCGCGTCGAACATCCCGTGCATCACGACGGTCCAGGGCGCCTCGGCGGCCGTGCAGGGCATCGAAGCGGCCATCCGCGGCGACATCGGAGTTCACTCGCTGCAGGAACTGCACGCAGGTCTTCGTCAGCCGGCACAGCAGTCGTGAGTCACAGTTGGGGGCATCGTCTCCGGTCCGCGATCGCGGACCGGGGGCGGCTGTGCGTCGGTATCGACCCGCATCCCGCGCTTCTCGACGCGTGGGGACTGCCACGCACGGCTGAAGGCCTCGAGACTTTCGCCGAGATCTGCGTCGAGGCGTTCACCGGTGAGGTGGGGCTCGTCAAACCTCAGGTTGCGTTTTTCGAGGCGTACGGCAGCGCCGGATTCGCCGTCTTGGAGCGGACCATTTCGGTCCTTCGCGATGCGGGAACGCTTGTCGTCGCGGACGCCAAGCGTGGTGACATCGGGTCGACCATGGACGCGTACGCGCAAGCCTGGTTGGGCGATTCGCCGTTGACCTCCGACTCGGTCACCGTCTCGCCGTACCTGGGGTTCGGGGCGCTGGCTCCCACACTCGAACTGGCAAGACAGAACGCACGCGGGATCTTCGTGCTGGCACGAACGTCCAATCCCGAAGGTGGCGTACTTCAACAGTCGTCGGCCGACGGTGTGAGTGTGGCTCAGTCGATCGTCAACGCTGCGGTCGACGCGAACGCAGACGGCCGCGACACCGTCGGACTCGTGGTCGGTGCCACTCGGGACCACGGACTTGACCTGTCCGACTTCAGCGGCCCGATTCTCGCTCCGGGGCTCGGCGCGCAGGGCGCGACGGCAGCGGATCTCGCAGACATCTTCGCGGGATCGACGGAACTCCTGCTGCCGAACACTTCCCGTGGAGTGCTCCAGCACGGCCCTTCGGTATCGGCACTTCGGGAGGCAGCAATGCGTGACCGGGACGAGATCGAAGCCGCATTGGCGAACTGATCCGTGAGTGACCTCGAGGCTCGTTCGAGCGGTGGAACCCGGTGGTACCGTCCGTCGGTGAATCGTTGGTGGCGGATCGGACTTCTCATCGCGGCGTGTGCGCTGCTGGCCACCGGGTTCCAATCCGTCACCGGCGTACACGGCGACGATCTCGCCGTGTACCGGACGGCGGGCCAAGCCGTCCTCGACGGCTCGAACCTGTACGACGAGTCGTTCAACGCGAGATTGCCGTTCACGTATCCGCCTTTTGCTGCGCTCGTCGCCGTTCCGGTCGCCTTGGGTTCCTGGGGTGCGGTCCAGTGGGGATGGAGTTTCGTCAGCCTCCTGATGCTGGCCGCGATCATCGTGCTCAGCTATCGCGAAGTCCCGTTCACACGTCGGCGGCCCGTCGTCGTCTACGTGGGTTTCCTGGTCCTGTGGACGGTGGCATCGCCGATCTCCGATCACCTCGGGTACGGGCAGGTCGGATTGTTCCTGACGCTCCTGTGCCTGGTCGACGTGCTGGCTCGGCCACGGTGGATTCCCGAAGGTGTGCTGGTGGGGATCGCCGGGGCGGTCAAACTGGTGCCACTCGTCTACATCGGCTACTACGTGATCACCGGGCGTTGGAAAGCAGTTGCGGGCGGCCTCGCCGGCTTCCTGGGCGCCACGGCGCTCGGCTTTGCCGTTCTCCCGCGCCAGACGATCGACTACTTCGGTGACATCGCCTCACTCTCGGGGCGCGTCGCGGTCGGTGACCCGTCCGTGTTCGGCAACCAGTCCGTGCGTGGGATGGCCTTGCGGCTACTTCCCGAGGGCCTGGTGGGTCCAGCATGGCTCTTCGCCTGTGCAGTGTTGGGTGTCCTCGGAATCGTCGCAACGCGGCGTGCTCAGCGCCTGCGGGGTGACCTTGCCGGTTTCACGGTGGTGGCTCTGCTGGCGGCGATCGTGACGCCCATTGCCTGGACCCACCATTTCGTGTGGTTGGTGCCTGCGGTGGGCGTGCTCCTGGTGCCGATCAAGTCGGGCATGGGGGAGGACACTCGATCGGTGCCCGTGTGGTCTTGGATCGCGATCGCCCTCACCGCTGCCGTCGTGCTGTTTCGACTTCCTCGCGTCGGCGCGGACATGGATGTCCCGGTCTTCGGCTTCGTTCTGGAGAATTCATTGCTCTGGGCGAGTCTCGCGGTGGTTCTCGCTCTGGCTGCCCCCGGCGTGAGCCGCACCGAACCCGAGACGGTCGACGCCGACGATCCGAAATCGTCGCTGCAGACCTGAAAACAGGCCGCGACACGCGCATAGGCGCCGAAAATGCTCGAAAATTTTGAATGTGTCAGCGACCACGTTCATTCCGGCAGGTAACGATTTCGCACACATACACGGGGCCGTCGTGCCGCAATTGTCGAAATACTTTGTGTTACAGTCTATTTCGGTACTGTATGCACGTTCATGTTGCGCCGAATCCGTCTCGATCTCACCGAAAATGGCGACGATCCGTGACATCGATTCGTCGCGCATAACCCACCGCGATCCGCATCGGACCGCGGGGGGTGGGTTAGCAATTCGCGCCAGGCGTGAGTACGGTCGCTATCGCTGCTGGTTATCAGCGGAATAGACAAAATTTGCACACGACGAGACGGAGGAACCGTGGCCCTTCCCCAGTTGACTGATGAGCAGCGCGCTGCTGCTTTGGAGAAGGCAGCTGCTGCCCGCAAGGCCAGGGCTGAGCTCAAGGAGCGCCTGAAGCGTGGCGGCACCGACCTCAAGCAGGTCCTCAAGGACGCCGAAGACAACGAAATCTTGGGCAAGATGAAGGTTTCGGCACTGCTCGAGGCACTGCCCAAGGTGGGCAAGGTCAAGGCTCAGGAGATCATGACCGAGCTGGAGATTGCACCGACCCGTCGCCTTCGTGGCCTCGGTGATCGGCAGCGCAAGGCTCTGCTCACCAAGTTCGACTTCGAGGCCTGAGCCGACAAGTGATTGCTGACGCAACAGTGTCTGATGATTGCTGACGCAACAGTGTCAGAGAGCAAGACCGCAGTGCGGAGGGGTCGGCTGGTTGTACTGGCCGGCCCTTCGGCTGTCGGTAAGTCCAGCGTCGTTCGCGAGCTGAGAACTCGGTTGCCCGAACTTGTCTTCAGTGTTTCGGCGACCACTCGCGATCCCCGCCCGGGTGAAGTGGACGGCAAGGACTACCGATTTACCTCCCGCGAAGAATTTCAACGGATGATCGACTCCGGTGAACTTCTCGAATGGGCGGAAATCCACGGCGGCCTGCAGCGCTCAGGCACTCCCGCAGTTCCGATCGAAGAAGCACTCGAAGCTGGAAAGCCCGTTCTCGTCGAGGTCGATCTCGCCGGAGCACGAGCTGTCCGGAAGGCGATGCCCGAAGCTTTGTTGGTGTTCATGGCACCACCGAGTTGGGACGTTCTGGTGCAACGGCTGACCGGACGGGGCACCGAAACGGAAGACGTCGTGGCGCGCCGACTCGAGACGGCTCGAGTGGAATTGGCCGCACAGGACGAGTTCGACACGGTCATCGTGAACGAGGATGTAAGCCGTGCTTGCGATGAGTTGGTATCCTTGTTGGTCGGGAACTGATTCCACAACCTTCGGAAACCGATTTCCGGCCCGTTTCTCAGATATCCGGAACGATAAATCTAGTTCTTCAACGAAGATCTAATTCAGGAGACACAAGAGTGAGCAGCACTTCAGCCGCGTCCGCAGCAGGTCAGGGCGCTCTGCCTGCCTACGACACCCCGCTCGGCATCACCAACCCGCCGATCGACGAGTTGCTCGAACGCACCTCTTCCAAGTACGCCCTGGTCATCTACTCGGCCAAGCGTGCGCGCCAGATCAACGACTACTACAACCAGCTCGGTGACGGCATCCTCGAATACGTCGGACCCCTGGTCGAGCCCGGTCTGCAGGAAAAGCCGCTGTCCATCGCGTTGCGTGAAATCCACGCTGATCTCCTCGAGCACACCGAAGGCGAGTGAGCACCACGTCTGCCGCACCCGAACCTCGTTCGGGTGTCGGGGGAGTGTCCGACGCACCCACATCGATACGTAAGCGCATCGTCGTCGGTGTCGGTGGGGGTATCGCCGCGTACAAAGCGTGCTCGATCATCCGCAGCTTCACCGAGAGTGGTCATCACGTCCGCGTGATTCCGACCGAATCCGCTCTGGAGTTCGTCGGCCGCGCCACGTTCGAAGCACTCTCCGGCAACCCGGTTCACACCGGCGTCTTCAACGACGTCCCGCAGGTTCCGCATGTCCGTCTCGGGCAGGAAGCCGACCTCGTCGTCATCGCGCCGGCTACAGCTGATCTGATGGCGCGAGCCGTCATGGGCCGCGCAGACGACCTGTTGACGGCCACTTTGCTGACCGCTCGCTGTCCGGTCGTCTTCGCCCCCGCAATGCACACCGAGATGTGGGAACACCCCGCAACGGTGTCCAATGTCGCGACACTGCGCTCGCGCGGCGTCCACGTGATCGAACCTGCCTCCGGGCGTTTGACCGGTAAAGACACCGGAGCCGGTCGACTTCCCGAACCCGACGAGATCGTCGGGTTGGCATCGCTGCTCCTCGAGCGCTCGGACGCGTTGCCGCGCGACCTGGAAGGTCGCCGCATTCTGGTCACCGCCGGCGGTACTCGCGAGCCGCTCGATCCCGTGCGCTTTCTCGGTAATCGCAGCTCGGGCAAACAGGGCTACGCACTCGCCCGTCTTGCCGCGCAACGCGGCGCGCACGTGACACTGATCGCCGGGTACACGGCCGATCTCGCCGACCCTGCTGCCGTCGACGTCGTGCACATCAAGACGGCCGAAGATCTCCGACTGGCAGTGGAGAAGCACGCGCCCGGACACGACGGAGTCGTCATGGCTGCGGCTGTCGCGGACTTCCGCCCCACCACCGTCGAAGGCAGCAAGATCAAGAAGGGCGCAAACGAACCCGACTCGATCAGCCTCACTCGGAATGCCGACATACTTGCCGGCCTCGTCGAAGCGCGTCGTGACGGCGATCTGGATGCTCGAACGGTCATCGTCGGATTCGCCGCAGAGACCGGTGACGCTCACGGTGACGTCCTCAGTTACGCCCGTTCCAAGCTTGCCCGCAAAGGCTGCGACCTTCTCGTCGTCAATGCTGTCGGCGAGGGCAAGGCATTCGAGGTCGATCACAACGACGGTTGGCTGCTCGGTTCCGACGGCTCGGAGTCCGCTCTCGAACACGGATCCAAGGCTTTGATGGCCAGTCGAGTACTCGACGCCCTGGTCAAGCTCTTCCCCGAGTAGCGACACGCGCCCGGTGGTGAGAGTTACCCCACGATAATCGGGTGAGTACAAGGGTGTTGCGCAGGCGGTCCAACCGTTATCGTCGGCTCAGCCCCCAGCTAACAAAGCATGACAAAACGGTCACCGAACGGTGATTCGGATACTTCAATAAGCTGTAGTCAAGAACTCAGTCGTCGAGAGGGAGATCTGTGAGCAAGTCCGGCAGTCGGCTATTCACCAGCGAGTCCGTCACCGAGGGGCACCCGGACAAGATCTGTGACGCGATCAGCGACTCGATCCTCGACGCGCTGCTCACCCAGGACCCGCGCGCTCGCGTGGCCGTCGAGACGCTGGTCACCACGGGCCAGGTTCACGTAGCCGGCGAGGTCACCACCACTGCGTACGCGGATATCCCGAAGATCGTGCGCGACACGGTCCTCGAGATCGGCTACGACAGCTCCGCGAAGGGTTTCGACGGGAACTCGTGCGGCGTGAACGTCGCGATCGGCGCCCAGTCGCCCGAGATCGCGCAGGGTGTCGATCACTCGCACGAGGCTCGCGTAGACGGAATCAGTGACGACGAGATCGACCGTCAGGGTGCAGGCGACCAGGGCCTGATGTTCGGCTACGCCACCACGGACACTCCGGAACTGATGCCGCTGCCCATCGCGCTGGCACATCGTCTGTCTCGCCGGTTGACCGAGGTCCGCAAGTCCGGCGTGCTGCCGTACCTGCGCCCGGACGGCAAGACCCAGGTCACCATCGAGTACGACGGCGACAAGGCCGTTCGTCTCGACACCGTGGTCATCTCCACCCAGCATGCAGCGGACATTGATCTCGACAACCTGCTGACGCCGGACCTTCGTGAGAAGGTACTCCACTCGGTGCTGACCGACGTGAACCTCACCGACCTGGACACCTCCGACGTTCGTCTGTTGGTCAACCCGACGGGCAAGTTCGTCCTCGGTGGTCCGATGGGTGACGCCGGTTTGACCGGTCGCAAGATCATCGTCGACACGTACGGCGGAATGGCTCGTCACGGCGGCGGCGCGTTCTCCGGCAAGGATCCGTCAAAGGTCGACCGCAGTGCTGCCTACGCCATGCGCTGGGTGGCCAAGAATGCGGTTGCCGCAGGTCTGGCCGATCGCATCGAGGTGCAGGTCGCCTACGCCATCGGCAAGGCAGCTCCGGTCGGACTCTTCGTCGAAACCTTCGGCACCGAGAAGACCGATCCGGCACGGATCCAGAAGGCGATCACCGAGATCTTCGACCTGCGTCCGGGAGCGATCATTCGCGACCTCGACCTGCTGCGCCCGATCTACGCGCAGACGGCGGCGTACGGTCACTTCGGTCGCACCGATATCGAGCTTCCGTGGGAGAGCACCGATCGTGCCGACAAGCTGCGTAGCGCAGCTGGTCTCTGATCACTGACGTACAGACGGGGCGCGGGTGGGCGCGGAAAGAGTAGCGGCAGAAGTCGATCCGGTCGCCCGGGTGCTGCCGATGCTCCCGCTCGCTCACCTCGACCGTGAATTCGACTACCTCGTTCCTCGTGAACTCGAAGCGGATGCGCAGCCCGGAGTCCGGGTGCGTATCCGCTTCGCTGGTCGGTTGGTGGACGGCTTCATCGTCTCGCGCGAGGCAACCAGTGACCACCAGGGGAAGTTCGGCTGGCTCGAACGCGTCATCTCGTCCGAGCGGGTCCTGACGGCCGAAATCGCGCAGGTAGTCGACCGCGTGGCCGAACGCTACGCCGGAACCCGTGCCGATGTTCTCCGCTTGGCGGTACCGCCGCGCCACGCGAAGGTCGAAGCCGAAGTGTGGGAGCCTGCCGAGCCGCCGTCCGCTCCGGAACCGATCGAAAATGGTTGGCATCTCTACAGATTCGGTGACGCATTCCTGACCGCGATTCGCGAATCGAAAAGTCCGCGCGCAGTCTGGCAGGCGTTGCCCGGCGAAAACTGGCCCTTGCGTCTGGCCGAACTCGCCGGCGCTGTAGCGGCAAGCAGGAAATCCGCGATTCTGGTTGTGCCCGACCAACGCGACCTGGACCGCGTCGTCGCCGCATGCACCGAACTCTCCGGAGCTGATGCAGTGGTGGGTCTGTCCGCGGGACTGGGACCGGCCATGCGATACCGAAAGTGGCTCGCTGCGCTGCGCGGGACAGCCCGGATCGTCGTCGGCACGCGGAGCGCTGTTTTCGCGCCGACCCCCGAGACCGGTCTGGTTGTCGTCTGGGACGACGGAGATGACAATCTCTCCGAGCCGCGGTCGCCGTATCCGCATGCCCGTGAAGTTGCCGTCCTGCGTGGCTACGTCGCCGGGTGTGCGGTTGTGATCGGTGGGTTCTCACGAACGGCAGAAGCCCAGGTCCTCGTCGATTCGGGGTGGGCGCACGATCTGGTCGCCACGCGGGACGTCGTTCGGGCCCACGCACCCAAGATCACGGCGCTGGCCGACAGCGATCAAGCCTTGGCCCGCGATCCGGGAGCAAGAGCGGCTCGGTTGCCCGCCATTGCATTCGCGGCTGCCCGGCGCGCCCTGGGCGAGGGCAACGGAGTCCTGGTGCAGGTACCGCGCCGGGGGTACGTACCGACCTTGGCCTGCGGAAAGTGCCGTGCCCCGGCACGGTGCCGTCGGTGCAACGGCCCACTGGCGCTTCCCGCTGCGGCTGGTCCGGACGGCGCCGGGACGCCGGCGTGCCGCTGGTGCGGGGTTGCCGATGCCGCCTACCGTTGTCATGCGTGCGGCGCGAAAGCACTGCGCGCAGTGGTGGTCGGCGCCGGCCGCACTGCAGAAGAGCTCGGGCGCGCGTTTCCCGGAGTGAAAGTCGTACTGTCCGGGGGTGGTGACGTGGTCAAGGAACTGCCGCACGGGCCCGCGTTGGTGGTTTCGACGGTCGGTGCGGAGCCGGTGATGACGGGCGGCTACGGCGCCGCGCTTCTGCTCGACGGTTGGGCGTTGCTCGGTCGGCCGGACCTTCGCGCCGCCGAGGAAACGCTCAGACGCTGGATGTCGGCTGCTGCCATGGTGATTCCGCTGTCCGAAGGCGGGGAAGTTGTGGTTGTCGCGGACTCGGGTATCCCGACGGTGCAGGCATTGGTCCGGTGGGATCCGGTGGGGCACGCACAGTCTCAATTCGAGGAGCGAGACGAGGTCGGCTTTCCTCCGGCTGTGCACATGGCTGCGATCGACGGTGGATCCGCCGCGATCGCGGAGCTGGTGGAGTCGGCTGAGCTACCGGCGAGTGCTGTGCTGCTCGGCCCGGTGGAATTGCCTGCGGGGGAGCGGCTTCCGTATTCCGGCGAGGACGAGAGTGGTGTCGCGCCGGAGCGAATGCTGGTTCGCGTCCCACGTAGGGACGGTCGCGGCCTTGCGGATGCTCTGGCACATGCGCGTGCCGCGCGCAGTGCGCGGAAGTCTTCGGGTCCGGTCCGCATTCAGATCGATCCGCGCCGCATCGGCTGAGTCTCGCATTGGCAGGTGGGTCCTTTCGCGTACCGGGAATCTTGCGCAACCCGGTATGGCGATATATCGTCGAACTATCAACGATAGTGATGGAGGTTTGACGATGGATGCAAGTTTCCCGAACGAGGGGATGTTCGGCCGTCGAGGCTTTTTCGGCGCTTTCGAACGTGAGCAGCGGTCGCCTTTTGTGATGTGGGTGCCGACGGACGATGGTGCGCCGGATGACGCTTCCCGCGATCACGACGGCGGGCGTCGTGGTCGACCGCACGAGCGTCCGGGCTTCGGCGACATGCCGCGCAGAGGCCACCGACGAGGGCGATTCGGTCCGGACGGCGGACCCGGCCCCGGCTTCGGTCCGGGCGCACAGTTCGGTCGCGGGCGAGGACGTGGTGGCCGCGGTCGTCGCGGAGACGTGCGCGCCGCGATTCTGCTCTTGATCGCCGAAGAACCGATGCACGGCTACGAATTGATTCAACAGATCGTCGAGCGCAGCGGCGGCGTCTGGAAGCCGAGTCCGGGCTCCATCTATCCCGCCCTGTCCCAGCTCGAGGACGAAGGTCTGGTGATCATCGACAAGGTCGCCGGTCGCAAGACCGCGAAGCTGACCGAAGAAGGGGTCGCGTACGTCGAGGAGCATCGCGCCGATCTCGGGGCGCCGTGGGATGACGTTCGTCTCAGCGTAGGGGAGCCGGAGCAGGACCTTCGAGAACTGATCGGCCAGCTGATGGGCGCGGCCGGTCAAGTGGCTGCTGTAGGCACACCCGCGCAGGTCAAGGCCGCAGCCGACGTGCTTGTCGAGGCGCGCAAGTCGCTCTACCGAGTGCTTGCCGGTGACGAAGGCGGTGAAGGCGGCAATTGAGACGTCAGATACCTACTGTTCGGTAGGGTATGCGCCCTGAACTTTCTGGTGTTACGGTCAGCTCCCTCGTAGGATCAGAGCAGGAGCAGGAACAATGTCTGGCGTCAAACGGTCTGTGGGACTGACATTTTCGGTAGCAGTGGCGCTGCTGATCGGAGCACCGCCCGCGATATCGGCTGCCGCACCGGCGCTCCCGTCCGCGAGTGCCGACGCGATGGACGTTCCCCTCGACATCGGCCCGGGCCAGGTGTCCCGTTCCGTGGCCACCGCATTCGCGCATGCGCATCCCGGATCTGCCCCAGCCGGGTCGAACGATTTCGGATGTGCGCCCTCCGCAGCGCATCCCCGGCCGGTTGTGCTCGCCCACGGGACCGACACCGAGGCGTACGCGGATTGGGCGGCGCTGTCACCCGCACTGGCCGAGGACGGCTACTGCGTATTCGCCCTCAACTACGGCGGTGCGATCAAAGAAGAACACGGGGACGTCGCACACGAGACGTACGGCGTCGGAGACATCGTCGGTAGTGCCGCCGCGTTCGGCTCCTTCGTCGATCAGGTACTGACTGCGACAGGCGCGGACAAGGTCGACGTGATCGGTTACTCCCAAGGCGCGACGGTGACGCGGTACTACGTCAACAAGATGGGCGGGAACCAGTACGTCGACCATTGGGTCGGGTTGGCATCGCCGACGTACGGCGGCGTGATGTTCGGGTTGGTTCCGATCGTCCGCGCGATCCCCGGCGGAGAAGACTTCGTCGAAGAAGTCTTCTCCCGAGCTGTCCGCGAGCAGATGCAGGGTTCCGATACGTTGAACGCCCTCAACGACGGCGGCGACACCGTGCCCGGTGTGCGCTACACGACAATCGGGTCGACTGTCGACGAGATGATCCAGCCGTCCTCGAACATCGCCCTGCGCGACGCCGGTGCGGAGAACATCGTCCTCCAGGAACTGTGCCCGTCCAACCTGACCGGTCATTTCCGCATGCCGTACGACCCCTACGTGATCGACGTCATCCGGACGGTCCTCGACCCCGATGCCGAGCGGCACGCTTCGTGCAGCGCGGTGCCGCTCGGCACGGATATTCCGCAAGTGGTCATCGACGCCAATTCGTGAGCGTCGAGTTCACGTGGGTCGGAATCTCTACTCGGCGAGCTTGGCAGTGGCCTGTGCCCAGAGGAAGAACTTGTTGGTTCCGAGATCGCGGACGGTCTTGATGTTGAACGCTGCCTTCAAATGCTCTGCATCCGAATCGCTTACACCGTTGAGTGCCGCGACCGGGGCATCCGCCAATTCTTCGACGGACTTTCCTGCGTAGGCCTTGTCGAACTTACTGTCGATGCCTGCCATCTAAGTTCCTCCGTGTGATCGGTGTATCCCGTATCAGCCTTCGCCGAGTGGCGACGACAGAGACAGTCAATACCGACAACCGGTGAATCTGCAGGGTTCTGATCAAAGAAATTCTCGAGAAAGTGGTTCGGTGTGGCGCGAGGTAGGTCGCAGCTCGTGCAGTCCTTAGACTGAGAGTTCCATCCACCGACACATCCGGGAGCATTTTCGTGAGTTGCAGTCCACCGCGTTCGACAGGCCGATCGGCTGATCAGAGTCCGAAGAGCCCACCGAAACGGGAGAGCTGACATGCGCGTCGTGTTCGCCGGGACGCCGGAACCCGCTGTTCCCTCCTTGCGTCGGCTGATCGAGTCGGCCAACCACGAAGTCGTCGCTGTCGTCACGCGTCCGGACGCCGTTGCCGGTCGAGGCCGAAAAGTCACCCGATCGCCGATCGGATTGCTCGCCGACGAGCACGACATCCCGGTGCTGACCCCGACCAAGGCGTCCGATCCCGACTTCGCGGCCGAACTCGCACGGCTCGAACCGGACTGCGCACCCGTCGTCGCCTACGGAAACTTGTTGCCGCAGAACGTACTCGACATCCCGAAATTCGGTTGGGTCAATCTGCATTTCTCCCTGCTCCCCGCCTGGCGCGGTGCCGCGCCTGTGCAGGCCGCGATCAGTGCCGGTGACGAGGTGACCGGAGCCAGCGCGTTTCGTTTGGAAGCCGGCATGGATACCGGCCCGGTGTACGGAGTGATGACCGAGCGCATTCGTGACACCGACACCGCAGGCGACCTACTCGGGCGTCTGGCGGAAAACGGCGCCGCTCTGCTCGAATCGGTACTCGACGGGCTCGAAGCCGGCGAGGTCAACGCCGTTCCACAGTCTGCCGACGGCGTCTCGTACGCCCCCAAGGTGACGGTGGACGCTGCCCGTGTGAAGTGGGAATTGCCCGCGCGCACCATCGACCGTCACATCCGGGCCGTCACCCCCGCGCCCGGCGCGTGGACGATGATCGGTGACCTACGGGTCAAGGTCGGGCCGGTCACCGTCACGGACGAGACCCTGGCAATCGGTGAGATCTCGGTACGCAAGGATGGTCTGTACATCGGTACCGCGACCACCGCGGTACGACTCGGGCAGATTCAGCCCCCGGGCAAGAAATTGATGTCGGCAGGGGACTGGGCACGCGGTGCCCGACTCGACGCGGAGGTACGAGCACAGTGACCGAATCACGACGACCGGCACGACGGACACAGGGTCCCGGAGCCAAGAACGCGGCCGGTGGAAAGAACACCAAGCCGAAGCAGGCCAAGCGCCCGGATCCGGCCACCGCCGGGCTCGATCAGCCGCGCCTGGCTGCGCGCGACGTACTGCGCGCGGTTCGTGAACGTGACGCCTACGCGAACCTGGTACTGCCCGGACTGCTTCGCGATCGCAAGCTCGACGCGCGCGACGCTGCGCTGGCAACCGAACTCGCGTACGGCGCCGCACGCGCGCAGGGTCTGTTGGACGCGGTCATCGCGCACGCAGCGGGTCGACCGATCGAGGAGATCGACGGAACCCTGCTCGACGTTCTCCGTCTGGGCTCGTATCAACTGCTGCGGACCCGCGTTGCCCCACACGCCGCTGTTGCCACCTCGGTCGACCTCGTTCGCGCCGAAAACGGTCAGGGCCGAGCAGGATTCGTCAACGCGGTCCTGCGTCGTGTCTCCGAACGCACCCAGGACGAGTGGGTCGAGTTGCTGGCCCCGAAGGACCCGATCGGCCGACTCGCCTTCGAGCACGCTCACCCGCTGTGGATCGCGCAGGTGTTTTCGGATTCGCTCGGCGCCGCAGCCG
The DNA here is from genome assembly GCF_042738325.1 of Rhodococcus sp. NPDC059969. Taxonomy (NCBI): domain Bacteria; kingdom Bacillati; phylum Actinomycetota; class Actinomycetes; order Mycobacteriales; family Nocardiaceae; genus Rhodococcus; species Rhodococcus sp. NPDC059969. The sequence continues at coordinate 329,213 of NZ_JBHWUF010000003.1, read as the reverse complement.
GAGAGCTCGAAGACGTCCTGATCGCCGACGACGCCCGCCCCGCCGTGCACCTCGTCGCCCGCCCCGGTGAGATCTCCGCCGAGGAGCTCGCGTTGGTGACCGGCGGCGAGATCGGGCCGTACTCGCCGTACGCCGTCCATCTCGACGGCGGTGACCCCGGACAGCTCGAGGCGGTTCGCCAAGGCTTGGCGGGCGTGCAGGACGAGGGCAGTCAGCTGGTTGCCCGCGCCCTCAGCATTGCTCCTCTCGAAGGTGACGACGCCGGCCGCTGGCTCGACCTCTGCGCAGGTCCAGGAGGCAAGGCGGCGCTTCTCGGCGCTCTTGCCGGTATCGAAGGCGGACGGCTCGACGCCGTCGAGCCCGTCGGACACCGTGCCGAACTGATCCGCAAGACCACTCGCGAGCTTCCCGTGGACGTGCACGTGGCGGACGGCCGCGAATCCGGACTCGAACCCGGATACGACCGCATCCTCGTCGACGCTCCCTGCACCGGCTTGGGCGCCCTGCGCCGGCGCCCGGAAGCTCGTTGGCGTCGCCAGCCGTCCGATGTCGCGCCGCTCGTGAAGTTGCAGCGCGAATTGCTCGCCGCTGCAATCGAACTGGTACGCCCCGGCGGAGTGGTGCTGTACTCGACGTGTTCGCCGCACCTGTCGGAAACGCTGGCAGTCGTCGCCGACGCAGTGAGGCGTCACGGCGTCGTGGAACTCGACACCAAGGAATTGGTGCCCGGTGTTCCGGACGTCGGAGACGGGACTTCGGTTCAGTTGTGGCCGCACCGGCACGGCACGGACGCGATGTTCATGGCCGCTTTGCGCAAGCCGCTGGCCTGATCGGATGACTTCTGGGCATCGGTAGTCGTATGGTGCCTACATGGTTACGTGGGAACAGGTTGTAGTACTGGGTTCGGCTCTTCCCTCCGTGGAGGAGTCGACCTCGTACAACACCCCGGCACTCAAGGTGGCAGGCAAGACTTTTGCGCGACTCCGCACCGAAGCGGAGGGCGCTTTGGTCTTGATGTGCGGTCTGGACGAGAAGGAAGCGCTACTCGCCAGTGGTGAGGCGCCTTTCTTCACGACAGATCACTATCACGGGCACGGCTCCATCCTCGTGCACCTCGAACTGATCGACGAGGTGCAATTGGCGGAGATGCTCGAAGATGCGTGGCGAATCAAGGCTCCGGCCAAGGTGCGCAAGCTTCGCAGTGTCGTGAAGAACTGATCGGATTGCGCCTGTCCAACGGTGTGGCCGTTCTCTGATGACGGGCATGCACGGTCGGCGATGAAGCACAGCTAAACTCGGCGTCGTGGCTTCCCCGATGATTGCACCGTCCATTCTGTCCGCAGATTTTGCTCGACTCGCCGATGAAGCGACTGCTGTGTCCGGCTCCGACTGGCTTCACGTCGACGTGATGGACGCGCATTTTGTTCCCAATCTCACGCTCGGTCTGCCCGTCGTCGAGAGTCTGCTGAAGGCGACGGATATTCCGCTCGACTGCCACCTCATGATCGAGAACCCGGAGCGCTGGGCACCGCCGTACGCCGAGGCCGGCGCGTACAACGTCACGTTCCACGCCGAGGCCACCGACGATCCGCGTTCGGTTGCCCGTGACATTCGTGCAGCGGGCGCCAAGGCCGGACTGAGCGTCAAGCCGGGAACCCCGATCGACGACTACCTCGAAATCCTCAAGGACTTCGACACCCTTCTGATCATGAGCGTCGAACCCGGCTTCGGCGGCCAGTCCTTCATGCCGCAGGTGCTCGACAAGGCACGCGCAATTCGCAAGCTCGTCGATTCGGGTGAGTTGACGCTGCTCGTCGAAATCGACGGCGGCATCAACGCTTCCACGATCGAGCAGGCAGCGGAAGCCGGTATCGACTGCTTCGTCGCCGGTTCGGCGGTGTACGGAGCCAGCGATCCCGGTGAGGCGGTGCGCAAGCTCCGTGCGCAGGCTGCCTCGGCGTCGCCGCACCTGACGCTGTCGGTCTGAGCCGCTCGATGGCAAAGGGTGGACAGGCGTCGACGGCTGATCTCGACGCCGCGATGCAGATCGCGCTGGCCGCAGCTGATTCCGCGCGCGGATTCACCAGCCCCAACCCGCCCGTCGGCGCGGTCATCCTGGCGGCCGACGGCACCATCGCGGGCGTCGGTATGACGCAACCGCCCGGCGGACCGCACGCGGAGGTCGTGGCTCTCGACGAGGCCGGCGATGCAGCGCGTGGCGGTACGGCAGTGGTGACTCTGGAACCGTGCAATCACCAGGGACGAACCGGCCCGTGCTCACAGGCGTTGATCGACGCCGGAGTCTCGGCGGTTGTCTACGCAGTCGGTGATCCCAATCCGGAAGCCTCCGGCGGCGCAGCGACGCTCATGCGAGCCGGCATCAGCGTGACGGCCGGCCTGCGAGCACCCGAAGTGGAAGCTGGTCCACTGCGACCCTGGCTGCACAAACAGCGGACCGGTCGCCCGCACATCACGTGGAAATACGCGGCCAGTCTGGACGGACGCAGCGCCGCCGAGGACGGAACGAGTCAGTGGATCACCGGTCCGCAGGCGAGAGCGCGCGTGCATGCGCAGCGGGCACAGATCGACGCAATTGTGGTCGGCACCGGCACCGTGTTCGCCGACGACCCGTGGCTGACGGCGCGTCAGCCCACGGGTGAGCTCGCGGGGCACCAGCCCGTGCGCGTCGTCGTCGGAAAACGTGAAATACCTTCGACTGCAAGCGTTCTCGATGACACCGCACCGACTCTGGTACTCAACACCGACAACATCGACGAAGTAATCGAGGCGTTGGGGGAGTACACAGATGTACTGCTCGAAGGTGGGCCACGTCTGGCCGGAGCATTCCTCGCCGCCGGATATGTCGACGTCATCGAGGCGTACATCGCGCCGATACTTCTCGGCGCGGGCGCTTCGGCGCTCGTCGATGCCGGCGTGCACACCATTACCGACGCCCACCGATTCCGTTTGGAATCCGCGGTAACGATCGGCCCCGATATTTTGTTGAGTCTGGTTCCGGAGAGTTCTGCTCCGGGGAACGAGGAGTAGGGCGCGTGTTCACAGGAATTGTGGAAGAACTCGGCGAAATTGTCGCCAAGGAAGAACTGGTCGATGCTGCACGGTTCACAGTGCGCGGGCCACTGGTCACCTCCGACGCCGGTCACGGTGATTCGATCGCGGTCAACGGGGTGTGCCTGACGGTCGTCGACGTGCTTGCCGACGGTTCGTTCACCGCAGACGTCATGCAGGAAACGCTGAACCGCTCGAGCCTGGCGAAGTTGGACGTCGGTTCTCGCGTCAACCTCGAGCGCGCCGCGGCGCTGAACAGCCGACTCGGTGGCCACCTGGTTCAAGGGCACGTCGACGGAACGGGCCATGTCATCTCCCGCTCGCCTTCCGAGAACTGGGAGGTAGTGCGGATCGCACTGCCGGACTCCATTTCCCGTTACGTCGTGGAGAAGGGTTCGATCACCGTCGACGGTGTCTCGCTGACGGTTTCCGCGCTGGGCGGCGACCGTGGGTTCGAGTACTTCGAGATCTCACTGATCCCCACGACGTTGGAGTTGACGACGCTCGGTACCGCGGTGGTCGGTACTCCGGTGAACCTCGAGGTGGACGTGATCGCGAAGTACGTCGAGCGGCTTCACTCTGCCGGTCGGTAGGACCAGGCTGATCGGACCCGTCCGATTGGTCGTAGGGTTGTGAGTGCATCCGTCGGATGCACTCGTTGTATTCGATGATGTGAAAAGTCAAGACTTTGGAGTGCGAGCACGTGACCAGGTTCGACAGTATCGAGCGCGCAGTAGCAGATATCGCTGCAGGTAAAGCTGTTGTCGTTGTGGACGACGAGGATCGTGAGAACGAAGGCGATCTCATCTTCGCCGCCGAGAAGGCCACCCCGGAACTGGTGGCGTTCATGGTTCGCTACACCTCCGGCTACCTGTGTGTGCCGCTCGACGGTGACGATTGCGATCGGTTGGGCCTGCCCCCGATGTACGCCACCAACCAGGACAAGCACGGCACGGCCTACACCGTCACCGTCGACGCCCGTGAGGGAATCGGTACCGGCATCTCGGCATCGGACCGCGCTGCGACGATGCGTCTGCTCGCCAACCCCGAAACCGGCGCCAACGACTTCACTCGTCCCGGCCATGTCGTGCCGCTTCGCGCGAAGGAAGGCGGAGTACTGCGTCGTCCGGGCCACACGGAAGCCGCAGTCGACCTCGCCCGCATGGCGGACCTGCGTCCCGCCGGCGTCATCTGCGAAATCGTCAGCCAGAAGGACGAGGGCGCGATGGCTCAGACCGACGAGTTGCGAGTCTTCGCCGACGAACACAACCTCGCTCTGATCTCGATCGCCGACCTCATCGCGTGGCGTCGCAAGCACGAGAAGCACGTGCTGCGTATCGCCGAGGCCCGCATCCCCACCCGTCACGGTGAGTTCACCGCTGTCGGCTACACGAGCATCTACGACGAGGTCGAGCACGTCGCGCTGGTGCGCGGCGACATCGCGGGCCCGGACGGTGACGGTAGCGACGTACTCGTCCGCGTTCACTCCGAGTGCCTCACCGGCGACGTCTTCGGTTCGCTGCGGTGCGACTGCGGCCCGCAACTCGATGCTGCACTGGACATGGTCGCTCAGGAAGGCCGGGGCGTTGTCCTGTACATGCGCGGACACGAGGGTCGCGGCATCGGTCTGATGCATAAGCTGCAGGCTTACCAGCTCCAGGACGCCGGTTCCGACACCGTCGACGCCAATCTCGAACTCGGACTACCGGCCGACGCCCGTGACTACGGCATCGGTGCGCAGATCCTCGTCGATCTGGGTATCTCGTCGATGCGCCTGCTGACCAACAACCCGGCCAAGCGTGTCGGTCTGGACGGCTACGGCCTGCAGATCACCGACCGCGTTCCGATGCCACTGCGCGCGAATGCCGAAAACCTCACCTACCTGCGCACCAAGCGCGACCGGATGGGCCACGATCTCATCGGACTCGACGAGTACGAGGCGAACCAGAACTCCGCACAGCCCGGAACCGCACTGTGAGCGGCGAAGGTCAGCCGCAGCTCGCGATCGCCGAGGCCAAGGATCTGAAGCTGGCGATCGTTGCCGGGCAGTGGCACGCGACGATTTCCGAGGCCCTGATCGCCGGCGCACAGCGCGTCGCCGAGCAGGCACAGATCAAGGACGTGACACTGGTCCGTGTCGCCGGTGCGATCGAACTGCCGGTCGTTGCGCAGGCGTTGGCTCGCACCCACGACGCCGTTGTTGCACTCGGCGTCGTCATCCGCGGTGGTACTCCGCACTTCGAGTACGTGTGCGACGCGGTCACCGCCGGCCTCACACGCGTCTCGCTCGACGAAAGTACTCCCGTGGGGAACGGTGTCCTGACCACCGACACCGAGCAGCAGGCTCTTGACCGTTCAGGTCTGCCGGGTAGCGTCGAGGACAAGGGCGAACAGGCCTGCGCCGCCGCACTGGACACCGCAGTGACCCTGCGTCATCTCCGAGCACCATGGACCGAGGATTCGTTTCGATGAGCACACCCGGCGACAACGAGAACTGGGAACTGATCGCCTCACCGCGTAAGTCGACGCGGTACGCGATCGGCGTCGCTGTCCTTCTGGTGATCGTTCACGTCACACTTGCGCTCCTGCTCCGCCAGGGGTCCACCGGCGTGTACTTCCGCGCCGCGGACCAAATTGCGATGGCAGGCATCGGCACCGTTCTTGCTCTCGGTGTACTGATGTTGACTCGGCCTCGGGTCAAGGTGGGTAAGCAGGGAATCGCCGTACGAAACATCCTGGGCGAGAAGATCGTCGACTGGGATCTGTTCGAGGGGCTGTCGTTCCCCGACGGCGCCGCCTGGGCACGCATCGAATTGCCCGACGACGAGTACATGGCAGTGATGGCGATCCAGTCCAACGACCGCGAGTACGCCGTCGACACAGTCGGTAAGTTCCGCGAACTCGCCGACCGCTACGCACCGGTCGCGCACAAGAGCAACTGACGTCTTCCGGCCGGTTCGGTGCCCGCATCCTGCGCGTTTCCGAGTCGGTCGGTGGCGGCGACTAACCTGAAACCGTGCCGGATCCCTCGACTTACCGCCCCGCTACCGGAACCATTCCGGCCGCGCCGGGCGTCTACAAATTTCGTGATCCGCATGGTCGGGTCATTTACGTCGGTAAGGCGAAAAGCCTCCGTTCACGTTTGAACTCGTACTTCGCGGACGTCACGACGCTTCATCCCCGTACTCGGCAGATGGTGACCACTGCCGGCAGCGTCGAGTGGACCGTCGTCAGTACCGAAGTCGAAGCGCTTCAGCTCGAGTACAACTGGATCAAGGAATTCGATCCGCGGTTCAACGTGCGGTACCGCGACGACAAGACATATCCGGTTCTCGCTGTGACGCTCAACGAAGAGTTCCCGCGGTTGTTCGTCTACCGCGGTCCGCGGCGCAAGGGCGTCCGGTACTTCGGTCCCTACTCCCATGCCTGGGCGATCCGCGAAACTCTCGATCTGCTGCTACGAGTCTTTCCCGCACGAACGTGCTCGTCCGGAGTCTTCAAACGGCACAACCAGATCGGCCGTCCGTGTCTGCTCGGCTACATCGACAAGTGCTCGGCGCCTTGCGTCGGCCGCGTCAGTGCCATGGAGCATCGTCAGATCGTCGAAGATTTCTGCGATTTCCTCGCCGGCCGCACCGACAAGCTGGTCAAAGACCTCGAGAAGCGCATGCAGCAGGCTTCCGAGGATCTCGACTTCGAGACCGCAGCTCGTCTGCGCGACGACATCGGAGCCTTGCGTAAGGCACTCGAGAAGCAGGCAGTGGTGCTCGGTGACGGCACCGACGCCGATCTCGTCGCCTTTGCCACCGATGATCTCGAGGCCGCTGTCCAGGTGTTCCATGTGCGCGGCGGACGTGTGCGCGGTCAGCGTGGATGGGTCGTGGAGAAGGCAGGCGACGCCATCGACTGGGCTGCGCTCGACGCCGAGTCGGACTTGCCGATTCTGGTCGAACAGTTCCTCACCCAGTTCTACGGCGAGCAAGCGGCCCTCGACCCGGGAGCGGGCTCCGGGGCCGGGATCAGTGCCGTACCCAAGGAAGTTCTCGTGCCGGTTCTGCCGGCAAACGCGACCGAGATCCAGGCGTGGTTGAGCGAGCTTCGGGGATCGCAAGTGCAACTGCGGGTTCCGCAACGCGGCGACAAGAAGGACCTCGCCGAAACAGTCCAGCGAAACGCGAAAGAGGCTCTGGCGCAGCACAAGCTCAAGCGCGCCGGGGATTTCACTTCACGATCTGCGGCGCTGCAGGGCATCCAGGAAGCGCTGGATCTGGATTCGGCTCCGCTACGAATCGAATGTATCGACATCAGTCACGTCCAGGGAACCGACGTCGTGGCGTCACTGGTCGTGTTCGAGGACGGGCTCCCGCGCAAGTCGGACTACCGGCACTACGCGATCAAGGAAGCTGCCGGCGACGGTCATTCCGACGACGTGGCGAGTATCGCCGAGATCACGCGCAGGCGGTTCCTGCGCCACAACCGCGACCTGGGCGTTCTGGCGGCCTCGGCGTCGACTATGGATGCGGACGGCGGGGATCTCGCTCCCGAAGCGGCGATCGACCCGGCCACCGGTCGGCCTCGGCGCTTCGCGTATCCACCCAATCTGTTCGTCGTGGACGGCGGCGCCCCTCAGGTCACGGCGGCAGCTGCTGTCCTCGACGAGTTGGGGGTCACCGACGTCGCGGTGGTCGGATTGGCCAAGCGCCTCGAAGAGGTATGGGTGCCGGGCGAGGAAGATCCGGTGATCCTTCCCCGAACGAGTGAGTCGCTGTACCTACTGCAGCGCATCCGCGACGAAGCTCACCGCTTCGCGATCACCTTCCATCGCAGCAAGCGCTCGAGGCGCATGACGGCTTCGGCGTTGGACTCGGTCAAGGGGCTCGGTGAAACCCGTCGTACCGCTCTCGTGGCTCACTTCGGTTCCGTGGCGAAGCTGAAAACGGCAACGGTCGAGGAGATCATGCAGGTCCCTGGTATCGGTGAGACCACCGCCACAGCAGTTCTGGCCGCACTGGGAACGGATTCGGCTGCGGCCGATGCGGGTGCTGAAGCTCGAGCGCTGCCCGCCGCGGTAGGGGATGATGAGCTGGACACGGAATCCGAATCGTCTGTTACGTCTGCTGACGCGCCCAGCGCTGAATCCGGTAGCGGTGACGAGGGCTCCGAGTCGCGAGAATTGTCCATGCCGACGACGGGGCCGAGTGCACAGTGACTACCGACAGCGCCAAAGACAGTCGAACGATGGATTTCCTGCTGGTGACGGGATTGTCCGGAGCAGGTTTGAGTACCGCGGCCAAGGTGCTCGAAGACCTCGGCTGGTATGTCGCGGACAATTTGCCACCTGAGCTGATTTCCCGGATGGTCGGTCTGAGCTTGACCTCCGATCCGCCGGTCGATCGTCTCGCCGTCGTGATCGACGTGCGAAGTCGACTCTTCACCGGAGACCTCGGTTGGGTGCTCACCGAACTCGAGGCGGAACCGATCCACACCCGGGTGCTCTACCTCGAAGCATCGGACGACGTGTTGATCCGGCGGTTCGAACAGGTGCGCCGCAGCCATCCCTTGCAGAACGACGGCATCGACGGCACGTTGTCCGAGGGGATCGCAGCCGAGCGTCGGCAGTTGGCCGTGGTGAAGGCGGCCGCCGATCTGGTCATCGACACGTCGGCGTTGAAGGCTCATCAGCTGCGTCAGAAGATCGAAACGGCGTTCGGGAACGATGCCAACCGCACGATGAAGGTGACGGTTCAGTCGTTCGGATTCAAGTACGGCCTGCCGATGGATGCCGATCTCGTCTGTGACGTTCGATTCCTGCCCAATCCCCATTGGATCCCCGAACTTCGTCCGCACACCGGTCAAGATGCCGACGTCCGCGACTACGTGTTGTCCCGAGAGGGCGCCGAAGACTATCTCGACACCTACCGTCATCTGGTGGATTTGACGATCACCGGATATCGACGAGAAGGAAAGCGCTACATGACAATTGCGGTCGGGTGCACCGGCGGTAAGCACCGCAGCGTTGCCATGTCCGAAGCTCTCGCGAGGCGTCTGGGTTCCGAGGAAGACATCTCGGTCAGCATCGTGCACCGGGATCTGGGGCGCGAATGAGTGAACCGACACAGCGCTCGCCGGAAGCACTCGCGGGGCCGGCCATCGTCGCTCTGGGCGGCGGGCACGGATTGTTCGCCACCCTCCAAGCCGTCAGGCGTCTGACAGTCGACGTCACCGCGGTGGTCACGGTCGCCGACGACGGTGGTTCCTCGGGCCGGCTGCGCGCCGAGCTCGGCGTCATCCCGCCCGGCGACCTACGGATGGCGCTGGCGGCTCTGGCGTCCGACGAACCCGAGATAGTCGACTGGACGCGGACCATCCAGCATCGCTTCGGCGGTGTCGGCGCGCTCGCCGGGCACTCGGTGGGCAATCTCATCCTGGCCGGCCTCACCGAGGTGCTCGGTGATCCAGTCGTCGCGCTCGACGAGATGGCGCGACTGCTGCGAATCCGTGGCCGTGTGTTGCCGATGTCGCCGATCGCGCTCGAGATCGAAGCCGACGTTCAAGGACTCGAAGAGGACCCCCGCGTCAGCCGCTGCATTCGTGGACAGGTTGCCGTCGCGACGACGCCGGGCAAGGTCCGGCGCGTGAGACTGCTCCCGTCCAATCCGCCCGCGTGCCCCGACGCCGTGACCGCGATCGATCGTGCCGATCTCGTGGTCCTCGGACCCGGATCGTGGTTCTCGAGCGTGATCCCGCATGTCCTGGTACCCGAACTCGTCGAATCACTCTCGTCGACGAAGGCTCGAAAAGTGCTGGTGCTCAATCTCGCCCCCGAGCCGGGGGAGACCGCCGGATTCTCCGCGGAGCGTCACCTGCACGTACTCTCCCAACACGTGCCCGATTTCCGGGTCGACTACGTGGTGGTCGACTCGGCGTCGGTACCGGCCGGGCGCGAACGTGAACATCTGCAGCGTGCGGCGGATCAATTTTCGGCCGAAGTGAGGTACGCGGAAGTCGCGGATACCTCACCGGGCGCAGCGCATGTACACGATCCGGCAAAACTGGCCGACGTGTTGGCCGAGCTGTCGGGCAGTGCGGCAGTGGGGGATTCGACGCAGCGTTCCCGGCAAGACCAGCCTTCCCGGCAAGAACAGTATTCCGAAGAACAGAGGGAGAACGCTTCGTGGCAATGACAGCGGAGGTCAAGGACGAACTGAGCCGGTTAGTGGTGACTCAGGTCAGCTGCCGCAAGGCAGAGGTCTCCGCGTTGCTGCGCTTTGCCGGTGGACTCCACATAGTCGGCGGCCGGGTGGTCGTCGAAGCCGAGGTGGACCTGGGCTCCACGGCGCGACGACTGCGCCGGGAGATTTTCGACCTGTTCACCTACAGCGCCGACGTTCACGTACTCAGTGCAGGCGGACTTCGTAAGTCCGCTCGCTACATCGTGCGTGTGGCGAAGGAGGGTGAGGCGCTCGCCCGCCAGACGGGACTACTCGATCTTCGCGGACGCCCGGTTCGCGGCTTGCCTGCGCAGGTGGTCGGCGGAAGTGTCGGCGACGCCGAAGCAGCTTGGCGCGGAGCGTTCCTCGCGCACGGTTCCCTGACCGAACCCGGCCGTTCGTCGGCGCTCGAAGTGAGCTGCCCGGGCCCGGAAGCCGCACTGGCATTGGTCGGAGCTGCGCGGCGTCTCGGTATCTCGGCGAAGGCACGTGAGGTGCGCGGAACGGATCGTGTGGTGATCCGCGACGGCGAGGCCATCGGCGATCTCCTGACCCGCATGGGAGCCCAGGACACGCGTCTGGTGTGGGAGGAGCGACGGATGCGACGCGAGGTCCGCGCCACCGCCAATCGTCTCGCCAATTTCGACGACGCGAACCTGCGACGCTCGGCTCGCGCAGCCGTTGCCGCTGCTGCACGCGTCGAGCGTGCGTTGGAGATCCTCGGCGAGGACGTCCCTGATCACCTCGCCGCGGCGGGCGCACTGCGCGTCGAGCATCGGCAGGCGTCCCTCGAGGAACTGGGACAGTTGGCGGACCCGCCGATGACCAAGGACGCCGTTGCCGGACGTATCCGTCGCCTGCTGTCCATGGCTGATCGCAAGGCAAAGGAAACGGGTATACCCGACACCGAATCGGCAGTGAATGCGGAGCTACTCGAAGAGGGGTGACCTGCCCTCCGTCAGGGTGGGCTGCGCACGTTCGGGCCACGCGCATTAGGGTATGAGTCACATCGACCGATGAACCCCACGTCCGCGTCGTGCACACACGGATTCGGAGTATGCGTGGGTCAAGTTGCACACCAGAATCATGGTCAAAGGAGCGAATTGTGACTGTCCGGGTTGGCGTAAACGGTTTCGGCCGTATCGGACGTAACTTCTTCAGGGCGGTGGATGCGCAGAAGGCGCTCGGAACCACCGATATCGAGATCGTGGCAGTCAACGACCTGACTGACAATGCGACGCTCGCTCACCTGCTGAAGTACGACTCCATCCTCGGCCGTTTGCCGTACGACGTGTCGCTCGACGGTGACGACACGATCGTTGTCGGCGATCAGCGCATCAAGGCCCTCGCACACCGCGGCCCGTTGAACGAACTTCCCTGGGGCGAGTTGGGCGTCGACGTCGTCGTCGAGTCCACCGGCATCTTCACCGACGCCGCAAAGGCCAAGGGACACCTCGAAGCCGGCGCCAAGAAGGTCATCATCTCGGCTCCGGCCAAGGGTGAAGACATCACCATCGTCATGGGCGTCAACGACGACAAGTACGACGGCAGCCAGAACATCATCTCCAACGCGTCGTGCACCACCAACTGCCTCGGCCCCATCGCCAAGGTTCTCGACGACGAGTTCGGCATCGTCAAGGGTCTGATGACCACGATCCACGCGTACACCCAGGATCAGAACCTGCAGGACGCTCCGCACGCAGACCTCCGTCGCGCCCGCGCAGCCGCCCTCAACATCGTTCCCACCGGCACCGGTGCAGCCAAGGCAATCGGCCTGGTCCTCCCGCAGCTGCTCGGCAAGCTCGACGGCTACGCACTGCGCGTGCCGATCCCCACGGGCTCGGTCACCGACCTCACCGCGAACCTGAAGAAGTCGGCCACCGCCGACGAGATCAACGCCGCGATGAAGGCTGCTGCCGAAGGACCCCTCAAGGGCATCCTGAAGTACACCGACGCACCGATCGTCTCCTCGGACATCGTCACCGACCCGCACTCGTCGATCTTCGACTCGGGTCTGACGAAGGTCATCGACGACCAGGTCAAGATCGTTTCCTGGTACGACAACGAGTGGGGCTACTCCAACCGCCTCGCCGACCTCATCGGCCTCGTCGCCAAGTCTCTCTGAGCGGAGTTTCGATAACAGTGGCAGTTCAGACGCTGAAGGATCTGCTGGACGCTGGGGTCGAGGGGCGCACCGTACTGGTGCGTTCCGACCTCAACGTCCCGTTGGATGGCGGAGAAATCACGGACCCGGGCCGCATCGTCGCGTCCGCTCCCACCCTGCGGGCACTTGCCGAGGGTGGAGCGAAGGTCATCGTGACCGCGCACCTCGGGCGCCCCGACGGTCAGCCCGATCCCAAGTTCTCCCTCGCACCGGTTGCCGCGAAGTTGGCCGAAATCCTCGGTCGCAACGTGCAACTCGCCGGTGACGTCGTGGGACAGGACGCGCTGGCTCGTTCCGAAGGACTCACCGACGGTGACGTCCTGATGCTCGAGAACATCCGTTTCGACCCTCGCGAGACCAGCAAGGACGAAGCCGAGCGGGTCAAGCTCGCCAAGGCTCTCGTCGAGCTGGTCGGTGACGACGGCGCATTCGTCTCCGACGGATTCGGTGTTGTTCACCGCAAGCAGGCGTCGGTCTTCGACGTCGCGAAGCTGCTCCCGCACTACGCGGGTTACCTCGTCGGCGCCGAGGTCGAGGTGCTCGCCAAGCTCACGCAGGACGCAGCGCGTCCGTACGCGGTGGTGCTCGGCGGCTCCAAGGTCTCGGACAAGCTGGCCGTCATCGAGGCACTGGCGCCGAAGGTCGACACTCTGGTGATCGGCGGCGGAATGTTCTACACGTTCCTCGCGGCTCAGGGTGTGTCCGTGGGCAATTCGCTGTGCGAAGAGTCCATGATCGGGACCTGCAAGGATCTCCTCGACCGGTACGCCGACGTCATCCACATCCCTCAGGATGTTGTTGTCGCGGACTCCTTCTCGGCCGATGCCGAGTCGAAGATCGTTCCGTTCGACGAGATTCCCGACGGTTGGATGGGTCTGGACATCGGACCGGAGTCGGTCAAGCGCTTTGCCGCGATCCTGACCGGCGCCAAGACCGTGTTCTGGAACGGCCCGATGGGTGTGTTCGAGTTCCCGAAGTTCGAGGCAGGCACCCGCGGTGTCGCCGAGGCAATCGTGGAGGCAACCGAGAAGGGTGCCTTCAGCGTCGTCGGCGGCGGCGACTCCGCAGCAGCCGTTCGTCAGCTCGGTATCCCGGACGAGGGCTTCTCGCACATTTCCACCGGTGGTGGCGCTTCCCTCGAGTACCTCGAGGGCAAAGAGCTGCCTGGCATCGCAGTACTGGAAGGCTGATCCGACATGGCACGTAAGCCGTTGATCGCCGGCAACTGGAAGATGAATCTGAACCACCTCGAGGCTATCGCCCTGGTGCAGAAGATCGCTTTCTCCTTGCCTGCGAAGTACTTCGACAAAGTGGATGTCACGGTCATCCCGCCGTTCACCGACATCCGAAGCGTCCAGACGCTGATCGAGGGCGACAAGCTCCTCCTCACGTACGGCGCGCAGGATGTCTCGGCTCAGGACTCGGGCGCGTTCACGGGCGAGATCAGCGGCTCCATGCTGGCCAAGCTCGGTTGCACCTTCGTCGTGGTCGGTCACTCGGAGCGTCGCACCCTTCACGGTGAGACCAACGAGACCGTCCTCGCGAAGACCAAGGCCGCTCTCAAGAACGGCCTCACGCCGATCGTGTGCATCGGCGAAGGCCTCGAGATCCGCGAGGCCGGCGATCACGTCGCCTACAACGTCGACCAGCTCAAGGGTTCGTTGGCGGGCCTGAGCGCGGAGGAGATCTCCAAGATCGTCATCGCGTACGAGCCTGTCTGGGCCATCGGCACCGGCCGTGTCGCTTCTGCCGCAGATGCACAGGAAGTGTGCGCTGCGGTGCGAGCAACAGTCGCCGAACTTGCCGACGCCGAGGTCGCAGCCGGCGTTCGCGTCCTGTACGGCGGTAGCGTCAGCTCCAAGAACGTCGGAGAGATCGTCGGCCAGACCGACGTCGACGGTGCTCTTGTCGGCGGCGCGTCACTCAAGGCTGACGAGTTCGCGACACTGTCTGCGATCGCTGCAGGCGGTCCACTCCCGTGATGTGATCGGGTCGTGAGCTGAAACTGCTCGAGACTGAAACTGCGGGCGTGTGACCGAGTAGGTCACACGCCCGCAGTTTTTTCGCGAGTCAGCTCAGGAGTTTGCTTTCCAAAGCGCCGACGAGTTCGGGAGCAAGCTCCAACCCGGCGGTCAGATAGTTCTCGACGGTCCCGTAGTGGTGGTCCACCTCTTCGAAGGCGGCGCCCAGGTAACTCGCGTCGACGGAAAGCAGCAATCGGATGACCTCGCCCTTGTCTGCATCTGTGGCAGCGGCGATCTTCGCGACTGTTGCATCGATGTACTCGGCCGAGTACGTATTCGTGAGCAGGTAGTCCGCCGTGATCGTTTCGCGCGGCACACCGGCGAGTGTCTGCAGTAGTGCTGCCGCCCAACCTGTTCGGTCCTTGCCCGCCGTGCAGTGGAAGAGCTGCGGCCCCTCGGTGGTCGCCAGGGCGGCGAACAACTGCGAGAATCCGTTCCGAGTGACGGGATCCGCCACAAAACTACGATTGATGTTCTGCATGAAAGCTGTTGCAGCGTCAGCTGTTCGGAGAGCCATTGCTTCGGCGTGGATGTTGCCGGACAGGATGGGAATGTGGGCGTACATCGCCGGAGCTGGCACGATGTCGGGAGTTTCGTTCGCTTCGGTTTCGGATCGAACGTCGTAGACGGCTGTCAGCCCCAGCGATTCCACGATTGCGAGATCCTCGGGCGAGGGTGTCAGAACGTTTGCGCGGTAGAAGACTCCTCGGCTCATCGCCTGTCCACTGGTCGTGACGTACCCGTGGCCGGCCACATCGCGGAAGTTGTGAATCGAAGCCAGACGTGGAGTGTCGGGCAGGGCAGTGTCGGGCAAGGCAGTGTCAGGCAGGGCAGTGTCGGAAAGCATGGAGCGGGCCTTTCGGAGGTAGAGTCGCGTCAACTGAAAAACTACTGAATCGGTATCTCGACGGTGTGATCGATGCCACTGACCAAGAGTCGTGCCTGGCCGGGTGCAGAGGTGTGTGCAAGGCGGGTATGTGGTCAGGCTATCTGTGCGCGCCTGTATGGTGTTATCGGTTGTAGTTGTCCCTATTGGATTGGTGGACGTAGACAGACATGAAACTGTTCCTGGATATCCTGCTGGTCATCACCAGCTTGCTCCTCATCGCCTTGGTGCTCCTGCATCGCGGTAAGGGCGGCGGTTTGTCGAGTCTGTTCGGTGGCGGTGTCCAGTCCAGCCTGTCCGGATCGACTGTTGTCGAGAAGAACCTCGACCGGTTGACGGTCTTCACCGCGTTGATCTGGCTCATTTCGATCGTCGGCATCGGCCTGGAGATCAAGTTCGCCTGATTCTCGGCTCATGACTTACAGCCGGTAGTTTTTCACACACGAATTTCAGACACGGAACCCCGCCTATCGAGCGGGGTTCTTTGTTTCGGTCGATAATTGTGTGATGACTGAAACCGCGTCGCATCGAGAAACACCGCGAGAGGCCACCGAGCCGCTGCGCGAAGACATCCGGCTTCTCGGCGGAATACTCGGACAAATAGTGCGAGAGCAAGCCGGCGACAATGTGTTCGATCTGGTCGAGCGAGCCCGTGTCGAGTCGTTCCGAGTCCGTCGTTCGGAGATCGATCGCGCCGAACTGGTGTCGCTGTTCGCCGAAATCAGTACGGACGACGCCATTCCCGTCATCCGGGCGTTCAGTCACTTCGCACTGCTCGCCAACCTGGCCGAGGACATCCATCGCGAGCGTCGACGGGCCATCCACGTCAACGCGGGTGAACCGCCCCGAGACAGCACTCTCGCGGCCACGTACACCAAACTCGATGCGGCCGATATCGACTCGGCCACCGTCGAAGAAGCGTTGCGGGGCGCCCTGGTCTCACCCGTCATCACCGCTCACCCGACGGAGACTCGTCGCCGCACGGTGTTCGAGACGCAGAGTCGGATCACCGAGTTGATGCGATACCGCGAGCGCACGGCGCTGAGCGTCGCAGAAACCGCTGATGTCGATCTGCAATTGCGCCGTCAGATCCTGACCCTGTGGCAGACGGCTCTGATCCGGCTCAGCCGCCTCCGCATCCAGGATGAAATCGAGGTAGGCCTGCGCTACTACGACGCAGCGTTGTTCGAGGTGATTCCGAAGATCAACGCCGAGGTTCGCAAAGCTCTGCGCACTCGTTGGCCGGACGCCGGGCTCCTGCCGGAACCGATCCTGAGGCCGGGTTCGTGGATCGGCGGTGACCGAGACGGCAATCCGTACGTGACCGGCGAAATCGTCCAGCGCGCCACGTCGCGCGCTGCGGCGACTGCTCTCGAGCATCACCTCGAGGAACTCGAACATCTCGAGCGTGAACTGTCGATGTCGGCGCGGCTGGTGTCCGTCACGCCCGAACTCGATCTGCTGGCGTCCACTTCCGGCGACGATTCGGCATTCCGGGCCGACGAGCCGTACCGTCGCGCAATTCGTGGTATCCGTGGGCGATTGAGCGCCACCGCATTGTCGGTGCTGGGGGAGTTGCCCGCTCACGGTTCCGATGACGGTCTCGAGGCGTACACCGATCCGGCACAACTACAGCGGGATCTCGGAATCATCGACACCTCGCTGCGTCGTTTCGGCGACGAGACCATTGCCGACGATCGACTCGATCGGCTCCGAGAAGCGGTGGAGGTGTTCGGCTTTCACCTGTCCGGCCTGGACATGCGGCAGAACTCCGAGGTTCACGAAAGCGTCGTCGCAGAACTTCTGGCGTGGGCCGGAGTTCACCCGGACTACGCGTCCTTGCCGGAGGCCGAGCGAGTGGAATTGTTGTCGGCCGAGCTGACCACGAGGCGACCGCTGACTTCGCCGGATGCCGAGTTCAGCGAATTGACCACCAAGGAACTGGCCATCATGGCGGCCGGCGCGAAGGCAGTGCGGGTTCTCG
Source organism: Rhodococcus sp. NPDC059969 (assembly GCF_042738325.1). Taxonomy (NCBI): domain Bacteria; kingdom Bacillati; phylum Actinomycetota; class Actinomycetes; order Mycobacteriales; family Nocardiaceae; genus Rhodococcus; species Rhodococcus sp. NPDC059969. The sequence goes on along the minus strand of NZ_JBHWUF010000003.1, from coordinate 311,875 downwards.
GAGCGGGTGCGGTACCCAACTACATCATCAGCATGTGTACCTCGGTCAGTGACATGCTCGAGGCCGCAGTGCTGCTCAAAGAGGTCGGGGTGCTCGATCCCGGCGTCGGCAGCGAACCCTCCTGCCCGATCGGCATCGTTCCGTTGTTCGAGACGATCGAGGATCTGCAGGGCGGCGCCGACACACTGCTGGCGACGCTCGACATCCCGATCTACCGTGCGATCGTCCGGTCCCGCGGTGACAGTCAGGAAGTGATGCTCGGGTACTCCGATTCCAACAAGGACGGTGGCTATCTAGCTGCCAACTGGGCGCTGTACCGTGCCGAGCTCGACCTTGTCGATGCCGCGCGTAAGAGCGGAATCAGATTGCGACTCTTCCACGGCCGCGGTGGAACGGTCGGACGTGGCGGCGGACCGAGCTACGAAGCGATTCTGGCTCAGCCTCCCGGTGCAGTCGCGGGTTCTTTGCGAATCACCGAGCAGGGTGAGGTGATTGCCGCCAAGTACGCCGAACCGCGCCTCGCGCATCGCAACCTCGAAACACTGATTGCAGCGACTATCGAGTCGACGTTGCTCGACGTCGAAGGTCTCGGCAGCGATGCAGACGCGGCCTATGCAGTATTGGACGAGCTTGCCGCCCTCGCCCGCACCGCGTACAGCGAACTGGTGCACGACACACCAGGATTCGTGCAGTACTTCGAAGCGTCCACACCGGTCGCCGAGATCGGGGCACTCAACATCGGTTCTCGCCCTGCCTCTCGCAAGCAGACCAAGGCGATCTCCGACCTGCGTGCAATTCCCTGGGTGCTCTCGTGGAGTCAGTCTCGCGTGATGCTTCCGGGTTGGTACGGCACCGGTGCCGCGTTCGAACGATGGATCGACGGAGACGACAGTCGGCTTGCCACGTTGACGGCCCTGTACGAGAAGTGGCCGTTCTTCCGAACCGTGCTCTCGAACATGGCCATGGTGATGTCGAAGTCGGACCTCGGTTTGGCGGCTCGCTACGCGGACCTCGTCCCCGACGCAGAACTACGCGATCGAGTCTTCGGAATGATCACCGACGAGCACGAACGCACAATTCGCATGTACAAGGCAATCACGGGAAACGAGAACCTCTTTGCCGACAACTCGGGCCTCGAGCGTTCGGTCCACAACCGGTTCCCGTACCTCGAACCTCTCAACCATCTACAGGTCGAGCTGATCCGTCGATACCGGTCCGGCGACGAGAGCGACCAGGTGCGTCGGGGCATCCAGCTGACGATGAACGGCCTGGCGACTGCACTTCGCAACAGTGGCTAGGTGTAACAGTGGCTAGGTGTGACAGCGGATAGGCCGGCAGGTTTATCACGGTGTGCGTGCGGCGACTCTAGGGCTGTTGCACGCACATCTCCCGCTGCGCGCAGGACCGAACGGGGACCGCGGTGGATCTGCAATTGGACGGGCGAACCGCGGTGGTGACCGGCGCGGGAAAGGGTATCGGACTGGCTGTCACGCGGGCGTTGGTCGCTGAGGGCGTCCATGTTGTCGCCGGCTCTCGGACGCTCTCACCTGAACTCGAATCGCTGCAGTCCGGAGGCGCCGTCAGGTTTGTTGCGGTCGATTTGGCGAGTGCCGAAGGCTCAACTCGACTGCTCGAGGTCGCAGCAGGCAGGGGCGGCGTGGACATCCTGGTCAACAACGTCGGTGCTGTCACCCCGAGAACCAGTGGTTTCGCAAGTATCACGGACGACGAGTGGGCGTCGTCGTTCAATCTGACGTTCTTGTCGGCTGTGCGCACGGTTCGCGCCGCGTTACCGGAGTTGATCCGCCGAGGCGGCGGGAGCATCGTGACGATCAGTTCGGTCAACGCCTTCCTGCCCGACCCCACGGTGATCGACTACAGCGCCGCCAAAGCAGCGCTGACCAACTTCTCGAAGTCGTTGTCGAAAGAGCTGGGTGGGAAAGGGATCCGCGTCAACACCGTCAGTCCTGGGCCGGTGCAAACGGAGTTGTGGCTAGGCAAGCACGGTGTGGCATCGACGTTGGCGAAGGCGAGTGGATCTGCCGCCGACGACATCGTCGAAAGTGCCGCGGCCGGCGCCGAGACTGGGCGGTTCACTTTCCCCGAAGAGGTTGCCGACCTGGTGTTGTTCCTCGCCAGCGATCGTGCGGGGAATGTGACGGGCGCGGACTTCGTGATCGACGGCGGTCTGATCAAGACCCTGTGACCGCTGATCAAGACCTTGTGACCGCTGATCAAGACCTTGTGATCATTGCCGCCTGGAACCTGATCAGGTGCGCGACGGTCGATGACGTGACGCACAGGATCACTGCAGACGCGATGACCACCCACAGTCCCCACCCGATGGACGGCCCGGCGATCTCGGGACTACGTCCCACGATGGCCGCGGCGTTTCCGACGGCAACGATCAAGACAGCGATTCCCACCAGCGGTCCGGTGCAGTGATTTTTCATCTCGGGGGTGACGTCGCGGACCATGATCGCGATCAGTGGAGTGACCGCACACATCGCGAGGACGAGAGTGATCGCCCCGCATTCGTCCATACCACTGTGGTCGAGGGCGGAAGACGACGTCCACGGGCCGAGGCTGCCGGCGACGATTCCGGCGCACGCCCACAACGATCCGACGAGATTCGGTCCGAAACGGTCGGGCATGAGGGAGGGAATTGCGCGGGTCGTCGGCGGCTGAAAGCCGAAGGCGCGTTGGTGATCCGGCTGATTGGGTGTGAACGTCACGGGACGGACCACCTTTCCTCCGCGGCGTCGAGGCGCCCAATCGAAATGCTTTTCCGGAGTCTAAGGGCCGCCCAGTTCACTTTTGCCGAATCGACCGAAATTGATCGAACCGGCAGTACCAGTCAGTGAACGAAGTCCAGCGCTTCTTTGATCCACGCATTGAATTCGACGTTAGAACTCGTTCCGGTTCGGTCGACGACGATCCATCCCTTGCTCATCGGCTTACCCCGCATCTCGGGCCAACTTGCACCCTTGTGCGTCAGAAGCTCGTCGACACGATCGGGGGCACAACGAACCATGATGTTGCCGTGTGAGTTCGCGCTGGCGGCCAGCTTCCCGTTGACCATGAAACTCAGGCCACCGAACATCTTTACTTCCTCGACGTCGTCCTCGCCCGAGAGCGCGTCGCGGATACGCTCAGCTAGCGCTTTGTCGTATGCCATGGAGGCCTCCTGGGGGGTGGAGTTCCAGGTTAGATCAGGTGGCGCAGGTACGTCTGTGGGTCGTGAAGGAACCGTCGCCAGTTCGAGACGAGATCGAGGTCTTCCCATCCTGCGGTTCTGATTCCCCATTCGCCGATCTCGAGCAGGTTGGCGTTCGGGAGCGCCGCGATGATCGGCGAGTGCGTCGCGATCACTGCCTGTGCGCCGGAGTCCACCAGCTCACCGAGCAACGCGGCGAGCGTCAACGTTCCTCGGAAGGAGAGGGCGGCATCGGGTTCGTCGATGAGATAGAACCCGCCGTCGGCGGTCCTCGACGACAAGATCTCGAGCAGCGCTTCTCCATGGGAAAGCTGATGATATTGCGGTTCAGGGTGCCGGGGATTGGGGTTGTCCTCCAGGTACGTGTACAACCCGTGCAAGGTTTCGTCCCGAAGGTAGTACGCCCACTTCGATGCGCCGGGGCTCCGCTCGACCAGAAGGCCGAGGCCGCCCGGTTCACTCGATCGGGTCTGATGCCGCGTATTGGTCGACCCGCCTTCGGCATTGAGCCCGAGAACGGCGGCAAGAATTTCGATGACGGTCGACTTCCCGGCTCCGTTTTCGCCGACCAAAATCGTGACACCCGGTGGAAGTTCGAGACCGTCCTCAACGATCTGCGCGACCGCAGGCACGGTCATCGGCCAACTGCCTACGTCAGCGCCCGACGATGGCCCCGCCTTGATGCGGCGGATGGGTTGTCTCTGCACTGCCATACGTTCTCACAAGGCTCCGACGGGAACCGAGGCTAGTGGCGCTGCGCGAGCAATTCGACGATCCGAGCCACCAGATCGAGGGGGATCGGTTTGTTCAGTGGGAACTTCACGGTTGATTTCGCGGACCGGTACGGGTCGACGGACTTCTCGAACTCTGCGTCACCCGCCGGCAGTGGGTACATCGAGATGTGGTGTTTCCAGCCTGCGAAATGAACCAGGTTCTTGCCGTTCACCGTCATGGTCGGCATCTGATAGCTGATGGTTTCATCGAGGCCTGGAACCGTGTTGTGAATCGTCTCGCGGATGCTTTCGAGGGCTGGTTGCACGTCGGCGGGAAACGACGCGATGTATCCGTCGATCGTCGCGAATTCTGCCATGCTCGGATCCTAATCGCACTCCGACTCCCACTGATGGCGACTGGGGGGGGCAAATGAGACCATTAGGTATGAAAAATGTGGAACCTTGGGAGTTCGCCGGCATGCTCACGCATCTGCGCGCGTATCTGACCAACGCAAGGCGCTTTCTGCGGGGGTGGTCGTATCGCGAGGTAGACGGCTCGTCGGAAGATCGCTGACTAATCACGTTCAGCGTTGGTGATGCCAAAAATCGGGTCGGCTCCCGTCGGCGTCGGTGAACCCGTAGTCGGTTCCGAGTTCGCCGGAACTGACAGATCGCTGATTCCATCGCTTCCGGTTCGGATCGGCGGCGAGGGCCGCGATCGCACGTCCGATGAATCTCGGTGACTCGGAGCGTGCGAAATCCGGAGGTGCAGTCGGGCCATCCCGATTCGGCAACAGTGCGTCACGCCAATTCGATTCGCCGACACCAAAATTGTCGAGCATCATCTCCGATCGCAGGAACCCCGGAGTGATGGCGACGGCAGTACATCCGAACGGGGCCGATTCGTGGCCTTGCGAAAAAGCGAGCCGGTTCACCGACACTTTCGCCAAGTCGTAGAACACCGAGATGCGATAGTTCGACGCGTTGTATTCAGTAGTGCCGTCGGTTATTTCGGCGACCATTCCACCAGGTCGATCGATCATCAGCGGCAGGAGGTGATGCGACGTGGTGATGTGAGTGTCGATCGCCAGGCGCAAGATGTGAAAGCCCTTGTCCACATCGTGTTCCCATACCGGTGTGTTCCACTCCGCCGGCCCACCCTTGAGCAATTCCGCGCCCCAGATGTCGTTGACCAAGATGTCGATATGTCCGTAGTCGGCGCGCAAGCGTTCGGCGAGATCAGCCACTTGTTTGCTCTTGAGGTGATCGACGGCAATCGGCACTCCGACGCCGCCCAGCGCGGTGACAAGTTCCGCAGTCTCTTCGATGGTCTCGCCGCGCGGGTAGTCCGACTGAAGTATCCCGGCAGATGTGCTCCGACCAGTGCAGATGACAGTTGCACCCACCTCGCCCAAGGCTGCGGCGATTCCGCGTCCGGCGCCCCTCGTCGCCCCGGCAACAACAGCTACGCGCCCGCGGAGAGCGTCCGGATTCAGTGTCCACGACATTGTTCGATTGTTCCCGCCCGGTTTGCTTCGTTCAAGAGCGACGGCGATCTGCGGAACCGAACCTTGATCCGCGGCGTCCAAGGTAGTAATTGCTCGGAGGAGCGAAACAGGGGGAGAGATGAATCGTTGTGTCGGGCAGAGTGCCCGTTGGAGGAACGGGATCTCGGGATTGAGTTCCGTTCCGTCAAAAGGAAATTCGCATTCGATCCGGAGTCGGCGGGTAATCGAAACTCGCCGCTGTGAGAAGGTCGTCGACCTTCCACCAGGCCGGGAATCGCCCGAAGACGATTCCCGGCCGGTGTGAAAATCAGATCTGTGAAAATCAGATCACGGAAGCTGCGAGGCAGCGTCTGTATCGAGGAACCAACGCGTCGCAACCAAACCGGTGGCTCCGGCGGACGGCCAGTCCTCGGCCGAGGCACCACCAACCGCTTTGGCAACGGCCTCGGCCTTTGCTGCGCCGGAGACCAGTAACCAGACCTCTTTGGCACGCCGAACAGCGGACAACGTCAGCGTGATGCGAACCGGTGGCGGCTTGGGGGAGTCCGTTACCGCGACAACGAATCGCGCTTCTTCTCGAACGGCGTCGGTGTGCGGGAACAACGAGTTGACGTGTCCTTCGCCGCCCATGCCGAGCAGGTGCACGTCGAAGGTCGGGACCTGATTGCCGTGTGCCTGGGCGCCCAGCAGTTGTTCGTACGCCGTCGCCGCACCGTAGGGATCACCGTCGTAGATACCGTCGGATGCGGCCATCGCATGTACTCGGTCGGGATCGACCGGCACATGATCGAGGAGCGCCTCTCGAGCCTGCACTTCGTTCCGCTCGGGATCGCCGGACGGCAGGAACCGCTCGTCACCCCAGTAAAGGTCTATCTGAGACCAGTCGATGTCGCCGGGAGCATTCCGCAACTTCCCGAGAAGTGCGATCCCGGTTCCGCCACCGGTCAGAACGATGGATGCGACTCCGCGAGCCTTCTGGGCCTCGACGATGGTCGTGACCAGGCGTGCGGCAGCAGCATTGACGAGTTGGCCGGCGTCGGAAAACTTCTCTACGACAACATCACTCATAGGTCACCTTCTCCAATCCAGCCAGAGCTTCCTCGTAGATCTCGTCGGGATCGAGTCGACGCAATTCCTCGGCGAGGCAATCGCGTGTCTCTCGGCGACCCAGAGAAACCAGCGCGTCGGGCTGACCGGTGCGGATCAACGTTGCAGTCGTGCCCTCCTGCGGGCGACTGATGGAAATGCTGCGGGTCTCTAGCTTCAACTCGACGGTCAGCTCACCCGTACGCCGAATGACCGGACCGTCGATCTTGGCCGCCAGCCAACCGGCGAGAATATCCAGTGCCGGTTCGGTTTTGAGACCGGAGACCACTGCGGAGGTGATCTTCTCGTGCGGCGGCTGATCGAGAGCCGAAGCAAGCAGCGCGCGCCAGTAGGTGACGCGACTCCAGGCGAGATCGGTATCACCGGCGGTATACGACGCGAGTCGCCCCTTGATGGTGGCCGTCGGATCGGGGGCACCGGTGGCATCGGTGATGCGCCGTATCGCGAGCCTCCCGACGGGGTCCTTCGCCGGAATCTCGGGTGCCTCGAGGGGCCACCACGCGACTACCGGGGTGTCGGGGAGCAGGAACGGGATGACGACGCTGCTCTCGTGATCCGCAAGCGGACCGTAGAGACGCAGGACCACGACCTCCGAGGCGCCGGCGTCGCCGCCGACACGGATCTGAGCATCGAGCCGGGGCTCACTCTGCTCGTCGCCACGCAGAAGCACGATGACGCGGCAAGGGTGCTCGCGACTTGCCTCGTTGGCGGCCTCGATGGCTTCCTCGGCGTTCCCGGTGTCCCTGGTGCAGACGACGAGCGTCAACACTCGCCCCAAGGTGACAGCGCCGCCGGTCTTACGTACCTCGACCAGTTTCTTGCTGACCTGGACCGTGGTGGTGGACGGCAAATCGAGAATCACTAGGGTCGCCTCCATTCGCGTCCGGTGCGTTGCATCATTTCGTCCGCAGACGGTGGTCCCCACGTTCCGGCCTCGTAGGGTTCCGGCTTACCGCCGGCGGCCCAGTGCTCGAGGACGGGATCGAGTATCTCCCAAGACAATTCAACTTCGGCATTCACCGGGAACAGTGACGGCTCGCCGAGCAACACGTCGAGAATGAGTCGCTCGTACGCCTCCGGTGACGACTCGGTGAAAGCCTGACCGTACGAGAAGTCCATGTTGACGTCACGGACCTCCATGCTCGATCCGGGAACCTTCGAGCCGAACCGCATGGTGACGCCCTCGTCGGGCTGCACGCGGATGACCAGAGCGTTCTGGCCGAGGTCTTCGGTCATCGTCTTGTCGAACGGCAGGTGCGGTGCGCGTTTGAACACCACTGCGATCTCGGTGACACGACGGCCGAGTCGTTTGCCCGTGCGCAGGTAGAACGGCACACCCGCCCAGCGGCGGGTGTCGACCTCGAGGGTGATGGCGGCAAAGGTCTCCGTGATGGAGTCCGCTGCGAAGCCGTCTTCTTCGAGGAGCCCGACCACCGGCAGCCCACCCTGCCAGCCGCCCGCGTACTGGCCGCGGGCGGTGGTCTCGTCGAGGGGTTCTGCGAGGCGAGTGGCAGAGAGGACCTTGATCTTCTCCGCCTGCAGATTGAGCGGCTCGAAGCTGATGGGTTCTTCCATCGCCGTGAACGCGAGCAATTGCAGCAGGTGGTTCTGGATCACGTCACGGGCCGCGCCGATGCCGTCGTAGTACCCGGCGCGTCCACCGAGGCCGATGTCCTCAGCCATCGTGATCTGAACGTGGTCGACGTAGTGCGCGTTCCAGATCGGATCGAACAACTGGTTCGCGAAGCGCAGAGCCAGGATGTTCTGGACCGTTTCCTTACCGAGGTAGTGGTCGATACGGAAGACCGTGTCCTCGGGGAACACCTTGTTGACGACGGCGTTCAGTTCGCGAGCGCTCTCGAGGTCGTGACCGAACGGCTTCTCGATGACCACGCGTCGCCACTGACCGTCCTCGGCCTGCGCGAGGCCCGACGCCGACAGTTGCTCGAGCACCTGAGGAAACGCGTTGGGCGGAATCGCAAGGTAGAACCCGTGATTGCCGCCGATACCACGTTCGTTGTCGAGCGTGGCCAACGTCTCGGACAGGTTCTGGAAGGCCTCGGCCTCGTCGAAACTGCCCTCCACGAACCGGATGCCTTCGGCGAGCCGCTCCCACACGTCCTGGCGGAACTTGGTGCGAGCACCGTCCTTGACTGCTTCGAGGACGACGTTCGCGAAGTCCTCGTCCGTCCAGTCACGCCGGGCGAACCCGACCAGAGCGAATCCGGGCGGCAACAGTCCACGGTTGGCGAGGTCGTAGATGGCTGGCATGAGCTTGCGCCTGGCAAGGTCGCCGGTAACACCGAAAATCACCAGGGCGCAGGGCCCCGCAATGTGCGGAAGCCGTTTGTCGGTGCTGTCCCGAAGGGGATTCACCCAATCTGATGCCGCCGCGGAATCGCTCACAGGCTCAGCTCTTCTGGGTTGCTGCGCGGAGCTGCTCGGCAGTTGCGTCGAGCAACTCGTTCCAGGACACCTCGAACTTGTCGACGCCCTCGGTTTCGAGGACCGTGAACACGTCCGCAAGATCGATGCCGACAGCGGCGAGCTGATCGAAGACCGCCTGTGATTCCTGAGCGGTACCCGAGATGGTGTCGCCCGTGATCTCGCCGTGGTCGGCGAGAGCGTCCAGCGTCTTCTCCGGCATGGTGTTGACGGTGTTGGGTGCAACCAACTCGGTGACGTAGAGCGTGTCCGGGTAATCCGGGTTCTTCACGCCGGTCGACGCCCACAGCGGACGCTGAGCCTTGGCGCCGTCTGCCAGAAGAGCCTGGAAGCGCGGCTGCACCTCGAAGATCTGCTGGTACGCGTTGTACGCCAGGCGAGCGTTTGCGAGTGCAGCCTTGCCGCGAAGCTCGAGAGCTTCCGGCGTGCCGATTGCCGTGAGGCGGTTGTCGATCTCGGAATCCACGCGGGAGACGAAGAACGAGGCGACCGACTCGATGGACGAGATGTCGCGGCCGGCAGCCTTGGCGGTGTCCAGACCTTCGAGGTATGCGCCCATGACTGCTTCGTAGCGCTCGACCGAGAAGATCAAGGTGACGTTGACGCTGATGCCCTCGCCGATCACCTTGGCGATGGCGGGAATGCCTGCCAGCGTCGCGGGGATCTTGATCAGGACGTTCGGGCGATCGACGATCTTGTGCAGCTCGATCGCCTGCGCGACGGTGGCGTCGGTGTCGTGTGCCAGGCGAGGATCGACCTCGATGGACACGCGGCCGTCGACGCCGTTCGACGCCTCGAACTGCGGAGCCAGGATGTCGCACGCAGCGCGCACGTCGTCGGTGGTCACCGCGGTGATGGTGGCGTCGACATCGGCGCCGCGCTGTGCGAGCTCACGAACCTGAGCATCGTAAGCCGAGCCCTTGGACAGGGCTGCCTGGAAGATCGACGGGTTGGTCGTGACGCCCACGATCGACTTCGTGTCGATGAGGTTCTGCAGGTTGCCGGACTGGATGCGATCTCGCGAGAGGTCGTCGAGCCAGATGGAAACGCCTGCAGCGGAGAGCTTTTCGGTATTCACGTTCTGTGTCATCGAGATCATCCCTTCACAGCTGCGAGGGAGCGCTGCGCGGCTTCGACAGTCGCGTCGGCAGTGATGCCGAACTCCCGGTACAAGGTCTTGTAATCGGCGGAGGCGCCGTAGTGCTCGAGCGAGACGGCCTGACCGGCGTCGCCGAGGATGCGCCACCACGGCATTGCGATGCCGGCTTCCACGGACACGCGTGCGCGGACGGCGGGCGGAATGACCTCGTCGCGGTACGCCTGATCCTGCTCGAGGAACCAGTCGAGGCAGGGCACGGAAACGACGCGGGTTGCAACGCCCTGAGCTTCGAGGGTCTCACGAGCCTCGGTGGCCAGATGCAGTTCGGAACCGGTGGCCAGCAAGATGACCTCGGGCGAACCGTTGGCTGCGTCGACGAGAACGTACGCGCCGCGCTTGACGCCCTCGGCAGCTTTCTCCTTGGTGCCTTCGAGAACCGGAATGTCCTGGCGGGTGAGTGCCAGAGCGGTCGGTCCTGTCTTGTTCTCGAGTGCTGCCTGCCAGGCGAACGAGGTCTCGTTGGCGTCGCCCGGGCGGACGACGGCGAGATTCGGGATGGCGCGCAGTGCCGCCAGGTGCTCGACCGGCTGGTGAGTCGGGCCGTCTTCGCCGAGACCGATGGAGTCGTGGGTCCAGACGTAGGTGACGGCAGTCTTCATCAGTGCAGCCAGGCGAACGGCCGGACGCATGTAGTCGGAGAAGACCATGAAGGTTCCGCCGTACGGGCGGGTCGGGCCGTGCAGCGCGATGCCGTTGAGGATCGAGCCCATCGCATGCTCACGGATGCCGAAGTGGAGCGTGCGGCCGTAAGGCTGCGCATTCCAGTCGTTGGTGGAGATGGAGAACGGGCCGAACGAATCTGCGCCCTTGATGGTGGTGTTGTTGCTGCCCGCGAGGTCAGCGGAGCCGCCCCACAGTTCGGGCAGGATCGGTCCGAGCGCGTTGAGTGCCGAACCGGAGGCCTTGCGAGTCGCAACGCCCTTGGCGTCGGCCTCGTAGGTCGGGAGAGCGTCGGCCCAGCCGGCGGGGAATTCGCCGGCGAACAGGCGGTCGAAGAGTTCCTTGCGTTCGGTCTCACGTGCAGCCCACGCGTCGAACTCGACCTGCCATGCCTTGCGTGCGTCGGCGCCGCGCGAGACGACCTCACGGGCGTGAGCCAAAGCGTCGGCGTCGACGTCGAAGGACTTGCTCGGATCGAATCCGAGGGCTTCCTTGACCGCAGCGACCTCGTCGGCACCCAGGGCGGAACCGTGGACGTCGCCGGTGTTCATCTTCTTCGGAGCCGGGAAACCGATGATGGTGCGGAGAAGGATGATCGACGGGCGATCGACGACGGCCTTGGCCGCAGCGACTGCGTCGAGAATGCCGGAGACGTTTTCGCCGCCCTCGACGTGCTGAACGTGCCAGCCGTACGCCTCGTAGCGCTTTCCGACGTCTTCGCCGAGAGCGATGGTGGTGTCGTGCTCGATGGAGATCTTGTTGTCGTCGTAGAAGACGACGAGGTTGCCCAGTTCCTGGACACCGGCGAGGGACGACGCCTCGGAGGTGACGCCTTCTTCGATGTCACCGTCGGACGCGATCACGTAGATGTGATGGTCGAAGGGGGAGGAGCCGACCGGGGTCTCCGGATCGAACAGCCCGCGCTCACGGCGCGCAGCCATCGCCATACCAACTGCGGAGGCGAGGCCCTGGCCCAGCGGACCCGTGGTCATCTCGACGCCGACGGTGTGGCCGACCTCGGGGTGGCCGGGGGTCAAAGCGCCCCACGTGCGGAGAGCTTCGAGGTCCGCGAGTTCGAGACCGTAGCCCGACAGGTAGAGCTGGGTGTACAGCGTCAAGGACGAATGGCCACAGGAAAGAACGAAGCGGTCACGGCCGACCCATTCTGCATCCGAAGGATCGTGGCGCATGACGCGCTGGAAGAGGGTGTATGCCAACGGCGCCAAGCTCATTGCAGTTCCGGGATGGCCGTTGCCGACCTTCTGAACCGCGTCAGCGGCGAGCACGCGGGCGGTATCGACAGCCTTGGTGTCCAGGTCGGTCCAGTCCGAGGGGTGGACGGGTTGCGTGAGGACGTGGATCTCGTCTGTGATCGACACTGGCAGATGTCTCCTGACATGGTGTACGTGGATTGCGAGGGTGGGTGTCCCTCCACTGCGCAACCCAGCCTAATGGTCCTGGCTGTCCGGGTCGATTCGGTTCCTCCATGGCTGCGGTCTACCATCGTCCGTAGTAGAGAACAGTGTCAGCAGTGTGTCGTGAAGAGTTAGTGCGGTAACGCGTGGTGCAAGGAGAGAACGTGCGGACAGGGCAACAGCCGAGCGGACATGGCTTCGGCAGCCCAGGTGCCGCCCCGCGGGCGACCAACACCGATACGGTGTGGGGTCGCGCAACGGGCAAGGTTCTGGCTTATATCGCGCTCACGAAGCCGCGAGTAATCGAATTGCTGTTGGTGGCAACCATTCCGGCAATGCTGCTGGCCGATCGCGGAACAGTCGACATCGCTCTGATCCTCAGCACCCTCTTCGGTGGCTGGATGGGCGCAGCGAGTGCGAACTCCCTCAACTGCGTCGTCGACGCCGACATCGACAAGGTCATGAAGCGCACCGCCAAGCGTCCGCTGGCCCGCGAGGCGGTACCGACTCGCAACGCGCTCGTCTTCGGACTTCTCCTGGGTCTCGCGTCGTTCCTGTGGCTGTGGTGGCGAGCCAACCTCCTCGCCGGCATCCTTGTCGTTATCACGATCGCGTTCTACGTACTCATCTACACGATGGTTCTCAAGCGTCGTACCTGGCAGAACGTCATCTGGGGTGGCGCTGCCGGATGTATGCCCGTCCTCGTCGGCTGGGCCGCAGTCACCGGGTCACTGAGCTGGCAACCCGTCGTGCTGTTCCTGATCATCTTCTTCTGGACGCCGCCGCACACCTGGGCGCTCGCAATGCGCTACAAGGAAGACTACAAAGCTGCCGGTGTTCCGATGCTTCCCGTGATCGCCACCGAAGAGCACGTCACCAAGCAGATCCTGTTCTACAGCTGGGCGATGGTCGTCACGACGCTCGTCCTCGTGCCCGCGTCCGGCGTCATCTACGCCGCCATCACCATCGTCGCCGGCGCGTGGTTCCTGCTCATGGCCCATCAGCTGTACCGCAGCGTTCGTGGCGGTGCCCAGGTCAAGCCGCTGCGCCTGTTCCTGCAGTCCAACAACTATCTTGCGATCGTCTTCGTCGGCCTCGCTGTCGACTCGGTGCTCGGACTCCAGACGATCAGTGACATGCTCAGCTGATTCTGCTGTGCGCCTTTATTAACCGCGGGCGGTTAATAAAGGCGCACAGCACTTCGCTAGGGGATCAGAACGATTGACCCCGTTGTTGCTCGACCTTCCAGGTCCCGGTGCGCTGTCGCTGCATCGGCGAGGGGGTATTCGGCCCCGACGCGAATATCGAGTTTCCCGGCCGCAATGGCGTCGAAGACATCGCTGGCACGCCAGGTCAGCTCCTCACGAGTGCGAATGTGATGCGCGAGCGTAGGACGCGTCAGGAACAGTGAGCCCGACGAATTGAGCCGCTGCGGATCCACCGGCGGAACCGGACCACTGGCCGCACCGAACAACGCGACGGTGCCGCGGATACGCACGGAAGCCAAGCTCGAATCAAAAGTTGTCGCGCCGACGCCGTCGTAAGCCGCCGCGACTCCTTCGCCGCCGGTCAACTCCCGAATGCGTGCTGCGATGTCCTCGTCGTACCGCAGTACCTCCGAGGCACCGGCGCCACGCGAGAGTTCTTCCTTCGCATCCGATGACACAGTCGTGACGACCTTCGCCCCGAGGCTGACGGCCATCTGCGTCAGGATCAACCCGACGCCGCCCGCGCCCGCGTGCACGAGCACGGTGTCTCCGCTCTGGATCGGATACGTCGACTTCGCGAGGTAATGCGCCGTCATCCCCTGCAGGAGCGCCGACGCTGCGGCTGATGCCGGGACACCGTCGGGCACTTTGACTGCGACTGCGGCGGGAACAGCCACCTTCTCGGCATAGCTGCCAGTGGCCGCGGCCCACGCGACACGGTCGCCCACGACGAAGTCGGTGACATCGGAACCGACGGCTTCGACAACACCGCTGCCCTCGTCGCCGGGAATGTAGGGGAGCGGCCGCTTGTACTGGCCCATTCGGAAGTACGTGTCGATGAAATTGATGCCGATCGCTTCGGTCCGGACAAGTAGATTGCCTGGGCCCGGTGTCGGTTCGGGTTGTTCGGTCAGAGTCAGAACCTCTGGTCCGCCGGTCTCGGTCACGTAGATGGCTCGCATGGTTTCTGTTCTACACCCGCGGCGACCGAGCCTCAGTCCATGCCTGGTGTCGCTTCCGGGCTACCGACCAGTATTGTCGAGTCATGAGCACCGATACAGAGAAGTCGGACGCCACCCCGTCCGCGCCGGAACTGCCGAAGTCCACGGTGAATGCCATCACCAAGTTCGTCGCCGAGCACGGCGGAACCGCCAGCGCCGTCATCCAGCCGGTCGGCGTTGCCGGCGTTCGCATCACTCTCGTGGGTGCCGACGGCATCCTCGGTGACCAGGTCGTCGAGGACCTCGCCACGGCCAATGCCGTCGTCGCATCCTTGGACAACGTCACCGTTGCCGAGTGGGAGCGTGAGCTGACGAGCATCGTCACCCCGCAGGAAGGCCACTTCAAGAAGATGGCCGGTTGGGTTGCCAATCAGACTCGGTTCCCGAAAGCTCGCAACGAATCCTGAAATGACGTCTGGGGCGTAGGAACACCAAAAGGTGTTCCTACGCCCCAGACGTGTCTTCAAGCGTCAGACAGCTGGTATCGGCGAGCCGGTCGGCGTGAACTGGCGGGTCTTGCCCGCGGCCCAAACTGCTGCCGTCGCAGCCGTGCACAGCCCGGCACCAGCGACGTGCATGATCACGAGAACTTCTGGCACATCGGTGAAGTACTGCACGACGCCGATGAGTGACTGCGCGAGGATAAGTCCCAGCAAGACCTTCAAGCGGAGCTTCACGGCGGCTGACGTTCCTACCGCGTAAAGGCCGAAGGTCAGTCCCACGACCAGCGCGAGGTATCCGACCAGCAGCTGCGAGTGCAGATGAACAAGCGTTACGATCTCGACCTCCAGGCGAGGCACCGTGCGTTCCAGTCCCTTGTCGCCCGCGTGCGGGCCTGCACCCGTTACGAGGGTGCCGGCGACGAGCACGCCGGCGAGCGCCACTCCCGACAGTGCGGTCAGCCAGCGCAGCGGCTTCGGCATCACGATCAGTGTTGTCGCCTCGTCGGGTTCGGCGATCTTCGCGTACATCACCGTGGCAACCCAGACCATCAGCATCGACGCCACCAGGTGGATTGCCACCGTCCACCACAGCAGTCCGGTCAGGACGGTGATTCCGCCGATGACTGCCTGAACCACGGTGCCGAGCGGCATCATCCAGGCGTAGACAAGCACCTCTTTGCGACGGCGAGCGCGAGTCACCGCGAGCACGATTGCAGCCGCGACGATCACAACCAGGAACGTGAGCAGGCGGTTGCCGAACTCGACAGCCTGATGAATGACCGCGACCTGTCCGTGGCCGACCGGGACGAAGCTACCGGGGAAGCACTGCGGCCACGTCGGGCAACCGAGTCCCGAGTCCGTCACGCGCACCACCGCGCCGGTGACAGCGATGCCGCCCTGCGTCAGGATCACGATGAACGCGATGATCTTCTGCGTTTTCAGCGAGGGGAGAGGTAGTCGATCCACCAAGCGCAAAAATCCGGCATACACACGATTCACCACGCCAACGATCGTAGTTCCCCATCAACTACACAGTGTCGTTGGGGCCAGCTCGCTCCGCGCCTGCCCCGCGTCGTTGGGGCCAGCTCGCTCCGCGCCTGCCCCGCGTCGTTGGGGGCTAGGCGTTTGAAGCAAGCGCGAAGCGATATGCCTCGCGCCGATGGGACCAGCGCGCGTCAGTTTGCGCGAACGCGCACGATTCCCGAGATCGTGCCCTGGAAGTACTCACCCGACTCGGTGATGAGCGCAGACATCTGAAGGGTGTCGTTGAGGATGGTCGACGGCAGGGGAGTCGAACCGATTTGCGACCCGTCCTTCGAGTCGATCACCGCGAAGGAGTAACCGTCCAGCGGAGAGGTGTTCGGAGCACCGTCCCGTGTCACGGTGTAAATCGAGCCGTCAGCCGTCGAGAGGTGGGGTACCGCGGAGCTACGAATCGTGTTGTCCCACACGACATGGCAGCCGACCGGATCGATGTCGACGCGGGTCATTCCGCCGTTGAAGGGTGCCGTGGCGGGGACCGCCGGGCCGGCGCCTTCAGGAGTTGTGGGGTACGGGTATCCGTAAGTGCCGGCGACGTAGACGGAATGACCGATGCCGACGGGGGAGTTCTCGCTGCCGCTCGGTGAGCCGTCCTGGCTGGCAGCGGACAACACCGGCTGCGTGCACACCTCGGCGCCCGTGTCAGCGCGATAGACATGCAAGCTCACTGTCGGGTGGGCGTTGTCGACGATGGTCAAGAAATCGCTGCCCGTCGACGGGCCGAAGTACGTCGGAGTCGATCCGGTTCCCCAGCTGAGCTGACCCGGATTACGGGCCGGCCCGCGGTCGTACGGCTGACGCCAGTCGATGACGACCTCGTCGCCATTTCGCTTCAGTTGGTAGAGCGCGTGGGTAGTTGCGACGGCAGTGCCCGTCGGGGAGGTGGAGATGCTGTTCTGCACCTGTTCACCTTCGGGGAGTGAAATGCTGTGCGCGATTCGATCCGCGCCGACATACCCGACGGTGCCATGCCCGGTGGCGAACCAGACATTGCCGTCCCAGTCCGGAGCGAGGCCGGTGACGTTGTCGTCGGCGGCAACCGCACCACTGAGATCGACGGCATCGGCGAGTTCCAACCGCCAACTGCCGTCCGGATTCTGAGCATGGGAAATGCGGACCAACTGACGATTTCCGTCGACCGC
Source organism: Rhodococcus sp. NPDC059969 (assembly GCF_042738325.1). Lineage (NCBI taxonomy): Bacteria > Bacillati > Actinomycetota > Actinomycetes > Mycobacteriales > Nocardiaceae > Rhodococcus > Rhodococcus sp. NPDC059969. The sequence continues at coordinate 294,816 of NZ_JBHWUF010000003.1, read as the reverse complement.
GACGAGGCGGTTCTCGTTGTCCAGATAGGCGTAGACGCCGCCCAGGAGGCTTCCCTTTGCCAGCGGCAGTTGCGCTACCGACCGGCCCAACGGCGTGGCGTCGGCCTTCGGATCGATCAAATGGATGGTCGGGATCTGGCCGATCATCGTCGTGCAGAGCGAGACGATCATGCCGTCGGAACCCTGCAGGACCGTCGGGCAGGCAGCCATCATCGGGAAGGCGGTCACTTCGTGGGGGCCGGTTCCGGGTCCGGGCAGCGGAGTGACGTCGGACGAGCCCGCGTCACCGTGCATGGTGGAGGTACCGACGGGACCGAGGTACGGATTTGCAGGTGCGAGTGGACCGGACACTGAGGGAGTCGCCGTTGCGGGTCCGGCACACAAAATCACTGTTGCGGCCACACAGCCGACGATTTGAGCGCTCCGTCGTGTACTCACGTGAACTTGAACCACCTTGCTGCGAAGATACCGGCCACCGCGGCCCAGATGAGAAGTACGAGAATCGAGAACCAGTCCATCGAGGTGTCGAGGGCCGCTTCGAGAGCGTGTGCGAGAGCACCGGACGGAACAATGCGCACCAGCGTGTGAACAGCGGTCGGAAGTTCGCCACTGGCGAAGACCACACTGCCGATGCCCACCATGATGAACCACAAGACGTTGGCGAGAGCGAGAACGATCTCCGCTCGCAAAGTGCCGCCGAGCAGCAGTCCCAGCGCTGCAAACGTGACAGTACCGATGGCAATGACCACTGCGCCGAGTACCAGTTCGGCGAACGACGGACGCCACCCCAACGCCAAACCGATAGCGCCGAGCAGCAGAGACTGCAGGGCCACGACGATGATGACGGCAGCGCTCTTGCCCGCGATGATTCCCCACCGCGGTAGCGGCGTTGCACCGAGTCGTTTGAGCGCGCCGTATCGGCGATCGAATCCGACGGCGATGGCCTGTCCGGTGAACGCCGTCGACATCACGGCAACCATCATGACACCTGGGAGCACGGTATCGACCCGAGAATCGCCCAAATCGCCGATCGGGAGTAGGCATAGTCCGATGAGCAGGGTGATCGGGATGAACATGGTGAGCAGCAGTTGCTCACCGTTGCGGAGCAGAAGAGTCAGTTCCAGCTTGGTCTGCGCCGCCAGCATCTCGGCCGCCGAACTGGGGCGGGGATCCGGCGAGAAGGTGCCCGGCTCGAAGCGGTTCTCGGCGAGCCGGCGTTCCCTGGCTCCGTTGGCAGTCCCACTGTTCTGGCCGTTCGCTGCTGTTTCGTTCATGACCTTGATCTCCGTCATCCCCTCAGTTCCCGGCCCGTCAATTCGAGGAAGACGTCTTCCAGACTCCGTTGATCGACGCGGATGTCGTTGATCAGCACGTCCTGATCGGCACACCACGTCGCGACAGTCGCCACGGTTGCCGGATCGATTGCACCTTCGACGACGTAGGTGCCGGGATTGGATTCCTCGACGCGGAACCCGGCGAGTGAGCCGACCAGCGAGTCGAGGCTCAAACCGGGAACCGTCGTCAGACGGAGTTGGCCTTCGGCGCCCTTGCTGGTGACCTCGGCCGGCGTTCCCGACGCGACGATCTTGCCGTGGTCGATGATGACCAATTCGTCGGCGAGCGCTTCGGCCTCGTCCATGAGGTGCGTGGTGAGCAGGACGCTGACGCCATCGCGGCGCAGAGCGTCGATGAGTTCCCACACGAGTAGACGTGCCTGAGCGTCGAGTCCAGCGGTGGGTTCGTCGAGAAATACCAACTCGGGACGGCCGACAAGCGCGCACGCCAGAGACAGTCGTTGCTGCTGGCCGCCGGAAAGGCGACGGTAAGGCGTCTTGCGCGCATCGGTGAGGCCGAGTTTGGACAGGAGCCAGGCGGGATCGAGTGGGTCGGCAGAGTATGCGGCGACGAGGTCGAGCATTTCTCCGGCCTTGGACCCGGGGTATGCGCCGCCGCCCTGCAGCATGACGCCGATTCGCGAGCGGACTTCACCGGAGTCGGCGATGGGGTCGAGACCGAGCACTCGAACGGTGCCGGCATCGGGGGTGACAAACCCTTCGCACATCTCGACGGTTGTTGTCTTACCGGCTCCGTTGGGGCCGAGCAGGGCAACGACCTGGGCCGTCTCGACAGTGAGATCGATACCGTCGACGGCTCGAACACCGTCGAAGGACTTGACGACACCCTGGATCTGTACCGCCGGCGTCGACGATCTGGAGGCTCTCGAGGTCACGGGGAATCAGCGTAAGCCCCCGCCGAGTTGTCTTCGTCTACCGGTCCGCCTTTCGTGATCTCCGCTACTGGCTTGTCGCTACGCCAGGGGAGTGAATTGCGGGTGAAGACGATGAGCGTTCCGGCGGTGAGGATGGTCGCGATGACGGCCTGCACGATCATGAACGGAAGGTATTCGGCGCCGTTCGACATCAACATGACGCTGACGATCGAGGTGAAGACCACGGCAGGGATGCGGAAAATCGGCGCAGTAGCCCAGGCTGCGAGCGGAAGTATCGCCCACAGCAGGTACCAGGGCTGAACGACCGGGAACAGGAGAACTATGGCCCCGAGTGCGATGCCGAGTCCACCGACCGGGTGAATGCGGCCCATGTATACCGAGATCATCATCCGCGCGGTGATGAGAATGGCAACCAGATACGCGATCGGCCGCGTGATCGTGAGGATTGCCGTCGTGTGATCGCCGAGTCCGAGCAGTACACCTGCCAATCCAGTGCCGACGCCCAGGAGCGTCGGGATGGACATCCAACTCCGCACCGCCGTAGCGGTGTCGAGGGTGTTGATCCACCCCATACCGAGCCCACTGGCCACGCTGATGACAAACGTGACGACGGCGGCAACGATGCCCAGAAGAATCGCAGCTCCCGCCAAGGCTTTCCAGGTTCCACCCCAACGCCGGGCCAGAGCCATACCGACAAATCCGAGTGCCAGCAAGGACGGAATTTTGACAGTCGACGACAACGCGATCAAACCTGATCCCGCAATGAGATAGAACAGCGCTCGGCCACGGATGGGCCCGGACCCTTCGACTGCGCGGAGGGCGATCTCGATTCCGGCGAGCATCAACCCGAGCATGAGCGCTTCGTTGTGGATGCCGGCCACCAAGTGGAAGAGCAGCAGCGGGTTCGCGGCACCGAGCCAGAGTGAACTGACGGCAGAGACGCCGCATCGCTTGGCCAGTCGAGGTATCGCCCACACGATGAGCGCGACGCCGGCCAAGGCGAGCAGGCGGTGCAAGAAGATTCCGGCCACGATGTTGTCGCCGGTCAGTGAGCTGATCCCGCGTCCCAGCCACAGGAAGAACGGCCCGTACGGAGCCGGCGTGTCCCGCCAGATGGTCGGAACAGTGCGGGTGAGGACGTGGTCGACGCCCAGTGCCGCCTTGGGGCCGATGGCGTACGGATCGAGTCCGCGAGCCGCGATTTCGCTTTGTGCCAGATACGAGTAGACGTCGCGGCTGAACATCGGCGGTGCGACGGAGAGCGGCAGGATCCACAGCAGAAGCGTGCGGTCCAACTGAGAACGGGTCATGCGCCGCGGTGCGCCGGATCGGCTGCGTATGTCCCCGACGGCGAATCGGCCCATCATCAGCCAGGCGAGAACGACGAGCACCGTTCCGGTCATCGTCATGGTGAGCGAGACCGTCGGCATACGTCCGGGAAGGCTGAGGACTCGAAGGCCGGCGGTCGGATTCTGCAGGACTGGTTGTGCGCCGGCGCCGAGCGCGCCCACTGCCATCAAGACTGCGCCGGTCGCTCCGAATCGACGGATACCTCGCAGTTGCGCGGTTTCCTTCGCGTTCAGGCCCGGGCGCTCGCTTTCGTCGCCGTGCAACACCGCGGCCATACTTTGCCGGGGAGCGGAACCGAAAGGCCGAACGCCGATCGTGGAAAGCGCGAGTGCCTTGGGTTTGTCCAGCAGGATCGCGCGCGCCGATCGCGCGGTCGTCGTCTTCTCGGGGGTCTGCGGCACACCAGGCAGCGTAGCGGCTCGATACAGCCGGACAGACAAGCACAGACAACGTGCGCTGTCCGGATATTCCCGAATGTAATGCAGGTTGCCCTTAGTAGACCTGCGAAAAGAATTCGGTCACACTTGTGTTGTGAAAAGAAATGCGTCAGACCCTCGAAGCAAGGAAGTTGCAGGTCAGCCCACTGTAGCGACCTCGCCGAGTGCTGCCGCAAATCCGGTGACGGTGAGCGTCGAAGGCCAGACCCGGGCCGCAGTGGTCAAGCTGCTACTCGAAGAAGGCCCTATTACGGCCTCCGAAATCGGCACACGCCTCGGTTTGAGTGCCGCAGGTGTCCGACGTCACTTGGACGCGTTGATCGAGTCCGGCGAAGCACGAACGGCTTCGGCGGCGTCGCTGCGCCAGCGCGGACGCGGTCGACCTGCCAAGCAGTTCCAGATCACCGCAACCGGTCGCGGGCGCCTCGGCCATACCTACGACGATCTGGCGGGAGCCGCGATGCGGCAACTCCGCGAAATCGGCGGGGACGCGGCAATCGAGGAGTTCGCCAAGCGTCGGGTTCAGGCGATCGTCGGAGACGTCGAACCGGCTGATCCGACAGATGTGGACAACGTCGAGGCGACAGCGGACGCAATCGCCGAAGCCTTCAACGCAGTGGGGTTCGCCGCGTCGACCCGGCCGGTAGGCAACGGCGTGCAGATCTGCCAACACCACTGCCCGGTTTCCCATGTGGCAGAAGAATTTCCGGAACTGTGCGAGGCAGAGCAGCAAGCATTCCGGGAATTGCTCGGGACGCATGTCCAGCGCCTGGCGACCATCGCCAACGGTGACTGCGCCTGCACGACACACGTGCCCCTCGTGTCCACCGGGAGTAGATGACCGGACCACAGTGTTTTACAGAGCGTTGTTCTGCAGGCCGTTGCCCAAGAGCAGCGTTCGAATAGAGATTTTTCAGCTAGTTCTTCAAAGTCAGAACTGCTCGACCGTAGCGACCAGCCCTCGCTGAGACCGAGCAGCCGTCAAGAAACAAGACTCCGGAAGGAGCTCGCATGACCGTCACATCAGACCAGGCGACTACCACTGCAGCTGCAGGCACCGAGCCGCTCACGCAGGAAGAGACCATCGCGTCCCTCGGTCATTACGGCTACGGCTGGTCCGATTCCGACGAAGCCGGAGCCAGCGCGCAGCGCGGACTCTCCGAGGCTGTCGTGCGGGACATCTCCGCGAAGAAGAGCGAGCCGGAGTGGATGCTCGACATCCGCCTCAAGGCTCTGCGCACCTTCGACAAGAAGCCGATGCCGAACTGGGGCTCCGACCTCGAAGGCATCCACTTCGACAACATCAAGTACTTCGTGCGCTCGAGCGAGAAGCAGGCCGAGTCCTGGGAAGACCTGCCCGAGGACATCAAGAACACGTACGACAAGCTCGGCATCCCCGAGGCGGAGAAGCAGCGCCTCGTTGCCGGTGTCGCAGCTCAGTACGAGTCCGAGGTCGTCTACCACTCGATCCGTGAGGACCTCGAGGAGCAGGGTGTCATCTTCCTCGACACCGACACCGGTCTCAAGCAGCACCCGGAGCTGTTCAAGGAGTACTTCGGATCGGTCATCCCGGCCGGCGACAACAAGTTCTCCGCGCTGAACACCGCTGTGTGGTCGGGCGGCTCGTTCATCTACGTTCCGCCGGGAGTCCACGTGGACATCCCGCTGCAGGCGTACTTCCGCATCAACACCGAGAACATGGGTCAGTTCGAGCGCACCCTGATCATCGTCGACGAAGATGCCTCCGTGCACTACGTCGAGGGTTGCACCGCGCCGATCTACAAGTCCGATTCACTGCACTCGGCCGTGGTCGAGATCATCGTGAAGAAGGGCGGCCACTGCCGCTACACGACCATCCAGAACTGGTCCAACAACGTCTACAACCTGGTGACCAAGCGCACCAAGGTCGAGGCCGGCGGATCCATGGAGTGGGTCGACGGCAACATCGGCTCCAAGGTCACCATGAAGTACCCGGCCGTCTGGCTGATGGGTGAGTACGCCCGCGGTGAGGTTCTCTCCGTTGCGTTCTCCGGCGAGGGTCAGCACCAGGACACCGGCGCCAAGATGCTCCACCTCGCGCCGCACACGTCCTCGACCATCATCAGCAAGTCCGTCGCCCGTGGCGGTGGACGCGCGTCGTACCGCGGTCTGGTGCAGGTCAACAAGGGTGCCCACGGCTCCAAGTCGACCGTCAAGTGTGACGCTCTGCTCGTCGACCAGATCAGCCGAAGCGACACCTACCCGTACGTCGACATCCGCGAGGACGACGTCACCATGGGTCACGAGGCCACGGTTTCCAAGGTCAGTGACGATCAGCTCTTCTACCTGATGAGCCGCGGACTGACCGAGGACGAAGCGATGGCCACCATTGTGCGTGGATTCGTCGAGCCCATCGCAAAGGAACTCCCGATGGAGTACGCGCTCGAGCTCAACCGCCTTATCGAACTTCAGATGGAAGGGGCTGTGGGTTAGTGACCACGCCAGAGACCGGAGTCATCGGAGCTGTTGCCGGGGAGAACCCGACCGCTCCTGTAAAGGGTGCAGCCACCGGCTCACCCATCACGAACAAGGGCGAGCAGTTCTCGTCGTTCGACGTCAACGCATTCGAGGTCCCGGGCGGACGTGACGAGATCTGGCGGTTCACCCCGCTGCGTCGTCTGCGTGGATTGCACGACGGCAGCGCAGTTGCCAACGCTCAGGTCACCGTCGAGGTGGACGGTGGCGGCGACATCACCGTCGAGACCGTCGGCCGTGACGACGAGCGTCTGGGCAAGGCTGGTGTTCCTGCGGATCGCATTGCAGCGCAGGCATATTCGAGCTTCGAGACTGCGACGGTCATCTCGGTTGGCGCCGAGGTCGAGGTCGAGAAGCCCGTCGTGGTCACCATGACCGGCCCCGGAGTCGACAATGTCGCCTACGGACATACCCAGATTCGTCTGGCGCAGTTCGCCAAGGCGACGTTCGTCATCGACCAGCGCGGCAGCGGAACCTTCGCGGAGAACATCGAATTCGTTCTTGGTGACAGCTCGCAGCTGACCGTCGTGGCCATTCAGGACTGGGCGGACGACGCAGTTCATGTGACGTCACACCACGCTCGCCTGAACCGCGACGCAGTGCTCCGGTACACCTCGATCAGCCTGGGCGGCGACCTGGTTCGCCTGTCCGCCACCGTCAAGTACGACGGACCGGGCGGCGACGCCGAACTGCTCGGCCTGTACTTCGCCGACGCCGGCCAGCATCTGGAACAGCGTCTGCTGGTGGACCATTCGCAGCCCAACTGCAAGTCCAACGTGGTCTACAAGGGCGCGCTTCAGGGAGATCCCGGATCCGGCAAGCCCGACGCGCACACCGTGTGGATCGGCGACGTTCTCATCCGCGCCGCAGCGGAGGGCACCGACACGTTCGAGCTCAACCGCAACCTGGTGCTGACCGACGGCGCCCGCGCCGACTCGGTTCCGAACCTCGAAATCGAGACCGGTGAGATCGTCGGAGCCGGCCACGCAAGTGCAACGGGACGTTTCGACGACGAGCAGCTTTTCTACCTGCGTGCTCGCGGTATCCCGGAGGATCAGGCGCGTCGTCTGGTCGTACGTGGGTTCTTCCACGAAATCATCAACAAGATCGCTGTTCCCGAGGTGCGCGATCGCCTCGAAGCCGCGGTCGAAGCCGAACTCGCAGCAGTCGGCTCCTGACCGCCCTGCCGGCGACACCACCCCGTCGCTACGCTCGCCCCGCCTCATCTTGAAGGAATTTCATGTCTACCAGTGACAACACCACCACACCGGCCATCTCGGTCCTCGAGGTTCGTGACCTGCACGTCGAGGTTGCCAACTCCGACGCCAACGCCGAGCCCATCCAGATCCTCAAGGGCGTCGACCTGACGGTCCGCTCCGGCGAGACCCACGCGATCATGGGCCCCAACGGCTCCGGCAAGTCGACTCTGTCGTACGCCATCGCCGGTCACCCCAAGTATCAGGTCACCTCCGGTTCGATCACCCTCAACGGTGAAGACGTCCTCGCGATGAGCGTCGACGAGCGCGCACGCGCCGGACTCTTCCTGGCGATGCAGTACCCCGTCGAGGTTCCCGGCGTTTCCATGTCCAACTTCCTGCGCACCGCCGCTACGGCAGTGCGCGGCGAGGCTCCCAAGCTCCGCCACTGGGTCAAGGAAGTCAAGGAAGCCCTCAGCGAGCTCGAGATCGACCCCTCGTTCATCGAGCGCTCGGTCAACGAAGGCTTCTCCGGTGGTGAGAAGAAGCGCCACGAGATCCTGCAGCTGGGCATGCTCAAGCCGAAGATCGCGATCCTCGACGAGACCGACTCCGGCCTCGACGTCGATGCTCTGCGCACGGTCTCCGAAGGCGTCAACCGCTACAAGGAGCGCGAGAACGGCGGAGTTCTGCTGATCACGCACTACACGCGCATCCTGCGCTACATCAACCCCGACTTCGTCCACGTGTTCGTCGGTGGCCGCATCGTCGAGTCCGGCGGACCGGAACTGGCCGACGAGCTCGAGACCAACGGCTACGTTCGTTTCACCGCGGACACCGCAGCTACCCAGGGAGCGTAATCACGATGACCACCTCGGTGCGCGAGCTCGACGTCACAGCGGTTCGGGCCGACTTCCCGATCCTGGCGCGGACCGTGCGCGACGGAAAACCTCTGGTGTACTTGGATTCCGGCGCTACTTCGCAGCGTCCGGTCCAGGTTCTCGATGCCGAACGGGACTTCCTGACGACGTGTAACGCGGCAGTACACCGGGGTGCTCATCAGCTTGCAGAAGAGGCGACGGACGCGTACGAGAATGCTCGCGCCACCATCGCTTCCTTCGTGGGTGCGGATTCGGACGAGTTGGTGTTCACCAAGAACGCCACCGAGGCTCTCAATCTGGTGACCTACGTTCTCGGTGACGATCGCTTCGACCGCCATGTCGGTCCTGGCGACGAAATCGTCATCACCGAACTCGAACACCACGCCAACCTCGTTCCCTGGCAGGAACTTGCGCGCCGAACCGGTGCCACGCTCAAGTGGTACGGCGTCACCGACGACGGGCGGATCGATCTCGATTCGCTGGAGTTGACGGACGCGGTGAAGGTTGTTTCGTTCACCCACCAGTCCAACGTGACCGGCGCGATCGCACCGGTCGAGGAATTGGTGCGACGAGCACGCGCCGTCGGTGCGCTCGTCGTGCTCGACGCGTGCCAGTCGGTGCCTCACATGGCGGTCGACTTCCACGAACTGGGAGTGGACTACGCGGCGTTCTCCGGTCACAAGATGCTCGGCCCTTCCGGGGTCGGAGTTCTCTACGGCCGTCGTGAACTGCTGGCAGCGATGCCTCCGTTCATCACCGGCGGATCGATGATCGAGACGGTCACCATGGAGGTCAGCACTTACGCGCCGCCGCCTCAGCGTTTCGAGGCAGGCGTACCGATGACCTCACAGGTTGTCGGGCTGGGCGCTGCCGTGGATTACCTGAACACCTTCGGGATGGACGCAGTCGCCGCGCACGAGCACGTGTTGGTGGAGGCTGCTCTCGAAAAGTTGTCGGCGATCGAAGGTCTGCGCATCATCGGACCGCAGACGTCCGAGAACCGCGGCGGAGCGATTTCCTTTGTCGTGGACGGTATTCACGCCCACGACCTCGGACAGATCCTCGACGACGAGGGCGTCGCGATTCGCGTCGGACACCATTGTGCGTGGCCGCTGCATCGTAAGTTCGGTGTCGCTGCGACGGCCCGTGCGTCGTTTGCGCTCTACAACACCACCGCGGAAATCGATGTTCTCGTTGCCGCGATCAAGCGTGCGCAGGAATTTTTCGGTGTCGCAGGGGAGTTGAACTGAATCATGCGCATGGAGCAGATGTATCAGGAAGTGATCCTCGATCACTACAAACATCCGCACGGCCGCGGGCTGCGTGAGCCGTTCGGCGCCGAGGTGCACCACGTCAACCCGACGTGTGGCGACGAGGTGACGATGCGCGTCCAGATCTCCGAGGACGGAACGGTCTCCGACGTCTCGTATGACGGGCAGGGTTGTTCGATCAGCCAGGCGTCGACGTCAGTGCTTAACGACCTCGTCATCGGGATGCAGGTCGCCGACGCACTGAAGACCGTGACGGCGTTCAGCGAAATGGTGAGCAGTCGGGGCACCGTCGAGGGGGACGAGGACGTTCTCGGCGACGGCATCGCCTTCGTCGGCGTCTCGAAGTACCCGGCACGCGTCAAGTGCGCCTTGCTCGGATGGATGGCATTCAAGGATGCTGTAGTCCAGATTGTCGACGGCAGTGCTGTGACGACGGCGGACAGCAGTGAATTGGTCGACACGACTGAAGGACAGGGATCATGACCGAGACACAACCAGTGCAGGACGCCGAGGTCGGCGCTCCGGTGAATCCGAATCCCGATTCCACTGCGGAATTCGGTGGCGCACAGGGCAGTGGCACTGTCCCGTCGCCTGAGCGACTCGACGAACTCGAAGAAGCGATGCGCGACGTCGTCGACCCCGAACTGGGGATCAACGTCGTCGATCTCGGATTGGTCTACGGACTCTTCGAAGACGACGGCGTCGTCACGATCGACATGACTCTGACGTCGGCGGCGTGCCCGTTGACAGACGTGATCGAGGACCAGGCACGCGGTGCACTAGTGCGTAGCGATCTGTGTACCGACATGAAGATCAACTGGGTGTGGTTGCCGCCGTGGGGACCGGACAAGATCACCGAGGACGGACGCGAGCAGCTGCGCGCACTCGGCTTCACCGTCTGACGAGGAATCTCAGCACGATCAACTGAATAGATTTCACCGGAGCGTCGGTGCCCGTTCGTCGGGTACCGGCGCTTCGGTTTGTTATATAGGGCCGTTTTAGCCATGATATTCAGGACAATAGTCCCAAATGGTTGTTTGATGAATATTTGCTGGAAGCTGACTCATCGGTAACATCGCAGCTGATTGTCACGATGTGATCTCCGGCGGGCGATTTGCCGGTTTCCACCGGAACCTTCCAATGTATTCGTCTCATTTCGAAGTACCCCGATCAGTTCGAGGCGTCCAGCGGGCGCATATACCTGTTTGCATCATGATCAAGTTGTAAGAGGGAGATTCGTGTGGATGGCAGTCCCGACCGAGGAATCGTTTCCGCAGCTCGTCCGGACGACGAACTCACCTTCCCTCTTTCTGCCGCGCAACTTTCCCTGCTTGTCGCACAACAGCTTCGACCCGAGATACCGGTCAGCATCGCTCAGTACGTCGATGTGGACGGCCCGCTCGACATCGACCTGCTGACCGCTGCCAGTAAGCAGACCGGCCGCGAGATCGGTTCCGGGTACCTGCGCCTGGTCGAGGTCGACGGGGTTGCGCGTCAGTGGCTCGATGTCGACATGGACGATTCCCTCGACGTGGTCGACCTGCGCACCGAATCGGATCCGGAATCGGCGGCGCGCGAATGGATGCGGCGCGAGCACACCGCCGCCATCGATCCGTTCACCGATCGCCTGGTCAAGCTCGCGGTCCTGATTCTTCGCGACGACCATTCCTACTGGTACAGCCGCATCCATCACGTAGCCCTCGACGGTTTCGGTGCGATGTCGATGATGAACCGCACGGCCGAGATCTACACCGCCGCCGTACGGGGTCTGCCAGTTCCCCCGGTGGTAACTGCGCCTCTCGAGGCTTTGGTGAAGGCTGAGTCCGACTATCTGGGCTCCACGCGGTGGGAGCGCGATCGCGACTACTGGACTACGAAGATGGCCGACAAGCCGAGCGGAACCTCGCTCGCGTCCTCGACCGCTCCGTCGCAGGCCTGGTCACGGCTGCGGTCGGCGACGGTGCCGGAAGAACTGCGAAGCTCCCTCGAACGCCTTGCCGAAGCGCACAACGTGACGACGTCCTCGGTGGTGATCGGCGCTCTGGCCGCCTACCTCGCCCGGGCGATCGGAACTCGCGATGTCGTACTCAGCCTCCCGGTTTCGGGGCGGACGACAAAGGCTGCTCGCAGGTCCGGCGGAATGATGTCGAACGTCGTCCCGATACGCGCGAGCGTCGACCCCTACTTCGCCGTGGGGGACTTGCTTCGTGAGGTGAAGCTCGAACTCACCGGCGCACTGCGTCATCAGAAGTACCGCCATGAGGACCTGCGCCGCGTCCTCAACGCCGGTGATCACAGTATCGCCGATGGCCGCGGCTTCCACGGGCCGCTGATCAACCTCATGCTGTTCCACTCCGGAATCACCCTCGGCGACGCGCACGGCGAACTCAACGTGATCTCGACCGGGCCGATCGAAGACCTCTCGGTCAACGTCTATCAGACTTCCGCAGCCGAAGAGATCCAGATCGACTTCGCCGCGAATCCAGACCTCTACACCGACGAAGACATTTCGCGTCACCATCGACGGTTCCTCGACTTCCTCGAATTGTTCTGTGCCGCAGAATCGGGAACTCGATTGATGGACATCGACCCGGACGCCGCGGGGAAGTGGATCGCAGAAGTACAGCACGCCCGCAACGTCGAATACTGGTCGTCGACATTGTCGAACCCGGCCGAGGAACTGGGGTTGCCGGTCGTCGCCGGAACCGGTCGAACGTCCACGCCCCTCCAGATCGAGGCAGACCTCTGCCGCCGCCTCGAGACGATGGCGACGACGATGAACACGAGTCTGTTCGTGCTGTTCCAGTCTGCGATGACCGGACTGCTGCGCCGCGTCGGTTCGGCCGACGAGGTGTCGATCGGAGTCTCGGTTCGCGGATACGGCGCCTCGAATCCGGACGACTTCGTCTCGATGTTCGCCAATCAGCTGGTGCTTCGCTCGACGGTGTCGAACACCATGACGCTCACCGATCTGGTCGGCGCGGTGGACACTGTCGCGATCGACGCCTTCGAACACGCAGACATTCTTCTGTCTTCGGTGACCGCCGCCCTCGGCGACGGTCGATGGGTGGAGACGGGCCCGTTGTTCCGGGCGATGGTCTGCTTCGAGGAACCGCTCGATGCACACCCGAGATTTCCGGGACTCATGGTCGGTGCGCCGATCGGGTCCGACCTCGCGACAGCTCCGGAATTGTTTGTCTCCCTCGCGATTCCGACGGGTGAGCATGCCGACTTCGATCAGCCGATTTCCGGGGTTCTGGATTGGCTCGGCACGAAAGAGCAAGCCGAAGACCTCGCCGACCGCTATCTACGAATCTTGACCGCAATGGTCAGTGCACCGCAGTCGGTGCTCGGCGCTGTGGACTTGCTCCGCGCGGACGCGCGCCAGGCGCTTGTACCGCCCGTTCTGCCGACCACGCCGGTCCGAACGCTCTCCGACATCTTCGCCGACCGTGTTCGCGCGACCCCTGACGCGATCGCCGTCGTGGGCGACGAGCGAGTGTCGTACCTCGAACTCGATCGACGATCGAATCGGTTGGCGCGCAAGCTCGTCGATCACGGCGTGCACTCCGAGTCGCTGGTCGGAATAATGCTGCCGAAATCCGTCGACATGATTGTCGCGGCTGTCGCGGTGTTGAAGGCCGGCGGCGGATATCTCCCGCTCGATCGCGCGCACCCGGCCGAGCGATTGGCATATGTGGTCGAGGATGCGCAACCGGTGTGCATCATTTCCGATTCCACCTTCCCGAACTCCACCTTCCCGAACTCCACCTTCCCGAACTCTGATGTGACGGTCGTCGGAGTTGGCTCCGACGAGTACTCCGGTGCGAGTCTGGAAGCGGACGAGCGCCCGCGCGGGCACGGAGCCGACAATCTGGCGTACGTCATCTACACCTCGGGTTCTACGGGTCGACCCAAAGGCGTCTCCGTCACCCATGCCACCGTGGTGCGATTGTTAGAGAACACGCACGTCGAATTCGGGTTCGACGGCAACGATGTGTGGACGATGTTCCACTCGTTCGCCTTCGACTTCTCGGTGTGGGAACTGTGGGGCGCGCTGCTCCACGGTGGAACTCTGGTGCTGGTCGATCACGAAGTCTCACGCGACCCCGATGCCTTCCGAGCGCTGGTTGCTGCGGAAGGCGTCACGGTGCTCAATCAGACGCCTTCGGCCTTCTACCAGTACATCGAAGCCGACCTTCGGGCCGATTCGCAGACTCGGCTCCGGTACGTGATCTTCGGTGGCGAAGCCTTGGACCTGCGTCGACTCGGGCGTTGGTACGACAATCACCCGGGCTACGACAATCACGCGAAATCCGGGCCCGCGCTCGTCAACATGTACGGCATCACCGAGACGACGGTGCACGTCACCCATCTCGAACTCGACCGACCGAGCGCGAGTTCGGTTACCGGCAGCCGGATCGGTGACGCGATCGACGGACTTCGTGTTTACCTGCTCGACGAGCATCTCTCGCCGGTCCCGGTGGGAATTGCGGGGGAGATCTACGTCGCGGGCGGTCAACTCGCCCGTGGTTATCTGGGCCGACCCGATCTCACCGCGGGCCGGTTCGTCGCGGATCCCTTCAATGCCGGCGGACGACGGCTGTACCGCTCCGGCGACCGTGCACGCTGGATTGCGCCCGGACAACTCGAGTACCTCGGGCGCGGCGACGCACAGGTCAAGATCCGCGGATTCCGGATCGAACTCGGCGAGATCGACTCCGTCATCCTCGGCGCGCCGGGAATCGACGACGCCGTGACCGTCGTGGCTCCGACGCCGGCCGGTGGCGCTCTCGTGACGTACGTGACGGCTTCCGGCGCCGTGGACGTCGACGTCCTCCGCGCCCACGCGGCCGAAGTCCTCCCGACCTACATGGTTCCCGACGCCTTCATGGTCATCGATTCAATTCCGTTGACCACCAACGGAAAACTCGATCGGCGTGCGCTGCCGTCGCCGATCCTGGCCTCCACCAAGGCCTTCCGGCCTCCGACGACACCGATCGAGGGCAAGGTTGCCGCGGTTCTGGCTGACATCCTGGGTAGCGGACCGCTCGGACTCGACGACAATTTCTTCCATCTGGGCGGAAACTCGCTGGTAGCGACGACGGCGGTAGCGCGCTTGACCGAATCTACCGGGGTTCGGATGCCGCTGCGTGCTCTCTTCGATCACCCCACGGTGTCCGGGATCGCGGCGACCATCGAGCGTGCCGCACAGACGCCGGACGCCGACGGTATTCAGGTAGTGGCCAGGCCGGCGGTGCTACCGCTCGCTCCCGCGCAGCAGCGACTGTGGTTCCTCAACCGTGTCGCACCGGAATCAGGTGCCTACAACATTCCGCTGGCGGTGTCGCTGCGCGGCGACGTCGACGCCGACGCACTGGGCGCCGCGATCATGGACGTGGTGACCCGCCACGAGTCACTGCGCACCGTGTTTCCTCAGGTCGGGGACAACGCAACGCAAAAGGTTCTGGGCCTCGGTGAGGGTATCGCGGGGCTCGAGTCGATCGAGGTGGAACGCGAAAGCCTCGAGAGGGTGATCTTCGAATTCTCTTCGGCCGGTTTCGATCTCGTTCGCGAACGCCCGGTGCGCTACTTGCTGATCACTGTCGCCGACGACAAGGAGGGCAGAGACGAGGAAGCCGTCCTCGTCGTAGTTCTGCATCACATGGTGGCCGACGGTTGGTCACTCGCGCCGCTGGCCGCCGACCTCACCGGCGCCTACGCGGCCCGTGTCGGCGGCAACGGACCACAGTGGGCGCCCCTTCCCGTTCAATATGCCGACTATGCGCTCTGGCACCGGGAACACCTCGGTGACGCTACATCCGCCCAGTCTCTTGCCCACTCCCAAATTGCCTTCTGGAAGCAGCGCCTGGCGGGAGCG
The DNA here is from genome assembly GCF_042738325.1 of Rhodococcus sp. NPDC059969. Taxonomy (NCBI): domain Bacteria; kingdom Bacillati; phylum Actinomycetota; class Actinomycetes; order Mycobacteriales; family Nocardiaceae; genus Rhodococcus; species Rhodococcus sp. NPDC059969. Next base: position 279,056 of record NZ_JBHWUF010000003.1, on the reverse strand, counting down.
CCCGAGCAACTCCACCTGCCGACAGACCGTCTGCGCCCACTCGATCCGTCCATGCGCGGAGCCGGCGTCGACATCAGGATCGGCGCTTCCACCCACCAGAAGCTCGTTGCGCTCGCTGCGGATCACGACGCCACTACATTCATCGCGCTGCACGCGTGCTTCGCGCTCCTTCTGGCCCGCTACAGCGGCACTGACGACATCGTCGTCGGAACACCGGTGGCTGGGCGAGGGGACAGGTCTCTCGATCTGCTGGTCGGCATGTTCGTGAACACCCTTGCCTTGCGGACCGTCGTCGATCGTGATGCACCCTTCGGGGAGTACCTCGCGCAGGTCAGAGCCGTCGATGTGGATGCCTTCGACAATGCGGACGTGCCGTTCGACGTCGTCGTGGACGCGCTCGAACTGGACCGCTCGTCCTCGCATCACCCGGTCTTTCAGGCGGCCATCACCTCGCGGATAACCACCACTCACACAGCTGAACTCGCAGGAGTGTCGATGACGGCGCGGGCGGTGGAGACGGGGCTGACCAAGTTCGATCTCGAACTCACCGTCACGGAGCGTCGCGAGGGCGGGTCCGCAGCGGGAATCGATGCCACGTTCACCTATTCCACCGATCTGTTCGACAAAACGACCGTCGAAGCGTTGGCGCGTAACTTTGTGACACTCGTGGAATCGGCAGTGTCGGAACCGTCTGCACCGGTTGGTGACCTTCGTGTACTCGGCGCCCGGGAGAGCGCCGTGATATTGCCGCGGCGCGGTGACCTCTCGCTCGGCGAATCGACCTTGGCGCAGATCCTGGGCGAGAGCGCGCTGGCCCATCCCGACGCGATCGCCCTCGAAGACTCCGAGCGGTCACTCACGTACGCAGAGTTGGAGCGCCGATCGAATCGGATTGCTCGATACCTCATGGACCTGGGCGTCGGCCCCGAAACGCCGGTCGCGCTGGCCGTCGCCCGATCGGTCGACTCGGTGCTCGCAGTCTGGGCGGTCACCAAAGCCGGCGGCGTTTTCGTCCCGGTCGATCCTCGCTATCCCGCAGATCGCGTTGCGCACATGCTCAAAGATTCGGGGGTGCGCATCGGAATTCGGTCCGCCGAGGTTGCGGCTGGTCCGGCGGTCGGGGGGAACGTCGCGGTCTGGATCGACCTCGGCGACGCGGACACCGTTGCAGAATGTGCCGCCTACTCCGATGCTGCGATCGACGAAGCGGACAGAACGGGATCGATATCTGCGGCCTCGGCTGCGTACGTCATCTACACGTCCGGCTCGACCGGAGTGCCGAAGGGCACCGTCGTCACCCACGCGGGTTTGGTCAATCTTGCTCGCGAACAACAGGATCGGTACCGGATCACCGCTGATTCGCGGACTCTGCATTTTGCGTCGCCGAGCTTCGACGGCGCCGTGCTCGAACTTCTGCTCGCCGGTTCGACCGGCGCGACGATGGTGATCGCACCCGCCGACATCTACGGAGGGGAGGCGTTGAGCGAGTTCCTCCGAAGCCGCGAAATCACTCATGCCTTCATCACCCCGGCTGCTCTGGCGACCGTCGATCCGGCGGGCGTGACGGCACTGGAATGCGTCGTCGTCGGCGGCGATGTGTGCACTCCGGAACTGGTCTCGAGCTGGGGTAACGGGCGCAGACTGCACAACGGATACGGTCCGACCGAAACCACCGTCATGGTCGCCATCAGTGATCCACTCTCACCGGGCGAGCCGATCACCATCGGCGGTCCCATCCGCGGGATCGACGCCGTGGTGCTCGACGCCCGGCTGCAACCGGTCCCCATCGGCGGCGTCGGCGAGCTGTACATCGGTGGGCCGGGCCTCGCGCGTGGCTACCACCTCCGGCCTGCACTGACGTCGGATCGTTTTGTCGCGCATCCGTACTCGACGCCCGGTGCCCGGATGTACCGAACCGGTGATCTTGTCCGCTGGACCAAGGGCCTCACCCTTCGTTATGTCGGCCGTAGCGATCATCAGCTCAAGATCCGCGGGTTCCGCATCGAACTCGGCGAGATCGACGCTGCCCTGATGGATTCCCCTCTCGTGCACTTCGCGACGACAATTCCCGTCGAATCTGCTGCCGGCACCACCCTGGCGTCGTACGTGCTGCTGAACGGACACGCTGATACCGAGTCGCTCTTTGCCACCCTCGCCGAGACGCTGCCGCGCTACATGATTCCGTCGTCGATCACCCCGATCGACGCGATTCCGCTGACCCCGGTCGGCAAACTCGATCGCAGAGCACTACCGACGCCGATTCCGCGCGAAATCCTCGGAACGGGTCGTGATCCGGAACCCGGGCTCGAACGAACCGTCGCCGACGTCTTCGCCTCGCTGCTCGACGTATCCGAGGTCCGGGCCGCCGACAGCTTCTTCGATCTCGGAGGCAACTCCCTCGTCGCGACGCAGGTGTCCGCACGGTTGAGCGCAGCGACGGGATTCGCCGTGGACGTGCGCTCGATCTTCGAAGCACCGACCGTCGAAGCTCTCGCTGCACGTCTGGCGGCGAACGCCGAAGAATCAGACGATCGACCTGCCCTGAGCGCCGGTGCTCGCCCGGACCGCCTGCCACTCTCCGCTGCACAACAGCGACTGTGGTTCGTCAATCGCTTCGATCCGCAGTCCTCGGTCTACAACATCCCGTTCGCGATCCGGATCACCGGACACATCCTCGGCGATGCACTCGAAGACGCACTTGCGGACGTCATCGCACGCCACGAGGTACTTCGAACGATCTACGTCGACAGCGCGGACGGCCCGAGCCAGGTCATCCGAGCGCTTTCCGACGTGCAGTTCTCCATCGAGCAGTATGTCGGTTCCGAAGGAGTCGACGCGGCGACGACGGAGTTTGCGGCGACGACGGAGTTTGCGGCGCGGGGGTTCGATCTCGGTTCGGATCTACCGATTCGGGCACTGCTCGTGCGCGAGGACGCCGCCGCCCACGTACTGGTCGTCGTCATCCACCACATCGCCTTCGACGGCTGGTCCCTGACTCCCTTTGCCACAGATTTCATCGCTGCGTACACCGCGCGCGTTGTCGGAGATGCACCAGTTCTTGCGCCGCTCGACGTGCAGTACGCCGATTACGCGCTGTGGCAGCAAGACTCGCTCGGACAGATCAACGATCCGGAGTCTCTGGTTGCCCGCGAGCTGACGTTTTGGACAGCTGCCATGGCGGGTGCCCCGGACGAGGTACTGCTACCCGTGGATCGCGCACGCGGATCTGTCACCACCAACGCTGTCGGATCGGTCCCGATCGTCATCGACGCGGCGACGGGGGAGCGACTCGGCGCCCTGGCGCGGCGGAGTGGTACGACGCAATTCATGGTCGTACACGCGATCCTGGCGGTTGTTCTCGCCCGTCTCGGTGCAACCGACGACGTGGTGATCGGGACTCCGGTAGCGGGCCGCGGGCGACCCGAACTGGATTCCCTGATCGGGATGTTCGTCAATTCGGTACCGCTTCGCACACCGGTCGATCATCGAGCGTCGTTCACCTCTTTGCTCGAGGTGGTCCGCGATCTCGACCTTGCTGCTTTCGCGCACGCCGAGCTGCCCTTCGAGGTGCTGGTCGACGCCCTCGATCTCGACCGGTCCACCACACGGCACCCCCTGTTCCAGGTCATGCTGTCGTACCACCAGAATCTGCTCTCGCCGCAGGTCACGGTCCACGACGCGCATCTAGAGGCGCAGCCACTCGAACCGTCCGTCGCGAAGTTCGACCTCGAGTTCACCCTGCTGGCCGGCGATTCCGAGAACACGGAGATCACCGGATCGCTCAGATTTGCCGAGGCGCTCTTCGACACCGTCACCGCAGAGTCGATCGCCGCCCGTGTGCAGTCTGTGGCCCGCGCCGTCGCCGCCGAACCGGACACGGCGATCGACGACATCGAATTCCTCAGCACCCTCGAGCGGGCGTCGCTGATGCCGGTTCGCGGTCCGGCGTGGACGGCCTCGCGTACCTTGGCCGAGATCTTGACGCGGACTGCTACCCGCTCAGGCGACTCGGTGGCCCTTCGATCCGGTGACACCACCGTGCTCTACCGCGACCTGTTCGCCCGTGCGTCTTCCCTTGCCCGGCGCTTGACCACCGAGGGGATCGGCGCCGAAGATATTGTGGCAATAGCTATTCCGCGTTCGATCGACTCGATCGTCGCGTTGTGGGGCGTTGCCTTGACCGGTGCCGCGTTTGTTCCGGTCGATCCGCGATACCCCGCCGATCGAGTTCTGCACATGCTCACCGATTCGGGAGCCACCCGCGGAGTGACGACGGAAGCGGTGATCGAGTCGCTGCCCCGCCCGGTTCCGTGGATGACGATGGGCGGCATCTACGGCGACGGTGTCGGGCAGCCGGTTCCGGCCGCACCGATCCGAATCGACAACCTCGCCTACATCATCTACACGTCCGGATCGACGGGAAAGCCCAAGGGCGTCAGCGTCACTCACCGTGGCCTGAGCGCATTGGCCGCCGAGCAGACGGCGCGCTACGGCATCTCGGCGCAGTCGCGGACACTGCACTTCTCCTCACCGAGTTTCGACGCATCCATCCTCGAACTGCTGCTCGCCGTGGGTGAGGGCGGGGCGATGGTGATCGCAACTCCCGACGTGTACGGCGGCGAGGACCTCGCGAAACTTGTCACCGATCACCAGGTGACCCACGCGTTCATCACGCCGGCTGCACTGGCCTCGGTCGATCCCACCGGGCTGGACGTCTTGCAGTCGATCGTTGTCGGCGGTGAGGCCTGCTCACCCGAACTGGTCCGCAAGTGGGCACCCGGTCGCCGGTTGTTCAACGGATACGGGCCAACGGAAACCACCGTCATGGTGTGCATCAGCGATGCCCTGACGGCGGGGGAGACCGTGACCATCGGCGGACCCGTCCGCGGAGTGTCCGCGGTGGTTCTCGACGGTTCCGCTCGGCCGGTTCCCGTCGGGGTCACCGGTGAGCTCTACATCGCCGGCCTGGGACTTGCCCGCGGCTACCTCGACCAACCCGCCTTGACGGCGACGCGATTCGTGGCGGCGCCGTTCGGTCCGGCCGGCACCCGCATGTACCGGACCGGAGACCTGGTTCGGTGGACGCCGCACGAGACGCTCGAATACGTCGGACGCTCTGATCATCAGGTGAAAGTGCGCGGATTCCGCATCGAACTGGGCGAGATCGACTCCGTGCTCAGCACATACCCCGGCGTCGAGTTCGCGGTCACCGTGGGCGTGAACGCAGCCTCCGGTGAGACGATGTTGGCGTCGTACGTGGTGCTCGGTACGGAATCCGTCGAGGTGGACGAGCTGTTGAGTCACGCGCGCCGCTCACTGCCCGCTTTCATGGTGCCGTCAGCGATCACCCCGATCGAGCGCGTTCCGCTCACCCCCGTCGGGAAACTCGACCGAGCCGCGCTGCCTGCGCCGACACTGCGTTCGTCCGAACGAAGTGTCGAGCCGCTGATCACCGAGACCGAATTCCAGGTCGCCGGCGTCGTGGCGGAACTGCTGAGAATCGAACAGATCAGTGCGTCGGACAGCTTCTTCGAACTCGGTGGCAACTCCCTACTCGCCACCAGGCTGGCTCAGCGCCTGGGGGAGTCGCTGGGTAGGCAGATCCCTGTCCGAACGCTGTTCGAGCACCCCGAAATTCGGGAACTTGCCGCCGCACTCGACACTTCCGCCGAGGTAAAGGCACTTCCTCCGATCGCCGTTGCCGATCGCCCGGACCGGATTCCGCTTTCCTACTCGCAGTCACGCATCTGGTTCCTCAATCAGATGGATCCCAGCTCGCCGGCCTACAACGTCCCTGCCGCGATTTCGCTCGACGGTGCGCTCGACGTGCCGGCTCTCGAAGCTGCTGTCCTCGACGTGATCGAAAGACACGAAATCCTGCGCACGGTGTTCCCCGACTCCGACACCGGTCCACACCAGGTGATCCAGGACGCGTTCACCTCGCTGGAATTCGGAAACGCCGACACCCGCGAACCGGCAGAGCTCGCCCGAGAGTTTGCGTCGCGCGGATTCGACGTCACAACCCAAGCCCCCGTTCGGGCACTTCTGCTCGAGTCGACACCGCAGCGCCACACTCTGGTCATCGTGATCCACCACATCGCGGCGGACGGGTGGTCGATCGCCCCGTTGATGAAGGACGTGCTCACCGCCTACGTCGCGAGAAGTTCGGGGCACGCCCCCGAGTTCACGCCCCTCGAGGTGCACTACGCGGACTTCGCGATCTGGCAGCGGGAAGCGCTGGGCGCGGTGAACGAATCCGAGAGCGTGCTCGGGGCACAGGCGTCGTACTGGCAGGAGACGTTGCGGGGAGCCCCCGAGCTGATCGACCTTCCCAGCGATCGGGCTCGCCCGCTCACCCAGTCGTTGAGCGGTGCCCACGCCGCGGTCTCGCTCCCGGCGCACACCCGGATCGCGGTCGAGGCGGTTGCCGGCGCGAATGGGGCGACGCCGTTCATGGTGTTGCACGCTGCATACGCGGTGCTGCTGGCCAGGCTCAGCCGGAGCACCGACATCGTGATCGGATCCCCGGTCGCCGGGCGCGGACACCGAGTTCTCGACGACCTCGTCGGGATGTTCGTGGGCACGGTAGGGCTGCGTACGACGATTGACCCCGGATCCACTTTCGTCGACGTCCTGCGTACAGTCCGGTCCGTCGATCTCGACGCGTTCGCCCACGCGGACATTCCGTTCGAGCAGGTCGTGGACGTCGTGGCGCCGACCCGGGCCACCGACCGTCATCCGGTGTTCCAGGCGATGATCTCGTTCCACGGCGCTCATCCGACGGCGTGGGATCTCCCGGGACTTACCGTTCGCGCCCACGAGATCACACCGGACATCGCCAAGTACGACCTGCAGTTCACCGTTGTCGAACAGACCGCGGAGGAGGGCGGCGACTACGCGGCCTCCCTCACCTATGCACAGGACCTCTTCGACGCCGACACGGCGAACTCGTTTGCGGTGATGCTGGAAACGATCGTCGAGACACTGACCGCCCAGCCCTCCGTCGTCGTCGGTGACGTGGACCTCGTGGGACATGGTCGGCGCGCGCTGCACGGACGTCCGGCCGGCGATGCTCTGACCTTGCCGGAACTGCTGCTTCGCGGCGCCGCCGATCCGCATTCCCTGGCACTTGTCGACGTCGCTGCATCCACCACCCTCACGTACGGCGAACTCGACCGACGCTCCGACGCGATGGCGTTTGCACTGATCGCTCGCGGAATCACTCCGGAAATGGTTGTGGCACTGGCGCTTCCAAGGTCAGCCGACTACGTGATCGCGCTCTGGGCCGTGGCGAAAGCAGGCGGTGTGTTCCTTCCCGTCGATCCCGCGTATCCCGCCGAGCGGATCGAGCACATGCTCACCGACAGTGGGGCAGTCCTCGGTATCACCAGAGGCCGGTATCTGGCCGAACTCCCGGATGTCACGTCGTGGATCGAACTCGACGCGGCCGAATTCACCGCCGAAATCGAGGCCGTCCATTCCGAGACTCTGCCCGACGCGCCACTCGAGCTCGACAATCCGGCCTACCTGATCTACACCTCGGGCTCGACTGGAAAACCCAAGGGCGTGTTGGTCACTCACGCCGGACTGGCAGCGTTTGCCGACGAACAGCGTGAACGCTTCGGGGTCACCACACACTCCCGCGCTCTGAGCTTCGCCTCGACGAGCTTCGACGCTTCGGTTCTCGAGCTACTGCTGGCGTTCGGCGCCGGCGCAACGATGGTGATAGCGCCGCCGACAATTATCGGCGGCGTCGAATTGCACGAATTGCTCGACGAGCAGGCAATCACCCATGCGTTTGTGACTCCGGCCGCGCTGGCAACTGTCGATCCCGCTGGACTCGACCATCTCGAAGCCGTAGTCGTCGGCGGCGATGCGTGCTCTACCGACCTCGTATCTCGGTGGGCCCCTGGGCGTCGAATGTTCAACGCGTACGGCCCCACCGAGGCAACCGTCGCGGTCACCGTCAGCGATTCGCTGGCAGCGGGGGAGCCCGTCACGATCGGCGGTCCGATCCGCGGCGTGGACGCGATGGTTCTCGATTCCCGCCTGCGCTCGGTCCCCGGCCGGGTCGTCGGTGAGCTCTACGTCAGCGGCGACGGTCTCGCCCGCGGGTACCTCGGCAACCCCGCGCTGACGGCGACGCGGTTCGTCGCCGACCCGCACGGACCCGAAGGCGCTCGGATGTACCGAACCGGGGATCTCGTGTGTGAAGATCGTGCGGGGTCGCTTGTCTACCTCGGACGCGCGGACCACCAGGTCAAGGTGCGAGGGTTCCGGATCGAACTCGGCGAAATCGACGCGGTGCTGGCGTCGGAGGCGTCTGTGCATTCGGCCGTGAGCGTGGTCGTCGGTGAAGGTGGCGACGCTCGGATCGTCGCGTACGTCGTCCCGGCCAACGGGGACGTCGACGCCTCCGCGTTACGCCGCCACGCAGCCATATCCCTGCCTGCGCACATGATCCCGTCCGCTGTTGTCACGATCGACGCAGTCCCGACCACACCGGCCGGCAAGCTGGACCGCACCGCTCTACCTGCTCCCCTCTGGGAGTCGCCCAGTGGACGCGGCCCGGAAGGCAGCGACGAGATCGCGATCTGCGCTGCTTTCGCGGAGGTACTTGAGCTTGCCGACGCCGACACCTTCGCCGATTCGAGTTTCTTCGAACTCGGCGGAAACTCACTCATGGCAACGCGTTTGGTCGCTGCCATCAAGGAACGCACCGGCCTGACCGCTCCCGTCGCGTGGATATTCTCCGACCCGACTCCGGAGGCATTGGCGCGCAGACTCTTCGAACTCGAGGAAAAAGTTGTGACAAGTGACGCGGATACCTCCGCACTTGCAGTAGTTCTGCCACTGCGGCCGGAAGGCCGCGCCGAGCCACTGTTCTGTATCCATCCGGCCATCGGATTGGCCTGGTGCTACGGGGCGCTCGATCGCTACGTCGATTCGAGCAGGCCGCTGTACGGCCTGCAGTCACCGGTCCTGACGGACCCCGAATTCCGGGCGGAGCTGATCGAGGACTTCGCGGCGCGGTACGTCGAGGAAATTCGCGGCGTCCAGCCGCACGGTCCGTATCACCTGCTGGGGTGGTCGATCGGCGGATTGATCGCCCATGCGGCGGCGGTGCAGTTGCAAGCAGCCGGTGAGAGCGTCGCCGACCTGATTCTGCTCGACAGCTTCGTTCTCGAAGACCCGACTATGGCAGGTGCGCAGCCTTCTCTCGCCGAACTGATCGGCGGGTTGGGGATCTCGGTGCCGGGCACCGACGAGCGCGATCTGACACCCGAGGACGCCGAAGAACTCTTGCGCGGAGCCATCGGCGATCATCCCTTGGTCTCGAGCGAGCGGATCGAGCGACTGTTCGAGGAGTACTCGGCCGGCGCCGAGCTGGCTCACCGCTACCGTCCGGGCAAGTTCGTGGGCGATCTGCTCTTCTTCTCGGCACAGACCGACACCTTCGACCCACTGCGGACTGCGTCGGCGTGGCGCCCGTTCGTGTCCGGGGTGATCATCGACCGTCCGGTGCCCACGTCACACGCCGAGATGTTCACCGAAGCAGGGCTGGACGCTGTCGGACCCGTGATCAACCTGGCAGTCGGAACGGGCCGTCACGCCGCCCCGGACGTCGACGCGGAACTGGACGCTCTGATCGAGGTTCAGGACGTGCGCGGCTGACTCAGGCGCGCTTCTTCGCTCGCGTCTTGCTTCCACTCGTTTTGCCGGCAGAGGTTTTGCTTGCGTTCGACTTGGCTTCGTCCACACTGCGCTGGAGTGCGGCAACCAGGTCGACCACTTCGGCGTCGGTGCCTTCCTGATCGACCTCGGCGGCAGGGATGACCTTCTTGCCGCCGTTCTCGATCATCTCGTCGAGCAACTGCCGCAGTTGGAGTTGGTAATCGTCGGTGAACTCGGTCGGATCGAAGTCGCCCGCCATGCTCTCGACGAGCGTCTGCGCCATCTTCAGTTCCTTGACCTTCGGCTTCTCCACGTCGTCGAGCGAGGGGAACTCTGCGGCGCGAACTTCGTCAGGCCAGAGAAGCGTCTGGATCACGAGGACACCGTCGCGGGCGCGCATCGCGGCCAGACGCGTCTTCTGCCGCAGCGTGAAGTGCACGAGTGCTGTTCGATCGCTCTCGGTGAGCACAGTCGAGAGCAGGACGTACGCCTTCGGTGACGCCGAATCCGGTTCGAGGAAGTAGCTCTTCTCGAACAAGATCGGGTCGATCTGATCGTTCGGCACGAATTCCAGCACCGGAATCTCGTGCTTCTCGGCGGCTGGGAGCTTGTTGAAGTCCTCGTCGCTCAGGATGACCCGTGACCCGTCCTCCGAGTCGTACGCCTTGTCGATGTCCGCGAACTGGACCGTGTTGCCGCACTCGGAACACACGCGGTTGTACTTGATGCGGCCACCGTCTTTTGCATGGACCTGGTGAAATCGGATGTCGTGGTCCTCGGTCGCCGAGTACACCTTGACCGGAACGTTGACCAGACCGAAGGCTATCGAGCCTTTCCAAATCGAGCGCATGTCTCCCATGATGGTCGCCGCCGGCCGTTTGCGCGAGGCAAACGCTCTCGGTTGATCCCGAACCGTTGTGTCCGGGTGGGCCGGTTCGGGGCGCAGCGAGCGGGTATCCGCTCCGAGAATCCGACTCGCACACTTGGGGGCATACTCCGATGAGTATCCGAACCTTCCGTCGACGCGTCACCGCTGCGCTGGCGATTTCACTGGTTCCACTGCTGTTCGCACCTTGGCCCGCAACAGCCGAACAGGCACGCACCGTCAGGGTCACCGTTCATTCGGATGCGATGGACCGCGACATACCACTCGAGGTGATCCTTCCCGACGACTACAGCGCCCCACGCCCGACGCTGTATCTGCTCAACGGCGCCGGCGGTGGCGAGGACAGTGCAACGTGGGAAGGACGGACGGATGTCCTGGACTTCTTCGCCGACAAGAACGTCAACGTCGTGACGCCGTTGGAAGGAGCGTTCAGCTACTACACCGACTGGCAGAAAGACGATCCCGTACTCGGACGCAACAAGTGGCAGACATTTCTCACCCGCGAACTACCGCCAGTGATCGACGCGCAGTTCAGCACCAACGGGGTCAACTCCATCGCGGCGATCTCGATGACGGCGACCTCGGTTCTCAACCTCGCGATCTCAGCCCCAGGGCTGTATCGCAGTGTCGGTGCCTACAGCGGGTGCGCGGAGACTTCCACCCAGCCAGGGCAGGACTACGTGCGGCTGGTGGTCGGCGCGCGGGGAGGCGCTGACCCGACAAACATGTGGGGACCGTTCGACGGTCCCGGATGGCGCGAGAACGATCCCGTCGTGAACGCGGAGAAACTGCGAGGAACCGAACTGTACGTCTCCACCGGTTCCGGGCTGCCAGGTCCACACGAAAACCTTCAGGCACCCGATGTGAACGGAAATCCCGGAGCGCTCCTGAATCAGATCATCGTCGGCGGAATCATCGAATCCGCGGTCAACGGGTGCACGCACGGACTGGCGGACCGACTGAACGCTCTGGGCATCCCCGCGACCTTCGACTTCAAGCCGACCGGAACACACTCGTGGGGTTACTGGCAGGACGATCTACACAATTCCTGGCCGATGATCGCCGGCTCGATGGGAACGCAGTAGTCGGTCCAGAGTGCTCACCTCAGAAACGGCGCGCGCATCAACGTCTTTCGGACGTGCCACGGTGATGTCCGAAACAGGGATGCCATCACCTTCGCCGTCGCGGACGCGTCCCGCCGATCGGACAGGTAGGACCGCTGAGCCTCGATCGGTAGATCGAAGAACGTGTCGAAAAATGTCGCGACCTCGTCCGAGTCGAGGGTGAGAAGTGCATTCAGGCCAACGCGGCGAAGGGCAGACACCGCCCTGGCCGACCGCGGCCAGAGTGTCGCGTTGGGATCCCCACCGTCGGCGATTGCTTTCGCGACAGCGTCTGCCTCGGCGAGTGAGGAGGCAACGCTGTATCCGGTTCCAGGATGCATCAAACCGCCTCGCCCGCCGAACCGGAGGATGCCGTCCGGTGAGGACCCCCTCGGGCCTTCGACCGCAAAACGGACTCGCTCGACCGGCGCGTCGTCGGGCACTTCGCAGCCCCGATTGTGAAGTCGGGTGCGCAGACGTGTTTCGAGTTCGCGGAGCCCCAACGCCGGCCGGCCGACGAGGCAGGTCTCCTCGAGGAGAACTCGCTCGTCATCGAGAGGGACCGCATAGAGGAACGACGGGGCGTCGGCGTCGGAGGTGCCGTTGTCTGTTCGCCAGTCCATGAACCAGGCCTCGCTGCCGCCCAGAATCGGATCGGCCAGAGGTCGGTCCACGATCATTCCGAAGGCCGTTTGCTGCGCGGTTGTCACTGTCAGATCGGTGCCTCGGGCGTCGACGACGACGGATCCCGTCAGCTGCGATCCGTCCACGCACACGACGGTGGTGGTGGACAGTGTTTGAGCGCGTAAGCCTCTGAACTTTATGGATGTGTCGGAGAGAAATGATTGCAGTAAAGATGTATTCAATACGCAATAGATGCGATCAAGCGTTTTCTGCCCGCTGGTCCACACGCTCGGGCGTTCGATTCGGCTCGCGATCACCTCGTCCGGCAGCCACGACGGCAGCTCGTCTGCCCACGCCGAGTACGTCGGCGTCCACACCCGATGAGGATGCGGATCGACAACGACAACGGTGAGTTGCCGGGCGATACAGCGCGTCGCGAGTGCCCGCCCCGCCGGCCCTCCGCCCACGATCACCACGTCGGCGGAGGAGTCGAGTGTGCTCATGATCGGCGCACTACATCGATCCCGTTGCGAGCAGACCGCCGTCGACCCGGACCGTTTCGCCGGTGATCCATCCCGCCGCGTCGGAGACGAGGAAGCCGACCAGGCCGGCAACGTCTTCGGGAGTGCCGAGTCGTTTCATCGGGTAGCCCGCCGACGCCTTGTCCTCGCCGGCAGCGACCAGTGCTGCCGCGAACTGCGTCTTGACGATCCCGGGAGCTACGGCATTGACTCGAATCTTCGGTCCCAGTTGCCAGGCCAGTTCTTCCGTCAACCGAATGAGCGCAGCCTTCGACGCGCCGTACGCCGCGATGACGCCCGTCGACCGGATCCCGGCCACACTTGCCAGGTTCACGACGGCTCCACCGTGTTCGCCCATCCACGCCCGATGTGCTTGTTGGACGTAACCGAGGGCGGCAACCACGTTCACGTCGAAAATCTTGCGCACGGCGTCGAGGTCCGCCTCCATGAGCGAACCGAAGACGGGATTGATGCCGGTGTTGTTGACCAGAATGTCGAGCGAACCGAATTCGGAGACGGCGCGGTCGACGGCGCCGGAGCGGGCTTCGGCATCGGCAGCGTTGCCCGCGAATGCGACGACCTTTCCGCCGTGACCCAGAGCGGACAGTTCTGTTGCGGCGGCCTCGAGGGGCTCCGGCTTGCGGGCGGTGATCAGGACGTCTGCGCCGCGCGCGAGGAGTTCGGCGGCGACAGCTTTGCCGATCCCGCGACTTGCGCCGGTGACGATGGCGGCGCGGCCTTCGAGGTCGCGAGGACGAGTGCTGTTTTCGCTAGTCATGTCCCGAACGTTAGCGGACTCACACGCTGCTGGTCGGAACGACCGTCAGGTCACGGTAAAATCGATAGTTCTTGTGTCTGAAGTCAGGCATTGTTTACCCGTATTCGTCGTTTTTCCTGAGGAGTTTGCTTGATTACCGCCACTGACCTCGAAGTTCGTGCCGGTGTCCGCACCCTTCTCACGGCTCCCGGGCCCTCGCTGCGCATCCAGCCGGGCGATCGGATCGGACTCGTCGGACGTAACGGAGCCGGAAAGACGACCACACTGCGCATCCTGGCCGGTGAAGGTGAGGCATACGCGGGAAGCGTCGTACGCACCGGTGAACTCGGATACCTCCCTCAGGACCCCAAGGAGGGCGACCTGAGCATCCTCGCCAAGGACCGGGTTCTCTCCGCACGAGGTCTCGACACGATGCTCCGTGAGATGGAGAAGCAGCAGATCCTGATGGGCGAGGTGCTCGATCAGGAATCCCAGGATCGCGCCGTCAAGAAGTACGGCCAGCTCGAGGATCGGTTCTCGGCCCTCGGCGGATACGAAGCCGAGAGTGAAGCCGCACGAATCACCAGCAGCCTGGGCCTCGAAGACCGTATTCTCGGCCAGCCGCTCAGCACACTGTCCGGCGGTCAGCGTCGTCGCGTCGAATTGGCACGAATCCTCTTTGCCGCCTCGGACGGCAGCGGTGCACGCTCGGACACGACGCTGCTCCTCGACGAGCCCACCAACCACCTCGACGCCGACTCCATCACCTGGCTGCGTGGATTCCTCCAGAACCACGAGGGTGGACTGGTGGTCATCAGCCACGACGTCGACCTGCTCAACGACGTCGTCAACCGCGTGTGGTTCCTCGATGCCGTCCGCGGTGAGGCCGACGTCTACAACATGAACTGGAAGAAGTACCTCGACGCGCGCGCCACGGACGAGCAGCGTCGCCGTCGTGAGCGCGCCAATGCCGAGAAGAAGGCTGGCGCGCTGCGGATTCAGGCTGCGAAGATGGGCGCGAAGGCAACCAAGGCCGTCGCCGCGCAGAACATGGCGAAGCGAGCCGACAAGTTGATGGCGAACCTCGACGCAGAACGCGTTTCGGACAAGGTGGCGCGGATTCGGTTCCCGGAACCGGCAGCGTGTGGCAAGACTCCGCTGATGGGCAAGAACCTCACCAAGGTGTACGGCTCGCTCGAGATCTTCACCGGTGTCGATCTCGCGATCGACCGTGGATCGCGTGTGGTCATCCTCGGACTCAACGGTGCGGGTAAGACCACGCTGCTCCGCATCCTCGCGGGCGCGGAGAAGGCGGACGCGGGCGAGCTGATCGCCGGTCACGGACTCAAGGTCGGATACTTCGCTCAGGAGCACGACACTCTCGACGACGACGCATCCGTGTGGGAGAACATCCGCCACGCCGCGCCGGACACAGGGGAGCAGGAACTGCGTTCGCTGCTCGGTGCCTTCATGTTCACCGGCCCGCAGCTCGAACAGCCGGCCGGAACGCTCTCGGGTGGTGAGAAGACGCGTCTGGCTCTGGCCGGTCTGGTGTCTTCGGCCGCCAACGTTCTGCTTCTCGACGAGCCCACCAACAACCTGGACCCGATCTCACGCGAGCAGGTGCTCGACGCGCTCCGCAGCTACACCGGCGCCGTCGTTCTGGTCACTCACGATCCGGGTGCTGCCGAGGCACTCAACCCCGAGCGCGTCATCCTCCTGCCCGACGGCAACGAGGACCACTGGTCGCAGGAGTACCTCGAGCTGATCCAGCTCGCCTGACCCCCTGTGAGTGGTTAGGGAGTCCCCGCACTCCTCAACCACTCACGGGGGCGAAGCCCCTCAATCCCTTCGTCGCACAGACTCCTCGACCAGGTCGAGAACAGCCGAAAGGTTGTCGACGCCGTGGCCGGAGGCGATTCTCGCGACCAGGCCGTCCATCACCAGATCCAGATACCCGATCAGGATTTCGGTGGGAACGTCGTCACGGAGTCGGCCGGCCGATTTCTGTCGGGCGAGGCGCGCACTGGTCGCTTCCGTCAGTTCTGCGGAGCGCTGCGACCATTTCTCACGGAAATCGGCGTCGTTGCGTAGTCGACGCGCTATCTCCAGTCGCGTTCCCAGCCAATCGAATTGATCGGGCTGCGCGAGCATGTCCCGCATGACCTGGACGAGGCCCTCTTCGGCGACGACATCTGCCATCCGGCTCGCATCCTCGCTGGCAAGCGCGAGGAACAAGCCGTCCTTGTCCTTGAAGTGATGAAAGATCGCTCCCCGGGACAAACCGGTGACTTCTTCGAGACGGCGAACTGTGGCGCCGTCGTAGCCGTATTCCGCAAAGCAGCGGCGGGCGCCGTCAAGGATCTGACTGCGCCGTGCCGCGAGATGGTCTTCACTGACCTTGGGCACGGGCATCCCTCCTTTGTCGGGTTGCCTGTGAGCACTTTCGGCCGTAGGCGCTGAATGACGACTCAGTGCACAAAGCGCTCACGACCACCGATGAAACATGGTTCGCCTTCCGGCGAAAGTGGTCGTGAGCGCTTTGTGACCCGTCATGGGCCGAAAGTGCTCACAGGCACGTAGTGCCTACTAGCCCCGGATCATGTTGCGAAGCACGTACTGCAGGATGCCACCGTTGCGGTAGTAATCCGCTTCGCCGGGGGTATCGATGCGTACGACTGCGTCGAACACGACCTTCTCGCCGTTCTCGCGCGTCGCCGTGACCTTCATGGTCTTCGGGGTGACGCCCTCGTTGAGCTTCTCGACGCCTTCGATGTCGAAGGTCTCGGTGCCGTCGAGCTTGAGCGAACCTGCGGACTCGCCGACCGGGAACTGCAGCGGGACAACGCCCATGCCGATGAGGTTGGAGCGGTGGATGCGCTCGAACGACTCGGTGATGACGGCCTTGACGCCGAGCAGGCTGGTGCCCTTGGCTGCCCAGTCACGCGAGGATCCGGAGCCGTACTCCTTGCCGCCCAGGACGACCAGCGGGATGCCGGCTGCCTGGTAGTTCTGCGACGCGTCGTAGATGAATGCCTGCGGTGCGCCTTCCTGCGTGAAGTCGCGTGTGTATCCACCCGAGACGTCGTCGAGGAGCTGGTTGCGCAGACGGATGTTCGCGAAAGTACCGCGAATCATGACCTCGTGGTTACCGCGACGCGAGCCGAGCGAGTTGTAATCCGCACGCTCGACGCCGTGAGAGTCGAGGTACTGCGCGGCGGGGGTACCGACCTTGATCGGACCTGCCGGGCTGATGTGGTCGGTGGTGACCGAGTCGCCGAGCAGCGCGAGGACGCGGGCGCCCTTGATGTCCTTGACCGGAGCCGGATCCATCGTCATGCCGTCGAAGTAGGGTGGCTTCCGCACGTAGGTGGAGTTCACGTCCCACTCGAAGGTGTCGCCCTTCGGGGTTTCGAGGTTCTGCCAGCGGCTGTCGCCCGCAAAGATGGTTGCGTACGACTTGCGGAACATGTCCTGGTCGATCGAGGACTTGATGGTCTCTTCGATTTCCTGCGTGGACGGCCAGATGTCCTTGAGGTAGACGGGGTTTCCGTCGGTGTCGTTACCGAGCGAATCGGTCTCGAAGTCGAAGTCCATGGTTCCGGCGAGGCCGTAGGCAATCACCAGCGGCGGGGAAGCCAAGTAGTTCATCTTGACGTCGGGGGAGATACGTCCCTCGAAGTTACGGTTACCCGAGAGCACCGCGGTGACCGAGAGATCGTTGTCGTTGATCGCCTTGGAGACTGCCTCGGGCAGGGGTCCGGTGTTACCGATGCACGTGGTGCAGCCGTAACCACCGAGGTAGTAGCCGAGCTTCTCGAGGTACGGCCACAGGCCGGCCTTCTCGTAGTAGTCGGTCACGACCTGCGAACCGGGAGCCATGTTGGTCTTGACCCACGGCTTGGTGGCAAGGCCTTTTTCGACGGCGTTGCGTGCGAGCAGTGCAGCGCCGAGCATGACCGACGGGTTGGACGTGTTGGTGCAGGACGTGATGCCGGCTACAACGACGGCGCCGTGGTCGAGAACGAACTCACCGGCGTCGGACTTGACGACAACCGGCTTGCTCGGACGGCCTTCTGCACCGTTGGCAGCGGAGAGAACGTCGACTGCTCCGTCGTCGGCAAACGACAGAACTGCGGGGTCGGAAGCCGGGAAGGATTCTTCGACTGCCTCGTCGAGCTGGGTGTGCTCGGTCGGGTAGTTCTCTTCCACGTAGTTGTGGATGTCCTTGCGGAACGCAGTCTTGGACTCCGACAACAGGATTCGGTCCTGCGGGCGCTTCGGGCCGGCGATCGAGGGAACAACGGTTCCCAGATCCAGCTCGATGTACTCCGAGAAGACGGGTTCCTTGTCGGGGTTGTGCCACAGGCCCTGTTCCTTGGCGTACGCCTCGACGAGAGCGAGCTGCTCGTCGCTGCGGCCGGTGAGGCGCAGGTATTCGATGGTCTCGGCGTCGATCGGGAAGATCGCTGCGGTGGAACCGAATTCGGGGCTCATGTTGCCCAGCGTTGCGCGGTTCGCGAGCGGAACCTCGGCAACACCGTTGCCGTAGAACTCGACGAACTTGCCGACGACGCCGTGCTTGCGGAGCATCTCGGTGGCGGTGAGCACGACGTCGGTTGCGGTGACGCCGGGCTTGATCTCGCCGGAGAGCTTGAAGCCGACAACGCGGGGGATCAGCATGGAGACGGGCTGGCCGAGCATTGCTGCCTCGGCCTCGATGCCGCCGACGCCCCAGCCGAGCACGCCGAGGCCGTTGACCATCGTGGTGTGCGAGTCGGTGCCGACGCAGGTGTCGGGGTAGGCCTGTCCGTTACGGGACATCACGGTGGGAGCCAGGTATTCGATGTTGACCTGGTGAACGATTCCCATTCCCGGGGGGACGACCTTGAAGTCGTCGAATGCGCCCTGGCCCCAACGAAGGAACTGGTAACGCTCGCCGTTGCGCTCGTATTCGAGGTCGACGTTGCGCTCGAGTGCGTCGGCCTGGCCGAAGACGTCGAGGATGACCGAGTGGTCGATGACCATGTCGGCGGGGGAGAGCGGGTTGACCTTGTTCGGGTCGCCGCCGAGGGTGGTGACGGCCTCACGCATGGTGGCGAGGTCGACGATGCAAGGAACGCCGGTGAAGTCCTGCATGATCACGCGGGCAGGCGTGAACTGGATTTCGATGCTCGGCTCAGCTGAGGGATCCCAGCTCGCGATGGCGCGGATGTGATCCGCGGTGATGTTGGCACCGTCTTCGGTGCGGAGAAGGTTCTCGGCGAGAACCTTCAAGGAATAGGGCAATTTCTCGGTGCCGGGGACAGCCGAGAGGCGGAAGATCTCGTAAGAGTTCTCACCGACCTCGAGGGTTCCCTTGGCTCCGAATGAATCGATACTGGTGCTCACGTCTGCTCCACTCGTCTATGAGGGTCGCTACCGACGGGGCTGTGTCGGCAGCTGAAGCGAGGTACTTCGGCTGGTAGATCCTCCGTAGCTCACGCCAATCGCACAGTTCGCGTGAGAACTGTCCGAACATCGGAGCTGCGGTAGAACCTGTCCTGACCGGTGGTACCTCTCGGTCCAAGTCTAACAGTACGCTTGTCCTGTGAGAATTCAGGGCAAGTTGACCGAAACAATCTTCATGCAGACTGCGGGCCTGCGCAACGCAGGCTTGGCTGGGTGACCGCACCCACAGTTGCCACTCAGGCGGCACGCGCGGCGGTTGTGTGTGACGCCGGGTGGCAGTCGACCTGAAGTAGGCTGCATGCAGGCCCGTCGCGGGTCGGCCGCCGACAAACGACCTCGGACCAACTCCCCGCAACTCAGCGGTGGACGGAATCCGAACAGCACCCGGATGAGAGATGTCTGCTCCTACCAATCACGCTTTCGCGCCCGTGCACGTGAAGTCCCCGTCGCACACCTCTTTTCCGTCGCACACCGCTGTTCCGTCGGACGTCGATCTCGACGACGTATTCGCGGATCTCTCGACGGACGGCGTCTCCGCCCCCGAGTCCGATGTTGCCGGGCTGACCGCGGTGGTGACCGACGCTCGCGAACGTGGTGTCGACTTGAGCGTCGTCGTCGTCGTCGATGCGAATCCGGGCCGGCCGTCCGATCTTCGGGACCTGGCCACGACGGTCGGCAAGACCGAAGGCGGCACAGTTCTCGTTCTGAGCCCGGATTGGATGGGAAGCTACAGCGACTCGGTCAGCCGCGTCCAACTCGAAACTGCGCAGGACCGGTCATTCGGCGAGAGCGCGAGTGTGACCGCGGACCGTTTCTCGCACGAGATCGTGGCGCCTGGTCCGCCGTGGACGTTGTACACGGTTCTTGTCATCGCCGTCGTGGCGGTAATTGCCGGAATTACCTTCGCGGTCAAATGGCGGCGAGAGCCGGAAAATACGCAAACCAGACATATCGGTTCTGCTTCAGAGATTGCGAAATCTTCCGACCACCGGGCCGATTCCGTCTGACCTTGGTCCTTTTGCGAGATTTTCAGTAACTCGTCGAAAACAGGTACTCACCGCTGTTTGCGGTGAGTACCTGCCCTTTTTGGTGCCTGCATGCCATTCGACCAGCTCAAATACCGTTTGTGTTATTTGTGGCTAAAGTTTCCAAAGAACGCTTGAGTGTCGTACGGTACAACTGGCACTTTTTGGGGAAGAAGTGTCGCAGACAGGCTGATGTTGTTCGACGCGTACTTGTCGGTTGCCTTGTTCTCGAGGTTCCGGCGGTGGCGTTCTTACGGCACGTCCGGGTCAACCGTCAGCTCTCGGGCTGTGGGCGACCGGTGCTTGGTCTGCGCATTCCCTCCCCGCACGGATCGGCGACCCAGCGGGCCGTGGCGTTACACGCGAGGGAGAGTTATTTGTGAGGCAAGTAACACGTGGCGGCGAGTCCCGTCGTGGTCCTTCCCGTAAGTCGATGCGCCTGGCGCAACTGGTCATCGGATTCGGCGTCGTCGGATCCCTGATCGTCGGAACGCCGGCCATGTCCTCGGCCGTACCGCCGCCGCCACCGAATCCGAGTGACTCGGACATCGCCGCGGCAGATTCGCAGGTCTCGTCGAGCGTCGGCACCGTCAGCGCGCTCATCAATCAAGTCGCATCGGCCAACGAACAGTTGTCGGCACTTGACAACGAAGTTGCGATCAAGCGTGAAGACGTCAACAAGACTCTCGTGGATCTGCAGAACGCCCGCGGCGCCGCAGACTCCGCAGCGCAGGCCGTCGGAGTCACCAAACAAGCTCTGAAGGACGCGTCGGCGCAGATCGAAGTCGCTCAGACGGACTTCGACAAGTACGCACGCTCGAGCTACGTCAAGGGCACCAATACTGCATCGATCTCGTCGTTCCTCGACGCCAAGGGGCCGGGCGACGTTCTCGACCGTGCCCAGGTCCTCAAACTTCTCGCCAATACACAGAGCGCAGTGCTCGACGGTCTCCAGCGAGCACGTACCGAGCAGGCGAACAAGGACTCCGCGACCCGTCAGGCCAAGCAGCAGGCCGACGCCGCCGCCGAGGTCGCCGCCCAGCTGAAGGATCTGGCGGAGCAAGCGATTCAGATCGCGCGCAATGCCCTCGATCAGCAGGTAGCCAAGAAGGCGTCGATCGAAGCCGAGCGCAACTCCGCTCAGGCTCAGCTCGACGCCGCCCGCAATGCCGTCGCCGGCTTGCAGGGGCAACGCCAGGCGTACGCGACGTGGGACGAACAGCGCCGCGCCGAGGAAGCTCATCAGAAGGCTCTCGAAGCCGCTGCCAAGGAAGCCGCCGCTCAGGCCGCCGCCCGTGCCGCTGCCGACCAGGCAGCCAAGGACCGAGCTGCAGCACTGGCAGCAGCCCAGCGTCCGCACACCGCGGTCGAAGACCCGACTCCGACCGTCATCCCGGACGACGACGACACCTGGACGGACGAGGAAACCGGGACCGACGAAGAAACAGGCACGGACGAAGAGACCGGCACCGACGAGGAAACGGTCACCACGCCCAAGCCCACCACCCCCAAGCCGACGACGCCGAAACCCACCACGCCGAAGCCTTCCGTTACCGGAAGCGCTGCAATCGAATCCGTCATCGACCGCGGGATGTCTCAGCTAGGCGTGCAGTACGCCTGGGGCGGCGGCGACGAGAACGGTCCGACGCGAGGCATCCGTGACGGCGGCGTCGCTGACAGTTACGGCGACTTCAACAAAGTCGGGTTCGACTGCTCCGGCTTGATGATCTACGCCTTTGCCGGCATCGGGATCTCGCTGCCGCACTACACCGGCTATCAGTACACCGCGGGCACGCAGGTTCCGTCCTCGGAGATGAAGCGCGGCGACATGATCTTCTACGGCCCCAACGCCAGCCAGCACGTGGCGCTCTACCTCGGTAACGGGCAGATGCTCGAAGCACCACAATCCGGTTCGAGTGTCATGGTCTCCCCGGTTCGCTGGGGCGGAATGACGCCGTACGCCGTCCGACTGGTGTCCTGACGGTCAGAGGAAATTGTCGCTGACGACCGCATTGTCAGGAGAAGTATCAAGTTCCCGACGTGGTGTTACGGCATCGAGCGCAACTACCTGGAATAGTTGACGGGGAACACGTTACTGTCGGTACTTTTCTAGGTGAAAGCGATGGATTCTTGGTGACCTCACGTGAAGATTCGGTCGGAACGGTCGACGTAAGCAAGGCGGGCGGAAGTGCGGACGGAGCAGCACCTTCCCTGACAGCCGACGTTCAGACCTTGGAACGAGCGATCTACGAGGTCAAGCGAGTCATCGTCGGGCAGGACCGTCTTGTCGAGCGCATTCTCGTCGGTCTCCTGGCCAAGGGGCACGTCCTCCTCGAGGGAGTCCCCGGCGTCGCCAAGACGCTGGCCGTCGAGACTTTCGCGAAGGTCGTCGGTGGTTCCTTCTCCCGCGTGCAGTTCACCCCGGACCTGGTGCCCACCGACCTCATCGGTACGCGCATCTACCGTCAGGGCCGCGAGGAGTTCGATACCGAACTCGGCCCCGTCGTCGCCAACTTCGTGTTGGCCGACGAGATCAACCGTGCCCCGGCCAAGGTGCAGTCCGCGCTCCTCGAGGTGATGGCAGAACGCCACGTCTCGATCGGTGGCAAGCGGTACCACATGCCCGATCCGTTCCTGGTGATGGCGACGCAGAACCCCATCGAGAACGAGGGCGTCTATCCGCTCCCCGAAGCGCAGCGCGACCGCTTCCTGTTCAAGATCCTCGTCGATTACCCGACAGTGGAGGAAGAACGCGAAATCGTCTACCGGATGGGCGTGGCAGCTCCGGAGCCGCACCAGATTCTCGGTCCGGAGGAGTTGGTCAGGCTCCAACGCGTCGCCAGCAACGTCTTCGTCCACCACGCCCTGGTCGACTACGTGGTCCGAGTCATCGCCGCTACCCGCACGCCGCGTGAGGTCGGACTCGAGGACGTCGCAGGCTGGATCGCCTACGGTGCCTCACCCCGTGCGACGCTCGGCATCATCGCCGCGTCGCGGGCCCTCGCACTCGTCCGAGGCCGCGACTACGTCGTGCCGCAGGACGTCATCGAAGTGATCCCGGACGTGTTGCGTCACCGCCTCGTTCTCTCGTACGACGCCATGGCCGACGAGGTGACTCCCGACGCCGTCATCGCCCGGGTACTGCAGACCGTCGGACTGCCGCAGATCGCCGCGCGACCGGTCCCCACCGTTCCCGGACCGCCCCAACAGGGCGCACCGCAAGCACCGCAGTTCAACGCACAGGGCACCGTCAACCCACAGGGCACAGCTAATCCGCAGGGCAACGGCGCGCCGATCGCGACCGCTGAGACGATGAGTCGCCCGCAGTGACCGAAGGCCGCGACGGTGGCCAGGCGACACCCGCCGGATCCACCGGTTCTCCGCCGTCGTTCCGATCCGGCGAGCTCAGTGATCCCAAGCTCACCGCTGCGCTGCGCACCCTCGAGCTGACGGTTCGTCGCCGCCTCGACGGTGTGCTGCACGGCGACCACCTCGGTCTGATTCCCGGCCCGGGTTCGGAACCGGGGGACGCTCGCGAGTATCAGCCAGGCGACGACGTGCGGCAGATGGACTGGTCCGTCACCGCCCGTACGACGCATCCGCACGTGCGTCAGTCGGTCGCAGATCGTGAGCTCGAGACGTGGCTCGTCATCGACCTGTCCGCAAGTCTCGATTTCGGGACGGCCGGATGCGAGAAGCGCGACCTGGTCGTCGCCGCGGCTGCAGCGATCACCCACTTGACCAGTTCGGGAGGTAATCGCGTCGGCGCCATCATCTCGACGGGCGCACAGACAACACGAATTCCGGCCCGTGGTGGGCGAATTCACGCACAGGCGATGCTTCGTAAGATCGCGACGACCCCGCACGCTCCGGACGGGGTACGAGGCGATCTGGTCGGGGCGATCGAAGCGCTCAGACGCCCACAGCGTCGACGCGGACTCGCGGTGGTCATCAGTGACTTCCTCGGGCCGATCGACTGGGAACGCTCGCTGCGCGCCATTTCGGGACGGCATGACGTGCTCGGCGTCGAAGTGGTCGATCCGCGTGACCTCGAACTGCCCGACGTCGGCGACGTGGTGCTCCACGATCCGGAGTCCGGTCGGACGAGAGAATTCACCACGACGCCGCAACTGCGAGCAGACTTCGCCAGAGTCGCCGCTGAGCACCGCGTCGAGGTCCGGCAAGCTCTACGTCGTTGCGGCGCACCACTGATGTCTCTGCACACCGACAGGGACTGGATCGCCGACGTCGTGAGATTCATCTCGGCACGCCGCCACAGTTATGGTGCCGGCGCCGGAACTGGGGGCGTTCGTTCGTGAGTCTTTCTCAATTCACCGCACCGTGGTGGCTGCTGTTCCTCGCTGTCATCGCCGCGTTGGTGGTCGGTTACGTTTTTGTCCAGAAGCAGCGTGAAAAGCACACACTTCGGTTCACGAACTTCGCGCTACTGGAGAAGGTCGCGCCTTCGCGGCCGGGGCGGTGGCGTCATATTCCGGCGATTCTGATGGTCGTCGCGTTGGTGTTCTTCACCGTTGCCCTCGCCGGTCCGACGGCAGACAAGAAGGTCCCGCGAAACCGCGCCACCGTGATCCTCGTGATCGACGTGTCGCTGTCGATGCAGGCCACCGATGTCGAGCCGACGCGATTGGCAGCAGCGCAGGAAGCAGCCAAGTCGTTTGCCGACGGTCTCACTCCTGGAATCAACCTCGGGTTGGTCGCGTTTGCCGGAACCGCCTCGGTTCTGGTGTCGCCCACCACGAATCGTGACGCGACGAAGGTCGCCATCGACAACCTGAAGCTAAGTGAGCGGACGGCGACGGGCGAGGCGATCTTCACCTCCTTGCAGTCGATCGACACGCTGTCGGCGGTTCTCGGCGGAAGCGATCAGGCGCCCCCGGCGCGCATCGTGTTGCTGTCCGACGGTAAGCAGACCGTTCCCGAGAACCCGGACGATCCGCGGGGCGGATTCACCGCTGCCCGTCAGGCCAAGGACAAAGGCGTTCCGATCTCGACCATTTCCTTCGGAACGACATACGGACGCGTCGAGATCGAAGGGGACCGAATCCCCGTCCCGGTCGACGATGCGTCGTTGAAAGAGATCGCCAACCTGTCCGGGGGAAGTTTTTTCACGGCATCGAGCCTGGAAGAACTGCGCCAGGTGTACGACACGCTCGAAGAGCAGATCGGTTTCGAGACGACTCGAGGCGACGCGAGTCGACCATGGTTGATCCTCGGCGTCGTGTTCGCGACCGCAGGTCTGACGATCGCCCTGGTACGCAGGCAGCGTCTGCCTTGATCGAGAGCAGTTCCGAATTGTCCAAATACCGCTGGTACGCGGCCCGCAGAGAATTGATAGGTTGATCGCCATGTCTATCCCTCCCACGCCAGTGGTTTCCGAACGGACCGTCACCACACCGCGCTCGGTGCTCGTCACCGGCGGCAACCGCGGAATCGGCTTGGCCGTCGCTCAGCGACTCGCTGCAGACGGTCACAAGGTAGCCGTCACGCATCGCGGTTCCGGTGTCCCTGAAGGTTTGTTCGGCGTTGTCTGCGACGTCACCGACACCGAGTCGATCGACCGGGCGTTCAAAGAGGTCGAGGCACACCAGGGCCCGGTCGAGGTCATCGTCGCCAACGCCGGCGTCACCGACGACACACTGATCATGCGGATGAGCGAAGAGCAGTTCACGAGCGTCGTCGACGCGAATCTGACCGGAACCTTCCGCCTCTCCAAGCGTGCGACCCGTTCGATGCTGCGCGCGCGTTTCGGACGGTTCATCTTCCTCGGTTCGGTGGTGGGTCTGGCAGGACAGGCCGGCCAGGTCAACTACGCCGCGTCCAAGGCAGGCATCGTCGGTATCGCTCGTTCCCTGACCAGGGAACTCGGCTCGCGCTCGATCACCGCCAACGTGGTCGCTCCCGGATTCATCGAGACAGACATGACGGCCGCCTTGGGCGACGACGTCAAGGACAAGGCCACCGAGTTCATCCCGTTGCAGCGGACCGGAAAGCCGGAAGATGTTGCAGCAGTTGTCAGTTTCCTCGCCTCGGACGATTCGGCATATGTCTCGGGTGCGGTCATCCCCGTCGACGGCGGACTCGGCATGGGGCACTGACCCGCTTTTTCGAACACGCACACCTTTCTCGTACGTCTGAAATCAGGAGGACATCTCATGGGCGGTTTGCTCGAGGGTAAGACCATTCTTGTCACCGGCATCATCACCGATTCGTCGATCGCGTTCCACGTGGCCAAGGTCGCGCAGGAGCAGGGCGCGAAGGTTCTCATCACCGGGTTCGATCGTCTGCGCCTCATCGACCGCATCGCACAGCGCCTGCCGCAGCCCGTGCCGCCGGCAATCTCGCTCAACGTCCAGAGTTCCGAGGATCTCGCCTCCCTCGCCGAGCGTGTTCGCGAGCTGGCTCCCGAGGGTATCGACGGCGTCGTCCACTCGATCGGCTTTGCCCCCCGTTCCTGCCTGGGAAGCCCGTTCATGGACGCGCCGTGGGAGGACGTGGCTGTCGCACTCGAGGTGTCCGCATACTCGTACAGCGCGCTGGCCAAGGCGTTGCTGCCGGTGCTCAACGACAACGCGTCCATCGTCGGTATGGACTTCGATCCGGCACGCGCGATGCCGTTCTACAACTGGATGGGCGTCTCCAAGGCGACGCTCGAGGCCGTGAACCGCTATGTGGCCAAAGAGGTCGGCGTTCGTGGCATCCGCTCGAACCTGGTGTCCTCCGGTCCGATCAAGACCCTGGCCGCCAAGGCCATTGCCGGTGACAGCACCGGTCCGGGCGCGGAGTTGGACAAGCTCAACACCGCGTGGGACGGCGCTGCGCCCATCGGCTGGGACGTCGACGATCGCGAGCCCGTGGCCAAGACCGTCTGCACCGTCCTCTCGGATTGGTTGCCCGGCACGACCGCGTCGATCATCTACGTCGACGGCGGCTTCCACGCGATGGTCGGCTAGTAGCACTAGTTCTACTACGCAGGTGAGTACCCGGATGATCCCCGCCGAACGGCATCGCGCAAGATTGAACTCATGACCGCAAGTATGGACGTGCAGTTCGATGCTCTTCTCGTTTTGTCGTTCGGCGGTCCCGAAAAACCCGAAGACGTACGACCCTTTCTCGAAAACGTCACGCGCGGTAGGGGAGTGCCGGCGGAGCGCCTCGACGCCGTCGTCGAGCACTACATGCATTTCGGTGGGGTTTCACCTATCAACGCGCTCAATCGGGACCTGATCGACCGGGTCGAGGGTGAACTGGCAGCAGCCGGCCTGGACTTGCCCGTGTACTTCGGCAACCGCAACTGGCACCCGATGGTCGAAGACACCGTTGCCAAGATGCGCGAGGACGGTGTCCGCAACGCCGCCGTGTTCGCCACGTCGGCGTGGGGCGGTTACTCCGGGTGTCGGCAGTACCACGAGGACATCGCCCGTGCCCGTGAGGCGGTCGGTGACGGCGCGCCGACGCTGACCAAACTTCGCCAGTACTACGACCATCCGCTGGTCGTCGGCGCATTCGCCGACGGGGTCCGAGCTGCCCGCGCCGAGTTGCCCGAAGCGACTCGCGATACCGCGCGCCTGGTGTTCACAGCGCATTCGGTACCGATTGCCGCAGACCGCAATGCGGGTCCGCCGACGGAGGGTGGAAACCTCTACAGCCGACAGGTCGCCGAGGCCGCGAAGCTTGTTGCCGACGCCGTCGGCGTCGAAGATTTTGATCTGGTGTGGCAGTCGCGATCAGGCCCGCCGCAGGTTCCGTGGCTGGACCCTGACATTTGCGATCATCTGGATACGTTGTCCGCCAAGGACGTTCGTGCCGTGATCGTGTGCCCCGTCGGCTTTGTCTCCGATCACCTCGAAGTGGTGTGGGATCTGGATACCGAGGCCAAGGACAAGGCAGCCGAACTCGGGATGGATTTCGTTCGTGCAGCGACACCCGGCCGCGATCAGCGTTTTGCGCAGCTGGTGCCCACGCTCGTTCAGGAACTGGCCGAGGCCGAGCAGCCACTGCGACTGGGGGTCGAGCCGCTGCTCGGCTCGACCACCAACGGACTCTCGTGTGCAGTGAACTGCTGCGCGGCCGTTCAGCGCCCCCGCTGACGCCCCGACGCTCAGGTGCTCGGCTGCTTGAGCTTTCCGCAGGGCCCCGGAACGGTGGACGTGCTGCGCGAGGTGAGGAGCGTCTCGACGATCTGTCGCTCTTGCGGGCTCAGTGACGGGTCGATGTAGTTGAGTTCGGGCGCGCCCAGTTCGCGGACTCGCCCGGCGAGGGTCGCGACAAACGAGACCCGTTCCTCGTCATCGTCGTTGACGTCGTGGATCTGCAGAACCGACACCGGGAACTTGCGCAGCGTCACGGGCAGGAAGCGGGCGCTCAACACGTGGTCGACATTGAAGCCGGCCCACTGTCCCTGGTTGGCTTCCACGCATTCGGCATCGGAGTGAATTGCGCTCTCGCCGATGTACTTACGGGCGGGCAGCATCTTCTTCGGTGCAAGTTCGGATGCGCCTTGCTGAAGGACGGGAAAGTCGCCGTCCGAGTACAACCACGGTTGGTTGGCCATCGAGATCAACCGGCCGGCGTCCAGATCCGGGAGGTAGCGAGACTTGAGGAGAAACGCGACGCTGTCGACCGAGATACCCAACAGTTCGGCAGCCTTTTGTCGGCTCATCGCAAACGTCGGGGCATTCTTCGGGGCGATCTGGATCAAATTGACCATGCGAACTCCTGTGAGTGTTCAATTGTTGCGGGCTTGGTACAGCTGACATGACAATTCGCCGATTATCAACCTCTAGCTGATTTCCGACTTGTAGATGAGTCGGTTGTCACCATCCGAGTTCGCGCAACCGGGGATCCCCGATCCCGAAGTGGTGGCCGATCTCGTGGATCACGGTTCGGCGAACCTGCTCGATCACTTCGTCTTCGGTGCTGCAGATCGCACAGATGGCCCTGCGGTAGATCGTGATGCGGTCGGGGAGTACGCCCGCGTACGTGGTGGTTCTCTTGGTCAGCGGGATACCTTGATACAGCCCGAGTAGCCCTGGTCGTCCCCCTTCGAGTTGAACGGTCACCGCGACATTGGCCATCTCCGCTCCCAATTTGGGCGGCAGACTGTCGAGCGCCCGTTTGACCATGTCCTCGAACTGACTGTCGTCCACGTCGATCATCTGCCCATTGTGCGTGCGAGGGTGGGATCCGGGTGTGTCCATGTGGAAACAGTGCAGCTTACGGCTATGTTCATTGCGTGGCCGAAGACCTCTATCACCGTTACGAATTCACATTCATCGTTCAGATGCTGACAGTCTCGCAAGAGCAGGCGATCGAAGAGAGCTTGGGCGGAAGGGTCGAGGATCGACGTGGGTTGCAGTTGCTGACGCTCACCGCGGAGGGCATGCGCGCAGCGACGACGGCTATCACCGTGGTGGACCAGTTGGTAGCCGCGGGCGTGCGCCCACAGCGGACACATCCTGACCTGGTGTCACGCCAGGACATTGCCGACCGCGCGGGCGTGACCCGGCAAGCCGTCGGACAGTGGGTGCGAGGGGTCCGGCAGGCCGCTACTCCGTTCCCGATTCCGTACAACTCGGTGGCCGGTGGCATCTGGTTCTGGGGCGATGTCCTGGATTGGTTGCGCCGTCAGGGGTACAGCCAGGACACCGGTCTGCGCTACCCGACGCTGGACGAACATATTCGAATCGACCGCCACATCGCGATCAACCACAAGCCCGGACGTTGACCAGACAAACTGTTTGCTTGAAAATAGCTATTGAAACAAACCGACGGTAGGTATAAAGTCCCTAAATACCTCAATCAATCTATCGGTGCGTCGGCCCGGCTCTGGGGGGAGCCGGGTCTGCGCTGCGGATACTCGAGCATGCGAGCAGGAATCCATGGTTTCAACCCCCGAAGTCACACCGCTGCCCACATCCGCTGCCCTCGCGACTTCTGTGGCCACTGCGGGTGTGGGAGCTACGGTGAAGCTACGCGAAGGTGGATCGGCCAAAGGGCGCTTGCGGGCGGCCACCGCGGCGCTGTTCCGGCGCTCGCGCCCACACGTCGCTTCCGCGCCGCCGTTGAGCGTGCTTCTCCTCGTCACCTCCGACAACGGTCTTTCCCAGCGGGCCGCCCTGGTTCTTCGGGAGGCCGGACACCAGGTCCGCACCTCCGTCGTCGCCGACGCAGAAGCGGCGCTGGCCGCAACGGCGGCGGGGGATTTCGATATCGTCATCTGCCCATTCCTGAAAGCCTATGTACCGGAATCTATTTGGCAGCGGTGGACGACGATCATCATTCACCCCGGCCCGCCCGGAGATCGCGGACCGTCGTCGCTGGACTGGGCAATTGCAGACGACGAACCGATCTGGGGAGTCACCGCATTGCAGGCCGCCGAGGAACTCGATGCAGGAGCGGTGTGGGCGTGGCGGACCTTCGAAATCCCGAGCGGGGCAACCAAATCCTCGGTGTACAACGGGGCAGTCACCGACGCGGCGATGGAGTGCATAGCGGAGGTCGTCGAGCATTTCCGTACTCCTGATTTCCAGCCGATCCCGTCCGAGCGCGTTGCCAGACCCGTGGCATCGGCCCGATCGAGGCCGAGCATGAAACAGTCCGATCGCGTGTTCAGTTGGGCGGAGGACGCATCGAGCATCGTCCGCGCCGTCAACGCCGCCGACGGGTTTCCCGGCGTCGCCGTTCAACTCGGGCTCGACCGTGTCTACGTCTACGACGCTTTCCTCGACGCCCACGTCGATGCGGCACCTGGCACCATCGTCGAGTACTTCCACCAGGCAATACGTGTTGCTACCGGTGCCGGTTCGGTGTGGATTGGGCATGCGCGGCTCGTCGGCGCGGGCAATGTCAAACTTCCGTCGACCGCTGTCGTGCGGCCGGACGTGTTCGTTCCACAGGTCTGGGAGAGCCGCTATCCTGAGACCGACTATCACCGGGACGGTGATATCGGATATCTCTCGTTCCGCTTCTACAACGGCGCGATGAGTACGAAGCAATGCGCACGCCTGGTGGCCAGGCTGCGCTGGGCGATCGCGCAGGACACCAAGATCCTTGTCCTGACGGGCGACTACGACAGATTCAGCAACGGTATCCACCTCAACGTCATCGAGGCTGCGTCGGATCAAGCCGGAGAAGCGTGGGCCAATATCAAGGCCATCAACGAGATCGCGAAAGCGATAGTCACCTGTACGGAGCAGGTGGTGGTGGCGGCTTTCACCGGCAACGCCGGTGCCGGTGGGGTCATGCTCCCGCTCGGGGCCGACGTAGTCGTGGCCAGGGACGGTGTGGTTCTCAATCCTCACTACGCCACGATGGGCCTGTTCGGCTCGGAACTGCACACGTACACACTTCCGGCCCGCGTGGGCGAGGAGCAGGCACGCAGCCTGCTGACCGAATGCAGTCCTATCGGTATTCGTCGCGCATTGGACATCGGACTGGTCGACGCGATCGGCCCCAGGCGGCCGGATCTGTTCGAGGCGTGGCTGGACAAGGTCGCCGTCGACTTACTCGAAGGAGATCGCCTGGAATCGATGCTGGAGCGCAAACGTCTTCGGCTGGAACGCGATCCGGTGCAGCCCTACGAGGAACGTGAACTCGAAGAGATGAAGATCGACATGTTCGGTGACCGCAACGGGTTCGCCGAGAAACGCCGGAACTTCGTGCTCAAGCTCTGATCGACACACTGTTGGCCGACGCAACACGGGCGATGCGGACGACGTCCCACAGTCGTCGCAGCAGGTCTTCACGCGTCTGCGCGGTGGACACGCTCGGTGCCTGGTTGGTCCCGGCCGACGCGGCGACGGCAAGAATCGCTGCCACGTTGTCGGCGGTGTCGATCACCTGCAGATGCCGCGGTGACAGCGTCGACGGCCAGCGATACCCGGCCTGCGCCTGCAGTGCTTCGGCGACCAGGGTGCGCGCGTCGCTACCGGGCATACCCGTGGCAACAGTCGGAAGCCCACCGAGGATCTCCGCTGCATCCCGAACAGCTTGACGCAGTTCGTATTCGGCTTCACGGAGCCCGACCGTTTCGGCGCTGCCCGCCACAGTCGGGATGGAGAAGACCGTCCACCGCAAGACGTCCGGGCCTTCCTTCGACGGCACGAGGCCGACTCCAGGTTTGCCGACGGCGCCGATTTGTATCCCCTCACCCGCTGTGATCGCAGCGCGAGCGAACTCGGTTCCGGTAGGCAGGCCTCGCACGTCGCCGGCCGTGGGAAGGACCAGGCGGACTTCGGCAGCCTCCGAGCGCGCGATTCTCAGCAGCGTGGAGATACCGGATGCCGTGAGACCCGGCCACTCGAGATCGTGGCGGACTGCGGTTTCCGCATCGGCGGCCCCGATCAGGTGCATCGGTGCCCACGCGGCAAGGGCGTCGATGACGTCGTCCGGCGCAGCGTCGCCGGCGAGCCATGACGCTGCCCACACGGTGAGGGTTGCGCTGGGAGAACTCATGACCGTGAAGTTTAGTTCGGCGTGGCGAGATGCGCGGCCCCGGCGTTGTGACCTAGCGTGATCCGGCGTGAGCGGTGGCAACGGATACGGTGACATTTTTGCGGGTCATACCCGTAAACAGAAGCGCGTGACGCCCGAAGTGGCGGCCGAACGTGATCTAGTCGTCGAGGATGCGGCGACGGGATTCTGCGGGGCGGTAGTCGGTTTCGAGCGCACGTACGACGGCGATTTCGTGCGCCTCGAGGACGGGCGTTCCCGGACGCGGTTGTTCGCGATGCGCGAGGCGGCTTTTCTCGTCGACGGCTCACCGGTCACCCTCGTCCGGCCTGCGCACAAGGCCGCGTCCACCAAGCCCGCACGGTCGGCTTCGGGTTCGACGCGAGTCGAAGGCTTGCGTGCCCGCACGGCACTGCCCAGCCGGATCTGGGTGGAGGGCGTGCACGACGCCGCCCTCGTCGAGCGGGTATGGGGTCACGACCTTCGCGTCGAAGGTGTTGTCGTCGAACATCTCGAAGGACTCGACAATCTGGGGGAGCGTCTTGCCGAATTCGGTCCAGGCCCAGGCCGCCGCGTCGGGGTCCTGGTCGACCACCTGGTCACCGGTTCCAAGGAAACCCAACTGACTCAGGGCCTCGGCCCCAACGTGCTGGTGACCGGTCACCCGTACATCGACGTCTGGGAGGCAGTGCGCCCCACATCCGTCGGTATCGCAGCCTGGCCGAAGATCCCGCGCGGCGAGGATTGGAAGACGGGAATCTGCCGCGAACTCGGTTGGGGGACCCCTCAGGAGGGCTGGCGGCGGGTCTACAACTCGGTGGAGAGCTTCCGCGATCTGGAAGCTCCGTTGATCGGCGCCGTCGAACAACTTGTCGATTTCGTTACCGAGCCGAACTGACGTAGCGGCGGCCTGGGTCACACATTCTGGTTAGATGGTGTTGTGGCTGCACTAATTTGGCTGATCGGAGCACTTGTGCTCGCCGGGGCCGAGGCGTTGGTGGGGGATTTCTTCCTGCTGATGCTCGCCGGTGGGGCACTCGCTACTGCCGGTGTCAGTGCTGTCACCGACTTCCCGGTGTGGGTCGACGCCGTCATGTTCGGAGTTTTCTCCGCCGCTCTGGTCCTGGGCGTGCGACCGATCATGTTGCGTCGCTTCGGTAGTCCGCCGCCGACCCCGACCGGAATTCAAGCACTCGAAGGTAAGCACGCTCTGGTTCTGGAAGAAGTAGGCGAGCATTCCGGACAGGTCAAGTTGGACGGCGAGGTGTGGACTGCCAGGCCGTACGACACCACCGAGGTGTACCCGCCGGGCACCAAGGTGACGGTGATGGAAATCAACGGCGCAACAGCAGTCGTCTGGAGGGGACCTTAATGGCAGCACTCATAGTGCTCGGTGTGTTGGTGCTATTCGTGATCTTGGTGGTCGCGAAGTCGGTGGCACTGGTACCGCAGGCAGAAGCCGCGGTCATCGAACGGCTCGGCAGATATTCGAAGACGGTGTCCGGTCAGCTCACGTTCTTGATCCCGTTCGCCGATCGCGTGCGCGCCAAGGTGGATCTTCGCGAGCGCGTCGTCTCCTTCCCCCCGCAACCGGTGATCACCCAGGACAACCTGACACTGTCCATCGACACCGTGGTGTACTTCCAGGTCACCAATCCCCAAGCTGCGGTGTACGAGATCAGCAACTACATCGCTGCCGTCGAGCAGTTGGCCACCACGACGCTGCGAAACGTCGTCGGCGGAATGACCCTCGAAGAGACGCTGACCTCGCGTGATTCCATCAACGGTCAGCTTCGCGGTGTCCTCGACGAGGCAACCGGTCGCTGGGGCCTGCGAGTGGCCCGCGTCGAGCTCAAGAGCATCGATCCGCCGCCCTCGATCCAGGAGTCGATGGAGAAGCAGATGAAGGCGGACCGTGAAAAGCGCGCCATGATTCTGACGGCTGAAGGCCACCGTGAGTCCGCCATCAAGACCGCCGAGGGTGCGAAGCAGAGTCAGATTCTTTCTGCCGAGGGCAACAAGCAGGCGTCGATCCTGAACGCCGAGGGCGAGCGTCAGTCTCAGATCCTTCGCGCTCAAGGTGACCGCGCGGCCAAGTACTTGCAGGCACAAGGCGAGGCCAAGGCCATCGAGAAGGTCTTCGCCGCCATCAAGTCCGGTAAGCCGACTCCGGAATTGCTTGCATACCAGTACCTTCAGACGTTGCCGCAGATGGCGCAGGGCGATGCAAACAAGGTCTGGCTCGTACCCAGCGACTTCGGTGATGCACTGAAGGGATTTGCGAAAACGCTTGGCGCGCAGGGGCAGGACGGTGTTTTCCGTTACGAGCCGCCGGCCGCCGAAGAGAATCTTCCCAACCCCGAGGACGATTCAGCTGAGGTGGCAGAGTGGTTCGAGACAAAATCCGACCCTGCCATCGCAGAAGCGGTGCGCGCCGCTGAAGTTGCTGCGCGCACACCCGTCGAAGATCCGGCAGCTGCAGTCAGGCACCGCCGTGAAAGTGCGCCCGAGCAGCCTGGATTCGTAGATCCCGCGCTGCCGCAGCAGGGTGAAAACCCGTGGCCAGGTCAGCTACCGCTGCCGTCCGAGCGTGAAGAATTCCAGCAGAAGTACCCGTACCAGGGTCAGCCGCCGGAAGGCGGCCAGCGCCAGTAGGCACCTCTCGTAGTAGTAACTCGTAGTAGTCGGGACGGGCACTCATCACCTATGTGATGAGTGCCCGTCCCGTTCCACATACAGCGATGGCCCAGAGGACGCTGACGAAGGTTCCCATGATGAACTGCTCGGACGCGTGCGGTTCGCGAAGTTCCGGGTACCGTGCGAGTCCCTTGACTGCCAAGACGATCGCGATGCCTTCCGGCCAGGTCGCGAGAATCGACGCCGCCACCGCGAGCCGCTCGAGTATCCCGATCACACGTCCGCCGCGAAGAGGTCCGGCATCCGGTGCCGGGCTTCCGTCTGGTTGGCGGCGGGCGATCTTGAAGGTGGCGAGCACCATCGGTGCGCCGGCCGTGGCGGCGGCAAGTACGCACAGGACAAGCGTCGCCCCGAGTGCAAATCCGGTGACCGGGCTCGTTCGGGTCGATGCCAGCGCGGCAACACCGAGCGCTGGTAGAGCCACCACGGACGACGCCCATTCGGGGACTTCGAGTCGACCACGACTGAGCGGTCCCAGCGCCGCTGCAACAGCTGGTGCGGCGGCTGCGACGGCGAGTGCGATCAACGCCAGAACGACCATGTATCCGAGCCCCCTGCTGTTTCGACGAGTTGTACCGGTGCGAGCGTGAGCAGTCTAGGGCTGGAGTCTGACCAAAAGTCGTTCTGCGAGGCGGCGCCCGGCGAGTTCTGCGTGCCATCCGGCGGTCAGGAGTCTCTTCGACATGGCCTGCTTGGTGATTCCGAGCTGGGTGGCCGCGCTGACCTGTGTGAGTCCGCTGTCCATCAGAGCGATGGCTTCGCGCCCGTCGTTCGTCTGTCTCGTGACAATTGTGCCGAGCAAGGTGAACGCGGCATCGACGTCGGCGGCAAGTTCGTCGCGTGATCTGTCGGCCGGCGCCTGTTCGACGGCTATTCTGGCCGGGGCTCGCTTGGCTCGCTCGACGGCGATCCGGGCAGCTTCGAACGCCGGTCCGCGTCCGGCTCGGGTCTGCCGTGGGAGAGGCTGCTCGACTGGGCCGATCCCGATCCCGACACTCCAGTGCTCGCGCCGAATCAGCTCCAGTGCGACGAGGACGAGCAGCGCCGGATTGTCGGTCACCGCTTGAATCTCGTCGCCTGCAGTGCGCTCGAACGGCCGCAGGAACCTGAGATCGGCCATGTCGTCGATGATGTCCCCGACGCGATCGACATCCCGTCGGCTACCTCGCTGATCCACTGTCAGTACGAACATTAGTCAATGCTAAATAGTTGACTTTCATTAGTCAATCGTTTTGGGTTGACTTCATTAAATCAATCTCTTGGGGTTGACCAACGTCGTGGGGTTGACCAGTGTCGTCGGGTTGACCATTGTCGGCGGTAGTTTCGCCCAGCGGGGGCTGGCGGCGAGCGTCGAACACCAGACCGGCGATGCCGATTGCGATGCAGACCCCCGACAGGATCAGGAGACGAGGATCGGCTTCGCCGGAGAGAGCATCACCCAGAACGACGATCCCCACGGTGCCGGGCAAAATGCCGACAACGGTGGCAAGGACGTAAGGCACGATCCGGATCGACGAAATGCCGCAGCAGTAGTTCACCACCGAGAAGGGGACGAACGCGATCAAGCGCAGAGAGCCGACGGCCAGCCAGCCCCGCTTCTCGATCCGCTCGTCCACCCGCCGGATCGTCGGACTCGAAATCCGTTGCCAGACGACGTCGCGGCCGATGGCGCGCACCAGGTAGAGGGCCAGAACAGCGCTCACCGTCGTCGCCGCCACGGTCAGGGCGATGCCGGTCACCGAACCGAAGAGAACGCCCGCGCTGAGGGTGAAGACGGTGCGCGGGAACGGCGCGACGGTGACTATCGAGTGAACCAGGAAGAACACGAGGGGAAACGCCGGGCCAACCGAGTCCGCCCACTCGCGCACCTGAGACACCGTGGGATGTGGAGCGAGGAGGGCTGCGAGGAACAAAGCGAGCACTACCAGGACTATTGCGATCAATCTTCGGTCCAGCAGGCGTCCCATCACAGGTCACAAGGCTACCTGTGAACGGTGAACCGAGACGCTCGCGCGCTGGGAACGGTGTGCCGAAGACCATCCCGAATGCTGGTAATTCACGTGCTCCAGGCGACAATGAAAGCTGTGCTGTGACGAAAACCACTACGCTTTCCAGGTGGTCCACACCTGCAGTCCCGGCCAGTGAAACGAACTCGCGAGTAACTCACATACATGCTGAACAATCGCTAGGTAAGGACCAGTTGCAGGTGTCCGAATCACTGAACACGCACGCCGGCGGACCGGTCGGGAAGTGGTCGTGAACCGCGTCGTGAACGGCACTGTGAAGAACCTGACGTGATCCTCACGATATCTGAGCTCAGACGCGGGTTAGCATCACAGAACTAACGAACAATTCCGATTATCGGTAAAGCGCTCACGCTAAAAATGAGAGGGAGCGGACACAGTGTCATTAGCTTCAGAAGCCGAGGCTGTCGAGCAGGCATACGCGGAGTGGCAGCGCTCCGTAGCCGGTGTGCTCGCCAAGTCCCGCAGAGTCGATGCGGCAGAACTGGGCCCCGAGCCTCAGAAACTGCTTGAAACCGTCACCTACGACGGAGTCACTGTCGCACCGCTTTACAGCCCCCGCGACGAACGCCCCGAGCAGACCCTGCCGGGCACGTTCCCGTACGTGCGGGGTGTCGATGCTCACCGTGACGTCAATGCAGGCTGGTTGGTCTCCGCTGCATTCGGAACCTCCTCCGCAGCCGAGACGAATCGCAGCGTCCTGGACGCCCTCGAAAACGGCGTCAGCGCACTCTGGTTGAAGGTGGGCGGGGACGGCGTTCCGGTCACCGACCTCGCCGCTGCGCTCGAGGGCGTGCTTCTCGATCTCGCGCCGCTGACGCTCGACGCAGGCGCGGAGGCCGGCGATGGCGTCCGCGCACTCTTCTCACTCCTCGACGCGCGTGCCGAAGCCGGTGACGGCGTCAGCGATCGCGCCGGTATCCGCATCCACCTCGGTGCTGCTCCGCTGACCAGTTCGTTTTCCGGCTCAGCCGACGTCGAACTTGCCGACGCCGTCGAGTTGGCCGCCCTCGCTGCAGCTCGCGCGGAAACCGTGCACGCGATCACCGTCGACGGCACGGCGTTCCACAACGCCGGTGCCGGGGATGCCGAAGAACTCGGAGCCGCGATTGCCGCAGGCCTCGAATACCTCCGCGCACTCACCGCCGAGAGCGGCCTGAGTATCGGTGCTGCGTTGTCGCAGTTGGCTTTCCGCTACTCGGCAACCGACGATCAGTTCCAGACCATCGCGAAGTTCCGTGCCGCACGTCTCGTGTGGGCACGTATCGCCCAGGTCTGCGGAGCTTCCGATTTCGGTGGAGCACCCCAGCATGCGGTCACCTCCGCCGCGATGATGGCTCAGCGTGATCCCTGGGTGAACATGCTGCGCACCACCCTCGCCGCATTCGGCGCCGGTGTCGGCGGAGCAGACGCGGTGACGGTTCTTCCGTTCGACGTCGCGCTTGCCGACGGCACCCTCGGCGTCAGCAAGTCGTTCTCCTCACGCATCGCCCGAAACACACAGCTGCTCCTGCTCGAAGAGTCGCACCTGGGCCGTGTCCTCGATCCTTCGGCCGGATCCTGGTACGTCGAAGACCTGACACAGCAGATCGCCGCCACCGCGTGGGAGTTCTTCCAGGAAATCGAAGCGGCCGGCGGATATCTTGCCGCACTCGAAGCGGGAATCGTCTCCGATCGCATCGCGGCCACCAAGGCCAAGCGCGACTCCGACATCGCACACCGCAAGACCACGGTCACCGGTGTCAACGAGTTCCCGAACCTCGGTGAAACACCGCTGTCCGCCGAAGCAGTCGAGCCGGGCCAGGCCGTCGCCCGCTACGCAGCTGCGTTCGAAGCGCTTCGCGACCGTTCGGATGCGTTCCTCGCCGCCGGCGGCGCCCGTCCCACTGCGCTTCTCGCGCCGCTGGGCTCGGTTGCAGAACACAACGTGCGCACCACGTTTGCGTCCAACCTGCTCGCTTCGGGTGGTATCGACGCAGTCAACCCCGGCCCGCTCGAGGTAGGCGCCGAGGCCATTTCCGCAGCCGTCAAGGCATCCGGCGCCACCGTCGCCGTGCTGTGCGGCACGGACAAGCGTTACGGCGAGAGTGCCGCAGCGGCCGTCGCCGAACTTCGCGCCGCTGGTATCACCAAGGTGCTGCTGGCCGGCCCGGAAAAGGCAGTCGCCGACGCGACCGGCGATTCTCGCCCGGACGGATTCCTCACCGCCCGCATCGACGCAGTGTCGGCTCTGACCGAACTGCTCGACTTCATCGAGACGGGAAGCTCCAAGTGACGACACGAGAGGTCAAGCACGTGATCGGCAGTTTCGCCGAGGTCCCACTCGAGGACCCGCAGTCTCCGGCACCCACACCGCCGTCGGTCGAGCAGGCCCAGGCGCTCATCGAAGAGGGCGCCAACGCCAACAACTACGCCGCCGAGCAGGTTGTCTGGTCCACGCCGGAAGGCATCGACGTCAAGCCGGTGTACACCGGTGCGGACCGCACGGCCGCTGCCGAATCCGGATACCCGCTCGACAGCTTCCCAGGTGCTGCTCCGTTCCTGCGTGGTCCGTACCCGACCATGTACGTGAACCAGCCGTGGACCATTCGTCAGTACGCCGGCTTCTCCACTGCCGCCGAGTCGAATGCGTTCTACCGACGTAACCTTGCGGCCGGTCAGAAGGGCCTCTCGGTCGCCTTCGACCTCGCTACACACCGCGGCTACGACTCCGACCACCCGCGTGTGGCCGGCGACGTCGGAATGGCCGGTGTCGCAATCGATTCCATCCTCGACATGCGTCAGCTCTTCGACGGGATCGACCTCTCGCAGGTGTCGGTTTCGATGACGATGAACGGTGCCGTGCTGCCGATCCTCGCGCTGTACGTCGCAGCGGCAGGCGAGCAGGGTGTCACTCCGGACAAGCTGGCCGGAACGATCCAGAACGACATCCTCAAAGAGTTCATGGTTCGTAACACCTACATCTATCCGCCCAAGCCCTCGATGCGGATCATCTCGGACATTTTCGCGTACTCCAGCGCGGAAATGCCGAAGTACAACTCCATCTCCATCTCGGGCTACCACATCCAGGAAGCCGGAGCGACGGCCGATCTGGAACTGGCATACACCCTCGCCGACGGCGTCGAGTACATCCGCGCCGGCCTCGACGCCGGGATGGACATCGACAAGTTCGCGCCTCGCCTGTCCTTCTTCTGGGCCATCGGTATGAACTTCTTCATGGAGGTCGCCAAGCTCCGCGCCGGACGCCTCCTGTGGGCCGAGCTGGTTGCCAAGTTCGACCCCAAGAGCGCCAAGTCCTTGTCGCTGCGTACCCACTCGCAGACCTCGGGCTGGTCGCTGACCGCTCAGGACGTCTTCAACAACGTTCCGCGTACCTGCGTCGAAGCCATGGCAGCCACGCAGGGACACACCCAGTCGCTGCACACCAACGCTCTCGACGAAGCCATCGCTCTCCCGACGGACTTCTCGGCGCGAATTGCCCGCAATACCCAGTTGCTGCTGCAGCAGGAGTCCGGCACCGTTCGCCCGATCGACCCGTGGGGCGGCTCGTACTACGTCGAATGGCTCACCAACGAGCTCGCCAACCGGGCACGTAAGCACATCGAAGAGGTCGAGGAAGCCGGCGGAATGGCTCAGGCTATCAACGAGGGCAT
The DNA here is from genome assembly GCF_042738325.1 of Rhodococcus sp. NPDC059969. Taxonomy (NCBI): domain Bacteria; kingdom Bacillati; phylum Actinomycetota; class Actinomycetes; order Mycobacteriales; family Nocardiaceae; genus Rhodococcus; species Rhodococcus sp. NPDC059969. The sequence continues at coordinate 238,169 of NZ_JBHWUF010000003.1, read as the reverse complement.
CCCGAAGCTGCGCATCGAGGAAGCTGCCGCCCGCACCCAGGCACGCATCGACTCCGGTCGTCAGCCGTTGGTCGGCGTCAACAAATACGTTCCCGACGAGGTCGACACCATCGAAGTTCTCAAGGTCGAGAACTCCAAGGTGCGTAAGGAACAGCTCGAGAAGTTGGTTCGTCTTCGCGCAGAACGTGATCCGGTAGCCGTCGAGGCTGCGCTCGCCGACCTCACTCGCGCAGCAGCGTCCACCGAAGGCGGCATGGAGAACAACCTCCTCGCCCTCGCTGTCGTCGCCGCCCGCGCCATGGCCACCGTCGGCGAGATTTCCGACGCCCTCGAAAAGGTGTACGGACGCCACCAGGCGGAGATCCGCACCATCAGTGGTGTGTACCGCGACGAGGCAGGATCGGTGAGCAACATCAGCAAGGCGATGGAATTGGTCGAGAAGTTCGCCGAGGACGAGGGACGTCGTCCCCGCATCCTCGTCGCGAAGATGGGCCAGGACGGTCACGACCGTGGCCAGAAGGTCATCTCCACGGCATTTGCCGACATCGGATTCGACGTCGACGTCGGACCGCTGTTCCAGACCCCCGAAGAGGTCGCCAACCAGGCGGCCGACAACGACGTCCACGTAGTCGGTGTGTCGTCGTTGGCAGCCGGTCACCTGACCTTGGTGCCGGCGCTGCGGGAAGCTCTGGCTGCGGCCGGTCGTCCCGACATCATGATCGTCGTCGGCGGCGTCATTCCGCCCGGTGACTTCGACGAACTCTACGAGGCCGGCGCTGCTGCCATCTTCCCGCCCGGAACCGTCATCGCCGACGCCGCCAGCGGATTGTTGGAGAAGCTCTCCGCCCAACTGGGTCACGACAACAGCTGAGAAGGGGGTCACTGAAGATGGCACGTCAGCCCATCGACACGCCGTCGCCAGCGGCAAGGCCATCAGTTGATTCTCTCGCCGAGGCGGTACGTGGAAATCAGCGTGCCGGCCTCGCTCGGGCGATCACCCTCGTCGAGTCCACTCGCGACGACCACCGGGCTCTAGCACAGCAGCTTCTGCTGAAGTTGCTGCCCGAGGCCGGGGGAGCACACCGAATCGGCATCACCGGCGTTCCCGGCGTCGGAAAGTCGACGTTCATCGATGCGCTCGGAATGTACTTGCTGGAGAAGGGGCATCGGGTTGCGGTGTTGGCGGTCGATCCGTCGTCCACCCGCACCGGTGGCTCCATCCTCGGCGACAAGACGCGCATGGCTCGCCTCACGGTCGAGAAGAACGCATACATTCGTCCGTCACCGACGTCCGGCACCCTCGGCGGTGTTGCAAAGGCAACCCGCGAGACCATCGTGCTTCTCGAGGCTGCCGGTTTCGACGTCATCCTCGTGGAAACGGTGGGCGTCGGGCAGTCCGAGGTCACCGTCGCGAACATGGTGGACTGCTTCACGTTCTTGACCCTCGCTCGTACGGGCGATCAGCTGCAGGGGATCAAGAAGGGTGTACTCGAACTCGCGGATCTGGTCGCGGTCAACAAGGCCGACGGCAAGCACGAGCGCGAGGCGAAAGGCGCAGCCCGCGAACTGGCCGGAGCGCTGCGCCTGATCTACCCGCACGACGCCATCTGGAAGCCGCCCGTCATCACGATGAGCGGCCTCGAAGGTGTCGGTCTGGACGAGTTCTGGGGAACTGTCACCAAGCACCGTGAGGTGCTCACCGAAGCGGGACAGTTCGAGGAGAAGCGTCGACAGCAGCAGGTCGACTGGACCTGGACGATGGTCAACGATCAGCTGCTGCGCAGACTCTCCAGCAACGATCGGGTGCGTGCGATCCGGGCCGACGTCGAGCAGAGCGTGCGCGACGGTTCGCTGACAGCGGCGTTGGCTGCGGGGCGGATTCTCGACGCGTTCGACGGAAGCAACTAAAGCGAAAGCAGGAAATCCCGGGTATCCGAGCTCGGATACCCGGGATTTCTTCTGTGACGAGTTATCGTTCGCGCTTGGCTGCAGGCTCGGTGAGTTCGGTCTCGACCGCGAGTTCGACTCCCGTGAGGTCGCCTTCTGCTTCGGCTGGGGTGAGCGTGGACCGCTTCCACGCGTAGAACAGCAACGCTGCCCAGGCGGCGATGATGGTGAGGTATCCGGCCACCGTGACCGCTCCGGTGATGTCGAAGGATTTGAACAGCTTCTGCGCGTTGGTCAACACGATCACGCCGCCCACTGCCGTTCCGAGCAAGGTTGCAGGTACGCGGCTGACCAGCCACGCCGCGAACGGGGCCGCGATGACACCACCGAGCGCGAGACCGGCGACAACGAGGAGGTTTCCCGCCGACTCACGTCCCAATCCGACAAGGAATCCCAGCGACGCGGCTGACGCGACCAGAAACTCCGAGGCGCTGACCGAGCCGATCACCGTGCGCGGTGCGGTCTTGCCGCGGGAGAGCAGTGTGCTGGTGGTGATCGGGCCCCAACCGCCGCCGCCGGATGCGTCGATGAAACCACCGAACAGGCCGAGCGGGGACAGGAAGCGAGCGGTATGCGGGGTGGTGCGAGCATTCGCGACGGCCGGTGGACGGACCGAAAAGCGAAGTGCCACATAGACACCGATTGCCAGCAGAATTGTCGCCGTGATGGGGACTGCCGCTTCGGTCGACAGACCCGAGAGAACGGTGGCACCGATGAATGCACCGACAGCGCCGGGCACGCCCAGCTTGGCGACCAGCTTCCAGTCGATGTTCTTGAACTTCCAATGCGACACCCCTGAAGCGAGGGTGGTGCCGACCTCGGCCAGGTGAACCGCGGCGCTCGCCTGAGCCGGACCGAGGCCACCGATCATCAGCAGGGTCGTTGCGGTGACACCGAAGGCCATGCCGAGGGCGCCGTCGACGAGCTGGGCGCCGACGCCGACAAGGGTGAACAAAAGAAGGTTGAACATGAGAAGACAGACTCCGAGCGAAGAAGCGACAAAGTCAGGGGTGCAGGCAGCGAGAAATCGCCGCTCAGCAACACGCCTGATCGAAGCATGCGCTACGACGAGTGGGCCAGAACGCCATCAATCCGAGCGCAAATGCCGGGGAGGCATCGTGGCTGGAAATCTGCACGTCAAGGTCCTTCGGTTCTCGTTCGTTGGTGTTCTGTCCATGCGAGCATAGCCGGTGCCGCGCTCGATCAACCCACGGCGCGGGCGTAATTTCCCACTCGGTGGACAAGTCGATCGAAGAATTCCGCCGGATCGGTGCTGACGGCGATGTCCGCGTTTGGTTCGCGTTTCCAGTGTCCGACCCAGTCCGCGACGGTGGTTCCGATCAAGAGTGGGCTTTCGGTTTCGACGTCTACCGTTGCCGGTTTCAGGGTCGCCAGGGTCGGGTCGAGCGCGACGGCAGCCGCAAAGGGATCGTGCATGTGAGCAAGAAAGCCCTGGTCGTACTCGCGATGGAACTCCATGTAGAACCGGATCGCGTCGGACATGTGCCGGATCACGCTGTTGGAGGCGGAGCTGCGGACATCGGGGCCGTCGTCAGGAGAGATGATCTCTTCCGGGGTGCTCCCGGCAGCGTCGGCGAGTCGACGCACATGTTCGGGGAACATCTCGATGGATTCGGTGACGTTGAGGCCGCAGATGATCGGACGTCGGTGCGCGGGTACTGCGGAGAACGCGTCGAACACTTCCTTGGCGGCGTGCGGATCGACCGAGACGTTCCACTCCGCAGTCGGCGTCGTGTTGCCCGGATAGTTGAACGACCCACCCATCACGACCAGTCGTTTCAGTAGAGAGGGAAGGTCGGGTTCGCGTCTGATCGCCAGGGCCAGATTGGTGAGCGGTCCCGTCACCAACCCCGTGAGTTGTCCGGGGTACTCACGGACGAGATCCACCCAGAGGTCGGTGGCGGTGCGAACCGAGAGCTCACGACCCGAATCGGGGAGCACGGCATGCCCGATTCCTTGCGGACCGTGAGTCTCCTCGGTGGTGCGCAGCGGGATGACCAGGGGCGCGCGGGCACCGAGTGCAACCTCGATGTCCGGGGCGCCGCAGAGCGCAAGCCAGTTCAAGTTGTTGGCCGCGACCTGTTCCACGGGAACATTGCCGGCGGTACTCGCGATCCCCAGAATCTCGGCCTCGGCGCTGGCGAGTAGATAGAGCAGTGCCAGCGAGTCGTCGATACCGGTGTCGACGTCGACAATGAGCTTGTGGACATCACTCATCGGTGGCCACCAGGATCGTCGGGGAATGCAGGACCGGGAAGTTCACCGAACGAGCGATGAAGCACTTCGTGTGTGCCGGGCCGTGAAGATCCTCGGCCGTCTCGACCATCGACGCGTCGGCGACCAACACCGTCGGATTCAACGTCACTTCGATGAACTGGCCGCCGCCATCGGATTCCTCGATCATGCTGCCGACCGGCTGATCGCTGTAGTCGAGAACGACGACCCCTGCGGCCGCTGCCAGGCCGAGGTACCAGAGCATGTGGCACTGGGCGAGCGAGGCAACGAGCAGTTCCTCGGGATTCCACCGCTGCGCGTCACCGCGGAACGAGGGATCGGAGCTGCCGAGAAGCTCCGGCTTCCCGACCGCGGATATTGCGTGATTGCGCGAATATGCCTGTGTGCTGGACGTTCCGGATCCCAGATCGCCCGTCCACTGCAGGTCGAGTGTGTAGGTATGTGACTTCACAGGTCCATCTTGCCCTGAATGTGCCGGTCCCTCAGTGTGCCCACTCCGCCGGATCCGATCCCCACGAATGTGCCGGTGAAGGGTAGTCCTCGAACTCTGCCAACGCGGGTCGTGCGGTGGTCACGTCGCCGTGGTTGACAACAGCACCGAAGCCGGGGGCCGTCGGCAGGCCGGGGTGGAGGGTCCGCCCAGGCGCGTCCAGAAGACGGGCGCAGGTACCTGCCAGCGACACGTCGACAGCGCGGCCACGGCCGTCGTGCGAGCGCATGGTCAACGCGTCGAGGATCCCTGCTGCAAGGAAGTACCCGCTTGCGTGGTCGAGTGCCTGTGCGGGAAGGGCGCCGGGTTTCTCTCCCCCCTCGAGGAACGAGATACCGGACGCGGCCTGCACGATGCTGTCGAAGCCGCGCCGATCCGCCCACGGACCTTCCCAACCCCATGCGCTGACACGCCCGTGAATCAGGTGCGCGGGAAGATCTTGCCCGATGAGCGCTTCGAGTGCACCCGGCCGGTAGCCGGTGACCAGCACGTCGGCTGTTTCGAGGAGTTCGCGGAACGCTGTCGCACCCTCCGAGGATTTCAGGTCGAGAAGCGCCGAGCGCTTGCCCTGGCCACTGTCGAGGTGCTGCCATCCGATTTCAGGGATCGCCGGGGGATCGATCCGTAGAACTTCGGCACCGACCAGTGCGAGGGCGCGGGTCGCGACCGGGCCGGCGATGACGCGGGTCAGGTCGAGAACACGTGGGCGCGTGGGGAGTGCGCGGGGTTCCCCCATCTCGCGTGCTCGGATGGATACCAGGGGCGCAGACCTCGCGGCTGCACACTGCTCACTCAGGCGCCACTCGGTCTCGGTACGCACGCGAACCGCGATGGCACCGATCTCGGCGGCTTGCTGTTCGATCTCGATAGCAGAGAGTTCGGATATACGTTGCGCCACTGCCTCTTTGGGCGACCCAGGTTCGAGTTCCAGAATGGTGAGCAGTCGGTCGCGATGGTGCGGATAGTTGCCGTGCGTGCGGACCCAACCGTCACGGGCGGCGAAGAATCCCGAGTACTCGGAAAACCCGTTGATCGGTTCGCCTCCGGTGCGGAACAGGCGATCGCTCGAGAAGGACGCGGCGATACGCTCGGGATTCAGCGTCCAGTGCCCGGCCGCTCGATCAATCGCAGAGGCGAACGCCCCAACCGAACCCGCAGCGAGGTCGAACACCGGCAAGTGGGCCGCGAGAAAGCCCGCCGAGTCCGGGCATTCGATGTGCCCGCGCCGGTCCTCGGTATGCACTCCGACGTCGCGTTGGTATTCGTCGAGATAGAACCCGTACCCGTGATCCATACGACGCCTTTCGGGCAGTTCAGTGGTCGAGAAGCTCCCGACACTTCTTTGCCAGCGTATCGCGGAGCGGCGCAGCACGATCCGCCAAGTGCTGTTGCTGGCGCACGTATTCGGCGCGTCCGGCGGGGGTTTCGATGCGAATGGGGGAGTACCCGTACTCGGCGAGGTCGTAGGGGCTCGCGCGCATGTCGAGTTCGCGGGCCAGGAGCGCGTGTTCGAAGCACCGCATCACCAGATCCGAATCGACGAGCGGCAACAACTTGAAAGACCACTTGTACAGGTCCATACCGGCGTGCAGGCAGCCCGGCTGCTCGTGGTCCGCCTGAGTCTCCCGGGCAAGGGGGAGCGAATTCTTGGGGGCCGCGTCCGGCGTGAAGAACCGGAACGCGTCGTAGTGCGTGCATTTGAGCGGCAAGGATTCGACGACCGCGTCTGTACCCGCGAATCCGAGCCGCAGCGGCACGGATTGATGCCGGATCGCATCCTCGCCGCCGCGATAGACCATCGCCCATTCGTGGAGACCGAAGCAGCCGAGCACAGCGGGGCGCGCAGACGTCTGGTTCAACAGATTCCACACGAATTCGACAGTGTGACGACGCCGCTCGAGCACTGAATCGTCGACTGTCGCGGTACCCGAATCGACACGGTAGCCGGAGAAGGCTGCGTACTCACCGGCATCCTCGAGCGCGACTCCGTAGCCGGGGTGCCAGCGCCGCAATTGAGCGGGCTTGAAGTTGTAGTACGTGAAGAGGAAGTCGTGCACCGGGTGCGAGATACCGGCGCTACGACGCGCTCGGTGCGGCTCGACGAGCTTCTCCACCTCCTCGAGGTGAAGTGCCCGCCGAGCCGTCCACTCGCTCTGCGCGAGTGCGAGTGAGTGCACCGAACGTGTCATCGATCAGCTGTTTCGTTGTCCGGGAACAGCATCCGTGCCGCGGTGCGTGCCGTCGCGAACCGTGCCGACGTACTCCTCGAGGAGATCCTCGAGCGCGACGATACCGATCACAACTCCGTCAGCGTCGGCGACTGCACCGAGGTGCGAGCTGGCCCGACGGAGGCCGGCCAACGCTTCGGCCAGCGGCGTGCTGAGCGGAACGATGGGCAGCGGGCGGATATCCGACGTCGGAACGACGGTGTCCGGTCCGGCAGCTTCGTCCAGAACCTCGTCGAGCACGTCCTTGAGGTGCACGTACCCAGCCAGGGATCCGTCGCTCGCCCGCACCGGGTAACGCGAGTATCCGGTCTCGATGACCGCACGCTCGATCTCACCCAGTGTCGTTCCCGACGGTGTGAGGGGAATGGTCCGAACCTTGTCGAGGGTGATCAGAACCTCGGACACCGTGCGATCGGTCGATTCGAGAGCCTGCTTCAGCCGCCGGTGTTCTTCGGCGTCGATCAGACCTTCGGATCGCGATTCACCGATCATCGCGGACAACTCCACGGCAGAGACCGTGACGTCGAGTTCGTCCTTCGGTTCGACGCGCAGGAGCTTCAGCACGCCGTTTGCGCACAGGTTGTAGAACGCGATGATCGGGCGAGCGATCTTGATGAAGGCCAGATGCACGGGAACGAGCAGCATGGCCGTCTTCTCGGGGCCGGCCAACGCGATGTTCTTCGGAACCATCTCGCCGAGCAGGATGTGCAGTACGACGACGAGCGAGAGCGCGATCGCGAACGAGATCGGGTGCAGCAGTCCGTCAGGCAGGCCGACGGCTTCCATCGGCACCTCGAGGAGGTGCGCAATGGCAGGTTCGGCGACCTTACCCAGGAGGATCGAGCAGATCGTGATACCCAGCTGAGCCGCCGCGAGCATCAGCGACAGGTTCTCACCGGCCTTGATGACTGTGAGTGCCCGCTTCTTGCCTTGCGCGACCAGTGCCTCGAGACGATCACGGCGAGCGGAGATCAGCGCGAATTCCGCGCCGACAAAGAATGCGTTGCTCGCGAGCAATACGACGGTCAGGAGAACGCCGAAGAGGTTATTCATCGTCGGACTCCTTCTTGTCGTGGTCGGCGGATTCGGGTTCGACGTCCGCCGGGACCGGTGTGATGGTTACTCGGTCGATACGACGGCCGTCCATGCTGGTCACTCGGGCGATCCACTTTCCGCGGGAATCCCCGGACGAGTCCACGTCGGGCAACTCCACTTCGTCACCTTCCTCGGGGATGCGCCCCAATTCGGTGAGCACCAATCCGCCGAGGGTGTCGTAGTCGCCTTCGGGCGCGGTGTATCCGGTAGCCGAAGTGACCTCGTCGATACGCAGGAGACCGGAGCATGACCATCCGTCGCCGACGCGTTGCACGTCCAGCTCGGGCTCGTCGTGTTCGTCGCGCACATCGCCGACGATTTCCTCGATGAGGTCTTCCATCGTGACGATGCCCGCAGTTCCGCCGTATTCGTCGACGACCAGAGCGACCTGCATGCCGTCCGAGCGGATCCGCTCCATGACGGTGTCACCGTCCAGGCTCGACGGCACGACCGGAACACGTTGAGCCAGACTGTCGACTCGCGTCGTGCGCCTGCGCTCGGCGGGAACCGTGAACGCGTGCTTGATGTGTACGACGCCGACCGTGTCGTCCAGATCACCGCGAACGACCGGGAAGCGCGAGTAGCCGGTCCGCGACGCCGTCACGATCAGGTCTGCGACGGTGTCCGAGAGTTCCAGCGATTCGATCTTCACTCGCGGGGTCATCAGTTCTTCTGCCGTGCGGTCACCGAACTGCAGCGAACGGTCGACGAGCATCGCCGTGCCCTTGTCGATGGAACCGCGCTGCGCGGACGTCCGCACGAGGGATCCGAGTTCCTGCGGTGAACGCGCCGAGCGCAGTTCCTCCGCGGGTTCGATGCCCAGGCGTCGCACGATCCAGTTGGCAGTTCCGTTGAGACCGTTGATTGCCCACTTGAAGATCAGCGAGAAGCCGGCCTGCAGGCCCGCAGTTGCACGGGCGGTGGGCATCGGCTTGGAGATTGCGAGGTTCTTGGGTACGAGCTCGCCGAAGATCATCGAGAACGACGTCGCGAGTACCAGCGCCAAGATCAAAGACGTTGTCGAGGCAGCGGATTCGCTGAGTCCGACGGCCTTCGCAACCGGTGTGATGAACCGCGCCAGAACGGGCTCGGCCAGGTAACCGGTGATCAGTGTCGTGATCGTGATGCCGAGTTGGGCACCGGAGAGCTGGAACGAGAGAGTCTTGTGCGCGTGTTGAACCTGGCGCGAGCGTCGGTCGCCGTCGCGAGCGGCTTCGTCGACGGTACTGCGCTCGAGCGCGGTCAGTGAGAATTCGGCCGCCACGAAGAGGGCGGTGCCTGCAGTCAGCGCGATGAAGCCGAAGAGGCTGAGAATGGTGAAAACGATGTCCATGTGTCATCGCCACCTGAGTTGTGCACGGGGGCCGCCGGGTTTGTCTCCCGGCTCGCTAGAGGAGCCCTCCGAACCGGCGGAATCAGACGATTCCTCGGATAAAACGACGGGTGTAGCGCCGGGTAAGTGTGTGGGTGCCTCGGGCACCGGGTTCCTCTCGTCAGAGCCGAGGATTTCTCGGCTGTAGCGGGCTCGGTCGGGTCGCCGAAGGGCACCCGACCGAGTTTTGTTTTCTGGTTACGGAACCAATGATACCGGCGGGTGCCCGGGAGTAGGGACCCGAGCACCCGCCGACTGTCACGGAGCCCAGTTCACCAACCTGACGGAAGCGGCCGTCCTTCGGCGAATCCGGCAGCGGACTGAACACCGAGAACTGCCTTCTCGTGCAACTCTTCGAGGGAGCGCGCACCCGCGTACGTGCAGGTACTGCGCACGCCGGAACAGATCTGATCGATCAGGTCCTCGACTCCCGGGCGCTCGGGATCGAGACGCATCCGCGAACTGGAGATGCCCTCCTCGAACAATCCCTTACGAGCGCGATCAAAAGCCGTTTCGGTGGCTGTGCGAGCGGCAACGGCGCGCTTGGACGCCATACCGAAGCTCTCCTTGTACGCATTGCCCGCCTGATCGACCTTGAGGTCGCCGGGGGACTCGTACGTGCCGGCGAACCACGAGCCGATCATGACGTTCGACGCGCCCGCTGCGAGGGCGAGTGCGACGTCGCGGGGGTGGCGTACTCCGCCGTCGGCCCAGACGTGCTTGCCGAGCTCACGTGCCGCTGCGGCACATTCCGCGACGGCCGAGAACTGTGGGCGTCCGACGCCGGTCATCATGCGCGTCGTGCACATGGCGCCCGGCCCGACTCCGACTTTGACGATGTCCGCGCCGGCCGCGATCAGATCGCGGGTGCCCTGTGCCGACACCACGTTGCCTGCGACCAGCGGGACGCCGAGGTCGAGCGCCTTGAGAGTGGTGAGCGCATCGATCATTCTCTGCTGGTGACCGTGCGCCGTGTCGACGACGATCACGTCGGCACCGGCGTCGACGAGTGCCTTTGCCTTGGCACCCACGTCACCGTTGACACCCACCGCCGCGGCGACCCGGAGTGCGCCCCGTTCGTCGACTGCGGGATCGTAGATTCCCGCACGAATCGCACCGGTACGGGTGAGGACTCCGGCAAGAGTGCCGTCTTCGTTGACGATGACCGCCAGCGGATCATGCTTGGCTTCGAGGAGTTCGAACACCTCGCGAGGTGTAGCGGTGACCGGGGCGGTGACGAAGTCGGTGATGGCGACCGAGCGCAGACGCGTGAACCGGTCGACGTCCGCACAGGCGGCCTCGGTGACGACACCGAGCGGCTTACCGTCCTCGACGACCACGACGGCGCCGTGAGCGCGCTTGGGCAGAAGCGCCAGCGCGTCGGAGACGGCGTCGTCGGGGCTCAAGGTGACCGGCGTATCGGCGACGAGGTGGCGGCTCTTGACGAATGCCACGGTCTCGGCGACGGCTTCGGTGGGGACGTCCTGCGGAATGATGACCAGCCCGCCGCGGCGGGCAACTGTCTCGGCCATACGGCGGCCGGCCACTGCGGTCATATTGGCGACGACGACGGGAATGGTGGTTCCGGATCCGTCGGAAGAAGTGAGATCGACGTCGAACCGGGAGGTGACCTCTGTCCGGTTAGGGACGAGAAAAACGTCGTCGTAGGTCAGGTCGTATGGGGGGCGTTGCCCTTCGAGGAACTGCACGTTTCACGAGCTTACCGTCGATTCCGCCGCAGCGCCCTCGGTATCGCGTGCTTGTGAACGGGAGAGGGCGATCGTGGTCATGACCATGACGGCGACAGCGCACCCGATGAGAGCAATTCCGGGGCCGTCGACGCGCAGGCGTTCGTCCAGAACCGTCATCCCCAGGAAGATGGCCGCAATCGGCTCGCCGATCGTGAGAGCGGGCAGCGACGCCGACAACGGCCCGACCTGGAATGCGCGTTGTTGCAGGTAGACGCCGATCGCGCCCGAGGCGATCAGAGCCCACGTCTGCCAGGCCGAAATCACTCCGACGACGCCGTGTCCGAGTAGGTCGGTGACGTACTTGGTGAACGCGACCGCAACGCCGTAGAAGATGCCGGCCGCGGAGCCGAGAAGCAGTGCGCGCCAACCACCGTCGAGTTTGGACAAGCCGCCGATGGTCGCGACCACGGCGACTGCGACCGTGATCGTCAGGGGCAAAGCCCAATCGGACCACGGAGCATTGCTGTCACCCTCGGTGGGATCGCCGACCACGAGGAAGATCGCCAACGAAATCGCGAGCATGATCGCCAGTGACCACGCCGAACGGGTGATGCGGATTCCCGAGAACTTGGCCGAGAGCGGCAGCGCGAACAGCAGAGAGGTCACGATCAGCGGCTGAACTACCAACACCGAACCCAACGACAGTGCAACGGCCTGCATGACGTAGCCGCCGCCGTCGCCGATCAATCCGGCCCACCACCGAGGGCTCCGAATCAGCGACGCCACCAGCGCCTCGCCCTCGGGAACCGCCGACGCTGCCCGCTGCTGAGCGACGGACGCGCACGCGAAGAGCAGTGCGGCGACGAGTGCGCAGAGAACCGAGATCAGTGGAAGATCACCCATGTCCTCAGTGTGCGCGCTTGCCCGCCCGATTTCCGGCAGACGGCTTTCCTGCGCCCGGTGCGCCCCGCCGCGGCGTCAGGCCCTTGGAGGCCAAACGTTCCGAACGGGTCGGGACCGGGGTGCCGTCGGCCCGGATCTTCTTCACACTCTTGGGATCGGTGACGCGCCGCGAGGAGGCGGCTCGCTTGTCGCCGTCCTTTTTCATTCGGCCACCGGCAGCCGTCCGACCTGCGGTGTCGTGTTCCTGGCGTCCACGCTTTGCGGTGTGCTTGACGGCGACGGTTGTATCGGGAGCCTCGACCGGAATGCCCGTCGGCTCCATTGCTCCGGTGATTCGTGTGAGTTCCAGATCGTCGGGGCGGACCCGCACACCATGAACCTTGATGCCTGCCTGCTTGGTCAACTTCTCGACCGCGTCACGTTCTTCGTCGGTGACGATGGTGACGACGACGCCCGATTCACCGGCGCGAGCGGTTCGGCCTGCGCGGTGCAGGTAGTCCTTGGCCTCGGCCGGGGGATCGACGTGAACAACGAGGGTCACGTCGTCGACATGGATTCCGCGGGCCGCGACATCAGTGGCGACCAGGACAGGGGTTGTCCCGTCGGAGAACGACGCGAGGGTCTTGGTCCGATTGTTCTGCGTCTTGCCGCCGTGCAGGGCCCCGGCCGAGACGCCGATCAAATGCAGTTGCTGCGCAAGCCGATCCACGCCGTGCTTGGTCTTGACGAACATGATGGTCCGCCCCGCGCGCGAAGCGATATGTGCGACAACGGATCTCTTGTCGTCGCGGTCGACGAAGAGCAGGTGATGCTCCATGGTCGAGACGGTGGCAACCGGGGGAGCAGTCGAGTGCGACGCCGGATTGCGCAGGTAATCCGCGACCAGATCGTCGACCTTGCCGTCGAGGGTTGCCGAAAAGAGAAGACGCTGACCATCTTTCGGGGTCGTGTCGAGAATCTTCGCGACCTCGTCGATGAAGCCCATGTCTGCCATGTGGTCGGCTTCGTCGATAGTCGTGATCACGACGTCGTCGAGCACGACCGACTGCTGCTCGAGCAGGTCGAGTAGACGTCCGGGAGTCGCGATGAGCAGATCGACGCCCCTGGTCAAGATGTCGGCCTGGCGCTTGATCGGAACACCACCGACAGCGTTGGCCACGCGCAAGCCGATTTCGGTAGCGGCGTCGTCGAGTGCTTTGTGAATCTGGATCGCCAGTTCGCGGGTGGGAGCGAGCACCAACCCGCGAGGACGATTCCGCTTGCTCGCCCCACCCTTGAGGCGCACCAACATCGGAAGCCCGAAGGCCAAAGTCTTTCCGGAACCCGTCGCGCCACGCCCGAGCACATCCCGGCCGGCAAGGACATCGGGGATGGTGGCCGACTGAATGGGGAAGGGGGCATCGATGCCGTTCCGACGCAACGCGTGCACCATCACGGCGGGGATTCCGAGGTCGACGAACGAACGCCCTTCGGTCGAGGTGGGCGAGTCGATCGTCGATTCCTGCATTTGTCCAGGCTACCGGGTATCGGTAGACGCAGATAACCGCATCTACCGATACCCGCTGTGAATCAGGCCTCGATTTCGCTGCGGTCACCGCTCCACAGCGTGTGGAACTTGCCGGGCTTGTCGATGCGCTCGTAGGTGTGCGCGCCGAAGAAGTCGCGCTGGCCCTGTGTCAGGGCGGCCGGCAGACGCTCTGCGCGCAGACCGTCGTAGTACGACAGCGAAGACGCGAACGCCGGTACCGGAATGCCGAGCATCGTCGCGGTGGCGACCACACGGCGCCAACTGTCGATGCCCGCCTCGATGGCCTCGCGGAAGTACGGTGCCAGAATCAAGCTCGGCAGGCTCGGATCCGCGTCGAACGCGTCCTTGATGCGGTTGAGGAACTGCGCTCGGATGATGCAGCCGCCGCGCCAGATCGTTGCCAAGTCGGCAGGCTTGAGGTTCCAGTCGTACTCGGCGCTACCGGCAGCGATCTGGTCGAAGCCCTGCGCGTACGCCACGATCTTCGACGCGTACAGCGCGGCCTGGATGTCGGCGGCGAACTGCTCGGCGTCAACCGGCTTGTCGCCGAGCGAACCCGAAGCCAAGCCCTGCGCCTGGGCTGCGGCGCGCTGATTGCGGCTACCGGACAGTGCGCGAGCAAACACGGCCTCGGCGATACCGGTGACCGGCACGCCCAGATCCAGAGCGGACTTGACCGTCCAGCGGCCCGTGCCCTTCTGCTCGGCAGCGTCGACGATGACGTCGACCAACGGCTTGCCGGTCTCGGCATCGACCTGACGGAGCACCTCGGCGGTGATCTCGATCAGGTAGGACTCGAGCGTGCCCTTGTTCCACTCGGTGAAGACGTCGGCAACCTGACCGGCGTCGTAGCCCAGCGCGTCACGGAAGAGGTTGTACGCCTCACCGATGAGCTGCATGTCGGCGTACTCGATGCCGTTGTGCACCATCTTGACGAAGTGACCGCTGCCGTCGGGGCCGATGTGCGTGCAGCACGGTGTGCCGTCGACGTGAGCGGAGATCGACTCGAGAAGCGGGCCGAGAGCCTCGTACGACTCCTTCGGGCCGCCCGGCATGATCGACGGACCGTTGAGTGCGCCTTCTTCGCCGCCGGAGATACCAGCGCCGACGAAGTGCAGACCGCGGGCGCGGATCGCGGCTTCACGGCGGATCGTGTCCGTGTACAGCGAGTTACCGCCGTCGATGATGATGTCGCCGGGCTCCATGGCGTTCGCGAGCTCTTCGATGACAGCATCCGTCGGCGCGCCGGCCTTGACCATGATCAGGACGCGTCGCGGCTTCTGCAGTGCGGCAACGAACTCTTCGACGGTCTCGGTGCGCACGAAATCGCCCTCGGAACCATGCTCGGCGATCAAAGCATCGGTCTTGGCGATGCTGCGGTTGTGCAGGGCAACGGTGTGACCGTGGCGGGCGAAATTGCGGGCAATATTCGAACCCATGACAGCCAGGCCGGTGACGCCGATCTGAGCCCGGGGTGATTCGGTGCTAGTGGTTGACATGCTTACAGCTTTCCCTCTCGGTCCGCGGCTGTGAAATCCTGCGCTGTGCGCAGCCGAAAACTGTGCGGCCGCGACGCGCGTGAACATCAGACCGTGCATACAAAACACGGATGCAGATCACTTTAATTGCAGTGACCTGCATCCGTCTCGATACAGCTTCCGGCGCAGCCGGAAGGTTCTCAGTGTTCAGTTGTCGAGCCGCAGCTCAGCGCAGGTATTACCGCTGATCGCGCTTCGGGCCGTCGAATCCGTCATAGCTACGACGGTCGGTGCGGCTGCGGAAGCCGCCACCGCTGGTCGAGGCTGCACGGTTGTCGCCGCCGTCGCGGTTGCCCTGGTATCCACCGGAAGTGCGGTTGCCCTGGTATCCGGTCGAGGGGCGGCTGTCGCGATCGCCGTACGAGCGGGTGTTGTCGCGGTTGCCCTGGTAGCCACCACCGGACGAACGGTTGCCCTGGTATCCGCCGCGGCTCTCGCCGTCACGGCTTCCCTGGTATCCGCCGGAGGATCGGTTGCCCTGGTATCCGGTCGAGGGGCGGCTGTCGCGGTCTCCGTAGGACGGACGGCTGTCGCGGTTGCCCTGGTATCCACCGCTGGAGCGATCACCCTGGTAGCCACTGCCACCCGAAGAGCGGTTGCCCTGGTAGCCGCCGCGGCTCTCACCGTCACGGTTGCCCTGATATCCACCGGAAGAGCGGTTGCCCTGGTATCCGGTCGAGGGGCGGCTGTCGCGGTTGCCCTGGTATCCACCGCTGGAGCGATCACCCTGGTAGCCGCCGCGGCTCTCGCCGTCGCGGTTGCCCTGGTACCCACCCGAGGAACGGTTGCCCTGGTATCCGCCGGAAGAGCGGTTGCCCTGGTAGCCGCCGCGGCTTCCGCCACGATCACCGAAGGAACGCTCGCCACGAGAAGAGCTCTCGCGCAACGGTTCTCCGGTCGGCTTCTTGGCGCCGGTGATACGAGCCAGCTCAGCAGAACCCGGGGTGACGGCGACGGCAGCGGCATTGACGCCGGCCATTCCGGTCAGACGCTTGAACTGACGCTTCTGGTTGGGCAGCACGATTGCGACAACGGTGCCCTTCTCGCCGGCGCGAGCGGTACGACCCGCGCGGTGCAGGTAGTCCTTGTGGTCAGCCGGGGGATCGACGTGAACGACAAGGTCGATGCCGTCGACGTGGATTCCGCGCGCTGCGACGTCCGTTGCGACGAGGACCGGGGTGCGGCCGTTCTTGAAACGCTCGAGGACGCGGGTGCGCTGGTTCTGAGCCTTGCCGCCGTGAAGCGACTCGGCAGCGATGCCGACTGCGCGGAGTCGGTCGGTGATTCCCTCGCAACCGAGCTTGGTACGGGCGAACA
Organism: Rhodococcus sp. NPDC059969; assembly: GCF_042738325.1. Lineage (NCBI taxonomy): Bacteria > Bacillati > Actinomycetota > Actinomycetes > Mycobacteriales > Nocardiaceae > Rhodococcus > Rhodococcus sp. NPDC059969. Next base: position 221,804 of record NZ_JBHWUF010000003.1, on the reverse strand, counting down.
TGATCGTGCGTCCGTCGCGGGCACCGATCTCGGCGAGGACGGAATCCTTCTGGCCGCGGTCGACGAGGAGGACGTAGTGCTCCATCGTGTCGACGCTCGCGCGGCCGTCTTCGGTGGAGTGCGTGACGTGGTTGGCCAGGAACTGACGAACCAGCGACTGGACCTCACGGTCGAGGGTCGCCGAGAACAGCAGGCGCTGTCCGTCTGCGGGGGTCTCACCGAGGATCGAGCGAACCTCGGGCAGGAAGCCCATGTCCGCCATCTGGTCGGCTTCGTCGAGTGCGGTGATTTCCACCGAGTCGAGGATGCAAGTGCCCTGACGCAGGTGGTCGCCGAGACGACCCGGGGTGGCGACGAGGACGTCGACGCCGCGGCGGAGCTGATCGACCTGCTTGGCGAACGGCGTTCCACCGACAGCGGGACGAACCGTGAGTCCGAGTGCGCCGGCGTAGGAGTTGAGGGAGTCGACCACCTGGAAAGCAAGCTCACGGGTGGGGACGAGCACGAGTGCACGGGGACGCTTGGCGGCCGGGCGATCCTCGTGGCGCGAGAGGCGGGTCAGCATCGGCAGGCCGAATGCGAGGGTCTTGCCCGATCCGGTCTGTGCGCGGCCGAGAACGTTGGTTCCGGCGAGCGCGTCCGGGATGGACTGCGCCTGGATGGGGGACGGGACGGTGATGGAGTTGCGCGCTAATGCGGCAACAAGCTGCTCGGGCAGGCCGATCTCGGCGAAGGTGATACCCGGCTCGGTGGCGACTGCTTCTTCGGCAGCGGGGGTGTTGACGGTGGTGTCTTCGATGTTCTCGGAAGACGACATTTGGACAGCGTTGGTCACGCGGAAACCTCTCCGGACTACGGGCACGTCGCGGAGCGGAAGAAGCCATGCTGAAATACACGACACAGTTCGCAAAGGGACGAGCCAGGGCACATGTCACCTGGCAATCCGAACGCATACTGCGGGGAATTGGGCTGTGTGCCGTTATATGTTGACGGACCACGATGGTGGCCGAGGTCCACTCTACGCCACCGGCTAGGTCGAAGTCAGGTAACCCCGCCTGTGACCTGCACTACTACACGTGGTTGCGCTGGTCAAGACTCAGTAGGCGTTGAAAAGCAGGCGAAGTTCCGTGAGCCAGGGCACTGCCACAGCCACGGTGGGCACCACGAGAATGGCGACCGCCCCCAGATACGCGAAAATCGCAATCCGGGGATCGGCATCGTCAGCCGAGAGGCGCTGCACTCGGATGAGCGTTGACGGGCCGCCTGCTGCCATCGCTCCGCGGGGTGCCGTCGATCCGGCACACGCGACCAGTGCCCGCGCGAGGGGAGTGGGACCGGTAGCCCGCACAGCTGAATCGTCGGCGAGCAACTCCACCAGGAGTTGTACCGATCCCAGAGCCGACTTGCTACGGACGAAACGGGGGAACGCGTGGTTGACCGCGGTGAATGCCTCGAGGACCAGATCGTGACGAGCTCGCAGGTGTGAACGCTCGTGCGTCAGGATGGCCTTGACCTCGGCATGATCGAGGTTCTGCAAGGTGCCTTGACTGAGAACCACGCGTTGGCGCAGACCTGGCAGGCAATAGGCGATCGGTTCGTCGACGTCGAGCACTCGCAGATCGGGTGTGCGTTCCACCGACGCGGGCATGGCGCAGTCGTCGAGAAGGTCCACCAACACGCGGTGACGTGCACGGCGACGTCGGGTTCTCACGGCGACCTGGATGACCGAGAAGATCAGCTTTGCGCCGATCAGGAGTGTCAGGGCAAAAACAACCACGTACAGAATCCACAGAGGGAGTCCGAGTGCATCGATTTCGGCCGTCGGGGCCGTCGTCGGCCTTCCGTCAGCGCCGGGAACGAGCAGCTGGCTGGCAATGGCTAGGCCCGAGCTGAATGCCGACAACACCGCAGCGATCGCGACGGCTTGCCACAGGACCAACGCCGCGCGTGGAGCGCGGTAAGGCCACGTGGAGCGGCTCAGGAGTGCGGGTACCGGACCGGCCAGCAACAAGGCAAGCAGTCCGAAAACCAGTGCAGTAGTGGCGTTCATGTCCTACACATCATGCACGACGAATTCAGTTCGGCCTAGAAATTCCGGGCTGCGCAGCCTTTTTCGCGGACTCGCGCACCTCGAGGGCAGCGAGCGCTTCGCGGAGAGCATCTGCTTCGTCTGCATTGACCTGGCCCACGAAGTGAACGAGTGCCGCAGCGCGACCGCCGGACTCCGGAGCCTGGGCGAGAGCGTCGACCATCAGGCTCGCAACCAGTTCTTCGCGCTTGTTGACGGGAAGATAGCGATGCGCGCGATCGTCGCGCTGCTGAATCACCAGATGCTTCTTCGCCAGGCGCTGCAGAACGGTCATGACCGTCGTGTACGCCAATTCGCGATGCGTCGCGAGTGCTTCATGCACCTGTCGCACAGTTTGCGGTTCTGATGTGGACCACAAATGATCCATCACCGCGCGTTCGAGTTCACCTAGACCTGCCATTCTTCGATTCTACGGACTTCCACGACGAAATACGTACTACTGGTAGTAGTAACCGCCTCGGTGGGGGTGTGGTATTGGCCATAGTGATCTGCGTGACGGTTACGGTGGTGAAAGACGACCAAAGTCCCGACAATGAACATGCCCTAATTGGACACCGCCAGTCGATCCGCAGAAAGCAGCCGCACGTAGATGACGATCGACAGTTCGCCGAGCACCGCAGAATCCACATCACGGGCACGGGCAGTCGCGCAGAAAGCTGCCGACATCGTTCGTTTCGGCATTCGCGACGCACCGTTGACGGTCGTTTTACTTCTCACCATGTGGATCCTGGGCGCCGCCACCGGCAGCCTGGTGCACGGACCGTCCCGCGACCTCGAGCACGCGATCGGCGCGGGAATGGGCTCGATCCAGCACGGACGCATCTGGACTCCGCTCACCTCCGCTCTGTGGGCGGGAAACCTGCTCGGGTACATCGGTGCGAGCGTGCTCCTGATCGCGGTCGCTGCGCCCCTCGAGCGGCGCTTGGGGACGCTCAAGCTCGCAATCGCCGGAGCGAGCACCCAAATCCTCGGTGTACTCCTCGGACTCGGCTGGGCATCGTTCGTGAAAGTGTTCGACTCCAACTGGGGATTCCGCCTACACGTCGGCTCCGCTGTCGGCGCGAGCGCGTGGATCGTCGGCGCCGCCATGGCCGCCAGCTCGAACATGGGCACACTGTGGCGTCGACGCATTCGCGTCGGAACCCTGGCTTTGACCATCACCTTGGCCCTGTTCAGCGGGCAGCTTCAAGATGTCATCAGGTTCTTCGCCGCCGTCGTAGGTCTGGTGATCGGCCAGTGGATCGTAGGACGGTCGGCTCGCGGTGAGCGCATCGCCGGGACCCAGCGGGAGGGCCGCGTCCTCGTCGCCATCGTCGTGGCGGCCAGCGCGATCGGCCCGATGATCGCCGCACTGTCTCCGCAAGCGGTAGGTCCACTTGCCGTCCTGCGTGACCTCTTCCGCGGAGTTCCGTGGACCGTCGCCGAGGTTCGAGAACTGTGCGAGGAGTCCGCGTCGGACCCGGACTGCCGGCGAGGACTCCTCGAGCTCAGACTCTCGGGTATCGGGCCGACTCTGCTCTCGCTGATGCCGTCGATTTTTGTCCTGGTGCTGAGCGACGGGCTTCGGCGTGGCCGCAGATTCGCCTGGATTGCGACGGTGTGCGCTCAGGTTGTCCTGCTCGTCCTCTCGATCGGGAACTTCGTCATCAGGTTCGTCGACGCCGTGGACAGCGACAGTCTCTTCTACGGAATCAGCGATCCGAACGTGTACCGGACACTCGTGCCGTTCCTGACGCCGCTGTTCGTGCTGGTCCTCTTGATCTCCACACGCCGATACTTCGACGTGGCGGCCCCGGCCAAGACATACAGACGCTTGGGCGTCGCGATCGTGACGTCGCTCGGGGTCCTCGCCGTGATCTACGTGGGCGGCGGAATGCTCGCCAGGCACGGGTTCGACCGCGAGCCCACTGTCACCATGCTGCTCGCAGACTTCCCGCAGCGCCTCGTACCGCCGGTGTACCTGCAGTTGATCGACCCGCGTCTGCTTCCCGTGGACATCGAGTCGACTTTGCTGTTCGAGTGGACCGGTGTCGTGTTCTGGGGCGTTGCTGCCGTGCTGGTCTTCGTGAGCTTCCTCAAGCCCGTCAAGACCGCTGATCCGAAAGCCGCCGAACGTGCGCGATCGATGTTGCTCGCCGGCACCGGCAGTCCGTTGTCGTGGATGACGACGTGGAAGGGCAACACCTACTGGTTCAGTGCAGACGGTTCGAGCTACGTCGCCTACCGCGTCATCGCCGGAGTCGCACTCACCACGGGTGACCCGGTCGGTCCTCCTGATCGGATGCGCGCAGCGATCGAGGGGTTCGCGGAGTTCGCGTCGTCGAACGGTTGGATCCCGTGCTTCTACTCGGTGACCGACGACGCGCGCACCATTACCGATTCCATGGGCTGGAGCGGCCTACAGGTCGCCGAGGAAACTGTGCTCGATCTGGGCGGAATCGCGTTCACGGGCAAGCGGTTCCAGGACGTGCGCACGGCACTGAATCGGGCGAAGAAGTCCGGGATCACGGCCGAGTGGATTTCCTTCCCGCACGCGCCTCTCGCGATCAAGGATCAGATCGTCGCGATCTCGGAAGAGTGGGTAGCGGACAAGGGGATGCCCGAGATGGGCTTCACTCTCGGCGGACTCGACGAGGTCGACGACGAGGCGGTGCGCTGCCTGATCGCCGTCGACGAGGATCGCACGGTGCACGGTGTCACGTCGTGGCTGCCGGTGCACCGTGACGGCCAGGTCGTCGGCTGGACCCTCGACTTCATGAGGCGACGCTCCGAAGGGTTCCGGCCCGCGATGGAGTTCCTCATTGCTTCTGCCGCACTGAAATTGGAGGAGGAGGGTGTCGAGTTCCTCAGTCTGTCCGGTGCACCGTTGGCAACAATCGCCGCCGACTCCACTACGGACGCAGCCGAACCTGAGGCCACGACCTTCTCGGCGATGATGGACAGCGTCCTCGATCTACTCGGTCGCACACTGGAACCGGTGTACGGCTTCCGATCGCTGCTGGCCTTCAAATCGAAGTTCCAACCCCGGTACGTGCCGATGCACATGACTTTTGCCGATCCGGCCGCGCTACCGAGCATCGGCAACGCGGTCGGGCGGGCGTATCTGCCGACCGTGTCGATCGGTCAGGGATTCAAACTCGTTCGGACGATTCTGGGTCGCTGATTCGCGATCTTCAGGCGGGCTTGGCCGGCCCGCCGACAGCGCCGAAGACGTGTCGGGTGCCGATCGGGACGATCAGGGGCCGATCCGAGACCGGATCGTCGATGACTGCAGCTTCGAGACCGAACACCTCGAGCAGAAGTTCCGCGGAAATGATGTCCTTGGGGACGCCCGAAGCGACGACGGAGCCGTCGCGCATCACGATCAGATGATCGCTGTACCGGACTGCGAGATTGAGGTCGTGCAGAACCATCACCACGGTGCGCCCCATTTCCTCGTGGAGTTGATCCACCAGGTCGAGGACTTCCATCGAGTGCGCAAGGTCGAGGTACGTGGTCGGCTCGTCGAGGAGCAGGATGTCGGTTCCCTGGGCGAGAGCCATCGAGATCCAGGCCCGCTGACGCTGGCCGCCGGACAATTGATCGACCGGCCGATCCGCAAGGTCCGAGACTCCGGTCAGCTCGAGTGCTTCGGCGACCTCGCCCTCGTCGTCCGCAGACCACTGCCGAATCCACGACTGATGCGGGTGGCGTCCACGTGAGACCAGATCGGCGACGGTGAGCCCTTCAGGCGCTACCGGCGTCTGGGGGAGCATGCCGAGGACCCGCGCGACTTCCTTGGTCTTCATCGAACTGATCGCCTTGCCGTCGAGAATGACCGATCCACCCTTGGGCTTGAGTAGACGGCCCAGCGCGCGGAGAAGTGTCGACTTGCCGCAACCGTTGGGTCCGATGACCGTCGTGATCACGCCGGTGGGGATCTCGAGATCGAGTCCGTCGACGATGATGCGATCCCCGTACCCGAGCGTCAGATTCTGCGCGACGAGACGCGAAGGAGCATCGGTGGACTGGGCGATGGTGGTCATGCTGTGACCTTCCGATTGTTACGAACCAACAGGTAGAGCAAGAACGGACCACCCAGTGCGGAAGTCACGATTCCGACGGGGAGTTCCACAGGCAGAATTGTTCGAGCAATGACGTCGCTGCCGACCACCAGTACAGCACCGGTCAGCGCGGAAGCCACGATGGGCGGGCCGGCAGAGCGCACCAGACGCATGGCGACCTGAGGCGCAGCCAGGGCGACAAAGCCGACCGGACCTGCTGCGGCGGTTGCGATGGCGGCCAGCGCCACGGCGGAGAGCAACAGTTTGGCCTGCGACGATTGCAAGCGAACACCGAGTGAGGTGGCGTTGTCGTCGCCCAACCGCAGCGCTCCCATGGTGAACGAGGCGATCACCGCGTAGCCGCCGACCACCGCGACAGCGATGGCTACCGGCCACATCTGATTCCAGGTGGCACCGTTGAGCGAACCGTTGAGCCACACCTGCGCTCGGGAAGCATCGTTTATGTCCGCCGAGATGAGGAGCCATCCCGTCGCTGCCACGAGCATGGCGTTTATGCCGATGCCGATCAGGATGAGGCGGAACCCCTCTACGCCTTTACGCCATGCCAAGGCGTAAATCACCACTGCTGTCAGCAGTCCGCCACAGAGTGCCGCCAACGGAATCCCCAGTGTGGCAAGCAGTCCCACGAACGACCCGCCACCGCCGAGCACGATGAGAGCAACTGCGGCAGCACTCGATCCGGCCGTGATTCCGAGGATGTCGGGGCTGGCGAGGGCGTTGCGAGCGATCGTCTGGGTGACCGCACCGGCAATGCCGAGTGCCATACCGATGAAGAGTGCGGTGAGCGAGCGAGGAAGTCGGAGGTCGAAGACGATCAGGTTCTGTGTCTTGCTTCCATTGCCGAGCAGGACGGAAATGACATCGGGGATCGAGATCGGATAGTCGCCGCGTCCGATGTTGATGCAGAGCAGAAGGAAGAGTGCGACCGCGAGTGCAATGCTCACCGACACCGCGAGTGGACGGTAGACGAGCGAGAATCCACCGATACGAATCGACTTACGGGAGGGGACGGTCCGGGGCAGTACCCGGAGTTCTTGCTTGAGCGTCACAGACTTGCCAACTTCCTGCGGCGTACGAGAGCGATGAAGAACGGAGCGCCGAAGAGGGCCAGGATGATTCCGACCTGCAACTCGCCGGGGCGCACGACCACGCGACCGATGATGTCCGCGGTGATCAGCATGACCGCACCGAGCAAGCCCGCGTACGGGACCAGCCATCGGTAGTCGGGTCCGGTGATGGCCCGGGCCACGTGGGGGACCACCAATCCGATGAACGCGATAGGTCCACACGCTGCAGTCGCGGCGCCGGTCAGCAGGGTGATCGCGATGATGCCGAGTGTGCGACTGAACGCGATGTTCGTTCCCAACGCTTTTGCGACGTCTTCACCCAGGCTCAGGACGTTGAGACCAGGCGTACTTGCCAGGGCGATGACCAAACCGAGTATCAGGAAGGGGAGGACCTGCCAGAGAACGTCGAACCCTCGACCGGACACCGACCCGACTACCCAGAAACGGTAGGCGTCCAGGCTGGTCTGGTCGAGGATGATCACGGCGTTGGTCATGGCTTGCAGGAAGAACGCGACGGCTGCGCCCGCCAGAGCCAAACTCAGAGGACTTGCGCCGCCGTTTCCGATGGAGGACAAGCCGAAGACGACGATGCTGGCGACGAACGATCCTGCAAACGCGAACCAGAGATACTGACTCGGTGCGGTGAAGCCGAAAAGATAGATCGCCATGACTACGAAGAACGCCGCGCCGGCGTTGAGGCCGAGCAGACCGGCATCTGCCAACGGGTTACGCGTGTGTCCCTGAATCAGGGCGCCGGCGATACCGAGTGCGATGCCGACAACAAGACCCAGGATGGTCCGAGGCGCACGCAACGTTCGCACGATGATGTCCGTCTGGGTGCCGTCCGAACTGAAGATGGCGTGGAAGATCTCGGCAAACGTCAGCGGCCGAGCGCCCACCGCGATGCTCGCGAGCATGACGAGCGCGAGAAGTACCGTGAGCACCGCGAGACCGATCAGTCGGCGTCGACGAGTTGCCCCGACGCTGTTGTCGCGCGCGAGTTCCTCGAACCCTTCTTCGCGCGCCGTGCTTTCACGCACCACCTCGATACCGGTTCGATCGAACGGCCTGCGCAGAGCCCGGCGAACACCGATGGGCTGCTTTGTCTTCGCGTCTCGCGTGACCAGGCCTACCCATCCCTTTCCCGAGGTCCGGCCCGTGGCACCTTCGCGGAATCCGAGGTTCCACACAAGGAGACCGACGGCAATGGCTATTGCCGTCCCACCGAATACGGCGCGGTCGGCTTCGCCGCCACCGTTCTCGTCTCGGAGCGACTGAACGATGTACCAGCCGACGAGCAACGGAAGCAGGAACACCCCCGCGTCGAAAATGCCAGCTAGAACACGCATTCGGACAGGAGCCGGGCCGCGCGGCACTATGCGCCGTCCGTACGTCTCGCTGGGTCCTCGGGGATGTCCGTTCCCGAGAGATTTGATCATCGTCACTGGCGGTTCGAGCTCCTGGTCTTTGTGCGCAGGGAATTCGCATCTTAGGTTACGGAACCCTATGTGGGTGTGCTCCCCGCGGGGCAAGTTCCTGTGAATATGCGGTGCCCAGCGTCACAGTTCTTTACTCTTGAATTATGGTGAGGCTAACCTACATTAAGAACCACAAGACAACTTCGGCCGATTGGAGTGCACGGTGACAATCACCTTGACCACCCAGCATGCGGATGTTCGTGAATTCGAACTCCGGTCGAACGCATTGAGCCGCACCAGCGTTCGCCTACGAGCACTCAACCCTGACTATCCGCGTGTCTATGCGGTTGCCGCCATGGCGGGCGAAGGCAAACGGCGCTGGTGGCAGCTCAGCGAAGGCTTGTGTGGGGATCGGGTGCAACAGATGTTCGCCCGGTCACTTCAAGATCTCGACAGTGCTGAAGCTGCCGCGATACAGGTTGCGACGTCGCTCATTCATGCCGTGGTCGGCAGAGTTGCCGCATCCATCGTCTCCGAGGGGTCCGCCTGGGATCCGGGGCTCGAGAACCTGTTCATCCACATGGACAGCGACGGCGGAATCGATTGGGCAGGCGTAGTCGACGAAACGCTTCGTGTGGCACCCAACGGGCGAGAGTGCGGCAGTGACGGCGTCGTCGACATGCCGTGTGAAGAGGCGCTCCTCATCTGGACTGCGCACCGTTGCCTGACGTCGCTGCGCGCCATCTACGACGCCGTGGCCAGATGTGCGCCCGTCGACCAGTTCAGATTCTGGGGACTGGTGGGGGAGTCGATCCTGGGTGCAGCTGCTTATGTCCCCATCCTGGCCGGTGAAGGCGAATCGGTAGCGCAGCGCCGTGGACAGGGCCTGCTCGACGCCTTTGTCGCAGCCGGGTTGCCGGTTCGCGCGCGCCGCAAGGTCTCGCTGCGCCCTCGCTGGAACCAGTTCGACGAAGGGCTTGCTAAATTAGGTCAGCCTTGCCTATGATTGTGGAACACCTCGCGGAGAGTTACACACCGCGAGAGCGGCGAAACTGCCGGACCGCGCCGGAGTCCTGAGGGCTGCAGAGACTCCCGGTCCTTCCCACGGCGGGTTTCACATCGATTGATGTGAAACCCGCCGGTTCTTTTTCCAGACCTGATTCCAAGCTCGAGTTACCTCTCGTGTAATCAAGTAGGGAGTGGCAGCCACACCGGCGCCGGAGAATCACAGATGGAGATGGCATGGTCGACACTGCTGAGACCGCAGAGATGATGAAACGGCTCGGAACGGGCTTCGACGCCACCATCGGCCTCGAATACACCGAACTGAGCCCAGATCGTGTGCGGGCGCAATGGACGGTCAAGCCCACGCTGCACCAACCCGCGGGGATTCAGCACGGAGGCGTCTACTGCTCGGTGGTGGAGTCTCTCGCCAGCGTCGGTGGCACCGTGTGGCTGGGCGAGCGAGGTCACGTGGTCGGCGTCAACAACAACACCGACTTCCTGCGTGCAACGAGGGAAGGCACACTCACCGCAGAAGCCACCCCGATTCATCGCGGACGCACTCAGCAGCTCTGGGAGGTTCGCATCACCGACGAGAACGACAGACTCGTCTCCAAGGGACAGGTTCGCCTCGCGAACATCACCGAGGTGGCGAAGATCGGAAACTGAGAACACGGGAAAGGGTGGCAGTGGAGTTGAACTCCACTGCCACCCTTCGCCGTTCACTCAGGTACTGATCAGCCGGCAGCCTTCTGTTGCTTGCCTGCCGTCTTCTTCGACTCGCCGTTGGAAGCAGTGCCGGACTCGGTCGCTTCCTTGTTCTTCTTCTCCAATTCGCCCATCGCGTTTCGCGCGAAGACCTGCTGCTCGGTGGACGCCATCTGAGCACGGCCACGCCCGAAGAACGTCACAGCCCATGACAAGAGCGTCGAGGCTCGCGAACGGAACCCGACCAAGTACAGAAGGTGAATTGCCAGCCAGGCAACCCATCCGATGAAGCCACTGATCTCGAGCTTGCCCACCTTGGCTACCGCGCTGAAGCGCGAGATCGTTGCCATGCTGCCCTTGTCGAAGTACTTGAACGGAACTCGCGCCGAGGGGGACTGACCATTCAGTTCCGCCTTGATCTGCTTGGCCGCGTACTTGCCGCCCTGCATGGCGACCTGAGCCAAACCGGGAAGCTTGTCGAGCGACATCATGTCGCCGATGACGAAGACATTAGGGTGTCCGGGAAGCGACAGGTCGGGATTGACCATCACGCGGCCGGCGCGGTCGGTTTCTCCGCCGCTCTGCTCTGCGAGCTGCTTGCCGAGAGGGCTCGCCTGAACTCCGGCAGACCACACCTTGCACTGCGACTCGATACGGCGAAGCGTGCCGTCCTTCTCCTTGATGATCAGACCGTCGTTGTCGACGTCGGTGACCATCGCGTCGAGCTGGATCTCTACGCCGAGCTTCTCGAGGGTCTCGGCTGCCTTACGGCTGAGCTTGCCGCCGTACACGGGCAGGACTGCAGGCGCGCCGTCCAGGAGCACAACACGTGCCTCACGCGGATCGATCTTGCGGAAAGCGCCGTCGAGCGTTCGGCGGGAAAGCTCGGCGATCTGTCCGGCCAACTCCACGCCGGTGGGGCCGGCGCCGACCACGACGAAGGTCAGCAAGCGCGCGCGCTCGGCAGGATCGTCCGACAGCTCAGCTTGTTCGAACGCGCCGAGGATACGTCCACGCAGTTCGAGGGCATCGTCGATTGTTTTCATGCCCGGGGCGAACTCTGCGAACTGATCGTTACCGAAGTACGACTGACCGGCACCTGCTGCCACGATCAGACTGTCGAATGGCGTTACCGTGACGCGTTCGAGCAGGCGCGAGGTCACAGTCCGGTTCTCGAGATCGATCGTCTCGACTTCACCGAGCAGTACCTGGGCGTTCTTCTGCTTACGCAGCACGAGCCTCGTAGCGGGAGCGATGTCCCCGACCGAGAGGATGCCGGTGGCAACCTGATAGAGGAGCGGCTGAAACAGATGGTGGGTTGTACGCGCGATCATCGTGATGTCGGCATCGGCTTTTTTGAGAGCCTGAGTGCCGAACAATCCTCCGAAGCCGGAACCGATCACCACTACGCGGTGGCGGTGCGGTTCAACCGACTGGATGCTCATTCCGTACTCCTCGAGTTCTAGGCGACAGTCCTACGGTAGTCCCACCGCGGCCGAGCTTCTCTGCGAGCAGGCCGTCGAACGCAGCAGGGTCCGAATCGATCAAGCGGCCTCGGAGGTGATCACTCCCGATGCGATCGGCTTCGCCGAACCGGGGGTGATCACCACTTTGTCGAGGTGTCGGCTACTGGCGGACCGACAAGATGAACAGTGCGATGCACCCGCCGACGAAAACCAGGATCGACAGGGCCACCGACGCGTACCCGACACCTACTCCAATTGCTGCCCAGTCCATGTGCCCAACCTCTCGTCTGCTGCGATCCGGGATTCAGATCACATTTACCTAGTGACATCACACCTCATCGATCCCCACTTTCGAAACCCGGCACGCCCAACCATTGACATGCAAGTAAATGCTTGCATATTATGAAGTTGTGGACGACCGGATGAATGCAGTGTTCAAAGCTCTTGCCGATCCGACACGGAGGCTTCTTCTGGATCGCTTGTTCATAGCCAACGGTCAGTCGCTCGGCGACCTGTGCGACAGCCTGGACATGAGTCGACAAGCTGTCACGCAACACCTCACAGCGCTCGAGGATGCAAATCTGATCAGCACGGTTCGGCAGGGGAGATCCAAGCTTCATTATCTCAATCCCGTTGCGCTCGAGGAAATTCGAGAGCGATGGATCAACAAGTTCGAGGTACCGCGCCTGAACGCGCTCAGTGCCGTCAAAAAACTCGCGGAGGAAGCCATGACCGACAAGCCCAGCTTTGTGTATGTCACCTACATCGCCAGCACAGCCGAGAACGTCTGGAAAGCACTCACGGATGCACAGGCCACTGCAGAGTATTGGGGACACAGCAACGTCTCCGATTGGCAGCCGGGATCGACGTGGGAGCATCGCCGGATCGACGGCTCGAACATCGCGGATGTAGTCGGCACCGTGGTCGAGAGCAACCCGCCGTCGAGGTTGGTTACCACCTGGGCCGATCCGAACGGTGAACCAGGCGTCGACATCTCGCGGGTGAGTTTTGACATCGAAGCCTTCGGCGCGATCGTGCGCCTGACCGTCAAGCACACCGATTTGGCGGACGAATCGGCTCGCATGGAGGTAGCGGGCGGATGGTCGGCGGTGCTGTCGAACCTGAAGTCCTATCTCGAGACCGGAAACACGCTTCCGGTGGCGCCGTGGGAGATGCCGGTCGGTTGACGGTTGTCGACCACGACAAACGTGTCCCCTGAACAGGAGGAGTTCGCCGTACTTCGGCCCGAATTGTCGGCACGATCCGGTCTCAAATTCGCAAAAAGCCCAAATTCCGGCGCGTTCAGTCTGTAAAGTTGCCAGTTGGATGCTAGCGTTTGCCCCGACATCGGGTGAGGACGACCTCGTCTCGGACGCATGGGAGAAACGCTATGGGCGGCGACGCTTTTCAGAATGTTCCGGTTGATCGGCGCAAGTTCGTCAAGACAGTTCTAGCGGCCTCGGCGGTAACTGTGCCGGTCGTGACGTCGATCAGCCTCGGTGGTGCGGCGCCGGCCTTCGCAGCCGGTGACACGCCGAATCTTTCCGGAGCGCCTAGTCGTGGCCAGCAGAATCCGAATCAACCAGGCGGTGAACAACCGGGCGGGAACCAACCCGGAGGCAATACTCCGGGAGGGAACCAGCCGGGCGGAAACGAGCCGGGCAACCCCGGATCGTCGGGAAGTTCAGGATCGTCGGGAAGTTCGGGGTCCTCGGGTAGTTCTGGTAGTACCGGGAGTTCGGGATCAACTGGTAGCTCTTCAGGTTCGGGTGGAACGACGACCGCAAAACCCACCGGGCCCACTGGGCCGACTGAGCCGACAGAGCCGACCGTCCCGACTGTGCCAACGGTGCCGACCACTCGCACCGAGCCAACCCTTCCGACCGTCCCGACTCTGCCGACGAATCCCACAGAACCCACGTAACCGACACAACGAAATTGGTTCCGAGTGAGCACACGACGATGACAGAGTTCGACGTCGCGCTACACCGCGCTCTGAAGAAGCTTCAGAGCGCGGGCCCAGTCCAGGTGAGGGAGACGCCGCCGCACGGAGAACCGGCTGATCTGACTATCGCAATCGCGACCTACGACGATTTCGACGGGGCGTACTTCACGATCCACTCGATCCTGGTCCATCATCGCGAGATTCTGGACAGAGTCGAGTTCGTCTTGTTGGACAACAACCCCGAGGGGTTGCCGGCGCCTATGCTCGAGTCGTTTGCGGGATACATCGACCGTTTCCGCTACATTCCGTTTACCGATGTTCGATCCACCGCAGTGCGGGATGTCCTGTTCCGCAAGGCAACCGGGAAGTACGTCCTAGTCCTCGATTCTCACGTGATCCTGGCACCTGGATCGCTGTCGGCCCTGCTGGCGTATTTCGATGCGAACCCGGAAACCGACGATTTGATCCAGGGACCGATGCTCTCCCAGGATTCCTCGCATATCGCGGCGACCCATATGGACCCCAAGTGGCGCAACGGAATGTTCGGCTCCTGGGGTGTTGATCCGCGCGCGAAGCAACACCCCGACGTGCCTTTCGAAATTGTCATGCAGGGCCTCGGCTCATTTGCCTGCAGGCGCGAGGCGTGGCCCGGATTGAACTCGCATTTCACCGGATTCGGAGGCGAGGAGGGGTACATCCACGAGAAGTTCCGAATCAACGGCGGCAAGGTCGTCTGCCTTCCGGCATTCGGTTGGCACCATCGATTCGAGCGCCCGGCAGGTGTCCCGTATCGAATAAATTGGGAAGATCGTGTTCACAATTACCTGCTCGGTTGGAGTGAAGTCGGTTGGGACCTCGGCTCACTCCATCGTCAGTTCTCCAGGTACCTCGGTGATTCGTATCCCGAGATTCGCCGCCGTGCCGAACTGAGCGTCCAGCGACCGGAACTGATTTTCGGTGGGGTGATCGTTCTCAGCGATGACAGCCGAGTCGCTCCGTGGCGTTCATGCCTGGCCGAGGCCGAGTCGATCGAACTGACCGTTCACCGTGCGATTCCGTCGCAAGAGGACGGTCCGGAGGTGTGGAGGACGGCGTCCGCGTTGCTCGCCGGAATCGACAAGGCAATTCTGCTGGGATGGAAGTCGGTGGTTTTCCTGGACGAGGAGCGCGTGATCGAACCCGCCCTCGCGTACAAACTGCGGAACATAACCAACGATCTCCCCACCGACGCCGATACTGCCGTTATCCACGCACCCGGCGACAACCTGCCCGGGGCCACACTGATTGTTCGCGCGGCGGCGTACCGAGCTTTGCGGGACGAACTCTCTCGTCTCATCGACGGACCCGCGCCGACCGACTTTTCACTGGCGGCGTATCTGCTCGAGCGGGGCGCAGTCGACGTTGTGCTCGATCGTCCCCTGTCGCCCGCCCGGTCAGTGGGAGAACATGACTCGGATATCGAGGATTCGAACTCGGAACTCGGCGTTGTCGTCGTGAATCTCGACCTCGACATCGACAGATGGAAGGCGTCCTGGCATAGATTCATTCGCCTGCCGGGCGTAGCCGCGGTGGAGAGGGTCTCAGCTTTCGAGGACGTGCTGAATCAGGAAGCGGCCTTTGCCGTCTCGTGGCGTCGCGCGGTCTCTCGGGCGACCGAGAAGGGCTGGGATTCGGTCCTCATCACTGCTGACGACGTCAGTTTGCTCGATGCGGCTGCCTCGATCCTGGACCATGCACGCGAAGAGCTCGATCACCGCGATTGGGATCTCGTCCAACTAGGACACGACCCGAAATCGAGGGACGGAGCTCTGCTCGTCGGTTCGGCACTCTTGCGCACCAGCCCCGAGAACCGTGGTGTCCACGCCGTTCTCGTCCATTCGCGCGCCTTCGAGCGAATTCTCGACGAGATTGCGGATCCGGAGTCAGATCCCGAAGCATTCGGAAAATGGGCGGGTCACTACCGAACTCTGGGCGAGTACCTGGTGGATGCGAGTGCCGGGGGAGCGCTCACGTGCCTGACGGTGGCACCCGGCATCGCCTCCACGCGCAGCCTGATTCGTTCGGGCGCAATCGAATCCGAATACTCACGACGCTTCGCGCTGTGAGACCACCACCAAAACGAAAATCGGATTCGCTGAATCAAGGAGATATCTTGACCGAACTACTCGAAGATGTGAGACCGCAACGCTCTCAGACGGTGGAGAGCAACGACCTCACCGACGGGGTTGTGCTGTACGACAGTTCCAGCGAGGTTGCCCATCACCTCAACCCAGTCGCGACGTTGGTGTGGGAACTGTGTGACGGCCGGACCGTCAGCGAGATCGTCCAGGCTGTGGCGGAGGTGCTCGAGATCCCTGACCACGACGCGCAGTCGGTAGTCACCGAGACGTACGGACAGCTGAGCACCTCGCGTCTGCTGGTGTGAGAATTCCGTGATCGGGAACGACGTACCGCAATTCCGGGCGCACTATCTGTGGGTTGACGCGATTGTGCGCGGTTTCGGCATACCAGAGGTCGGCGTCGTCGAGCATCGGATTGCCAGCCCCTGGCCTGCGGACAACAACGTCGACGTTCGGATTCAGCGGAATCGAGCGACATTCGGTCGCTGGGACGTCACTATCGAATCGACCATCGGTGGGGGCAATGAAATGCTGGTCGGTCTGGCCGGTCTACATCTCGCGGAGAGTGTGTATCGCACGGTGCACCGGGATGTCATGACAGCCGCACAGGCCCAACAGTGGACACGGCTGCACGCCGCTCTGGTCGACTGCGACGGTGTGAGAGTGGCGATCGCCGGGCATTCCGGGGCGGGCAAGACCACCTTGGCGCTCGCCCTTGCCCTGCGGGGTGCACAACTGCGTGCTGACGAAGGCGTCTTCATTCGTGGTACCGACGCTGTGGGCTTACCGCGGCGGGTTCACCTCAAAGCGGGTACGTTCGACGTCCTCCCGGAGATCAAAGCGCACGATTCGCTGTATCTTCCGTACGCCCCGCCGGTGTGGGCATTGGACCCGTCAACCTTGCCGGCCGAACCGAACGTCGACTCGGCGGTTCGCGGAATCGACCTGGTGCTGATCCTCGACGGATGGGACGAGGGTCCGACTCGACTCGCTCCGATGCCCGTATCCCAGGCGATACAGTCGCTGGCCGAGCAATCCGCGTTGTGGTCCGACAATCACGGACTGACCCTGAGAAACATCGCTGCCCTACTCTCGAATGCCCCGTGCTACAGACTGATTCGGCACCACGGCGACACCGGCGCGGACACTGTGGAGGAACTGGTGGCGTCATGCGTGACACCCGGTATCTGATTTCCATGTTGGAACCCGAGTGTGGGGCCGATGTCATCCGCTTGTGTTCACAGCAGGATTGGCCCAGAGTCATCGACGCCGCTGCCAGGCACAAGGTGTTGCCGCTGCTCGCCTCCCGAGCAGTCGAGGCCGGCTTCGCATCGGTCCTGCCTGCGAGCTTCGCGGAAATGCTGTCGGAATCCTCGGCCACCGCATCGAGTCCGGAATTGACGCTGAGCCTTGTCCATCACCGAAACACCATTCGGATCTCGGACCTCGACGCGCAGCGAGTGGAACTGCAAGAGTTGTTACACAGCAACGGATTTCCGACGGTTGCGCTGAAGGGTGCCGCCCTTCTCGAGCGAAGTGTCTGGCCGAACCCGGCAGCACGACGGATGACGGACATCGACCTCTTGGTCGTCGACCCTGCACACGCCGTTCCGGCCAACGAAGCGATCCTCGATTTCGGCTATCGAATGGTCCGCCTGGACGAAGTGGACTCTGACGCCATCGATCACGACGATCATCAGGAACCGGCACTACTTCGCGACGACCGTCATGGCTCCGTCGAAATCCATTCGCACTTGCTTCCGCGGTTCGCCCGTCACGCATTGACCCGAGAGGCCGCGGTCCGAGGAATCAGCGCAGAGGCGAAAGGATCCCGGCTTGCGATTGCCGACGTGACGCTGCACGTCATCGCTCACGCGCGGCTGGCTGATCGGGCCTTGATTCGAGCCGATTTGTCATTGAACAGTGTTTTCGACGTGGGGTATCTGCTCTCTTCCGAACCGGCACTCGCTGTGACGCTATCTCGGCGCCAGTTGCCACGCGATGTCCGTCGGGCTGTGAACGTCCACTGGGCCGCCGTGGAATCGATCTTCGGCGTGAGCACCGGAGTGAGCACCACCACCGCGCGTTGGTGGTGGCAATGGACGTTGTGGTTGGCCGATCGCCCACGTCTGCACTCGCTCTACCGCGACCTGGTCATGGTGCCGCTCTTTCTCGACCGTGATCGGCTCTCGATCCGGGACGGACGGGACCTACGCGGATGGGACTTGGCGCGCGCACGCGTGTCTCACTTCGTCCGTCGTGCGAGGACTGCTGTCGAAGATGCCGGGGGAGCAGCATGAAAGTCCTGATCACCGGCGGAGCGGGGTTCATCGGAAGCACCGTGGCGTCGAGGTGCGTCGACGCCGGGATCGATGTCGTGATCCTCGACAACCTGCTGACAGGCCGTGCCGAATTCGCCCGTCGATTCCCGTTCTACTGCGGCGACATTGCGGACGAGAAATTACTCGACAAGATATTCACCGACCATCCTGATATCGGTGCCACAGTTCATTGTGCTGCCCTGATCGTGGTCGGAGATTCCGTGAGTAGCCCGGCGCGGTACTACGAGAACAACGTCTCCAAATCACTGGCGCTGGTTTCGAGTGTCCTTCGGAACGGGTGTGGGCGCTTCGTATTCAGTTCCTCTGCCGCGGTGTACGCGCCGGGCGAGGGCGGGTGTGTCGACGAATCCTCGCCGATCGAACCGCAGAGTCCCTACGCGCACAGCAAAGCTCAGTTCGAAACGATGCTCGACGACATCGTGGCAGCAACAGATTTATCGGCGATATCTCTCCGCTATTTCAACCCGGTCGGAGCAGATCCGGAACTGCGAAGCGGAACACCATCGGCACACCCGACGCACGCACTCGGAAAGCTCTTCGAATCATATTCGACAGGAACACCTTTCACAGTGACCGGGACGGATTGGCCGACGCGCGACGGGTCCGGAGTGCGTGATTACGTTCATGTCTGGGACCTTGCAGATGCTCATGTTCGAGCACTGCAACGGTTCGACCGGATCACCGCCGATTCATCGGGAATGACTGTCGTCAATCTGGGCAGTGGGCGGGGGACCACGGTGTGGGAGCTGGTTCGCACATTCGAGAATGTGCTCGGTGAAGATATCGACGTGGTCGTTGCCGACCGACGCACCGGTGACACTGCCGGCGCTTATGCGTCGAACGACCGTGCGTTGCGACTACTCGGGTGGGTTCCGACATTCACCCTGGAACAGGGGATCGAGGACACCGCACGGTGGCTGGCCGTGCGGTCGCACTTACTGAATTCGGTGTCGCCGAACGTCAGCCTGTCGGGTCGTCGTCGAGGGTGATGTTGTTGCTACGTAGCCAGAAGGTGGTGTCGGGATTCCACCCGGCGAGCACGGTGGCACCAGAGTTGGACGACAGCGGTATCGCGATGCCTGGAGTGGTCAGGTACGCCATCATCGTCAGGTGGACGGCGTCGTAGTCGTCGGCCACCGAGACCCAATCCGGGATGAACCAGTTGCGGAATTCACCGGTCGTGTCGTACCACACGGAGCGACGTGAAGCGGGCACTGCCAGGGGATAGGTGTCGACCAGTTTCGCCCAGTCCGATGGACCGGCGATTTCATAGATGCGGGGCGTGCCATGGATCCTTACAGGCTGCACCCGAGCCTCGTTCGACGAGCTGTCTTCTTCGAGAAACACTCCGAGGGCTCCGATACCGTCGCGAGTCCTGGTCGTTTCAGTTGTGCCGTTGGCAAATGGGGTGGACCACCATTCGCCTCCGATATGACGGTCCGGATCTGCGTTCTGATACTCCAGAAACTGACGTTCGGTATCGAGCGCCTCAGCGCGCCACTGTTCAAGGCCGTCTTCCGTACGGTAAATCCGCAAGGGTAAGTCCGACCAGCCGTAGATGGGATTTCGCTTCTCAACCAGATGCTGGTTCAGGAGGTCAATCGGCTCGGTCCACCAGGCAGAGTGTGGCGAGCCGAGAAGGGTCCGGGCGATCGGGTGTAATGCCGCAATGACCGCGGGGCGCACGAAGATCAAGTCTTCCTCGTCGGGCGGCTCCCAATAGCGTGCAAAATCCACGGCATACGCGAGACAGTGCAGAATCTCGAGTTCCGACATTTCGGTGATTGCTCGGACGTCAACAGCGTCGAGCACTTCGAGCGCATGCTCGGTCGATTGAGTCCAATGTCTACCGGAGCGTGCGCCGGCGTGGCTCGCGTACCCGACGTTGGCGCAGAACCGACGACCACGCGGTGAGCCGAGGACAAGCGCCACAGAATCCATGTGGGTAAAGCTAGCGGACGAGCTGACGGGGGACGTTCGAATATCCATTACTTGACATAATGTAGATTATCGGCAAATTATCGACCTGGCGATATTTCGGCTTAAGTGCCGTTTCTTGCATTCGCCTTAGGCGCCGCCCGCCCGTGTCGATCTGTCGGTTTCATCTGCCGTCTGTTCGCATATTTCCGTCCGAGATCACTGACTGCCTAGGGCTGACTTGATCTGATCATTGCGACTCGACTGTCGCCGGCCGAGTTGCCAGCGATCGCCATCTGGCCTTGTCGGCGACTGCGGCCGCGCCGAGTGGCCTAGTTGCTCACGAAGCAAGATCGTCCAATAAGCGCTCTGATGTGGATTGATGTTGATGAATGCGGCTCGCCCACTTCCAGCCACCCGCCGTCAATTCGTCACTGTGACGTATTAAGGGCGACAGGCTGGACGCGAGTGCAGTTCCATTGTCCTTGCCACGGACTACTATCGCCGCATGTGTTGTATTCGACCGGCCGCTTCTCATGGTCAGTGGCCGCGATGAGCGACACACCCAAGGTCGTGCACCGGTGGCTCGCAGTGCCAGACCAGTTTGACCGATTCACGCGATTCTTGCGTGACAACGGAATTCTGATGCCGACTCGGATAGGCATCGGCGTATTGGTTCTCCTCCTGGGTGTCACGATTCTGTTGAAGCGACTGGGCACCCACTCGGTACAGACCATCGGATTTCCGTTGGACGTCGTCGTCGCAGTGCTTGTGATGATCGGTGGAATTGCCCTGCCTGTCATTGCGACCAGCCGTGAAAGGTCGTATTTCTTAGTCGTTTCCGGGGACTTCGCTATTGCGGTGATCGTGCTGGCCGAGGCGAATCCGGATCAGCGATTGCTCGGATGCCTCGTCTTCGGGCTCGTCGGCTCGTATGTAGCCTTCTTTCACAACCTTCGAGCCCAACTGTGGCACCTCCTGTGGTCCGGGGCGATTATCGTTGTCGCCAGCATCGGGGTTTTCACGGACGCACCTTCATCAGCCTCAGACGTACTGGGACGCATTGCCTTTGCCATCCCTGTCATTACTGTCATACCGGTTGTCACACAGATTGCTCTGGCTCTCCTGAGCAACGACGCACAAAGCTCCGAACTCGATCCATTGACGGATCTGCTGAATCGGCGCGGATTGGCGCGGCGGACTTCCGAACTCCTACAGGCGAAATCCAGCCTCGATCAGTCTTTGCTGGTTGTGGTGATCGACATCGACAATTTCAAACACTTCAACGACACCTATGGCCACGACGTTGGTGACCGCGTCATCCTACGGACCGCGTACCGACTCCACGACTGGGCCAGATCGGACGCAGCGATCGCTCGCATCGGCGGAGACGAATTCGTCGTCGTTCAGATGATGCCGTTGCCCTATGTGGGCGACTTGCTCGCGCGGATCCACCCCGTCATGAACTCCCCTACAGGCGAACCACTCTCGACGACGAGCATCGGCATAGCCGTACACAACGGCGGCTGGCCGGACGTGCAGGCAGCAGAAAGCGGCCTGCACGATCTACACCGCCTAGCCGATTCAGCGATGTACGAAAGTAAGAGGATGGGCGGAAATCACGTTCATTCCATCGTTCTCACCGATCAGCAGCCACAACAGGTCGGCGGTCGTTCAGTCCTCTGAGTCGTCGATCAGATGCATCGCGGCTTCCTCTGCCGACGCTGCGCCGCCGTCGATTCCGACGTCTCCGGCAATGAGTTCGCTTTCCTCGTCTTCGTATCGGCCCTCGTCCTCGGCAACGAGACGCCCGACACGGCGGTTACCCACTTCGTCACCATTCGGGAATTCTTCTTCCCGTTCGAATTCGTCGGCATCGGCGGGATCCTTCAGCGGATCACCCAGCGACGCGTACGGATCGGGTTCTTCCTCGGCCAGGCGCTCGTCGAGGGTCTCCCCCGCTGATTCTTCGCTACCGGTCAACCCGTGAGCGTCCAGTCCGAGTGGGCGCTCCGGTGGTGAGATTCCCTCGTCGAGAATGTCGTCCACGCCTCGATCGATCAGGGTGTCTTCGGGCTGAAGCTGGTCGTCGGGATCGAGACTGTAATCGCCATTGCCGGCTGCGCCGGTGTCATCCGTGTCGCTCATACGATCAACGATGCCACGAGCACACCGAGTTGGCCATGTGCCGCGCTTGCCCGATACATCACTCCGGATACATTCAGCACGAACGCGGGGCCGGCACTCCGTCGAACCGGTCCTGCAGGTACTCGAACGCGGTGGGCAAGCCGAGGACCGCAGTGGTCAGGTGGTCCGGGCTGGGGAACAGTTGGGATTGAATCGTTGCTCCGGCGGCGCAGTACCTCGAAATGGTGTTGACCACCGAATCGATGGGAATCAGCACGTCGTCGGGCGTGTGCCATTCGAACACCGGGGCGGTCGGTACTCCTGGATAGAGTTCGACGCTGTTGTCGTCCATCACCTTTCGCACCTCAGGACTGGACAACAGGGAAGTCGACGTCGACACCTGGGAAGCACTGCGCCCGGCGCCGACTCTCAGGATGTCGTTGGTGCAGGCATTGGTGAGTTCGGACCGCATCGACCGACCGAGGTCGTTGAGTTGGTTACCGAGTGGCAGGAGGTCGGGATACTCCCGCTCGAGGCCCATCGCTGCGGCGAAGGCGAGACCGAATGCCGGGTGCGGATCTTGCCCGAGTCCATTGGCCATCTTGGACAGATTCATCGGAACGCCGCCTTCGGCTACACCTACGAGGTTGACCTCGGGTGCGTAGGTCGGCGCCAGTGCAGCTGCCCACGCGGTGGCCATACCGCCACCGGAGTATCCAGCGATGCCGACTGGGCTGGCGCCGCTACGCAATTCGGGGACTTTCTGGACGGCGCGTATGCCGTCGAGCGTGATCTGTCCGCCCAGTCTTGCGGCGCCGTATGCGCTGTTGGGTCCGAGATGGTCGGGAAGCGCGATAGTCCATCCGCGCTGCAGAGCGACGTTGAGGATGGGTGCTTCACGGATGACGATGTTGGGATCCGATGCGTAGAGCGCTCGCGATGGCGCACAACCTGTTCCGAGTGCGTTGACGATGTGCTGATAGGAGAGCAATGGGCCGTCTTGCGCTTGGTTCGGCGGGACCAGGATCGTGCTGACCGCGGCAATCGGCTTGTTCTCGGAATTCGTGGACCGATAGCTGACCTGCCAGATCGCGACGCCAGGAAAGGTCATCAGATCGGGGGCTCGCCGTACGGAGATCGGCGTGCCGGCGCTGCCCTCGGCTGCTGCCTGCGAATAGAACGGGTCCGGGTCCGGTGCGGGGTACGCGGGATCTGCCTGTGCGGTCCACCCGGAGAGCAGTGTGGCGGTCAGTGCCGCGGCAGTCAGCATCGATCCGGTAAACACGCGTTTGGTTCGCAGTTTCAATGTTTTCCCCTCGTCCGGACCCACGCGGGATCCATCACCCTGTGTGTTTCACTCATACCCATGTCGAACCTGGTTCAGACACCCCACTGAGCGATAACTTCTCGCAATCGTACAGCTATGGATGCCGCAGGCCCCGGTTCGATCATCTGGTTGTGTTCACAGTCGACTTCGACGACGCGGATGTCACCCGTCACGAACCGGCGCCATTCGGCCACATCGTGTCCGTTTTCGCTCGACCTTCCGGCGACGAAGAACTCGATGTCTCCGGCGTGAACCGGCGGTCGGTGCTGATTCGTCAACGCGACGGAGTGGGAGTAACCGCGACTGATCCGCGCTAGATGCTCCGCTTCGATCCCGATCCCGGCTCCCAGGGTCCGCTCCAGCAATTCCGCCGCTTCTTCGAAAGTCTCGACTGTCTTCGATCCCGCAGGCATCGCGAGCCCCGCCAGCAGTTCGGAGACCGAGAGTTCAGCGGGCTGATCGGAATCGGACGATGGATAGCTGTCGAGGATCGACAGCGTCACGTCACGTCCGCTCCGAGTGAGACTGTGCGCCACGGCGTGTGCGATGACGCCGCCGAGCGACCAGCCGGCCAGATGGATCGGGCCGGTCGATGCCACCGCTGCAATGCGATTCGCGTAGTCGTCGGCGAGTTCGGTCAGCGAGTCGAAGCTGGGCCCGCCGCTCAGTGACGGTAGCTGCAGACCGTAGACGGGTTGATCCAGCTCGAGATGCTTGACGAATTCCGCGTAGCCCCAGGACAATCCGATACCTGGATGAACGAAGAACAGTGGTGCACGATCGGATCCGGCGCGCAGCGTGATCATCGGGGCAAGCAGATCCGACGAGTCGTCCGGCGAGTGTGCGTCCATTCCGTCGGCCGCCCGGGCGACACCGGCAGGCGTCGGATCCAGGAACAGTGCCTGCAACGGCACCCGCATCCCGAGGCGCTTTTCGAGTTCGATGGTGATCCGGGTGGCCACGATCGACGTTCCTCCCAGTTCGAAGAAGTCGTCGTCCACGCCGATGTGTTCGTGACCGAGCACGGTCTCGAAGATGTCGACGACTGTTCGTTCGGTGCCGTTGGCCGGCGGTGCGTACGGGACCGAACGACGCTCGAAGCTCGGCGTCGGCAGTGCTTTGCGGTCCAGCTTGCCGACCGGCGTCACCGGTATGCGGTCGACGACAACGATCGCGCCGGGAACCATGTGCGCAGGTAGGCGAGAAGACAGGTGGCGTCGGAGCTCCCAGTCGTCGACGGTCTGTCCATCCACGGGCTGGATGTAGGAGGCGATCATCGTCTCCCCCGACGGCGCTTCGTGGCCGAGTGTCGCGGCGAAGTAGACGGAGGGGTGTGCCATCAGGACGGAGTCGATTTCGCCGAGCTCGATGCGGAATCCGCGGACCTTGATCTGGAAGTCGCTGCGGCCCAGGTATTCGAGGGTGCTGTCGGAGCGCCAGCGCACCAGGTCGCCCGTGCGGTACATCCGCTGGCCTGGTTCGCCGAACGGATCGGCGACAAATCGGTCGGCGGTGAGGTCGGGACGATTGTGGTACCCGCGGGCGAGTCCGGGGCCGGTCACGTACAGCTCCCCGATGACTCCCACCGGCACGGGCTTGAGGTGCCCGTCGAGGACCAGGCCGGCGAAGCCGATGGCCGGACGGCCGATGTTGATGTCCTTGCCCGGGCGCATGGGTTCACTGACGCTGGCCTGGATCGTGGATTCGGTGGGTCCGTATCCGTTGAACATGCGACGGTCTCGGCCCCAGATGTCCACGAGTTCGGGTGGGCAGGCTTCGCCGCCGACAGCGAGCACGCGGAGTTCTGGCAGCGCGGAGCTTTCGATGGAGCTGAGCGCGGTCGGTGTGATGAATGCGTGTGAGACGTGTTCGTCGGCAAAGATTTCGGCCAACTCGGATCCGCCGAAGACCGTGGGTGGGATGACGACCAGGCAGGCCCCGCTGCCGAACGCCATCATGAGTTCGAAGACGGAGGCGTCGAAGCTCGGTGATGCGAGGTGCGAGATCCGCGAGTACGGCTGGACGTTGAATCTCTTGTGTTCTTCGGCGTTGAGGTTGGACAACCCGAGGTGGGTGACGATGACGCCCTTCGGCTTCCCGGTCGAACCCGAGGTGTAGATCAGGTACGCGGGATGCCCGTGATGCAGTGGGATCGTGCGGTCGCGATCGGTGATCGCGGCGACGCTCTGGCGCTCGATCTCGTCGACGGTCTCCGCTTCATCGAGGACCATCCACTCGACCGTGTCGGGAAGTTGACTGCGGTGAGCGTCGTCGGTGATGCCGAGTACGGCCCGCGAATCGTCGAGCATATGGTTGATGCGGTCGTCGGGATAGTTCGGGTCGACGGGCAAGAATGCTGCCCCGGTCTTCGTGACCGCCCAGATGGCGACGATCTCCGCGGCGGACCGCGGCAGACCCAAGGCCACAAAATCTTCGGGTCCGACACCGCGCCGGCACAGCGCTCTCGCCAGCTTTGTCGATTCCTCGTCGAGTTCGCGGTAGGTCATCGACCTCTCACGACTCGAGAGGGCTGGTGCATCCGGGTTCGAGGCGACTGCTTCGGCGAGGATCTCAGGCCACACGCGCGCTCGAGTCGCGGCTGCCCCGGATGCCGGCACCAGAGCGGCTGTTTCGTCGGCGGCGAGGATACCGATGTCGGCGATGCGTGTTGCCGGTTCACGTCCGACAGCGCCCAGGATCAGGCGAAGTCGGTCGGCAAACCGCCGAATGGTGCCGGGTTCGAACAGATCCGTCGCGAAGTCGAAGGCAGCGGACATCCCGGCAGGGGCGCCGGTCTCGTCGAACTTCTCGTCGACGATCAGCTCGAGGTCTTCCTTCGCGAATTTGGTTTCCACGGTCAGCCCGTCGATGTCGAGGCCGGGCAGATGGAAGTGCGCGGGTTCGTTGTTCTGAAGTTCGAGGGCTACTTGGAACAGCGGCGAGTACGACGTGGATCTGGTCGGGTTGATCACGTCGACGAGCCGCTCGAAAGGTAGATCCGAGTTCTGGAAAGCGGCCAGATCGATTTCGCGGATGTGATCCACCAGTTCGGCAAACGTGATGTCGGGATCGACGCTGGTCCGCAGGACCAGCGTGTTGACGAACATTCCGACGAGGTGGTCGAGCGCTGCCTGACCGCGGCCGGCGATCGGGGTGCCGATGGTGACCTCGTCTGCGCCGGACAGCTTCGACATCAGCACGGCCAGTGCGCCGTGCAGTGCCATGAACATCGTGACACCGTGGGATCTGGTCAGGTCCGCGAGCGCGCGGTGGGTGTTTGCGTCGATCTCGAAGGTGAATCGGTCACCGTGGAAGGTCTGTTGCACGGGCCGCGGGTGGTCGGTGGGCAGAGCGATGACATCGTCGAGTCCGGCGAGTTGCTCACTCCAGTAGCGCAGTTGGCGGCTGATGACAGATTCCGGATCGTCTTCCGATCCGAGGACCTGATGCTGCCACAACGTGAAGTCCGCGTACTGCACTTCGAGTGGCGCCCACGTGGGCTCGGTTCCGGCCGTACGCGCCAGATAAGCCGCCATGACGTCGCGTGCGAGCGGCGCCATCGACGAACCGTCGGCGCAGATGTGGTGGACGACGACAAACAGAATGTGAACGGGTTCGTCGGTGTCGAGTCGGAAGAGTGCCACGCGCAGCGGCAGGTCCACCGACACGTCGAAGCCGGTGGTGGCGATCCGTTGCATGCGCTCTGCGAGTTCGTGCTCCCCCAACGTCATTTCACGGACCGGAGGTATTGCCTCGTCGGCGGTGAGGACTTTCTGAATCGGATCGCCGCCGACGGCGGGGAACACGGTCCGGAGTGTTTCGTGGCGCTCGACGACGTCGGCGATCGCCTGTTGCATGGCGGCGACGTCGAGATCACCGGTAAGACGCACTGCCAGTGGGATGTTGTAGGCGGCCGATCGTGTGTCGAATTGGTTGAGGAACCACATGCGCTTCTGCGCCAGTGACAGCGGGACGTTGCCGACGCGCTCCATGGGAGTGAGCGGCACTGTGCCGACGGCAGTGACGGCGCTGGAAAGCCGCTCGGCGAGCTGGGCGGTCGTGGGCGCTTCGAACAGCACGCGTACCCCGACGTCGATGTTCAGGGCGGAGTTTAGCCGCGAGACGACGCGAGTGGCGATCAGTGAGTTGCCGCCGAGTTCGAAGAAGTTGTCGTCCAGGCCTACTCGCTCGACGCCGAGTACATCGATGAACGCATCGGCTATCCGGCGTTCGAGGCTGGTACCGGGGGCCCGGAATTCCACGGCGGTTCCGGTGAACTCCGGGGTCGGCAACGCTTTTCGGTCGAGCTTGCCGACCGCGGTGCGGGGAAGCTCGTCGACGATCATGATGCTGGCCGGAACCATGTGCGACGGAACACGTCCGGCAAGGTGCGCGGTGATCTCGGCGCCCGTGAGCGTCGATCCTTCCTCGACTGTGAGGTAGGACGCGAGGACAGTCGCTCCGGCCGGTCCGTCGACGCCGAGTGTCACGCAGTTCGTGACAGTCGCCATTGCGGTGATCTGGGCGTCGACCTCACCGAGCTCGATGCGGAATCCGCGAATCTTGACCTGGAAGTCGCTGCGCCCGACGTATTCGATGGTGTGATCGCTTCGCCAGGAGACGATGTCACCGGTGCGGTACATCCGGTCGCCCGGCTTGCCGAAGGGGTCGGCGACAAATCGCTCACTCGTCAGGCCGGGACGCCGGTGGTATCCGCGAGCCAAGCCGATTCCGGCGATGTACAGCTCACCGGGAGCTCCGACGGGTACCGGTTGCAGGCGCGAATCGAGGATCATCTCGTGCACACCGCGGATCGGGCCACCGATAGTGATGGGTGCGCCCACCGTCATGGGTTCGCTGATGTCTGCCATGACGGTTGTCTCGGTTGGGCCGTAGGCGTTGACGAATTCGCGTCCGGGAGCCCACAGACCGACGAGGTGCGGTGGCAGTGCCTCTCCCCCGACGACAACGTGCCGGAATTCGTCCAGGCCGGCCGGGTCGACGGTGGCGAGTGCCGCCGTGGTGACAAACGCATGAGTGACGTGTTCGCTGCGGATCAGACTTGCCAGTTCGGCTCCGCCGTAGATGTCGGTCGGGACGATCACCATGGTTGCTCCGACACCGAATGCCTGCAGGTACTCGAAGATGGCTCCATCGAAGCTCGGGGTGGCGAAGTGCAGGGTCCGAGACTGGTGATCGGCGTGGAATCGGCGTTGCTGATCGAGTGCGAAGCTGTCGAGCCCGGTGTGGGTGACGACTACTCCCTTGGGTCGTCCGGTGGATCCCGAGGTGTAGACCACGTAGGCGGCGTTGTCCATGGCCACCGGTGCGAGCCGTTCGTCCTGGGCGATCGGCAGTGTGCAACTGGTGGCGACGTCGTCGTCGAAGGCTTCTTCTCCGA
Organism: Rhodococcus sp. NPDC059969; assembly: GCF_042738325.1. Lineage (NCBI taxonomy): Bacteria > Bacillati > Actinomycetota > Actinomycetes > Mycobacteriales > Nocardiaceae > Rhodococcus > Rhodococcus sp. NPDC059969. The sequence goes on along the minus strand of NZ_JBHWUF010000003.1, from coordinate 192,811 downwards.
GCACCAACCAGGACACGATCGGTGGCAATGTCTCGATGGCGTCGACGACGGTCAACCCGAACAGCACTTCGGAATCGCTGAGCATGTGTTCGATTCGGTCGGCCGGATAGGTGGGGTCGACGGGGACAAAAGCTGCGCCGGTCTTGGCGACCGCCCAGACCGCGAGAACCGATTCGATGGACCGTTCGATGCCGATGGCAACCGACGTTTCGGGTCCGGCGCCGCGGCGGATCATGGCTCTGGCCAACTGGTTCGAGCGCCGGTCGAGTTCGGCGTAGGTCATGGAGCGATTGCCGGACGAGAGCGCGATGCGGTCGGGATATGTGGCGGAAACGTCGGCGAGTATCTCCGGAAGCGTTCGAGCGGAGCGACCCGGGGATCCGAAGACCGGCGCAAGATCGCGGCTTTCGAACTCCGTGAGTACCTGCAGGCGGGCGAGCGGTTGATCCGGTGCCGAGGCCATATGTTCGAGGACGATGCCGACGCGCTCGGTGATCTTCGCGACTTCGCGCGCCGAGAAGTGTGTGGGCAGGTACTCCATCTTCAGATTGAGTGTGTGACTTTCCGACGCGACCACGGCGATCGGGTAGTGCGCCGAGTCGCGTCCGTCGATGCCGAGAACGTGCATACCTGCGATGTCGGTTTCGGCGGTCAGAGCTGCCTCGTCGACGGGATACGACTCGAACACCGTCAGTGTGTCGAAGGATCCGGCGGCGCCGACTGCTCCCGCGATGTCCGACAGGCCGATGTGGTGGTGGTCGAGCAGTGCCGCCTGCTCGGATTGGACGCGAATGGCCAGTTCCGCGAGGGTTTCTCGGGCGTCGAGGCGGACTCGCACCGGGACGGTGTTGATGAACAGGCCGACTATCGATTCCACCCCGGACACCTGGGGTGGGCGTCCTGAGACGGTTCCGCCGAAGACGACGTCGTCGCGGCCGAGGAGTTCGGCGAGCACGATTCCCCAGGCCACTTGGACCAGGGTCGCCATGGTCAGACCGCGGCTTCGCGCGAATGCCCGAAGAGTCTCGGCTCGTTCGGTCGGCAGTGAGTACGAGTGAATGTCACTCGCCACGGTTTCGGCGGCGGTGCTTGCCTGCGAGAGTTGGGTGGATGTGTCGACGCCTCGTAGCGCTTCCTGCCACGCCCGCAGCGAGATTTCGGGTTCCTGCTTCGAGATCCAGGTGAGGTAGTCGCGATACGACTGAACTCTGGGCAGAATCTCGGGGTCGCCGTCAGTTGCGTAGAGAGTGAGCAGGTCTCGAAGCAACAGCGGAGTGGACCAGCCGTCGAACAGGATGTGATGGTTCGTCACGACGAAGCGTGCCGCGTCAGGTCCGTTTCGCACGAGCATGAACCGGATCAGTGGGGCTGTTTCCATGTCGAAACGCTCAGCGCGATCACTCTCGAGCAGCTGAGCGAACGCGAGTTCGCTGTCTTCGGCCCCGGACAGGTCGATTTCGGTCCAGCTGATCTCGACTCCGGACCGGATCACTTGCAGCGCCCGACCTCCCGGCGCGGCGACAAATCCCGCGCGCAGGCTCGGATGACGATCGACCAAGGCCTGCGCGGCGCGGCGCAGTCGCGGCGCCTCGACCCGTCCCCCGAGCTCGAGGGTCAGTTGCACCATGTACGGATCGATTTCCGTTTCGTCGAACTGAGCGTGGAAGAGCATGCCCGATTGCAGAGGTGACAGTGACCAGATGTCGGTCAAGTTGGGGAATCTGTGCTCGAGTTGTTCGATGCTCTGCTGGTCCGCGGTGACGAGATCGAGATCGGTGGGCGTGAGCTCACGCTCGGAGTGTTCGTCGACGTACGAACTCAGCGCGCCGAGTGCAGTGGCCCAGAGCTCCGCCAGTTCGGTGACTTCAGCCTCACTGAGGATGCCGCGGGGGAAGGACCAGGTAGCCCGCAGAATGGGACCGTGTGCGGTGTCGGTGGTGACGGCGTTGATGTCGAGTACCGACGCGGCAGCAAGCTCTCCGCTGTGCGCTTCGTCGAGGGTCACTTCGGAGATCGGGAGCCACGGCACTTCGCCGTGCTCGGGATCCGAGCCGGCAAATCGTCCGAGGTAGTTGAACGAGATCTGGGGTGTGGGCAGCTCCCGCAGGTCTTCGTTTCGATCGAGGTACTTGAGCATGCCGAAACCGATTCCGTTGTCCGGAATGTCGAGCAGCGTTTCCTTGACGAGCTTCACGGCCGAGGCCGCGGTTGTTCCACCGGACAGAGCATCGACGACGTTGAGTCCGGTCAGGTCGATCCGCACGGGGAACAAGGTGGTGAACCAGCCGACCGTGCGCGAGAGGTCGGCACCCGGTGCGGCGTTCTCCTCGCGGCCGTGTCCTTCGAGGTTGAGAAGCACTTCCCCGCTGCGCTGTCCGCGTGATCGACGCCAGGCGGTGACGGCAATCGCGAGAGCTGCGAGCAACCCGTCGTTGACCGAGCCCCCGAAATGTTGAGGCACCGTCGAGATGATGTTCTCGGTTACCGAGGTCGGAACGTCGACGCTGACGCGGTCGACAGTGGAACCGATGTCCACGGCAGGGTCGAGTCCGCGTGTTCCGAGCGGTGGCTCGTCGGCCCGCATTCTCGACCACAATTCGATCTCGTCACGTCGATTCGCGGCGGTCTCGGCGAGGGCTGTCGCCCAACGCCGTATCGACGTTCCGCCGGGCGGAAGCATCGGCGTTTCGCCGTCGAACGCCGAGGCGTAAGCGGTGACCAGGCCGGGGACGAGCATTCGCCAGGACACACCGTCGACTGCGAGGTGGTGAAGGACCAGGAGCAACCGGCCGGCCTCGGCCTGGTTGCCGTTCGCGCTGACGGGATCCAACCAGAGTGCGCTGATCATCTTTCCGTGCTCGGGATCGAGACGGCTGGATGCGTCCTGCATCGCCGCTTCCGCGGCAGCCACGAATTCTTCGCCGCTGGTGGACACGATGGGGGTTCGGCGCAGGACGTCGGAGGCGGCGACGGTGCCGGGTTCGCGGATCTCGAGTTGGTGAGTCGCGGTGTCCAGACGCGCCCGCAGTACGTCGTGACGATCGAGGATCGTTTGCAGTGCACGCTCCAGCGCGGGGCCGGAGACATCCGCGGGCAGTGCGATGAGCGCACTCTGGCTGTAACTGCGGATCGTGCTCAGGTCTCCGCGACTGCGTTCGACCAGCCACTCCATGATCGGAGTGAGCGGTAGTGTCCCGACTCCCCCGCCGGGTAGCTCGGTGAGAACCGGTGCAGCTTCCGCTGATTCGACGAGGAGGACCTTCGTCAGGCCGGCAACCGTCTTCGCTTCGAAGACGTCCCTCGGAGTGAAGATGAGGCCTGCGGACTTCGCCCGTGAGACGAGTTGGATCGACATGATCGAATCGCCGCCGAGACCGAAGAACGAATCGTCCACTCCGATACTGCCCCGCCCCAGCACTTCCGCGAACAGGTCCGCGAGGACCGCCTCGGTAGCGGTGGCCGGTGCCCGCGTCGTCTCCGTTGTTCCCACGACGGCGAAGTCCGGTGCCGGGAGGCCGCGTCGGTCGAGCTTTCCGTTGACGGTCAGCGGAAGTGATTCGAGGACGACGATCGCGGTGGGCACCATGTACTCCGCGAGTTCGGCGGAGACGAAGTCGGTCACCGTTGCGGAATCGACGGCACTGCCTGTCTCTGCGACCACGTACCCGACGATCCGGGGTGAGGCGCCGTCGGTACGCACGAGCGCCACGGAGGCCGCGACGCCGGGGCAGCGGAGCATCGAGGCTTCGATCTCTCCGAGTTCGATGCGGAAACCGCGCACCTTCACCTGGAAATCACTGCGGCCCACGTACTCCAACTGCCCCGCGTCGTTCCACCTCGCCAGGTCCCCGCTCCGATACATTCGATCCCCCGAACTACCGAATGGATCGGGAAGGAACCGTACCGAAGTCAATGCGGGTTTCCCGAGGTATCCCCGAGTCACCTGATCACCGGCGACGTACATTTCGCCGACAACACCTGGTGGTACCAGGTTCAGTCGCCGATCGAGTACGTAGACGGACAATCCTGGTACCGCTCGCCCGATGATGCTCGCCGACGCGTGCTCGCTGTCGTAGCGGTCGAGCGCGATTCGACTGACGTGCACTGTCGTCTCGGTGATCCCGTACATGTTGACCAGCGTCGGCGCCGTGTCGGCGCGCCGGTCGTACCACTTGCGCAATTGGCCGAGATCGAGAGCTTCGCCACCGAAGACGACGTAACGCAGTGCAAGGTCGGGGTCCGTGCCGCTGGGTGTGTACGCGCGGTCGGCTTCGGCGAGTTGGTAGAAGGCGGTGGGTGTTTGGTTCAGCACCGTCACTCGCTCGCGGCGGAGCAGTTCGTGGAACATGTCGGGCGATCTGGTCGTGTAGTAGTCGACGACGACCAACCGGCCACCGTGCAGCAGCGGACCCCACAGTTCCCAGACGGAGAAGTCGAATGCGTACGAGTGGAACATCGTCCACACGTCCGAGTCGTCGAACCCGAACGTCGGGGACGTGTTGTCCATCAGAGTCAGGACGTTTCGATGGCTGACCTGGACACCTTTGGGGCGCCCTGTGGATCCGGAGGTGTAGATGACGTACGCGACCGCGTCGGGCAGAAGTGGTGTCGTCCGGTCCGCGTTGGTGATGCGATGTGGCGCGGAGTGATCGAGGCGTACGGCGATCTCCGACGATCCGAGTTCGACGATGTCGATGCCGGATTCGATGATCTCCGACGGCAGATCGTTGCGGAAGTCTCCGGTCGTGACCAGGCACACCGGCCGCGCGTCGTCGAAGAGGAATCGCATCCGCTCCGCCGGATAGGTGATGTCGACCGGCAGGTATGCCGCGCCGGTCTTGATGACGGCGACAAGGGCGAGCACGAGGTCGGTCGTTCTGGGCATCGCAACGGCCACCACGGATTCCGGACCGATACCGCGACTGATCAGAAGCCGCGCGAGGCGGTTCGCGCGCCCGTCCAGTTCGGCGTACGTCATTGCGCCGTCGCTGTCGTTGACCGCGGTCGACGACGGATGCGCTGCAACAGCCTCGAAAAATCGGTCCGCGATGTTGTCGGCCGGAGCCGGTTCGGCGTGAGTGTTCCACTCGGTCAGCATCTGTCGACGCTCGTCGGCGCCGACGACGTCGATGTCGCCGGTAGGAGTCGACGGGTCTCGGGAGACCGCCTCGAGGAGGGTGATCAGCCGGTGTGAGAACGATTCGATCAAATCACCGTCGAACAGGTCTGTGGCGTAGACGAATTCGGCGTCGATACCATCCGAATCTCCGTCCGCACCGTACCTTTCGGTGACCGCGAGTTGGAGATCGAACTTGGCGACAGGAAGGTCGAACTCGACTCCCGAAACCGACAGCCCCGGCAGTTCGAGTTGCGGTAGTGCGTTGTTGCGGAACTCGATGAGTATCTGGAACAACGGAGTGTGTGAAGTCGAGCGTTCCGGGTCGAGTGCGTCGACCAACCTTTCGAAGGGCAGGTCAGCGTGTTGGAACGCACCGAGATCACCTTCACGAACCTGGGCGAGTACGTCCTCGAACGATGCGTCGGGCGTGATCTGTGTTCGCAGCACAAGTGTGTTGACGAACATTCCGACCAGGTGATCGAGTTCGGCCTCTCCGCGGCCGGCGACGGGTGTACCGATGGCGATGTCCTCGGTTCCGGCCAGACGCGCTGCGAGCACTGCCAGCGCTGCATGCATGACCATGAACATCGTGCTGCCGTGCTCGCGTGCCAGGTCGGTCAGCGCTCGATGGATCTGCGGTGAGACAGCGAACCGGTGCACCGAGCCCGCCATGGAGGGCTTCGCCGGACGCGGGAACGACGTCGGCAGCGCGATCGGCTCACCGAGTCCCGCGAGACGGTCCTTCCAGTAGTCGAGCTGACGGGTCAGGGCGGAGTCCGGATCTTCTTCGGAGCCGAGTACCTCGTGCTGCCACAACGCGAAGTCGCCGTACTGCACGGCCAGTTCCGACCAGCTCGGCGCGCTGCCGGCGCTGCGGGCCGCATATGCCGCTGCCACGTCCACGGCCAGGGGGTTCATCGAGAACCCGTCGGCGACGATGTGGTGGACGACGATCACGAGCACGTGTCTGCGTGTGTCCCCGTCCACGCGTAGGACTGCGCAGCGGATCGGGACGTCGGCCGAGGCGTCGAACCCTTCCGAGGCCAATTCGAGAATTCGATCGGAAACTTGTGCAGCAGCGACGATCTCCGGTTCCAGGATCGGCATGACGGCCTCGGCGGAGACAACCTGCTGTACCGGTTGTCCGTCGATCGAAGGGAACTTCGTCCGCAAACTCTCGTGGCGGCCCAGTACGTCCGCTACGGCCTCCTGCAATGCGGCGAAGTCCAGATCGCCGTCGAGGCGCACGGCCAGGGGAACGTTGTAGGCCGGTGACGTCACGTCGAACTGGTTGAGGAACCACATCCGCTTCTGCGCCAGCGACACGGGCAGTGGGTCCGGACGAGACCGTCGAGTCAACGGTGGTCGGGGGTTTTCGCCGCGGCCGACACTCTCGGCCAGACGCGAGAGCTGCCGAACTGTCGGAGACTCGAACAATCCTCGTACGCCGATGTCGGTGCCGAGTAGCGCGTTGACGCGGGCGATGACGCGCGTCGCGGTCAGTGAGTTTCCGCCGACGTCGAAGAAGTGGGTGTCGATGCCGATGGGGGTCACTCCGAGCACGTCCTCGAAGACGCCCGCCACCAGTCGTTCCAACTCGGTGGTCGCTGCCGTGAACATTTCGGCATCGGTGTCGAAGCGAGGCTTCGGGAGAGCAGCCCGATCGACCTTGCCGACGCCGGTGAGTGGCAGTTCGTCGAGCACGACGACGCTCGCGGGCACCATGTGTGCCGGCAGCACGTCTCGAGCCGCTGCCCGGATGTCCTCGGCGGTCACGGGGTGTTCGTCGTCGCAGACGACGTACGCCGCCAGAGCCTGCTCGTCCGACGGTCCGCGCACCGCCAGCGTGACCGCGTACTCGACGCCCGGCAGCTGACCCAGTGCAGTGTCGACCTCGCCGAGTTCGATGCGGAAACCGCGGATCTTGACCTGGAAGTCGCTGCGTCCGAGGTACTCGATGGTGCGATCACTGCGCCAGCGCACGACGTCGCCGGTGCGGTACATCCGCTCCCCCGGCTCGCCGTACGGGTTGGCGACAAATCGTTCGCTCGTCAGTGGTGAGCGCCCGTGATAGCCACGCGCGAGTCCGACGCCCGCCACGTACAGCTCCCCGGGAACACCGACAGATACCGGTTGGAGTCTGCGATCGAGGACAACTTCGCTGAATCCTCGGTTCGGCGGCCCGAGATAGACCTTGTCGCCGGCTGGTATGGGGTCACTGAGATTGCAGGAGATGGTGGTTTCGGTGGGACCGTAGACGTTGACGAACGATCTTCCCGGCGCCCAGGTGCGCACCAGGTCTGCCGAGGGGGCCTCGCCGCCCACTGTGATGGTGGTCAGTTCGTCGATTCCCTCGGGGTCCACCGACGTCAGCGCTGCGGGCGTGATGAACGCGTGGGTGACGTGTCCTTCCCGGAGAACGTCGGCAAGTTCGGTTCCTCCGTAGACGGTGGTGGGAGCTACGACCAATTCGCCGCCGACGGCGAAGGCAAGCAGATATTCGAGAACGGAGGCGTCGAAGCTCGGTGAGGCGAAGTGCAGTGCGCGTGAATTCTCTGTGAGACCGTAGCGATGGCGCTGTTCGTCGGCGAAGTTCTCGAGACCGGTGTGCGTGACGACGACGCCCTTGGGTCGGCCGGTCGAGCCCGAGGTGTAGATGAGGTAGGCGGTGTTCTCCAACCGCGGGGTTCCTCGGCGCTCGTCTTCGCGTAGCGGCGCCGTGGACACTCCGGAGAGCCGAGCGATGCTCGTCGGGTCGTCGAGTTCGAGCCACTGCGTCGCACCAACTTCGCCGGGTCGGTGGGCTGCAGTGGTCAATCCGAGCGAGGATGCCGAGTCCTCGAGCATGAACGAGATCCGGTCACTCGGGTAGCGCGGATCGATCGGCACGAAGGCGGCGCCGGTCTTGGTGATCGCCCAGACGGCTGCCACGGATTCGAAGGAACGTTCCACACAGATCGCCACCCGTGAGTCCGGGCCGGCGCCTTCGGAGATCAGCACGCGTGCCCACTGATTCGAGGCTTCGTCCAGTTCTCGGTAGGTCATCTTTCTCTCACCACAGGACAGTGCGATTCGTTCGGGGAATCTGCTCGCCGTGTCCTCGAAGATGCGATCGAGTGTCCTGACCGAGCGCCCTTGCTTTCCTCGCGCGGGAACAAGTTGCTGCACTTCGGAATCCGGCATCAGACGCAATTTTGCCAGCGGAAGATCCGGTTGCGCAGTGATCAGTTCGAGGGTGCGGAGCAACCGGTCCGCGATCGCGTCGATGTCGTGATCGCCGAGGACTCCCGGGAAATACTCGAACTTGAGCCGCAAGCGTCCGTCTGCTGTGGAAGCGACGATCGCGAGCGGATAGTGCGCCGCGTCCTCGGCGTCGTGGACGTCGAGGACGTGCATTCCGGCGATGTCCGTGCCGGACGAGAGTCCACCGCGGTCGACGGGATACGACTCGAAGACGGTCAAGGTGTCGAATGATGCAGCACCCCCTACTGCCGATGTGATGTGGGAAAGACCCACGTGGTGGTGATCGGACAGCTGCGCCTGCTCGGTTTGGACACGAACACACAGTGCTGCCAAAGACTCTCGCGGGTCGAGGCGAACTCGCACGGGGACGGTGTTGATGAACAGGCCCACCATCGACTCGACGCCCGGAACCTGGGGTGGGCGTCCGGAGACCGTTCCGCCGAAGACGACGTCGTCGCGGCCGAGGAGTTCGGCGAGCACGATTCCCCAGGCCACCTGGATCAAGGATGCTGTCGTCAGACCGCGGGAGCGGACGAATCCGCGCAGGAGTTCCGTCTCACGTTCTCCGAGCGCGGTGGTGGTCGAGCGTGAGGTTGCACCGTCTTCGTCGACTGCGTGGGTTCCGGTGAGCAGTGTCGGATCGTCGAGACCGCGAAGCGCTTCGTCCCAGGCCTCGATCGACTCGTTCTCGTCGCGAGTGCTGATCCAGCTCAGATAATCCCGGTACGGATGCGCGCGCGGGATGGCGCTGTGATCACTGTCCGTGGCGTAGAGGGTGAGTAGATCGCGGACCAGCAGCGGCATCGACCATCCGTCGAGGAGGATGTGGTGATTGGTCAGGATCAACCGGTATGCGTCGTCACCAGTACGCAGAAGCAGGAACCGCAGTAGGGGCGGCGTGTCCATGTCGAAGCCGCGCACCCGATCCGCATGGAGGAGTTCGCGTATCTCGGTCGCCTGTTCGGTGGGAGCCAACGGGGAAATATCGATCTCGGTCCACGGCACATCCACGGCGGCGCTGATCACCTGCACCGATCTCCCACCGGTGTCGGTCGTGAACGCAGCGCGTAGGCTCTCGTGTCTGTCGAGCAGCGCCTGTGCGGCACGGTGCAACCGGGACGCGTCGACGCCGTCGAGTTCGAGTGTGAGTTGGACGGTGTACGCGTCCACGGTGTGTTCTGCGTAGCGGGCATGGAACAGCAGTCCGGATTGCAGCGGCGAGAGGGACCAGATGTCGGTCAGCGTCGGGAACTCGAGCTCGAGGCGATCGATGGACTCCTGGTCCAGGTCGACCAGGTCGATGTCCGACGGTGTGAGTCCACCGTGTTCGCTCTGCTCGGCGTATGTGGCCAGAGCACGCAATGCCTGTACCCAGAGTTCTGCGATGGCGCGCGCATCACCGTCCGCCAGCACGGCGGTGGGATAGGCGATAGTGGCGCCGATGTGCGGTGCACCCGAGATTTCGGTGGTGACGACATTGACGTCCAGTACCGAACCCACGGGCATGTCGGACTGAGCTGCCGCTTCCAGATCGACGTCACGGGCCAGTGCCCAGTCCCCCAGCGACTCTCCGGCTTCGGTGCCGGAAAAACGCCCCAGATAGTTGAACGAGATCTGCGGTTGGCGGAGGTCTTCGAGTACCGCTCGGCCTACCTCGTCGAGGTAACGCAGAACTCCGTACCCGATACCGCTGTCCGGAACACCCAGTAGCTCTTCCTTGACGCGCTTGAGCACCACCGCGGCGTCGGGGCCGCTGCTCATCACGTTCGCGATGTCGATGTCGGCGAGGTCGATCCGCATCGGGAAAACGCTCGTGAACCAGCCGACGGTGTGCAGCACATCCGCTCCGGGGACCACGTGAGCTTCGCGTCCGTGGCCCTCCATCGAGACGAGCACGTTGTCGGTTCGTATGCCCTGTGCCTGCCTCCACTGCGTCAGTGCCAGCGCGAGAGCAGCAACGAGGCCGTCATTGACGGATCCACCGAACAGCGCCGGAAGCGTGGTCAGGACTGTTTCGGAAAGTTCGACGGGTACGTCGGCGACAACTCGGCCGACCGAATCGAACGTGTCGAGCCGCGGGTCCAGCGGCCGGGTTCCGATCAGCGGGTCGGCACCTTCGAGTATCGAACGCCACCTGGGCAATTCGACTCTTCGATCGGGCGCGATGTCACGGAGCGCGTACGACCAACGACGAACCGACGTTCCCGAGTACGAAGGCTCCGGTTCCTCGCCTGCATCGATGCGGTGGAAAGCCGACGCAAGTTCCGGTACGAGGACGCGCCAGGAGACACCGTCGACTGCGAGGTGGTGGATCACCAGGAGCAACCGGCCGGTGTTGTGCACGCCGGCCAGCCAGACGACACGGACCATCACACCCCGGCTGGGGTCCAGTTCTCGGCGTGCACCGCCCAGGGCGTCGACGATCGCCGCGTCGAACGCTGCGGTGCCCGGCTCGGCCTCTACCTCGAGTACCTGGCAGATGTCCTCGGCTGCAACAGCTCCCGGCTCGTCGACGACGAGCCTGCGCTCGCCGTCGAGTTCGAGGCGCGCGCGAAGGATGTCGTGACGATCGAGGACGACTTGAAGAGCCGCGGTCAACTGCTCCACACTGCGAAGCCCGTGCGGCGCATTGAGAAGGGTGGCCTGGGAGAACGAATCGAGCCCTCGGTGCTCGGAGCCGAGCCGGTCGAGCCACCACTGCGCTACCGGCAACAAGGGCACGTGGCCCACGCCGCCTCCGGGAAGTTCCTCGAGCACCTCGGGTTCGTCGTCCTTGGTCGACGCCAGCAATACCGCAAGACCGGCGACCGATTTCACCTCGAAGACGTCACGCGGGGTGAACACGAGTCCCGCGTCGCGGGCGCGGGCGACAAGCTGAATCGACATGATCGAATCGCCGCCCATCGAGAAGAACGAGTCGTCGACGCCCACCGATTCGATACCGAGGACGTCGACGAACAGGGCGGCCAGCGTGCGCTCGGTATCGGATTCGGCTGCCCGTGAGCGTGCCTGGGTTACCCGGAAGTCGGGAATCGGCAGTGCTCGACGATCGAGCTTTCCGTTGGCTGTCATCGGAAGTTCGTCGAGGACGACCACCACTGCGGGAACCATGTACGGGGCAAGAGCCGAACCCGCGAACGCGATGACGGCCTCGGGATCCACAGTCTGAGCGTCGCTGGCAGGCACTACGTACCCGACGATCCGTGCGGCGCCTCCCTCACGTTCGAGCGTCGTCACCACGGAATGTGCAACGCCGGGATAGCGAGCCAGAACTGCCTCGATCTCGCCGAGTTCGATGCGGAATCCGCGAATCTTGACCTGGAAATCGCCGCGGCCCTGATACTCGAGTTCTCCGTTCTTGTTCCACCGGGCGAGGTCGCCGGTGCGGTACATCCGCGTGCCGGCACCGCCCGTGGGATTGGGTACGAACCGTTCGGCGGTGGTGCCCGCGCGGTTGCGGTAGCCGCGGGCGAGTCCGTCGCCGCTGACGTACAACTCCCCCGTCACTCCGACCGGGACGCGGTGTAGGCGATTGTCGAGAACCCACGCGGTGATGCCTGTCGACGGCCGTCCGATGGTCACCCGATCGGTCGGTGACATCGGCTCGGTGATGCTGGCTACGACCGTCGATTCGGTCGGTCCGTAGGCATTGATCATGATCCGGTGATCACTGACCCAGGCGGCGACGAGATCGGGCGGGCAGACATCGCCGCCGGTTCCGATGCAGACCAACTCGTCCAGTCCACTCGGATCGACCGTGGCAAGAGCGGCTGGGGTGATGAAGGCGTGAGTGACGTGTTGATCGGCGATCAGGCTCGTCAGTTCGGTTCCGCCGATGATGCTCGGTGGAGCGATGATCATCGTGGCCCCGGCACCGACCGCCATGAGGAGCTCGAGAATCGAGGCGTCGAAACTCGGTGAGCTGAAATGCAGCGTGCGGGAGGTCGACTCGACTCCGAAGCGACTGCGCTCCTGCTCGGCGAGCGCCGAAAGCCCACGGTGAGTGACCATGACGCCTTTGGGGACGCCGGTGGAACCGGAGGTGTAGATGACATAGGCCGGATTGTCGAGAGACGCGGTTCCCAGCAGTTCCGAAGCCTCTATCCGGTGATCACCGGTCTGTTCGAGGGTCTCGAGGATCTCGGCCTGATCGAGCAGAATCGCGTCCGCCTCGTTCGGGACGACACCGGCATGCTCGGCGGTGGTGAGAACGACGCCCGATCCCGAGTCGTTGATCATGTGGTGCACACGATCGACGGGATACGCCGGGTCGACGGGTACGAACGCAGCGCCGGTCCGAGCAACCGCCCAGATCGCCACCACGGATTCCAGTGAGCGCGGCAATGCCAGAGCGACAACGGATTCCGGGCCGGCCCCGCGGCTGATCAACAGTCTCGCGAGCCGGTTGGCGCGGCGGTCGAGTTCGGAGTACGTCAGATGTCGGTCGCCGAAAACCAGCGCGGTTCTCTGCGGTTCGCCAATGTACCTCCGCTCGAGCAACGTCGAGAAGTGAACCTGCTCGGGAAGTTCCGGTGCGACGGTGCGGATCGTGTCGAGATCGCTCACGAGATCGATGTCGCCGACCGGTGTGTGCGGCGACTCCGTCACGGCATCCAGAATACGAATCAGATACCGAGCAAAACCGTCGACAGTCGCCTCGTCGAACAGCGCTCTCGCGTAGGTGAATCCGGCCTCGATGCCCGCCGGCTGACCGTCCTCGTCGTAAGTCTCGGCCAGAGTGAGCTGCAGATCGAAATTCGAGACGGTGGATTCGAGTTCGAGGACTTCGACGTCGAGATCCGTTAGACGAACAACTGGTCGAGTGGTGTTCTTGAACTCGAGCATCACCTGGAACAGCGGTGAATGCGACGTCGACCGCTCCGGAGCGAGCGCATCGACGACGCGCTCGAAGGGGACGTCTGCGTGAGCAAAGGCGTCGAGGTCGGTGCTGCGAACCCTGGCCAGGAGATCGGTGAAGGAGGCCGAGGGGTCCACGTCGGCGCGCAGGACCAATGTTCCGACGAACATACCGACCATCGGATCGAGCAGGGCATTTCCGCGCCCGGCGATCGGTGAGCCGATCGTTATGTCTTCCATGCCGGACAATCTGGCCAAGAGCGTTGCGTAGGCGGCGTGAATCGCCATGAACATACTGCTTCGGTGTTCGATCGCGGTTTCGCTCAGACGACGGTGGATGCCGGCATCGATATCGAACCGGACGACGCCGCCCGAGAGATCCTGCACACGCGGCCGCGGACGATCTGCAGGAAGCGCGAGAAGCTCGGGCACACTTGCCAGCTGACGTGTCCAGTACTCGAGCTGACCGGCGAGCGTACTGTCCGGTTCGTCGATCCGCCCGAGCGCCCGTTCCTGCCAGATCGCGAAGTCCGCGTACTGGACCGGGAGAGGAGCCCAGTCCGGGGTCTCCCCTCGATGTCTGGCCGAATACGCGCTCATCACGTCGAACGCCAACGGTGCCATCGAGAATCCGTCGGCGCAGATGTGATGGACGACCACAGCCAGGACGTGATCTTCTTCGTCGACCTCGATCAGTTCGGCCCTGATCGGCGGGGCCTGCGTGACGTCGAAGCCTGTCGAGGTGACGCGCTCGATCTCCGTGAGTACCGCTTCGGCGTCTGCGCCGACAACCGGCATCGTGCCCAACGCTTCACCGGGTTCCACGATCACCTGCGCCGGCACTCCCTCGATCATGGGAAACAGCGTGCGCAGCGATTCGTGGCGATCGAGCACATCGGTGATCGCGCCTTCCAAGGCCGCAACGTCCAACCGGCCTCTCAGCCTGATCGCTATGGCGACGTTGTACGCCGCGGAGGTGACGTCGAATTGATTGACGAACCACATGCGCTTCTGCGCCAGCGACAGCGGAATCGACTGTGGCCTCGGCAACGCCTCGAGCGGAAGGACGGCCGGTCCCCCTCGCGCCGTGGCGCACTCGACCGCCAACTGAGCAACGGTCGGCGCGTCGAACAACTCTCTGATCGACAAGTTCAGCGACAGCGAATCGTTCACTCGCGCCACGGCACGGGCAGCGACGAGACTGTTCCCGCCGATCTCGAAGAAATTGTCGTGCACACCGACGGCACCGGATTCCAGGAGTTCTTCGAAGATCGACGCCAACTGGGCTTCGATCGGCGTTCGCGGCGCCAGATACGTCTGCGAGCTGTCGAAGCTGGGCGCGGGCAGGGACTTCCGATCGAGCTTGCCGGTCGAGCCGAGTGGGAACACGTCGAGGTCGATGACCACTGCCGGAACCATGTAGGCCGGGAGGAGGCCTCTCAACTCGGTGCGTAGGCTGTCCGTGTCGATCGAAGTCCCGGCTTCGGCGATGACGTAGCCGACGAGACTGTCACCGACCACGTTGTCGTGATGGACGAGAGCAGCAGCTTGCGCGACACCTGTGAGCCTCAGCAATGCTGCTTCGACCTCGGCGAGTTCGATGCGCTGGCCGCGGATCTTCACCTGGAAATCGCGTCGGCCGACGTAGTCGAGTAGCCCGTCGGCGCGCCATCGGACGACGTCGCCGGTTCGGTACATCCGTGTGCTCGCCGGGCCGTACGGATCTGCAACGAATCTGTCGGCGGTGAGGTCACTACGCCCGAGGTATCCGCGCGCCAGTTGCACTCCCGCCAGATACAACTCGCCGTGCACGCCGACCGGGACGGGGTGCAGCCTTCCGTCGAGGACATAGAGCTGGGTGTTCCACACGGGCGCACCGATGGGAACGGTGACGGTCATGTCTGGGGTGAATTCGGCGGCGCTCACGTCGACGGCCGCTTCCGTGGGTCCGTACAGGTTGAACAACCCTGCAGGACTCAGACGAGTGAACGCCTCCGCTGTGGTGGGCGCAAGAGCTTCACCACTGCAGAACACCTGGCGCAAGCTCGCGCACTGCTCGGGAGACGCGACGGCGACGAATTCCGCGAGCATCGACGGTACGAAGTGCGCCGTCGTGACTCCCTTTTCGGCGATCAACGCCGACAGGTACCCGGGATCACGGTGCCCCTCCGGTTCCGCGATCACCAACTGCGCGCCGGTCTGCAGGGGCCAGAAGAGTTCCCACACCGAAACGTCGAATGTCACCGGAGTCTTGTGCAGCACCACGTCCGACGCGTGAAGTGGATACGCGTCCTGCATCCACAGAAGGCGATTGACGATCGAACGGTGCGATACTGCAACGCCTTTCGGTCGACCGGTCGATCCGGACGTGAAGATCACGTATGCAGCATTGTCCGGACGGAGGGGCGCGACCCGATCAGCGTCCGTGATCGGCGCCGTCGCGGGAACCGGATGATCGACATCGACGTCGACGATCGGCACTTCTGCGGGAAGGGCGCCCCGATCCTGGGGGCGGCTCAGCACGCAGATCGGTTCCGCGATGTCGAAGACGTAAGCAATGCGCTCGGCAGGATGATCGGGGTCCACCGGGACGTATGCCGCACCGGCACGGATCACGGCGTGGACGGCGATGAGCAGTTCGGCCGACCGGCGAATCGACACCGCGACGCGCATGTCCGGGCCGACGCCGCGGCCGATGAGGGTTCTGGCAAGTTCGCTCACCCTCGCATCGAACTCCGCATACGTCAGTGTCCGCTCACCGAAGATCAGCGCGGCCCGCTCGGGTGTTCGGGCTGCCTGCTCCGCCGCCAGGTCGGCCAGGGTGGTGATCGGTACTACGTGCTCGGTGGAGTTCCAACGCTCGAGGACCAGTTCCGCCTCGCCCGGGGCTGTGAGGTCGACGTCGCCGACGACGGATTCCGGGTCGGCAGCTACCGCGTCGAGGAGCATCGTGAAGCGATCGGCGAGGCCCGACATGGTGTCCGAGTCGAACAGTTGGCTGGCGTAGTTCAACTGGCCGTCGAGATGGTCGCCGCGGTCGGTCAGAATGACCTGAAGATCGAACTTTGCTGCACCCGTGGAGAGTTCGTCAACCGTGACGTCGAGTTCGGGCAAGGTGACTTCGGTGGGAGCGGCGCCCTGCATCACCAGCATTACCTGGAACAGCGGCGCCTGGTTGTCTGCGAGGGACTCGACGAGTACGTCGTACGGCACTTCGGTGTGCTGCAAGGCCGCCACGTCGACGTCGCGCACACGGGTGAGAACTTCGCCGAAGGTGAGTCCCCCGTCGAGAACCGTCCTCAGCACCACCGTGTTGACGAACATTCCGACAACGTCGTCGAGGGCTCGCTCGCTACGCCCGGCCACCGGGGTGCCGATCGTGATGTCGTTCGCTCCGCATTCTCGGCTGAGCAGGACGGCCAGCGCGGCGTGGATCACCATGAAGACGCTGACATCGCTGCGCGCCGCGATCTCGCCGACCCGGCGGTACGTCGCGGAGTCGATACGGAAATCGAGATCGTGACCGCGCAGCGAGACACCGGCCGGCCGCGGATGATCCATCGGCAGTTCCGCAAGCTCGCCGCGTTCGGTGAGCGTGTGCGACCAGAACCGCAACTGCTCGGCGAGTATCGAATCCGGGTCGGACGCTTCGCCGAGCGCTCCGCGTTGCCATTCGCTGAAATCGCCGTACTGCACTTCCAGTGGCAGCCACGCCGGTACACGTCCGCTCGCCCTCGAGGCGTACGCGACCATCACGTCACGGGCCAGCGGGGCCATCGACAGGCCGTCCGCGGCGATGTGGTGCACGACGAGGACCAAGGTGTGTTCGAGTTCGTTCACTTCGAGCAGAGTCGCGCGGATCGGCACCGATTCGCTGACGTCGAATCCCGTTCGCGCCAGTTCGCTCGCTCGTACGGAAGCCGCTGCGGCAGGAACGGTTTCCACCTCGAGGTGATCGAACATCTCGTCCACACCGAGAACGTGCTGTACCGGACCGCGAGCGCTCTCGGGGAAAACGGTCCGCAAGACCTCATGCCGGACGATCACGTCCCGCAGGGCGGCGAACAGGGCATCGACGTCGAGAGCGCCGGTCATTCTCACCGCGATCGGGATGTTGTACGCCGGCGAGTTCGGATCGAGTTGATTGGTCAGCCACATTCGTTGCTGCGCCAGAGATACCGGTATCCGATCAGGGCGATCGATACGCGTCAGTGCAGGCGCGCGGGTATTCCGCGAGTCCGCGAGGTCGGCGCGTGCAGCCAGAGCGGAGACTGTCGGTGCCTCGAAGAGGTCGAGAACGCTCAGCGTCGTCCCGAGCGCTCCGTTGACCCGGGACACGACGCGAGTCGCGATCAGCGAGTCACCGCCGAGGTCGAAGAAGCTGTCGTCTGCTCCCGCCCGGGTGATGCCGAGCAGATCGCAGAACACCGCCGAAATCCGCTTCTCGGTCGAGGTCTCGGGTGCACGGTATTCGGCCGAGCCGCCCGCCGAATCGATGTCCGGCAACGCCTTCCTGTCGATCTTTCCTGCCGGAGTCAAGGGAATGGAATCGAGTACGACGATCCGCGACGGAACCATGTGAGCTGCCAACGAGGATCCGGCGTGGGCGATCAACTCGGAGTTGTCGATGTGTGTACCCGCAGCCGCCGTGACGTACGCCGCCAACAGTGTTTCCCCGCTCGGGCCCGCAACTCCGGCGGCGACGGCCTGGGCGACGCTCGGATGGCGGCGCAGTACGTCGTCGATCTCACCGAGTTCGACGCGGAAACCGCGGATCTTGATCTGGAAGTCGCTACGGCCGAGGTACTCGAGTTCACCGGCGCCGTTCCACCTCGCGAGGTCGCCGGTGCGGTACATACGTTCTCCCGCAACACCGTTGGGGTCGGCAACAAATCGTTCGGCCGTGATCGTGGCACGCGCGTGGTACCCGCGCGCCAGACCGATACCGCTCACGTAGAGCTCGCCGGCGACACCGATGGGCACCGGTTGAAGCCGTGAGTCCAAGAGGACGGCCGCGGCGCCGCGCATCGGCTTTCCGATGGTGACGGGAACATCGCTGCTCAGCGGTCCGGTCAGGGTGGCGACGACGGTGGTTTCGGTCGGTCCGTACGCGTTGAACATCGAGCGTCCGTGTGACCACTGATCGACCAGTGCGGGCGAGCAGGCGTCGCCGCCGGTCACGATCACGCGAAGATCCGGCAGGCCGGCGGGATCGACGGTTGCGAGCGCGGCCGGGGTGACGAAGGCATGTGTCACCCGGCCGACGCGCATCACCTGGGCCAGTTCGTCGCCGCCGTACACCGTCGGTGGCGCGATCACCATCGTTGCTGCGCCGCCGAAGGCAAGGAGAAGTTCGAGGACCGAAGCGTCGAAGCTCGGCGAAGAGAAATGCAGTGTGCGGTCTCCCGGTTCGACTCCGAACCGGTCTCGCTCCTCGTCGGCGAAGCTGCTCAGCCCGCGGTGGCTGACCACCACGCCTTTGGGGACACCGGTCGAGCCGGAGGTGTAGATCAGGTACGCCGGATCGTCGTAGTGCACGCGTGAATGACGTTCGGCATCGTCAACCGGTGCATCCGAGCAGTCGGCGTTCAATTCGTCGAGAAGAAGCCAATCCACCGAGTCGGCGAGCCCGCCGTGGTGCTCCCCCACGCTGATTCCGACAACAGCTCCCGAATCGGTGAGCATGTGCCGAATACGGTCCTCGGGGTAGTGCGGATCTATCGGGAGAAAAGCTCCGCCGGCCTTGGCTACCGCCCACGTCGCGGTCACGGATTCGATCGACCTCGACAATGCCAGGGCGACGTAGGTGCCGGGGCCAACCCCGCGGGCGATCAATTCGCGGGCGAGCTTGTTCGACTCGGCGTCGAGTTCCCGGTAGCTCACCTCACGATCGCCGAACACGAGCGCTGGGGCATCGGGGTTTACAGCTGCGGCTCGGCGGAGGAGGTCGGGGAGGGTCAGCGGGTCGGACGCAACCTCTCCCCGTGCCGGTACCAGGGACTCACGTTCCAACTCGTCGAGGAGATCGAGGTCTCCGATCGGCGTTTGCGGGGCTGCGGCTGCGCCGGAGAGGACCCACACCAGTCTCGAGAGGAAACCTCGGACCGTGGATTCGGCGTAGTGCTGTGCGGAGTACGCCACCTCGAGGGCATTGGCCTCCGCGTGGACCTCGATCGCCACGTCGAGGCCGGCTATCGTCGTCTCCCGCGATCCGTCGTTGAGACGGACGTGCAGCTCGGGCAGCTCGGGGACACCTGTCGCCGATCGAACCAGCAACGTATCGCGTTCTTGCGCAAGAGAACCCACGAATTCATCGAACGGCGCTGCCGGATCGACCTCGCAGCGTAGGGGCAAGGTCCCCAGCTCGGTCCTCGTCCCGATCAACACGTCCCGGCGCTCGGTCGATCTCGACAGCAATGCAGCAAATGCCGCATGGACAACGGCAAAGAGCGAGACACCTTCCGAGCGTGCGAGTTCGGCGACCGCGGGATCGAGCGGGACGCTCAGTCGATTCGTACCGGTCGGCTCCGATTCGGCGTCGATTCGCCCGAGATCCAGTGTTTCGAGGCCCAGTGTCTCGAGGCCCAGGGTCGAACCCTCGTCGGCGTCCCCCAGGTATCTCGCCCAGAACCGCTCGTGTTCCCTCCGCTGTGCACTGCGTGCTCCAGCCTCGGCACTTGCCGGATGAATCCGGTTCATCGGCGTACCGGCGGGCGCTGCTGTCAGTTCAGCGACCAACTCGGTGAAGGCTCGGTGGTGATCAGCCAGTTCGTCGTGACCGTAGCGATTGGGGTTGCCACGAAAATCGATCAACGTCTGGGCCGGATCGCCGCTCTGGTACACGTTGACCAGGAGATCTTCGACCGGCCCCGACGTGACGATGTGGAACTCGCCGGTCAGTGATCCCAGCGTGATCTCCTGCCGGAAAAGCATCACATTCATCATCGGACCGGACAGACGCGCGTCGCCGACCGCCAGGCCTGCATCACGCCGGATGTCCTCGAGACTGCACCGCTGATGACGAAGCGCACCGAGAAGTTCGAGTTGAACCCGCCCGACCAGATCGTCGACGCTTTCGCCGGGGTCGACGTGGATGTGAAGCGGCGCGACGTTGACCAGCATGCCGCCCGACCGTTGCAGCGGCGCCGTGGTCCTGGCCGAGACCGGCAGGTTGATCAGAACGTCGTCGTAGCCGGTGTTGCGGGACAAATAGCACGCCAGTGCCGAAATCAGCACCGCCGCCGCAGTGGCACCGGAACGTGTATTCCACTCGTCCAACGCGGCAAGACTGTTCGGCGACATCGCGGCGCTGACGAGTTCACTGTGCGCAGTCGGCGGTCCCTCCCGCGTGGCCAACGTAGAACCGTGTTCGACGCCGGACACGCGCTGGGCCCAGTATTCGCGGTCGGCGTCGAATCGGCTTGATTCACGGTACTTCTGGTCGAGTTCGGACAGTGTCGTGACGTCGAGCGCCTTGTTCACCGCAGGCTCTCGACCCTCGACGGCGGCGGTGTAGATCGCCGCGATCCGATTGACGATCGTCATTCCGCTGTATCCGTCGAGTGCAACGTGGTGAATCCTGGTGTACCACAGGTAATCTCGATCACCAGTTTGGAGGATTGTCATTTCGACAAGGCGATCGCGCGTCAAGTCGAGCGTCGTCGCGTAGTCGTTGTCCATCCACTCCGACGCCGCGAGCCTCGGATTCTCGCGCTCACGGAAGTCGAAGTAATCGATGCCCGGATCGATCGTGAAGTCCACGATCTGGCACGGTTCCCCGTCCGGGTACATCAACCGCAGAAATGGCGATTCGAACTCGTGGGCAGCCTCCACCGCAGCGCGGCTGAGCAGCTGCATGTCCAGGTCGCCGTGGAATTCGATGTACTGCGCGATGAAGTACGGGACCGTCGGGTGAAGTTGCTGCGCGAACCACATGCTGCGCTGGACGGCCGAGAGAGGAAATGCCCCGGCCGGCAGACTCCGTGATCCGGTCAGCGGATCGATCCTCTTGTCGGTATCCATCACGACCACCCCCACACAGCGTTACCGCGATCAGCGTTACCGCGATCAGCGGTGCCACGATCAGCGTTGCCACGATCAGCGCTGGGAACTGTGGTTCGGGGATTGAAGAGAAACATCGCACCGCCTCGATATCGAGTGGAAACCATGTGGCGATCCTGCGAGAGCGCAGCCGAAGGTCATCGACCTCGACGAAGGGTCGCTTCGAAGTCCGAACCTCCCCGAAGGTCCGAACTCAGGATCAGAATTTGTCGTCGTCAGGCGTCAGGCGCACCGCAGTGATGCGGTGCTCAACGCAAGGCTAGAAACCGGTTGCCCACACCTGCTTCACCGGAAACGTTCGGCTTCGCGGGCAAGTTCGGTCAACCGTTCACACAACTGTGTGAGTTCCGAACTTTCGGCGCCCTCGGCAACAGCAGTCGCCACATCTTCGGCGGCGCAGCGGACCTCGAACATCCGATCCACCAGTTCGACAGCCTCGACGGCGGTCAAGATGACGGCGTCAGCCGGGATGGAGGTGCCTTTGACGGCACTGCGTTGTTCGTAGGCGCGCTGGCGACAAGACTGGCTGCAGTACCGGCGACGACGACCCACTCCCGTCACCGCGACCTCGCGGCCGCACCACACGCACGGGTTTCCGGAACGCGCAGTCTGCGGTGATCCGACGCGTGTGCTCTCAGCCATGAGTCGACACTGTACTCGAGATTCGGACGCCTTCGATGAACGCGCACGGTACCCGGTAAGATGGAGAGGTTGCGTCTTCTCGCCACACGGGAACCAATCGGGTGCTCGTGGCGTTGTAGATGAGTGTGAGCGTCTACTCCCCAAGTCAGGGCGCCCACCAGCGGTGACGAACGAAGAGAGGACACCACCATGGCAGATCGCGTACTTCGAGGTAGCCGACTCGGAGCTGTGAGCTACGAGACCGACCGTGACCATGACCTCGCGCCCCGTCGTATGGCCAAGTACAAGTGCGAGAACGGCGAGATCTTCGACATCCCGTTCGCGGACGAAGCCGAGATCCCCGGTACCTGGTTGTGCCGTAACGGCCTCGAAGGCAGCCTCATGGAGGGAACTGCTCCCGAAGCCAAGAAGGTCAAGCCTCCCCGTACCCACTGGGACATGCTTCTCGAGCGTCGCTCGGTCGAGGAACTCGAAGAGCTCCTCAAAGAGCGTCTCGACTTGCTGAAGGCCAAGCGTCGCGGCGCATGAACTAGCACTTCGATCAAGACCGTCCGGTTCTACACCGGGCGGTCTTTCTCGTTCTTCGGGGAGTGATCGTTCACAAGTCGACGTCATACTTCGGCCCTTCTTCGACGTGGCAACTCCAGATGCTTCGCCGTACTGAAAGATATTTCAGTACAACGTCATTCAGCATCCAGGCGCACTCGCGAGCCGACAGTGCGCGAATGCTGGATTCGCGCTGGAGAACCATCGGCACTGCTTCGTGCACCAGTGTGAGCTGTATCCCCCACCCTGCGACACACCAAACTTCGGTGCACCAAACTTCGATACGGCATGAAACTTCGACACGGCATTGGGACACCTCGGATACGGTGTCGAAATGAGACCGTCAGGAATGTTTGTCGGCGCGGGCGCACTGCTTCTCCTTGTGGGCTGCGGAAGTGCCGAGTCCCCGGTGCTGGGCTCCGCCCCGGCTCCCCCGACAGCCGATCTTTCGATGCTCGAGCCGGCGACCTGCCTCGCCGACAATCTCGGCGCGTCGCTCGGCACCGGAGTGCTCGTTTCCGAACCGAAACCGATCCCCGACGGATTCACCCCCACTCACGTGATCACTTGCGACTTCGGTACTGATGGCAATGACAATGACAATGACAATGACAATGGCGATGACAATGGCGATGACAATGGCGATGACACGATCGGTTGGGTCGAGCAGCATCGTAGGGGCGATCTGTCGGCTGTTCTGTCCGCCTTCAGAGTGCCCTCCGACCCTCGGGATCCCTCGTGCATGACCGACCAGCTTGTTCCGCCGACCGTGTGGCTTGTGGACGATCAGGGGTACGGTATGCGGCCGCTCGTTCCCCAGGGCGCCTGTGGCCAGTACAGGTGGGATGCGATCGAGGCGGTCAACACTCTGCCGGTCACCGAAACAATCGTGCACCAGGTTCCCGTCGGCGCGCGATGACTGCGACCTTCTAGTCGACCGTGAATCTTCGCATCGCCAGATATCCGAAAACGCCGACCAGGATCAACGTGACGCCTGCGGTCACGGAAACGGAGTCGGTCACCAGCCCTGCGATTCCGGTCACGGCTATGAACACCGGCAGAAAGTCGAACAGCCGGAAAATCGACTGCGGGGGTTCGGTATCGAGGCCCTGCGCCTGAGCCGCCTTGTTCGGCGCGTACTCGGGGTACCACTCGGTGAACGAGATCGCGAAGAAGGTTCCGAGCAACTGCAGAATCCACCCGGTCCAGAAGTTGTCACCGTCGTGCAGCCGTGCATCTCCGAACAGGCCCACCGCAGCCGACCAGGTGAAGGCGAGCGCCCATACTGCCGTGATGACGTGGTTGATGCGCAGAAACAAGGGCGTCGTCCAATACTCCTCGGGCGTCGACTCTTTCGCGTACTGCAAGGTGAAAGGGTTGCGGAGCAGGATCGACCCGAAGGCGAAGACCACCAGTGCGATGTTGGTCAGTTCGCCTCCCCAGAGTTCGAACCACCGAATCGTGTTCGCCGACGCGAGGAGCCCGATGGCCGCAAGAACGCCGAAGAACGCGACGTCGAAGACCTCCAACAGCTTCACGGTGCCACCGCGCCGGTAACTGGCCGCCAAAATCAGCAGTGACAACCCCAGCGCGGCAGCTGCGGATTCCTCGAACCTTCCCGGCCCGGAGAGCAAAGACAGCAGGATCCACGGCGACAGGCCCGCGAGCGGTGATTGCAGAACCGCATCGACCACGCTCGTTTTACGAACTGCAATCTGTCGCTCGGCCTTTTCGGGCTCGGTCTTCTGTGGCTGGGTCTTCTCGGGCTCGGTCACGGAACGCCGCCTTTGCGCTGGAACGGGTGGCACAGCGAGTACCCGCCCAGGCGCCCCTCGGAACATCGACTGCCCGGTATCCGATGCTCAGCTCAGGTTGCTGCCGTCTTTTCGGCAGGTAGCTCGGCCTTGTCCCGGCGCCTGGCGATCACTGCGAAGGCAATCGCGCCGACAGCGATGATGCTGAGCACGATTTCCGGCGCCGGGCCTACTCGGGTGGCGAGGGTGGTGCTGGTCGAGAGCGGCACCTTCGCCACCAGTGCGGCAGGCACGAACAGTTCGGTCTGCGAAGTCACCGCGCCGTCGGGACCGATGATCGCGCTGACACCACTGGTCGCAGCAACGACCACCGCGCGGCCGTGCTCGACTGCCCGCACGCGCGACATCGCCAGCTGCTGATACGTCATCTCGGTGTCGCCGAACGTGGCGTTGTTGGTGGGTACCGCGAGAAGTTGTGCACCGTTGCGGACCGACTCCTGGAAGGCTCGGTCGAACGCCACCTCGTAACACGTTGCGACGCCGATGGGTACGTCCGCTGCGTGGACGACCCCGTTGCCCTCGCCGGGCACGAAGTTGCCCGCGCGATCGGCATAGGACGAGAAGTTCCGGAAGAAGCTCCGGTAAGGCAGGTATTCGCCGAACGGCTGGATGATCTTCTTGTCGTGTTGTTCCTGAGGACCGTCGGCGCCGTCCCACACGATCACCGAGTTCGTGGTCGTGCGATCGGCATTGACGAGTACGGTGCCGACAAGAATCGGCGCCCCGATCGCTTCGGAGGCTCGGGTGATGTCGGCCGCGGCATCGGCGTTTCGCAGGGGGTCGATGTCCGAGGCGTTCTCCGGCCAGATCACGACGTCAGGCCGATCGACACGGCCCGCGTCCACCTCGGCGGCAAGTTTCACGGTTTCGCTCACATGATTGTCGAGGACCTGCTTGCGTTGCGAATTGAAGTCCAAGCCCAACCGCGGAACGCTTCCCTGAATCGCGGCGACGGTGATAGTTCGGTCGCCGGAATCCATGGTGGCCAGGAACGGCGACGCCACAAGGGCAATGATCACGGGCACGAGGGCAGCGGCAACAGCTCCGAAGAATCCTCGGTCCCACCGCTTGGCTGCGACAGCGACGGCAATTGCTGCCAAGCCGGTACCGGTCAGGGCCACCGCGAAACTGAGCAGCGGCGCACCGCCGACACTCGCAAGGGGAAGGAGCCACCCTTCGGATTGACCGAATGCGAGCCTGCCCCAGGGAAATCCGCCGAAAGGAACGCTGGAACGAAGCCACTCGGTGAGCGTCCAGGTCGCGGCAATCCACAACGGTGCCCACGGCAACCTCGCCACCAGGACAGCGAGCAACCCGAACAGTCCGATGAACAACGACTCCACCGCGGCCAACGCGATCCACGGGACCGCGCCTACGAACACACCGATCCACGGAAGCAGCGGCACCAGGAATCCGAGACCGGCCAGGTACCCGTAACCGAAGCCGGCCCGCAGGCGAAGTCCGCCGCGGCCGAAGTTGGTCAAGACACACGTCAGAAGAGCGATCCCGACGGGCGCCAAGAACCACAGTGGGCGGGGTGGGAACCCGGCAAAGATCAGGAATCCACCTGCGGCTGCGTAGAGCGAACGCAGCCATGCCGAACCGGTGAGCACAGCGTTCACGCGGGAGCGATCGTTGCCGGGCGCCTCGGCGCTGCGCTCACTCACTCGTCGAGCTGCGCTGATAGACGACGCGTCCGCGATGCACGGACTCGATGCAGACCGGAATCGGCGCATCTTCCGCCAGCCTCGGCAGAGCGGGTACTCGCGAGCGCGGATCGGTGGACCATCGCTGAACCGAGTCGGCCGGTGCACTCACTTCGAGTTCGCCTGCCTCCCACAACACGTAGGACGCCGGTGCGCCCGGATTGAGCGTTCCCGCGGCGCCGTCCCGCACGCCGCCCGCGCGCCAAGCACCGCGTGTTGCTGCGGAGAAGGCCGCACGCGGCGAGATCCCACTTCCGTCGGTGCGGTGCTGAACAGCGGCGCGCAGCATCGCCCACGGCTCGATCGGGGTGACCGGCGCATCGGAACTGAATGCGAGTGAGACGCCCTTACCGGCAGCGGGTGCAAACGGATTCAGAGCTGCCGCGCGGTCGAGGCCCAGACGTGTCGCGTACAGGCCGTCGGTACCGCCCCACAGTGCGTCGAACACCGGCTGGACACTCGCGATGACGCCCAAGGCGGCAAAGGTTTCCGCGTCGGCCATCGACATCATCTCCGCATGTTCGAGGCGGTGACCCAGCGCGGCGACCTTGGGGCCACCCAGTTCGTCGGCCACTTTCCGGAACGCGGCAGCTGCGGACGACACGGCGCCGTCACCGATGGCGTGGAATCCGGCCTGGACACCCGCGAGGGTGCAGGCCCGGATGTGTGCGGCGATCGCGTCGACGTCGAGGTAGGCGTTTCCCGTCGAATCAGGTTGGTCTGCATAGGGTTCGAGCAACCAGGCGGTGTGTGAACCGAGAGAACCGTCGATGAAGAGATCCCCGCCGAGTCCGTGGGCACCGGTCTTGTCGAGGAGCGCGCGCGCGTCCTCCTCGCTGTCGACGCGTTCACCCCAGTAGCCCCGAACCTCCACGCCGTGATCGTGGGACAGGAGTTCCTGAAAGTCGGTCAATCCCGAGATGTCCGGTCCCCCGCACTCGTGAACGGCAACGATTCCGCGTGAGGCGCAGAGATCGAGCGCAGCGGTACGAGCAGAAGCGCGCTGCGTTTCCGTCAGCAGATTCCGAGCGGCATTGCGCGCCAGGTGGTGTGCGTCGAACGTCAACGGGCCCTCGGCTGAGTATCCAGCGGTGTCGGCGAGGCCGGAGATGCCGTCGCGCAATGCGCTCGAGCACGCGGCCGAGTGAACATCGATCCGCGAGAGATATACCTTGCGGCCAGGTGCCGCGGCGTCGAGATCTGCGGTCGACGGCGGCGTCTGCTCGGCCCACTCGGTGTCGTCCCAACCGTGTCCCCAGATGACTGCGTCGGGATGGGCAGTTTCGGGGTTCGCGGCTGCGAATGTTCGTACTCGCGAGAGGCATTCGTCCAGAGAGTTCGCGCCCACGAGATCGAGGCCGACGAGATTGAGTCCCAGTGCGGTGATGTGGACGTGAGTGTCGACGAACCCTGGAGTGACAAACGCACCGCCCAGGTCTTCGATCTCCGCGGCGGGGTGCAACGCCCGTCCGGCGCGCTCGTCGCCGACCCACACGACGGTGCCGTCGGTGATGGCGATCGAGGTCGCGTCAGGTGCAAATGAACTGTAGATCCGGCCGTTGACCAGCAGACGAGTAGTCACGAGCACCCAGTCTGCCTGTTAGTACTGCGGCCCCCGCGAACGGGTGGGTGTATCCGTGTCCAGAATCTCACCCTCGAGGACCAGTTCCTTGCCGCTGCTGGCTACGTACTCGGTGGTTTCGGGTGTCTCGACGATGATCTCGCCGTCGATCACCTCGCCGTTTCCGCGCATCCGCGCCGCGTAGCCGACGGTTCCGGCAAAGGCGTCACCACCGGCAGCAAATGCTGCTGCGCGCTTGCCTGCCAGGAGGACGGCAAGCGGGCGCAGTGCCCAGCGGGTCGGCGGAATCAGAAGCAGCAGGCCCAGAACGGAAGTCACGAGTCCGGGCACGAACATCAACGCGGAGCCTGCCGCGACCAAGGCGCCGTCGGCGACTGCCAGTGACGGCGATCCCTCACCCCGCGTGGCCTTACGGAATCCGTCCATGACCCGTCGCCACTGCGAACGCATGAGGATCAATCCGACAAGCGATCCGGCGAGAAACAGCAGCACGGTCCAGGCGACACCGATGGCGTTGCCCACGATGACCAAGGCTGCGATCTCGACGATCACGTAGAGGAGGAATACGGCGGCGATCATGACGTCCCCTTTCAGACGGTCTACCCGTTCAACGCTCGAGGGGCCGGTTTTTCTCCCGACAACGATGCAGACCTGCAAAACAGACGGGTGCCGTGAGTCACATGGGGCCTCTGCGGGGCGCCGTCGACTTGCCTGGCGTTAACTAACGCTCCGCTAACGATTCTAAACCTCAAGTTGACGTTGAGAGTCTGGACGTGGTCAAGTCACTTCGGGCCGCATTTCCCGGCCTCATGAAATGAAGGAGCCCGACATGAGCCGACTCCCCGGCAAGACACTCGCCCGACGCATCCCGGCTGCCCTCGCCGGCACTGCCGCCGTCGTGGCACTCACCGCCGGCAGCACGATGATGAGCGCCGGAACCGCCGCCGCAGAACCGGTTGCACCCGAGGGTATTGCTGCGCTGATCGCCCAGGCCGCGGCCATCTCCCCCGAAGCTTCTGCCGCTGTCCAGCAGCTGATCGGCGCGGCGGGCGCCGACCAGATCACCGCAGCCCTCGATATCCCCGCCGTCGGCGTCACGAAGCCTCAGTCGTTCATGTACCCGGCACCGACGATCGGGTGCGGCATCGCCGGCGAGCCTGTCACCGTCACGCTCAGCTCCGCGCAGGCCGGTCCGAACTTCCCCTTGCCGCCGTGGGTCGAGGCCGATCACCTTCGTTTCCAGGCAATCCCGGGTTACGTGGGCATCCCCAAGACATCAGGGTTGAGTGTCGCCTGGATCAACGTGGGCACGTTCAAGGGCGGCATCGTCCCGTTGGACGAGAAGTTGCCGGTACTCGATACGCCGTTGCTCTCGAAGGTCGTCGACACCGGTGACGGCAAGGTGTTTGCCGCACTGTTCGGCAATGTCGACTACGCCGACGGAAAGTCCTGCATCGTGCTCCCCACAGTGGGCGCCTTCGATGCCTGACCAGAGCGAAGCGCTCGATGCCTGACCAGAGCGAACCGCTCGCCGCTTGACAGGTGGCCGGCCTACGCGCCCGGAGTCACCAATCCGGTCTCGTAGGCCAGCACCACCGCCTGCACACGATCGCGCAGGTCGAGTTTCGTGAGAATGCGTCCGACGTGCGACTTGATAGTCGATTCGGACAGGTACAGCTGCTGTGCGATCTCGATGTTCGACAGGCCAGTGGCCACGTGTCCGAGGACTTCGCGTTCGCGTTCGGTCAGGACGTCGAGAACAACCGGATCGCGTCGCGGCGCCGGACCGTCCACGATGAACCTCGACAGCAGACGACGAGTCACTTTCGGGGAGACAACCGCATCACCGGCCGCCACGCTGCGGATGGCCGACACCAGATCCTCTGGCGGGGTGTCCTTGAGAAGAAAGCCGCTCGCTCCGGCTCGCAGGGCGCCGAGCGCGTGTTCGTCGAGATCGAACGTCGTCATCACCAGGACTCGCGACTCGATCCCGGAGGCAAGAATCTGCTCCGTGGCTTTCACTCCGTCGACAATCGGCATCCGCACGTCCATCAACACGACGTCAGGCTTCAGCGCCACCGCCGCTGCGACCGCCGCGGCTCCGTCGCCGGCCTCACCGATGACCGAGATGTCTTCATGTGCTTCGAGCACCATGTTCAGGCCCATCCGCATGAGTTCCTGATCGTCGACTAGCAGCACGGTGATGGGCACGGCGTAAACCTATCGGGCCTGAGACGTCGGTGCCAACGCGATTGCTCCGACACCTGGTTACAGAGACATCGCCTGGATCAGTCGTGGATCTCGAGTGGTAGTTCCGCATAGACACGCCAACTGCCGTCGGGTCGTCGTCCGGTTTCGAGTGTCCCGTGCAGTACTGCCACCCGCTCGCGCATGCCGACCAGTCCGTTCCCCGAACCGTGGGAGAAGGTCGAACTCGACGTTCCGTTGTCGACCACCTCGAGCAGCACCGCGGTTTCGGTGCGGCGCACGGTGACTCGTGCCTTCGGATTTGCGCCGGCGTGACGGAGGACATTGGTCAGGGACTCTTGGACGAGGCGATGAATGCCCAGGCTGACCGACGGACTGACGTCGTCGAGTTCACCGGTCAGCTCGAGGCGCACGCCGAGTCCGGCGGCACGCATCATCTCGACGACCTTGGCAATACCAGCCGTTCCGTGTTGCGGCATCGCGTCACTGCTTACCTCGGTGCGCAGGAGCGAGACGGTCCGGCGAAGTTCGGCAAGCGCGTCGCGTCCGGTGCTGGAGATATTGCCCAGCGCTTTCTTGGCCAACGCCGGATTGGATTCGACCGCGTACGACGCTCCGTCCGCCTGCACGATCATCACGCTGACCGCATGGGCAACGACGTCGTGGAGCTCGCGGGCGATCCGGGTTCTTTCCGTGGCCACCGCATCCTCGGCGCGCCGATCCCGTTCGTACTCGGCCACTTCGAGTCTGGCTGCCACTTCCTCGTCGTATGCGCGCCGCGCGCTCAAGAACTCTGCGGTGATCCAGGCGAGCGCATAGAGCAGCGTCGCGATGATGATCGTGAGGATCACGTCTTCGCGGATCACGAGCAACGAGAGAGTCATGTCGAGGGCCAGGAAGCACGCGAAGATTGCCCCTGTGCGCCGATCTACGTACGCAACGAGTGTGTAGAGCGAGACGCCGAGTGCCAGCAGTCCTGGATGTTCCGCAGCCGGGTCCCCTGTCGCCCACATCATCAGGGTCGCGAAATACGACATGGACAATATGGCAGCTGCGGAGATGCGGGGAAATTTGCGACGCCATACGACCGGCAGGCAGATCAGAAATCCGACGACGAGCTGAGGCCATCGTTCCTCGCGAGGTGAGCTCACGAACGTGACAACTTCGAGCGCGAAGAACACGAGCGCCAGAGCGCTGTCCGCGATCATCGGCTTTCCTCGCAGCCACAGGCTGAACCTCCGCATGTGCTCAAGAGTGTCACAGCTGTGAAAGAGTCACCGCCGTGGATATTGCTGATTGGGGACTGCTGATGACGGCAGCGACGGCGGCGGGTTGGGTGGACGCCGTCGTCGGCGGCGGCGGATTGATTCTGTTGCCCGCGCTCTTTCTGGTCGCGCCCCAATTGACCCCGCAGGCGGCCCTGGCCACCAACAAACTCACGGCCTTCACCGGGACGAGCGCCGCGGTGTACACGTTCTCCCGGCGAATCCCGATGGAGTGGCGGCAGCTGGCTCCGGCAGCTGCCTTGGCTGCGGTGACAGCCGCGTGCGGAGCGGCGGCCGTTTCACTGATCGACAAGAAGTACTTCATTCCGATCGTGATGGTCGTCCTCGTCGCTGTCGCCGTCTTCGTGACCATGCGTCCGACGCTGGGCACCACCATCGCCACTCATCGTCCGACGCAGCGTAAGACCGTTCTCGTCCTGCTGCTCTCCGCCGGACTCATCGGCCTCTACGACGGTCTGCTCGGGCCGGGCACCGGCACGTTCCTCATCATCAGCTTCGCGACCTTCCTCGGAACCGAATTCGTCCGCAGCGCAGCGATGGCGAAGGTGATCAATCTCGGTTCCAACTTCGGCGCGCTCGCGTACTTCGCCGTCACCGGACATGTCTGGTGGAGTTTGGGTTTGGCGATGGCTGTCTGCAACGTTCTCGGCGCGGTCATCGGTTCGCGGATGGCGTTGAGCAAGGGATCGGGGTTCGTGCGGATCACGCTGTTGGTTGTCGTGATCGCCATGGTGATCCGCCTCGGATGGCAGCAGTTCGGCTGAGATCGGCGGTCGTCGACTAGCGTCGTGTGCGTGACCGTCACCCGAGATGTCGATGCAGATTTCCTCGCCCTCCCGCTGCGAGCCGTCGCCGACGCGGCGCTGTCGGCAGCAAGATCCGCCGGAGCCCAGCACGCCGACGTTCGTGTCCACCGCGTGCTCACACAGTCGATCAGGTTGCGCGACGGCGTAGTTCAGGCCGTGTCCGACGGAGACGAGATCGGGGTCGCCGTCCGCGTGATCGTCGACGGCACCTGGGGGTTCGCCTCCCACGCCGAGGTGTCCCCTGACGTCGCGGCTGCGCTGGCGCGCCAAGCCGTCGAGGTTGCGAAGGCATTGCGCTCACTCAATCGTGATCCGGTCACCCTCGCCGACGAGCCCGTCTATGCCGACGCGACGTGGGTGTCGCCGTACTTCGAAGATCCTTTCGCGACACCGACGTCCGACAAGGTAGCCCTGCTGGTCGACTATTCCGGGCGGCTTCAAGCCGCTGACGGCGTGGATCACGTCACGGCGAGCGTCCTCCAGGTCAAGGAACAGACCTTCTACGCGGATCTGGCTGGTTCGTCGATCACCCAGCAACGGGTGCGTCTGCACCCCGAGTTCGAAGCGACAGCCGTCGACAAGTCGGCCGGCAGCTTCGAATCGATGCGTACCTTGGCTCCGCCGGTCGGGCGCGGATGGGAGTATCTCGGGGCGGAGAGCACGTGGAACTGGGGCGACGAGCTCGCCCGGATACCGGAGTGGCTGGCCGAAAAAACGAAGGCACCGACCGTCGAAGCGGGCCCGACCGACCTCGTGATCGATCCGACCAATCTGTGGCTCACGATCCACGAATCCATCGGACATGCCACCGAATACGACCGGGCAATCGGCTACGAAGCGGCCTACGCCGGTACGTCGTTCGCGACGCCGGACAAGCTGGGAACGCTGAAGTACGGAACATCGCTGATGCACGTGACCGCCGATCGAAACCAAGAGCACGGTCTGGCCAGCGTCGGATTCGACGACGACGGCGTCGCCGCTCAGCGGTGGGATCTGGTCGCCGACGGAACACTGGTCGGGTATCAACTCGATCGCGTGTTCGCCCCGAGGCTGGGACTGACGCGTTCCAACGGATGCTCGTATGCAGACTCCGCACATCACGTTCCCATCCAGCGTATGGCCAACGTCTCGCTCTCCCCCGACCCTCACACGGACACGTCGACCGAAGACCTGATCTCACGAGTCGAGAACGGCATCTACGTCGTCGGTGACAAGTCCTGGTCGATCGACATGCAGCGCTACAACTTCCAGTTCACCGGTCAGCGGTTCTTCAAGATCCGTGAGGGAAAGCTCGACGGTCAGGTGCGTGACGTGGCGTATCAGGCGACGACGACAGATTTCTGGGGCTCGATGGAAGCCGTCGGCGGAGAGTCGACCTGGCGACTGCAAGGCGCATTCAACTGCGGCAAGGCGCAACCCGGTCAGGTTGCGGCGGTCAGCCACGGCTGCCCGTCCGCCCTGTTCCGCGGAGTCAACATCCTCAATACCCGTTCGGAGGCTCAGCAGTGATCGATCCGCAGCAGGTCGTCGAGCGTGCATTGGCCGCGAGGACGGTAGACGAATCGTTGGTGATCGTGACCGACGCGAGTGAAGCGTCGCTCCGGTGGGCCAACAATTCGATGACCACCAACGGAGTCTCACTGTCCCGGACGTGGACGGTGATCTCGATCGTGCGCGAAGGTGACATCGCGAAGGTGGGCACCGTCAGTTCCAGCAGTGTCGATCTGGAGCAGATCTCCGCGCTCGTGCAGGCAAGCGAAGAAGCTGCTCGCACAGCCACTCCCGCTGACGACGCATCCGACTTGATCACCCAATCGGCGGCGGAGACCGACTGGGACCTGCCGCCCGCCTTGACCGACATCGGTGTCTTTGCTCAGTTGGCTGCCGACCTGTCGAAGGCCTTCGACGGCGGCGACCAGTTGTTCGGCTTCGCCCACCACCAGTTGCACACCACCTGGCTCGGATCCTCGACGGGCGTGCGACGCAGAACGGCTCAGGCGACCGGGTCAGTGGAAATCAACGGCAAGCGCGGCGACGCGAGTGCCTGGGTCGGATCCGGAACTGTCGATTTCAGCGACATTTCAATACCGAAGCTCTTGTCACAGTTGACCACTCGACTCGACTGGGCGGGTAATTCCGTCAGCCTGCCCGCCGGCCGCTACGAGACGATTCTTCCGCCATCTGCTGTGGCGGACCTGATGATCTATCTGATGTGGACCATGGAGGGTCGCGGCGCCGAAGAGGGGCACACCGCACTTTCCTCCACCGGTGGCACCCGGATCGGCGAGAAACTCGGTGCTTTGCCACTCACGCTGACCTCCGACCCCGAGGCCGAGGGCTTGCAGTCCGCGCCGTTCGTGATCACGACGTCGTCGAGCGAATCCGTCTCACTGTTCGACAACGGTATGGAGATCGAACCCGTCGACTGGGTCCGCGACGGGGTTGTCAATGCGCTGGCGTACCCGCGCCACGCTGCGCGAGAATTCGGTCGACCTGTCGCAGTTCCCGGCGACAATCTCATCCTGACCGGTGGTGACGACACCTCGATCGAGGACATGATCGCAGGTACCGAGAAGGGTCTACTGCTCACAACCCTCTGGTACATCCGCGAGGTGGATCCCACGACGCTGCTGCTGACCGGACTCACGCGTGACGGTGTGTATTTAATCGAGGACGGCAAGATCGTCGGCGCCGTCAACAACTTCCGTTTCAACGAGAGCCCTCTCGATCTCCTGCGGCGGGTCACGGAGGCGGGCCGAACCGAGATCACGCTCCCCCGCGAGTGGAAAGACTGGTTCACTCGAACGGCGATGCCGCCGATGCGCATTCCCGATTTCCACATGTCCTCGGTCAGTCAGGCGCAGTGATGGCGAAGGTCGTGATCGCCGGCGGCACCGGCGCTCTCGGCCGCCGGATCAGCGACGATCTCGCCGGCCGCGGGTACGACGTCGTGGTCCTGACTCGGTCACCGAAACCCGGCAGGCACAGGCAGGTTCAGTGGGACGGCGTCACGGTGGGCGACTGGGCAGGAGAACTCGACGGCGCCGCGGTGATCAATCTGGCCGGAGAGTTGGTCGATCGCCGACCCACACCGGCAAACATCGCACTGCTCACCAGCTCCCGAGTCGATCCGACCCGTGCGCTGGTCGAAGCGTCGAAACTACTGGCGAGCCCTGTTCCGGTCTGGATCCAGGCGAGCACGCTCGCGATCTACGGCGATGCGGGTGAGTCCCGTCTGGACGAGGATTCTCCCCTCGCTGACGGGCCTCCTCAGATGACCGACGTCGCCAAAGACTGGGAGGCAGCGGTCGAGGGCGCCCACACGTCACGAGTAGTGATCCTGCGGACCAGCGTCGTGTTGGAGAAGGGCACACCGGCGCTCGAGCGACTGCTGTTGCTCGTGCGTTTCGGTCTGGGCGGACGCGTTGCCTCGGGCAGGCAGTGGACGAGTTGGATTCACATCGAGGACTGGCTGTCGATCGTGCGCTGGGCCCTCGAACCCGATTCGGTCGCCTCGGGTGTGGTCATCGCTACTGCCCCGGATCCTGTCCGAAATTCAGAACTGATGGCCGGGCTGCGCAAGCACCTTCACCGGCCACCTGCCCCGCCGACACCCGCTTTCATGGTCCGGCTCGGCGCGTTCCTGCTGCGCAGCGACGCGGCCCTTGGCCTGACCGGTCGACACGCCGTGTCGAAAGTGTTGACGGACAACGGCTTCCCATTCACCTATCCGCAGTTCGACACAGCCTTGGATGATCTGCTCGGCAAGTGACGCGCGGTCAGGCCGAAGTGATGGCAAGGCCGATCGTTCCGGTCTTGCCGCGGCGAAGGAGACTGCCTTTCATGGTGATCCAGCCGAGGATTCCGTACCGACGTGCTATCGCGTCGCGAGCATGATCGGTGCCCGGCCCGTCGAGGATCTCGGCGACAGCGGCAACCGGTTCACCCTTGGGATTTCCCCGAGCATCGCACGCAGCGACGGTGACCGACGGGTTTCGCCTGATGCGCTTGACCTTGTAGGAATCGGTGACGGTCCACATCAGGAGCTTGTCGCCGTCCGGCGCGGCCCAGAGCGGAGTCGCCACCGGCGTTCCGTCCTTGCGGAAGGTCGTGAGTAGGACGTACTTGGCCTCGGAGACACGCTTGAAGTCGGGGTTCACTCCTCGAGGATAGGTGCGAGCGCCTCCCGCTGAACACCGACAGGCTTCCGCGACTATCTGGCGACTGCTCATCCTCGACTGAAACTTGCCTCCTATGCACGTTTTATCCGGTTTCAATAGGCATTTGACACACCGTTTCGTCCCCAAACTCCATCTCGAGTTATTCTGAGGCAAACCGTCGAACTGGGGAGTCGAACTTACACATGCAGCGCCGTGACATGCAGCGTCGTGACTTTTTCAAGGCGGCCGGGGTGGGGGCGGCAGTTGCAGCCGCGGCACCGCTCATGTCGACGTCGATCAGCCACGCAGCCCCCGCACCTCTGCGGGCGCTACCGATGGGTGCTGATCACTACCGCGCGCTCGTTCCCGAGTTGTTCGTACCCTCGCCTACTCCCCCGGAGCATTCCGAAGCCATCGTCATCGGCTCCGGATTCGGCGCAAGCGCCACCGCCCTCAGGTTGGCGCAGAGCGGCACCCAGGTCACCATCCTCGAACGTGGACTTCGATGGCCTCACGATCCGCAGCGGGAGATTCACACCTCCGACATGCTGGCTGACGGCCGCGGAGTTTTCCGGCGAACATCGTTCACCAACCTCACCGGACTCCCCGTGGCGTGCGACTACTTCAGCGGCGTCCTCGATGCCACCGACTACGAACACATCTCGGTCTGGCGCGGCGCTGCAGTCGGCGGTGGGTCCATCGTCTTCACCGGCGTGATGATCGCCCCCGAGCGCCGATTCTTCGACGCGGTCTTCGGCAACTCCCTCGACTACGACGAGATGACGGCGACGTGGTACCCCAAAGTGCGCAAGATGCTGCGCCTGAGTCCGTTGCCCGAAGACATCTACCAAACCCCGAACTTCGGTCACTCGCGCCGCTGGGATCAGGACGCT
This sequence comes from Rhodococcus sp. NPDC059969, assembly GCF_042738325.1. Taxonomy (NCBI): domain Bacteria; kingdom Bacillati; phylum Actinomycetota; class Actinomycetes; order Mycobacteriales; family Nocardiaceae; genus Rhodococcus; species Rhodococcus sp. NPDC059969. Next base: position 155,888 of record NZ_JBHWUF010000003.1, on the reverse strand, counting down.
CGCCGTGCGGGCTTCGATCCGCAGCGGATCGACGGGATCTGGAACTGGGACGTGGTTCGCGCAGAACTCGCCGGCCGCACCCGCGCGTCGGCCACCGCTGGTGACAGCAACATGGGCAACTCCAACGGGGCGAAGTTCGACCTCACGCAGAACTACATTCCCGCCGCCGAAGCCACCGGACGAGCCACCGTGTGTTACGGACATCAGGTGCTCGCAATCAGTCGCGAACGCGATGGACGCTACGTCGTCGACGTCGAATCGACGGATCCGACGGGCGGCGTTCTGGCGCGCAAGACTCTCACCTGTGACCGGTTGTTCCTCGGCGCCGGCTCCATCGGCACGTCCGAACTGTTGGTACGCGCCCAAGCGACCGGCGCGCTGCCGAACCTCAACGAACACATCGGCAAAGGCTGGGGAACCAACGGCGACGCCGGAATGGTGCGCTCGTTCGGCTTCAGCGACGGCAACGCACAGGCCGCGCCGTCGGCGTCGCGCATCGTCGACGAGTCGGGAATGCCGCTCTCCCTCGAGAATTGGTACGTTCCCGGCTTGCCCGTGAACATCGGCATGCTCGGAACCTTGGGTATGACTCTCGACTCACAGCGCGCCGACTTCGCTTACGACGGCGGCAACGATCGGGTGGTGTTGAACTGGCCGAAGAACGGCAACGACGCCACCGTCGAGGCCCTGCGCGCCGTTCAAAACACGATGGCGTTTGCCGGGACCACCCTGCCGTCCGCGTTGCCGTTCGCGAAGGACGTCAATTCGTCGTTCACCGCACATCCCCTCGGCGGTGCGGTTCTGGGCAAGGCCACCGACGGCTACGGGCGAGTCAAGGGCTACGACGGTCTGTACGTGATGGACGGCGCCGCAATTCCGGGAAGTACCGGCACTGTCAATCCGTCACTGACCATTACGGCTCTGGCCGAGCGGAACGTCGCTCAGATCATCAAGTCCGGACGCTGAAACACTTCAGCGCCCGGACCCGCCGGTGATCTTCGAGATCTACTCCCCCTCGAGTTCGCCTTCGGTTTCGAGGTACACCTGACGCAAGCCGTCGAGTGTCTTCTGCTCGGGGTGCTCCCACATGTTGCGCTCGGCGGCTTCGAGGAGTCGCTCGGCGATTCCGTGCAGGGCCCACGGGTTCGACTGGGTCATGAACTTCTGGTTCTGCTCGTCCAGAACGTAGGTCTCGGCGAGCTTCTCGTACATCCAGTCCGCAACCACGTTGGTGGTGGCGTCGTAACCGAAGAGGTAGTCGACCGTGGCCGCCATCTCGAATGCACCCTTGTACCCGTGACGGCGCATGGCGTCGAGCCAGCGGGGATTGACGACACGCGCCCGGAAGACGCGGGCGGTCTCTTCCGAAAGTGTGCGTGTACGAACCGATTCCGGCCGGGTGCTGTCCCCGATGTACGCCTCGGGTGACTTTCCGGTCAGCGCGCGCACGGTGGCAACCATGCCGCCGTGGTACTGGAAGTAGTCGTCCGAATCGGCGATGTCGTGCTCACGCGTGTCGGTGTTCTTGGCCGCCACGTTGATTCGACGGTATGCGCTGCGCATGTCGTCGGCTGCCGGGATTCCGTCGAGCCCACGGCCGTACGCGAAGCCGCCCCAGTTGGTGTACACCTCGGCGAGGTCGTCGTCACCGCGCCAGGTCTTGGAGTCGATGAGTTGCAGCAGGCCGGCGCCGTAGGTTCCGGGCTTCGAACCGAAAATACGGGTGGTCGCACGCCTGGCGTCGCCGTGCTCGGCAAGGTCGGCCTGCGCGTGAGCGCGCACGTAGTTCTGCTCGTCCGTCTCGTCCAGCGCCGCCACCAACTGAACGGCGTCGTCGAGCAATGCGAGCACATGCGGGAACGCATCACGAAAGAATCCGGAGATGCGGACGGTGACGTCGATGCGTGGTCGGCCCAGTTCTTCGAGATCGATGACTTCGAGGTTGACCACGCGTCGGCTTGCTTCGTCCCAGACGGGGCGAACACCGAGGAGCGCAAATACTTCGGCGATGTCGTCGCCGGAGGTACGCATGGCGGCGGTTCCCCACACGGACAGACCCACCGAGCGCGGGTACTCGCCGTGATCGGCGAGATAGCGAGCGGCGAGCGACTCGGCCATCGCCTGACCGGTCTCCCACGCCAGACGCGACGGAACTGCCTTGGGGTCGACCGAGTAGAAGTTGCGACCGGTGGGAAGCACGTTGATCAGGCCGCGCAGCGGCGAGCCGCTCGGACCGGCGGCGATGAAACCGCCGTCGAGCGCGTGCAGGACCTGCTTGATCTCGTTGTTCGTCTGGCGCAGACGCGGAACCACTTCGGTGGCGGCGAACTGCAGGATCTTCACGACGGTCTCGTCGTCGCTGAGGTCTTCGGCGGCAGCGGAGCTCCAGTCGGCGTCGTACATGCCGCGAACCAGAGCGTGCGCCTTTTCCTCGATGTCGTCGACACGGTTGCGGGACTCGTCGCCGTCTTCGCTGAGTCCGAGGGCCTCACGCAGACCGGGAACGCTCTGTTCGCCGCCCCACATCTGGCGGGCGCGCAGCATCGCGAGTACCAGTTCGATTTCGGCGTCGCCCTCGGGAGCGCGACCGAGAATGTGCAGGCCGTCGCGGATCTGGACGTCCTTGATCTCGCACAGCCAACCGTCGACGTGCAGGAGCATGTCGTCGAAGACGTCTTCTTCGGGACGCTCCGCGAGGCCTAGGTCGTGGTCCATCTTGGCTGCCCGCATCAGCGTCCAGATCTGCTGGCGAATGGCCGGCAGTTTGGACGGGTCCAGTGCGGAGATGTTGGAGTGCTCGTCGAGCAGTTGCTCGAGACGGGAGATGTCGCCGTAGCTTTCGGCGCGGGCCATCGGTGGGATCAGGTGATCGACGAGCGTCGCGTGGGCACGACGCTTTGCCTGTGTTCCTTCACCCGGGTCGTTGACCAGGAAGGGGTAGATCAGCGGCAGGTCGCCCAGGGCTGCGTCGGTGCCGCAGTTGCTGGACATGCCGAGTGTCTTGCCCGGCAACCATTCGAGGTTGCCGTGCTTGCCGAGGTGCACAACCGCGTCGGCGCCGAATCCACCAGCATCGGGCGTCGCCGCGATCCAGCGGTAGGCCGCGAGGTAGTGATGGCTCGGCGGCAGATCCGGATCGTGGTAGATCGCGACGGGCTTTTCGCCGAATCCTCGGGGCGGCTGGACCATGAGCACGATGTTGTTGAATCGCAGTGCCGCGATGACGATTTCGCCGTCCGGATCCTGCGAGCGGTCGACGTACAGCTCGCCGGGCGCTGTGCCCCAATGCTCTTCGACGCCGCTGCGCAGCTCTTCGGGCAACGTTGCGAACCATTCGCGGTACTTTGCTGCCGAGATTCGGATCGGATTTCCCTCGAGCTGCTCGGCAGTGAGCCAGTCGGGATCCTGGCCGCCGGCCGCGATCAAGGCATGGATCAGCGCGTCGCCGTCCTTCGCCGCCAGGCCGGGAACTGCGTCCGGACCGTCGACCGGACCGAGGTCGTAACCGGCAGAACGCATTTCAGTGAGCAGGTCGATTGCGCTCGCCGGGGTATCGAGACCGACGGCGTTGCCGATGCGGGCGTGCTTGGTCGGGTACGCCGAGAGCATCAGAGCAACGCGACGCTCGGTGGTGGGAATGTGGCGCAGCTTGCCGTGACGGACAGCGATGCCGGCGACACGGGCAGCGCGCTCGACGTCGGGGACGTACGTGGACAGTCCGTCGGAGTCGATTTCCTTGAAGGAGAACGGGACGGTGATGATGCGGCCGTCGAACTCCGGCACCGCCACCTGCGTCGCGACGTCGAGAGGCGACAGTCCGTCGTCGTTCTCGTCCCAGGTGGCGCGGCTACTGGTCAGGCACAGCCCCTGCAGGATCGGGACGTCGAGAGCAGCGAGTGCGGCAACATCCCAGGCTTCGTCGTCGCCACCGGCGGACGCCGTCGCAGGCTTGGTGCCACCGGCAGCAAGAACTGTCACGACCATGGCGTCGGCGCGGCGGAGAGTGGTCAGAAGTTCGGCTTCTGCGGTTCGTAGTGATGCGCAGTAGATCGGGAGCGCGGTGCCACCGGCCTCGGCGACGGCGTCGCACAACGCCTGGATATACCGGGTGTTACCGGCCAGGTGCTGAGCGCGGTAGTACAGAACGGCGATGACGGGACCGGTCGCCGAGTCGAGATCGGGCGCGAAATCCGCGATCCCCCAGGAAGGCAGGTGTGCCGGCGGCTCGAAACCGTGACCGGTGAGCAGGACGGTGTCGGAGAGGAAGTGGTGCAGCTGTGCCAGATTCTGTGCGCCACCCTCGGCCAGGTAGTTGTGGGCCTCCGCAGCGACGCCGGCGGATACCGTCGAGCACTCCATCAGATCGGCGTCCGGTGCGTGCTCGCCGCCGAGCACGACTACGGGGAGTCCGGAAGCGAGGACCATGTCCAAGCCGTCTTCCCAGCTACGACGGCTGCCGAGGATGCGAACGATCACGAGATCGACGCCGTCGAGCAGCGGCGGCAAGTCTTCCGAAACGAGCAGGCGCGAGGGGTTGGCCCAGCGGTAGGAAACTCCGTCGCCGGCTTCCTGGCTGGCGCGGGCGCTCAGCAGATCGGTGTCGGACGTGGAGAGCAGAAGAATCACGGGTGAAGCCTTCCTGGGGTTTCGCGCCCCGTGGCACAGATCTGTCATCGACGGCGGTTGAGGGTCTGACTCGTGTTTCCGAGCGGAAACACATTCCGTTCGAAAGAACACTCACAGTGGCGCGACCGCACCGGACTTTCACCGGTTTCCTCAACTGCCGTCACTGGTGGTGGTGATGCTACCGGTCCGCAGAAGGCACTCATGACAGGTCGTACCCTGGAGCCATGCCCACGGACCGTTCACAGCCAGACGCGTGCCCGGGTGCACTGCAAGTTCACCACGCCGCCGACGGCGCACTGGCACGCGTGCGCCTCCCCGGCGGTCTCCTCAACCCGGCCCAATTGCAGACGCTTGCAGACGCGGCGCGCGATCTGGGGAACGGGCAGATGGAACTCACCTCGAGAGGCAACGTTCAGTTGCGCTCGGTCTCGGATCCCGAAGCCTTCGCGGCGCGCATCGCGTCGGCCGGTCTCCTGCCGTCCGCGACGCACGAGCGAGTACGCAACATTCTCGCGTCCCCACTGTCCGGCCGTATCGGGGGCGTCGCCGACATTCGTGAACTGGTCCACCGTCTCGATTCGGCCATCCAAGCGGATCAGGCATTGGCAGATCTGCCGGGGCGAACCCTGTTCACCCTTGACGACGGGCGCGGAGACATCACCGGGCTGCGGGGCGATTTCGGACTCCATGCGCACAGCGCCACCGAGCATTCCCTGGTGCTCGCCGGTCACCACACCACTCACCGCGTACATGCAGATGACGCCGTCGAATTGCTCCTCGAGGCGGCTCGATCGTTCCTCGACGTTCGCGACAAGCACTGGCGCCTGGCCGAGGTTCCGGACGGAATCGAGCGCACCCTCGAGCAGTTGGGCCTGAGCGCCGAGGCCATCGGCGAGGCAGACCTCACGCCTGAAGCGCGGCCCACCATCGGCTGGCTCGAACAGCGAGACGGAACGGTTGCCCTGGGCGGCGGCCTGCGATTCGGGCTGCTCGACGCTCGGCTGGCCGAGTTCCTCGCCGCCGTCGACAAGCCTGTCGTCGTGACGCCGTGGCGATCGGTGCATATCTTCGACCTCGACGAATGGGCAGCCGAGCAGGTAGTCCGAGTGCTTGCCCCCATGGGGCTGATCTTCGACGAGAACTCGCCGTGGCTCGACGTCACCGCGTGCACCGGAAGTCCGGGATGCGAGAAGTCACTCGCCGACGTGCGCACCGACGCGATCAACGCCGTCGAGCAAGCAGAGCTACCCGTCGTTGGACGGCAGCACTGGGCCGGGTGCGAGCGCAGTTGCGGACGTCCCCGCGGGGACGTAGCGGATGTGGTTGCGACGGGTGACGGTTACCGGGTGAATCCGGCCAATCGGTGATGCCTCTATCGTGTGGCACATGATCGAGTACATCCGTGACGGCGCGGAAATCTATCGCCAGTCCTTTGCCACCATTCGGGCCGAAGCCGACCTGAGCCGTTTCCCGGCGGATGTCTCGCAAGCTGTAGTTCGCATGATTCACGCCAGTGGCCAGGTCGATCTCGTCGACGACGTCGCCTTCACGCCCGGAGTCGTCTCGGCCGCGCGTGCCGCTCTGCGTGACGGCGCGCCGATCTTCTGCGACGCCCAGATGGTGGCGGCCGGCATCACGCGCAAGCGTCTGCCCGCCGGCAACGACGTCATCTGCACCCTCGGCGATCCTCGGGTTCCCGTGCTGGCGTCGACCATCGACAACACTCGCTCGGCCGCTGCCCTCGAACTGTGGGGAGCCAAGCTCGAGGGCGCTGTTGTCGCGATCGGAAACGCACCCACCGCACTGTTCCATCTCCTGAATCTCATCGAAGCCGGAGCGCCCCGTCCCGCGGCGATCGTCGGAGGTCCGGTCGGCTTCATCGGCGCTGCCGAGTCGAAGGAAGCTCTCATCGAACACGCCAGCGGAATCGATCATCTCGTGCTCCGCGGCCGACGCGGCGGCAGCGCGATCACTGCGGCGGTCGTCAATGCGATTGCGAGCGAAGTCGAATGAGCGCAGGCAAGCTCTGGGGTGTCGGAATCGGCCCCGGTGATCCCGAACTGGTGACTGTCAAGGCCGCCCGCGTCATCGGCGAGGCAGACGTCGTCGCGTTCCACTCTGCGCGGCACGGCAAGAGCATCTCCCGCGGCGTTGCAGCGCCGTACATGCGCGAAGGGCAGATCGAAGAACACCTCGTCTACCCCGTCACCACCGAGACCGTTGATCATCCCGGCGGATATCAGGGCGCGATGGACGAGTTCTACGAAGCGGCTGCCGAGCGGTTGGCAGTTCACCTCGAAGCCGGTCGAACCGTCGCGTTGCTCGCTGCCGGCGATCCGCTCTTCTACAGCTCCTACATGCACATGCACAAGAGGCTGGCCGATCGCTTCGACGCCGAGGTGATTCCCGGTGTCACCTCCGTCAGCGCGGCATCGGCTGCACTCGGAAAGCCGCTGGTCGAGGGTGAAGAAATCCTGACGATCCTGCCCGGCACGTTGCCGCAGGCCGAGCTGTCCAGGCGGCTCGAGGGAACCGACGCCGCTGCCATCCTCAAGCTCGGACGCACGTTCCCGCCAGTCCTGCAATCGCTCGCGGATTCCGGCCGCTTGGATGAAGCCCACTACGTCGAGCGTGCGAGCACCACACGTCAACGCGTCGAATCTGCTGCCGACGTCGACCCGGACGGAGTTCCGTACTTCTCGATCGCCATCGTTCCGAGCCCGTCGAACAACCCGCGACCTGCGACCGAGTCTCGCGGCGAAGTTGTCGTGGTCGGACTCGGGCCGGGCGATACCGCCTGGACCACACCTGAAGTGGCGCATGAGCTTTCGTTGGCCACCGACCTCGTCGGCTACGGCCCTTACGTCGATCGCGTGCCGACGCGTCCAGGTCAGCGTCGCCATTCCAGCGACAACCGCGTCGAAGCGGAACGCGCCGCGATGGCGCTGGACCTCGCGAAGAACGGCGCCCGCGTAGCTGTCGTCTCGTCGGGAGATCCCGGCGTATTCGCCATGGCTGCAGCAGTTCTCGAAGTTGCCGCCGAAGACCAGTGGAGCGGCGTCCCGGTCCGCATCCTTCCCGGCATGACGGCGGCAAACGCTGTCGCCAGCCGCGTCGGCGCTCCCCTCGGGCACGACTATGCGGTGCTCTCCCTGTCCGATCGCCTCAAGCCGTGGGATGTCGTCGCACGCCGGATCTCGGCAGTTGCAGCCGCGGACATGGCATTTGCGGTCTACAACCCGGCGTCGAAGTCCCGGACCTGGCAGGTCCAGGCCATGAAGGACCTCGTGCTCGAGCACCGCTCCCCCGAGACTCCCGTTGTCATCGGGCGCGATGTTGCAGGCGCCGAGGAATCCGTTCGGGTCGTCACCCTCGGTGAGCTCGAGCCTTCCGAGATCGACATGCGGACTCTGCTGATCGTCGGCTCCTCGATGACGACGGTCGTCGAAACCGGTTCGGGCCGTCAGGTGTTCACCCCGCGGCGCTACCCGGAGTGAACATCGCACAGCGATAGCATGGCCTCATGCCCGTCAACCGGACCCGGAAAGCCAGATACGCGCGTAAACGCAAACGCCGGATGGATCTGGTGGAGCACGACCTGTCCGTCGAGCAGTGGTCCGCGCTCAAAGCGGCCTGGGGTGGCTGCGCGTACTGCGGCGAGCCGGACGAGTCGCCGCAACGTGACTGCGTGCTGGCGATCTCCCGCGGTGGGCGCTACACACTCGACAACATCGCACCGGCCTGCCGCTCGTGCAATGCGAGCAAATGCAACAGCGAGGTCACTCTCTGGTTGCGGCGCAAGGGGTATGACGAGAAGGCCTTCCTCCTGCGCCACGCGGAGATAGGTATCGAGATGAGGGCGCAGTTCTCGGAGCAGTCGTGACTGCCCCGGACGAGTTGCGCCTGATTCTCGACGAGCTGATGGAGTTCGAACCTCTGTTTCACCGGACGCGAGTAGCCATGTCGCGAGACGAGTTCGATGCGGTGGTCGACCCGGAGTTCCGGGAAATCGGAGCCTCCGGTGCGCGATACACCCGCGACTACGTGCAGTCGGTAGTCGAGACCCGGCGACTCCGCGGCGAAGTGAATGACGCGGCCGAACTCGGATGGAGGGTTGACCGACCTGCGCTGAACCGAATCGCTCCGGACCTGTATCTGGTGACGTATCGGCTGGCGCAGGCGCATCGGGTTACCGAGCGATCATCCATCTGGCGGTTCACGGAGAATCGATGGAGCGTGGTGTTCCACCAGGGCACGGTCGTCGAAAGGGACCTGGAAGCGTGAACAGCTCCAGACTCCGCCTCGGGAGAGAGAATTGCACGGTGTGGGCACGTACACCTTGCGCACTCCGCTGACCCACGGTGATACTAGATGCAGTATCAATAGTGGATGGGGAAGAGAGACAAGCTGCTCGCGCAAATGCGGACCGCGCCGCAGAACGTCACCTACGACGAACTGTTCGCACTCTGCATCGATTTCTTCGGCCAGGCCAGGCAGAACGCCGGGTCTCACGCCAAGTTCCAGACGCCGTGGCCGGGACCACGCATCAACATTCAAAAGGGTTCGGGCGGTAAGGCCAAGCAGTACCAGGTAGGGCAAGTTCTGGCAGCAATCGAACGCATGGAAGGAGAATCGCCGTGATCCCCGCAGTGGAGCACTACACATACCGAGTCGAGTGGTACGAACCCGACGGAGAGTTTCTGGGAACCTGCACGGAGTTCCCTGGCCTGTCGTGGCTCGCGGATACCCAAGCAGCCGCCCTCGACGGCATCCGTACAGCGGTGGCCGAGACGCTCGAGGACATGGCGGAGACAGGTGAGCAGATCCCCGAACCGCTGAGCGAGCGCGGATATTCGGGCAAGTTCCAGGTCCGGATCACCCCGACTTTGCACCGCAAGCTGGCACGCGCCGCCGCCGAGGAAGGGGTTTCCCTCAACGCGTTGATCTCCGAACGTCTCGCGTCCGCGTGATCGACGGGGTACCGAGGGATCGTCGATCTCGCAGTAAGCCTAAGAGTTGGAGCGTGTTATTCCAATCAAGTCGCAGAAGTTGAAAGGGGTCTGGAAGCATGAACGAATCGACCCCCAACTCCACCATTCCGCTTTGGATGGACATCACCTTCACCGCCTTCGTTCTTGCCTGGATCTTCATCACGATTAGCGCGCTCGTGGCGATCGTGCGCACTGACTTCGAACGCTCGGGCGGCAAATTCTGGTGGTCGGCACTGGTGATCGCGGTGCCTGTACTCGGTGCGCTCGTCTGGTTACTGTTCGGTCGACCCCCGCGTGACTCCAGGTCCCGAACCTGATCTACACCGACGGCCCGGCAATAGTCTGAGTACGGTCCGGTGCTGTCACTCTGCGCCTATCAGGGAGAACAACGAGATGAGACCACTTCGATACTCGATCAACGTCACACTCGACGGCTGCTGCCATCACGAGGCGGGGCTCCCACCCGACGAGGAGTCGATGCGCTACTGGACCGCTCAGATGGAACGAGCCGATGCCTTGCTGTTCGGCCGGGTGACCTACGAGATGATGGAGTCGGCGTGGCGGAAGCCTGCAACGGGCGCGTGGCCTGACTGGATGGACGAGTGGGAGATCCCGTTCGCCGAGGCAATGGACCGGGCGAAGAAGTACGTCGTGTCGAACACGCTGAGCGGGGTCGATTGGAATGCCGAACTGGTGCTGGACGACTTGGGGCCAGCAGTTCAGCGACTCAAGGAGCAGCCCGGCGAAGGCCTGTGGGTTGGCGGCGTAACACTCCCCCTGGCATTGGCAGACCTGGGACTGATCGACGAGTACGAGTTCCTTGTGCAACCGGTCCTCGCCGGACACGGACCGACGTTGCTCGCCGGTCTGCGCAAGCGCATCCAACTCGAACTCGTCGATCGCCACGAGTTCCAGTCGGGTGCAGTCGCCGTGCGATATCGGCCCACTCAAATACCGCCCCCGGGTCAGGTATCGGACGGGTAGTCGACGCATGGCTGGACATGCGCGGTTGAAAGACATGTCGTCGCCTCAGTTCGGACGCGAGAAGAGTTCCCAGTCTTGTTCGGTGTTCGGTATTGACCGGACACTCGGCACAGCATGTACATTAGCCACCGAAGTCTCCGGACAACCCTCGACGAGATCGAAGCATCGAACTGGATCACGAACAAGTTCATTCCGCCCGGCGGACCGTAAGGACATATGTCGCCATCGAGCGCCTCAGCAAAAATTGCCAAGCTGGACGGCTACTAGCGAGCGAAGGATCGAAATCGCCACCATCGCGAGCGCCACAAAAATGATCATCTGAAAAGCTTTGGTCAAATTGATGCAGGATACGTTGACGCCACTACTTCGGGTCTTGCTGAGAAACGAAACCTGGTCGAGATCGTATCGGCGTCCGACACAGGCCGGACGCCGATACGTGTTCACGTCAGCTCACAGGAGTGCCACCGCTCCCGCCGAGGTGGCGGGCGAAGAACCGAGCCGAACTGTCGCGCTCGTAGTCGGGCACCGGATAGTGCCTGCCCGAGTAGGCGTGCAGCGTCTTCTCCGTCGAGCCGAAGGCATCGAACAACGCTACCCCTGACGTGCGGTCGTAATCCTTGTCGTCCCAAGGGATCCGGTACTCGACCGGGACCGTGAGCTTTCGTGCCGCTTCGATGAGGGATTCGTCCACAAAAACTCCCCCGAAGCTCACGGCAGCGATCCTGGATTCGACCGGGGCCAACATCAGCCCGGTCACGACCCCTAGCGACACGCCGCCAAAGCCGATCGGAGCGTCGGCGTCGACGTCGGGCAGCGTTTGCAGAGCGTCGATGGTCGCCTGCCATTCCGGCACTGCACGCTCCGCCAGCGATCGGTTGTACTCGACGACGATCGGGGCGATCGGCTCGTGGGCCGCCCTAGCCTGGTGGATCGCCTCGACCCACTGTTCGTCCTGTGTGTTCCGCGGCCGATCGCCATGTCCGGGCGCGTCGATCGCGGCGACTGCGAACCCGTGGGAGCTCACACTGTGGAGTGCGCTGGCAACCAGTCCTGGTGCCTTCTTGTGCATGCCGCCGGAGTGCCCGGACAGCAGAAGGGGTGATTCGACAGATCCGGACGCGAGTGACCAGAGCACGCCGGTGATGTCGTCTACAACGAAATGGCGTTCGATGACACCGTTCGACGTTGTCTCGGAAGTGAATTCGATGGTCTGAGAATTGGATTGCATGGTGTTACCTTTCGGGATTGCCTACTCGAGGCGCTCCCGGCGACACCTACGTCAATCGCCGATCCGTGAACACGAGTGGGAGCACCCACATGGTTACTGCGTTCATGGGTCTCACCTCCTGGCGTGCTGTCACGGTCTCGCACAAGCTATCAACCCGAACCGAAGACCGTCCAATCATTTTCCGGCCGACCGATCCGACAGCCGGCTCATCCACTTCTACGATCATGTGTAGTAGATTTCGAATGACAACCAACCGGTCGTTATGGGGAGTTAAATGTCGGTCGATCCAGTTCTTGCGCAGTACAGCGACTACGCCTTCGCGTCGTCTTTCGCGATTTACGTTCTTGCCCTGGTTCTTTCCATTGTCGACTTCTCCAGCGCACCCCTCTCGGCCACAGTGCGACCGGGACTTGCACGTGCGGGAAGTGCATCAAATCCGGCAGTGCCGGGCCGGATTGCTATGCCGCCGAATCGAACTCGCACCCATCGTGCGGGTCGCGCTGCCGTGTCTCTCACTGTCGTCGCCCTGGTCCTCAACATTGCCGCGCTTGCACTTCGCGGCATCTCGACGCACCGATGGCCTCTCGGAAACCTCTACGAGTACGCGCTTTTCCTCAGCTCGGCATTGGTGGCGTGCTGGCTGGTCATTCTGCGGCGGTACCCGATTCGATCGTTGACAATCTTCGTTCTGTCACCCACGGTGGTGCTTCTGTTCGTCGCCGCCGCAAGCATGTATGCCGAGGCAGCGCCGGTCGTACCCGCTCTTCGTTCGTACTGGATCGGCGTACACGTCACGATCATCGTCGCCGCCTCCGGCATCCTTACGTTCGCAAGTGCGGTCAGCGCACTTTTCATGATTGCCGAGGTAGGTCCGCAGTCGAAGAATCCCGCGTTGCGTTGGATTGCGGACAGGCTGCCGTCATCCGAATTGCTTGACCGCGTGGCCTACCGAACAACGATCGTCGGGTTCCCGCTGTTCAGCATCGGGGTAATCTGCGGGGCAATCTGGGCGGAAGCCGCGTGGGGACGTTTCTGGGGCTGGGACCCCAAGGAGACGGTCTCGTTCATCTCCTGGGTTCTCTATGCCGCGTACCTCCATGCGCGTGCTACGGCCGGGTTCAAGAACATGCGTGCGGCATGGATAAATGTTGCTGCGCTCGCAACGATGCTTTTCAACATGTTTGCAATCAACTACGTCGTGTCGGGGTTACATTCGTACGCTGGATTGAATTGACACCGACAACGGGTCAGACCCGCGATCGGTCGACGCTCTCGCGGACGGCACGGATGTAGCGGCGCGTGACAAACGCCTGTACTCGACGTCCGATCGGAGCGCCGAGACGCACCCACCACGTTCCGGGCTTGGAGAACGCAACGATCTCGATACGAACCGCTTGGCTGGCCTCGTCGAACTGGACGACAAACAGTTCTTCGCCGCATTCGGGGTGGCCGGCGCGGGTTCCGTACGCGAATCCCTTGCGATTGGGTTCGTCGACGACGTAGACGATTCGAACTGGGATCGACACCGGACCGAGTCCGAAAGTCGCATCCTGACCCGCCGCCGCGGTCGGGGCTGCCGCCCGGACGGTCAAACCAGCTCCGCGGTGCATTCCCCAATTCGCGACTGTACGAGCGGCAACCTCGAAATCCTCACGTCCGGATCCGACCGTCGCGTTCTCGTGAACGTGGTGATAGCCGGCGGGGAGTACGCCTGACGTTGCGCCCACCTCGAGGTACGTCAGCCCGCCCGGGCCCGAAGCCGTCATTGGTCGTGCCGGTGGCTGAGGATGTTGATCACGTGGCCATCGGGGTCGGCAGCGAAGAACCTGCGCACACCCCACGGCTCCTCGGTGACGGGATAGACGATGGTGTCGCCGCGCTGCACCGCAACCTCGTACGCCGCATCGAGATCGTCCACCTCGACGGAGACGTCCGGCACTACGGGCGCGTGAGCATCGTGCGTCATGACACTGATCTGCACGGATGGATCCGTCGGCGAAGCCAACGTCACGATCCACCCGTGATCCATCACAACTTCGAGGCCCAGCACTTCGGTGTAGAAGCGCTGCGCGGCCTCGAGAGAACTACTCGACAGATCCGAAACAATCCGCGTGACGGTCATGTCCCGCAGGCTACGCCGCCGCCGGAGTCCACCGCGACTTGACGAGCCGCTCGATGTCGCCGGAAAGGTCGTCGCTGACGATTCCCGGAAGCAGGATCTGCCACATCTCGTCGACACGATCCGGAAGGTCCGAGCGTCGGGTGAGAACGTTCGAAACCAGCTGTACTCCGGTGAATGCCGAGGGCATGAACCTGCCGAACGATTCTGCGCTGACCGATTTTCGGATTTCACCTTCCGCCTGAGCTCTGGCGGTGAGATCGGTGATTGCCGAGATCCATTCGGCGTACGGTTCCACCGGCCCCTCGTACGTGCTCAGTTCCAGCGTGAGGCGAATGCCCGCGCGAACGATCGGCTCGTCGACAATCTGGCGTGCCATTTCGTGCGTGAGCATGATCATCTGTTCCAACGGGTCCTTGCCCGTCGCGGAAATCGCCTGCACCGATTCGATCGAGAGTCGATGCTGTTCGGCAATGATGAATTGCGCGAGCTCGTCCTTCGACGCGAAATGGAAATACAACGCGCCCTTGGTAGTACCGGCCCCCGAGACTATGTCGGCCATGCTGGTGCTGCCGTAACCAGTCTTCTCGAACTGCGCGGCCGCGCCGGCAACGATTTGCTGCCGAGTCAGCTCGGCGCGTGCTTGCTTGACCACTGAAACCCTCTCGTCCCTCCAAAGGCCCCCACCCAGCAAACCCCACGGTTCGCGCCACACTCCAGCTATACCCAGAAACTTCGCAATTGCCCCACATTACCAGTGCTCCTTCTGCTGCATCAATTCCGAATGCAACAAAAGTGCTGGTCAGACGTCCGATTTAGAGGGAATCTCCTCTCCCCAACGTACTTTCGTCAACCCGCGCACGGTCCACCAACTCTCCAACGAGCAGCGTTAACTCCATCATCTGGTCGGTGATTTCCTCACGCAACTGCGTTGCATCTGCTTCGGAAATCGCGCCGGACTTGGTATCGAAGGACATCAACAACTCGATATTGGTGCGCAGTGCAGTCAACGGAGCCAGAAGGTCCTGGCCCGCTTCGGTGATCAGGCTTCTCTGGCGTGCCCGCGATTCCGACAACGTCCCGAGCATCCGATTGAAACTGACTGTCAACGACGCCAACTCGTCGTCACCGGTCACCGGGATCGGCGCAAGATCATCCGTTTCGGCAACCCGCCGCGTCGCCGCAGTGAGCCGCGCAACCGGCCGTAATCCTGTGCGAGCCACCGCATCTCCGGCAGCGTAGGCCAGCGCGATCCCAGCCGCACCCAGAGCCGCCAACACCACCGCAAGCCGCTTGAGTACCGAACGTGTCGGCCCCAAGGATTGGGCGACAACCAAAGTCTGCCCGGCAACCGAGGGCTCGACAAGAATTCGATACGCGTCGACGGTTGCGATTGTCTGCGACGAATTGCCGTCGGCGATCGACCTGATGGCGTCCGCGCTCGTGCTGAACGGCGGCAGACCCGGAGTTGCCGTCACCAAAGCGCCGTCAGCAGTCAGAAGCCCCACCGCCTGGATGACCGCTGTATCCGCGCCGGCCGTCAATCCCAGAACCGGTGTGACACCGCCGAAATTGACGGTGTCGGTGATCGCATCACTCGTGCGCTCGAGTTGCCGGTCGACGTTGCCCTGCAGATACGCGTTGAACACGATGTACACCGCCGACGCCGACACGATCACCGCGATCGCCACCAGGCCTGCGGTCAGCAATTTCACGCGGGCATGGAGCGTCCGCACATGAATTCCCGATGGTTTTCGACGGCTCATTCCGGGAACCGACACTCTCATGCGCGGCCCCGCAGTGCGGCGTCGAAAGATCCCAACATCCCTCCAGTATGGGCACGGAACCTTAGACGAACCTGAAGCGAACGCGAAGTTCGCCTCATGGCCCCGATCCCCCGCCGAAAGCCGTGAGCCAGTTCACCGCCGCTGCTTCTGTGTCGAATGCCAGGGCGGCCGCCGGGATCGGCGGTCGCTCGACGACGATGACCGGGATCGACAGTTGCCTGGCTGCGGCGATCTTTGCGTACGTCTGCTCGCCGCCACTGTTCTTGGTGATCACGACGTCGATGCCGTGAGTTATCATCAGATCGACTTCTGCATCGACGTCGAATGGGCCACGTGCGAGCAACAATCGCGAGCGAGGCGGCAACGTACCCGAAGGCGGATCGATCGAGCGCACGAGAAACGAGACGTTCTTCACGCGGTCGAACACCGAGACTCCTTGCCTCCCGATCGTCAGAAAAGCGCGTGAGCCGAGCGTCGGCACTAATTCTGCGGCGTGATCGAGATCGCGTACCGGAAACCACGTGTCGCCGGGATGCTCGCGCCACGGTGGGCGTCGGTACATGGCGTGTGGCACGGAATTCGCGAGGCACGCTTCGAATGCATTTTGAGTGATGCGAGCAGCAAAGGGATGCGTGGCGTCGAGCACTGCACGAATATCATTGGCCGACAACCACTCCGACAGGCCTTCGGCTCCCCCGAACCCGCCGATGCGCACTTCTCCCTCCGGCCAGCGAGGATCGCGAACGCGGCCGGCCAGTGAGGTGACAACGTCGAGGTCGGCTGAACCGGCCAACCGAGATGCGATCGCGCGGCCCTCGCTCGTACCTCCGAGTAGGAGTACGCGACGACTCGTCGGGGTCAGTGTGTGCTTCTCTCACGCGCTGCCGAGTAGAGGTAGCTGTCCGGGAATCCTTCCGCCGTCAACACTCGGCCGACGATCACGACGGCTGTCTTCGTGATGCCGGCCGCATGAACGAGTTCGACGATCGTCTTCAAAGTGCCTCGAACAACGATCTCCTCGGGCCGCGAGGCGAAGGCGACCACCGCAACCGGGCAGTCTTCGCCGTAATTGTCGGCCAACTCGGATGCGATCTGTTCGATGCGATGAGCGCCGAGGTGGACCACCATCGTTGCGCCGCTGCGGCCGAGGGACCGCAGATCCTCGCCCTCCGGCATTGCCGTCGACAAGGTGGAGACTCGGGTGAGGACAATGGTCTGCGAGACGCCTGGGACGGTCAACTCACGTCCCAGCGCGGCTGCTGCCGCGGTAAATGCAGGAACACCGGGAATCATGTCGAATTCGACCCCTGCGGCGTCCAGACGACGAGCCTGCTCGGCCACCGCACTGAAGATCGACGGATCACCGGAATGCAGGCGCGCGACGTCCAGTCCGGCCGAATGCGCTTCGACAAGGATCGCGGTGATCTCGTCCAGGCTCAGGCGAGCAGTGTCCACGACCTGAGCGCCTACCGGGCACCACTCGAGCAACTCCGCTGGAACAAGGCTGCCTGCGTACAGGCACACCGGGCTCGCCGCGATGATGCGCTGCGCGCGGACAGTGATGAGATCTGCCGCACCGGGGCCCGCACCGATGAAATGAACGGTCATTGTGTGGATTCCTCCGGCGTATCTGTGTCTGCGCCTGCAGACGGCTGACTTTTTGTGACGGACCATTGGACCACCGGAAGTTGCGGTCGCCAAACGTTGAACGTGCCCAAAGGCTCGGCGCGCTGCACCTGAAAGCGTCGCAGTGTCCCACCATGGCGACTCATCCAGCCGAGCAGCAACGACTCGGACTCGGCGGTCACGGCGTTGGCGACCAGTCGGCCACCCACGCTCAACTGTTCCCAGCATGCATCGAGCATTCCTGGTTGCGTGACGCCGCCGCCGACGAACACCGCATCTGGTCGGCGGATCTCATCCGCAAACGCCTCGGGCGCGGCCCCTTTGACGTTCAACGCTGGAACGCCGAGATTGCGCGCATTGGTGCCGATCTGTGAAACGCGGCTCGCTACCTTCTCGAATGCTGTTGCGCTACAACGCGGGTGGGTCCTCATCCACTCGACCGCAATGGTTCCCGAACCGCCGCCCACGTCCCAGAGGTGTTCTCCCGGCGCCGGAGCGAGCGCGCACAACGTCAACGCACGGATCTCCTGTTTGGTCATCTGACCGTCTCCGACATAAGCAGCATCCGGTAGCCCCGGGATTCGAGTCAGCCGTATCGGAAGATCCGCCGAGATGCACTCGACGGCGAGAACGTTCAACGCGTCCACGTCCTCGTCCGCGTGATCCCACTCGTCTGCGACGGTGACGGTCCGCGATTCGTCGGCTCCACCGAGCTGGGCCAGCACGGTCATGTTCGATCGACCGAAGCCCGCGCCGGACAACAGGCGTGCCACCTCGCCCGGAGTCGAGCGCCCGTTGCTCAGAACCAGCAGGCGGGCGCCGTCGGTCACGGCGGCCAACACGGTCGCCGAGTCTCGGTTGACCAGGCTCACGACGTCGATCTCGGCCGATGCCCATCCCATTCGCGCGCTCGCCAATGCCACCGACGACGGGTGGGAGATCACTCGCACGTTGTCCGCGCCGAGCAGCCGCACCAAAGTCACCCCGAGACCGTGGAACATCGGGTCACCGCTCGCGAGTACACACACTCTGCGATCGGCGCTCTCGGCGAACATCGACGGCAAGGCCGGAATCATCGGAGACGGCCAGGTCAGTCTGGTGTGCGCTCGCCGTGCCCCGAGATGTGTAGTCGGGACCAAGTCCAACTGGCGCGGTGATCCCATCAGGACCTCCGCGCCCAGAACCGCGCCCTTTGCGCTCTCGGACAGCCCTTCCCAGCCGTCGGCACCGATACCGACGATCACCACCGGGTGTGTGGTCATCGCGGCATCCGGCGCCAGATCGTCTGAGGCAGAAGCCGCATGACGAAGAACACCGGCTGCAGAATTCGCGGTACCCACACACGCGTCGCCCCGGAATTCAGTCCCCGTACGACGGCGTCGGCGACCTGCGACGGGGTGCTCGACATCGGGGCGGGCGACATTCCCTCGGTCATCTTGCCGATGACAAATCCCGGACGAACCAGCATCAATTGAACGCCCGAACCGTGCAGTGCGTCGCCGAGGCCGCTGGCAAACCCGTCCAAGCCGGCCTTTGCGCTGCCGTAGACGTAGTTGGCGCGGCGAACGCGAACGCCGGCAACAGACGAGAACACCACGATCTTTCCGGTTCCCTGTCGGCGCATGATCTCCGCGAGGTGAGTAAGGATGCTGATCTGAGCCACGTAGTCGGTGTGCACCACTGCTACCGCATGCGCCGCGTCGGTTTCGGCACGCGCCTGATCGCCGAGAATTCCGAAAGCCAGCACGGTAACCGAGATCCGGCCGTGCTCGGCGACCACGGCGCCGAGGAGGTCTCCGTGAGTCTCCACGGCGTCGGCGTCGAACTCGACGGTGGAGACGTCGACAGCGCCGGCGTTCTTGAGCCTTTGCTCCTGCTCCGACAGCTCTCCGCTGCGCCTGGCAGCCAGAACGATGTTGCGGCCCGGAGCGAGCCGCACCGCGATCTCGAGCCCGATCTCACTTCGTCCACCGAGGAGCAGCACTGTCTCGATGTCATTCACGTTCGCACCCGCAGTCACCGCTCCAGTGTCCTGGATTACCGTCGTGGCATGACGCTCACCCCCTCCACCACGCCATCGTCACAGCAGACTCTCACCGAAGACGGGCTGAAGTTCGTCGGCGAATACCACCTCGCGACACTCACGACGTTGCGTCCGAACGGCACCCCGCACGTCGTAGCCGTCGGATTCACCTGGGATCAGGAAGCCGGAAAGGCGCGCGTGATCACCAGCGGTGGCTCACAGAAGGCGATCAACGCCGCCCGGGGTGGATACGCCGCCGTCAGTTCGGTCGACGGTGGACGCTGGCTCACGCTAGAGGGGCCTGCACGCGTGCTCACCGACGCGGACTCCGTGGCCGACGCCGTTCGGCGTTACGCCGAGCGGTACCGCCAGCCACGGGTCAACCCCGCGCGTGTGGTCATCGAAATCGACGTCACACGCATACTCGGATCCGCGGCGTTCAAGGAAAACTGATCAGTCGAGGACCGTCAGGCCGTGCGGACGGTTGTTGAACGATTCGCAACCGTCGGCGGTCACGACGACGATGTCCTCGATACGGGCGCCCCAATTGCCGCGGAAGTAGATTCCCGGTTCGATGCTGAACGCCATACCTTCGACGAGTTCGATGGTGTTGCCCTCGACGATGTACGGCTCCTCGTGTACGGACAGTCCGATACCGTGACCGGTGCGGTGAACGAAGACCTCTGCAAGCCCTTGTGCGGCAAGCACTTCGCGGGCGGCAACGTCCACGGATTCTGCGGATACTCCTGGCCGCACCGAGTCGACAGCAGCCTGCTGCGCCGCTTCGAGTACTGCGAACTGTGCTGCTACTTCGGCGGACGGCTGCCCCATGCTGTACGTGCGGGTGGAGTCCGAGTTGTATCCAGGCTCGACCGGTCCACCGATGTCGATCACCACGACGTCACCGCTCTCGATCACCCGGTCCGAAACCTCGTGGTGCGGATCGGCACCGTGCGGGCCCGATCCGACGATCACAAACGCGGCCTCGGTGTGCCCCTCTTCGAGAATCGCGGCTGAGATCGCCTCACCCACTTCGGCTTCCGTGCGGCCGACGATCAAGAACTCGGCCATGCGAGCGTGAACACGATCGATCGCCGCGCCAGCCCGTCGCAACGCCTCGATCTCGGCGTCGTCCTTGACCATCCGCAATTCACGCAACACTCCGGTGGCGAGAATAGGCAACGCACCCAACGTGTCTGCGAGCGGGATCAGATGCAGCGCGGGCATCGCATCCGTCACCGCAACCTTGGCGCCGGCCGGAAGTTGCGCCGCCACAATCGCATACGGATCGACACCGTCGACCCAGTCGAGGACGGTCAACCCGAGATCACTCACCGCCGATTCCTTCAGCGACGCCAACTCCAAGCGAGGAAGCACAACGGACGCCTTCGCCGTGTCCGCGGCGATGACCAACGCGGTCAAGCGCTCGAACGAGTCAGCCCGAGAACCCGTCAGGTACCGCAGATCCGGACCGGGAGTCACCACCAGACCGTCGAGACCTGCTGATCGAGCCAACTCGGCGGCACGAGCGATACGTGCGCCGTACACGGCGCTGGAGAATCGGGAATCCTGTTCGGCTGGAGACGTCATGGCTTACAGGTTAGTGCCGACTGGCAGGATGGTGACCATGAGTGGGCCATTGCTTCTCCTCGACGGTGCCAGCCTGTGGTTTCGTGCGTTCTACGCACTGCCCGAGTCATTCGTCGACCCCGACGGCAGACCTGTCAACGCCGTGCGCGGATTCACCGACATGGTTGCTTCCCTGATCACCAAACACCAGCCGAGTCGTCTCGCGGTGTGCCTGGACCTGGATTGGCGACCACAGTTCCGCGTCGACGCCGTTCCGACGTACAAAGCGCATCGCGTCCAGGAAGGCTCTGACGGTTCGTCCGAGGAAGTCCCGGACACGTTGACACCTCAGGTCGACATGATCATGGACGTGCTCGCAGCAGCGGGTATCGCGACGGCGGGTGCTGTCGGCCTCGAAGCCGACGACGTGTTGGGAACGCTTGCCGCTACCGAGCGCGAGGATCTCACCGTCGTCGTCAGCGGTGACCGCGACCTTCTGCAGGTCGTCACCGACGAGTACGTGCCCGTTCGTGTTCTCTACGTCGGCCGCGGTTTGTCCAAGGCGGAATTGTTCGGACCGGTCGAGGTCGCCGAGAAGTACGGGGTACCCGGAGACCGTGCGGGCGAGGCTTACGCCGAACTCGCGGTACTGCGCGGAGACGCCTCCGACGGTCTACCCGGCATCAAGGGTGTCGGTGAGAAGACTGCGTCGACGCTGATGCTGCGCTACGGCTCGCTGGCCGGACTTCGTGCGGCCGCGGCTGACCCCGAATCCGACATGGCGAAGGGAATTCGCGCGAAACTCACCTCACCAGAGGCAATGGCATACCTCGACGCTGCGTTGCCGGTGGTACGAGTAGTTCGCGACGCGGACGTTCAGTTCTCGAAGGATGACCGACTCCCGGCGACCCCCGTCGATCCCACACGCTTCGAGGAAGTGGCCGCTTCACTGAACATCGAACGCTCGGCCGGCCGGCTTGCCGCCGCGCTGAAGGCTGCGGCGGCAGGCCGTTCCGACCAGTAGAGCGTCAGCTCGGGCGGCTGACCTCGTACGTGCCGTTGTCGTCGACAAACGTCACGGTCACGTTCGACTTCACGCCCGCGATCGAGAGCGTGCAGGTGAACTTGTTGCCTGACTTGACTTCCTGGTCCGCGGGGCACTGAACGTTGCTCACGTTCTTTGCCCCGTAGGACTCGGTGACGATCTTTTCGACGCCGGCCTGAGCTGCGCTCTGATCGAGTGTGTTCTTGCCGAAAACACCGAGCACCAGGGCAACCACGACGGCCGCCAGAACAACGAGAACACCGATCGCACCGAAGATCAGGGGCTTCTTCGACTTACCCGCCTGGTTTCCGGGCGCACCGGGACTCGGGAACGCCTGGGCCTGGTTCCACTGGTTCTGTTGTCCCGGAGCTTGGCCGGGTGCTGTGGCGCCCAACGCCTGCTGAGGCGCGGCAGCAGGAGGCTGACCCCACGCCTGGGTTGCATCCGGTGCCTGCTGTTGCCCGGGCTGACCCCACGGCTGAGCCGGAGGTTGTTGCTGAGGCTGGCCCCACGGCTGTTGCTGACCAGGCTGCCCCTGGCCTGGTTGCTGGGGCTGGCCGTACGCAGGCTGACCACCCGGCTGCCCAGGCTGACCGTAGGCAGGCTGGCCCCAAGGCTGTTGCTGACCGGGCTGCTGTTGCGGCTGACCCCACGGCTGTTGCTGGCCGGGCTGCTGACCAGGCTGCTGCTGACCGCCCGGCTGCTGCTGTCCGCCCGGCTGCTGAGGATTCTGCCCCCACTGCTGCTCGTTCGGCTGCTGCTGATCACCAGGACCCCATTGCCGATTCGGATCGTTCGGTCCGTAAGGCCCGCTCATGTTCGCCTCCCACTCGAAATACCAGTCTGCGAATCAAACCACATAGTTGTGGTCATGCTGCGTCGACAGCAACTACCCCGCGACGAATGGCAGCTACCGCCCGCGCCGCGGTCTTCGCCACGTCGGCGTCCGTCGATGTCAGTCGGACCTGATCGAGGAGGTCGATCACCTGACGACACCACCGGACAAAATCACCCGCAGACAGCGCGCGGCCTTGCACTCCGGCTGCGATCAGAGCGTCGACCAGCGAATTTTCACTAGCCCAGTGGTAAACGGCAGTGACGAATCCGAGATCGGGTTCGCGCGTCGGCGGCAGTTTGTGGCGAATTTCGTCCGACCGCAGTTCGCTCCACAGTCGTTGAGTGTCGTTGAGCGCGTGACGAAGTGCCGCAGTCGGCACCCGATCGACCGTGTCGCCGTCTCGACGCGATTCGTAGACCACCGAGGACACGACTGCTGCCAGTTCGGCCGGGCTGAGACCTGTCCACGCACCGGTCCGCAGGCACTCGGCGACCAGAAGGTCGCTTTCCGAATAGATGCGACTGAGTCGTCGTCCGGATTCGGTGACTTCGGGCGCTGCTTCGGCAGTCATGTACTCACGCTCTTTGAGTAGCGCGATGATTCGGTCGAACGTGCGCGCCAACGAGTTGGTGGTGGCCGCGGCCTTTTCCCTCATCGCCTGCGTTTCGCGGGCCAATCGGTTGTAGCGCTCACCGATCCGGCTCAGATGTTCGCGATCGGGCCAGCTGTGGCACGGATGCGAGCGAATAGCGCGTCGCAAAGTAGCGACCTCGGCGTCTTCGGACGCGCCCGCCTTGTGGCGCTTCTTCCGCCGAGGGGCGCTGATTCCGGTGCTACGCAACGCCGAGGCCAGATCGCGCCGAATCCGGGCGGTGTGGTGATCTACATGCTTGGGTAGGCGCATCTTTCCCAGAGCCTCGGCTGCTTCCGGGAAATCGCTCGAGGAGAGTCGGCCGGCCCACTGATCGGCAGTCAGAACCAGCGGACGGGGGTCTTTCGGATCGCTGTCCGGGACGAGGACCACGGCCACTCCGGAATGACGACCGATGGGAATCGCGATCACGTCACCGCGGGTGAGTACACGGAGGGACTCCACCGCATCTTCGCGGCGATCCTCGCGGCCCTTACGTTCGAGCGCCCGCTCGCGCGCACTGAGCCGCTCACGCAACGACGCGTATTCGAAGTACTCGCCGTCTGCACCACCGAGCTTCTCCTGCAAACCCTTCAGTGCTTCTTCGTTCCGCTCGATGCCACGCACCAGGCCGACCACCGAGCGGTCCGCTTGGAACTGCGCGAAGGAACGCTCGAGCAGCTTGCGTGAATCGGCCGCTCCCATGCGCTCGACCAGGTTGATCGACATGTTGTACGAGGGGCGGAACGAACTGCGGAGCGGGAACGTCCGTGTCGACGCCAAACCGGCGACATCCGTCGGCTCGACCCCGGGCTGCCACAGGACCACAGCGTGTCCTTCGACGTCGATACCGCGTCGGCCGGCCCGACCGGTCAGCTGCGTGTACTCCCCCGGCGTCAGTTCGGCATGCGTCTCGCCGTTGTACTTGACCAGTCTTTCGAGCACCACGGTGCGTGCCGGCATGTTGATACCGAGGGCCAACGTCTCGGTCGCGAAGACCGCTCGCACGAGACCCTTGACGAACAGTTCCTCGACTGTCTGGCGGAATGCCGGCAGCATGCCCGCGTGGTGGGAGGCCAGTCCGCGTCGCAGTGCCTTGCACCAGTCCCGATATCCGAGGACTTCGAGATCTTCTTCGGGTAGTTCCCCGGTGTGCTTCTCGATGATGGTGTCGATCTCGCGAACCTGCTCCGGCGAAGTGAGATCGAGTCTGGACCGCAGGCACTGTGCAAGTGCCGCATCACAACCGGCGCGGCTGAAGATGAAAGTGATCGCCGGGAGCAGTCCGGACTGGTCGAGTTGAGCGATGACCTCAGGTCGCGGCAAGGGCCGGAAATCGTTGGAACTCTGGTAGCTGCCACGCCGTCCGCGGCCACGCGGCTGCCAGCTCTCGACGCGTTCGAGCGCCTGACGCTGCTTGACGTGGCGAACCAGATCCTGGTCGACGAGTACGGTCTTCGGCCCAGCGGCGGGATGACTACGACTGTCGAAGAGATCGAAGATCCGTCGACCGACCATGATGTGCTGCCACAGCGGGATCGGCCGCGTCTCGTCCACGACCACGGTGGTGTCGCCGCGGACGGTTTCCATCCAGGCGCCGAACTCTTCGGCGTTGCTCACGGTCGCCGACAAGCTCACCAGGCGAACATCCTCGGACAGGTGCAGGATCACTTCCTCCCACACCGCCCCACGGAACCGGTCGGCCAGGTAGTGCACCTCGTCCATGACGACGTGCGAAAGCCCGCGCAGTGCCTCGGAGTTGGCGTAGAGCATGTTCCGCAGGACTTCGGTGGTCATGACGACCACCGGTGCGTCGGAGTTGATGCTCGAATCACCCGTCAGCAGGCCGACCTCGCTCGCGCCGTAGCGCTCGACGAGCTCTGCGTACTTCTGATTGCTCAATGCCTTGATCGGCGTCGTGTAGAAACACTTCCGGCCGGCCGCGAGAGCCAGATGGACAGCGAACTCGCCGACCACGGTCTTGCCTGCGCCGGTTGGTGCACAGACAAGGACACCGTGGCCCGCTTCGAGCGCAACGCATGCCTTCACCTGGAATGGATCGAGTTCGAACTTCAGGCTGGACGCAAACGTGCTCAGTTCACTCTTGTTCATAACCACCTCGTCAGGGTTTCACACGCCGCCGACGTGGTGGCACGGCGCTCAGAGAGTGTCAGTGAAATCCTGGCCTGGTGCGTTGTCGCCGGCGGTGTCGGATTTCTTCGCGGCCGGAGCCTTGGGCTTGGACTTACGTCCGAACAATCCACTCGATTCGGCCTTGGGTTTGGTCGGATTGTCGAAAGCCTCGTTCAGATCGGACGGAGCCGAGATGGAGGAAGCTTCCTCGTCGGAGATTGCGCCCCAGTCTTCACCGGATCGCTTGGCCTTACGTTTGTCGTTGAGGCGAGCGATCTGGACCGCGACCTCGAAGAGAAGCGTCAGGGCCAATGCGAGCGCCAGCATCGAGAACGGATCCGAACCCGGGGTGGCAACTGCGGCAAAAACGAACAGCCCGAAGATCAATCCTCGACGCCAGGCCTTCAAACGCTCGTACGTCAGAATGCCGGCAAAGTTCAGTACGACCACGAGCAACGGAATCTCGAAGCTGACACCGAAGATCAGCAGCAGATTGATGATGAAGCCGAAGTACTCCGAACCACTGAGCGCGGTGATCTGGACGTTGTCGCCGATGGTCAGGAGGAAGTGCAAAGCCTTTGCCACGACGAGGTACGCCAGGATCGCGCCGAGAATGAACAGGGCAGCACCGGCGGTGACGAATCCGACCGCGTATCGACGTTCCTTTGCGTAGAGGCCCGGGGTGATGAATGCCCACAGTTGGTACAGCCACACCGGGCAGGCAAGGACGATACCGGCGGTGAGCGCCACTTTGAATCGCAGCATGAACTGCTCGAACGGCCCGGTCGCCAGCAATCGGCACGCGTCGTCGGTGCTGAGGTTGGCGCGACTCTCGGACGGAAGCTCGCAATACGGTCCGCGAAGCAGATCGCCCAGGCTCTCGAGACCGAGTATCGAGTGTGAGTACCAGAAGAAGCCGAACGCCGTGGTGATGATCACGCCGAGGAATGCGAACAACAAACGAGTCCGCAATTCGTACAGGTGGTCGACCAACGACATGGTGCCGTCTGGATTGACCTTCCGCTTGCGGTTACGCGGGTCTAACGGAATACGCACTGTGCATCCTGGTCTTGGTCAGCAGACAACCGGGGTGAACGAATATTTCACCCCGGCTAGAACGCAGTGTGTACTAGAGCGGCTTGACTTCGGTCGGCTGCACAACAGGTGCCGCTGCACCGTTTGCGACCACCGCGGTGTTGGCCGTCGGCAACTGTGCCGGAGCAGGCTGCGCGACCGGCGCGCTTGCGGGCGCCGCATCGTCGTTCTGCATTTCCTTGACTTCGCTCTTGAAGATGCGGAGGGAACGACCCAAACCGCGTGCTGCATCGGGAAGCTTCTTCGACCCGAACAGAATTACGACGACAACAGCGACAATCAGCCAATGCATCGGCTGCATTGCACCCATAACGACCTCCCATGATCAGATTCCTCGATGCTACCGGACACAACCGGCGCTCGGAGGTGTCAAAGCACTTACTTCAGCTACCTTTTACCTGTTTGTTTCCTGCGAACTCACTGAGGGTGAAGTTTCCCGAAGTTTTACGAACCGATTACGTCGTACGCGTCGAGTGCCGCAACGGCCCGATCGTGTACTTCGGAGACCAATTCCGGCGGATGCAGGACCCGAACACCCTCACCGAACCCGAGGACCAGCCTTGCCATCCATTCGAGAGTTCCGAAACTCATCGTCGCCTCGACCGACCCGTCGTCGTTCACGTGCACGACGTCCATTGGGTAGTAGTCGAGCATCCACACCCATTCTTTGGTGATGAACAACCGTGCTTCCGGAAGGGAACCGTCGCCGCTGAACAACTCGAGATTCGAATCCTCCTCGAGGGCTTGTGGCGGAGGATCGGCAGGTTCGTCGAGTTGGACTGCTGCGTCGATCCGATCGAATCTGAACAACCGCACACCCTCGGCTTGGCGACACCAGGCCTGGAGGTAGCTGTAGTTGTCGACCAACACGATACGAACGGGATCGACGATGCGCTCCGAGACCGCGTCGCGCGAGGCCGAGTAATACGTCAATCGAAGGGCGGTCTTGTCAGCGAGCGCGGCTCTGACCGTCGCGGCGATCGGGTCTTCGGCAATATCCGGAGCCGGCGAAGTACTGCGATCCTGGCCGACGGCTCGCGCCGCGGCCGAGCCTGCTGCGTCCTCGATCTTCGCGATAGCGCGCTGGGCCGAAGACGGATCGACCATGCCCGGCATTTCCACCAATGATCGAAGCGCGATCAGCAATGCAGTCGCTTCCGTGGAGGTCAGGCGCAACGGGCGATCGATTCCGGCCGAGAACGTGACCTCGATGCTTTCCTCGGAGAAAGACAGGTCGATGAGATCGCCCGGACCGTAGCCGGGCAGTCCACAGACCCACAGCTGATTGAGGTCGGTCATCAGTTGAGTGGTGCTGACACCGAGTTCCTCGGCAGCCTCGGCGGGACTGATACCCGGATTCGCGATGAAGTACGGCACGAGGTTGAGCAGCCGCGCCAACCGAGATGACAGTCGATTGCTCATCAGTTCTCCCCCTGTCCGTCATTGCCGGTGATCGGGCTCGCCGCGGCGCGTAGCTTCGCGACGACTTCCGCACGCAAATCCGGTGGGTCCAACACCAGTGCATCCACCCCGTGTCCGGCGATCAACCGAGCGGTCCACTCCCAGGATCGGACGGGGATGGACAGCACGCTGCCGTCGCGATCGGTCAACCGCCGATCGGACGACGCCGTCGCAAGCCGGCGAAGCTCGTGTGCGCGACCGTCTGCGACCCACACCGTAGCGGTCCCGGTCACCACGCCCGACCCGGTCACCCGGTCGACGACCTCACGAAGATCGACACCCTCGGGTTTGTGGACCGATCCGGCGGGCCCGAACTCCCTGACGTCGTCACCGATCCGGGAGAGCCGGAAGGTTCTCACCGCATCACGGTCGACGTCGTGCCCGACCAGGTACCACTTGCCGTTGTGCGTGACGACGCCCCACGGTTCCACAGTGCGTTCGGTGAACGGTTCGTTCAATGCGCCGCGGTGCTGAAAATGAACTGCTCGGCCGGCGTCGACCGCTGCAAGCAGCTTTCCGAGGGCGGGCTCCGAGCCACGGGTGCGTGCCGGAATCGCAGTTACCGGTGCGGCACTGACCTCCGCGTCGACCTGCACGCCGGCTGCTCGGAGTTTGAGTAGCGCACTCTGGGCTGCCGAAATAAGTTCCGGAGACTCCCACAACTGTACTGCGACGGCGACGGCAGCAGATTCCTCGCTGGTGAGGTCCACGTCCGGAAGCTCGTAGGCATTGCGATTGATCCGGTACCCCTCGACCGTCGAGAACCGTCCTGCCAGACCGGTTTCCAAAGGGACACCCAGGTCACGAAGTTCGTTCTTGTCGCGCTCGAACATGCGACTGAACGCTTCGTAGTTCGCGGAATCGTTGTACCCGGCCACACTGTCGCGGATTTTCTCCGCCGTGAGGAACTGTCTGGTGGACAGCAATGCGATCACCAGGTTCATCAACCGCTCGATTTTTGATGTCGCCACGCCGAAATCCTAGTGGCTATCCGATAACCGAACGCGCGCCGGACACTTTCGTGCCCGGCGCGTCGCCGCAAAACAGACCTGCCGTCTTGTACATCTCGAAAATGAGTGACCTACATCGAAGCGATCAAACGCTCGACACGCTCGTCGACAGAACGGAACGGGTCCTTGCAGAGCACAGTTCTTTGCGCCTGATCGTTGAGCTTGAGGTGAACCCAGTCGACCGTGAAGTCCCGGCCGGCGGCCTGGGCTGCAGTGATGAAGTCCCCCCGCAGCTTGGCGCGAGTGGTCTGCGGCGGATTCTCGACAGCTTCGTCGATCGTCTCGTCCTCGGTGACCCGCTTGACCAAGCCTTTGCGTTGCAGCACGTCGAAGACGCCGCGGCCACGTTTGATGTCGTGGTAGGCCAAGTCGAGCTGCGCGATCTTGGGATCGGACAGATCGAAGCCGTGACGGTCCTGGTAGCGCTGGAACAGCTTGCGCTTGATGACCCAGTCGATCTCCGTGTCGACCTTCGCGAAATCCTGAGCTTCGACGGCGTCGAGGGTACGACCCCAGAGATCGACAACCTGCTCGACCTGCGGGTCCGGTTCGCGGTTACGCAGATGTTCGACTGCCTTGGAGTGGTACTCACGCTGAATATCGAGAGCACTGGCCTGACGTCCACCGGCCAGCCGGACAGGCTTCTTGCCGGTCACGTCGTGGCTGACCTCGCGGATGGCACGAATCGGGTTGTCCAGGGCGAAATCGCGGAACGAAACTCCGGCTTCGATCATTTCGAGCACGAGTGCTGCAGAACCGACCTTGAGCATCGTCGTCGTTTCGGCCATGTTGGAGTCGCCGACGATCACGTGGAGACGGCGGTACTTCTCGGCGTCCGCGTGCGGTTCGTCGCGAGTGTTGATGATCGGACGCGAGCGAGTGGTCGCCGACGAGACGCCTTCCCAGATGTGTTCCGCACGCTGCGAGAGGCAGAACGTCGCAGCCTTCGGTGTCTGCAGCACCTTGCCGGCGCCGCAAATCAACTGGCGCGTGACGAGGAACGGCAACAAGACATCCGAAATCCGGGAGAACTCCCCGGCGCGCGCGACGAGGAAGTTCTCGTGGCATCCGTACGAGTTTCCGGCCGAGTCGGTGTTGTTCTTGAAGAGGTAGATGTCGCCACCGATCCCCTCCTCGGCGAGTCTCGCCTCGGCGTCGATCAGCAGTTCTTCGAGCACACGCTCACCAGCTCGGTCGTGATTGACCAACTGGATGAGACTGTCGCACTCGGCCGTCGCATACTCCGGATGCGAACCCACATCCAGGTACAAGCGGGCTCCGTTGCGGAGGAAGACGTTGGAGCTGCGACCCCACGACACGACACGACGGAAGAGGTAACGAGCAACCTCGTCGGGGCTCAGTCGCCTGTGCCCGTGAAAGGTGCAGGTAACGCCGAATTCCGTCTCGATACCCATGATTCGTCTCTGCACACTTCGACAGTACAACCAGAATGCGAGGTTCACCCCTGTACTTCGATCGCGTCGTAAGTCACGACTCGACAACGTCGGGCGGCGGCATAGTGTGACGGTGTGAGCCTTATTCGCCGAAAAGTTGTCCGAAGCGACATCAAAGTCATGGAAAGCACTGGAGCACTGCGCCCTTCCGTGCTCGACCCGACCATGCGGTTTCTCTCCAGAGCGGCCGATCACGGCGTTTTGTGGATGGTCGTCGCCGCCTTGCTCGCGCTGATCGGTGGCCGGCCCAGGAGGGCTGCGGCACGTGGGATGCTCGCCCTTGCCGGTTCGAGCGCGCTGGCCAACGGCATACTCAAGCCCCTGTTTCCCCGGCGGCGCCCACCGGCGCGTGTCTGGCTGAGCCCGAAGCGAGGAGTCGACATTCCGACGTCGTCCTCGTTCCCCTCCGGTCATTCGTCGTCAGCGGCGGCATTCACCGCGGCAGTGGCCATGGAATCCCCGGCGGCAGGCGCGGCCATCGCACCATTGGCCGCAGCGGTCGCGTACTCACGCGTTCACAACGGAGTGCACTGGCCGTCCGACGTGTTCGCCGGCCTCGCGGTTGGCGGCGCAATCGCTGCCGGCACACGACGTTGGTGGGCGGTGCGCGACGAAGATCCCGCAGAACTCGGACCGGAGTGCGTAGTTCCCGCACTCCCTCGGGGAGAAGGCTTGCTGGTCTTCACCAATCCGGGTTCCGGCTCCGAGGACGACGGGATCGTCGAATCGATTCGAGAATCACTACCGGCAGCGATCATCTACGAATTCGACGCCGACATCGACTTCGACATGCAGATCGACGCCAAGATCCCCGAACTCTCGCCGAAAGCGTTGGGCGTATGCGGGGGCGACGGAACAGTGGTCACGGTCGCGACCGCGGCAACAAAGCACGACCTACCCCTTGCGGTTTTTCCCGGCGGAACGTTGAACCACTTCGCCCGTGACGTCGGCGCGGTGAACGTCGAGGAGACCGCGCAGGCAGTCGAGTCCGGGCAGGCCGCATTTGTCGACCACGCTGTGGTGCGCACGGATTCCGGCGTGACTGCACGCTTTCTCAACACCGCCAGCCTGGGTGGATACCCGGACGCCGTGCGGCTGCGGGAGAAGTGGGAACCGCGCTTCGGAAAGTGGCCGGCCGCGGGCGCCGCAATGATCCGTGTTCTCGCGGCGGCGGAGCCGATGACTGTCACCATCGACGGGAAACGGACCACCATCTGGATGCTGTTCGTCGGAAACGGGCGATACTCCCCCGCTGATCAGGTGCCGATGTCGCGTCCGGAGATGAACCGTGGACTACTCGACGTCCGCTACCTGCGCGCAGACAAGAAGTTCTCGCGCTCACGTCTTCTGTTTGCAGCTGCCACAGGAACATTGGGCAGCTCGCGGGTCTACGTTCGCGAACTCGTGTCGTCGATGTCGGTGCGGGTGGCCGATTCACCGGTAGCCATCGCCACCGACGGCGAAGTGGTGGCAGACGCGCGCCGGTTCGATTTCGACACCGAACCGGGCGCGGTGGCCGTCTACAGAATCACGCAGTAACTCCCAGACCTGCAGTAACTATGAGGGTGCGTCGCCGTTTGCCGGCGGCGCATCCCCAGTTGCTGCCGGAGCTGGAAGCATCCCTTCCAAAACCGTTCCAGCGATTCGTTTGAACGCGCGGCGTGGACGGTTGCTGTCGAGGACAGCAACCTCGAGCGCACTCACGTCGAGTGTTCGCGGTTCCGCCTCAGTGGTTCCGGCCGGTGCCGGGCCACCTTTTTGAAGCGCCCCTACCGCGATTCGCACTGCGGATTCGAGGTCGAGATCTCGCTGGTACGACTCACGCATCGCCGTCACGATCGGTTCGGTTGTACCGCCCATGACGACAAATTCCTGCTCGTCCACGATGGAACCGTCGTACGTGATCCGGTAGAGCTGAGCCGGCGTACTGCTTCCGAAGCGGCCGATCTCGGCAACGCAGATCTCGACCTCGTACGGCTTGGGCTGCTCGGTGAAGATCGTTCCCAACGTCTGCGCGTACGCATTGGCGAGGGAACGCCCCGTGACATCCCGACGGTCGTACGAGTACCCGCGCATGTCCGCGTGCACGATGCCCGCGCGGCGCAGATTCTCGAACTCGTTGTACTTGCCCACTGCAGCAAATCCGAGACGGTCGTACAGTTCGCTGACCTTGTGCAGCGCCCGCGACGGATTCTCCGCGACAAAGAGAACTCCGTCGCGGTAGGTGAGAACGACGACGCTGCGTCCGCGGGCAATTCCCTTGCGCGCCAATTCCGAACGATCGCGCATGATCTGTTCGGCTGATGCGTAGTACGGCATCGTCATAGCGCAGACTCCCCTTCCGGACTCGCGGTCGCAGTGCGAGCCGCGACGATCTCCCTGGCAATCTCGGCAGCCCGCGTTGTCGACAACTCCACCGCACCGGCAGAGGTGATGGTGACCGCTGTCGGATAGATCCCGCGTGTCAGATCGGGACCACCGGTAGCCGAATCGTCATCTGCTGCGTCGTACAGCGCTTCGACTGCGAATCGAAGTGCAGTGTCCTCGTCGATTCCCGGGGAATACAGCTTCTTGAGCGCCGATTTCGCAAACAGAGAACCCGACCCGACTGCGTGATATCCAGCGCGCTCCTCGTATCGCCCACCGACGACGTCGTAGGAGACGATCCGGCCGGCCGTTGACGGATCGACCGCGTCCAGGTCGTAACCCACGAGCAGCGGCACGACCGCCAGTCCCTGCATCGCTGCTCCGAGATTTCCGCGAACCATCGACGAAAGTCGATTGGCCTTACCGTCGAACGTGAGTGGAACGCCTTCGATCTTCTCGTAATGTTCGAGTTCGACTGCGAAGAGCCGAACCAGTTCGATTGCGATCCCGGCCGTTCCGGCGATACCCGCAGCCGAGTAATCGTCGGTGACGTACACCTTCTGCACGTCACGGCTGGCGATGAGGTTGCCCATCGTCGCTCGGCGATCACCGGCGAGCAGAACACCACCCGCATAGCTGATCGCCACGATGGTGGTGCCGTGCGGAGCTATGTCTCCCCCGCCCATGACAACACCTCCTGTGTCGGCGAAGCGGTTCTGCGGAAGGTGCTCCGGTGCATGCACCCGAAGGTATTCCGAGAATGACGACAGATTCGAGCCGAAGCTCAACCGTGTGTCCCCGTCTGTGATCCGGGGCGCGCGATCCACCGTCACTGGCCGCCCTTCTGGACATAGGCACGGACGAAGTCCTCGGCGTTCTCTTCCAACACGTCGTCGATCTCGTCGAGCAGGTCGTCGGTTTCTGCAGCCAGCTTCTCGCGACGTTCCTGGCCGGCACTGCCGTCGCCACCAGTGGTTTCGTCGTCTTCGCCGCCACCGGCACGCTGCGTCTGTTCTTGAGCCATCGCCGTCGACCTCCTTGTGTGAAGGGAGCTCTCGCGAGCATCCTGTTCGGCCCAGCAGAGTCGGTAACTGATCCCGCTCGGACCTTCACCCTACCGAGCGGCACCGTCAGGTGTGGAGAGACGCGACGGCGAGCCGCATCGGCTGATTTCAGTGAGTGAGCTGATCAACCAATTCCGCGGCGCTGTCGACGGAGTCGAGCAACGCTCCGACGTGCGCTTTGGTGCCGCGAAGCGGCTCGAGGGTGGGGATTCGGATCAACGACTCGCCCCCGAGATCGAAGATGACCGAATCCCAGCTCGCGGCCGCGATATCGGCACCGAATCGACGTAGGCACTCGCCGCGAAAGTATGCGCGAGTGTCGGTGGGAGGGTTCATGACCGCGTCGAGAACCTGTTGTTCGGTGACAAGCCGCTCCATGGAGCCGCGAGCAACCAGGCGGTTGTACAGCCCCTTGTCGAGCCGCACGTCGGAGTACTGCAGATCCACCAGATGCAACCGCGGCGCCGACCATGCGAGTCCCTCACGATTGCGGAAACCTTCGAGCAGACGCAGTTTGGCCGGCCAGTCCAGGATGTTCGCGCACTCCATGGGATCGCGCTCGAGGAGGTCGAGAACCATCGCCCACTTGGCGACGATGTCGTCCGCTCGCGGATCACGATCGGTCTCACGGTCCAGGAACTTCGAGACACGCTCGAGGTAAATACGTTGCAGCGCAAGTCCTGTCAGTTCACGGCCGTCGGCCAGCGCCACGGTCTTGCGCAGAGTCGGGTCGTGGCTGATGTGATGGACGGCGGTGACCGGACGGGCCAGCTGCAGATCGGTGAGGTCGACACCAGCCTCGATCAGGTCGAGTACCAGCGCCGTTGTTCCCACCTTGAGGTACGTCGACATCTCCGCGAGGTTCGCGTCGCCGATGATGACGTGCAGCCGGCGGTACTTGTCCGCATCCGCGTGCGGTTCGTCGCGGGTGTTGATGATTCCGCGCTTGAGCGTGGTCTCGAGGCCTACTTCGACCTCGATGTAGTCCGATCGCTGCGAAAGCTGGAATCCGGCCTCGTCGCCGGACTGACCGAGACCCACACGACCGGAACCACAGATCACCTGCCGGGACGCGAAGAACGGCGTCAAGCCGGTCACGATCGAGGCGAACGGGGTGTCGCGCGAGCACAGGTAATTCTCGTGCGTGCCGTACGAGGCACCCTTGCCGTCGACGTTGTTCTTGTACAGCTGCAGCCGTGGCGCACCCGGCACGCTGGATGCGTGCCGCGCAGCAGCTTCCATCACTCGTTCGCCGGCCTTGTCCCAGATCACTGCGTCGAGCGGGTCGGCGACCTCGGGGGCCGAATACTCGGGATGGGCGTGATCGACGTACAACCGTGCCCCGTTGGTGAGAATCATGTTCGCGGCGCCGATCTCGTCCGCGTCGATCACCGGTGCGGGGCCGCTCATTCGCCCCAGATCGAAGCCTCGGGCGTCACGGAGCGGAGATTCGACCTCGTAGTCCCAGCGTGTGCGCTTGGCTCGTGGCACGCCCGCTGCGGCGGCGTAGGCAAGCACCGCCTGGGTTGAAGTGAGAATCGGATTCGCCGACGGCTCACTGGGTGAAGATATTCCGTATTCGACCTCGACACCGATGATCCGCTGCATGACACAAGAGCCTATGTGATTGAGGCGCGGCGCCTACAGGCGTGGCACAGTTGGAGGAATGCACCAACCTCTCACCGCAGACCTCAATCCCGCGGACGAGGTA
Organism: Rhodococcus sp. NPDC059969; assembly: GCF_042738325.1. Lineage (NCBI taxonomy): Bacteria > Bacillati > Actinomycetota > Actinomycetes > Mycobacteriales > Nocardiaceae > Rhodococcus > Rhodococcus sp. NPDC059969. The sequence continues at coordinate 120,126 of NZ_JBHWUF010000003.1, read as the reverse complement.
GTCGCCGTGTACGACCGGACGGGTAATCCGATCGGCCGAGCAACACGTTCCGTCGTCTACTCGGGCGGGCTCTGGCACGCGAGCGCAGGAGTCCTCGTTCGCACCGGGGACGGTTCGCGTATCTACGTTCATCGCCGAACCGACACGAAGGCAGTATTCGGGGGCTATCACGACTGTCTTGCCGGAGGCGTCGTCGATCCAGGTGAGACGCCGCAGGAAACTGCGATCCGTGAAGTCGGTGAAGAACTCGGAATCTTCGGAACGGCAGATCAGCCACTCCAACTGACGGAGATCGCTCGAAAATCCTGGGACGGCGAGTGGAACAACTCTCCGCTGCGCTGTCACCTGTTTGCGTTCGAACTCAGGTACGACGGTCCGATGGCTCATCAGCCCAGCGAGATCGCCGAAGGTTGGTGGTGGACGCCGAAAGAACTCGGCGCCCACCTGCAAGACCCGTCGTGGCCGTTCGTTCCAGACTCACGCGCTCTGCTGGCCGACTATTGCTGGAGCTGAACACCACTGGGGCTGAACAGCACTGGAGTTGAACAGCACTGGTCGGTGATCAGCCCGGGGTGATCGCCGAGAGCCACGCCGCAAACGCACTGGGGTTGCGGGTCTGCGCGAGAACGCGTCCGGGGCCGGTGAAGTCGAAGACAAATCCTTCGCCGGACTTCATCGACTGAATGGTGCGCCCTTGAACGGCGCGCCGCATGTTGAAGTTCATCCCGAGGTCGTAGGCGACCACGTGACCGGTGTCGATCGTGATCGTCTCGCCCGGCTGCAAGTCGATGACGTCGATCGCGCCGTAGACGGCCAGCACTACCTCACCGTCGCCACTTGCCCGCAGGCCGAATCCGCCCTCACCGCCGAAGAGGTTGGACATGCCTCCCCATTTGGACTCGACCGTGACGCCGTAGGAGTTGGCCAACCAGGTTCCACGGTTGAGGAAGAACGGGCGATCGGACGTGATGGTCAGCGGGATCAGATCGCCGGGAAGAACGCCCGTCACATCGACCCAACCACCTTGCGGCGGAGCGGTATACGTCGTGACGAAAAACGATTCTCCGCTGAGCATCGACCGCTTGAGGCCTTGCAGGACGCCGCCCTGCGCCTTCGCTTCGAGAACCACGCCGGCAGAATGCGCGAGCATCGCCCCGCTCTCCACGCGCAGCGGTTCGCCGGGCGCGAGGTAGCAGCGAGCGACGGTGGACGACGGATTGTGTCGAAGATGTATCTGCACGGCGGGACTCTAAACCAGCGCGACCGACCGGTCCAATCGCAACGAAGTCAACGGGGGCGACGCAGAGATCGGGCCGACAACTCTCGAGGAGTGGCCGGCCCGATCGGTGTTGGTTTTCGCTACAGGTACTGGCCCGTGTTCGACTCCGTGTCGATCGCGCGGCTTGCACTGGCGTTCTTGCCCGTGACGAGAGTGCGGATGTAGACGATCCGCTCCCCCTTCTTGCCCGAAATACGTGCCCAGTCATCAGGATTGGTGGTGTTGGGCAGATCCTCGTTCTCGGCGAACTCGTCGACGATGGAATCGAAGAGGTGCTGCACACGCAAGCCCGGAGCACCGGTGTCGAGCACCGACTTGATCGCGTACTTCTTGGCGCGGTCGACGATGTTCTGGATCATCGCACCCGAGTTGAAGTCCTTGAAGAACAGAACTTCCTTGTCACCGTTGGCGTACGTGACCTCGAGGAAACGATTCTCTTCGCTCTCCGCGTACATGCGATCGACGACGCGAACGATCATCGCCTTCAAGCATGCAGTACGATCTCCACCGAACTCGGCGAGGTCGTCCGCATTGATCGGCAGACCGTCCACCAGGTACTTCGAGAAGATGTCCTGAGCAGATTCCGCGTCGGGGCGCTCGATCTTGATCTTCACGTCCAGTCGCCCCGGACGCAGGATGGCCGGGTCGATCATGTCCTCACGGTTGGACGCACCGATGACGATGACGTTCTCGAGCCCTTCCACGCCGTCGATCTCGCTGAGCAGCTGTGGAACGACCGTAGTCTCCACGTCGGAGGAGACTCCCGAACCACGGGTACGGAAGATCGAGTCCATCTCGTCGAAGAAGACGATCACCGGAGTGCCCTCGGACGCCTTCTCGCGAGCACGCTGGAAGATCATCCGAATGTGACGCTCGGTTTCGCCGACGAACTTGTTCAGAAGTTCCGGGCCTTTGATGTTCAGGAAGTAGGACTTGGCGTCCTTGCTGTCCTGACCTCGGGCTTCGGCGATCTTCTTGGCCAACGAGTTCGCTACGGCCTTGGCGATGAGCGTCTTACCGCAACCGGGAGGACCGTAGAGCAGTACTCCCTTCGGCGGTCGCAGCGAGTACTCGTGAAACAGGTCCTTGTGCAGGAACGGAAGCTCGACGGCGTCACGGATCTGCTCGATCTGACGACCGAGACCGCCGATGTCGTCGTAGTGAACATCCGGAACTTCCTCGAGAACCAGATCTTCGACCTCGGCCTTCGGGATGCGCTCGAAGGCGTATCCGGCCTTGGTGTCGACGAGCAACGAGTCACCGGGACGCAGTTTTCTGGTCGGGGAGTCAGCGTCGTACGCGATGATGTCGGCTTCGGGATCGGCGAAGACGGCCGCCAACGGTGCTGCGAGCCAGACGATGCGCTCTTCGTCGGCATGCCCGACCACCAGCGCGCGCAGTCCGTCGTCGAGTACCTCACGGAGCGTGCTGATCTCGCCGACCTGCTCGTAGGTGCCCGCCTCGACGATGGTGAGTGCCTCGTTGAGGCGAACCGTCTGTCCGAGGGCAAGGGTGTCCGTGTCGATGTTCGGTGAGCACGTCAATCGCATCTTGCGACCGGACGTGAACACATCGACGGTCTTGTCCTCGTGTACCGAGAGAAGGACTCCGTAACCGCTCGGCGGCTGACCGAGTCTGTCGACTTCTTCACGAAGTGCGATGAGCTGCTGACGGGCCTCCTTGAGGGTGTCCATCAGCTTGCTGTTTCGGATGGACAGCGAGTCCACCTTCGACTCCAGCTCACGCACCTGCTCCGGCGATTGTGCCAGTTGTCGGCGCAGTACCTGTGCTTCCACTCGTAGCGCGTGGAGTTCTTCTGCTGCCGCAACCGAATCCGGGTTCTCTGTCGAGCTCATGTGCGTCTCCTCCCAGTGCGATCCATCAACGCTACCGGCATAAGGCCCCAACTGTCGCCAGACACGGTGCGCGAGTGCGAATTCACACCCGCACGAGGACCGTGCCGACTGGTCTCGAGCCAGAATTTTGTCATGTTAGCCTTGCCTACAAGATGGAGACAGCGCCTGTCTCTCTTTACAACGAAAGGTAACGCTGTGATCATCCGCAAGACTCTCATCAGCGCTTGTGCCGTCGCTGCCGTCCTGACCATGGGTGCATGCAGCTCGGACGACAACAAGGATTCGACGGCTGCCAGCTCGACTTCCGCCGCCGCCTCGAGCACCACGGCCAAGGCCTCGGCTTCCGCCACGACGTCAGCTGCCGCTGCCGCAGCGGCTCCGACGGCCGAGGAGCTCAACGCTTCGCTGGTCGCTCTGATCGATCCGGCCAAGCCGATCGAGGAGAAGACCGCTCTGGTGGTCGACGGAACCAAGCGTCAGGCCAACATCGAGACGATGAGTGCTGCGCTGGGCGGTAACCCGGCCTACGCGATCACGTTCAACGTGGACAACGTCAAGGTCGACGGTCAGACCGCAACTGCAGACGTCGCCGTCGTCAGCCCGCACGGCGCCGCCCCGGCCACCCCGTGGACCTGGGAGCTCGAAGACGGGTCCTGGAAGCTGTCCGACACCTCGGCTTGCGTGCTCCTGGAAATGGGCCGCGCTTCCTGCACCGCATAACTTCCAGCTACGACAAGAGCGGCGATCCGGATACCGGATCGCCGCTCTTGTTGTTTTCGTGTAATTACTTGGCCGCGGTATTCGAGCCCTTGCCCGCACGCCGTTGGGGCTTCGGGGTGACAGTTCCTTCGGCGAGACGACGAGCGCTCACGAGGAACGCGGTGTGGCCTTGCATCCGATGTTCGGGGCGCACCGCCAAACCGACGACGTGCCAACCGCGCACGATCGATTCCCACGAGCGTGGCTCGGTCCAGCATTCCTGCTCGCGCATCGCCTCGACGACCTTCGAGAGCTGAGTAACGGTCGCGACGTAGACGATCAGAACGCCGCCAGGCACGAGCGCCTTCGAGACGGCGGGCAGGACGTCCCACGGAGCCAGCATGTCGAGTACGACGCGATCGACCTTGCCGCCGTGCGCTTCCGGATCGAACTCCGCGAGATCGGCGATGGTCAGTTCCCAGTTCGGGGGACGCTCCCCGAAGAAGGTCTCGACGTTGCGGACCGCGTGTTCGGCGTGATCGTCGCGGACCTCGTAGGAGATGACCTTGCCCTCGGGTCCGACGGCACGCAGCAGGGAACACGTCAGTGCGCCGGAGCCGGCTCCTGCTTCGAGCACGCGTGCTCCGGGGAACACGTCGCCCTCGTGGACGATCTGAGCCGCGTCCTTCGGGTAGATGACCTGGGCACCGCGCGGCATGGAGAGCACGTAGTCCACCAGTAGTGGACGAAGAGCGAGGTAAGGCGTGCCGTTGACCGACTTGACGACGCTGCCCTCGTCGGCACCGATCAGGTCGTTGTGAACGATTCCGCCCTTGTGGGTGTGGTACTCACGGTTCGCCTCGAGGACGATCGTGTAGTGGCGTCCCTTGCCGTCGGTCAGCTGGACGCGATCGCCTACGCGGAACGGTCCCGACGGCCGCTTACCCGGCGCGGTGAGATCAGCGTCAAAAAGCTCTGGTTCGGGAATCTCGGCGACAGCGGACTGCACAACCTCATCCACTTCGGTCGTGACTTCTTCTGGTTGCAGCTCGTTCGCCATGCGCAGATGATCCCTGTTCGCTTGTTTCCGGTGTCCTCGCCACCGGCTCCGACGGAGTTGTCGGACCAACCGCATAGCCTGCCAGGTGTGAGCTCTGTCGAATTGCCAACCCCCACTCCAACGGGTGCCACATCACACGAGCGCCCGCGTAGTCGGCCGGCGCTCTCTCCGTCTCGGGCGGGTGACTACAAACAATGCCCCCTGCTCTATCGGTTTCGAGCGGTCGACAGAATTCCGGAAACACCAACCAGAGCGCAGGTCAGAGGCACCGTCGTACACGCGGCACTGGAAGCGCTGTTTGCACTCCCGACCGGTCACCGAGTTCCCGATCGCGCAGCCGAACTCGTCCGGCCCGCGTGGGAACGTGTCAGTGCCGAGTCTCCCGAGGCCGCCGATCTTGTTCCGGACGACGAGCTGGACTCGTTTCTCGGTGAAGTCGGCAAGCTCGTCGCGACCTACTACACGCTCGAAGATCCCACTCGATTCGATGCCGAGGCGTGCGAGGTCTACGTCGAGACAGAATTGGAGAACGGCGTTCGACTCCGCGGTTTCGTCGACCGGATAGACGTTGCACCGACGGGTGAGGTGCGGGTGGTCGACTACAAGACCGGGAAGGCTCCTCGTGAGTTCACCGAGTCCAAGGCGCTCTTCCAGATGAAGTTCTACGCGCTCGTACTGCTGCGCACTCGCGGAATCGTTCCCGCACAACTGCGCCTGATCTATCTGGCCTCCGGCTCGATTCTCACGTACGCCCCGGATCACGACGAGCTCATTCGATTCGAGCGAACCCTCTCCGCCATCTGGAAAGCGATCCTCGCAGCAGGTGCGACCGGAGACTTCAGACCCAAGCCTGGCAAACTGTGCGACTGGTGCGATCACAAGTCACTGTGCCCCTCGTTCGGCGGAACACCTCCGCCGTATCCAGGTTGGCCGGACCTGCTGAGCACCGAACCTGTTGCCGCAAAGGAGAAGTCATAACATGACGGACAGTTCGTACTACCGCTACCTCGGAACGACGGAGGAAGGGCACGAGCGGTTCGCGAGCACCCAGGCAACAGTCAGCATCTGGGGCCCGACGCTGCAGCACGGCGCTCCCCCGTCGGCACTGTTGGTACGAGCCCTCGAGCGGTGCGGTGCGCGCGACGAGACCCGTCTGACGCGTGTCGTCGTCGAGATTCTCGGACCGATTCCGATCGCCGACCTCGAAGTCCGGTCCTGGATCGAACGACCCGGTCGCCGTATCGAATTGATCGTCGCCGAACTGTGGGCGACCACCGCCGACGGATCTGCACGCGCTGTTGCGCGAGGGACGGCGTGGCGGATGGAGACGGTGGATACCGGTGACGTCGTCCACGTAGTCGATCCCCCGCTCGAACCCCGCGACAGTGGAACCCCGGGCGTGCTCGAGGGTCTCTGGAGCGTTGGCTACCTCAAGACCCTCGACTGGTCCTGGATTGCTCCGATCGGGTGCGTGGGCACCGGAAAGGTGTGGGCACGCCCCAAGCCCGAACTGGTCGAGGGCGAGAAGATGTCTGCCCTCGAGCGCTTGTTCGCGGTGGCCGACATCTCCAACGGCGTCGGCGCCAAGCTCGACCCGGAGCACTGGACGTTCCTCAACACCGATCTCACGGTGCACATCTTCCGCGTGCCCGAGGGCGACTGGGTCGGTGTCGCCGCCGAAACCACAACCGGTCCGGACGGCGTCGGCATGTGTGCGGGTGTGCTCTACGACGAGCAGGGTGCCGTCGGCCGTATCGCCCAGACTTTGCAGATTCGCGCCCGTTCCTGACTTTCAGGAACGGGCGCGAATGCGCGTAGATCTATCAGGCAGTGATCAGAAAGCGCGTACCGAGCGGATGTTCGACGCGAGGATGGCCTTGGCACCGAGTTCGGCCAAGGCGTCCATCACCTGGTTGTGTCCCTTGATCGGGACCATCGCGCGAACCGCGACCCAGTCAGGATCGGCCAACGGCGAGAGCGTCGGCGACTCCATACCGGGGGTCATCTTGATGGCGTCGTCGAGGATGGTGCGCGGGCAGTCGTAGTCGATCATCAGGTTCTGCTGAGCGAAGACGATTCCCCGTACGCGTTCGATGAGCTGGTTGCGGGCGGGATCGTCCTGCGGAGCGCCGGTGCGCTCGATCAGGACACCCTCGGAATCGCAGAGCGATTCGCCGAAAGCCACGAGGTTGTGTTGACGGAGAGTGCGACCCGATCCGACCACGTCGGCGATCGCGTCGGCGACACCGAGCTGAATCGAGATCTCCACGGCGCCGTCGAGACGGATGACGGTGGCGTCGAGTCCGCGATCTGTGAGGTCATTGCGGACGAGGTTCGGGTACGACGTCGCAATACGAAGGCCGGACAGATCCTCGACCGTCCAATCCTTGCCGGCCGGTGCTGCGTAGCGGAACGACGAACGGCCGAAGCCCAGCGACAGACGCTCGGACACGGGAGCTCCCGAGTCGCCGGCGAGGTCGCGACCGGTGATGCCGAGATCCAGTTCACCGGAGCCGACATAGATCGCAATGTCCTTGGGGCGCAAGAAGAAGAACTCGACCTGATTGGCAGGATCGAGGACCGTCAGATCACGGGAATCGGTGCGTCGACGGTAGCCGGCCTCGCTGAGAATCTCGGCGGCTGACTCGGACAGTGAGCCTTTGTTGGGAACTGCTACGCGCAGCATGGTGGATGTCCTTTCGGAAGGTGTGGTTGACGTGAGACGACGTGGATCGGAAGCCCTGGACGAGCGAGATGGCGAACATCTCGCTGGTCAGCTCCGATCACAGATGTCGGTACACGTCCTCGAGGGTCAGTCCGCGACCGACCATCAACACCTGCGTCCAGTACAGCAGCTGGGAAATTTCCTCGGCTAGCTGCTCATCGCTCTGGTATTCCGCAGCGATCCACACTTCACCGGCTTCCTCGATGACCTTTTTGCCCTGCGCATGCACACCGGCGTCGAGGGCGGCGACAGTGCCGGACCCCTCGGGGCGAGTAGCAGCACGCTCGGTCAATTCGGCGAACAAGGATTCGAAGGTCTTCACGGGTAGACATTCTTTCACGAGGACGGAAGCGGTTTTCACACGCCCACGAACAGCGGTGTTCACAGCCCTGCGTCGAGGCTGCGCGAACTGACGAACCTGCGGGTCTGCCCGGTGATCGGATCCGGGTACTCCAGCGCCCGCGCCAACAATCGCAATGGCGTGGAGAAGTCGCCGGGCACCGCGGGGAGGTACTGGGGGTAGTAATTGTCGCCGACGATCGGGATACCGAGAGAGTTCAGATGCAGGCGAAGCTGATGGGTCCGGCCGGTCCGTGGGAGCAACCTGTATCGCCCAAGTGTCCGGCCGACAGAGTCGGTGATCACCTCGATCAGTTCGATCGAGGTCTCACTGTTCGGCTCACCCGCGATCTCGGTGGCCGTCATCTCGCCGTGAACCTTGTTGATGCGACTGCGCACTGTGCGCGGGAAAGTCAGTTCCGGATCGAAGCCCGCAATCGCCTCGTATTCCTTGACGATCCGCTGCTCGGCAAAAAGTTCCTGGTACGGCCGTCGTAGGTCCGGTGTCACGGTGAACACGATGACCCCCGCCGTCATCCGGTCGAGGCGGTGAACCGGCGCAAGATCCGGAAGGTCCAGGTCGCGACGCAGCCGCACGACCGCACTTTCGACGATGTGCGCTCCCCGCGGAATGGTCGCCAGGAAGTGTGGTTTGTCGATCACGAGAATCGAGTCGTCGCGGTACAGGATCTCGATCTCGTGCGGGACCGGAATCTCGGGAGCTGGTTCGCGGTAGAAGTACACGAAACGGGTCGGCTGATAAGGCGTTTCGCCGGTGATCTCGCGCCCGTGCTCGTCGACGACATCCCCGGCGCTGACGAGGTCCGCCCACAGATCCCGCTCCCCCGGATTGTCGGCGATCAGGTGCTCGAGGACGGTACGCGCGGACGACTCGGCCGGCATCCGCAGCCGATCCGGCCCGAGACCGTTTCGGATCGGCAACGGAGCCTTGGGCACTGCTCAGTCCTGCTCGAGGTCTGGTGAACAACTTTCGCAGAGCAATTCGAGGGTGCGACCGTCGCCGTCGATCCGATTGCGGAACCGCGGCGTCGGAGTACCGCAATCGACACAGACGCCGAGCGTCTTGGCTTCGGATGAGAACTCGATGTTCATCCGCTTGTCGAACACGTACAAGGAACCGTCCCAGAGACCGCGGTCGCCGAAAGTTTCGCCGTAACGGACGATTCCGCCGTCCAACTGGTAGACCTCGTCGAAGCCACGTGAGCGCATCAGTGAAGACAACACCTCGCAGCGCACTCCCCCGGTGCAGTAGGTGACCACGGCTTTGCCCTTGAGATGGTCGTACTTGCCGCTGTCGAGTTCGGCGACGAAATCGCGAGTGGTGGCCACGTCTGGAACCACTGCATCTCGGAAACGGCCGATCTCGGCTTCGAACGCATTGCGCCCGTCGAAGAACACGACCTCGTCACCGCGACTGTCGACGAGTTCGTGTAGTTCTTTGGGCGCCAGGTGAACTCCGCCGCCGACTACACCGTTCTCGTCGACCTTCAGCTCGTCGGGGGCACCGAACGTCACGATCTCCGAGCGAGCCTTGACGCTCAGGCGAGGGAAATCGTCACCGAGTCCGTCCGACCACTTGATGTCAGCGGTGCGGAACGGCTCGTAGCCACGCGTACCTCGGACGTATCGCTTGACATCCTCGATGTCTCCGCCGACCGTCGCATTGATCCCGTGAGGCGAGACGATGATCCGACCCGTCAAGTTGTTCGACTCCGCGAGGCTGTGCTGCCACAGTTTGATCGCTTCCGGGTCCGCCAAGGGCGTGAACTGGTAGAACAGAACAATTTTCGGAATAGCCACAGCAAATCCAGCCTAACGTGCCGCGCTCGAGTGAACGTCGTGAAGATCGTGAATGGACAAGTCCACCAGGGACTCTCGGAACACGCGGCCAGGACCGGCCGGGACGTCGACCTCACACGGAACGACGAGCACCGCGCAACCCGCGGCGCTGGCCGACGCCGTACCGGTCGGTGAGTCCTCGATCGCGAGGCACTGCGCCGGCTCGAGTCCGAGCAGGTGCGCGCCGCGCAGGTACGGATCCGCTGCCGGTTTCCCGTTGGGGACCTCGTCGCCGCACACCGAGTGGTCGAAGAACTCACGGCCGAGCATGCCGAGTGCCCGATCGACCAGAACTCGCTCGGTGTTGGTGACCAGTGCAGAACGCAGACCACCGTCACGCACGGTCGACAGAGCATCGCGAGCGCCCGGTCGCCAGGTCACGCCGTCCTCGAACAGATCGCCGACGCGGGTGTACATCCAGTCCTTCGCCTCGGCGATGGCATCGGGATGCTTCTCCAGGCCGAGCGCGTCGAACACCGTCGCCAGGGCGAAGGGGCTCGACGCACCGATGACGGCGATGCGAGTCGCTTCCGTCATCGGTCCGCCCAGGCGCAGGGACAGCTCACGTAGCGCGATGTCCCACAGCTTCTCCGAATCGAGCAGCGTGCCGTCCATGTCCCACAGGACACCACCGAGGGTCGTTTCGGATACTTCGGTCAACAACTCAGACATTGAAATACTTTGCTTCCGGGTGGTGCAGGACAAAAGCGTCGGTGGACTGCTCGGGATGCAGCTGCAGTTCCTCGGACAGTTCGACGCCGATCCGCTCGGGTTCCAGCAAAGCAACCAACTTGGCACGATCCTCGAGGTCCGGGCACGCGCCGTATCCGAACGAGTAACGAGCGCCGCGGTACTCGAGATCGAAGTACCCGGCAACCTCGGTCGGATCCTGCTCCGCGACGGTGTGGCCCTCGGGAAGCACAAGCTCTTCACGGACGCGTCGATGCCAGTACTCGGCCAGAGATTCCGTGAGCTGGACGCCGATTCCGTGTACTTCGAGGTAATCGCGGTACGAGTTCGACGCGAACAACTCGTTGGCGAAGTCCGCGATCGGCTGCCCCATCGTCACCAGCTGGAACGGAAGAACGTCGACCTGGCCGGTGGCCTCGGCGTCCTTGCGCGAGCGGACGAAGTCCGCGATGCACAGGAAGCGATCGCGGTGCTGACGCGGGTAGGTGAACCGGAACCGTTCGGGTGCATCCGGTTTCGGCTCGGTGAGCACGATGACGTCGTCGCCCTCCGAGATCGCCGGGAAGTACCCGTACACAACAGCGGCGTGCGCGAGGATTCCCTCGGACGTCAGGCGATCGAGCCAGTATCGAAGCCGCGGACGGCCTTCCGACTCGACCAGTTCCTCGTACGTCGGACCGTCGCCCTTGCGCTGACCGCGGAGACCCCACTGGCCGAGGAAGAGAGCGCGCTCGTCGAGCAGGCCCGAGTACTCGGACAGCGAGATTCCCTTGACGATGCGCGAACCCCAGAACGGAGGTGTCGGCACCGCAATGTCGGTGGCAACGTCGGAACGCTCCGGCAGGATGACGGGAACCGCTGCAGCCTTACGCTTTTCGGCGATTCGCTTGGAACGCTCGTGACGGGCTTTACGCTCGGCCGCCTTCTCACGCGCTGCGATGGCCTCCGGGCTGTCCGGCGCTGGGCCGCCGCCACGCTTGGTCGTCATGATCTGGTCCATCAAGTTCAGACCCTCGAAAGCGTCGCGGGCGTAGCTGACGTCGCCCTCGTACACCTCCTGCAGATCGTTCTCGACGTACGAGCGCGTCAGCGCCGCACCGCCGAGCAGAACCGGGAACTTCTCGGCGACACCGCGTGCATTGAGTTCCTGCAGATTTTCCTTCATCACGACAGTGGACTTCACGAGCAGTCCGGACATGCCGATGACGTCGGCCTTCTTGTCCAACGCGACGTCGAGGATGGTCGCGATCGGCTGCTTGATGCCGATGTTGACTACCTCGTAGCCGTTGTTGCTCAAGATGATGTCGACCAGGTTCTTGCCGATGTCGTGAACGTCGCCCTTGACGGTCGCGATCACGATACGGCCCTTGCCGTCCTCGTCGGTGGCTTCCATGTGCGGTTCGAGGAAGGCAACCGCAGCCTTCATGACCTCGGCCGACTGCAACACGAACGGCAGCTGCATCTGACCGGAGCCGAACAGCTCACCGACGGTCTTCATGCCGGACAGCAGAGTCTCGTTGATGATGGCCAGCGGCGGCTTGATCGTCATCGCCTCGGTGAGGTCGTCGTCGAGGCCGTTGCGCTCACCGTCGACGATGCGACGCTCGAGGCGGTCGAACAGCGGAAGTCCCGCGAGTTCCTGTGCACGGGACTCACGCGCCGACGCAGCCGAAACGCCCTCGAAGAGAGCCATCAGCTTCTGCAGTGGGTCGTAACCCTCGCGACGACGGTCGTAGACCAGGTCGAGTGCGGTTTCACGCTGCTCGTCCGGAATGCGGGCCATCGGCAGAATCTTGGACGCGTGAACGATCGCCGTGTCCAGACCGGCCTCGGTGCACTCGTGCAGGAACACCGAGTTGAGGACCTGACGTGCGGCCGGGTTCAAACCGAACGAAATGTTGGAGATACCCAGGGTGAAGTGCAGTTCCGGGTAGGCGGCCTTGAGCTGACGGATGGCTTCGATGGTCTCGATGCCGTCGCGTCGAACCTCTTCCTGACCGGTCGAGATGGGGAAGGTCAACGCGTCGACGATGATGTCGGACTCGGCGAGTCCCCAGTTTCCCGTGATGTCCTCGATCAGACGCTTGGCGATGGCAACCTTGGTCTCGGCGGTGCGAGCCTGGCCTTCTTCGTCGATGGTCAGGGCGACAACGGCCGCGCCGTGTTCCTTGACCAGCGTCATGATCTTGTGGAAACGCGATTCCGGGCCGGCGCCGTCTTCGTAGTTGACGGAGTTGACCGCGCAGCGGCCACCGAGGTGCTCGAGACCGGCCTGCAGCACGGCAGGCTCGGTGGAGTCGAGCATGATCGGGAGCGTCGAGGACGTCGCCAAACGGCTTGCCAGTTCTGACATGTCGGCGGCACCGTCACGGCCCACGTAGTCGACGTTGAGGTCGAGCATGTGTGCGCCGTCGCGGGTCTGGTCCTTGGCGATGTCCAGGCACTTCTGGTAGTCCGCGGAGAGCATTGCCTCGCGGAAAGCCTTGGAGCCGTTGGAGTTCGTGCGTTCGCCGATCATCAGGATGCTGGCGTCCTGCTCGAACGGCACCGCGGAGTACAGCGAAGAGGTGCTCGGCTCGTGGATCGGAGTGCGCTGGGCCTTCTCGACCTGGCGGACCGCCTCGGCCACCGCGCTGATGTGCTCCGGTGTCGTACCGCAGCAGCCACCGACGAGACCGAGTCCGAACTCGGAGACGAAACCACTGAGGGCTTCGGCCAATTCGTCGGCGGTCAGCGGGTACTCGGCACCCTTGGGGCCGAGTTGCGGCAGGCCGGCATTGGGCATGACCGACACCGGCAGCGTCGAGTACTTGGAGAGATGTCGGAGATGCTCGCTCATCTCGGCCGGCCCGGTGGCGCAGTTCAGGCCGATCATGTCGATACCGAGCGGCTCGAGTGCCGTCAGCGCCGCACCGATCTCACTGCCCAGGAGCATCGTTCCGGTTGTCTCGACCGTCACGTGCGTGATGATCGGCAGCCGCAGTCCGAGTTGCTCCATCGCGCGCTGACTGCCGAGGATTGCAGCTTTCACCTGAAGCAGGTCCTGGCAGGTTTCGACGAGGATGGCGTCGGCGCCACCGTCGATCATGCCGAGCGCAGCTTCGGTGTACGCGTCACGAAGGACTGCGTACGGTGCGTGTCCGAGGCTGGGGAGCTTGGTTCCCGGCCCCATCGAGCCGAGTACGAATCGGGCCATTCCGTCGCGGCCGGGTCCCATCTCGTCCGCTACTTCGCGGGCGAGAGCAGTGCCTTTTTCCGAGAGTTCGCGGATCCGGTGAGAGATGTCGTAGTCGGCGAGGTTGGGCAGGTTGCAACCGAAGGTGTTGGTCTCGACGGCATCGGCACCAGCGGCGAAGTACGCACGGTGGATGTCTTTGAGCACGTCGGGACGGGTGTCGTTGAGGATCTCATTGCACCCCTCGAGGCCGAGGAAGTCGTCCAGGGTGAGGTCCGCGGCCTGCAACATGGTGCCCATCGCTCCGTCGCCGATGACAACGCGCTGTTTCAGCGCATCAAGCAGGGCAGAGTTAAATGGGGCAGACATGCCGTCCAGAGTAGTGGGCGCACCGACAAGCTCTGGCCGTAGGCTGGGTGGGTGAGTCCAAGTGAGTTCCCCGTCACTCCCGACGGCCCGGTCGATTTCGACGATTCCGCGGCCTTCGAGAGCCCTGACGGCTTTGCCGTCGACACCAGCGACCGCCTCGAGGGCGACATCCCTGTCCTACGTGACCCCATCCTCGTTGCAGCTTTCGAGGGCTGGAACGACGCCGGTGACGCGGCCAGTGGTGCGGTCGAACATCTCGAGCTGATCTGGGATGCCCAGCCGCTCGCCGAACTCGATTCCGAGGACTACTACGACTATCAGGTCAACCGTCCCACGGTCCGTCAGGTCGACGGAGTCACCCGCGAAATCGTCTGGCCGGCAACACGTTTGTCGGTCTGTTCGCCCCCTGGCAGCGAGAGCGACATCGTCCTGCTGCGCGGGATCGAACCCAACATGCGGTGGCGCAGCTTCTGCGAGGATCTGCTCGAGTTGATCGACCAGCTGAACGTCAAGACCGTGGTCATTCTCGGTGCACTGCTTGCAGACACTCCGCACACACGCCCGGTCCCGGTCACGGGCACGGCGTACAGCAGTGAATCCGCCGCCCGGTTCAATCTGGAACAGACCCGGTACGAAGGCCCGACGGGTATTACCGGAGTCCTTCAGGACGAGTGCGTTCGTGCTGGTGTACCGGCTATTTCGTTCTGGGCAGCGGTTCCGCACTACGTGTCGCAGCCACCCAACCCGAAGGCCACAGTGGCCCTCCTTCAACGCGTCGAGGATGTTCTCGACATCGAGGTCCCCCTCGGGGAGCTCCCAGCTCAGTCGGAGGACTGGGAGGAAGCGGTCAACGAAATGACCGCGGACGACGAGGAAATCGGCGAATACGTGCGCACCCTGGAAGAACGGGGCGACGCTGAAACCGACATCAGCGAAGCCATCTCCAAGATCGACGGCGACGCCATCGCCGCGGAATTCGAGCGCTACCTCAGACGGCGAGGCCCCGGCAGCTTCGGACTGTGAGCAAGAACACTCCAGAGGAAGAAGGCGGAAGTACACAGCGCCCCGTGCGTCTCCGGCTTCAACTGATCGCGCTGTACGCCGGCGGGTTCCTCGGCCCGTTCGGCGGCGGTGTGGTTGCTTCGATCCTCCCCGAGATCGGTGACGATCTCGGGGTCGGGCCGTCGGCGGCCGCCTCCTCGCTCACCGCGTACCTGCTCCCCTTCGCCGCACTGATGTTGGTGTCCGGGACACTCGGGACGCGGTGGGGCAAAGTCCGGACCGTGCGGATCGCATACGGGGTCTACGTCTTCGCGTCGTTGGCGTGCTTCCTCGCCCCGACTCTCGAGATCTTCCTGGCCGCCCGGGTACTGCAGGGCTCGGCGAACGCATTCACCACACCGCTACTGCTTGCTTCGTTGGCGGCCGCAACACCGCAGGCCCGACTGGGCCGAGCGCTCGGAGCCTTCGGCGCTTTCCAGGCTGCTGGGCAGTCGTCAGCTCCGTTGATCGGCGGCCTCGCGGCCGAATTCGACTGGCGTCTGGCCTTTCTCGTCATTGCTGTGGTCGCAGGCATCCTGGGAGCCGTCGGGCTCCCGAAGTCCGAAGCGCCGACGGCAACTACTCCCGCACGCCTACGCGATGCACTGCGCCCCGAAGTGCTCCGGATCGGCATCGCTGCACTGCTCGGCTGGGGCGCCCTCGGTGGGCTGAGCTTCCTGCTTGCCTTCCGCTTCGAAGACGAGTTCGGACTGTCCCCCACCGTCCGCGGCCTACTGCTCACCGTTTTCGGTGTGGCCGGCATCCTCTCGGCCCGACGCATCGGAATCCTCATCGATCGCATCGGCGCACGGTCCTCCGTGATGATCGGCGCCCTGGGCGGTGCAGTTCTGGTGTCCGTCGTCGGCCTCGCCGGCTTGGTGCCGGTGATCGCGATCGCATGGTTTGTCGCAGGCGTCGCGAGCCAGTTCGTCCTGGTAGGCGTCAACGCTGCGGTACTCGGCTCCGAGGGGCCCAACCGCGGCGGCGCCGTGTCGGTCGTGCAAGCGATGCGCTTCGGCGGCGCTGCCCTTGCTCCCCTGGCCCTGACACCGATCTACGACTCTTCGCCTGCCGCGAGCTTCCTGATCCCCGCGATACTGCTCGCCGTCGTCGCTCCCCTGGTGATGCCGAAGCAACGCTGATCGGTCTTGGCTGGTTTCGGACATTTTGTGGTGCGAACGCCGAGGTGTTTGAGGAAAGGGACCGCCGTTGTCTTGAGACCGACCGGTTGAGCCATATTCGGAAAATCGTGTGTTTCCGTCAGCGACAGATATTGATACCATTGGAACATGAGCGAATCTGAGTCGGAACCGGAACGGCCGATCGACATTTTTCGGCGATCGGTTGCCGTCATCGAAGAAAATTTGCCTCCTACCTGGTCTTTGTCGACTCAGCGCTCCCCCGACCTGTCCGAGGCGCCGCTCCGCCTCGACCTCCGCTCCCCTGACGGCGCCGTAGCCAAATTCGGCGTGTACGCCGCTCACGGTGTCCTGAGCAGCGACGTTCCCGGTATTGCCGACCGCTTCCCCACCGGTCAATCGGGCTTCGTGTGCGCAAAATATCTGTCCGAGCCGGTCCGCCGGCAGCTCGATTCCCACGCGATCTCGTACGCAGATGCCACGGGCAACGTGTCGTTGACCGCAGATCGACCCGCCGTCTGGGTTCGCGGACGCGGAGCAGATGCCGATCCGTGGCGGGGGCCCGGACGTCCTTCCGGACAGCTGACGGGCGATCCGTCAGCTCGCGTCGTGCGTGCGCTTGCCGATTTCGCGGCGCCACTGGCGATCACTGCCTTGGTGCGCCTGGCCGGTGCGTCGACGGGAGCAACCTATCGGGTGGTTCAGACACTTTCGGATCGCGAACTGGTGACGCGTCTCCCCCGCGGCGGAATTGGCGACGTCCGCTGGCCGAAGATGCTTCGTGAATGGGCGGCTGAGGCCGGGGCCAAAGCACCAACGCCTCACGGCTTTCACGCGCCGGACGGGTTGGAAGCACTCTTCGACCAACTGCGTCAGCTCAGCGGTCACATTTATGCCGGTACCGCCTCGGTGGCCGCGGCGCCCTTTGCTCGGTACGCCCCCACCCAACGCGCGCACTTCCATGCCGACAACGTCGACCAGTTCGCCGACGCTCTCGGCCTTCGACGTGTGGAATCCGGCGGTGACGTGTGGATCACCGCTCCCCTCTCACCGTCCGCATTCGATCGATTACTCACTCGCGACGGCATCCGCATCGTCGCGCCGAGCCAGGCGTTCGCTGATCTTCTGGTCGGCCCGGACTCCGACGAAGCGGCAGCCGAGCACCTGCTCACGTGGATGATCGAGAACGAATCACAGTGGCGACGCGCCGCATCCCCTGCTACGGATCGCCCGTAGGAAAAAGAGGGGGCGTCTCTCGCCTACCCTGTCATGGTGGAAGAAACGAGTGCGCCCGATTACGCCGCGTACGCCGACACCAATCGACTGAAGCTGTTTTCGTTCACGATCGCGGAAAAACGGGCCGAGTACCTCTGGGTGCTTCGTGCCTTCGACCATGCTCGGGCCAACTACACCGTGCTGCTGCATGCCGGAACCGTCGCGCACATCCTCGAGAAGATCGGCGGCTCGGATCCGGCCGCCGATCTGTCGGCAGCAGAGGTCACTCCCCTGTTGGATCAGCTCCACGTGTGGGAGATCCTCGAACGCAGCTACGACGGCACCCGTGCGGCGACGCTGGCCGAGTACCGGAATCGCCATTTTGTCTACCAGTTCGGTCAGGCCGGATACCAGGTCTATCGATCAGTCGAGGACGTTCTTGCCGCACGCCTGGACTCGGCGTCGCTCTCTCGTCTCGCTCTGGCGGACCTGCTCGCAGACATGTCCGAACTCGCGGAAGCCAACCGAAGCTCCGACGGCGATCTGATCTTCCGCAAGCTCAAGCGCCTCGACTCGACGCTCTCCGACATGGCCGATCGAGCCGCGCACTTCTATCTGACCCTCGGCGACTTGGTGCGGACCACGGAGATCACTCCGCAGGCTTTCCTCACGCACAAGGACGCTCTGCTCACCCACATGCGCGAGTTCAGCTCCGATCTGGCGCGCTACGCCCCGAAGCTCAAGGAAGCGATCGAGCACGTCGAATCCACCGGTGTCGATCGCATGATCCGCCTCGCCGCCGCCAGTGACGAGCGGGTGTTCGTCCCGATCGCCGAACGCGAAGACGACTGGGCTGCGCGTTGGCGAGGATTGACCGCCTGGTTCGTCTCCGCGGAATCGGGGATCAGCGAGTCCGAACGCCTGCGTGAAGGCACGATGAGTGCGATCGCCGCAGTTCTGGCGCTCCTTCGCCGCGTCACGGAGACCCGTCGCGGCGGCGTCAGCCGTGAGAGCCAACTCAGGCACCTCGCCGGTTGGTTTGCCGCCACCCCGTCCGAAGACGCAGCTCACGCTCTGTTTCAAGCTGTCTTCGATCTCGGCCGACCCCGCCACCTGTCGATGGTGCATCCGGACGCCGACATCATTTCGCACTCGCGTTCGTGGTGGGAGGCACCGCCGGTGGAGATCGCGCGGACACTCGCCGAAACCGGCCGGCCCCCCTCACCCGGGCTGCCGAGCAAAGTTGCCCGCAACGACGGCAGCATCCGCCGACTGCGCGAAGAGCAGTTGGCGGCGCAACGTACCCGCAGCGCCGCCGCGCAATCTCTCGCGTCGAACGGTGTTTATCAACGCGAACTCAACGAGCAGGAGACCGAAGTTTTGCTGAGTCTGCTCAATGCAGCACTGACCGCGCGCGTTCCGGTGGTGGGACGCGTCAAGAGTTCCACCGGTAGCGAGAACGGGGTGAAGCTCACGCTCAGTCCCTCGGACGGTTCGACCACCATCAAGACCGCCCGCGGACGTATGCATCTCGACGGTATCGAGGTCAGTGTTCGATGAGAGCTCGCGAGATCACGCCCCTTGCCCTCGATTCGTACCAACGAGCGGCGCGCGTGATTCTGTCCAATCACCTGATCACCTCGACGTACCCGGATCGAATTGCGTTGCCGCTCTTGCGCCGTTGGGCCACCGAGCTGCGCGACGACTTACTGGAGCTGTTCGGATACCGCCTCGAGGTGACGGAGACCACCGCGCGCCTGTTCACGGTGTCGGATCGGCTCAACCCGTCGGCACCGGCCAGAACTGCCTCCGAGCGAACTTTCGATCGCACGCGCTACGCCTATCTGGCGTTGTGCCTGGCCGCTCTGGGCCGCGCCGGAAACCAGATCACGTTGTCGGAGTTGGCCGATCACGTCGCGGCCGACGCCGCGCAGGTCGACGGCGTCGAACTGTCCACCGATCGTGCGTCGGACCGCGACGCCTTCGTCGATGCCGTCGGGTGGCTCGGCGTCCGGGGCGCCATCGCCCTCGCCGACGGTGACGCAAACGGCTGGGCGTCCAATCCCGAAGCGGGAGAAGCGCTCTACGACATCGATCGGTCCGTCGTCGTGGCCCTGTTCCGTCCGCCGCGCGCCCTGCAGCACCTGCACTCCATCCGAGGGCTACTGGCGGCGGAGACCTCGAGCGCCTCCGAGGACGACGGAATTCCCGTGGACGCGAAAGAGATCGGACGCCGAGTGCGTCGGGCACTCGTCGAGCGCCCGGTCGTACTGGCCGGCGAACTCGATCAGCACGAGTTGATCGCGTTGGCGCAGCCCAAGACCGCGTCGGAAGTCGAACTCCTGACGGGGTTGGTGGCCGAGCGCCGCGCCGAGGGAATCGCGATGATCGATCCCACCGGTCGACTCTCCGACGTCCGCTTCCCGAGCACCGGGACGATCGCTCAGGTGGCACTTCTCCTGGCCGGCGAGATTGCCGACCGCGTACTCGACGTCGACGCTCCCGAACTGCCGAAACTTCCGATCCCGCACGTGTCGGACGATCACCTGATCGAACAACTCGATGCCGCCATCCCCGAGGCTGGAATCTTCGAGGACCTCGCCGACGAGGACGACGACTTCGTGCTGCCCGCCGGCGAACCGGCCGAGCCACCGGAACCCGTCACGTACCCGAAAATCGACGACGACTGGCTCGCCGACAAGGTCACCGAGTTGGTGGACCAGTTCGGGCGAACCTTCGCGGCACAGTGGCAGGCCGATCACAACGGACTGCGCAAGCAGGCGCTCGGGTTGTTGCAACGTCTACGACTGACGCACGCGGTCGACGGCGGAGTTCTGGTCTTGCCCGTGTTGGCCCGGTACCGCGACGTCGTGGTCTCCGTGCGCGAACGCGACCCTCAGATCGACTTCGCGGTGGACAACTCCGCACCGGATCCGGTCGACGAATTCGGCCCCGAACCTTCCCCCAACGGCGAACTATCAGAGGTAGAGAACGTATGAGCAACGCCCGCTTCCGACCTACTCGGGCTGGAATCATCAACCTCTGGGATTACCGAGACCAAGAGTTCTCGTTCGCCGACGGTCGACTGGTTCTGCGAGGACCCAACGGATCCGGCAAGACGAAGGCCCTCGAGGTCCTGTTCCCGTTCGTCTTCGACGGCCGCATCGAACCGCGGCGCCTCAACCCGTTCGCCGGTGAAGAGCGCACCATGAAGTCCAACCTGCTCTACCGCGGTCAGGACAGCGCGCACTCCTACGTGTGGATGGAGTTCTGCCGCGGCTCACTCGAAGATCCCGAGTCGGTGACCGTGGGAATCGGCATGCGTGCAACACGCACCAACGACAAGGTCACTCGCTGGTACTTCGTCGCCGACGGCCGCGTCGGGGTCGATTTCTCGCTGATCGGCAACGACGATCGTCCCCTGACCAAGAAGCAGTTGGCCGAACAACTCGGCAGCGATTCCATCACCGACCGTCCCCTCGACTACCGCACTGCGATCGATGCGCGGATGTTCGGTCTCGGTGTGCAGCGTTACGACCAGCTGATCAACCTCATTCTCACGCTTCGCCGCCCCCAGCTCGCGAAGAACCTTGACCCGAAGGGCCTTTCGCAGGCGCTCACCGACGGTCTCCGGCCGCTCGACGACCAGCTGGTCCTCGAAGCTGCGCGTTCGTTCAGCGACATGGAGGAGGTCGGCCGGGCGCTCGAGGGGCTGGCGGCCGCCGATCAGGCAGCCCAGAGTTTCATCGGGGTCTACACCAAGTACCTGCGTCAACAGTCCCGCGGAGAGATCGAACAGGTCAGCACCCGCCTCGCAGCGGTCACCAGAGGTGTTGCCGCCATGGACGAGTCGTCGCTCGCCCAGACCCGCAGCCGCGAGGCACGGGCAGCTGCCGAGGAACGCTTCAACCTGGCCGAGCAGGCACTCGAGAACGCGCGCGCCAATGTCGAAGCACTGCAACGCTCGAGCGCCTACGAAGGCAAGCAGCAACTCGACGATCTCGCCCAGGCCGTCGCGACGCTGAAGCTCTCGACCGAGCAGCAAGCAGACAAGTCACGAAAAGCGCAGGCCGCACTCGCCCAACGCGGCGACGAAGCCGACAAGGCCGCATCGTCGGTCAAGCGTGCGGCCGAAGCACTCTCGCGCGCCGAGGACGAACTGCAGGCTGCAGCCGAGGACGCCGGCATCGTCTGGACTCCCCTGCCCGACGGCTCACGCAGCGACCAGATCACGGCAGCCGTCCGTGGCCATGCCGAGGAGCGTGACGGTGACGTACGCGTCGTCCGCACCGCACTGGCGACCGTCGAGAAGGCGGCGACCGAACGAACCCGGGCCGAAAACAGCTCTCGCCGTGGACAAGAGCTGCTCGAAGCGTCCAAGGCGGCTGTGCTCGAGGGCGAAGCTGCCGTGGAACTCGCACGCAGTCAGTGCGCGAGTGGGCTCCGCGCGTGGTGGACCGATCACTCCTCTCTGTTCTCGGCTGTCGGCGCCGACACGTCGCTGTTCGAGGCTCTCGACGCAGCGCTCGCCGAGGTCGGCGACGAGGACGCGCCGGCGCTGTCCGCAGTTCTCGCCGAGCACACCGAGGCCGGAACCGAGACGCTGCGCGAGCGTCGTCGCGAAGCAGAAGCGGAAATCTCGGCATCACACGCCTCCATCGCGGCTCTCAAATCCGAGCGCAAGGCCGTCTCGGCGGAACACGACGACGCTCCGCCTGCCTTCCACGCACGCACCGACAACCGCAGTGAACTGGGTGGTGCACCGCTGTGGCAGCTGGTGCGCTTCGCCGATTCCGTCGAACCAGACGTGGCCACAGGTATCGAATCCGCACTCCAGGCGGCAAATCTGCTGGACGGCTGGGTCTGCCCGGACGAAAAGATTCCCGAGCACGTCAGCGAGCAGTTCCTGACCGCTCTTCCGGTCAAGCAGCGCCCGAAGGGACGAACGCTGGCCGACGTCCTCGAGGTCGAAGGCAATGCCGACGTACCCGACGCTCGGGTGCAGGACATTCTCGCGTCGATCAGTCTCGTCGAGGCACCGGGCGACTCCGATGCAAGCGTCGCGATCGGCGTCGACGGCCGCTTCTGGCAGGGCGTCGCACGTGGCCGGCATGTCAAGGCCGACGCCGAGTACATCGGTACGACAGCACGGGCGCGTCGACGCGAAGCTCGGATCACCGAGATCGACGCGGCTCTGGAAGAGCTTGCGGCTGCAGTCGATGCAGCCAAGGCACTGGTGACGCAGACCAACGAGCAGCTGAGCCGGATCAACTCTGCGGCAAAGGAATTGCCGAAGACCGGTTCGATCCTGCGCGCACTCAAGACCGTCACCGAATCAGCCGGTGCCCTCCGCACTCGCTCGGAGGCCACCGAAACTGCGCAACGCGAACTCGACGCGGCGATCGCCGATCTCGCAGCGAAGGAAAAGCAACTCCGGGCAACGGCGTCGCAGCACCGGACGCCGCACGTCGGCCGTGAACTGGACTCCCTTGCCGCAGCGATCCGGCACTTCGAGAAGCAGGGTGAACTGGCGCTGCGCTGCCGGCGCGAGCACGCCAAGGAAGTCGAACTCGAGCGCGAGTCCCGCGACCGCCTCGACGAATCACGGGCCAACGCCGAGGAATTCGCCGAAGAAGCCGCCATCGCCGAGGAGAGTCTGCTCCAGCAGGTGCAACGTCTCGAGACGCTCCGCGACACTCTCGGTGCCAGCGCCGAGCAGATCGATCTCGACCTGGCAAAAGCGCGCGCAAAGATCGAAGAATGCAAGGTCGAACAGCGTGCTGCGCGAAAGGCGTACGACGCTGCAGTCCTCCAGATCGGCACGGCAGAGGGTGCATACAACACCGCTGTCGAGACGTTGCGTCACACCCTGACCGAAACCCGCAGTGATGCAGAGCGACTCGCGCCCTACGCTCGTCCGGATCTACTGGAATTGTTGGGCGTCAAGGAGCACCTGAGCTGGCCGGCCAGTTCGGCGGCGTGGATGAGTCCCGATCAGTTGGTCTACCGCATCCAGAACGAAGATCGCAGCGAGGACGCCGCCCACCCGCCTGTCCTCCCCGAAGACGTCGACAAGTTGTACCGAGCGCTCGAGGCTGCGACCTCGGCGGTCCGCGTCACCGACGGCGCCCGCAAGGCAACCCGCACGGCACTGACCTCGGCGCTGCAGGACTTCGACGCGCAACTCGCCGCCGCCGGACAGGACTACCGCCTGCAGTGGGATGCACCGGACGGACTGACCGTCGTACGTGTGCAGGACGATCAGGGCTATTCGTCGATCGGTGAATTCGCGACACGGATCCACGACGCTCGCGGCGATCAGGAGCAGTTGCTCACCGAATCCGAGCGTCGCATTCTCGAAGATGCCCTGCTGACCGGTTTGGCTCAGCAGATCCACGAGCGCACCGTCGACGCACGAGAGTTGATCGCACAGATGGGCACCGAGATGCGTGAGCGTCGCATGTCCTCGGGCAACACCATCGGCGTTCACTGGGTGCTGGCCGACAACCTCGACGACAGCTCGCGGGCGATCTCCAAACTGCTGGATCGAGATGCGTCGGCCCTCGGCGTCGATGAACTCGCTACTCTGCGAGCACATTTCGCGACCCAGATCCGCACCGCCCGCGCCGCGCACCCCGAACGCTCGTACCCGGAGATCCTGTCCTCGGCGCTCGACTACCGGCAGTGGCGTGTGTTCTCGTTCACCCTCATCAGCGGTGAGGGCAAGGAAGACCGCCTTACCGTCGCGCGGCACAGCGCGCTGTCCGGTGGCGAGCAATCGGTTTCGCTGCACCTTCCTTTGTTCGCCGCGGCGCACGTCATGTTGGACTCGGCCGACCCACACGCCCCGCGTCTACTGGCACTGGACGAGGCCTTCGCCGGTGTCGACGACAACGGTCGCAGCGAGCTACTCGGCTTGAGCGTTCAGTTCGACCTGGATCTCTTCATGACCGGCTACGACCTGTGGATCACGTACGCAGACGTCCCCGGCTGTGCGCACTACGACCTCGCGCACTCCACTGCCGAGCAGGCGGTCAGCGCCGCGCTGCTGGTGTGGTCGAACGGTGAGTTGCTCGCCGAGCACGACGGAACAGATCTGGCGCGGGCGCTGGGCTCGCCGCTGCGGCGCCGGGTTCCGACCCCAGCCGAGGGTGCGTTGGACTACGCCTAGAAACCACTGTGCGCCTTTATTAACCGCCCGCGGTTAATAAAGGCGCACAGCAGGACTTCAGCGAAGCGAAATACCCAGCAACGCATCCACGGCATCGGCGAACTCGCCGGGTGCCTGTGCGTCGGATCCGCCACCTTCGATTGCGCGGCGTGCCCAACCGTCGAGCGCGTCGAGAGCCTTCGGGGTGTCGAGGTCGTCGGCCAGGTGCTGACGCAACCGTGCGACGGTGTCGGTGACGGACTGTGCGGAACCGAGGGCCGCTGCCTCCCGCCACACCTGAAGACGCGACTGAGCATCCTCGAGGACCTGTTCGGTCCACGCGCGATCCTGGCGGTAGTGGCCGGAGAGCAGTCCGAGTCGGATTGCTGCGGGGTCCACGCCCTCGCCGCGCAACTTGGAGACGAAGACCAGGTTTCCGCGACTCTTCGACATCTTCTCGCCGTCGAGGCCGATCATGCCGGTATGCACGTAGTGCCGCGCGAAACGGCGATCGCCCGTCGCCGATTCGGCATGCGCAGCCGAGAACTCGTGGTGCGGGAAGATCAGGTCGCTGCCACCGCCCTGGACGTCGAAGCCGGAGCCGATGCGGTTGAGCGCAATGGCAGCGCATTCGATGTGCCAACCGGGGCGACCCGGCCCGAAGGGCGAGGGCCACGAGGGCTCGCCCGGACGCTCCGCCCGCCAGACGAGTGCGTCGAGCGGATTGCGCTTGCCGACGCGATCGGGATCTCCGCCGCGTTCGGCAAAGAACTTCTCCATCGTCGCGCGGTCGTAGCCCGACTCGTAACCGAACTGCTCGGTCGCGTCGGCGCGGAAGTAGACGTCGGGGAACTCGGCGTCGTCGACGACGTAGGCGGCGCCGGACGCCACGAACTTCTCCACCAACTCGACTACTTCGTTCACCGACTCGACGGCGCCGATGTAGTCCTTCGGCGGTAGTACCCGCAACGCTTCCATGTCCTCACGGAAGAGTGCCGTCTCACGCATGCCGAGGACCATCCAGTCCTCGCCGTCGCGATTGGCCCGCTCGAACAGCGGGTCGTCCACGTCGGTCACGTTCTGGACGTAGTGGACGTCGTGTCCGGCGTCACGCCAGATGCGGTTCACGAGGTCGAACGTGAGGTACGTGGCCGCGTGACCGAGGTGGGTGGCGTCGTACGGGGTGATGCCGCAGACGTACATCGTCGCCTTCTTGCCCGGCGTGACGGGACGAACCTGACGGTCGGCTGTGTCGTACAGCCGCAACGGCGGCCCCTGACCGGGAACGGACGGGAGTGCGGTATCGGACCAAGACTGCATGCTGCCGAGCCTAGTGGAGGCTGCTCTGAGGCTGGGAAGGTGCTGGCTGATCCTGCTCCGGTTCGGGCGTCGACGCGAGCTTGCTCGGCCACCAGATCTTCTGACCGATGTCGTAGGTCAAGGCCGGTACCAGCAGAGATCGGACGATCAGCGCGTCGAGCAGGACGCCGAACGCCACGATGAACGCGATCTGCGCGAGGAACAACAGCGGGATCACCGCCAACGCCGAGAAGGTTGCTGCCAGAACAACTCCGGCAGAAGTGATCACCCCGCCGGTAACTGTGAGCCCCCGCAGAGCACCCGCGCGAGTGCCGATCTTCAGCGCTTCCTCCCGCACCCTCGTCATGAGGAAGATGTTGTAGTCGATTCCCAGCGCCACGAGGAACACGAATGCGAACAGCGGAACCACCGGATCCGCGCCGGGGAAGCCGAAGACGTGGTCGAACACCAGCGACGAAATGCCCAGTGTCGCAGCAAACGAGAGCACAACGGTGCCCATGAGGAGCAACGGCGCCAGAAGCGAACGCAGCAGGAGCGAAAGAATGACGAACACCACGATGATCACCACCGGAATGATGAGAGTTCGGTCACGAGTCGAGGTGGTCTTCGTGTCGAGATCGGTCGCTGTGACGCCACCCACCAGTGCGTCGGCGCCGTCCACGGCGTGAACTGCATCACGTAGACGGACGATCGTGTCTTCGGCCGCGAGTGAGTCGGCAGCGTCAGTCAGCGTCGCCTGCAGGGAGACTCGTCCGTCGACAACCAGAGGTGATCCCCCGTTCTGGACGACACTCACATCACTGACACCGTCGACGCGACTTGCTGCCGCGACTGCATCGACCTGGTCGGCATTGGCGATCACCACGGCCGGCGACCCTGAACCGGCGTCGAAGTGCTCACCGAGAATCTCCTGGCCTGCAACCGAATCGACGTCGAGCAAGAAGATGTCGGACGAAGAGACACCGCTGGCCTTGAACTGCGGCATCATCAGCGCGAAGATCACCAACACCAGCGTCGACGCCACCCAGAAGCGGCGCGGATGCCTACCGATTCGAGCAGCGAGCCCGGCCCAGAACCGGTGATCGTTCGCCTCGTCGTGGTGCTCGCGGTCGGCGTCGAACTTCGGCTTGGTCGGCCAGTAGGCAGTTCGCCCGAACAACACCAGCACTGCCGGTAGGAACGTCATCGACGCGAGGAAGGACGCGGCAATTCCGATGGCAGCCACCGGACCGAGTCCGCGGTTGGAGTTCAGGTCGGAAAGCAACAGGCACAGAACGCCCGCGATGACCGTTCCGGCGGACGCTGCGACGGGTTCGAGCGTCGCGCGCCACGCGGTACGCATCGCCGCGTACTTGTCCTTCTTGATCCGCAACTCTTCGCGGTAGCGCGAGACCAGGAGCAGCGCGTAGTCGGTGGCGGCGCCGAACACGAGGATGAACAAAATGCCCTGGCTCTGACCGTTCAAGGCGATGACGTCTGCGTCCGCGAGCAGATATACGAGCAAGCTCGACAGACCGAGGGCGAAGATCGCCGAGAAGATCACGACGAACGGCAGGATCGGGCTCCGGTAGACGACGATCAGAATCAAGATCACGACGGACCCGGCGACCAACAACAGCAATCCGTCGATGCCTGCGAATGCTGCCGAAAGATCCGCAACCTGTCCCGCGGGTCCGGTGACCTTGACCGTGAGTCCATCAGGGCTCGATTCCAGCGCCGTGCGCAGCGCTTTCACGCTGTCCTTGACCTCGAGCGTGCTGTCGACCGGCAAAAACATTTGCAGTGCCTGGCCGTCGGCTGACGGGATCGGCGGCGATGACGCGTCCCCGAACCCCTCGGTACCGACGAATGAATCGACGGTCTGGGACAGGAAGGTGGAGTCCGAGGGCTCGAGTCCACCTGATCGTTCCGCCACGATGATGGCCGGCACGAAGCGTGTGTCCGTGAAGCTCTCTTGAAGCTTCGCGACCTCGGTGGCTTCGGCCGAGGCGGGCAGGAACGAGGTGTTGTCGTTCTGCTGCACCGTGCTGAGCTTTCCGGCGAACGGCCCCCCGAACCCTCCGATTGCCAGCCAGCCGATCACGAGGAGAGCTGGCACAATCCATCGAAGGCGACGAACAGGACGATTTTGTACTGGTGTGCTCACTGGGTCTCCAGAGATCGGCAACAGATGAGGACTTGCCGACTATTTTGTTCAGCATGCTGAGTAATTGCAAACGGAAGGCAAAAACATGAGCAGCGACGGCCTGGACGACTGGCCCACCGGCCGACTGTTGTCCACCGCTGCACGCCTGGTAGAGCACTCGTGGGAGAAGGTTCTGCGGTCTCAGGACATGACTCACGCGGGCCTGATCGTGCTCCATTCGATCGCTGGTGGACCCGCGTCGCAACGCGATATCGCGAAGAACGCCCGGGTCACCGATCAGACGATGAGTCGCACGATCGACCGTCTCGAACGAGCGGGGCACGTCACCCGAGACACCGATCCGCGGGACGAGCGTCGGCGCGTGATCGCGATAACCGACGCCGGCCGCCAGACGTACGAGCGACTGCTGACGCTCGAGAAGGAAGATGCGGCATTGACCGTCGGGGTCGGGGATGTCGCCGCGCTGCGAGAACAACTACTGCGATTGGTTCGCTCACCCGGATTGAAGACCGCAACTCGCGAACAGCAGGAAACGTCTCGAGACTAGAAAGCCGGCCAGGGAATCGTTCGATGGCCGTTCGGTTCGGGCATCACAGCGGACTCTGCGAACTGCATCGCCCGCACCGCCAAAGCCACGATCTCTTCCTCGGTGATCAGTTCGGACAACTCGTCGCCCAGATCCCCGTCGAGAGTTGTCGCGAGTTCGGCGACGTCGGTAATCAAGGCGCCCGGTACTGGCTGCCCGGCCCACCCCCACAACACGGTCCGCAGCTTGTTCTCCGAGTGAAGACAGATTCCGTGATCAACCCCGTACACCGAGCCGTCGACGCCCTCGAGGGCGTGACCGCCCTTGCGGTCGGCATTGTTGATGAGGACGTCCAGAACGGCCATTCGTTGCAGCCGCGGATCGTCCGCATGGATGAGGGAGACGGGTTCGCCCTCCGAGTCGAAGGCCTGCAGAACCTCGAACCACCCGGGTGGGACATTGCCGGGACTGCACAGGTCGACCATCTCGAGGCCGCCCGATCCGTCCGCGCGGCGATCGACGGTGTCGATCCACCGCTGCACCATTCCTGGCCCGAAAGGACCGTCCCGCAACACTGTTCGCGGAATCACTCCCCAGCCCAGCGCCTCGGACACTCGGTACGACGCGACCTCACGCCCCGCCAGAGTGCCGTCCGGGAAATCCCACAGGGGGCGTTCCCCACGCACCGGCTTGTAGACCACACGGGTGGACTGCTCCCCCAGAGTCGACTCGCACACCAGCGTGGCGTTGCTCGCCGTGGTGATCTGACCGATCAGAGTCAGATCACCCTCGAGCAGAACGTCCGGCACTCCAGGTTCGGCCACGACGTCAGACCTCGTCGTCGTCTGCGTCGTCGATCGCAAAACCGAAGGACTCGCCGCGTCGGTAGCCGTTGGTGCGGATGCAGACGTGCCCCTCGGGTGCCAACGGTTCACCACACAGCGGGCACGGCGCGCGTCCCGCCGCGATGACGCGTTCGGACCGCAGCGAAAATTCGCGCGCTTGCTCAGGTGTCAGAAACACACGGACCGCGTCCGGACCGTCGTCGGCGTCGTCGAGGACAACCGATTCGTCGAACTCCGTCTCGCTGACGGCAAGCAACTCCACGACGACCGCGCCGGCATCGGCGTCCCAGCCGAGTCCCATCGTGCCCACCCGGAACTCCGCGTCGAGCGGAGTGACCAACGGGCTGAGATCGGAGACGTCGTCGGCTTGCGGCGGAACCTCGGTTCCGAACCGGCGATGTACCTCTTCGAGGAGTAGGCCCATGCGGTCGGCAAGGACCTGAACCTGCTGCTTCTCGAGCAACACACTCACCACCCGTGCTTCGTGCACGGCCTGGAGATAGAAAGACCTGTCACCGGGTTCGCCCACCGTCCCTGCGACAAATCGGTCAGGAGTGCGAAATACGTGAATCGCGCGCGACATTGCACCTCCTCGAGTTCGAGCAGAACATCACTGAGTACCCATTATCCGTCACAGCTCACGCACCGACCTCTCCGCCGGGGACGGACTCCTGTGCAGGAGCCGAGCCGTTGGTCGCGGCCTTCGCTGCACCGATCGCTGCGAGCACGTCTCCGGTGTCGTTGACCCTCAGTACGAACGGCAGAGTGGCCGTGTACCGAATCACGCTGACCGAAGCGGGCTCGGCGACGATGCGCTGGAACGAATCGAGGTGCATCGCAAACGCATCGGCGAGAACCGATTTGATGACGTCGCCGTGCGTGCACGCGATCCAGACGACGTCTTTGCCGTGTTCTTCGGCCAGCCGTGCGTCGTGCTCGCGGATCGCGGCAACGGCTCGCGCCTGGACCTGGGCCAGTCCTTCACCGCCCGGGAACACGGCACCGGAAGCGTGGCGCTGCACCACTTTCCAGAGCGGTTCCTCCAGCAGTTCCTTGAGAGGGCGGCCCGTCCAGTCTCCGTAGTCGACCTCGATGAGGCGATCCTCCACCAGCGGCGTCAGACCACGGTCGACGGCAATGGGGCCGACCGTCTGCTCGCACCGCAACAGCGGCGAGCGGACGATCTCCGCGATGTCCAGACCGACCAGCCGATCGACGACGCCTTCGGCCTGTTTCCGGCCGTGATCGTCGAGTTCCACACCCGGCGTTCGACCGGCCAGGGTATGGGCAGTGTTGGACGTCGACCGCCCGTGCCGCAGTAGGACAACTGTCATTCCACAACCCTAATGGGGCGGTGGCCGCACGGACGGGTGGTCGACGTCGAAACGGGCCCTATGTCGCGGACACGACCCCTGTGGCCAGCAACGCAAGGACGACTACGCCGAGAGCGATTCTGTATCCGACGAACCAGTACATGGAGTGATCGACAACAAATCGAAGCAGCCAGGCGATCGCTGCGTAACCGACCGCGAAGGCGATGACGGTTGCCACCAGCAACTGCGGACCGCTCGCGTTCAGACCCTCACCGGCCGGCTCGAAGGCATCCGGGAGGCTGAACAAACCGGAGGCGAGAACTGCCGGAATCGCCAAGAGGAACGAGTAACGGGCTGCGGCCTCACGGGTGAGCCCGAGGAAAAGACCGGCGCTGATCGTGCCACCTGAGCGCGAGACGCCCGGGATGAGCGCGAGTGCCTGCGCCGAACCCATGATGATGCCGTCGCGCGCTGTGAGGGTTTCGATGGGCCGAGTCTTGCGCCCGTAGTACTCGGCAGCGGCGATGACAAGCGCGAACACGATCAACATTGTGGCGATCAACCACAGATTGCGTGCGCCGGTACGGATCTGGTCCTTGAAGAAGAACCCGAGAATGCCGACTGGAATGGTGCCGATGATGACGTACCAACCCATGCGGTAGTCGAGATCGCCCCGATGCTCGGCGTTGAACACACCCCGGAACCAGGCAGTGATGATCCTCACGATGTCGCGCGCAAAATAGATCAGCACTGCCAGCTCGGTGCCGAGCTGCGTCACCGCGGTGAAGGACGCACCGGCGTCACTGCCGAAGAATATCTCCGACACGATTCGCAAATGTCCGGAAGACGAGATCGGCAGGAACTCGGTCAATCCCTGCACGAGGCCCAGGATCACGGCCTGGAGCCAGGTCATCGCTTCGCCCATCACTCACCGATCCCGGCTGATTCGAATGGGGTTACTGCACACAGGTTTCGTGTGTCGGGTTCACGTTTCACCGGCGCCACGCTACCGGTGCTCACTGCAGCGCGCCGCGCCCGGCACGTCCGTGTCCGAATACCCCGACTCGCGGCGAGCGCCCACTAGTCTGCACGTGGTGAGATCTCTCGGGTGCCGCACTTGCGCACACGAGTCGGGCGCGAGATGCAGGCGGTTATGAAGCACAGATCTGTCGGAACGAGCGGACTTCGGGTCTCGCGACTTGGGCTCGGCACACTGACATGGGGACGCGACACGGACGGCGACGAGGCTGCGGCGCAGCTGCTCGCCTTCGCCGAGGCCGGCGGAACCTTGGTCGACACCTCGCCCGCGTACGGCGCCGGTGCGGCGCAACGGATCCTCGCCGAGTTGCTCGACGACGTCGTTCCGCGTGACGAACTCATCATCAGCTCGAGCGCCGGCATCGATCCCACTCCGATCGGCACCGACCGCGTCGACTGCTCGCGGCGCGGATTGCTCCGCCAACTCGACGCGACTCTTCGTGAACTCGGAACCGACTTCCTCGACATGTGGCAGGTCGCAACCTGGGATCCGCTCACGCCCGTCGACGAGGTTGCAGCAACCCTCGACTACGCGGTCTCGAGCGGCAAGGTGCGGTATGTCGGGGTGCGCGGTTACCTCGGCTGGCAGCTGGCGACGGCCGTCGGAGCCGGTGGCGCAACAAAACTTACCGCGACACAGGCCGAGTACTCACTGCTCGCACGCGGCGTCGAGGAGGAATTGTTCGCAGCGGCCGCCCATCACGGCGTCGGAGTGTTCGCCGCCGTACCCCTCGCGGGCGGCGTGTTGACCGGCAAATACCGCGACGGCATTCCCGTCGATTCCCGCGGCGCCGACGAAGCACATTCACAGGATGTTCAGAGCTACCTGACCGATTCCTCGATCCGGGTGGTCGACGCCGTCGTTACCGCCGCCGACGGTCTGGGTACTTCCCCACTGGCGGTGGCACTGGCCTGGGCGCGCGATCGCGCCGGTGTGGCCAGCGCCGTCGTCGGCACGCGTGATCTCGCCCAGTTGACAGGAGTACTGGCAACCGAAGAATTGGAACTTCCGAAAGCGATTGCCGCGGCTCTCGACGACGTGAGCGCTTAGTTCGTCCCGCTGATCGAAATACCGAAGGTATCGTCTTTGCGAGGGCAGGCTAACCTAGTAGGCAACGCTTTACTACAGCCTCAGGAGAATCCATGACCACGCTCGACGCAGACAGCCTTTCCGCAGACGCAGGCCCCGCCTTCTCCGAACGAATCAAGACCGAGACGGACGCTGCGCACCGCGAGACCGAGCAGTCGCGTTTCGTGGGTGCTCTGCTCGGCGGTGAGCTGACCACCGCAGGCTATGCCGCTCTCCTGGGGCAGACCTACCTCGTCTACACCAGCCTCGAAGAAGCCGGCCGCACCCACGCCGACAACGAGTTGGTCACTCCGTTCCTGTCCGAGGATCTGCTGCGGGTGGCTTCACTCGAGTCCGATCTCGAATTCCTCGGCGGACCGAACTGGCGCGACGAACTCGTGGCACTGCCGGCAACCGAGCGCTACATCGCCCGCCTGAAGGAGGTGGCGTTCGACTGGCCCGCCGGGTTCGTCGCACACCACTACCTGCGCTACATGGGCGATCTGTCCGGCGGACAGATCATCCGCCGCATGCTCGAACGCGCCTACGGATTCGAGACCGACGGACTTCGCTTCTACATCTTCGAAGGCATCCCCAAGCCGAAGCCCTTCAAGGACGACTACCGCTCGAATCTGGATGCACTGCAGATTCCTGCCGAGGAACAGCAGCGTTTCATCGACGAGGTGAATCTGGCGTACCGCCTCAACGGCGACCTGTTCGCCGACCTCGAAGGCGACATCGAGAGCTACCTCGTCAAATGATGAAGCGCTTGGCCGCGGCGGCGCTGGTCGCAGCAGCCGGTTTCGGTTTGGTGGCTTGCGGGTCCAGCGACAATTCCACGACATCTCAGGGTGCCCGGACCGCGGTACTCGAAGATTCCAGCCCGGTTCCCGTCTCCGACAACCCGACCGCGACACTGCCCGTGACGGTGAAGAGCTTCGACGGCGTCGACGTGACCATCACCGACAACAGCCGGATCGTTGCGGCCGACCGCTACGGGACGCTCGCGACGACGACGGTGGCGCTCGGCCTCGGTGACAATCTTGTCGGCCGCGACACTGCAGCCAAGTTCCCCGCAGTCGCAGACGTTCCGGTTGTCACGGTCGGCGGCCAATCGCTCAACACCGAGGCGATCCTCGACCTCGATCCCACCGTGGTTCTCACCGACACGAGTATCGGGCCCAAGAGCGTCCAGGATCAGTTGCGCGCCGCCGGTGTTCCAGTCGTCTTCTTCGATCCCACCCGAACACTCGAGGGTGTGCCGGGGCAACTCCAGGCCGTCGCCGACGCGCTCGGCGTCCCCGCCCAGGGCGCGGCGCTGGTCGATCGGACCGAATCGGAAATCGCTGGAGCTCGTGATCTGGTCCCCGCCGAGGGCGATCCGCTGAAGATCGCGTTCCTCTACATGCGCGGATCGGCCATCACCATGATCGGCGGTGAAGGGTCCGGAGCCGATTCCTTGATCGAGGCACTCGGCGCCACCGATGCAGGAACCGCCTCGGGCATCGCACAACAGTTCGTGCCCATCACCAGCGAGGCGCTCATCGCCGCCGCGCCGGACGCCCTGCTCATGATGACGGACGGGTTGGCGTCGATCGGCGGTATCGACGGCCTCGAAAAGGTCCCTGGCATTGCTCAGACACCGGCCGGAAAGAACAAACGAGTAGTCGACATGGAGGACGGAGTGTTGCTCAGCTTCGGGCCGAACACCGGACGTGTCATGGCGGCACTTGCCGAAGCGATCTACGAGCCCGGTGGATCGTGAGCAGAGATTTGTGAGTGCTGATTCGTGAGTACAGAAACAGATAGTTCCGACGCAGGTAAGACTGGGTCCGCAGCCGAGGATTCACACGAGGTCAAGGGCGCCGACAAGTCGGCATCTCGCCCCGCGTCGCGGTCGCGGGTGAGTGCAGTTCTGATCAGCTTGTCTCTCGCTTTGGTGATCGTCGCAGTGCTGTCGGCGTGCATCGGTCAGGTTCCGACGTCACCACTCGAGGTTTTGGGCAGCATCCTGCACCGCATCGGGCTCGATCTCGGTCCGATGCCCGCCCATCCCAGCGGTGAAGTGACCTTGTGGGAGGTTCGTTTCCCCCGCGTCGTGCTCGCCATCTGTGTCGGCGCGGCGCTGGGATGTTCCGGTGCGCTTCTGCAAGGTGTGTTCTCCAATCCGCTGGCCGAGCCCGGAGTGATCGGGGTGTCCGCGGGTGCGGCGGTCGGCGCGAGCGCTGTCATCGTCGTCGGCGGCACGTTCGTGGCCGGCTGGGCTGTAGCTGCCGCCGCGTTCGTCGCCGGACTGGTGACCACAGCTGCGGTGTATCTGCTCGCTCGGCACGAGGGCAGAACCGAAGTGGTGACGCTGGTGCTGACCGGCGTTGCGATCAACGCGTTCGCCGGCGGTCTCATCGCCTTCTTCACCTTTGTCGCCAGCCCGTCTGCTCGCGATCAGATCGTGTTCTGGCAACTCGGCTCACTCAACGGCGCTTCCTGGAACGCAGTCCTGATCGTGGCCCCGATGACCGTCGTCGGGATCGCCGCGACCATGATGATCGCCCCGCGTCTCGACCTGCTGGCGCTCGGTGAACACGCGGCCCGTCACCTGGGCGTCAACGTCGAACGGCTTCGCCAGTTCGCGGTTCTGATCGTCGCTCTCCTGGTCTCGGCGAGTGTGGCCTTCACCGGCATCATCCTCTTCGTCGGTCTGGTTGTTCCGCACCTGATGCGCATTCTCGTCGGACCTGGCCACCGCGCGCTGATTCCCGCGAGCGCCCTCGCCGGCGCACTGGTTCTGCTGGTCGCAGACCTCGGCTCGCGGTCGCTGATCGACAACGCGGACCTGCCACTCGGAATGCTGACCGCTCTGGTGGGTGGACCGTTCTTCTTCTGGCTTCTCCGACGCACTCGCGCACAACAGGGCGGGTGGGCATGAGCAGCCTCGTCCGAAACTGGCGCGAATTCTTCGGCCGCGTCACCCCCGAACCGGAGAGCCCTGGCGTCGGTGATGTCACCCTCGAGGCGCGCGACATCACTGTCGAGCGCGGTGGTCGGCACATTCTCGAAGGTGTGTC
Source organism: Rhodococcus sp. NPDC059969 (assembly GCF_042738325.1). NCBI lineage: Bacteria > Bacillati > Actinomycetota > Actinomycetes > Mycobacteriales > Nocardiaceae > Rhodococcus > Rhodococcus sp. NPDC059969. The sequence goes on along the minus strand of NZ_JBHWUF010000003.1, from coordinate 84,207 downwards.
CCTCGAAGTTCGGGCCGGAGAAGTCGTCGTCCTCGTCGGACCGAACGGCGCCGGTAAGTCGACACTTCTTGCGGCGTTGGCCGGTGATCAGCCTGTCATCGCCGGGCGGGTTGAGGTCGGCGGCACCGACCTCACACAGTGGTCACCGATCGACATGGCGCGCCGACGCGCGGTGCTCCCCCAGAAACACACCATCGGATTTTCGTTCAGTGCTCGCCAGGTCGTTCGCATGGGACGCGCACCGTGGGCCGGAACTCGCCGAGAAGACCGCGACGGCGCTGCCATCACCGCGGCGATGAAGACCTGCGATGTCGAAGGGTTCGCCAATCGGCCGTTTGCCGTGCTGTCCGGTGGCGAGCAGGCGCGAGTCGCACTTGCGCGGGTACTGGCGCAGGAGACGTCGACCATCCTGCTGGACGAACCGACGGCAGCACTCGATCTCGGACACCAGGAGGCAGTGATGTCCGTGGCTCGCGCCCGCGCTGCGGACGGCGATGCCGTCGTCGTCGTGTTGCACGATCTCGCGTTGGCAGCGGCGTACGCGGATCGGATCGTCGTGCTCGAAAATGGACGGATCGCCGCTGACGGTCCCCCGGAATCGGTGTTGCACGAAGAACTTCTGACCCGCGTCTACGGTTATCCGGTCGAGGTGTTCCCACATCCGAAGACCGGAGCAACCCTGGTGATCCCGCGCCGAGAATTCACCGAACAGAATCGATGATCGATCCCAGCCTGTTGAGGACGGCTCTCACCGTCGGCAGGCTGCGACCGTCGCCCTCACGAACTCCGTCACCGGGAATGGGCTGTGACCAATCAGTCTCCGTCGACAGAACTGCGTCGCGGACCACACCGGCGATGCTTCGCTCGTCCGTCAGATCGATATCGGTCACCGATCGCTCGGCCGTAGCGATGACATCCGACGGGGTCGGCACACTGTGCTCGCAGTATTCGCCGTAAACCTCGACGAACAACACGCTCTTGCGTACGCGAAACGCGAAAGTTCGACCGTCGGACCTGCCGAAACCGTGTGCGTGAGCGCCGACGGTGAGGTCCTCGATCTCGAAGCCCGGCCGCACCGGTTCGGGCGACTGCGCGCCGGAATCGGTGGGTTCTGTGGGAATCACAATGATCTCCTCGGTGATTGCAGCGTTAACCGCAATCGCTGTTCGTACGGTATCGCGTCAAGGGTGTGAGCGGAATGGTCGGTAGTTCCTCGACGCGATGAACGGCGCCCGACTGCGATCAGGGATGATCGATGACAGTCGCACTGCGTGAAGAACAGATGACAAGAAAAAGAGGAACTACACATGGCTCGCCTAGGGATCCGCACCACTGCAGCAGCAATGGGAGCGGCGGTTCTGCTGGTCACAGGATGTTCTTCCGGAGATGGCGGTGACGACCTCATCACGATCGATCCCGCAACGGCCGCGGTCTCGCCGGCCACCACCAGCACCCCGGACGGCGTGGTTCACCCGTATTCAGGTCTGATCGATTCCATCACATTCGACCCGATCACGCGCAGCGCTGTCCTGGTCGCCGACAACCCACGCTCGGTGCTGGTCGTTCCTGCGGACGGCCTGTCCGGCGCCGACCCGGCCTCGACAGGTCGTCCGATCACCCTGAATTCGGACGTACGCGACGTCTCGATCGCCGCTGACGGCAACGCACTGCTGTCAATGGATCGCCAGGTAGTGAAGCTGAAACTGACTTCGGGCGAACAGACTTCCATCCCGGTCGACGGCCAGACGAACTCCGCGGTCGAACTCACCGACGGCCGCATCGCGATCGGTACGGACAATGGTTCAGTTCACATCGTCGACCCTAAGACCGATCAGTCACAGAAGGTTTCGGGATTCGCATCCGTGGACGAACTCGCGGTGACCGGCGACAACCTGAGCGCCCTCGATCACCGTCAGACCTCGCTGACGGCGATCAACCTCGAAGACGGCAAACTCGGCGTTGCACTCCGTGCCGGTGAGGGTGCGACCCACCTGGCCACCGATCGCTTCGGACGCATCCTTGTCACCGACACCACCGGCAACGAACTGCTCGTCTTCACTGCCGATCCGCTCCTGATGCACCAGCGCTACCCCGTCGGCGAGTCGCCGTACGCCGTTGCCTACGACGAGACCGCGGATCGAGTGTGGGTCACGCTGACCGCAACCAACGAGGTAGTCGGCTTCGACCTGTCGTCCGGCATCCCTGTGGAGACCGGACGGTTCAAGACGGTGCGACAGCCGAATTCGTTGGCCGTAGACTCTTCCAACGGCAATCTGATCGTCGGATCGGCAACCGGTGACGGGCTGCAGGTCATCCCGTCACGGGAGAACTGATGGAAAAGCGTGCGCGCGGGATCCCCGCGCAGTGGGAAACGTCGGACGACAAGTTCGACTACGTGCCACTCCGGCTACCGCCGAATGTTTCGCGGGTCACGGCGTCGATGCGCCTGGCGATCTCCGCCGAGTTCGGCGGTTGGGAACTCTCCCGTGTTCGTCTCTATCCCGACGGCAGCCGACGTGTGCTTCTCAAGCGCAAGAAGACGCCGCTGCACGTGACCGATCCGGACGGCATTCAGCACTGATCGTCCAACAGACGACCAGGGCCCGCCGCTGTCGAAGCCGCTGACAACATCACACCACCGAAGAGCTGGAGAATCGTGTACCAACTGCTGCTGAGCCTGATGTTCCGGGTACCACCGGAACGCATCCACCACATTGCCTTCACCGCGATGAAACTGGTGACACGGTTCGCTCCCCTTCGCTGGCTGGTCGCAAAAGTTCTTGTCGTCGACGACCCGGTATTGCGCAGTCAGGCTTTCGGTCTGACGTTCCCCGCACCTCTCGGTCTGGCGGCCGGATTCGACAAGGACGCCACCGGAGTCGACGCCTGGGGCCCGTTGGGCTTCGGTTTCGCCGAGGTCGGAACGGTGACGGCCCAGGCTCAGCCCGGTAACCCCGCGCCGCGTCTGTTCCGACTTCCGGCCGATCACGCTCTGATCAACCGGATGGGCTTCAACAACCACGGCGCCGGTCATGCAGCCAACTTCCTCCGGCAGCGCCGCGTCACGGTGCCGATCGGCGCCAACATCGGCAAGACCAAGATCGTCGAAGCCGCCGACGCCGCTGCCGACTACACCGCCAGCGCGCAGCTTCTCGGACCGCTGGCCGACTTCATGGTCGTGAATGTCAGCTCGCCGAACACACCCGGACTCCGTGATCTACAGGCCGTCGAATCACTGCGCCCGATCCTGCAGGCCGTGCTCGATACCGTCAGCGTGCCGGTACTGGTGAAGATCGCTCCCGATCTCTCCGACGACGACGTCGACGCCGTCGCCGATCTGGCCGTCGAACTCGGACTTGCCGGAATCGTCGCGACCAACACCACGATCCGACGCGACGGTTTGAAGACCCCGGACGCCGAGGTAGCTGCACTCGGCGCGGGCGGGCTGTCCGGCGCACCGGTTGCCGAGCGCTCGCTCGAGGTACTTCGGCGCCTGTACGCCCGAGTGGGCGACAAGATGACCATCATCTCGGTCGGCGGTATCGAGACGGCCGATCAGGCGTGGGAACGGATCCTCGCCGGCGCGACGCTGGTGCAGGGATACACCGGCTTCATCTACGGCGGACCGTTCTGGGCTCGCAGCATCCACAAAGGCATCGCCAAGCGCGTGCGCGCGGCAGGCTTCTCGTCGATTACGCAGGCTGTCGGAGCTGAGAACCCTCGCTAGAAACTGCTGTGCGCCTTTGTTAAACGCGGGGGGGTTAAAAAAGGGCCCACCCGGGGGGGGATTAGACCACGGAACAACCCGGCCGGGGTTGACGGGCCAACACGGGTTTGTAAAACGGTTAA